>NZ_PJRR01000009.1 GCF_002858865.1 Caulobacter vibrioides | reverse complement strand
GTGTCTGGGGCGTGCTTCGCCGACTTTGGTCACGTGGTGACGTGCATCGACAAGGATCCGAGCAAGATCGAGCGCCTGGAGCGCGGCGAGATTCCGATCTTCGAGCCGGGCCTGGATGACCTGGTCGCCCGCAACGTTCGTGAAGGCCGGCTGTTCTTTACGCTCGAGGGCGCCCAGGCGATCAAGGACGCCGATGCGGTGTTCATCGCCGTGGGCACGCCGACCCGTCGCGGCGATGGCCATGCGGACCTGTCGTACGTCTATGCGGCGGCCGAAGAGATTGCCGGCCTGATCGACGGTTTCACCGTGGTGGTCACCAAGTCGACCGTGCCGGTCGGCACCGGCGACGAGGTCGAGGCGATTATCAGGAAGACCAATCCGAACGCCCAGTTCGCCGTGGTCTCCAACCCGGAGTTCCTGCGCGAAGGCGCGGCGATCGAGGACTTCAAGCGCCCCGACCGCGTGGTGGTCGGCACCGACGATGAGCGCGCCCAGGCGGTGATGCGCGACCTCTACCGGCCGCTGAGCCTGAACGAGACGCCGATCGTCTTCACCGGCCGCCGCACCAGCGAGCTGATCAAGTACGCGGCCAACGCGTTCCTGGCGATGAAGATCACCTTCATCAACGAGATGGCCGACCTCTGCGAGAAGGTCGGCGCCGACGTCCAGTCGGTGGCCAAGGGCATTGGCCTGGACAAGCGGATCGGGGCTAAGTTCCTGAACGCCGGCCCCGGCTATGGCGGCAGCTGCTTCCCGAAGGACACGATCGCCCTCGTGAAGACGGCCCAGCAGTACGGCGCGCCGACCCGGCTGATCGAGACCACGGTCGAGGTCAACACCGCCCGCAAGAAGGCCATGGCCGAGAAGGTCGCCGAGGCCATGGGAACCCGCGACCTCAGCGGCAAGACCATCGGCGTGCTGGGCGTGACCTTCAAGCCCAACACCGACGATATGCGCGACGCGCCCAGCCTCGACATCCTGCCGGCCCTGCAGGCCATGGGCGCCAAGGTCCAGGCCTTCGATCCCGAAGGCGCCAAGGAAGCCGCGCACATGCTGGCCGGCGTCGAGTTCAAGGCGGGCGCCTATGACGCCGCCGAGGGCGCCGACGCCCTGGTGATCCTGACCGAGTGGGACCAGTTCCGCGCGCTCGACCTTGATCGCCTCAAGAGCCTGCTCAAGACCCCGGTCGTGGTCGACCTGCGCAACGTCTACAAGCCCGCCGAGATGAGGGCCGCAGGAATTTTCCATACCGGGATTGGGCGGGGATGAAAGCGGTTCCGGTCTTGGGCGAATAAACAACAGTCACGAAAGTCGAAGGCGCGCGCGATAAGTTAGGAGAGCCTTTGCGCGTTCTGATCGTGGGATTGAACTACGCGCCTGAACTGGTCGGCTGCGCCAAGTACACAACGGAATTGGCCGAGGATTTGCTGCGACGCGGCCATTCGGTCGAGGTTGTGACCGGCCCGCCCGACTATCCAGCTTGGGAAATGGGAGCGGGCTATTCCGGAGCGACTGGGTCACGAGAGGCGCCTCAACGGCGTGACGGTCCACCGTAGCCCCTTTATGTCCCGCGCCGACCCGGCGGTCTTCGTCGTGTCGCTCACTTGGCGTCATTTGGTTTGAGCGCTACGCCCGCAGCGATCGGAGTGGCGCGCCGGCTTCGCCCTGATATCGTATTTGCTGTTGCACCCACCCTGACGGCCGCCGGCGCGGCTTTGGCGGCGGCCCGGGTTTCTGGAGCAGCGTCGTGGCTGCATACTCAGGACTTTGAGGTCGACTCTGGCCGATCGACGATGTCGCTAAGTGATTGCAATAATGATGGAGGCCCGGGCCGGAATCGAACCGGCGTGCACGGATTTGCAGTCCGCTGCGTCACCACTCCGCCACCGGGCCATCCGGGTGTCGACGCAAATCACGTCGGCGGGGGAGGGGGTTCGATACAGGAGCGTTCGCGGGCCTGCAACCAGCAAATCGCGCTTCGCCTTTGAGGTCTCCTTTGGGCGTCCAGTGCGGCGTTCACCGCGAAACTTGGCACGAGCGCGATAGGGGGCGAGCGTCGTCAGCTTCCGGCGCTGCTCCGAGATCTCAGGCATCGGCGGGCGGCTTCGCTTGGAGGACGAGAACGCCAGGCTCAAGCGCACGCTGCCGGGCGCGGGTGGCAGACGCCTTGCTATCGGGCGCTCGGGTGGCCCGCGAACTTGACGCTATCATCGCCCGGCGAGGAAGCCCGGCCCGACCTGCTCCAAGGTCGAGGGCAAGGCTCAAATCAACCTAGGACTCTCGTTCTAGCTGGATGAGAAATGGGGGTCACATCAGGACCCATAACTTCTCTCTGGCGGGGCGCCCCCCTGGCAGCGGGGCGTTGTGACCGGCATTGTTCGCAGTCGCGAGCACCCGCATAGCGGCGCCTATGGCCAACACCATTCGTGACGGCGTCATTTCAAGCGAGTAGTCATGCCCTGGGCTATACAGGCTGCACGATGCTGGTCTTGTGTTCAATCTGTAGGCCCAGCTTGATTGAGCGGCGAAGGCGATAGGGAAAATATGCGCGTAGCGATGATTGGCACGGGTTATGTGGGCCTGGTGTCTGGGGCGTGCTTCGCCGACTTTGGTCACGTGGTGACGTGCATCGACAAGGATCCGAGCAAGATCGAGCGCCTGGAGCGCGGCGAGATTCCGATCTTCGAGCCGGGCCTGGATGACCTGGTCGCCCGCAACGTTCGTGAAGGCCGGCTGTTCTTTACGCTCGAGGGCGCCCAGGCGATCAAGGACGCCGATGCGGTGTTCATCGCCGTGGGCACGCCGACCCGTCGCGGCGATGGCCATGCGGACCTGTCGTACGTCTATGCGGCGGCCGAAGAGATTGCCGGCCTGATCGACGGTTTCACCGTGGTGGTCACCAAGTCGACCGTGCCGGTCGGCACCGGCGACGAGGTCGAGGCGATTATCAGGAAGACCAATCCGAACGCCCAGTTCGCCGTGGTCTCCAACCCGGAGTTCCTGCGCGAAGGCGCGGCGATCGAGGACTTCAAGCGCCCCGACCGCGTGGTGGTCGGCACCGACGATGAGCGCGCCCAGGCGGTGATGCGCGACCTCTACCGGCCGCTGAGCCTGAACGAGACGCCGATCGTCTTCACCGGCCGCCGCACCAGCGAGCTGATCAAGTACGCGGCCAACGCGTTCCTGGCGATGAAGATCACCTTCATCAACGAGATGGCCGACCTCTGCGAGAAGGTCGGCGCCGACGTCCAGTCGGTGGCCAAGGGCATTGGCCTGGACAAGCGGATCGGGGCTAAGTTCCTGAACGCCGGCCCCGGCTATGGCGGCAGCTGCTTCCCGAAGGACACGATCGCCCTCGTGAAGACGGCCCAGCAGTACGGCGCGCCGACCCGGCTGATCGAGACCACGGTCGAGGTCAACACCGCCCGCAAGAAGGCCATGGCCGAGAAGGTCGCCGAGGCCATGGGAACCCGCGACCTCAGCGGCAAGACCATCGGCGTGCTGGGCGTGACCTTCAAGCCCAACACCGACGATATGCGCGACGCGCCCAGCCTCGACATCCTGCCGGCCCTGCAGGCCATGGGCGCCAAGGTCCAGGCCTTCGACCCCGAAGGCGCCAAGGAAGCCGCGCACATGCTGGCCGGCGTCGAGTTCAAGTCGGGCGCCTATGACGTCGCCGAGGGCGCCGACGCTCTGGTGATCCTGACCGAGTGGGACCAGTTCCGCGCGCTCGACCTTGATCGCGTCAAGAGCCTGCTCAAGACCCCGGTCGTGGTCGACCTGCGCAACGTCTACAAGCCCGCCGAGATGGAGCGCCACGGCTTTACCTACGCCTCCATCGGGCGCGGCTGAGCATGAGCAAGGCGCCCATCATCGTCACGGGCGCGGCCGGCTTCGTGGGCTACCACGTGGCCGAGCGCCTGCTCGACCGCGGCGAGACCGTGATCGGCGTCGATGTCTTCAACGCCTACTACGACCCGGCCCTCAAGGAGGCCCGCGCGGCGCGCCTGGACGGCCGCGACGGCTTTACGATGCTCCGTATGGACATCGCCGACCATGAGGCCTTGGCCGACCTAGTGAAGGCCTCCGGCGCCCAGAAGGTGATCCACCTGGCCGCCCAGGCCGGCGTTCGCTACTCGATCGAGAACCCGTTCGCCTATGAGCGCAGCAACCTGGCCGGCCATCTCTCGGTGCTGGAAGCCTGCCGCCACGCCGGCGTCGAGCACCTCGTCTACGCCAGCTCGTCCAGCGTCTATGGCGACCGCCCGCTGAATGGCGAGGGCTTCAAGGAGAGTGATCCGGCTGAGAGCCCGGTGTCGCTCTACGCCGCCACCAAGCGCTCGTGCGAGTTGCTTAGCCAGAGCTACGCCAAGCTCTACGGCTTCCCGCAATCGGGCCTGCGGTTCTTCACGGTCTATGGCCCGTGGGGGCGGCCGGATATGGCCTATTTCAGTTTCACCGAGAAGATGCTGAAGGGCGAGACGATCGAGGTCTATGGCGAGGGCAAGATGGCCCGCGACTTCACCTATATCGACGACATCGTCGACGGCATCCTGGGCGTCCTCGATAACCCGCCGGCCAAGGGCGGGCACGAGGTCTACAACATCGGCGACAACGACCCCGTCGGCCTGATGGACATGATCAACACGCTGGAAGCGGCGCTGGGGATCGAAGCCAACAAGGTCTTCCGTCCTATGCAGCCGGGCGACGTCACCGCCACCTATGCCAATATCGACAAACTGCACGCCCTCTGCGGCTACAAGCCCAAGGTCAAGCTCGCTGAAGGGTTGGCGCGGTTTGTGGACTGGCGGAGGGGCGCTAGAGTTTAGCGTTCTCCCAAGGCCAGATTGAAGGCTCGTGCCGGAACCGACCGGGGCGCACGGACTTGTGGTCGCTGCGTCAGCAACCCACCGAGGGGCTGCGCCTGTAGGTCATGTGCGCCCCAGATAGGGCCAATAGAGAGATGATGGGCGGTCCTCACGATCGGCCTCTGAGCCAATCAGATCGGAAAGGGCTCTGTTTGAAAGTCAGAGTGTTTCTCGATCGCATTTTCGTACTCATCGAAAACGCTCACAGGCTGTCTGTCTGACTTAGACAGAGCCGTTTGTGTTACCCAGAAGGCTATAAAGTAAACTATCTAGAGCACGTTTCGGTAGTTTGACAGCGTACACTTAAACCTCCCGCGCCTAGAGGACGACGGCGGTCCCGGAAACCGACACCATCATCATCGAGCCCTGCGGGCCGACAGTATTGTAGTCGAGGTCGACCGCCAGGATGGCGTTGGCCCCCAGCTTCTCGGCTTCCTTGATGAGGTTCTTCATCGCGTCCTCGCGGGCGCGGGCCAGGACGCGTTCGTACGACTTGGAATGGCCGCCGATAAAGTCGCGGATCGCCGCCAAGAGGTCGAGAACGACATTCGCGCCCAGGATCGACTGGGCGTAGATCGCGCCCTTGTACTCCTGCACGGGGCGGCCTTCGATGAATGGCGTAGTCGTGATCAGCATCCGAGAATCCTGGCGGACCGTGTCGTTAACTTAGGCGCAAACCTCGTCTTTCGCGAGGGGCTCCCTCCGTACGCGAGACTTTCGATCACGCTGTTCGCTCAGGGCGGGAATCTGGCCCGCCGCCACTTCCTGCGGGGCCGTGCTTCAGGCAGATTGCCCACGTTTACCGCGTCCCGGAGCCCCTTGGTGATCTTCGCGAAATCGCACGTCGAGCTGCACAACATCCGCGCCAATGTGGAGCGGGTGAAAAAGCTCTCCGACAATGTCGTGGGGGTGGGCCCCTTTGGCGTGGGCCTTGATGGCCTGCTGACCTGGATTCCGGGGGCGGGCGAGCTCTACAGCCTGGGCGCGGGCGGCCTGATCGTGCTGGACGCCGTGCGGGCGCGGGCCGCGCCGATGGTCATCATCCAGATCTGCGCCATCATCCTGATCGACACCGTCGCCGGCTCCATTCCCGTGGCCGGCAAGGCGGCCGACGTCCTGTTCACCGGCCACAAGTGGTCGGCCGACCTGTTGACCAACCACATGGACGACACGATCTATTTCGAAGGGACCCGCAAGGAGGTCCAGGCGACGCAAGAGTACCGTGACCTGCTGGCCCGTATCCAGGCCGGCAAGGAGAAGCGACGGGTCGTCTTCCTGGGCTGACGGTAACGACAACAGGGACGGAGCGTTGAGCACAGCATGACCGACGACATCTCTGTCTCCGCCGACTATTCCGACCGTCACACAGATCGCCGCGCCAAGGCCCATCGCGCCTGGCGGTCGGCCGAAAGCATCAAGGGGCTGTCGGACCGTCTGATAGGGCTCGGGCCTTTCGGACTGGGCCTTGACGGCGTGCTGTCGTGGGTGCCTGGCGTCGGCCCGCTCTACAGCGTCGGGGCAGGCGCCTTGCTGATTTTCAACGCCATAAGCGCCGGCGCGTCTATCGCGACGGTCGCCAGAATGCTGGCCTATGTTCTGGCCGACACCGCGACCGACGCCGTGCCGTTCGCCGGCTCGGTGGTCGACATGCTGTTCCCTGGCCACCTGATGGCGGCCAAGGCGCTACAGAAGGACATCGAGGCCCGCCACGGCCTGCCCGACGAGATCGCGGCCGAGCGCTCCCAGAAGAAGCGCGGGCTGTTTCGTCGGAAGGCCGCCTAGGACTGGGTGTAGCCCAGCTGCCGGTTCAATTGCTCCAGCAGCTCGATGGCCGCTTCGGCGATGACCGTCCCCGGCGGGAAGATCGCCGCAGCGCCCGCGTCGCGCAGGGCCTGGAAGTCCTGCGGCGGGATCACGCCGCCCACGACCATCAGGACGTCGTCGCGGCCCTGCTTGGCCAGCTCGGCCTTCAGCTCCGGGGCTAGGGTCAGGTGACCGGCGGCTAGAGAGCTGGCGCCCACGACGTGGACGTCGTTCTCCACCGCTTGGCGGGCGGCCTCGGCGGGGGTCTGGAACAGAGGGCCGATGTCGACGTCGAAGCCGAGATCGGCGAAGGCGGTGGCGATCACCTTCTGGCCGCGGTCATGACCATCTTGGCCCATCTTGGCGATCAGGATGCGGGGACGGCGACCGTCGGCCTGCTCGAACGCCTCGACCATGGCCTTGGCGCGCGCGGCGGTGGGATCGTTGCCGGCCTCCTTCATATAGACCCCCTGGATCGACTTGATCTCGGCGCGGTGACGGCCGAACACCTTCTCCAGGGCGTAGCTGATCTCGCCCACGGTGGCCTTGGCGCGGGCGGCGTCGACGGCCAGAGCCAGCAGGTTGCCATCGCCCCGCGCGCCGTCTTCCAGAGCCTTCAGGGCGGCCTCGGTGGCGGCCGGATCGCGCTCGGCCTTCAGGCGGGCCAGCTTCTCCAGCTGTTGCGCGCGGACCGCGCCGTTGTCGACCTTCAGCACCGGGATGTCGTCGGCGACCTCGGGCTTGTAGCGGTTGACGCCCACGACGCTCTGCTTGCCGCTGTCGATGCGGGCCTGGGTGCGGGCGGCGGCTTCCTCGATGCGGAGCTTCGGCAGGCCCTGCTCGATGGCCTTGGCCATGCCGCCCAGCGCCTCGACCTCCTCGATGTGGGCCAGGGCCTTCTGGGCCAGCTCGTAGGTCAGGCGCTCGACATAGTAGCTGCCGCCCCACGGGTCGGCGACGCGGGTCGTGCCACTTTCCATCTGCAGGAAGAGCTGGGTGTTGCGGCTGATCCGGGCCGAGAAGTCGGTCGGCAGGGCCAGGGCCTCGTCCAGGCTGTTGGTGTGCAGGCTCTGGGTCTGGCCGTTCACGGCGGCCATAGCCTCGACGCAGGTGCGGGCGACGTTGTTGAACACGTCCTGGGCCGCCAGCGACCAGCCCGAGGTCTGGCTGTGAGTGCGCAGGGACAGCGAGCGGTCGTCTTTGGGATCGAACTCGCGCTTCATCAGGCGGGCCCAGAGCAGGCGGGCCGCGCGCATCTTCGCCACTTCCATGAAGTAGTTCATGCCGATCGCCCAGAAGAACGACAGGCGTGGCGCGAACTGGTCGATGCTCATGCCGGCCGCGACACCGGCGCGGGCGTATTCGACGCCGTCGGCCAGGGTGTAGGCCAGCTCCAGGTCGGCCGTCGCTCCGGCCTCCTGCATGTGGTAGCCGCTGATCGAGATCGAGTTGAACTTGGGCATATTCGCCGAGGTGAAGGCGAAGATGTCCGAGATGATCCGCATCGAGGGCGCGGGCGGATAGATGTAGGTGTTCCGCACCATGAACTCTTTGAGGATGTCGTTCTGGATCGTCCCCGAGAGCTTGTCGGGCGAGACGCCCTGCTCCTCGGCCGCGACGATGTAGAGCGCCAGGATCGGCAGCACCGCGCCGTTCATGGTCATCGACACGCTCATCTTGTCGAGCGGGATGCCCGAGAAGAGGGTGCGCATGTCCAGGATCGAGTCGATGGCCACGCCCGCCATGCCGACGTCGCCCTTCACCCGCTCGTGGTCGCTGTCATAGCCGCGGTGAGTGGCCAGGTCGAAGGCCACCGAGAGGCCCATCTGACCGGCCGCTAGGTTGCGGCGATAGAAGGCGTTGGAGTCCTCGGCGGTCGAGAAGCCCGCGTACTGACGCACCGTCCACGGGTTGGTCACGTACATGGTCGGATAGGGGCCGCGCACGAACGGCGCCACGCCCGGGAAGCCGCCGGTGAAGTCGAGGCCCGCAACGTCGCTCGCATCGAAGGCCGGAGCCACGGCGACGCCCTCGGGCGTGTTCCAGGCCTCGCCTTGGGGCGCGGCCGGGGCGGGGACTTCGGCGAAGTCGATCGTCGTGAAATCGGGGAACTTGCTCATGAGCTCAGGCTCCCTCGAAGGCGGCGGCGAAGCGAACCGGCGTCAGGGCCGGGCAATGGCTGTCCGGTCCGGGCAGGCGGACGTCAGGACCTTGGACGGCGAAGGCGGACGGGTCGGGTGTCTCGACCTCCGGGGTCTTGTCGTCGGCGTTGGGGAAGACGGTGACGCCCAGGATCTTGCGGCTCTTGTCGGCGTAGGCGGCCTCCTGGACCGTGCGGCTCTTGGCGACGGCGTCAGCGATGAGGCCGGCCTCCAGGGCCTTGATGACACCGCCGGCGCCTTCGATGGCCTGGAACGACGCCCAGGCGGCGCGGGCCAGCTGGTCGGTCAGGCTGTCGAGGTACCAGGCCCCGCCGGCCGGATCGGCGACGCGGCCCAGGTGGCTCTCTTCCATCAGGACCAACTGGGTGTTGCGGGCCTGGCGGCGGGCGAAGGCGGTGGGCAGGCCGATGGCGTCGGTGAAGGCGTCCAGCACGATGGCGTCCGCGCCCCCGACCGCGCCGGCGAACCCGGCCGAGGTCAGGCGCAAGAGGTTCGTCCAGGCGTCGGCCTTGGCCAGCATACGCCGCGAGGAGCGCGCCTCGATGGTCGGGGCGACAGTGACGCCGCAGGATTCTGTGAGCCGCGCCCAGAGGGCCTTGGCGGCGCGCACCTTGGCGACGCCGGTGAAGTACTCGCCGTCCAGGCTGACGCCCAGGACGATACGGCCGAACGCCTCCTCGATCGTCAGGCCCGAGCGGACCAGAGCCTTGGCATAGGCGAGAGCGCTGGCCGTCATCAGGGCCAGTTCCTCGACATTGGAGCCGCCCGCCTCATGCGCGGCGCGGCCCGTGGCCAGGAACAGGCTGGCCCTGGCGTAGGTGGCCGAGAGCCGCGTGGCCACCGTCGCGGCGTTGAAGACATGGCTCTCGATCGGGCCAGGGCTGGCGCCGGTCTGGGCGAAGGCGGTCAGCGGATCGAGATGAAAGGCGAGGGGGGCGTTGGGCGCGGCCTTGGCCAGCGCGCCCAGCCAGTCGGCGGCCTTGGGACCCAGGAAGCCTGCGTCGAGCGCGACGGGCGCGAGGTCCAGCAACACGCCCGAAAGGGCCTTGCCAAGATCATCGGCCGAGCCGACCGCGACGCCGTTCGCGCCGGTCGGATCGATCTGCAGCAGCACCGAGGCCGCCCCGCCTTCGAGGTCGGTGAGCACGTCCTTGGCCGCGCGCGTCGGAACAGGATGGGCCGCGCGCATCCGCAGGTCCCAGGGGCGGTCGGTGTCGCGGGCGCGCAGGTCGCGCGCCACGGCGACGCCGTCTTCCGCCGTGTAGAGCGGCTGGATCGTCAGGCCGTCTGGTGTCGTGACGGTGAGCGCGTCGTCGAAGCTTTGACCTTTGAGGGTCTTCTCGACCAGGGCCATCCAGCGCGCGCGGGTCGCCGCGTCGCCTTGGGCGCCGAAGTCCTCGGCCAGGGGCGTCATCGCCTCGGTCAAAGCGTCTCTCTCCTGCACTGCAGCATTCTTGTATTTTTGATCGTGATGCGCCCCTGCCGCTACGGCCGTCAAGCCTTGCGTCTGGGCCAAACACTTGTTTAAGCTGATCGCTGATCAGATATTCGGCGTCTCAAGCCGACCTCCAAAAGGGAGCTTCTCTATGGCCCTGCCGCCGATCCTGCGCGACCGCCTGCGCCTTCCGGTCATCGCCTCGCCGCTGTTCATCATCAGCAACCCGGACTTGGTGATCGCCCAGTGCAAGGCGGGCATCGTCGGGTCGTTCCCGTCGCTGAACGCGCGCCCGCTCTCGCAGCTGGACGAATGGCTGGCCCGGATCACCGAGGAACTGGCGGCCTGGGACAAGGCCAACCCCGACATGCCGTCGGCGCCGTTCGCGGTGAACCAGATCGTTCACAAGACGAACAACCGTCTCGAAGACGACATCGCCATGTGCGTGAAATACAAGGTCCCGCTGGTCATCACTTCGCTGGGCGCCCGCGAGGACGTCAATCAGGCGATTCACTCGTACGGCGGCATCACCCTGCATGACGTCATCACCGACCGCTTCGCTCGCAAGGCGATCGAGAAGGGCGCAGACGGCCTGATCCCGGTCGCCGCCGGCGCGGGCGGCCACGCCGGCACCCTGTCGCCGTTCGCGCTGATCCAGGAAATCCGCCAGTGGTTCGACGGCCCGGTGGCGCTGTCCGGTTCGATCGCCTCGGGCCGCTCGATCCTGGCGGCCCAGGCCATGGGCGCGGACCTGGCCTATGTCGGCTCGGCCTTCATCGCCACCAAGGAAGCCAACGCCGTCGAGGGCTACAAGCAGATGATCGTCGACAGCAAGGCCGACGATATTCTCTACTCGAACCTCTTCACCGGTGTGCACGGCAACTATCTGCGGCCTTCGGTCATCAAGGCGGGCCTGGACCCGGAGAACCTGCCGGAAAGCGATCCGTCGAAGATGAACTTCGGCTCGGGCGGCAACCAGGACGCCAAGGCCTGGCGCGACATCTGGGGCTGCGGCCAGGGCATCGGCGCGATCGACAACGTGCTGACCGCCGGCGAACTCGTCGCCAAGTTCGCGGCCGAGTATGAGCAAGCCAAGGCCGAACTGGCCGCCAAGACGGCGTTTACCGCCGGAAAACACTTGGCTTTCGCCGCCGAATAGACGGGGGGATCACGGGGACGGAACAGCTTCCGTCCCCGCCCTTCGCGGCGGCCCGATGCTTGGAGCGGATTTCAACCCCGCTCGGAGCCGCCCATGTTCGACGATGTCACGCCCCGCCTTGGCCTGCCCTATGTGGTCGCCGCCCAGGCCCAGAAGCACATTCCCATCAATGAGAGCCTCGCCCGGCTGGACGCCCTGGTCCAACTGGCGGTGGAAAGCCGCGCCCTCGCGGCCCAGCCCGTCACTCCGGTCGCGGGCGGCGTCTGGATTCTGCCGACCGCCGCCACCGGCGCGGCCTGGGGCGGTCTGGCGGCCGGAACCCTGATGCGGTTCGAGGCGGGCGCGTGGGAAGCCCTGGCCCCCGCCGAGGGCGTGCTGGCCTGGGTCAAGGACGAAAACCAGGTCGTCGCCTTCGACGGCGCGGCCTGGACGCCGCTGTCGGCGACGTTCCGCAGCACGATCGCCGCGACCTCGCCGGGTCTGGCCAATACTCGGCTGGAGATTCTCGAGCAGGAGGTGACGCTCTCGGGCGCGTCGACGGCGACGACTATCGTCATCCCCAACCGCGCCATCGTGCTGGCCGTCTCCACCCGGACCACGGTCGCGATCACGGGGGCGGCCTCCTACAACTGCGGCGTCGCGGGCGAAGCCAGCAAGTTCGGGGGCGCGCTGGGCGTGGCCAAGAACGCCAGCAATGTCGGGGTTATCGGACCGACGGCCTTCTACGCCGATACGCCGGTGGTGCTGACGGCGGTGGGCGGCGCCTTCGTCGGCGGAAAGGTGCGGGTGGCGATCCACGTGATGCGCTTTGACGCGCCGCAAGCCGTCTGATCCCTCCCCCATCAAGGGGGAAGGGAGATTGACCCGGAAGCCTCCAAAGGCTAAACGCCGCCCACCTTTGGGGAGTAGCCGCCCGCGCCTATCAGCGGGCCCCGCCGTCAACACACTTGATCTTCCGGATCATGGCGCGGGGAAGGGAAGCGGACTTGAAGCTTCCTTGGCGAGACCAATGGCGCCGATCGTCATCCGGGCCGGGTGGGGTATCGACGCTATTGGCATGCGCCCGGCCCGAGGACTGTTTTCATGGAAAGCCTGCTCGTCTCGACCCTGGTCGTGGCCATCGCCGAGATCGGCGACAAGACCCAGCTTCTGGCCATCATCCTGGCCACGCGGTTCAAGAAGCCGATCCCGATCATCATGGGCATCCTGGTGGCGACGCTGGCCAACCACGCCCTGGCCGCCACGGCGGGCTACTGGGTGGCCGACTTTCTCAGTGGCGTCTGGTTCAAATGGGCCATCGCCGTCTCGTTCATCGCCATGGCCGCCTGGGCCCTGATCCCGGACAAGGCCGACGACGAGGATGGCGACGCGGCCGGACGCTATGGCGTGTTCCTGACCACCACCATCGCCTTCTTCCTGGTCGAGATGGGCGACAAGACCCAGATCGCCACGGTCGCCCTGGGCGCCAAGTTCCAGTCGATCGCCTGGGTCGCCGCCGGCACGACCCTTGGGATGATGCTGGCCAACGTCCCGGCCGTTTATCTGGGCGAGGCGGCGACCAAGGTCGTGCCGCTCAAGTATGTGCGTATCGGCGCGGCGGCGATCTTCCTGGCGCTGGGGGTGTGGGGGATCGCTGAGGCTTCCGGCCTATTGAAATAGCCTCTAAACCCGAATTCCCCGGCGAATGCCGGGGCCCAGATCATAAGGCTGTTTGGCGCCAGGTTGTTTGAGCGCATCGGCTGCATCTGGGTCCCGGCATTCGCCGGGAAAATCGGATTCTATGGGGACGTCGATGACCGCTCGCGGCTGGGAGTTCTGGATCGATCGCGGCGGCACGTTCACCGACATCGTTGCGCGCCGGCCGGACGGGTCCTTGGTCACCCACAAGCTGCTGTCGGAGAATCCTGAGCACTATGCCGACGCCGCCGTGGCGGGCGTTCGTGCGCTGCTGCCCGAGGGCGCCGCCATCGATGCGGTGAAGATGGGCACCACCGTCGCGACCAACGCCCTGTTGGAGCGCAAGGGCGAGCCCACGGTGCTGGCGATCACGAAGGGCCATGCCGACGCGCTGCGGATCGGCTACCAGGCCCGGCCCAAGCTGTTCGAGCGCCACATCGTCAAGCCCGAAGCGCTCTATGACCGCGTCGTCGAGATCGACGAGCGGATGAGCGTTGAAGGGGCAGCGCTGCGGCCACTGGACGACGCCGCCGCACGCGCCGGCCTTCAAGCCGCGTTCGACGCCGGCTTCCGCGCCGTGGCGATCGCGCTGCTTCACGGCTTCCGCTTCACCGATCACGAGGCGCGGGTGGCGATGATCGCCCGCGAAATCGGCTTCACCCAGGTCTCGGTCAGCCACGAAGTCAGCCCGCTGATGAAGCTGGTCGGACGGGGCGACACCACGGTGGTCGACGCCTATCTGTCGCCGATCCTGCGGCGCTATGTGGACCAGGTCAGCGGGGCGCTGGGCCGCGACACCCGGCTGCTGTTCATGCAGTCCAATGGCGGCCTGACCGACGCGCGGGCTTTCCGAGGCAAGGACGCCATCCTGTCCGGCCCGGCCGGCGGCGTGGTCGGCATGGCGCGCACGGCGGCCGAGGCCGGGTTCGATCGGGTGATCGGCTTCGACATGGGCGGCACCTCGACCGATGTCTGCCACTATGCCGGCGCCTATGAGCGGGCCTTCGAGACCGTCGTGGCGGGCGTGCGGATGCGCGCCCCGATGATGAACATCCACACGGTGGCGGCGGGCGGCGGCTCGATCTGCAGCTTCGACGGCGCGCGGCTGCGGGTGGGACCGGCCTCGGCCGGGGCGGTTCCGGGTCCGGCGGCCTATCGCCGAGGCGGGCCGCTGACCGTCACCGACTGCAACGTGATGCTGGGCAAGCTGCGGCCCGAATTCTTCCCGAAGGTGTTTGGTCCGGGCGCCGATCAGCCGCTCGATGTGGAGGCCGTCACGCGCGGCTTCGAGGCGATGGCGGCGCAGATCACCGCCTCGACCGGCCGCGTGATGACCCCGCAGGAGGTCGCCGAGGGCTTCGTCACCATCGCCGTCGAGAACATGGCCAAGGCGGTGCGGCAGATCTCGATCCAGCGCGGCTATGACGTGACCCGTTATGTGCTGGCCTGTTTCGGCGGCGCGGGCGGGCAGCATGCCTGTCTGGTGGCCGACGCCTTGGGCATGAGCAAGGTAATGATCCACCCCTTCGCGGGGGTGCTGTCGGCCTATGGCATGGGCCTGGCGGACCTGCGCCTGATCCGCGAGGAGACGGTCGAGCGACCCCTGGACCAAGCCGATGATCTGGCCGAGCGCGCGGAGCGTCTCGCCGCCGAGGCGCAAGCCGCGCTGCGTGCGCAGGACGTTCCCATGGCCGCGCTGGAGACGGTGGCGAGCCTGCGGGTCAAGTACGCCGGCACGGACACGCCGCTGGTCGTGCCTCTAGACGAGCATGTCCGAGCGACCTTCGAGGACCTGCACCTGCGTCGCTTTGGCTTTGTTTCGCCGACGACGCCGCTGGTCGTCGAGACCCTGTCGGTCGAGGCGATCGGCCACGCGGATGCGGGCGAGCGCCCGAGCTTCGGCGCCAGCGCTGCGGGGGGCGCGCCGACGCCGCTCGCCACCGTCGAGGCGCGGATGGCGGGCGAGGCTCGTGTCACGCCGGTGTTCGACCGTGAAGCGCTGGCGGTCGGCGCCGAGGTCCCTGGCCCCGCGATCATCCGCGAAGCCACGGGCACCACGGTGGTCGAGCCCGGCTGGCGGGCGAGCGTCGACGCGCAACTGAACCTCGTCCTTGAGAGGATTGTCGCCCTGCCGAGCCGCAAGGCCATCGGTACGGACGCCGATCCGGTGATGCTGGAGGTGTTCAACAACCTCTTCATGGCCGTGGCCGAGGAGATGGGGTTCGCCCTGCAGAACACCGCCTATTCGGTGAACATCAAGGAGCGGCTCGACTTTTCATGCGCTCTGTTTGATCGCGATGGCGCCCTGATCGCCAACGCCCCGCACATGCCGGTGCATCTGGGCTCGATGGGCGACAGCGTGCGGGCGATCCGCGAGGCGCGGCGCAGCGATGGCCGCGGCATGCAGCCCGGCGACGTCTACATGCTGAACGCGCCCTACAACGGCGGCACCCACCTGCCGGACGTGACGGTGGTGATGCCGGTGTTCGACGGCGAGGGCGAGCTTCGCTTCTACGTCGCCGCGCGCGGTCACCAGGGCGACATCGGCGGGATCACGCCAGGCTCCATGCCGCCCAGCAGCCGCACGGTCGAGGAGGAGGGGGTTCTGATCGAGAACTTCCTGCTGGTCGAAGACGGCCGCTTCCGCGAGGCTGAGACCCGGGCGCTGCTGGCCTCTGGCAAGTGGCCCGCCCGCAATCCTGACCAGAATATCGGCGACCTGAAAGCCCAGATCGCCGCCTGCGCGCGCGGGGCTGAAGCCCTGACCGGGATGGTCGCCGAGTTCGGCCTGGAGGTGGTCGAGGCCTATATGGCCCACGTCCAGGACAACGCCGAAGAGGCCGTCCGCCGCGTGCTGGCGACCATGCAAAGCGGGGCGTTCGCCTACGAACTCGACGACGGCGCGGTGGTCCGGGTGTCGATCAAGGTGGATCAGGCGGCACGGACCGCCCGTGTCGATTTCACTGGCACCAGCGATCAGGTCCCGACCAACTTCAATGCGCCGGCCTCGATCTGCCGGGCGGCGGCGCTGTATGTCTTCCGCACCCTGGTGGACGACGAAATTCCGATGAACGACGGCTGCCTGCGGCCGGTCGAGCTGGTGATCCCCGAGGGCTCGATGCTTCGGCCGCGCTATCCGGCGGCGGTGGTGGCGGGCAATGTCGAGACCAGCCAGGTCGTGGTCGACGCCCTCTACGGCGCCCTGGGCGTGTTGGCGGCGGCGCAGGGTACGATGAACAACTTCACCTTCGGCGATGATCGTCGGCAGTACTACGAGACCATCTGCGGCGGTTCCGGCGCAGGGCCGGACTTTGCGGGGACCGACGCGGTCCAGACCCACATGACCAACAGTCGCCTGACCGATCCCGAGGTGCTGGAAGCGCGCTATCCGGTGCTGGTCGAGGCGTTCTCGATCCGGCGTGGCTCAGGCGGAGCCGGCGCCAACCGGGGCGGCGATGGCGTCGTGCGCAAGATCGGCTTCCGCGAGCCGATGACCGCGACCCTGCTGTCCAACCGCCGCCGCGTCGCGCCGTTTGGCCTCGAAGGGGGCGAGTCCGGCGCCTTGGGATCGGCGCGGGTCGAGCGCGCCGATGGTCAGGTGCAAGCCTTGGGCGCGACCGACCTCGTCGAGGTGTCTGCGGGCGACGTGATTGTCATTGAAACACCCGGTGGCGGCGGGTGGGGGAGCGCCTGATGGCCCGGGCCACGGTTCTGTTCGTCTGTATGGGCAACATCTGTCGCTCGCCGCTGGCTGAGGGTGCTTTTCGCGCGGAAGCCGAGCGCCTGGGCCTGGACGTCGCCGCCGACAGCGCCGGCACCGGCGGCTGGCACAAGGGCGAGGCCCCGGACGCGCGCGCCATCGCCGTGGCGCGCCGCAACGGCGTCGACATCAGCGGCCTGCGCGCCCGTCAGGTGCGGGTCGAGGATTTCCGGACCTTCACCCATATCTACGCGCTGGATCACGACAACCTGCGCGGCCTTCTGAACGTCGCGCCGGCTGACGCGACCGCCGAGGTGGGGTTGCTGCTGAACCTGGTGGACGGCCACGCTGGGCGTGCAGTCATCGATCCCTACTACGGGAACGACGCCGGCTTCGACGTGACCTGGAACGATGTCGTCATGGCCGCCCAGGCCCTGGCGCGACGCCTGATCGACGAGGGCTGGACTCGGACGGCCGAGTGAGGCGCTCCGCCCCGACGGAGCTAGTGCAGCGTTCTTGGGCGCAGGGGCGCGACGGCGATCACCGGCTCGTCCAGGCGCATCGGCAAGGCCATACCTTCCTGCGCCAAAGCGGCGTTCAGGTAGCGAGCCATCAAGGTCACGGCTTCGGGCGCGATCACGAGGCCTTCGATCAGGCGATCGGCCATCTCCAAGCTTGCCGGGCTGACGCCACAGGCCACGATGAGGCGTTGCTCGTCGTCGACGTAACCGCGGCAGCCGGGCGTCGAGAAGCGCAGCGGGCGACGAACCTGCCCCTCGATGGCGCTCATCATCAGGATGAAGGCGCTGGCCAGGCGAGGCGAGATCAGGGCTCCAGCGGTCTTTGAAAGGCGCGCGCCGGGTTCTTCCCGCAGCACACGGGCCGCAGCCCACTGGCGCAGCATCCAGAGCAGGACCCGCTCACCCTCGGCCAGACCGGCGGGGCCGCAACGATCCAGGGCGGCGTCGGAGAAGAGATCTGTGAAATGGTCGGGCCGCACGCCGGAAATCTCCTCGCCTGGCAGGGGGCCGACACCCGCCCTGGCGAACCGACTTCGGTGAGCGGCCCGACACGTTCTTGCGAACGCTTCGCAAATAAGCCTCAGGCTTAGTTGCGAGTCAATCGCAAAAATGTCGGAGCAAAAGTCAGCCGCCGAAGCCGCCCTTGTAGCCGCCGCTGCTGCTGGCGTAGCTGCGTCCGCCGCCGAAGCCGCCCCGCGAGACGACGGAGGTGCGAGTCTGCACCTTGGGCGGCGCGTTGCGGATCACGTCCGGCGGATCGATGCTGGTCTTGCTGATGACCGTCTTGCCGGTGCCGTAGTCGCGCCCGAGCTGGCCGCCCCAGGTCGAATAGTAGCCGCCGCCATAGCGATCATCGCGGCGATACATGCCGGTGCCGCGATAACTGCCGCCGCCGTCCAGCATCTGGCCGATCACGAAGCCCGCCAACAGGGGGCCGAAGAAGCTCTGTCCGTCCTGGCCGCGCGGCACGCAGTTGCCAGGGCCATAGACCTCTTCGCAGGTCGCGCGGGCGTCGTAGCGCGGGCCCTTTTCGGCGTCGTCTTTCTGAGCAGTCGCCCAGGAGGTCGCGCACTGCTCATCCGAGACCTCGTTGGCCGCCTGGCATTCGGCGAGGCTCTTGTAGCTGAAGGCCTGGACCTGTTCGCCGCGGTTGGGGTCCCAGCTGGCCTGGGGCGAGGGATCGTCGCAGCCGGCCAGGGTCAGCGAGGCCGCGCCCGCCAGCATGCTGCTGAGCTTGAGGGAATTCGAGCGCTTGCGAGGAGCGGTCATGGCGAGGTCCTCAGGTGGTCATGCAGGCGGCGTTGAGCAGGCCGACCGCGATGGAGATGCCCGCGAGATAAACGCCGATCGAGACCTCGCCGCTTTCGATGCGGGTCTTGACGTCGGGCAGGGCGACGATGCGAACGCCGGTGAAGGCCGCGATCTGGATCACGCCGGCCAGTGTCGCCCAGGCCGCGAACTCGGGCAGACTGACCGTGTGGCTGAGCGCCGAGGCCAGGGGCAGGACATAGCCGATCAACGCGCCGGCCAGGGCGATGGCGGCCGCCGTGTTGCCTTCCCGGATCAGGGCCTTTTCGTTGTAGGGCGTCACCCACTGGTAGACGTACTTGAAGGCGATGGTGAACAGACCCGCCAACGCGAAGGCCAGCAGGAAGGCCATCGCCCCTTCCTTGAAACCGATGAAGTCGAACATCTGGCTGGCTCTCCTCAAGAAGACCGTTCGATCGGCGTGCGCTGATCGGACGCGTGGCTTGTCAAAAACTAGAGCCCATTAGCTTTAGATGGAATCATCTAAAGCGTAAAAATGGGCCCTAACTATTTGAATCTAAAGCCTGTTTATCTGGTTTAGATGGTTCCATCTAAACCAGGCAGGCTCTAGGCTCTGAACTCGCCCACCGACAGCGGCAGGCCGATCATGGTCTCGTGACTGACGTCCTTGCTGTCCTCGGGCTCGAGGGTCAGGGCCAGCAAAAGCTCGCGGCCATCCCCGTCGAGAAGGTCTCGATGGAACAGCATCACGGTCTGGAACAGGCGTCGGTCGGGCGTCTGGGCGTCGCGCGCATAGTAGACGTCTTCCCAAAGCGTCACGGGATCCTGCTGTTCGGCCTCGTCGCCGAACCACAGGCGCGTATAGGCCGGCAGGCCCTCGGGCTGGAACGTGCGAGACCGCAGGCGCTGACTCCACAGTTCGTGATCGGTTCGATCGGCCGGATACTCGCTGGCCCAGGGCGTGAACACGGTGAAGTCGTTGGCCTTCTGCCCCTCGCGATCGTCGGAGACGACCTGAAACAGGATCTCGTCGTCCGTGTAGAACCGATGGACAAACGCGCCGTCGTTCAGCTGGATCAGGCCTTGGGCGGTGATCTCCAGCGTGTCGCGGTCGAGGGCGAACTTGGTCTCCGCGCCCAGCCGCCGCCAGGCCAGCGGGTCCAGCACCACGGTCCGGCCGATCGTCACGTTGCGAATGATGGGCAGGGCGGGGCCGGAGGGCTGGTCTTTGCGGCCGAAGAGTTTTCCGAACATCGCGATCGGCGAGGCCTCGAATCCTGGGCCGGCTCGCTTATCTGGTGGGCGAAGCCGGTTTCCCGAAAGCGTGCTTGCTCTCGGGTGAAGTCGGTCGCAGGATGACGCTATACGATGGGTTGTCAAGCATACATGTTATGCGTACATGTAACGCATGCCTGCTAGACTGAAGAGAAGCGCTCAGGCCGCTGAAAGAACGCGGGCGTGGCGCGAAGCGCGACGGAACGCCGGCTTCGTGAAAATCGAGGTCTGGGCGCCGGCGGCGTGCAAGCCCGACATTCTTTCGGCTGTGCAGGCCATCGTCGTCGAGTCGGTCCGCGGACCGGCGCTGCAGACCAATCCCCATCCCCCCAAGGGCGTCAGACACATGGACTCCGTTATCGACACCGCCTGGACCATCCACACCCTGCGCGATGGACTGGTGGAAAGCGCGCTCGTGCGCGAGGACGAGATGACCGTGACGGTCGTCGAGGGCGTCGAGCCCGTGCTGATGGTCGTCATGCACGAGTTCGGCGATCTGCCGATCTATGTCAGCGGTGGCGGGCTGCAACTGGTCGTTTCGACCCTGTTGTGGGCCTGCGACGAGCAGAACAATCGCGCGGAATTCAATGAGTTCCTGCTGAAGGCCCAGAAGATCGTGCCGCTGTCGAACTTCGGCATCACCACGGTCGATGGCCGCGACTACTACGAACTGATGGGCGAGATCTCGTCCAAGACCACCTTGCAGACGCTGGTCATCGAGCTGCGCACCCTGGCCGACAACGCCATCGCCGCCGCCAGCGACCTGCGTGATTCCTTCGAAAAGAGCCGCGCTGCGGCCGCCTAACGACAGAGACCGGAGAACTTCGAATGTCTATCTGGAGCAAGCTCTCGGCCCTGTTCCGCGGCGCGGCGCATGACGGCGCGCAGACGGTGGTGGACGCCAACGCCCTGCGCATCCTGGATCAGGAAATCCGCGACGCCGACAGCGCTCAGGGCAAGGCCCGGGACGAGCTGGCCAAGCTGGTCGCGCGCCGCCGCGCGCTAGAGACCGAGGTCGCCCAGCTGACCGACCAGTCGCGCAAGTACGAGTCGTCGGCCCGCGCGGCGATGAACAAGGGCGACCAGGCCCTGGCCCTGGAAGTGGCCCAGCGCATCGCCGACCTCGAAAAGGACGCGGGCCAGAAGTCGACGCAGATGACCGAGCTGCGCGCGGCCGAGGAAAAGCTGCGCACGGTGATCGCCCAGACCGACACCAAGGTCGAGGCGCTGCGCCGCGAGATCGAGATCGTCAAGGTCAACGAAAGCGTCCAGAAGGCGCAGGCGGCCGTCATCTCGCGCTCGGGTTCGGCCAGCGGCGTGGTCGGCTCGGCCGCCGATAGCTTGAAGCGCATCAAGGAGCGCCAGGCGGTTCGCGAGGAGCAGTTCCGACTGCACAGCGAGTCTGAGGACCGCAAGACCGGCGCGGATCTCGACGCCAAGCTGGCGGCGGCGGGCATCTTGCCGGGCGCGAGCGGCGCCGAGGACGTGCTGGCGCGCCTGATGGCCCCGAAGAACGAGGCCCTGCCGGCCCCGATGCTGGCCATCGAGGACAGGCAAAAGGTTGCTCGGGACGGCTCGGACGCCTGATGCGTCGTCTATCTCTGACACCTCGGCCGAACTGGGAACAGCAGGCCGAGGCGGTCGGCTTCACATGGCGCCACGCCGATGGCCGTCGCTACTGGGATGAGCGGGCGGCCTACGCCTTCACGCTGGAGGAGGTCGAGGGCCATCTGGAACCCGCGACTGAGGCTTTGCACAAGCTCTGCCTTGAACTGGTCGAAGATGCGGTCAAAAGCGACGCCCTGATGGCGCGTCTGCAGATCCCTGAGACGGCGCGCGACGTGGTCGCCGCCTCCTGGACCGCGCGTGATCCCTCGCTCTACGGCCGGTTCGACTTCTTCTACGACGGGGACGGTCCCCCCAAGCTCTACGAGTACAACGCCGACACCCCGACCAGCATCTATGAAGCGGGCGTGTTCCAGTGGCTGTGGCTGGAGGACATGATCCAGCAGGGCGCGCTGCCGGAGGCGACGGACCAGTTCAACAGCCTGCACGACCAGCTGGCCGAGCGGTTCAAGGCGATCTTCCCGAACGGCGGCTTTGTCCACTTCGCCAGCGATCCCGACTTCGTCGAGGACCGTCAGACGGTACGGTTCCTGGAGGACATGGGCCGCCTGGCGGGTCTTGAGCCCAAGTTCGTGCCGACCACGGCGATCGGTCTCGACGCGGACGGCCGCTTCGTCGACCAGGACAACTACATCATCGGCGCGCTGTTCAAGCTGTATCCCTGGGAGGACATGCTCCGAGAGCCCTACGCGGCCAATATCGCGGGCTCCAAGACCCTGTTCCTCGAGCCGCCCTGGAAGGCGGTTCTGTCGAACAAGGCGATGCTGCCTCTGCTTTGGGAGCGGCACCCGGGGCACCCCAACCTGCTGGAGACCTATTTCGACGACGATCCCAAGGTCGAGCGTCTGGGGTCCAGCTACGCCCGCAAGCCGCTGTTCAGCCGCGAGGGGGCCAACATCGAGCTCTGGAAGGACGGCCGCAAGGGCAGGGTGCTCGACCAGGGTTACGGCGCTGAAGGCTGGATCCGTCAGGAACTGAAGCCGCCGCCGAAGTTTGGCGTGAACTATCCCGTCGTCGGCTCGTGGGTGATTGGCGACCAGCCGGCGGGCGTCGGCGTACGCGAGGATCGCAGCCGCGTCACCCGCGACCGCTCGCGGTTCATCCCGCACATCATCGAGGTTTAGAGCGCGCGCAGCGCTTTGACCGCCTCTGCAACGGCGGCTTGGCTGGTGTCGCGAAGCTCGGGCGGAACAAAGCCCATGGCGCCGAGCTGCGAGCGCGGATCGGCGCCGGGAACCGGACCGCCGAACGAGCCATGCGCCTCCCGCACGCCCGTCCGGCGCACCAGTTCGGCGATGTTGCCGGGCCTGACGCCCGCTCCAGCCATGATGCTGATACGCTCGCCCGCCTGTTCCACCAATGCGGCGAGCCTGTCTGTCGCGTCCAGCGCGCTCAGCGTGCCGCCCGAGGTCAGCACGCGCTCGAAGCCCAGCTCGACAGCGATCTCAAGCGCTTCGGACATGTCTGGAACCACGTCGAAAGCGCGATGCAGCGTCGTGCCCAGGCCCTCGGCCTGTTCCACCAGCGTGCGCAGGACCTTTAGATCCAAGGCGCCGTTGGCCTGGCTCGCGCCGATCGTGACGCCGGGCAGGCCGTAGCCTCGAACCGCGTCGATATCCCGCCGCATCGCATCCAGGTCGCGCGCGTCGTAGCAGAAGTCGCCGTGGCGCGGGCGGATCATCGGATAAACCGGGATCGGCGCCGACGCGGCCTGCGCCATCAGGCCGGGCGCTGGGGTCAGGCCTTGCAGGGCGAGCGCCGAGCAGAGTTCGACGCGATCCGCGCCACCGGCGATCGCCGCCGCCAATCCAGCGGGCGTATCGACGCAGACTTCCAGCAGAACGCGATGGGCGGACATGGTTTCTCGTTTGGCCGTGTTACGGACTCGGTCGGGTCTGTTGGAGCATACCGATGCTGAATCGCAGAGGGCTTATCGGCGCGTCTTTGGCGGGATCGGCCATGATGGGCGCCAAGGCGGCGTTCGCCGCCGACGGGGCCGTCCGATTGCAGGGCGCCGGGGTGATCTCGACCTGGGACTTTGGTGTCGCGGCGAACCAGGCCGCTTGGGCTGTCCTGTCCAAGGGCGGCCGGGCGCTGGACGCCGTCGAGGCGGGCGCGCGGATTCCCGAGCAGGACCTGAAGAACCACAGCGTCGGCCGCGCCGGCTATCCGGATCGGGACGGAAACGTCTCGCTGGACGCCTGCATCATGGACGAGTTGGGCAACTGCGGCGCGGTGGCGGCGCTGGAGCATATCGCCCACCCGATCTCGGTGGCGCGCCGCGTGATGGAAAAGACTCCGCACGTCATGCTGGTCGGCGCCGGAGCGCTGCAGTTCGCGCTGGAGCAGGGCTTTCCGCGCGAGGAACTGCTGACGCCGGAGTCCCGCGCCGCCTGGGAGGCCTGGAAAAAGGACGCCAAGTACGATCCCAAAGCCAACAGCGAGGTCTTGGACTACGGCAAGACCACGGGGCGGCTCGGCACGCCGGGCGGGGCGGGCAACCACGACACCATCGGCATGCTGGCGATCGACGCCAAGGGAAACCTGTCCGGCGCCTGCACCACCAGCGGCATGGCCTGGAAGATGCGCGGCCGGGTCGGCGACAGCCCAATCATCGGCGCGGGCCTCTATGTCGACAACGACGTGGGCGGCGCGACCTCTACCGGTGTCGGCGAAGAAGTGATCCGTAATGTCGGCAGCTTCCTGGTGGTGGAACTGATGCGCCAGGGACGCTCGCCCGAGGCGGCCTGCCGTGAGGCCGTCGAGCGGATCTTGAAGAAAAAGCCCCAAGCCAAGGACATCCAGGTTGGTTTCCTGGCCGTAAACAAGGCGGGCGAGGTCGGAGCCTGGGCGATCCAGTCCGGGTTCAGCTACGCGGTGTGCGACGGTCGCAAACAGGACCTGCTCGTCCCCGGCAAGGCGACCTATTCGGCAGCCCGGTAAAGTGGATAGGCGAACGGATAACGCGGTTATAGCGTGCCGGTCCCAAATCTAAGGAGGAGACCGCCATGTGCGATGACGAAATCCACCCCGGCCTCATTCAGGATCCGACGATCTCTCGCCGCCGGTTCGGCCTGCTGACCGTCGCGCTGACCGGCGTCGCTACAGTCGCCCACGCCGACGATTCCGTCGTGGAGAAGGACGTCGCGGTCAAGACGCCGGACGGCGAGGCCGACGCGGCGCTCTTCTATCCCAAGGGCAAGGGCAAGTGGCCCGCCGTGCTGCTGTGGCCCGACATCTGGAGCCTGCGCCCGGTGTTCCGCCAGATGGCCCGTCGTCTGGCCTCGTCAGGCTATGTCGTCCTGGTCCCCAACCTCTATTACCGGACCAAGAAGGCGCCGGTGATGGAAGGGGCGATGAGCTTCGCCAATCCCCAGGATCGCGAAACGATCTCGGCCCTGGCCAGGACCGTGACGCCGACCACGGCGGTCACCGACGCCGTGGCCTTTGTCGCCTTCCTCGACGCTCAGCCGCAGACCAACAAGGCCAAGCGCGTCGGCGTTCAGGGCTACTGCATGGGCGGGCCGCTGGCCTTCCGCACCGCCGGCTCGAACCCCACGCGCATCGGCGCTGTGGTCAGCTTCCATGGCGGCGGTCTGACCGCAGACGGGCCAGACAGCCCGCAATTGCTGATCCCGAAGACCAAGGCCGACTATCTCGTCGCCGTCGCCGACAACGACGACAAGCGTGATCCGACGTCCAAGGACAAGCTCAAGGCCGCGTTCGCCGAGGCCAAGATCAAGGCTACGGTCGAGGTCTATGTCGGCGCCAACCACGGTTGGACCGTGCCGGGCAGCCAGGCCTACAACGAGCCTGCGGCGGAGAAGGCCTGGAGCGAACTGCTGGCGCTGTACAAGGCCGCCCTCTGAGGCCAGTGGGAGCGGCCGCTTCGGCCGGGTCGCTCCCATTTATCGTACATAACAATTGATAGCGCTATCATTGCCGTGTAGCCGTTACTCCAAAGACGTGGAGGAAACGGATGTCGCTATCACGCCGAGCCATCGTGGCGGGTTTGTCGAGCCTGCCGGTTGTGGCGAACGCCGGCCCCGGCGCTCGGGTCATTGATCTGGATCTCCGCCGGGCGGCAGGGCCCGTTGATCGCTTCTTCGATCTGTCGATCGGCTCGGACTATCCTGGCACCCTGATCCGCGAGGACAGCCAGGCGCAGCTGAAGACCACCGTCGACGAGCTGGGCTTCCGCTACATTCGCTTCCACGCGATCTTCCACGACGTGCTGGGCACGGTGAAGGTCCAGGACGGCAAGATCGTCTACGACTGGACCAAGATCGACCAGCTGTACGACGCCCTGCTGGCCAAGGGGATCAAGCCCTTCGTCGAGCTGGGTTTCACGCCCGAGGCGATGAAGACGTCGGATCAGACGATCTTCTACTGGAAGGGTAACACCTCCCACCCCAAGCTTGGTCCCTGGCGCGACCTGATCGACGCCTTTGTCCACCACCTGCGCGCCCGCTATGGCGTCGAGGAGGTGCGGACCTGGTTCTTCGAGGTCTGGAACGAGCCCAATCTCGACGGCTTCTGGGAGAAGGCGGACCAAGCGGCCTATTTCGAGCTTTATGACGTCACCGCCCGCGCCATCAAGGCGATCGATCCGAGCCTGCGGGTCGGCGGGCCCGCCACGGCCGGCGCGGCGTGGGTTCCGGAGTTCCTGGCCCATGTGAAGAAGAGCGGTTCGGCCGTCGACTTCGTCACCACCCATACCTACGGCGTCGATGGCGGCTTTCTCGACGAGAAGGGCGTGCAGGACACCAAGCTCTCGCCGTCACCGGACGCGGTCGTCGGGGATGTGCGCCGCGTTCGGGAGCAGATCGAGGCCTCGGCCTTCCCGGGACTGCCGCTCTACTTCACCGAATGGAGCACCAGCTACACCCCGCGCGACAGCGTCCACGACAGCTATGTCAGCGCCGCCTACATCGTCGAGAAGCTGCGGCGGGTGAAGGGCCTGGTCCAGGCCATGAGCTATTGGACCTATTCGGATCTCTTCGAGGAGCCGGGGCCTCCGACGGCGCCCTTCCAGGGCGGCTTTGGTCTGATGAACCCGCAGGGGATCCGCAAGCCGTCCTGGTTCGCCTACAAGTACCTGAATGCGCTGAAGGGGCGGGAGCTGGTCTGCGCTGACGATCAGGTCTTCGCCGCGCTCGATGGTGATCGCGTCGCGATCGTGGCCTATGCTTGGCGTCAACCCGATCAGAAGGTCAGCAACCGGCCGTTCTATACGAAGCTTCACCCCGCATCGGACGTCGAACCGCTCAAGGTCCGGCTGACGAGCCTCAAGCCGGGACGCTACAAGCTTCGTGTCCGCCGCGTCGGCTACCGCCGCAACGACGCCTACAGCGCCTATATCGATATGGGCTCGCCCACGACTCTGACGGAGTCGCAGCTGCAATCGCTGCAGGCTCTGACCGAAGACCGGCCGGAGATCGAAAAGGCATTGAAGGTGTCTGGAGAAACCGTCGTCGATCTGCCCATGCGGGCCAACGACGTCGTTCTCATTGAGCTCGAGCCGCTGGCCTAGGCTGACGACGCATCAGGCCTGCTGGGCGGTCCGCCGCCCACGCAGCGCCTGAACGGCGAGGGCGGCCTGGGTTCGGTTGTGGACGTTGAGCTTGCGCATCAGCGCGGTCATGTGCGCCTTGGCCGTGGCCTCGGCGATGCCGAGATCAAAGGGGGTCTGCCTGTTCAGCAAGCCTGTTCAGCAAGAAGGTCGACAACCTGCCGAACCGCGATCCGACGCCGTCGCCGCAGACCAACACCGGCCTCGACGCCAATCCGGCGCTCTACGACCTGTTGGGCCGCTTCTACCACGTGGGGGTCCGCTACGCCTTCTAGACGTCCCGGGCCGTCCGCATGCTCCTCCCCGGGGCGGCCCCGTCCGGATCCGATCGACCTGCGTCGAGTCGTGGTCCGGGCGACTTTCTTTCCGCTAAGGACTCGCCTGGCGGTTCGCGACTGGGGAGGCCGAGGTTTGAATGACGATTCTGGTGACCACGGGGGCCAAGGCCCAACGCGCTATGGGGCTGCGGCCTTGAACCGGCCGGAACGCATCCGGGGCGCGACGATGGCTGATGTCGCCAAGCGCGCCGGCGTCTCGCGGATGACGGTGTCTCGGGTGATGAACCACGAGGCCAAGGTCCGCGAGGACACTCGCCAGACTGTGCTCGCCGCGATCCGCGACCTGAACTTCCAGCCCAACCTGACCGCGCGCAACCTAGTGATGGACGGCGAGCTGCGCATCGGGGTGGTTTACTCCAACCCCAGCGCCGCGTTCATGAGCGATTTCCTCATTGGCGTCTTCGAGGAGGCGACGAGCGCAGGCGCGCGGCTGATCCTGGTGCGCGGTGAGGACGGCAATCCGCCGTCGGCGCCCGAGCTTGAAAACATGGTGCGAGCGGGAGTGCAGGGCGTCGTACTGGCGCCGCCGCTTGGCGAGTCCGCAGCGGCGCGTGACCTCCTGCGGGCGGCGGGCCTTCCGATCGCCGTGGTCGCGGCGGCTCGGCCGGTGGCTGACGCCATCAATGTTCGCATCGACGATCACGCCGCCAGCCTCGCCATGACCGGGCGGCTTCTGGCGCTGGGCCACCGGCGCATCGGCTTCATCACGGGCAACCCGGACCAGACCGCCAGCGCCGAGCGCCTGGAGGGCGCGCGGGCGGCGATCGCGGGGACGCCTGGGGCCGAACTTGTCGTCGCACAGGGCGGCTTCACCTACGCCTCCGGCCTTGCGGCCGCCGAGGCGCTGCTGGATGGCGGAGCGCCGCTGTCGGCGATTTTCGCCAGCAATGACGACATGGCTGCGGCGGCCGTGTCCGTCGCTCACCGCCGACATCTCGACGTGCCTGGCGACCTGACCGTGGTCGGCTTCGACGACACGACCGTCGCCACGACGCTCTGGCCGCCGCTGACGACCATCCGCCAGCCCGTTCGCCAGATGGCGGCGGTGGCGCTGGATCGGCTGATCCGGGCGGTGCGTTCCGACGCGCCCATCGCCGCCGACCATATCCTCGACCACGCGCTCATCGAGCGCGAGTCGACCGCACCGCCGCCCGCCGCCGGCTCCGCCTTCTAGGAGAACGCCATGTCCGACTCGTCCAGCGACCTGGAGCGCGCCACCGTCGGGCGTGTCACGCGGCGGCTGATGCCGCTGTTCTGCCTGATGTACCTGATCGCCTATATCGACCGGCAGAACGTCTCCTACGCCAAGCTCGACATGGTCTCGGCGCTGGGTCTGAGCGAAGCCGCCTATGGCCTCGGCGCGTCGTTGTTCTTCATCGGCTACTTCCTGTTCGAGGCGCCCGCGAACCTGATTCTCGCGCGGGTGGGCGCGCGGGTGTGGTTCGCCCGGATCATGTTCTCTTGGGGCCTGGTCACCCTGGCGCTCGGCTTCACCCAGAACGCGGCGATGTTCTACGTCCTGCGCTTCCTGCTCGGGGTGGCCGAGGCGGGGTTCTTCCCCGGCGTGCTCTACGTGCTGACCCTCTGGTACCCGCAGGCGCACCGCGCCCGTATGGTCGGGCTCTTCATGATCGCCTCGGCGTTCGCCAATGCGGTCGGCGCGGCGATCGGCGGGCTTCTGCTGGGGATGGACGGTTTCCTCGGCCTTGCCGGCTGGCAATGGGTCTTCCTGGTGACAGGGGCCCCGGCGGTCCTTCTGGCGCCCTATGTGCTCTGGCGGCTGCCGAGCGGTCCTTCGGACGCTCGTTGGCTTCCGGATGTCGAAAAGTCCTGGCTGGCTTCGACGCTCGCGGCTGAGCGGGGCGGGGAGGTCGACGATCATCGCGGCGCCTGGAAGGCGATCTTCGATCCTCGCGTCCTGATGCTGGCCGGCCTCTATATCGGCATGCCCCTGGGCGCCTATGGTCTCAGCTACTGGTTGCCCACCATCGTGAAGTCCTTTGGCGTGTCGAACACGGTCAACGGCTTCATCAATGTCATTCCCTGGTTGCTGGTCGCGGTGGCGCTGTGGTTCGTGCCGCGCCATGCGGCGCGACACGGCGCCAGCGCCTGGCACATCGCCGGACCCGTTCTGCTGGCTGCGGTGGCGTTGAGCCTCAGCGTCATTCTGCCGGGCGCGGCGCTGAAGTTCGCCATGCTCTGTATCGCCGCGCCCGCGATTTTCGCCGCTCAGCCGGTGTTCTGGAGCCTGCCGCCCAGCTTCCTCAGCGGCCCCCGGGCGGCTGCGGGGATCGCGACGATCAACGCCGTTGGCAATCTGGGCGGCTTCATCGCCCAGAACCTCGTGCCGGTCGTGCGGGACGCCACGGGAAGCGAGTTGGCGCCCATGCTGGCCTTGGCGGCGGTGCTGCTGGTCACGAGCCTGCTGATCTTCATCGTGATGGGGCGTCTTCGGAAGATGAGCCCGGCGACCTGACGGTTGCCGGGATCCAAGGTCTAGAGCATTTTCCGACGAAGTGGATCCGGTTCGTCGTCAGAAAATGCGTTAATACAAAGGGCTAGAGCATTTCTCCGATCCAAACAGATCGGAAAATGCTCTAGTCGGCGACACGGATCACGACGGCGCCGCGCTTTCGGCCAAGCTCGACATAGCGATGCGCCTCGATGATCTGGGCCATGGTGTAGCGGCGATCAATAACCGGCCGCAGCACGCCGCGATCCAGATGCCGGGCGATCAGGCTCATGTCCTCCGGGGAGTCGCCTGCGGAGAAGCCGCAAAGGACGCGCGGGCCCGAGCAGAAGCTCGTCCAGAGCGACTGCAGCAGGCGACCGCCGTCGACCTCGGCGAAGACATGTCGTCCGGTGGGCCCGAGGGCGTGGCGGCACTGGCTGAACCTCGTCGCGCCCACGGTGTCCAGGATGACGTCATAGGCCTCGGCCTCCAGGCGGAAGTCCGGGGCGGCGTAGTCCAGGGCGCGGTCGGCTCCCAGGTCGAGCACCATCTGAAGGTTGCGCGCGCTGCAGACGGCCGTGACGTGGGCTCCAAGGATCTTCGCGAGCTGGATGGCGAAGACCCCGACCGCGCCGCTGGCGCCGTAGATCAGGATCCGTTCGCCCGGTCGCAGCTCCGCCGTATCCCGGACGAAGGTGAGGGCCGACAGCGCGCCGAACGGGGTGGCTGCGCATTGGTCGTCGCTGAGCCGGTCAGGACAGCGCGCCAAGGCGGCCGTCGCCTTCACCGTGACATACTCGGCGTTGGCGCCTCCCAGCTTCATGCCGAAGACGCGATCGCCCGGGCGCAGCCCCTTCACAGCCGAGCCTAGGCCAACGACGTCTCCGGCGAATTCCATGCCGGTGATCGGTTGGCGGGGCCGGAAGACGCCGAACGCCAAACGCAGGGGGAGCCAGAACAGCAGCGGACCGCGGAACCCGCGCAGTCGGGTGTCTCCGGATGTCACGGTGCTGTTCGCGACGCGCACCAGAACTTCGTCTCGCCTCGGCTTTGGGCGTTCAAGCGTCTCGATCGCGAGCACATCGGGCGATCCGTAGCGTCTGCAGGTAACGGCCTTCATGGCGCTCTCCGGGTTTCGGAGCCCGTAGCTACGCGAAGCAAAATCGCATATGAATTCGATAAAATCGTATTTCAGATATTCAAAAACGTATGGATTGGCGAGCGCTTCGTTTTGACTGGAATCGCGCGCGGGCCTTTCTGGTCGCCGCCGAGGAGGGGTCTTTCTCCGCCGCGGCGCGCGCCCTGGGCCTCAGCCAGCCCACCCTGAGCCGTCAGATCGATGCGCTGGAGGCGGAGTGGGGCGTGGTGCTCTTTGAGCGCGCGGGCCGGGGTCTTGCGCTGACCAGCAGCGGACTCGAGGTGCTACAGGCCATGCGTGGCATGGGAGAAGCGGCCAGTCTGGTGTCGCTCGCCGTATCCGGCCAGGCCGAAGCCATAGCCGGTCCGATCGCGATCAGCGCCAGCGAGGTCAACGCCGCTCACCTGTTGCCGCCGATCGTTTCGGAACTGCGCGCGACCTATCCAGGCCTGGAGATCGAGGTCGTCGCGACCAACGCGCCGAGTGACCTCAGGCGACGCGAGGCGGACATTGCGATCCGCAACATGGTGTCGACCCAGCCCGAGCTCGTCTGCAGAAAGATCCGCGACGACCACGCCTTCATGTACGCCACGCCCGACTACATCGCGAAGTTGGGTCAGCCGCAGAACTTCGCGGCGCTCGCCGACGCCGAGTTTCTCGGGTTCGCCGCGACGGACGTGTTGATCAGGGCGCTCAATGGCCTGGGCGTTCCGGTTTCAAGCCGCAATTTCCCGGTCGTTTGCGACAATCACCTGGTTCAGTGGGAGCTGGTGAAGCGCGGCGTCGGGATCGGTCTCATCACTGCAGACATCGGCGACGCCGAGCCCGCCGTACGTCGTGTGCTGCCCGACATGGCGCCGATCATCGTGCCGATGTGGCTCGTGGCGCACCGCGAGTTGAAGACGAGCCTGCGTGTTCGTGTGGTCTTCGATCACCTGGCCAAGTCTTTGGGGCAAAGACGATCCGCGGCGGCGTCCTGACGCCGCTCATACGCGGCTTGCCGGCTATGACGCGTCAAGCGACCTCGTCATCGGACCATTTTACATTGAAGGGAATGGCGGGGACCCAAGCAACGAAACTTGCTTGGGTCCCCATGGTGCCGCCGGGCAGGATTGAACTGCCGACCTCAGCCTTACCAAGGATGCGCTCTACCACTGAGCTACGGCGGCGACGAGGAGGGGGCGTATAGCGAGGAGAATCGCGAACGCCAAGCCCAAAATCGTCTTGACCGAACAACTTTGTCGCCGCACGCCCGGATCATGCCGATCGACGACGACAAGGCGGCCCGCGAAGCCAAGCTGGCCGAGGCCCTCAGAACCAATCTTCGCAAGCGAAAAGCCGCGACCCGCAAGGATTTTGGCGGCGAGGACGCCGCCGTGTCCGCTGCAGAGGCCGCGCCGCAGCCGTATAACGACGTTCGAAACTTGCTGGGGATAACTCACGGCGCGGGCGAAAGACGGACGCTGACCCTTTCGCTCTCCGCGCCGTTTCCGAATCCGGGCGGCGAGGGATGGGCGGTGGCGGTGCGCCTGTCGGGCGACGGCGGGCAGTTCGACACCGAGGTCGGCAAGGCGGCGTTCGGCGAGGATGGTCTTGCGGCCCTTCGCAAGGCGATCGATCTGGCGCAGGTGGCGATCGATCTGGCCAGCACGACTCATGCGCTGTTCTGGCCTGACGAGCGTCCCTACGATCTCTCCGCGCCGATTTAGACCGCCAGGGCCTTGCAAGCCCTCTTGCAACGGATAGAACGCGCGCCTCACATGTGGACCGCGCGGCGTCCCCACCCCGCGCGTTCGAGGGACCTTAATGGATCGCATCGCCATCATCGGCGGCGCGCAGTTGAACGGGACGATCCCGGTCAGCGGCGCCAAGAACTCTGCCATCAAGCTGATGGCGGCCAGCCTGCTCACCGACGAGCCGCTGCGCCTGACCAACATGCCGCGTCTGGCCGACACCCGCTTCCTGGGCAAGCTGCTGACGCGCCTGGGCGTGCAGGTCACCGAGAGCGATGGCCCGGACGGCCAGCAGACCTTGTTGCACGCGCCGGAGATCACCAGCGGCTTTGCGCCCTATGACCTGGTTCGCCAGATGCGCGCCTCATTCAACGTGCTGGGGCCCCTGGTGGCGCGCTCCGGCCAGGCCAAGGTGTCCTTGCCCGGCGGCTGCACCATCGGCGCGCGTCCGGTCGATCTGCACCTTCAGGCCATTGAGGCGCTGGGCGCCAAGATCGACCTGCATGAGGGCTATGTCTACGCCCAGGCCCCGCGCGGCCTGAAGGGCGCGGAGATCCGCTTCCCGTTCGTGTCGGTCGGCGCCACCGAGCACGCCATGCTGGCCGCCGTGCTGGCCGATGGCGTGTCTGTGATCCACAACGCCGCCTGCGAGCCGGAACTGGTCGACCTCCAGGAGTGCCTGAACGCCATGGGCGCCAAGGTCGAGGGCGCGGGCACGCCGACCGTGACGATCACCGGTGTTCCGCGCCTGCATGGCGCGACGCACGCGGTCATTCCGGATCGGATCGAGATGGGCACCTACGCCGTGGCGGCCGCCATGGCCGGCGGCGAGGTTCGCCTCAGCAATGCGCGTCCGGGCCTTATCGACGCCCTGCTGGACAAGCTCAAAGAGGCCGGCGCCAGCGTCGAAGAGACGGCCGATGGCTGTATCATCCGCCGTAACGGCCAGCGCCTGACCGCCGTCGACATCGAAACCGCACCGTTCCCCGGTTTCGCCACCGACCTGCAGGCGCAGTTCATGGCCTTGATGACGACGGCCAAGGGCGAGAGCCGGATCCGCGAGACCATCTTCGAGAACCGGTTCATGCACGCACCGGAACTGATGCGCTTGGGCGCCGACATCTCGGTGTCGGGCGGCGAGGCGCGGGTGCGCGGCGTCGACCAGCTGGAAGGCGCGCAAGTGATGGCGACCGACCTGCGCGCTTCGGTCAGCTTGGTGATCGCGGGCCTCGTCGCGCGCGGTGAGACCACGGTCAGCCGCATCTATCACCTCGATCGGGGCTTTGAGCGCCTTGAGGAGAAACTGGGCGCGTGCGGCGCCCAGGTCCGTCGCATCAAGGGCGACGGCGAGGCGGAACTGTAATCATGGCCGAGGCCGCCAAGCCCTTGCGACTGCTGGCGCACGACGCTGACGATCTGAGCGTCCTGTCGGCGGCTCTGCAGGACGCGATCGCCAAGATCGGCGATATCCGCTGGGACGCTCAGGCGCGCACCTTGACGATCGCCTGCAATCGCTTCCGCTGGGAGGCCCGCAAGGGCAAGCGGGGCGAACGTGTGCGCTCAGCCCTGCAGTTCGGCGATGTGACCAGCGTCCAGGCGCGCAACGTGCGCCGCGACGCCAAGGGCGCGGTGGTTGAGCTTTTGTCGATCAGCTTCGAGCCGGCGGAGGAGGCTCCGGCCGGCGTGGTGACCCTGACCTTTGCGGGCGGAGGCGACATGCGGGTCACGGTCGATTGTCTCGACGTCGCGCTGGCGGATGTCTCCGATCCTTGGTCGACATCCCGAACCCCGGGACACGCAGACTGAAAGCCTTGGATTTAGGCGCCTGCTCAAACCCTGAGCGGCGCCTTTTTTCTGATCTTTTGAGGGGCAGGCGCGGCGCCTGTGATTCTTCCCACGCGCTAGTGATCGCGCGGCCAATTCGCCCGAGGGGCGAGCGGTGTTAACCTAACATCACGCGTCCAACAGAGGCGCGAACGTCAGGGAGGCCCTCATGGCCAGAAAGACCGCCTACTCGATGGGCGAAGCCCAGTCTGCGTTTTTCCGTGCGTGCGACATCACCAAGCCAGAGCCGCCGGTGCTTCGTCACGGCGGTCCCTGCTTCGACTGGGGCCGCGCCACCTTGGTCGCGCTCAGCTTCCTGTTCTGCGCCGGGCTGGCGACGCTGGCCTACGCAGCGCTGGCGTAACCTGACCGCGCCATAACGACGTCCCGCCAATTGCCAGCGCGCGCGATCCGTTCCTAAGGTCGGGTCGCGTCGCGGCGGGGGCCGGCGCGTTGGGGACCGATCGCACCCGCGGAGAGCGGTATGCGCGCGCCCGACAGCGACCTCTGGAACGAAGACCTGGCGCCGACCGTAGAGGCCCAGCGCAACTGGCGTTGGTGGCATTTCGCGGCGCTCTGGCTGGGCATGGTCATCTGCGTGCCCGCCTACATGCTGGCGTCGGGCTTGATCGAGCAGGGCATGTCGGCCTCTCAGGCGGTGCTCACTGTGCTGCTTGGCAATGTCATCGTGCTCGTGCCGATGCTGCTGATCGGCCATTCTGGTGCGCGCTGGGGTGTTCCCTACGCTGTTCTGGCGAGGGCCTCGTTCGGCTGGAAAGGCGCGCGCGTCCCCGCCGTAGCCCGAGCGATCGTCGCCTGCGGCTGGTACGGCATCCAGACCTGGATCGGCGGCGGGGCGCTGCTTACCCTGCTGGGCGTCATCGTGGGGCGAAAGCTGGAGGGCGCGCCGTTGCCGCTGCTGGGGATCGGCGTCGGGCAACTGCTGGCCTTCTTCGCCTTCTGGGGCGTGCAACTGCTCTTCGTCACCAAGGGACTGACGGCGATCCGACGTCTGGAAACCTGGACGGCGCCGATCAAGATCCTGATCTGCGCTCTGATGGTCTGGTGGGCCGTAGACAAGGCGGGCGGCCTGGGGCCGATCCTGCACCAGCCGTCGGCCTTCGCCGCTGGCGGGGCCAAGGCCGGTCAGTTCTGGAGCGTGTTCGCGCCCGCTCTGACGGCCATGGTCGGGTTCTGGGCGACCCTGGCGCTGAACATTCCCGACTTCACGCGATTTGCGCGGCGCCAGTCCGACCAGATCATCGGTCAGGCCGTGGGACTGCCCGTGCCGATGGGTCTGCTGGCGCTGGTCAGCGTGGTGACGACCTCGGCGACCACGATCATCTTCGGCAAGGCGATCTGGGATCCTGTCCAGCTGGCGGGCGACATCGGCGGCATCGCTGTCGTGGTCGGGCTGCTGATCATCAGCCTCGACACCGTCTGCTGCAACATCGCGGCGAACCTGGTGGGGCCGGCCTATGACTTCTCCGCCCTTTGGCCCAGCAAGATCAGCTATCGGATGGGCGGCTGGATCACGGCCGTCATCGGCGTCCTGATCATGCCCTGGAAGCTCCTGGAGACTACCCAGGGCTACATCTTCACCTGGCTGGTCGGGTACGGCGCGCTGCTGGGGCCCATCGCCGGAATCCTCATCGTGGACTATTGGATCGTGCGCAAGGCGCGGTTGGACGTCGATGATCTCTATGTCCGCGACGGCGCTTACGCCTATCGCGGGGGTTGGAACCCCGCCGCCGTGGCGGCCCTGCTTCTGGGTGTCGCGCCCAATATTCCGGGCTTCCTAGCGGCCGCCGCGCCGCATCTCTTCGGGGGCGTCGGGAGCATCTGGACGGGTCTCTACACCTACGCCTGGTTCGTGGGCCTGGCTATTGCGGCCATCGTCTACGGCGCCCTGATGTACCGGTTCCGGACGCGCGACCCCGCCATTCCGTAGGCTTTCGGGCTTGCCTTGGTCGGAAAAAGCCGCATCTAGCAGGCCATGCGCCGCTTCCTGTTTTCCGACCCCGATTTCCAGACCGCCTTCAAGGCGTTCCTCGACGAGCGTCGCGGCTCGCCGGCTGATGTCGACGCCGCCGTCGCTGGCGTGCTTGAGGCCGTCCGTACGCAGGGGATCGAGGCGCTGCTCGACTACAGCCGCCGCTTCGACAAGGTCGACCTGACGGCCGAGACCATCGGCGTGACCGCCGAGGAGATCGAGGCCGGCGCGGCCGAGACGCCGGCGGACGTCCGCGAGGCCATCGCCTTCGCCGCCGCTCGCATTCGCGCCTATCACAGCCGCCAGCGTCCGGCCGACCAGGCCTGGACCGACGAGGCCGGCGTTGAGCTGGGATGGCGCTGGACGCCGCTGGAGGCCGTGGGGGTCTATGTGCCCGGCGGTCGCGCGGCCTATCCCTCGACCGTGCTGATGAACGCCGTCCCGGCCCAGGTCGCCGGTGTCGACCGCATCGCCATGGTCACCCCGCCCGGCAAGCTGCAGCCGGCCGTGCTGGCCGCCGCCAAGGAAGCCGGCGTCACCGAGATCTGGCGCGTAGGCGGGGCCCAGGCCGTCGCCGCCCTGGCCTATGGCGCGGGACCCATCCAGCCGGTCGACAAGATCGTCGGTCCCGGCAACGCCTATGTCACCGCCGCCAAGCGCCGCCTTTACGGCGTGGTGGGCATCGACGCCCTGGCTGGCCCCTCGGAGATCGTCGTGGTCGCCGACAACAAGAACAATCCTGACTGGATCGCCGCCGACCTGCTCAGCCAGGCCGAACACGACCCAGCCGCCCAGTCGATTCTGATCACCGATGATGAGGTCTTCGCCGCGGCGGTCGAAGAGGCCATCGCCGAGCGCCTCAAGACTCTAGCCACAGGCGAGGACGCTGCGGCCTCGTGGCGCGACCACGGGGCGGTGATCATCGCCCCGTTGGACGAGAGTCCGACCCTGGTCGACGCCATCGCGCCCGAGCACGTCGAGTTCGCGCTCGACAATCCTGAGCGCCTGTCCGACCGGGTGCGGCACGCCGGCGCGATCTTCCTGGGCCGTGTCACGCCCGAAGCCATCGGCGACTATGTCGCGGGCTCCAACCACGTGCTGCCGACCAGCCGCGCGGCGCGGTTCCAGTCGGGCCTGTCGATCTACGACTTCATCAAGCGCACCTCGATCGTGAAGTGCGATCCAGCCTCGTTCGCCGTGCTCGGACCGCACACGGTGGCCCTGGCCAAGGCTGAAGGGCTGCCGGCGCACGCCTTGTCTGCGTCAGTGAGGTTGCCAAGCGGCGACTGACGCGCGAACCTCCTGCGCCAGATGAGCACCGACGCCCGCGCCAACCACCGGATCAAGTCGATCGAGATCGACGAGGAAAGCCTCGCGGCCGCTTCGCGCGACCAGGAGCAGGAGCGCCAGGTCGCGATCTTCGATCTGCTTGAGGGCAACTACTTCGAGCCCGCCGAAGCCGGCGAGGGCCCCTACGATGTGCGCCTGTCGCTGATCGAGAACCGCCTGGCGTTCGACATTGCAAGCGCCGGTCACGCGCGCCGCCACCTACTGTCGCTCTCGCCGTTTCGTGGCGTGATCAAGGACTATTTCCTGATCTGCGACAGCTACTACTCGGCCATCCGCAACTCTTCGCCCCAGCAGATCGAAGCCTTGGACATGGGGCGACGGGGCCTGCACAACGAGGGCTCCAACCTCCTGCGCGAGCGGCTGGAGGGCAAGGTCAAGACCGACCTTGATACGGCGCGTCGCCTGTTCACCCTGATCTGCGCGCTGCACTGGCGGGGCTGACCGTGCCCCAGTCGTTGCCGGACGCGGTGCTGTTCACCTGCAACTACAACCGCGTGCGCTCGCCGATGGCCGAGGGGCTGTTCAAGCGATTCTATGGGACGCGAGCCTATGTCGACTCCTGTGGGCTCAAGTCTGATCCGGCCGGGGAGGGGATCGACCCCTTCGTTGTGGTGGTCATGGACGAGCTGGGTCTGGATGTCTCCGATCACAGGCCCAAGACGTTCGCGCAGCTTGAGGACGACAGCTTCGATGTCGTCGTCTCACTGACTCCGGAAGCGCAGCATCGGGCAGTCGAGCTTTCCCGTGATCGGGCGGTCGAGATCGAGTACTGGCCGACTCACGACCCCACCCTGACAGACGGCTCCCGCGAGGCGCGCCTAGAGGCCTACCGCGAGGTCCGGGACGCCTTGGCGGCGGCGATCAAGCGACGTTTCGGCGCGCCATCGACGTTTGGGGGGTAATTGCGTTATAGAGGCGCCTCGCCGCGAACGGCTCGTCCCGACAACCCTGTCGGGCGTACGCTCGCGGCTATCTGATTCGTCCCTTTGAGAGGCCTGATGGCTAAGGAAGAACTGCTCGAGTTTCCCGGCACGGTCAGCGAATTGCTGCCGAACGCCACGTTCCGCGTGAAGCTGGAAAACGATCACGAGATTATCGCTCACACCGCCGGCAAGATGCGCAAGAACCGCATCCGTGTTCTGGCGGGCGACAAGGTCCTGGTCGAGATGACCCCCTACGACCTGACCAAGGGCCGTATCACCTACCGCTTCAAGTAGGACGCCGATGGCTCCGAAGACGGCCGCCCCAGTGGCCGCCGGGCCGGCGCTGGTGCTGGCCAGCGCGAGCCCCCGGCGCCTCGATCTGCTCGCCCAGGTCGGCGTTACGCCCGACCGGGTTGATCCCGCCGACATCGACGAAACCCCGCTTCGCGACGAGACGCCCCGCCGTCACGCGCTCCGACTCGCGCTCGAGAAGGCGCGGGTGGTCGCTGCGCGCGCGCCGGGCGATTTTGTCCTGGCCGCCGATACCGTGGTGGCTGTGGGCCGCCGTATCCTGCCCAAGGCCGAGACCGAGGCGGATGTCCTCTATTGTCTCAAGCTCCTGTCGGGCCGGAATCACAAGGTTCTGACCGGCGTCGCGCTGATCGCGCCCGACGGCCGCGCGGCCACCCGGCTGGTCGAGACCAAGGTCGGCTTCAAGCGCCTGTCCGACGCTGAGCGCGACGGTTACGTCGCCAGCGGCCAATGGCGGGGCAAGGCCGGCGGTTACGGCGTCCAGGGCCTGGCGGGCGGATTCATCACCGACCTGCAGGGCTCCTACCCCAGCGTGGTGGGTCTGCCGCTCTATGAGACCCTGAACCTGCTTTCCGGACTGGGTTATCGCCCATGAGCGCCAAGGCTGCCTCCGTGCGTCGCGCCTATCTCTACAAAGGGGTGGGGGAGACCGTCGGCGTTGTGACGCTGGACGGGCGTCCCGAGCGGCTGATGATCGAATGGCCCGATGACGATCCGCTGGACGCCGAAGGCGTTCACGGCGTGGCCCGGGTGCGCAAGATCGAGAAGGCCTTCTCATCCGCCTTTGTGCAGTTGCCGGGCGGCCGGGATCTCATCCTGCCGCTTCGGCCAGACATGCCGGCCTTGGTGGAGGGCGGCGTCGTCGAGATCGAGATCAAGACCCCGTCTCGCGCGGACAAGGCCGGTGTGGCGCGCTTCGTGGCCGAGGGGCAGGGCGAGCCTCGGGTGCTGGCCCAGGGGCCATCGATCGAGGAGCGGCTGCGCCAGATCGTGAAGGCCGGTTCGCCGACGACGGGCGAAAAGGCCCTGCTCGCCGTCGAGGAGGCCGAGGGCGATGCGCTAGCGACGGTGTTCAGCCTGCCCGGGGGCGGGGACATCGCCGTGGAGCCGACTCGAGCTCTCACCGCGATCGACGTCGATCTGGGCGCCCGCGACGGCGCCGACTCCAAACGCGCCGCGCGCCTGGCCAACATGGCCGCCATCAATGTCGCCGCCCGTGTTCTCAGGCTGAAGGGCCTGGCGGGAATCATCATTTTCGATCTGGTCGGCCGGGGGCATGACGCCCAGGCCCTGACGACGGCCGCCCGTAACGCCTTTGCGCCTGATAATCCTGGCGTGGGAATCGGGCCCATCAGCAAGTTCGGGACGCTTGAGATGATCGTGCCTCGGCGAGCACCGCCGATTCTCGATCGGCTGCTCACGAGGGACGGCGACGTCGAGCCGCGCTATGTCGCGCGACGCCTGGCGCGCGCGCTGGAGCGTGAGGGCAGGGCGGACCCGGGAGGGCGCTTGACGGCCCTCTGTGCCCCCGCCGTCGCCGAAGCGTTCCAGGCCGAGCTGGACCAGGGCGTCGCCGAGCGCCTGGGTCGGCGGTTCGTTGTCGAAGCCGCGCCTGCATGGCCTGTTGAACGATTTGAGGTGTCCGCGAGATGAGCGCGAAATGTCCCATCTGCGCCAAGCCCGTTGATTCCGCGTTCCGCCCTTTCTGTTCGAAACGCTGCGCGGACGTGGATCTCCAGCGCTGGCTGAGCGGTCGCTACGTCGTGGTGGGTGGGGACGACGATGAAGAAAATCCGCCATCCCAAGACATCAACAGGGAATGATAAAACGGCGCTGGACATCCTTTCGCGCCTCCCCTATAGACCCGGCTCCTCGCTGCACGGCGAGGTCGCCAAGGCGGTTTCACCCCGCCAAAGCCCGGATGCCTGGGTAGCTCAGTTGGTAGAGCAGCGGATTGAAAATCCGCGTGTCGCTGGTTCGATTCCGGCCCCAGGCACCACCTTCCCTTCCAGTGTCGACGTCTAACGTTCGAGGGGCGTTGATTTTCAACGCCTGTCGTCCCGCGACGTTCAGGGCCGATCGTTCACAGCGAACGCTTTTGACGGCGCGGGTTGCGCGTCACAAATGGCGATCAGGCCTTTCGTCGGCGCCCTCAGTGGCCGAGCGCGTCGCCGAAACGGGAGAGAAGATGGGCGGTGCTGTTCTCTATCGCAGCGCCCCTTAGCCCCAACGTATCGAACGCCGACGAACTGCGCAGCATCGCCAATCCATGCAGGCCGGACCAGATGAAGAGCGCGTCAAGAACGATGGCCTCTTCAGCCAAGCTCCGCCCCTGCTCAGCGGCCTTTCGCCGGAGCGCGCTGAGCAGCATGTCGAATGCGTGGCGCGCCTTGGCCATCATTTCTGGATGCGTGTCGGTGCTTGGCAGAGGGGTGGCGAACATGAGCTGATATTGCAGGGGATGCTTGGCGGCGTACGCAAGATAGGCTTCGCCCATGAGGCCCATGTCGCGGTCCGGATCGCTGCTCTTGGGGTGCGCATCAAGATGGCGGGCGAACTCCTCGAAGGCGCGCGCGACGACTTCGGCCAGGATGTGGTCCCGGCTTGGAAAATGCCGGTAGGGCGCCTGATGCGACACCCCGAGCCGTCGCGCCACGTCCCGCAAGCTTAGCCGCTCCACGCCCTCATGCTCGATAATGGCCAGCGCCTCCTTGAGGCAGGCCTCTCTCAGGTCTCGTTCCGGTCTCGGCACTCTCGGCCTTCCGCTGCAGATCTCGACGAGAAAAATGCACGTGCCTGTTGACGCTGTCTACTCACGCTCCATATTGTCGTGTTGACACTGTCTACTAGGAGGTCTGTGATGCAGAAGCTGAGTTTGCTTGCGATCTTGTGCACGCTGAGCGCGACGTCGGCTTTCGCCGGCGACTTGACGGTGAAGGTGAGTGGCGTCGCCGGGGCCACGGGCCAAGTTGGATGCGGGCTTCACGCCAGTGGGGCAACCTTTCCGATGGGCCAAACGCCAGCCCAGGTCTGGGTTCCCGCCAATCCCGCCGGTGTGACGTGCCGCTTCGAGGGGGTGGCGCCCGGCGCCTATGCCGTCGCCGTCTCGCATGACCTGAACGGCAACCGAAAAACGGACACGAACTTCCTTGGCATGCCCACAGAAGCCTGGGGCGTTTCCAACAATGTTCGCCCGGGCTTGCGGGCGCCGCGCTTCGATGAGGCGCGCTTTGCCGTTCCGGCTGAAGGCGCGACGATTTCCGTGCGGATCGCCCGATGAGCAAGTCAGTTCAGAAAAGGTCACCACGCTATGGCGCGACCGCGCTGGTCACCGGCGCATCCGACGGGATCGGCGAGGCCTTCGCACGTGAGCTCGCACGGCGCGGCTACAACCTCATCCTCGTCGCGCGCCGGGAAGACCGGTTGCGCGCCCTGGCGGACGCGGTGCAATCCAAACACGGCGTTCAAGCGCGCGTCATCGCCGCCGATCTCGGCAGGGCCGAAGACGTCGAGCGCGTGATCGCTGCAACCGCCGCCGAAGATGTCGGCTTGTTGGTGGCTGCGGCGGGTTTTGGAACGTCGGGCGCGTTTGTCGAGCAGCCGATTGAGCCCGAGCTCGACATGATTGACGTCAATTGCCGTGCGGTCGTTGCGCTCACCCATGCCTTTGCGCGGCGCTTCATTCGACGCGGCGCCGGCGGTATTGTGTTGTTTGGATCGCTGGTTGGCTTTCAGGGCGTTCCGCGTGCCGCCAACTACGCAGCGACCAAGGCCTTTATCCAATCCTTTGTTGAAGGCTTGCGCCCAGAGTTAAAGCAGTTCGGCGTTGACGTGATCGCCGTGGCGCCGGGGCCGGTCGCCAGCGGTTTCGCCGCCCGGGCCAACATGGTCATGGGCGCTGCTGCAAAGCCTGGACGTATTCCGCGCGAGGCGCTGGCGGCCTTGGGGCGCAAAACCACGGTGCGTCCGGGGTTCTTGTCGAAAGCTCTCGAGGCGCTGTTCTTTGGGCTGCCGCGCGGCGCGCGCACTTTGATCATGACGCAGGTCATGAAATCCATGGCGCGCGGGACAGCGGACGGCATGCCCTCACCCCCGGGGCGATAGACGCGGCGGCAATTGCTCCAAGCTGTGAATTCCGTACCCGACGCCGGCCGAAACCGGAGAGGAAGTTTGGCGGGCGAGGCGGTCATCGGATGCAGTGGCGAAGCTTCGCCCAAGGATGATCCTGTTCGGGTGGGAATCTTGCTCATCATCCCGGGTGGTCGTCTGTCCGACGACCTGGGCCAGTGAGCGGGCTTTGGCGCCAGGCTTCCGACAGGCAAGACAGAATATGGCCTATGGGCGGGATCGAAGTCTCGCCCCGGCAATCGTACGGCCGCCCAAAAGATGACAGCCACGTGACAGCCACGTGACGGCGCGGCGGCGCGGTCCGCAAAATTGAAGCCATGGCTATCCGTCAATTCTTTGATCCGTTCGATTCCGACCCCGGTCGCATTGCCCGGCGCCCGCCTCGCGTCATCGGCGGCCCCGCTTGTTTCCGCCGTACGGACCTCCCATCTGCCGTGCAGACAGGCGCCTTTCTTCAAAGACCCGCGTTTTGTTGCCTTGCTGCAATGCAGCATGGTTTTTCTCTTTGGTAGGGAAAAACCGCCCCGAAATCCGGAAAACCGTTTTGTGCACTGCGGCAAACGCCAGGGGGGCGGGGGCGTGACGATGAATTTGTGCCCAAATGAGACCCTTGACGGTACGAAAAGGGGTTGCCAAAGGACCCCAGCCGCAATTCTAACATTGCGGTAAGACCGGAGCCCCAAAAGGGCGTCGGTTGCACGCGCTTCGAAACGATCCTTCTGGAGGCTGGTCCTCGTGAGGGGCGTAACGGGTCGAGCGCAGCGAAGCGGGTCCGCTGGGGGGGAGAGCTATCGAGCTCCAGGCGGACTATTCAGAGTTAGGGTGGAGACGCTCTCGCGCGACGACCCTCGGTCCAAACGTGCTAGACCAATCAGGAACTGGCGACAGATGCTCGACATTAAACGGAAGACCCCCTTCATCGCTCTCGTCGGCGCCATGGCGCTGATGGCGAGCGCCCCGGCTTTTGCCCAGGACGCCGCGGCTCCCGCCGCCGCTACTGCTGAAGCTCAACCGGCCACCGACGCCGCCGCCGCTCCGGCCGCGGACGCCGCCGCCGCCGCCCCGGCTCCCGAAGCCGCTCCGGCCGAAGAGGCCGCTGCGCCGGCCGCTCACTCGCTGACCCCGATCGGCATGTTCATGCAGGCCGGCGTCGTCGTTAAGGTCGTCATGATCGGCCTGGTGCTGGCCTCGGTTTTCTCGTGGGTGCTGCTGCTCACCAAGATTTTCGAGTTCGCCGCGCTCAACAAGCAATCGGACAAGTTCCTGGAAGCCTTCCGCGGCGCTCGCTCGATCGCCGACATCGCGCGCATCAGCTCGTCGGAAGAGTTCGAAGGCAACCCGATGGCCGACATGGCCGCCGCCGCCTCGCAGGAAGTTGAGCTGTCGCGTCAGGCCGGCCTGGCCGTCGCCGGCGAGCACCGCGACTCGACCCTGAGCCGCGCGACCTACGCCATCAACGCCGTTCAGTCCTCGCTGGCCAAGCGCCTGTCGGGCGGCATGGTGTTCCTGGCCTCGGTCGGTTCGGGTGGTCCGTTCATCGGTCTGTTCGGTACCGTGTACGGCATCATGACCTCGTTCATCGGCATCGCGAACACCAACACGACCAACCTCGCCGTCGTCGCGCCGGGTATCGCTGAAGCCCTGCTCGCCACCGGTATCGGTCTGTTCGCCGCTATCCCGGCCGTTATCTTCTACAACTACTTCCAGACCCGCATCTCGGCCTACGGCACGCGTTCGGAAGGTTTCGTTGCTGAACTGATGAACGCCATCTCGCGCCAGCTCGACAAGGGGGCGTAACACCCATGGCCGCCAAGCTTTCAGGCGGTGGGGGCGACAGGTTCAACGTCGAACAGAACAGCGAGATCAACGTTACGCCCTTCGTGGACGTTATGCTGGTGCTCCTGATCATCTTCATGGTGGCGGCTCCGCTGGCCTCCGTGTCGGTCGAAGTGAACCTGCCGCCGGCGGTGGCGAAATCCTCGCCGCCTCCATCCAAGCCGGTTTACGTCTCGATCAAACAGTCGGGGCAGCTCTACCTTGGTGACAACGAGACCAGCATCGATGAGCTGGGCTACGACATCACCAAGAACATGGGCCGTCGCGATCCGAGCAAGGAGCGCATCTTCATCCGGGCCGACGAAAAGGTTCGCTACGGGGCTTTCATGGAGGTGATGAACACCCTCCAGGATAACGGCTTCTATAGCGTGGCGCTCGTCGGACGGGATGATAGCCAGTAGGGGGTGATGCATGGCTGATCAAAATACGCCCGAGCATCGCCGCTACGATCCGCTCACGTCGGAAGGCCCACGTCGCAAGAAGGGTTTCGGTGCCTTTGGTATCTCCCTGACCGTCGTGGCTGGTCTGCACGCGCTGCTGTTCGCTTATCTGGCGAAGCAGAAGTTCGAAGCGGTGTTCCAGGAGTACTCGGACGACGCGACGGTTGTGGAGCTGCCTCCGCCGCCGCCGCCGCCGCCGCCACCTCCGCCGCCGCCGCCGCCGACCAATGAACCGCCGCCGCCTCCGGCCGTGGTTCAGCCGCGCCCGCCGGTGGCTCCGCCGCCGGACGTGACGCCGCCGCCGCCGCTGCCGATCCCGCCCGTTGAAAAGCGGGTGGAACAAACGGCTCCGCCGGTGATCTCGCCCACGCCGCCGGTTCCTTCGAACCCGCCGGCTCGTGCGTCGGTCATCACGCGTCCCGACTGGGCCCGTAAGCCCTCGGGTGAAGACATGGCCCGGTACTATCCGGACCGTGCTCAGCGGATGGAAGTCAGCGGTCGCGCGACGATCTCGTGCACCGTGACGGCTAAGGGCACTCTGGAAGGCTGCTCGGTGGTTTCCGAATCGCCGGCGGACATGGGCTTCGGCGATGCGGCTATCCGCTTGTCGCGCCTGTTCCGGATGAAGCCCAAGACCCTCGACGGCGCGCCCGTCGACGGTGGCCAGGTGACCGTCCCGCTGGTGTTCCAAGTCCCGCAATAGGGCCTGGATCACAGCGAAAGTTAGGGAACGCCCCGGAGTTTCGACTCCGGGGCGTTTTCCGTTCAAAACATCGGGATCGGTGCTTGATCCCGAAGGGCGATCCCACTAAAGACAACGCCTCGCGATGAGCCGGCTTAGCTCAGTTGGTTAGAGCGCTAGATTGTGGATCTAGAGGTCCTCGGTTCGAGCCCGAGAGCTGGTACCATCGCAAGTCCTTGAAAAGCCCGGCCTAGCCGGGCTTTTTTCGTTTCTGACCTCGGTGTCTGCGGCGCTGGTCGTTCACCTTCTCGCGGGCGCTTGACGACCTGGGCGCTGTCTTGATGGCCCAGCGATCACCCGCTGGCCTCAAGGGGATGTCGCGGCCAGGCCGGCCAGTCGGCCCGCCAGACGAAGATCGTCCACGAAAGAGCGGTAGGCGTTTTCTCTCGCCGCAGCGTCAGGCAGGCGCAGCAGGTACGACGGATGAAAGGTCACGAGCCCCTGGACCCCGTCCGGCAAGGGAAGTGGGCGTCCTCTGGTTTCACGGACAGGCGTTGGCCGCCCCATGACGCCGAAGGCGGCGGTCGCGCCCAGCATCACGATGACCGTCGGCCTGACCAATCGCCGCTCCGCGTCCAGCCACCATCGACACGCGCTCACCTCGCCCTGGGTGGGGGTCTTGTGGAGGCGGCGTTTCCCGCTGAGTTCATGCTTGAAGTGCTTCACCGCGTTCGTGACGTAGGTCTGCTCGCGCCGCACACCCACCTCGGCGAGCGCTCGGTCGAATATCTGTCCTGCAGGACCCACCAAGGGGCTGCCCGCGAGATCCTCCTGATCGCCGGGCTGTTCGCCGACAAACATCAAGGGCGCGCTGGGCGCCCCGTCACCCGGAACGCCCTGAGTCGCCTCCCGCCACAGATCGCAGCGCCGACAGACGCTGACGCCGGCGCGCACGGCGTCCAGAGTGGTCGGCGCACCAGCGTTGTAGGGCGCATCCCGAGCATGGCGCTGCGCGGCCTTCAGAGCGCGTTCTGACGGGGGACGCGGCGGCGTCGTGACCATGGCGGCCGCGCGATCCTGGGCGGCTTCGATAAGGCCTGGAATGAGCGCGGCCTCTGGGAGGTTTCGCCAGTACCGCTTGGGCATTTCCTGGCGCATCTGGCGTGGGTTGAGACGGGCCGGATTGAAGATCGACGCGTAGTAGGTTCGCCAGAGCGCTTCCTGGGCGTCTTCGGACGGCGCGTCGGCGGGATCCGCGCCCTCCGAAACCAATAGCCGCTGCCCGTTCCAGGCCACGCAGACGTCGGGTGTCAGGATGGTCCAGTTCATGTTGGAGAAGCGGCGTGCGAAGAAGGGCGCCGTAGCCTCGGTCACCCGGTGGGCGGGTTCGAACCAGGCCGCGTAGGTTTCCTTGGCTGCGTCCTCCACCCGGCGAAAGCGGACGAACGCCTTCATCTTGTGGGCGGCGCGGCTGACGGCCTTGGCCATGTCGCGGGCGCGCGCCATGTCCTGATCGGCGGGGTTCTCGATCAATCGCGGCTCGCGCTCCAGTCGCCAGAGAATGCGGTAGAGCAGGGCGAACCGATCCAGCGACCGGTTCAGCACGACCTGTTGAGCCATTTCCATGAAGGCGGCTGGAACGACGAACGTCGTTGCCGCGTCCGTCACCGGCTCAGCATTGTCGAAGAGCTCGCGCTCCACCGTCCAGACGAGCGATTCGGGACGCGCGCCCTGGGCCCGCAGGACCCTGGCGGCCCTTCGCCAGCCGGCGAAATCGACTTCTGAGGCGAGGCGAACCACTTGCATCAGAACAGGCTCAACTGAACGGCCGGGCTCAGGACGGCCTTCAGGTCGTCGCGGTCGGTCAGGGCGCCGGGACGCCAGTCGGCCGTCACGACGAAAGGTTTGGCGCGTTTCACAACAGCGCCGACCCGCTTCAGATCGTCGAGCGTCAGCCGGGTGACCCGACGGGCGACAAGCACTCTGGCGACGGCCTTTGCGCCCAGGCCTGGGATCCGGAGGAGCGTCTCCTTGTCCGCGATCTGGACGTCGACGGGGAACCGGTCTCGATGCCTGAGCGCCCAGCTGGTCTTTGGGTCGACCGACAGGTCGAGGTCCTGGCCGGCCGCGACGATCTCGGACTGCGCGAAGCCGTAGAACCGCATCAGCCAATCGGCCTGATAGAGACGGTGCTCTCGGAGCAGCGGAGGTCGGACGAGCGGCAGCCGGTGGCTGGCGTCAGGGATGGGGCTGAATGCCGAGTAGTAGACGCGGCTGAGCCGATAGGCGCCGTACAGGTTGGCGCTGCGGGAGAGGATATCTCCATCCTTGGCCTCGTCGGCGCCGACGATCAGTTGGGTGGACTGGCTCCGCGCAAAGGCGCGACGGCGGGCCTTTCGCCCTGGCTCGGCATGGTCGTCGATGGCCAGTCGCATGCGCCCCATGGCGCGCTTGATGTCGGTGGGGTCTTTTTCGGGCGCCAGGGCCTTCAAGCTGTCATCGCGCGGCAGCTCGATATTGATCGACACCCGATCGGCGTAGAGACCCGCTTCCGCCGCGAGCTCGGGTGAGGCCTCGGGAATCAGCTTCAGATGGATGTAGCCTCGGAAGTCATGCTCGAGCCGCAGCGACTTGGCCACCCGAACCATCTCTTCCATCGTGTAGTCCCCGGATCGGATGACACCCGACGACAGGAACAGGCCCTCGATATAGTTGCGCTTGTAGAAGTTGAGGGTGAGATCGACGACCTCCTGCACGGTGAACCGCGCCCGGGGCGTGTTCGACGAGATCCGGTTGATGCAGTAGGCGCAGTCGTAGATGCAGAAGTTGGTCAGCAGGATCTTCAGCAGGCTGATGCAGCGTCCGTCGGGCGCATAGGCGTGACAGATGCCCATGCCCTCCGTGGAGCCTACACCCTTGCCGTTCAGTGAGTTGCGTTTGACGGCCCCGGAAGATGCGCAGGATGCGTCATACTTTGCGGCGTCGGATAGAATGGCGAGCTTGCGCCGAAGATCGAGAACGGCCATGTCGAGCACGGTATCGTTCTTGATTTGTTCAGAAAAGGCCTAGGGTGCAACATCCTCACTAGGCTGGATGTCGCACCCCGAAGTCGCAGCGAGAGACCAGCGCCCGAAGGGCCGGCCCCTCTCTGAAGGCTTAGCCGTTGACGGCGTCCTTCAGTTGCTTGGCCGGCGTGAAGCCGACCTTCTTGCTGGCGGCGATTTCGATGGTCGCGCCGGTGGCCGGGTTGCGGCCGGTGCGGGCCGGCTTAGCCTGGACCTTGAACTTGCCGAAGCCGGGGATCGAGACTTCTTCGCCCTTCACGGCGGCGTCGGAGATCGACTTGAAGACGCCGTCGATGATGGCCTTGGCCTGGGTCTTCGTCAGTTTTTCGTCGGCGGCGACAGCGGCGTCGACCAGATCGGAAACGTTCATCTTCTCAAGCTCATTCCTGTGAATCAGGGAAGTTCGAGCCTGACGACGCCGATCGCGTTTGTCACCCGTTAGGAAAGGTTAAAATGCCGATTCACGGGGACAAAACGCCCGTGGGGCGGGGTTTTTTTGCGATTGAAGCGCCTCGCGGACGCGGAAGGAGGGCGTGAAAGGTCTACAGGACCGGAAATCGAGGACGCTCGGACCATGCGACGCGTACGATTCTCCTCCTCTGAAAACCAAAAGACCCCGCTGTTCGCGGGGTCTGTCGGTCCGTCTTGCAAGGTCCAAGAACAGGGCTAGCGGGCCCTCAGGGGGCGTCGTCGTCCACCATGGCGCGGACGAGATCCACCACGCGGCGACGCAGGCGCCGGTCGGCGAGACGCGGGAAGAGGCTGGCCAGCTCGAGGCCTTCGGGCGTCGACACGAACTCGGTCATGCGCTGAGCAAACCCGTCATCGACGCCGCCGTCGGTATCTTCGAGTCCTTCAAAGAAGTACGACACCGGCGCCTGAAGCAGTTTTGCCGCGTCATAGAGCTTGCTGGCGCTGATGCGGTTCGCGCCCCGCTCGTACTTCTGAATCTGCTGAAAGGTGATGCCAAGGGCGTCGGCAACCTGGGTCTGGCTAAGACCCATCATCTTGCGACGAATTCTCAGCCGGGCCCCAACGTAGAGATCAACGGGATGGGCTTGTTCGGCTGCGGGTCGATCGTTCATCCGCGTTTATTTCCTTCGATACCGGTAAACGGCTGTCCGTAAGTCTTAACGGATATAGACCGAGCTTGGCTGCGTCGTCACGCGCGGGGATGCACGGAACGGGTCTTCGCGCTGAAGTGTCGCGCTGTATGGTTTATCTTTATGGTTGATCTTCAGGCCTTACGCGTTGTTTCGGGCTTGACGTCAGGGGTCTCTAAAGGTGTGTGGCGCGCCATGAAACTTCGATCAGGCGCGCGCATCGCCGTGGCGGGAGCCGGGGCCTTGGGATCCGCTGTGGCCCTGCGGTTGGCGCAACGGGGTTTCAGGGTGACGGTCTTCGACCCATCGCCAGGCGACGCGAACGCGTCCAGTGTCGCGGCGGGCATGCTAGCGCCGGTGAGTGAAGCCCTGTTCGACCCCGCTTCGCGCAACCACCTCGATATCATGAAGCGCGCGCGGGACCTTTGGCCCGACGTCGCGCGTGCGCTTGGCCTTGGGCTGGAGCGGGATGGCGTGCGGATCGAGGGCTCCGACGCCTGGCGAAACGAGGTCGCCTCGCGCCTTGGGGCCTTGGGCGAGCCTGCGGGCGTCTTCATCGCAGAGGACTGGCGCATCGACGCGCGAGCGGGGCTGTTGGCGTTGCGAGGGGCCGCCAGCGAAGCCGGCGCCGTGTTCCGAGCGCTTGCGGTGCGTGGCTTCGAGGCTGGCGTGCTTGAGCTGGCGGATGGCGGGCAAGAGTCTTTCGACACCCTGATCCTGGCCACGGGGCCGGGGCTTCGACAGGGGGAGATCGCTCCGGAAACCAGGATGCTCTCGCCCATCAAGGGGCAAATCCTGCGCTTGGCGGCGTGCGACGACGACGGCGCGCCGGTGGTTCGCGGGGAGGGCGTCTACCTTGCGCCTGGGGCTGTCCTGGCGGTCGGAGCGACCATGGAGCACGGTCGAGACGACCTGACCCCCGACCTTGAGGCGACCCTTGGCCTTCGACGAGCGGCGGCCACGTTGCGTCCAGACCTCGATCTGGAAAGCGCTAAGGTTGAGGTTGGGGTTCGTGTGACCACGCCAGATGGCCTCCCCCTGGTGGGGTGGAGCCGGATGCCGGGGGTGATGCTCGCGGTTGGGGCTCGCCGGAATGGCTGGTTGTTCGCGCCGCTTGTGGCTGACATGGTCGCGGCTTATCTGACGGGTGATAACCTGGGCCCGGACGCTGCCGCCATGGATGCGCGGCGCTTCGAGAAGCCCGAGACCTAAGCAACAAGAACACGCAGGGGAGTAGGCCAATGTCCGGATTCTGGTTGACCGAGGAGCAAGAGGCCATCCGCGAAGGCGTGGCCAAGGTTTGCGCGGCGTTCGATGATGAGTACTGGCGCCGCACCGACGAGACGGGCGAGTTCCCCGAGGCCTTCGTCGCCGCCATCGCCGAAGGCGGCTGGCTGGGCGTGGCCATGCCGGAAAGCGTGGGCGGCGCGGGTCTTGGCCTGACCGAAGCCGCCGTGATGATGCAGACGGTCGCTCAGTCCGGCGCCGGCTTTTCGGGCGCCTCGGCGATCCACCTGAACATCTTTGGCCCGATGCCGCTGGTGAAGTTTGGCTCCGATGAGCAGCGCAACCGCCTTCTGCCGCGAATCATCTCGGGCGAAGACAAGATGTGCTTCGCCGTCACCGAGCCGAACTCGGGCCTGGATACCTCGAGCCTGGAAACGCGGGCGGAGAAGGTTGATGGAGGCTATCGCCTGAACGGCCGCAAGATCTGGACGACCGGCGCCCAGCGCGCCAACAAGATCCTGATCATCGCCCGCACGACGCCCAAGGACCAGTGCGCCAAGCCGCACCAGGGCCTGTCGCTGTTCTATACCGATCGCGAGAACATCGAGGCCAAGCCGATCCCGAAGATGGGGCGCAAGGCTGTCGAATGTAACATGCTCTTTATCGAGGACCTGTTCGTCCCGGCGCAGGATCTGGTCGGCGAGGAGGGCAAGGGCTTCCAGTACCTGCTGCACGGTCTGAACCCCGAGCGGGTGCTGTTCGCCGTCGAAGCCATCGGCCTTGGCCGCGCGGCCCTGGCCAAGGCGACCACCTACGCCAATGAGCGGATCGTCTTTGGTCGTCCGATCGGTCAGAACCAGGGCGTGGCCCATCCGCTGGCCAAGTCGTGGGCCGAGCTGGAGGCCGCCAACCTTTTGGCCTTCAAGGCCGCCTCGCTCTATGACCAGGGCAAGGAGTGCGGGGCCGAAGCCAACGCCGCCAAGTATCTGGGCGCCGAGGCCGGGTTCCACGCCTGCGAGGCGTCGGTGCTGGCGCACGGCGGCATGGGCTACGCCAAGGAGTACGACGTCGAGCGCTACTTCCGCGAGGCGATGATCGCCCGCATCGCGCCGGTCAGCCGCGAAATGATCCTGAACTTCATCGCCGAGCGCGTTCTGGGCCTGCCCAAGAGCTACTGACACGGAGATGGCCGGGCCGCGGGAAGGCTTGCGGCCCGGCCTCCGCTTCAGCGCCGGAGGTCGGGCGTCTGCGTCAAGGGGCTGTCAGGCGCCCGCGCTGAAGCGGATGGGAATACGGACGGTTGCGCCATCGACCGGGTCGCCGTTCTCGGTCTGTGGCGTCATCTTGAAGAACCGAGAGATTTTCAGCGCTGCGCTTCCGAAGCCCTCGTCGGCCGGTGACTCCGCCGCGACCACGCAGTCCCGGACCGTTCCGTTGAGCGCGACCATGCAGTTCAGGGTCACCTGTCCTGATAGCCCCCGGCGCTGGGCGCTTTCGGGATAGTAGCGAGCCATCTCATCGGCCGAGGGAATCCGCTGCCAGTTGGCGCGCGTGATCACCTTGGGTGGCGGTTGGGGCGGCGATGGCGGCGTCGTCGCGGTGGGCGCCAGGGTGGTGACCGGGCCAGTTGTGGCGGGCCCCTCCGCAATGATACGGGGATCGGCGAAGAGCGGCGGCGGGGTCTCAAGCGGCGTCGGCACGGGGATGTGCAGTTTCGGTGCGGCGGCCGCTGGTGGAGGCTTCTGCGTGGGCGGCGGCGGGGGCGGCGGCTTCGGCGTGAGAGGCACGGTTTCGACGATGAAGCCGGTGTCCGGCGACATGGGCGGCAGGGGCTGGGTCCACTTCTGATAGGCGAGATATCCGATCAGCGCGATATGCAGCGCACCGGACACCCCCAGCCCGATCAGCAGCACCTTGGCGGGTTTGGGCGGCTGGTTGTCCCGTCCAGGGATGCCGAAGCCATTGGGATTCAGGGCCAGGGCCATATCTATCTCCCACAGGAAACTACGACTGTAGGATCAGGTCAGCATGGGGTGTGGCGATTGTAAATTGACAATCGTAATCCAAATTGCGATTTTTCTTACGCCCGTAAGATGCGGAGCGGCGTGCGCTCTGGTCGCACCCCTCGAAGAACGTGGTTAATCGTGGATTAACTATGATCGGCGACTCCTGAGCACATGCCCGCCGTCAACTCCCTCCGCAATGTCGTCGAGTCGGCGATCCAGCGCGCGTCGAACGCGACCGGGGTCGACTTCACGTTCCTGATGGGTACAGCGAAACGCGAGAGCGGATTCAATCCCGGCGCCAAGGCCAGGACGTCATCGGCGTCCGGCCTCTTCCAGTTCGTCGACCAGACCTGGCTGGCGACCCTCAAGAAGCATGGCTCCAAGTACGGTTACGCGCGTTACGCCGACCTGATCAGCCAGGGCGCCGACGGCCGCTATCGGGTCGAAGGCGACGAGGCGCGAAAGGCGGTTCTGGGGCTGAAGATGGATCCGCACGCCGCCTCCCTGATGGCGGGGGAGCTGGCGTCGGATCACGCCTCCTACCTGCGTGGCCGGGTCGGGCGCACGCCCACGGCGGGAGAGCTCTACGCCGCGCATTTTCTGGGGCCGCAGGGCTCGGCGCGCCTGATCCAGGCCGTCTCGGTCTCGCCCGGCGCCAACGCTGCGGCGATGTTCCCGGAAGCCGCCCAGGCCAATCGCTCCATCTTCTATCGTGACGGCCGTCCCACGACCGTCGGTGAGCTTTATGCCAACCTGACCAAGACGGGCGGCGCCTCGCGCGTGGCCGATCCCGCGCCGGGGCGCGGCGCGTCTGACGATCAGGGGTTCATCCAGTACGCCACCGGACGCCGTCTGGAACGGATCCGGCAGCAGGAAGCCGTGGTGGACCTGATCCTGCGTGGCTCCCAGGACGTCAATAGCCCCTTCGGCGACAGCGGCGGCGGCATGGGCGCTGGGCAACGCATCGCCAGCTCGATGTTCTCAGCCGAGATGCTGCGTGTGCTCGCCGAGGCCAATGACAAGGTCAAGCAGCGCTGACCCTGGTCAGGGCCGCCACCTGATCTTCTGAAAATCCCAGTTCCCGGAACACCGCCGCCGTGTCCGCGCCGAGCTTGGGCGCAGGGCCGCGCGGACCGTCTGGCGCGCCAGGGAAACGGGCCGGCGCCGCCGGCGCCTTGAAGGTCCCGCCCGCGCCGTCCGGCGTGTCGACGAAGCAGCCGGCCGCCTCGGCCTGGGCGTCCAGCGCCAGTTCGCGCGGCGTCTGATAGGGCGCCCAGGTGATGTCTCCCGCGTCGAGCGCAGCGGCGGCGGCGTCGTAGGTCATCGACCCGAAGGCCTCGTCGAAGATATCGACCAGCGCCTGGCCATGTTCGCGCCGAGCCTTGGCGGTGGCGAAGCGCGGATCGTCGACCAGTTCAGGCCGTCCGGCGGCGGCGGCGATCTGCGGCCAGTCGACCGAGCCCTGACGCGGCAGCAAGCAGATCCAGCGGCCGTCGGAGGTCTTGTAGAAATTGGCCAAGGGCTGCACGGCTTCGCGACGGCCGCGCGTGGAAGCCAGTTTCCCGAACCGGAGCTGGATCGCCATGTCCGACCCGATCGCATAGACGCCGGTGCGCAGCAGCGAGGTCTCCACCAGTCGACCGACGCCGGTCCGGGTACGCTCGTGAACCGCCGCCAGGATGGCTGACACGGTCGCCAGAGAGGTCACATGGTCACCCATGCCCGTCCGGATCGGAAAGGGTTCGGTTCCCTTGGGCGCGGTGATCGCACCGACGCCCGCACGGGACCAGAAGGCGGCGACGTCCATTCCCGGTTTGTCGGCGTCCGGACCGGTCAGGCCATAGCCCGAAAGGCTGCAGTAGATCAGGCGCGGATTGACGGCCTTGAGCGCTTCATAGTCCAGGCCGGCCCGAGCCAGGGCCGCCGACCGCACATTGGTCAGGAAGATATCTGCGGTGGCCACCAAGGCCTTCAGCGCCTCGCGCCCCATATCGCTGCGGATATCCAGCACAACGGCCCGCTTGCCGCGATTGTCGAGTTCGAAGACGGGATTGGCGTCCTGGTCCGAGCCGATGGTGTCGAAGAACCGCCGCATCGGGTCGCCCTCCGGCGACTCGACCTTGATCACGTCCGCGCCCCAATCGGCCATCACGCCGGCGGCGCCGGGGGCGGCGATGTAGGTCGCCAGTTCGACGACGCGCAGGCCTTCCAGCATCGCTCCCTCCCATATGTTCTCGTTGCTTACGAGGATGGGCGAGGGGGCTTGCCGAGGGAAGGCTTACTCTGCGGAAAGGGCGCTGTTTCAAAAGTTTAGGGCGTTCTTCGATACGATCACCGTTTCACACGGATCGGAGAACGCTCTAGGCGGCGACCTTGGCGGGATCGGTCCGTTCCAGGGCGGCTGCGTCGGCCAGAGCACGCGCCACACCGGCCACGCTGACAGGTTTGCGCAGCACGATCTCAGCGCCGGCTTCCAGGAACTCGGCGGCCTCTTCGGCGTCGCCATCGATGACCGCGACGATCGGGGTTTGTCGGTTCGGGCCATCGCCCTGACGCAGCGAGGAAGCCGCTTCCGGGCCGTCCATCACCGGCATGCGGTGATCCAGCATCAGGAGGTCGAACTCGGCGATCTTGGCTAGGTCCGCCGCCCGTCTGCCGTTGGCGGCATGCACCACCTGGTGGCCCAGCTGCTCCAGCACCGCACGGAGCATGGCGGCGTTGAGCGCGTCGTCCTCGGCGATCAGGACCCGAAGGGCGCGGGGCGCCCCGGAGGCCTCCGCTACGGCGGTGTCGAGCGCTTCTGCCTGTTCGTCCTTCGCGCCGAGATCGAAGGGCAGGGTGAGGGTGAAGCAGCTGCCGACGCCCACCGCGCTACGCGCCTCCAGCGCACCGCCCATCAGCCGCGCCAGCTGACGCGACAGCGACAGGCCAAGGCCCGCCCCGTTCACGCCCGCGCCGGTGCGCTCGACGCGCCGGAAGGGTTCGAACGCCTGTTCCAGCTCTTCAGTGGAGAGGCCCGGTCCGGTGTCTGCGACCTCGATGGCGATCCGGTCGTCGCGGAGTTCCAGCCGCACTTCGACCCGGCCGCGAACCGTATACTTGACCGCATTGCCCAGCAGGTTCGAGACGATCTGGCGGGTGCGTAGCGCGTCGGCGATCGCAGCGCCCTTGGCGCGCTCTCGGAGAAGCGGGTCGACGTGGACCGAGAGCTCCAGACCCTTGGCCGCCGCGTGCGGCTTGTCCAGCAGGGCCAGATCCTGAACCAATCGAACCGGATCGAAGGGACGGGCGTCGACCTGAAGCCGACCGGACTCGGCGGTCTCGGAATCGAGGGTGGCGTTCAGGACGGCGATCAGGTCCTGGGCCGCGTCGAGGGCGGCGTTCAGCTGTTCGCGCGAGGGCGCCGCGCGGCCGCCTCGACCGGCCGCGGCGGCCAGCACGTGCGTGACGCCGGTCAGGCCGTTGCGGATTTCATGACTCAGCGTCGCGACGATGTCGGACTTCGAGCGCGCGGTCCGTTCGGCCGCCTCCAGCACCCGCAGACGCTCCACCACGAGCTGCTCGTGGGAGATCGCCAGGTCGTGCTGCCGGCGGAACATGCGGTTGAGGATCAGCGCCAGTGTCATCGCCAGGGCGGTGGCGCCGAAGGTCAGTTCACCGGCGTGGCGACTGTCGGCGGTTGAGAACTGCGCCAGCAGCGGGCCAGCGGCGGCCAGCGGCGCAATGATCAGCAGGCCCGGCAGATAGGGCGCGGCGAAGAAGGCGCAGAGCACGGCTCCGGCGGTCGCCAGCAACAGCAGTGTCTCGCGCGCGGGGCCGGCGTTATGGGCGAAGGCCGAGATCTGCATCACCGCCAGCGCCCAAAGGACGCCGCAAAGCACCTGAACACGGGCTCGCCGGGCCAGATCTTGCGACGGTTCGTCGCGAATCCAGCTCACCGCCGCGTAGAAGACGCCCCAGTTGATCGCGAAGATCGCAAAGCTGGCGGTCATCCAGAGGGGATTGGCGGCGAATGAACCGACCCAGACGAACAGGGGCAGACTGACGGCGAAAACACCGAGCGCGTAAGGCAATAGTGCAGCCTGGGCGTCCAGGGCTTTGAGCACTTGGGCGCCGTCCGTCGGTGTCACTGCTGGGCGGCGCTCGGCGAGCAAGGTCGCGCTCCTCTCGGTTGAGAGGGGAGATTAGTCGAGCGTGGTTTGCACCCCGTTACGGCTTATCGTTAATCCACAGCTTCCTGGCTCAAACAATCATTAAGCCTAACCGTCGAGGATGCGACTCTACGCATAGCTCCCAGCGGGCGAACCATGGCCACCACACGCGCAGCACTCACCGACGCCGACATTCGCATGCTTGTGAAGGGCGCGACGCCCGACGAACGCGCCCTTGCGGCGCACAAGCTTTGTCGGAGCATCGATCGCTCGGTCCTCTCAGAGGAGGAGCGAGAGGTCGCGCACGACATTCTTCGCGTAATGGCCGCCGACGCCGCCGAGCTGGTGCGTCGGGCCATGGCGGTAACGCTCAAGAACTCGCTGGCCCTGCCGCCGGATGTGGCCAACAGGCTCGCCCGCGATGTCGAAAGCGTCAGTCTTCCGATCATCAGCTTCTCGCCCGTCTTCACCGACACCGACCTTGCCGAAATCGTCAAGGTCGGTGGGCCTGTGCGCCAGATGGCGGTCGCCAAACGCCCCAAGCTGTCGAGCAAAATCACGACCCTGCTGGTCGAACAGGGCACGGAGGACGTGGTCGCAACGGTCTGCGCCAACGACAATGCGCGCTTCTCGGAAGTCTCGCTGCAAAAGGCGCTCGACCGCTTCGCCAAGTCCGAGCAGGTGCTGCAGGCCGTGGCCTATCGGTCGGCCTTGCCGCTGGCGGTCACCGAACGCCTGATCGACATGGTCGGCGAACAGCTTCGCGACCATATCCTGACCAGCCACGCGCTGTCGCCCGAACGCACCATGGAGCTGATCCTCGGCGCCACGGAGCGCGCGACGATCGACCTAGTCGATCAGGCGGGCCGGGCGGCGGACCCCAAGGCGTTCGTCGCTCACCTCAACAAGATGGGGCGCCTTTCGCCTTCCTTGATCCTGCGCGCCCTGGCGCATGGGCACATGAGCTTCTTCGAGTGGGCCGTCGCTGAGTTGGCGGGTGTCCCGCACCACCGCACGTGGTTGATGATCCACGACGCAGGCCCCTTGGGCCTCAAGGCGATCTGCGAGCGGGCGGGTCTGCCCTCGCGTCTCTACTCGGCCTTCCGGGCTGGTGTGGATGCGTTCCACGGACTGGAGTTCGACGGCGGCGCGCATGATCGCGAGCGCTTCCAGGAGCACATGATCCAGCGCTTCCTGACCTCGTCCCATATCGCGTCGCGCGAGGACAGCGAGTATCTGCTGGAGCGGATGGATCGCAGCGCCAGCAAGCGCCGCGCGCAGTCGGCCTGAGTCTCCAGAACCTAACAGTTGTTCGAAAGGGGTCTGGGCAAGCGTCGTCGCGGGCGCCAGACTTCTCGACATGGCTGAGTCATCCCTGAGCGCGATCCGCCCCGCTGCGACCATACTGCTACTTCGAGATGTGCCGACGTTCGAAGTCCTGATGGTCAAGCGGCACCACCAGATAGATTTCGCGGCAGGCGCCCTGGTCTTTCCCGGCGGCAAGAGCCATCAGGGCGATAGCGACCCGCGCTGGCGTGATCTGGCGATCGGCTTCGACGTCACTGACCAGGACGGCGCGGCCTTGCGCATCGCCGCGCTTCGCGAGGCCTACGAAGAAGCCGGAATCCTGCTCGCTCGCGACCGTGACGGAGCGTTCTATGCGGGGGAGGCGGCCAAGGACATTCGCGCTGCCGTCGCCGAGGACAAGGTCGCCTTCATTGATGTCATCGAGGATCTCGGGCTGAAGCTCGACCTTGCGGCGCTGACGGTTTTCGCGCGCTGGATCACGCCCAAGCTGATGCCCAAGCGTTTCGACACATGGTTCTACGTCGCCCATGCGCCGCTGGCCCAGCAGGCGATCTGCGACGGCCACGAGGCCGTGGACGCCGAGTGGATCGCGCCGGCCAGGGCTCTGGAGTTGGCGGCCTCGGGCGAGCGGAAGGTTATCTTTCCCACGCGCATGAACCTGCAACTGCTCGCCGAAAGCCAGGACCCTTCGGACGCCGTCTCTCGCTCGACCAGCCGCCCGTTGGTGACGGTCGAGCCCTGGGTGGACGGCGCCGTCCTGCGCATCCCCGAAGACGCCGGGTACGGCGCCGTGACCGAGCCTCTGGACGCCCTCTAGTTCTGGATCGCCGGCCCGGTGGCGTTGACCCAGGTCACGACCTCGCCCAGCACCTGGGCGACGGCCTGGTCATAGGCGGGAACAATCGCCGAGACGCGGTTGTCGTCGGCCTTGACGCGGGCCTCGAAGACCTGGTCGCTCACCAGCGTCCGGTCCTGGTTGCGGTTGAGCACGCCGCGCACGCGCACGACCACCTCTGGCGCGCTCTTGGGGCCATTGACGTACTGGGCCTCGAAGGTTTGGACCTCCAGGCGCAGCACGAGGTCCGCCTTGGCGATCTCGCCCCGGCCAATCAGGCGCGCGCGCCCCGGATCGGTCTGGAAGGCGCTCGCCACCGCTTCTTCGAACAGGACGAAGGCCGGCGAGACCCAGCGCGCGTCGGCGATATAGGCGACCTCGCCGCGGGTGCTGGTCAGCAGGCGATCACCCGCCGAGGCGCGGGTGAACGTGGTCGGCGCCTTCAGGACGCTGAACACTGCGCCCTTGGGGCCCTTGGGGACGCTGACGTCCGCCTGGCCGAAACGATAAAGGGTCGCCGGCTCGCTTTCCGGGAAGACGCTGATACAGGCCGAAAGGCTCAAGGCGAGAGCGGTCGCGGCGACGGCCTTGGCGACACGGCGCGGCGCTTTGCGGTTCATCGGGCTCACGGCTTGACCTCCACTTCCTTGGCGGGCGCCTTGCCGACAACGCCGCGGGGGTTCTGTTCAACCTCGCCGACCAGGCGGTCCAGCGACTCGGCGGCCGACTGCAGGGTGACGATGGCGGACGACAGCTGCGGCAGGCCGGTGGTGGCGAAGTCGCTGGCGGGGCCTTCCAGTTTCGTGACCATGCCGCGCGCGTCCTTGGCCGTCGCCCTCAGTTCGGCGGCCGCGTCGCCAAGCTCCTTCAGGGTGCGCTTGGCGTCGCCATCGACCAGGGTGTTGGCGCTGTTCGACAACTCGGTGATCGATTGCGCCGTCTGGTCGATGCTCTGCAACGCTTTCTGGGCGTCCGCCAGGATCTCCTTGCGGTCGCGCATTTCCTGCGTGACGGCCTGGACGTTGGTCAAGGTCGCGCCGAAGCTCTTGATGTTGCGATCGGACAGCACGCGATTGACGCGGTCGAGCGCCTCGATGGTTCGGGTCAGCACCGTGCCGCCGCCTTCGAGCAGATCGGAAAGGGCGCTGCGCTGGGTGCGGATGACGGGCACCTTGCCGGTCTTCACGGTGTCCTTCAGCAACTCCTTGTTCGGCGCGCCGGCGGTGATCTGCACATAGTTCACGCCGGTGATGCCCTGCGGCTCCAGCGTCGCGTAGCTGTCGACCTTGATCGGCACGTCAGACGTCACCCGCACGCGCGCGATCACGCGGTTCGTGTCGGTCTTGTCGAGCTCGATCCGGGTGACTTCTCCGACCTTGATGCCGTTGAAATGCACCTCGCCGCCCTGGGACAGGCCGCGCACCGGACCGACGAACAGGATGTCGTACACGTCATAGTCGCGGTTGAAGCTCAGCTTGGCCAGCCAGACCGCGAAGATCACCAGACCCATGAAGAGCGCCAGCGATATGGCTCCGACCAGGGCGTAGTTGGCGTTTCTTTCCATCAGTCGTCGGTCCTCGACTTGGCGTGTTCCTTGGCGGCCGCGGCGGCGCGTCCTCGGGGGCCCAGGAAGTACTGTTTGATCCAGGGATGGTCTGAACGCTCGAGTTCACCAACCGGCGCCACGGTCACCACCTTCTTGTCGGCCAGCACCGCCACCCGGTCGGTGATCGTGTAGAGGCTGTCCAGGTCATGGGTGATCATGAAGACGGTCAATTCGAGGCTGTCGGAGAGGTCCTTGATCAAGGCGTCAAAAGCTTGGGCCCCGATGGGATCAAGGCCGGCGGTGGGCTCGTCCAGGAACAACAGTTCCGGGTCCATGGCCAGCGCGCGCGCCAGGCCCGCGCGCTTTCGCATGCCGCCCGACAGTTCGGCAGGCTTCAAGGTCGCGGCTCGAGCGGGAAGGCCCACCATCGCGATCTTCAAGTCGGCGATCGCCTCGACTTCGCTGCGCGGCAAGCGCGTGTGCTCATAGAGCGGCGCGGCGACGTTCTCGCGCACTGTAAGGTTCGAGAACAGCGCGCCTTGCTGGAACAGGACGCCCCAGCGCCGCTCGACCGACGACCACCGCCGACGCGAGGCGACACGCATGTCGCCGCCGAACAGCCGCACATGCCCGTCATCGGGGGTCTTCAGGCCGATGATGCTGTTGAGCAGAACCGACTTACCCGAGCCTGAACCACCCACGACGCCCAGGATCTCGCCCTGCTCGACCTTCAGATCGAGGCCGTCGTGCACGACGTTGTCGCCAAAGCGCGACACCAGGCCCCGGACCTCGATCGGATATCTTTCAGCGTCGGGGGTTTCGGCGCCCGGCGCGTCGAACGCGGGGGCGGTCATATGTCCAGCTCCATGTAGATCAGGGCGAAGACCGCATCGATCAGGATGATGGCGAAGATGGCGTGCACCACCGCCGCCGTCACGCGACGACCCAGGGATTCGATGTCCTTGCCGACCTCCATGCCCTGGCGGCAGCCGATCGCGGCGATCACCATGGCCATCACCGGCGCCTTGGACAGGCCGATCCAGAAATGGGTGGCGCCGACATAGTCCACGATCCGCTGCAGGAAGAATGTGGGGGACAGGTCCAGCACGCTCCAGACGACGAGAATGCCACCGGCTAGGCCGGCGATCGTCGCCACGAAGGTCAGCAGCGGGATGGTCAGCAGCAGCGCGGCGAAGCGTGGCAGGACCAGCGCCTCATAGGGATCCACGCCCATGACCTGCATGGCGTCGATTTCCTGGTTCATCTTCATCGAGCCGATCTCGGCCGCGAAGCTGGAAGCGGACCGACCGGCGAGCAGAATGGCGGTGATCAGGATGTTGAATTCGCGCATCACCGAGATGCCGATCAACTCGACCGCGTAAACCTGCGCGCCGAAGTCGGTCAGCATGTTGGCGCCCAGCAACGCCACCACCGCGCCGATGAAAAAGGTTGTGGTCGCGATGATCGGCATGGCGTCCAGCCCCGCACGCTCGCAAAGCGCTACGATGGGCGCCCAGCGAATTCTGTGTGGAGAGACGATGCTGCGGCCGAGCGCCACCAGGAGGTGGCCCAGAAAAACCAGGGTGCCATAGCCGTCCGCGAACAGCCCGAAGACCCCGCGCCCGATCCGCTCCAGCAGGGCGTAGAACCCGGTTGGCCGGGCGGCGCGTTGAGGTTCGACCTGGATGGCAGCGCCCACCAGTTCCAGCAGGCGCAAGACCTGCTTGCGAGCGATGATCCTGTCTGACTTCAGTCGATCCCCCGCCGCCCGCAGGATCGCATAGGCGCCGGCGGTGTCGCAGCGGTTGACGCCGGTAAGGTCAAAGCGCAGATCGCGACGGTCTTCGAGCGCCTCGGCGAGGCGAGGCCCGGCGTCAAACAGGCCCCGCGCCGTCCAGTCCCCGGCGAGTACGGCGACCAAGCCTCCGTCCTGTTCGGTAAGGGTGAAGTCCGCCGGAAGCGCCATGAAGTCCTTGGGGTCTGGTCCCGGTTATATCCAAGCCCACGCAAGGGCCTGACAAGCCCAAAACGCGCCAAAGCGCAGCTTGGTTCTCACTATGGCGAAGATTGGGAGACGGTGCGGCCACGGGGCGCATCGCGCCAAACTTCAATCTTGGTTAACAGATTCCGTTCACCAACATGGTCAACCAATTCTTACCAGCGAGTCGGAGTCCCCTGGCATGAGCGCCAACGCCAAGCTTGATCAGCGCATGGCCTTCATGCGTTTTGACGAGCGGTCTCGCGCCCATCTGCGAGCGATCAAGCCCGTCATTGACGCCGAGATCGGGGCCGCTCTGGGCAAGTTCTACAGCCAGGTGCGGTTGTTCCCCGACACGCGCGTGAAGTTCCGCGACGACGGCCACATGGCCGGCGCCGAACGCGCCCAGGCGGCGCACTGGCGCCGCATCGCTGAGGCCGGCTACGGCGAAGGCTACGTCCGCGACGTCGAGCGCATCGGCCGCTCCCATGCCGACGCCGACATTGCGCCGCAATGGTATATCGGCGGCTACGCGGTTGTGGTCGAGGAAGTGATGCGAGCCCTTGTGGCCAAGCGGGCCAAGGGGCTGTTCAACAGCGCCAAGTCGGACGCCGAACTGGCCGACGGGCTGTCGGCGCTGATCAAGGCCGCATTCCTCGACATGGATCTGTCGGTCTCCACCTACATCGATGTTCTGCTGGAGGAGCGCGAGGCCCTTGAGCGTGAACGCGAGGAAGCCGAGCATCGCCAGGCTGCGGCGGTCAAGGCTGTGGGGGAGGCGCTGGCCCGCCTGGCCGCAGGCGATCTTTCGGCGCGGGTCGAGGGCGATCTGTCGCCGGAGTTTTACGGCCTGAAGGCTGACTTCGAGCAGGCCACCTCCGCCCTGACCGAAGCCATGAGCGCCGTTGAGCGCGCTGCTGGCGGTATCCGCGCCGGGGCGGACGGTATCGCCCATAGCGCCGAGGATTTGTCGCAGCGCACCGAGCAGCAAGCCGCAACGCTTGAGCAGACCGCAGCGGCGGTGGAGGAGCTGACCAGCGCTGTGGGCAAGACCGCCCGCGGCGCGCGCGAAGTCTCCTCACGGGTCAGCGAGGCCTCCGCAGAGGTCGAACGTTCCGGCGATATCGTCACGCGTGCCGCCGAGGCCATGACGAAGATCGAGGCTCAGTCGCAGCAGGTGAACCAGATCCTGGGCATGATCGACGAAATCGCCTTCCAGACCAACCTGCTGGCCCTGAACGCCGGGGTCGAGGCTGCGCGCGCTGGCGACTCGGGCAAGGGCTTCGCGGTGGTCGCTCAGGAAGTGCGGGCCCTGGCCCAGCGCTCGGCGCAAGCCGCGAGCGATATCAAGTCTCTGATCACCCAGAGCAGCCGTCAGGTCAGCGAGGGCGTGGACCTGGTCGGCCAGACGGGCGAAGCGCTTCGTGGCATCCACGAGAAGGTCGGCGGCATCGACGAACTGGTGAACGCCATCGCGGCGTCCGCCAGCGAACAGGCCACGGCCCTCGGCCAAGTGAACGCCGCCGTGACTCAGCTCGACCAGGTGACCCAGCGCAACGCCGCCATGGTTTCGCAATCGACCGACGCCACCCACGCGCTCCGCGTCGAGGCGGCCGATCTGTCGAACCGCGTCGGGGCTTTCCGCCTGGGGGCTCGGTCACAGCCGACCCATCAGGAACAGCCCGCCGAGAATCCCGTACACGCCGCCCGCGCGCGCGTCGCCGCCTTCGCCCGGCCCGGGCGCTGATCCGCAAGGCCACTCGGCGTTTGACTGAGGCTTGGCGGTCGCCCTAGCGAGGCGGCGGCGCCGTCGAGGCGCGGTGGATCAGCGTGAAGGGCAGCAGTTCGTCCACAGGGCGCTCTGTGGAGGCGCCGCCCCGCGAGCGTTCGATCAGCAGCTTTGCGGCGACCGAAGACATCTCGGCGACGGGTTGGCGCACGGTGGTGAGCTGAGGTCGGCTGAACCGGGAGCTGGGACTGTCGTCGAAGCCGGCGACTGAGACATCGCCTGGCGTCATCAGGCCCGCGTCCGCGATCGCGGCGATGGCGCCCAGCGCCATATCGTCATTGCTGGCGAAGATGGCGGTGGGGCGCTCTGGCAGCGCCAGCAGCGCCTTCGCCTGTTCCAGGCCGGACTGGAACGTGAAGTCGCCTTGCCTGACCCAGAATTCGGGAACGGAAAGGCCCTTCGCGCGCATCGCCTCCAGATAGCCGTCGCGCCGCGCCTGGCTGGCGCCATAGCGCGGTTCGCCGACGATGAAGCCGATGCGTTTATGGCCCAGGCCGATCAGGTGATCGGTCATCTCGCGGGCGGCGGCGACGTCATCCATATGGACGCGCGGACCCAGACCCTCCGCCCGTTCCGGGCCGACGCGGACATAGGGCGTGCCCGCCCGGTCGAGGAGCTCCAGCACCACGGCGTTGTCGGAGGAGGGCGGGGTGAGGATCACACCGTCTGGCTTCAGGGCGGCCAGCAACGCGGCGACCTCCTGACGGACCTGAGGCCCCTCGTGGTCGATCAGTTCGATCAACAGGTGATAGCCCGCGTCACGACAGACCAGGGTGGCGCCCAGCTGAATACGGCTGAGATAGTCGGCGCCGCGTTCGCTCTGCCAGTGGTCGATCGTCAGCGCAGCGTCGACAAAGACGGCGATGACAAAGGATCGGGACCCGGCAAGGCTGCGCGCCGAGAGATTGGGGCTGTATCCCAGCTCGCTGGCGGCGGCGAGCACGCGTTCACGCATGACGGGCCGGACGTTCGGCTCGTTGTTCATCACGCGCGAAACAGTCTTGATCGAGACGCCCGCCTTCGCGGCGACGTCGTAGATCGTCACCGAACTCATTCGTTGGCCCCGACTTCCTTGAGACTCATGCCCATCGCAGACAGCCTAGTGCGTCTAGGCGGAGGAAGGAAACTCCTCGATTGAAAGCGCTGCCAGCCCTTGTGTCGCGGCGTTTGGCTCGCCAGTGTGGGGGTGAACGCGACGATAGATCGCGCGGGGAGGTGAGATGCGGCCTGATGATGTGGCGCGGCCCAAGGAGCCGGTGCGCGCGAATTTCATCGCCGCGTACACCCTCGCGCAGATCGCGGCCTTCGTATCCTTCCAGCCATTGCTGCAGGTCCTTCTGCCCCTGAAGGCTGAAGCCATCGATCCGGCCGGCAAGGCGATCGTTCTGGCGCAGGTGGCGTTCTATGGGGCCATTGCGGCGAGCATCGCCAACCTGCTGGCCGGGGCGATCAGCGACCGCACCACCTCGCGCTTCGGGCGGCGTCGCCCTTGGATGGTGGTGGGCGCGCTGGCGGCCTCCCTGGCCTATCTGGCGATCATGCACGCCAAGACGCCGGCTGCGCTGATCGGTGGCGTCATTCTGTTCCAGCTGGCGTTCAACCTCTGTTTCTCGGCGCTGATGGCGGTGATGCCCGACCGGGTTCCGGACACCCAGAAGGGTATGGTCGCGGCCTTTTTGAGCCTGGGAAACCCCATCGGCACCGCGATCGGCGCGGTGGTGGTCGGTGGGCTGCTCGTCACCGAAAGTTATCGGTACGCGGCGATCTCCGCAGCTTTGCTGCTGGGGTTGGCCCCCTTCGTGATCCGGCTTCGCGATCCGCCGCTGCCCAAGAGCGCCGTACCGCCGTTCAACCTTCGGGCCTTTGTGGCGGGTCTCTGGGTCAGTCCTCGAAAGCACCCGGACTTCGCCTTCGCCTGGCTGGGGCGCTTTCTGGTGCTGGTCGCCTTCAGTCTGGTGCAGAGCTACATGCTCTACTTCCTGAAGGACGAGGTCGACTATCCGCATCTGTTCCCCGGCCGCCGGGCCGAGGAAGGGCTGGCGATCCTGGCGGCGGTGTCGACCGTCTTCAACGTGATCTGCGCCATGCTGGGCGGCGTGCTGTCCGACCGCCTGCGTCGCCGCAAACTCTTCGCGTTTGGGGCCGCCCTCACGGTCGCGCTGTCGCTGATCGTGTTTTCGATGTCCCCCGGCTGGCCGCTGCTTGTGGTCGCGTTCATCGTCTATGGCTGCGGCGTCGGATGTTTCTCGGCGGTCGACATCGCCCTGGTGACCCAGGTGCTGCCGTCGCAACGCGACGCGGGCAAGGATCTTGGCGTCATCAACCTCGCCAACACGCTGCCGCAGGCCTTGGCGCCGGCGCTGGCGGTGTGGAGCCTTGGACCCACGCACGGCGACTTCAAGATGTTCTTCCTGGTGGCCAGCGCCCTCGCGCTGGCTGGCGGACTGGCGATCCTGCCGATACGAGGGGTGCGCTGACTTTCGCCGCGCCTCAAGAGTTCGCCTTGCCTCGGTTTCACCTCGTCTCGGATCCGGATGATCCGGTTGTCGCGCCCTTTCGGGCGATCAAGGAGCGCGATCTCGTCGGCCGCGAGGGCTTGTTCATCGCCGAGGGCGAGACGGTGCTGCGGGCCTTCACGCGGGACGCGCCCCAGAGGGTGGTGTCGCTGCTGATCGATCCCAAGCGGCGTGAGAAGCTGGCGGATGTCTTCGCGGGCCTGCCCGAGTCCACCCCCATCTATCTGGCGGAGCAGGGGGTCCTGGACGCGATCGCCGGCTTCCACCTGCACCGGGGAATCCTGGCGGTGGGCCGCAAGCCGCCGGCGGTCGCCGCCCGCGACCTTCTTGCGAGCTTGCCGGCGCGGGCGATGGTGCTGGTCCTTTGCGGCATCGCCAACCACGACAACATGGGCGGCATCTATCGAAACGCCGCAGCGTTTGGGGCGGATGCGATCGTCCTCGACGCCGATTGCTGTGATCCGCTCTACCGAAAGGCTATCCGGGTCTCGGTGGGCGCGGTGTTGTCCGTCCCGACCGCACGGCTTTCGCGGGACGAGTCGATCGCGGATCTGCTGGACGCCACCGGCTTCGAGGGGCTGGCGTTGAGCCCCTCTGCCGACGAGATCCTCGCCACGCTCAAGCCCGCGGCCCGAACCGCTGTGCTGCTGGGGACCGAAGGACCTGGTCTTTCGCCGGACGTCATGGCGCGCGCGCGTCGGATCGGCATTCCGATGGCCAACGGCTTCGACTCGCTGAACGTGGCCACCACCAGCGGGATCGTTTTGCATCACTTGCGGTTTCTTGGGGGTTAGCAAACCGGTTTCCCAAGGCGCCGCGTCGGTCTTAGAGTCGCGCCAAGACAGCGGACAGGTCGTGGATTTCATGATGAATCGGCGCGGCGCCTTGAGCGCCTTTGTTTCGGGCGTCCTCGGACTCTGGTCGGCGGGCGAAGCGAGGGCAGAAAAGATGGCGAAACCGGAGATCTCGCCGCCGGACCCGACCGAGACCATGCTGCTTTGGCCGAACGGCGCACCGGGCGGCGACGGCGTCGACGTCGAGGAGAAGATCCTCGAGCGAGGCGATCCGAAGGGCTTGCGAGATAGGGCCCAGGTTCACACCCGGGTTCCGAAACTGGTGGTGTTTAGACCCAAGACGCCAAATGGCGCGGCAGTGATGCTGATCCCCGGGGGCGGCTACGAGCGCGTCGTTCTGGACAAGGAAGGCTATGAGACGGCGCGGTGGCTCTCCGCGCGTGGCTACACCTGTTTCGTCCTGTTTTATCGCCTGCCGGGCGACGGCTGGGCCGCGGGAGGGGATACGCCGCTGCAGGACGCCCAGCGCGCGATCCGCCTGATCCGCGCCCGGGCCGCCGCCATGGCGTTTTCGGCCGACCGCGTGGCTGTGATGGGCTTTTCGGCGGGTGGGCATCTGGCCGCCAACCTTACGACCCGGTTCGACGTTGCAACCTACACGCCGTTTGACGCGGCGGACGGGCTGCCGGCCAAGCCCAATCTGTCGGCGCTGATCTACCCCGTGATCACGCTTGATCCCGCGTTCGCGCACGGCGGGTCCCGCAAGCAACTGCTAGCCCGGCAGGACACGCCCGAGCGGGTGGCCGCGTTGTCCCTTGAAAAGCAAGTGCGTGAGGGGCTGTCTCCCGTGTTCCAGCTTCATGCCGCGGACGACAAGGCTGTGCCGGTTGAGAACTCTCTCCTGATGTTCTCCGCGCTGAAGGCCCAGGGCGTGCCCACGGAGATGCACATTTTCGAAGAGGGCGGCCACGGATTTGGCCTGCGGTTCATCTCGGGCAAGCCGGTGGCGGCCTGGCCGGGCCTGTTCGAGGCTTTCGCCAAGCGTCACGGGCTTTAGCACTCAGCCCTTTCGCGCGCCTCCCAGGCGGCGATCTCGGCGTCACGGAAGCGCAGCCATTCGGCCCGCAGCACGGCGGGGCGCTTGCCGTGACGCTCGTCCATGAACTCCGCGCCGACGACACGGTCGGTGCGGAAGGTGCGGAATGCGCCCCGAAGCTCGCACCAGGCGATAATCATCCGGATCGTCTCGCGGTAGCCGACCGTCACAGGCCAGATCACACGATCGCTGATCGCGCCGGCCTCGTCGCTGTAGTTCAGGCGGATCTTGCGGCCGGCGTGGATCCACGCGCGGACCTGGGCGACATCAATCTTGTCCGTTTGCGGCTTCCACGCCGGCGCGGCGGCGGCGGCCGGTTCCAGCACGTAGGGACGCAAGCGATCGGGCACGGCGGCGGCGATCTTGCTGATCAGATCCCGCGCGGCCTTGGCCAGAACCGGATCGCCTCGGCCGGCCACCCACTGCGCCCCGAGCACCGCCGCCTCGATCTCGTCGGGCGTCAGCATCAGCGGGGGCATGTCGAATCCCGCATCGAGCACATAGCCGACCCCGGCCTCTCCGCGAATGGGGGCGCGCTGACCCACCAGGGCGGCGATGTCGCGATAGACGCTGCGCTTGGAGGTCTCCAATTCGGCGGCGATGGCGTCGGCGGTGACCGGCGCGCGGCTGCGGCGCAGGATCTGGATGATCTGGAAAAGGCGTTCGGCGCGTCTCATGGCTTCACTATCCAGGATCGTTGCTGACAGCATGCTGGCAGGAGGCTGGCGGTAGCAAGTCGTCATCGCGACATTCGAGATGGAGGGGGACGATGATCACGCTGTACGCCACGGGAGCCGGCTTTGGATTGCCAGAGATCAGCCCGTACGTGACCAAGACCGAGGTCCAGCTGATGATGGCGGGCCTGGACTACCGGAAGACAAACGGCAGCCGCGACACCGCGCCGAAAGGGCAGTTGCCCTGGATCGAGGACGCCGCCCAGGCGATCGCGGATTCGACCTTCATCCGCGTACACATCGAGCGGAAGTACGACGTCGACCTTGATTTCGGCCTGACCGGTCGGGAGCGGGCTCAGGCCTGGGCGATCGAGCGCATGATTGAGAACCAGCTCGGTTGGGTGTCGACCTATTTCCGCTTTCTGGAGCCCGCAAACTTTGAAAGGGGACCTGCGCGGGCGTTCGATCAGGCGCCGGGCCACCTGCGTGACGAGCTTCGGCAGGGATTGAGAGAGGCGGTCGCGGCCAATATCCGCGCGGTCGGCGTCGGGCGTCACCTGCGGGAGGAGGTCGCCTGGCTGGGCGGCCTGTCGCTCAGAGCCTTGGACGAACTCCTGGAGGACAAGGCTTACCTGATGCGGGATGCTTATCCCGTCGGCGTGGATGCGACCGCGTTCGCCATGCTGGCGGCGATCATGACCCCGTTCTTCGACTCGCCGCTGCGCCGTCAGGCCGAGCGCTATCCGCGTCTGGTGGCCTATGTCGGTCGAATGATGGAGCGCTTCTATCCAGCGCATCCCTGGGGCCTGCGCCAAGCGGCCTAGCTGCCGAAGCCGCGAGAGTTGCTTACTCTGGCTCTGGGGAAGGGCGAAAACGCTATCTGACGTTGTTTTTCGATCAGTGTTACGCCCCGCGATAATTCGTCGCACAAATCAAGGCCTTGCGGTCGGCGCCCCGCGCATGCTGACTTCGACGGAAGGAATCAGGGGGTTGAGATGTCGGATAAGCTGGCGCCGGCGAGCGTTGAAATGGTGTTGAGGGCGATCTCTGCGGAGATGTCGCTGGCCGCCGTCGCCTGCGGGCATCTGGACGTGGCGCTGGGCAAGATCCTCGAGGTCGTGCCGGACGAGCACCGCCTCTCGGTCATGCAGGAACTACATACGGTCGATTTGCTGGCGCAGCACATCACGGCTTTGACCGACTTCACCGGCAACCTGTCCCAGCAACACGGGCAGGGCGTTCTTGAAGTGAACGACTCCCTGAACGCCATCACCCTGGGCGATGTCGCCGCCCGGCTGCGCGCGGCGATCCAGGGCGAGGACTGATCGCCGACCTCCCTGGAGGCAGGCAGGGGCATCTGTCTTCCTTCGGAGCTGGCGCTTGTCGGATTTCCGTTCGTCTGCTCGTCCTTGGGTGTCAGTAGCCCCGGAGGGTGGACATGCGTCCCGTCATCACCGCGTTCAAGGCCTCTCCCGATCGCGGCCGTGGGCTGGCCCGCGACATGGCGGTGCGCTGGGCGCTGGAGGAGATCGGTCTGGACTATGACGTCCAGCTCCTGACCTTCGAAGAGCTGAAGGCCTCCGCGCACAGGGCGCTACAGCCGTTCGGCCAGATCCCGACCTTTCAAGCCGATGGCGTCGCCCTCTTTGAGTCCGGCGCCATCGTCCTGCATATCGCGGAGCAGGGGCCCGGTCTCCTGCCGGTGGAAGCGGCGGCCAGGGCGCGCGCGATCGCTTGGATGTTCGCGGCCCTGAGTACGGTTGAGCCGCCCATCGTTGAGCGTTCCATGGCGATCCTCCTGGAAAGGGAAGAGCCCTGGTTTACGGCTCGCCAAGCGCTTCTGGATCGACGGGTCCGTGGTCGGCTTGCTGAGCTATCCGCGCGGCTGGGAGATCGGGAGTGGCTCGAGGGCGACTTCAGCGCCGGCGACCTGATGATGGTCGCCGTGCTCCGTCGACTGAAGGGCGCAGATCTGTTGGAGGGCGAACCAAGGCTCGACGCCTATGTCGCGCGCGGCGAAGCTCGGCCCGCATTTCAGCGCGCCTTTGCGGCGCAGTTCGCGGTCTTTGAGGCCTCAGAGGGCGTTGCCCCCTAGATCACCGTCCTGATGTGGAAGGCTGCAGCGGGCGGACCTCTAAACTGCGTCGATCGGCAGTTTCAGATAGCGGACGCCATTGGCTTCCGGCTCCGGCAACCGCCCGGCGCGAATATTGACCTGGACCGAGGGCAGGATCAGGCGCGGCATGCCCAGTGTGGCGTCGCGCGCCTGACGCTGACGCACGAACGCGTCCTGCTCGACGCCCTCGCGGACATGGATGTTGGCGGACTTCTGCTCGCCGACGGTCGTCTCCCAGTGCACCTCCGTGCGACCGGGCGCCAGGTAGTCGTGGCGCAGGAACATCCTGGTTTCGTCCGGCAGCGCCAGCAGGCGGCGCACGGAGGCGAACAGGGTGGCGGTGCTGACCGGCGGTCTCACGGGGCAAGCCAGTCGGGATCTGACGGCCGATCCGCCAGGCTAGGCCGATGTCGCTGCGGCGCGATCGAGCAAGGCTTCGACCTGCGGCGTGAACGGCTTGCCGGCCTTCTGGTCGGCGAGCACGCCCAGGTCGACATAGTCCCGCCACGCGGCGATCTGGTCGCCCCGGAACTCCAGAACACCCGCATAGGGCAGGGCCATGCGCTTGCCGTCAGCGGTGCGATACTCGTCGACGCCTTCCAGGAACAGTCGGTCGCCCGTCTCGGCGTGGGCGAAGATCCGCCACTGGATGTCGTGCATGTCGGCCTGCAGTTTCCGCAGCAGCTTTTCAGCCGCCGCCTTGCCCCGCACCGGCGGCAGGCTCGGCGCGGCGTAGTGCCAGACGATGTCATCGGTCATGTGCGAAAGCACCGTCTCGATATCGTGGGCCTGCCAAGCGGCGATCACCCGCGAGAGAATGGGAAAAAGTCGGGACATGAGCGCCTTGGTGTTACGAGAGATGAACTAGCGGGTCGCCGCGACTAGCTGGGCGGTCTTGGCGGAGTCGAGGTATTCGTCGAGGCGCGTTATCTTGCCGTTCTCGACTCGGACGACGACACAGGCGTCCATAGCCCATCGTTCCCCGTTCGGCAGGGTGGCCTCCAGGACATGCTGCTGAACGAAGCCGTCAGGCAGGGGCGCGATGCGCTGCACCCGATAGGTCCGATCGGGCAGGGTCCTGACGAACCAGGCCAGCGACTTCAGGTTCTGGTCGACGGTCTGTTCGATGTGATCGATGTTGTGCCAGATCTTGGCGTCGGGGGCGTAGAAGGCCCGAACGGCCTCGGCGTCGCCGGCCTGGATGGCCGCGACGAAGCGCTGGGCGAAGGCCACGTAGTCGATCTGAGACAAGAGCCTCTCCTAACGGCCGGTGCTGACGCGGTCGCTGGTCAGCGCACGCCGCATGGCCAGTTCCAGGCCCTTGGGGTCGCGGGCCAGATGGGCGCGGACGTCGATGGCCATGAAGTCTGTGTCGACCTCGTCCGCCTCGCGCTTCAGCGCCTTCAGGCCGGCCTGGGCGATGGTGGCCGGCGCCTCCTTGAAGCCCTCGACATGGCTGGCCATGCGGGTGTCGACCGAGCCGACATTCAGCGCCAGCACGTGGGTGTTCTGGGGCGCCAGTTCGGCGCGCAGGCAGGTGGTCATGGCGCGCGCGGCGAATTTCGAAGGACTGTAGCCGCCCATGCTGGGCACGGCGACGAGGCCGCCGGCCGACAGCACGTTGACGATCGCGCTCCGCGGCGCCCTGGCCAGGATAGGCGCGAAGGCTCGGCTCATCGCCAGCGGGCCAAAATAGTTGACCTCCATCTCCTGGCGGGCGGCGCTCATGTCCTGTGCGCCCATCAGGGTCTGCATGGTGAAAGCGCCCGCGTTATTGACGAGGATCGTCACGTCCGGGCACTGCGCGGCCGCCGCTGAAATTGTCTCCGCGTCGCTGACGTCAAGCCGCAGGGCCGTCACCCGGTCCGGGGCCTCGGCGACGAGGTGCGCGGCGCTGGCCGGGTCGCGGGCGCCGACATAGACCTTCGTCGCGCCGGCCGCGAGGAAGGCGCGCACAAAGGCCTCGCCAATTCCGCGATTGCCGCCGGTGACCAGGATGATGCTGTCCTTGATGTCCATGGGCGCCGTCTCCTCCCTCATGAAGCCCGACGAGCGACCGGGCTCTTCGTCCCTGTTCGCTGGCGGTCTAGCGGAAGCCTAGCACCACGGTCTTGTTATGCAAGTAACTGGGGCCGTCGTGTGCGGCGCGCAAGGCCGCGCGGCGACTGAAGCGCAACCGCCAAAGGCGCGGTTTCCCGAGGCCTAAAGTCTGCACAAAAGAAGAGGAGAATGGTGGATGCGACAGGGATTGAACCTGTGACCCCCTCGGTGTGAACGAGGTGCTCTCCCGCTGAGCTACGCATCCGCCGTGTGGAGGGCCCCGGAGGGACCGATCCGCGAGAGGACGGGGGCTATAGCCCGGTGTTCGGCGCGGGGCAAGAGGTCAAAAGCGTGATGCAGGCCTCGGGCACGTCCAAAAAGCTGTGGATGACCAGATCCGCGCCCAGGGTCTCGACCGGATCCTCGGTGTAGCCGAACGAGACCAGCACGCCCGGGACGCCCGCGTTGCGGGCCCCGAGCGCGTCATTGATGCTGTCGCCGATCATCACGGCGCGGCTCACGTCTCCGCCCACGGCCGCGACGGCGGCGGCGACGTGGCGGCCGTCCGGCTTGGCGGCGGGCGCCAGATCAGCGCCGATCACCGCTTCGAAGAACGGCGAAAGCGCCACGGCGTCGAGCAGCGCGGTCGACAGGTTGGTGAGCTTGTTGGTGCAGACCACAAGCTTGGCCCCGGCCGCCTTGAGGTCGCTCAGGACCTCGACCACGCCGGGGAAGGGCGCGCTCTCGTCGGCTATGCGGGCAAGGTAGACGTCGATGAACCGCTGGACGAGGGCGGGCGCCTGCTCGGCGTCGAGCGGCGCGCCGGCGGCGGCGAAGCCACGCTCCAAGAGGGCCCGCGCGCCTCGGCCCACCATCAGGCGCACATCGTCGAAGGGCAGCGGCGGCAGCGCCTCCTGGGCCAGGATGATGTTCAGCGCGCCCACCAGGTCGGGCGCGGTGTCGACGAGGGTGCCGTCCAGGTCGAAGGCGATGGTCGCCCCGTTCAGGTCATGAAGCGTGCTCATGGGTCTGGCCTTTCGGCCAATTGCACGGCTAATGCAACTTTGGTTCGCCTCCAGGGAGTCGCCGGGACCATGACCGAGTCCGTTTCCAAGCCCGTTCGTCCGCGCGCCGCCGTGATCCTGGCCGCCGGGCAGGGCACGCGGATGAAGTCGCCGACGCCCAAGGTGTTGCACCGACTGGCCGGCCGCACCTTGCTGGACCACGCCATCGACGCGGCCGAGGGGCTGGGCTGCGAGCGCATCATCGTCGTGGTGGGCGCCCACAGCCCGCAGGTCGGTGAGAGCGCTCGCAAGCGTCTGGGCCCCGACGCCACCGTGATCCAGGATCCGCCGCTGGGCACCGGACATGCGGTTCTGGCGGCTAAGGACGCCCTGGCGGACTTCCATGGCGACGTCGTCGTCACCTACGCCGACTGCCCGCTGACGACTGCTCCGGTGATCGCGCCGCTGTTCGACCTGATCACCAACGGCGCCCACGTGGCAGTGCTGGGCTTTGAGGCGCAGAACCCGACCGGCTATGGCCGCCTCATCCTGGCGCCGGGTCATGTGCTGCTGCGCATCGTCGAGGAAAAGGAAGCTGATCTGGCGACCAAGCAGGTCAAGCACTGCAATTCCGGCGTGCTGGCCGCTGACCGCGCGGTTTTGTTCGACCTGCTGGCCAATGTCCGCAACGACAACGCCAAGGGCGAGTACTATCTGACCGACGTGGTGGGCCTGGCGCATGAGCGTCACCTGTCGACGCGCGCGGCCTTCGCCCCTGAAGCGTCGGTGCAGGGCGTCAACGCCCAGGCCGAGCTCGCCGCCGCCGAGGCCGTCTGGCAGCAGAACCGTCGCAAGGCGCTGATGGTCGACGGGGTCACCATGCCCGCCCCGGACACCGTCCATCTGGCCTGGGACACCCAGATCGCCGGCGGCGCGGTGGTCGAACCGTTCGTGGTGTTTGGACCCGGCGTCAGCGTCGCCAGCGGCGCGGTCATCAAGGCCTTCAGCCATTTGGAGGGCGCGGTGGTCGGCGAGGGGGCCCTGATCGGTCCCTATGCGCGCCTGCGGCCCGGCGCCGAGATCGGTGCGGAGGCGCACATCGGCAACTTCGTCGAGGTCAAGAAGGTCAAGGTCGGCGCGGGCGCCAAGGCCAACCATCTCAGCTATCTCGGCGACGGCTCGGTCGGCGAGAAGGCCAATATCGGCGCCGGCACGATCTTCTGTAACTACGACGGCTTCGAGAAGTTCGAGACCCACGTCGGCAAGGGCGCGTTCATCGGCTCCAACAGCGCCCTGGTCGCGCCCGTGCGGGTGGGCGACGGCGCGATGACCGGCTCGGGCTCGGTGATCACCAAGGACGTCGAGGACGGGGCGCTGGCTCTGTCGCGCGCCGACCAGACCAGCAAGGCCGGTTGGGCCACCAAGTTCCGGGCGATCAAGCAGGCCCAGAAGGACAAGAAGAAGGACAAGAAGGCATGAGCGCCGACGACCAGAAGCGCATTTCGGGCGAAGCCGCCGCCGAGCTTGTCGAGAACGGCATGGTGGTCGGCCTGGGCACCGGCTCCACGGCCGCCTGGTTCGTCAAGGCGCTGGCCGCGCGCGGCCTGAAAGACATTCGCGGCGTGCCGACCTCGGACGCCACCGCCGCCCTGGCCCGCGAGCTGGGCATTCCGCTGGCGGCGCTGGACGATGTGAAGACCGTCGACCTGACCGTGGACGGCGCCGACGAGATCGGTCCGGGCCTGTCGCTGATCAAGGGCGGCGGCGCGGCGCTGCTGCGCGAGAAGCTGGTCTGGGAAGCGTCGACCCGCTGTGTCGTCATCGCTGACGCGGCCAAGCGCGTGCCGGCCCTGGGCAAGTTCCCGCTGCCGATCGAGGTGGTGCGCTTTGGTCACGTCCACACCGGCTATCGTCTCGCCGACATCGCCGCCGAGTTCGACCTGCCGCCCCCGCGCCTGCGTACGGCCGAGCGTGGCATGGTGGTCACCGACGGCGGCAACCTGATCTACGACATGGCCTCGGGCAAGATCGAGGATCCCACGGCGCTGGCTGCGGCGCTGAAGAGCGTGACCGGCGTTGTCGACCACGGCCTGTTCCTTGACCTCGCCGATGAGGCCCTGGTGGGCACGGACGAGGGCGTGGTGCGCCTGCAGCCCTGACGTCCTACATAAGCCGACCCGTTTCGCTTCCGGAGGCCGATGATGGCTGACTACGACTTTGATCTCTTCGTCATCGGCGCGGGCTCCGGCGGCGTGCGGGCCGCGCGTCTCGCGGCGCTGAGCGGCGCCAAGGTGGCCGTGGCCGAGGAGTATCGGGTCGGCGGCACGTGCGTGGTGCGCGGCTGCGTGCCCAAGAAGTTCATGGTCTACGCCAGCGAGGTCACCAGCCAGCTGAAGACGGCCAAGGGCTATGGCTGGACGATCGACGACGCCCGCTTCGACTGGAAGACCTTCCTGCACGAAAAGGACGTCGAGATCGCGCGTCTGTCGGGCATCTACGTCACCAATCTCCAGAAGGCCGGCGCGCACCTGCTGCACGGTCGCGCCCAGATCGTCGACGCCCACACCGTGGAAGTCCTGCCCAAGGACGGCAGCGACGATGCGGGGACCTACACGGCCCGCAAGATCCTGGTGGCTACCGGCGGGCGGCCCGTGCGTCCCGATTTCCCCGGCGCGGAGCTAGGCATCACCTCGGACGAGGCGTTCCATCTGCCGACCCTGCCCAAGAGCGTCTTGGTCGTGGGCGGTGGCTATATCGCCGTCGAGTTCGCGGGCATCTATGCGGGCCTCGGCGTCCAGACGACGCTGCTCTATCGCGGGGCCAACATCCTGCGCGGCTTCGACGACGACGTGCGGATGCACCTGGCCGACGAGCTGGAAAAGCGCGGGATCAAGGTGGTTCTAGGCTGCTCGCACAAGAGCATCGAGAAGATGGAAGACGGCCGGCTGCTGAGCACGCTCAGCAACGACCTGACCTTCGAGACCGAGGCGGTGATGTTCGCCACCGGTCGCGAGCCCTACGTCCAGGGCCTGGGCCTGGAGAAGGCCGGCGTGAAGCTGAACGACAAGGGCGCGATCGCGGTCGACAAGTACTCCAAGACCAATGTCGAGAGCATTTGGGCGGTTGGCGATGTCACCGACCGGATCAACCTGACGCCGGTGGCGATCCGCGAGGGCGCGGCCTTCGCCCAGACCGAGTTCTACGGCAACCCGACGACCTTTGATCATGACCTGGTCGCCTCGGCGGTGTTCTCCCAGCCGCCGGTCGGCGCTGTGGGCATGAGTGAGGCCGAGGCCCGCCAGGCGTTCGGCAAGGTCGACATCTATCGCTCGATCTTCCGACCGATGAAGGTCACCTTCTATGGCGGCCAGGAGCGGTGCCTGATCAAGCTGGTGGTCAAGCAGGATGATGAGCGCATTCTCGGCGTCCATGTGGTCGGTCCCGACTCGCCCGAGATCATCCAGATGGCCGCGATCGCCGTGAAGATGGGCGTGACCAAGCCGCAGTGGGATTCCACTTGCGCCGTCCACCCGACCCTGGCTGAGGAACTGGTCACCATGCGGGAGAAGTACGTTCCGGCTGAAGTCGGCGGAGCGGGATGATCCAAGCGACCGTTCCGGAGCCCCGGACCCGGTGGCTGGGCGCGCTCGCCGTCTTCGCGATGGTGATGACGCCGCTCGTCGGCTACCTGATCCCGCTCTGGTATGCGGCGGTGCTGAGCCTGGTCGGTCTTCTGGCCGCGCCGACCCTGGTGCGCTCCAGAGCGCCGCTCTTGCCGATGCTGGCGCTCGTGATTCTTGTCGGATGGGCGCTCATCAGCCTGAATTGGAGTCCCGCCGCGCCGCATCTGGCCGACCTCAAGCGCGACAAGGACGTCGAGAAGTTCACCGCCTTGAAGCTGGTCCTCCAGTTGGCGCTCTATGGCGCGGCGGTCGCGGCTCTCGCGCAGATGTCTCACCGCTCGGCCCGTCTGGCGGGCAGGGTGATGCTGGTCGGCGTGGCCTTCCTAGGCTTGATCACCTTTGCCGATGGCGTGCTCAAGGCGGCGATCTATCAGGTCCTGCACAATCTGACCGAGGAGCCGATCCGCCCGGACCTGGCGATGGTCAAGGTGTCCATGGCGACCTATCCGGCGATCCTGCTGTTCTGGCCGTGCGTCCGAATCCTTGACGCCTGGAACTTTCGAGGACGCAATATTGCGATCGCCCTGATCGCCGTGTGCATCGTGGCGGGCGCGCATCTCACCGGCGCCGACGCGCCAATAGCGGCGCTGATCCTCGGCGGCGTCGCCTGGCTGGGAACGCGGGTCATCGGCAAACCGTTCGTGCGCGGGCTGATTCCGGCCGTGTCGGCGCTCTTCATCTTCGCGCCGATGGTCGTGCTTTGGGGCGTACGCTCTGGTCTGTTCGCCTGGCTGTACATGATCGCGCCGGCCTCTTGGGATCATCGCCTCAATATCTGGGCGTTCACCGGCAATTTGATTGTCGAGCACGCCCTTCGTGGCTGGGGCATCGACGCCAGCCGGACCTTCGGACCCGCCATCCCGCTGCACACCCACAACGCCGCCCTGCAGCTCTGGCTGGAGTTGGGAGCCTTGGGAGCGGCGATGGCGGCGGCGTTCTTTGCTTGGGTCCTTTACCGTATCGTCGGCTGGACGGGCGAAAGTCGGCGCGACGGCGCGATGGCGGCGGCGGTGACCGTTTCCTATCTGGTGATCGGCGGGTTGAGCTTCGGCGTCTGGCAGGAGTGGTGGCTCGCGCTTGGCGCGCTGGCCGCGATCGCTTGCGGCGTGGCGCAAAAATCCAGCGCGCTCAGGGCCTAGCGCGACAACGAATGTTCGCGTTGGAGGAGCTCAAGGGCCTCTTGCCGCATGATTTTGCCTTTTCCTTCCATTTGCGGTATCTACCGCGCCCTTTGTAGTAATCGAGCCTCGACATGACCGCCCGTTGGACCCCCGCCGCCTGGAGAGCCAAGCCCGCCAAGCATTTGCCCACCGACTATCCGGACATGGGCGCTGTGGAGCGGGTCGAGCAAACCCTTCGCCAGATGCCGCCGCTGGTGTTCGCCGGTGAGGCGCGCCGGCTGAAGAGCCAGTTGGGCGAGGTGGCTGAGGGCCGGGCGTTCCTGCTGCAAGGCGGCGACTGCGCCGAGAGCTTCAAGGAGTTCCACGCGGACAACATCCGCGACACCTTCCGCCTGATCCTGCAGATGGCGGTGGTCCTGACCTTCGCCGGCGGCAAGCCGGTGGTGAAGGTGGGCCGGATCGCCGGCCAGTTCGCCAAGCCCCGGTCGGAGCCGATCGAGGTCCAGGGCGATGTGACCCTGCCGTCCTATCGCGGCGACATCATCAATGGCATGGACTTCAACGAGGCCGAGCGGGTTCCCGACCCCGACCGCCTGCTGAAGGCCTATGGCCAGTCGGCCGCGACGCTGAACCTGCTGCGCGCCTTCGCCAGTGGTGGCTACGCCGACCTCTACAACATCCACCGCTGGACCCTGGGCTTCGTCGGCGACAGCCCGCAGGGCGCGCGTTATCGCGAACTGTCGGAGAAGATCAGCGAGGCCCTGACCTTCATGTCGGCCGTGGGCGTCACGCCCGACACCCAGCCCGACCTGCGCCGCGTTGAGTTCTTCACCAGCCACGAGGCCCTGCTGCTGGGCTTCGAGGAAGCCATGACCCGCGTCGATAGCACCTCGGGCGACTGGTACGACACCAGCGCCCACCTGCTGTGGATCGGCGAGCGCACTCGCCAGCTGGACGGCGCCCATGTCGAGTTCATGCGCGGCGTGAAGAATCCGATCGGCCTGAAGTGCGGTCCGACCATGGAGGGCGACGACCTTCTGCGGCTGATCGATGTTCTGAACCCGCACAACGAGCCGGGCCGCCTGACCCTTTATGGTCGCTTCGGCTCAGACAAGATCGCCGACCGCCTGCCGCGCCTGATGAAGGCGACCAAGTCGGCGGGGCGTTCGGTCGTCTGGGCCACCGATCCGATGCACGGCAACACGCTGAAGGCCTCGACCGGCTACAAGACCCGTCCGTTCGACCGAATCCTGTCCGAGGTGAAGAGCTTTGTGGAGATCGCCCAGGCCGAAGGCGTCCACCCTGGCGGCGTACACCTGGAGATGACGGGGCAGAATGTCACCGAGTGCCTGGGCGGCGCCCGCGCGGTGTCGGAGACGGACCTGGCCGACCGCTACCACACCCACTGCGATCCCCGCCTGAATGGCGAGCAGGCGCTGGAGTTGGCCTTCCTCGTGGCTGAGAAGCTGAAGGCGGCCCGCGACGACCAGCGCCGTCTGGCCGCAGGCTGAGACACGTCCTCGGCGGGCGCGCAGCAAGTCCGCCCGCCGAGATCAGCTCAGATCGGCCAGGGCGCCGTAGCGTAAGCTTTGGCGCGACTCTCCGGGCGGGTTCTTCCAAGAACACTGATAGGTTTGCATTGCAGCACGCGGCGTCTTGACCGGTCGCGCGGGCCTCTCCAATGGTTGCTACCAAGGGAGAGACGAATGCGTTTGCGTCAGAAGATTAAGCGGGAAATCCGGTTTCTGAAGGGACTGTCGCGCACGCTAAAGCGTGTAAAGACGATCGCCCCGGATAGTCCCAACTTGATCTGCGACGATCTCGAGGCCGCCGTCGACAAGTGGGGGCCACGTCCGGCCATCACGTTCGAAGGCAAGACGATCACCTATGCCGATCTGGACGCCATGGCGAACCGCTATGCGCACTGGGCCAAGGGCCTGGGTCTGACGCGCGGTCAGACCGTCGCGCTCTTCATGCCCAACCGGATCGAGTATCTGGCGATCTGGTACGGCCTGACCAAGGTCGGGGTCGCAACCGCCTTGATCAACAACCAACTGACCGGCGCGGCGCTGGCCCACTGCCTGACCATCTCTCAGGCCATGCATTGCATTGTCGACGCTGAGACCTCGCCCTGCTTCGAGGACGTGAAGGGGCAACTCGAGCGGCACATGCAGCAATGGGTGCTGGGGCCTGTTCACGATGACCAGCGCGACCTGCTGAAGGCGCTCAAGAGCTGCAGCCAGTTGCGCCCCGATCGTGAGACCGCCCGGGAGGGGCTGACCGCCTCCGATACGGCGCTCTACATCTACACCAGCGGCACGACCGGGCTGCCGAAGGCCGCGCGCATCACACACATGCGCGCCCAGCTCTATATGCGCGGGTTCGCCGGTTCGACCGGCGCCAAGGACACCGACCGCATCTACATCACCCTGCCGCTCTATCACGCCACCGGAGGGCTTTGCGCCTTGGGCGCGGCGCTGCTGAACGGCGGCTCGGTCGTTCTGCGCAAGAAGTTCTCGGCGACGCACTTCTGGCCCGAGATCGTGGCCGAGCAGTGCACCATGTTCGTCTATATCGGCGAGCTGTGCCGCTATCTCGCCAACCAGCCCGAACACGAGCTGGAACGCGCCCACAAGCTCCGCATGATCTTCGGCAACGGCCTGCGCGCGGACGTTTGGGACGACATGCTGGACCGCTTCAAGGTCGGCGACGTGCTGGAGTTCTATGGCGCGACCGAAGGCAATGTCTCGTTCTTCAACTTCGACGGCAAGCGCGGCGCGATCGGTCGCATCCCGAGCTATCTGCGCAAGAAGTTCAACATTCGCATCGTCAAGTTCGACGTCGAGACCGAGACCCCCATCCGGGGGGCGGACGGTTGCTGCATCGAGGCTGGGCCCGAAGAGGTCGGCGAGTGCATTGGCCATATCGGCAGCGACGCGCGCTCGAACTTCACCGGCTACGCCGACAAGGCCGCGACCGAGAAGAAGGTGCTGCACGACGTCTTCGAAAAGGGCGACGCGTGGTTCCGCACCGGCGACCTGATGAAGGTCGACCACGACGGCTACATCTATTTCATCGATCGCATCGGCGACACCTTCCGCTGGAAGGGCGAGAACGTCGCGACCTCCGAGGTGGCTGAGCGGCTCGCCGGCTTCGAGGGGGTCCTGGAGGTCAATGTCTACGGCGTGAAGGTGGGCGACCTCGACGGCAAGGCGGGCATGGCCTCGCTGGTGACCGAAGGCGACTTCGATCTTGAGGCGTTCGCCAAGTACGTCGACGAGGCGCTGCCCAGCTATGCCCGGCCGCTGTTCGTGCGGCTGCAAAAGGCGATCGAGACCACCGGCACCTTCAAGTACCGCAAGATCGATCTGGTCAACGAGGGCTTTGACCCGTCCAAGACCAAGGATCCGCTGTACTTCCGCGATCCGGCCAAGGGCTATGTGAAGATCACCAAGACGCTCTGCGCCAAGATCGAGGGCGGCGGCTTCAGGCTGTAGCGGACGCCATGATGGCCCGTCTTCGCATCCGACTCCGCGCTCCGGGCGTAGTCGTATCGCAAAGGGCGCAGGAGGTGGCAATATGGTGGAGCTCAAGGTGAGCCGGCGCGCCGGCCTCGCCGCCTTGGCGGCCACGGTGACGGCGGCGTGTTCGCCGCTGTCGATCTTCGCCACCGTCACGCCCAAGGACGCCGCCCGCCGTGAGGCGAAAGGCGCGCGCTACACGGACGGCCCGCGCGGCGGCGTCGACATCTATGCGCCGCCGATCGCGCACGGACCGGCGCCGGTCGCGGTGTTCTTCTATGGAGGCTCCTGGGACAGCGGCCGCAGGGGCGACTATGGCTGGGCCGCGCGCGCGATCGCCGCACAGGGATTTCTCACCCTGGCGCCCGACTATCGGCTTTACCCCGAGGTGCGGTTTCCCGACTTTCTGGATGATTGCGCCAAGGCGGTGCGCTGGGCTGTGGACAACGCCGCAGCCTTGGGCGGTGATCCTGAGCGGATCGTGCTGATCGGCCATTCGGCGGGGGCTTACAACGCGGCCATGCTGGCGCTGGATCCGCGTTACCTGCATGGCGTCGGGGTCGATCCCGGGGCCGTCCGGGCGTTCGCAGGTCTGTCGGGGCCCTACGACTTCCTGCCGCTGAAGGGGGCGATCACGGAGCGGACCTTCGGGCGCGCGGCCGATCTGGCGGCGACGCAGCCGGTCAGTTTCGCTCGCGCCGATGCGCCGGCCGCCTTCCTGGCGACGGGGGACAAGGACACCACGGTCTATCCGCGCAACACCCGCAAGCTGGCCGCCGCCCTGCGTGACAAGGGCGCCAGGGTCGAGGAGCGGCACTATCCCGGCGTCGACCACGCGGGCGCTGTGCTGGCCCTATCGCGCCCGTTCCGGCGCAAGGCGACCCTGCTGACCGACATGACCGCCTTCCTGAAGGACGTTACCGCCTAACCACAAGTCTGGCCGTTCAGCTTGCGCTGGTAGGCCTCGACTAGGCTCAGATAGGGCGGCAGGAAGGTGTGCAGCGCCACCGGCTTGCCGTCCGTCGTGGTTCCGGCGACGCCCGCGCGGATCTCGAAGTGCAGGTGGATCGTCGTCGGTGTGCCGCCAAAGTCGTTCGAGACCTTGCCCAGCTGCTGGCCCTTGGCGACGCTGTCGCCTTCCTTCACGGCCAGGGTGGCCATCTGCAGGTGCAGATAGCGATAGGTGTAGTGCGGCGCGGCCTGGCCCACGAGCGTCACCGAGTAAGACCCGATGTCGGTGATCGTCCCGGCCTCGGCGGCGAGGGCCCAATGCTGGTTCTTCTTGCAGGTGGCCGGCCGAATGTCCTGACCCTGGTGACCCGTGCCCGAGCCGGCGCACATCGGATTGGTCCGCGATCGCGCCTCGCAGAAGTTGTCGCGCCAGGGCAGGGTGTAGTTGAGACTGTCGCACTGGCTGGGCTTGCCGGGCGGGCCCATGCCGCCGCCGGGGCCATAGACCTGCGAATTGGGGAAGCCAGCCTCGGCCAGGGGCCAGCACATGTTGGGCGACCAGACCGTGCGGTCCAGATAGCCGGGGCCCTGGCCGGGCGGAAGCGCGCCTGCCGGTCCGTGATCGAAGCTCGCCGACGAAGGCGCCGGCGGCCCGTCGGGCTGTGGCGCGGGATCCGGGCTCGGCGGAATGGGTTCGCTGCCCAACTGCTCGGCGCCGCCATCGGCCGGCGAGTCGTCGGGCTGCGGCGGTCCAGGCTCGGGGGAGGGCGGCTTGGGCGTTTCGCCCGCCGCCGGCTTGGAGGTGTCGTCACAAGCCGCCAGCGGCGCCAGGGCGAGCGCGGCGATCAGCAGGAGGGGAGCGGTGCGCATCTCAGCCTCCCAGTCCGGCGGCTTGCCGCGCGGCCTTGCCCATCACCACGGCCGTGGTCTTGCCAACCAGCCCCAGCACATAGTTGTCGTCGACGCAGCGCGGATCGCCCGCCGAGTCGCAGCGGATCTCGACGGTGTAGAGGACGCCGAAGCGCACGAAGCTGGCCAACTGACCATCGACGGTGCGCTGCACGGTCAGCATTTCGGGGCCGCTCTCGACCTTCAGCGGTTTGCCGGACGGAACCGTCGTCGTCGTGCCGCTGAGCGACACCCCGCCGCCCAGGGTGTCGGCGGTGATCGTGTAGTAGTCGCCGAAGCTGTAGATCCGCGCCCCGGCCGTCAGTTTGGGATCGCGCGGCAGCAGGATCGGCACGGCGGTCTTGTCGACCTGCTCGCGGTTCAGGTTGGCGGCGAGACTCTCACCGACATTCGCCGACTGGCGAAGGCCGCCCACCGCCGCCTGCCAGTCGACGGCGCCCCGCGGGCGGGCGACGAACGCGGCGATCGCCGGGCGCGACGCCGGCGCCGGCGCGGCCGTGTCAGGCCGTGTCTGGGCCTGGCCCGCCGAGATCCAGGTCGCCCCCGCGACCAGTGACACGGCGCCGAGACCCGCCGCCGCCCACGCTCTTCCATGACGCATGTTAGTCCCCACCGAACCGCGTTCTTTCAAACCTTAACGCGAAGTGAGCGTGTTGTTAACCTTTGTTGGTGGATTGCGGCGCGATTGAACCCGCGCGGGTTCGTGGCTATATGGCGGAACCTGTTTTGGGGCCTTGTGTGTGGCGGCCCAGAAGACTCCAGTTCATTCAAAGGGATAAACTTCCCCGCCATGCTGCTCACCATGCTGAAGGCCAAGCTGCACCGCGCCACGGTGACCCAGGCCGACCTCGATTACGAAGGCTCGATCGCGATCGACCGCGACCTGCTGGACGCCTCGGGCATCCTGCCCAACGAGCAGGTCGACGTGCTCAACATCACCAACGGCGCGCGTTTCACTACCTACGCCATCGAGGCGCCGCGTGGCTCGAAGGTCATCGGCGTCAACGGCGCGGCCGCCCGTCTGGTGCAGAAGAACGATCTGGTGATCGTCGTCACCTACTGCCAGATGCCCGCCGAGGAGGCGCGCAACTACGCCCCCACCGTCGTCCTGCTAGACGAGGGCAACCTTATCAAGAAGGCGGCCTGATCAATGACGCGCCCCACGATCCTGCGCGGGGCGCTTGTCGTTCTCGCTGTCGCCGGCCTTGCGGCGTGTTCGCCCAAGCTGCCGGACGGCGTTGATGACACCGTGCTGGCCCAGTCCATCGGTCGCCAGATCGGCTCGGCCTCGACCTGCGTGGTTATCGCTGACGCCGCCAACGGCCGGATGGTCTGGCGCGGCGGCGGCTATATCACCTGCGCGCGCAACCTGCCGACCTGCGATGGGGTCGTGACCACGGCCGAGAAGCTGTTGCAGGACAATCTGGGCAAGCCTGCGCGCTTCTTCAGCTGCGAGAGCGGCACGGCCCCGGGCGCCACTGTCGGCTGGGCGATCGGCCCGGTGCCGACCGGCGAAGGCAAGCCCGCGCGCAACCTGACCTATGTGGCTGTCATGGAAGGCGATCGCGCCCTGCCGGGCCTGGAGATCAAGGATCGCGTCGAGCAGGCCTTCAAGAAGGCCGGCTTCTGATCCCGACCGCCGGGTGACGTCAAAGAACCAGCCGCCGCCCGGATGTCCGGGCGGCGGCTTTTTCATGCGCTACTTGCTGACTTCGTAGACGGCGCTGACGTCGATGCGGACCTTCAGCTCGCCGGCGGCGATGCTGGTGGCGTCGCCCATCTCGCGCTTGGCCATGGCGAAGACCGGCATGGGCGGGGGAACGGGCGAGTAGCCGCCGCCTTCGCTCAGATTGACCAGGCGAACGGCCTTGTAGCCGGTCGCGCGGCCATAGAGCTCGGCCTTGGCCTGCAGCGCCTTGACGGCTTCCAGCCGCGCGGCGTCCTCGGCCGCTTGCGGGTTGGCGAGGCCAAAGCTGATGCCGTTGACCGTATTGGCCCCGGCGCCCACCGTGGCGTCGACCGCCGCGCCCAGCTTGGCCAGGTCGCGCACCGTGATCGTCACCTGGTTCGAGGCCTGGTAGCCGGTCAGCTTGGGCGGCTGGTTCTGCTCATAGGCGTACTGGGCGTTCAGGTTCAGGTTCGAGGTCTGGATGTCGCGATCGGCGATCCCGGCCTTCTTCAGGGCGGCCATCACCTGGTTCATCCGCGCGCCGTTGGCCTTGAGGGCCTCGGCCGCCGTGGCCGCGTCGGTCTGGACGCCCAGATTGATCGTGGCCATGTCCGGCGCCACCAGGGTCTCGCCCGAAGCCGACAGGTTGAAGGTGGTGGCCTTGAAGGCCGCGTCGTTGCTTTGCGCCAACGCCGGAGCGGCGGCGCCCAGCAGCAGCGCGCCACCCAGCAGGGCGGGCAGGGCGATGGCGGGCAGGCGGCGGGCGGTGTGGGTCATCGATCGTTCTCCAGGGGCTGTCCGGCGCAGAAAGCGTCGCCGCACGGCTATGGTTCCTTCGTGACAGCTCCAACCTGAACCGGAGCTTTAAGCCGCGTTCGGCTCATGCTAATCCGCCGGCTCGCGTGCGCTTCGGCGCAACTCCGCGCGGGCCTGTAGCTCAATGGTTAGAGCCGACCGCTCATAACGGTCTGGTTGGGGGTTCGAGTCCCTCCGGGCCTACCAACTTTCTAAATTCTCTCGACAAAACAGTGGCTTGTCCGGCCGCAGAAGGCTGGATTCGATCTTTTATGTTCATTAAATGTTCCAGTTCTGCCCGTGACTCAAAGATTCCCCTGATCCGGCGTCAAAACCGGTCGCCCCCTCCATCACACCCCGTCGACTCTCCGCCCGCTCCCAGGCACATTTCTTAACGGCGGGGTTGTTCCGGAGCGCTGTCGCGGCTGCGACGCGGGACCCGGAGCGCCCTTGAGCCGTCATTCCCTCGATCCCGGGCTAGAGGAGGCCTCGATGGACATCGATCCCGATCGCCTGCGCGCGATCGTGGGCGCTCTGGGCGGCGTGGCCGTCTATGGCTGCGTGCAGATCGGCGCGCTGGGCGTCGTCGAGCGCGGCCTTTTGGTGCGGCTGGCCTGCGCGGCCGCCTCGGCGATGATCCTGGCGGGCTTTCTGGTGCGCGTGGCGCTGCCGCTCATTCCCTGGCCGCCGTTGCGCGAGACCTACCTGTTCGGCTTCGTCGTCGGCGCGTTCAGCTGGGAACTCCTGCCCATCGTGTTCCGCGCCGTGCGCCGGCGGGCCAGCGAGCGCCTGGAGCGTCCGTGATGGGGTGAGCGCTCGCGCCTGTCGGGTCAGGCGCGCGCAGGCCGGCTGGGGCAGTTTTTGGCGATGAAGTCGCCATGGGCGGGCAGGGCGTCGATCGCCCGGCTCATGATCTGGCGCAGATTGGCCAGATACTCGTCGAGCTGGGCGTCGGTGACGACGCCCGTGAGGGGATGGAACGCCTGAGGGACAACGCCTTGGCCGATCAGGACCTGGATCCAGCTGGCTTCCTTGAAGAGGTCGTCGTCCTGGTTGAACAGGCGACCCGACTGGGAGAAGAGCGCGATCCGCGCCTTGAGGCTGTCGGGCATGTCCATCTGGCGCACCGCCCGCCAGAACGGCGTGTCCTCGCGCGTGGTGGCCTTGTAGTGCAGCACCAGAAAGTCGCGGATATACTCGTACTCCAGGGCCGTCTGGCGATTGTACTCGGCGATCTCGATCGGGTTGAAGCCGCGATCAGGGAAGAGCGCCAGAAGCCGGTTCAGGGCGGACTGCACGAGGTGGATGCTGGTCGACTCCAGCGGCTCCATGAAACCGCTGGCCAGGCCCATGGCCACGACGTTGCGGTTCCAGAACCGCTTGCGCCGGCCCGTCGTGAACCGGAGCTGCCTCGGCTCGGCCAGCGGCGCGCCGTCCAGATTGGCCATCAGCACGTCGGTCGCCCGGGCGGCGTCGATATAGTCGCTGCAGAACACGTGGCCGTTGCCGGTGCGGTGTTGCAGGGGGATGCGCCACTGCCAGCCGGCCTCACGCGCCGTGGCGCGGGTATAGGGGGTGAGGGGCGTGACCGAGGCGCAGGGGACGGCGATGGCGCTGTCCATCGGCAGCCAGGCGCGCCAGTCCTCATAGCCGCTTTTCAGGGTTTCCTCGATCAGCAGCCCCCGGAAGCCCGAGCAGTCGATGAAGAACTCGCCGCCGACCTTGCGCCCGTCCTGCAGGGTCAGGCTCGTGACGAAGCCGCTTTCGGCGTCCTGGTCGACCCCGACAATGCGCCCTTCGACGCGGGTGACGCCTTGAGCCTCGCTGTAGCGGCGCAGGTATTGGGCGTAGAGCGCGGCGTCGAAGTGGAAGGCGTAGGCGAGTCCCTCCAGATAGCCGCCGCAGACCTGGGTGATGCGGTCGAAACGCCCGGCCTTCGCCGCCCGGGCGTTGAGGGAATAGTCCCACAGGCTCTCATCATGTCCGGCCTGGCGGCGACGTAGCCAGTAGTGATGGAACGGCGCCATGCCCAGGGGGCGGCCGATGGGGCCGAAGGCGTGGAGGTAAGACTGGCCGACCGTGTGCCAGTCGACGAACTCGATCCCCAGCTTGATCGTGCCGTGGGTGGCCGCGAGGAAGTCGTTCTCGTCCAGGCCCAGCAGGCCGTTCAGCAGCCGGATGGCGGGAATGGTGGCCTCGCCGACCCCGACGATACCGATCTCGTCGGACTCGACCACGGTGATGGCGACAGAAGGACCCAGCGTGCGCGAGAGCAAGGCCGCGCTGATCCAGCCGGCGGTTCCTCCGCCCACGATGGTCACGGCCTTGATCGCCGTATCGGTCATTCGCGTCCTGCCCAGGCCCGCCTCTCTGCTCGGAGGCTCTCATAAAAAAGACCCCGCCGGAATGATCCGGCGGGGCTCCGAGACTGCAGGAGGAGGCTTGGGGATTAGAAGCGGTACGACACGCCGACCATGTAGGTCGCGCCATACTTCTGATAGTCGATCGTCTGGCGCTGATCGTTGTTGTCGTAAGTCTTGAAGGGCTCGTTGGTGATGTTGTTGGCCTGCAGCAGCAGGGACAAACCGTTCATCGGGCCGTCGCGGAATTCGTAGCCGATCTGGGCGTCGACAACCGACTCCTTGTCGACCGTGCGGAAGACGCGCGCGGCGCTCAGGCCGGCGACTTCACCCAGGAACTTGCCGCGATAGCGGTTGCTGATCCGGGCGTTGAAGCCGTTCTTTTCATAGTAGAACGTGGTGTTGACGACCGTCTTGGACAGACCCGGGATGGTGATCGGGTTGGTGCCCTTTTCCAGCGTCACCTTGCTGTCGGTGAACGAGCCGCTGATGATCAGGCCGAAGGACTTCAGCGGTTCCCACAGTAGTTCGCCCTGCAGCGAGGCCGACAGTTCCAGGCCGCGGATGTAGCCGCCGTCGCCGTTGTCGGGACCCGAGACCAGGCCGATCTTGGTGCCCAGCTGCGCCTGCTGCGCGGTGCTCAGCAGGAACAGATAGTCCGAGAAGTCCTTGTAGGACGAGGAGTTGGAGTTGACGAAGTTCGACAGCTCCTTGTGGTACACGGCGGCCGACAGGTAGGCCGAGCGACCGAAATACTTCTCCACCGCCACATCGACGCCGTCGGCGATGTAGGGCCGCAGGTTCGGGTTGCCGCCGTTGGCGCTGAAGTACGAGTTGTTCGGATCCGTCGAGGTCAGGCGCGAGGTGTTCTGGTTGAACGACTGGCTGGCGCGCAGTTCGTCCATCCGGGCCCGGGCCAGGGTGCGGGCCGCGCCCACGCGGATGTACAGCTCGTTGCCCGCGTCGAACGTCAGGTTGAGGCTCGGCAGGGCGTAGGTGTACTTGGCGCCGTCGTCGGTGACCGTCGGGCTGGCCGGCGCGGACGGGTTGACCGCGACGCCCTTCGAGAACTGGTCGGTGCGAACCACCTGCAGGCCGAAATTGCCGGTCACCGGGATCGAGCCGACCTGGGAGTCGACGCCGAACTTGGCGTAGGCCACCTGCACGTCTTCACGGACAGACCAGTTGCGGGTCTGCACGGCCGGGTTTGCGTCGGCGATCAGGGTGTAGAAGCCGTTCTTCAGCAGGTAGGTCGGGTCATAGGCCAGCATGGCCTTGATGCCGATCAGGTCCAGCTTGGCGACGCCGATGATGGCTTCCTGCGGGATCGCGCGGCTGGTCGGGGCGCCGTCAGCAATACGGCCGCCGAAGGTCAGGAAGCTTTCGTGGACTTCTTTGTCCTTCTCGCGACGGCTGGCGTTCACGCCGAACTCGACCGACTTGACCGGACCCCACTCCAGGTCGCGCTTGGCGGTGAACCGGGCGGCCGTCAGTTCGTCGGTGATCGACGGGGTGTTGTAGAAGCCGGCCTGGGTCAGAGCACCGCCGGAGGCGCCGCCGCCCCAACCCTGCGGGTCGGTCAGCCTGAACAGGTTGCGGTCGGTGTAGTCGAGGGTCGAGGCGAACATCGTGCCCGCGCCCGGCGTGGTCGTGAAGCCTAGGGTGTCGGTCGCGCCGACGCCGTTCGGGCCGGTGCCCGAGTAGGACTCGAAGATCACGTCAGTGCGGTCGGCCGAGGAGTAGCTCAGGTCCGTCGTCAGCGACCAGCCATTGTCGGTCAGGTAGTTCAGGTTCCAGCCGGCCGACTTCAGGGTGGTGTCGCGCGTGTTCAGGTCGTTGCGCATCACGCCCTTGACGCCCGAGAAGGTGCCGTTGGTGATCAGGCCGACGCTGGTGGTGCGCGTCGGCTGCAGCGTCGCGGACGACCATTGCAGCGGCAGCTCGATGCCACGCAGGATCTGCTCTTCCTGGAACTCCGAGTAGTAGACGTCCAGCGAGGTCGTGACCTTGTCGTTCGGCTTGTACTCGAGGACGCCGATGGCGCCGAAACGCTCGAGGTTGTTCGACTGGATGTAGGGCTTGGCGCCGCCGATCACGCGATCATTGGCCGCGTTGATGGTCGGATAGCCCCAGGCGTTGAAGCGCTTGCTCTGGGTCGGGGTCGAGATGTCCGAAATGGCCAGTGCCAGGCCAACCGTGTCGTTCGCGAACTGGTTGACGTAGGTGGCGCTGAAGCGGTGCCCCGTGTCCTTGGCGTCCGGGTTCAGCTTCTTTTCGCTGTTCATTTCATAGCGAGCGTTCGCCGACAGGATGCGCTTGCCGTAGGTCAGTGGGCGGATCGTCCGCAGGTCGGCGGTGCCCGACAGGCCCTGACCGATCAGGCCGGCGTCCGGGGTCTTGTAGACCACCACGCCCGAGAGGATTTCCGACGGATACTGGTCGAACTCGACGCCGCGGTTGTCGCCGGTCGAAACCTGTTCGCGACCGTTCAGCAGGGTCGAGGTGAAGTCCGGGCCAAGGCCGCGGATCGAGATGACCTGGGCGCGGCCGTCGAGGCGCTGGGCGGTCAGGCCGGGCAGGCGAGCCAGCGACTCGGCGATCGAGGTGTCCGGCAGCTTGCCGATGTCTTCGGCCGAAATGGCTTCGACGATCGAGGTCGATTGCTTCTTGAGCGCGATCGAGTTTTCGAGGCCGGCGCGAATGCCGGTGATGACGACTTCCTCGACCTTGGTGTCATCCGCAGCGGTCGTGGTGGTCTGGGCCTGAGCCGAACCGGCGACGGCGAAGGCGAGCGCCAGGCCCGTGGCCCCGCCGGCCATCAGCCAGGCGCGACGGCGCAAAAATTGGGTGTTCATGCGAGTTCCCTCCCTGTCCGGCTCTGCGCTGTTGAAATCATGCGGCGGGCCGTTGCTGCAAACTACTGCAAATTAACGGACCGTAATCAACACAAAAATCTGCAAACCATAACCGTTCGGTGCGGCGAGGCGGCTCGAAACGGGCGATGTGTGTCTTCTTTGCGCCACTTATCACCCATGCCTGTGGGCGCTAAGTGCGCAAATCCCCCCAAGTTGACGGATTGACAGGTTGCCAATCGGGCTGCAAATTCTTGCAAAGAATTGCAATGCTGCTCGCAAGTCGGGGCGCGCATTGAGGGGAGGGGAGCGATGTCGGCCTTGACGCCTTGGCGGCGGACGCTGCTGGCCATGACGGCCGTGAGCGCGCTCGGCATGGGCGCCATGACGACGGCCGCCGCGGCGGCTCCCGATCCCTACCTTCAGCGCAAGCCCCAGGACGAGGTGATCTACTTCGTCCTGCCCGATCGCTTCGAGAATGGCGACGCGACCAATGATCACGGCGGCCCCGCCTTGGGGGCGCTGGTCGACGGCTTTGATCCCGCGCGCGCGGGCTTCTATCACGGCGGCGACCTCAAGGGTGTGACGCGGCGTCTGGACTATATCCAGGGCCTGGGGGCGACCGCCGTCTGGCTGGCGCCGATCTTCGTGAACCGGGCCGTGCAGGGGCCGCCCGGCCAGGAATCGGCCGCGCATCACGGCTACTGGATCACCGACTTCACCGACGTGGATCCGCACCTGGGAACCAAGGCCGACTTCAAGGCCCTGGTCGACGCGGCCCATGCGCGCGGCATGAAGGTCTATATGGACATCGTCGTGAACCACACGGCCGACGTCATTCAGTACAAGGAATGCCCGGACAACCGCTGCGCCTATCGCGGCGTCTCCGACTATCCCTATGTCCGCCGCGGCGGGGTCGACGGGGCGCCGATCAATGACGGCTTCGACGGCAAGGATTTCAGCAAGCTCAAGCGCCCGGACTGGGCCTATACGCCCTATGTCCCGCCCGGCCAGGAACGCGCCAAGACGCCCGCCTGGCTCAACGATCCGATCTACTATCACAATCGCGGTGACAGCACCTTCGCCGGCGAGAGCTCGCTGCTGGGTGACTTCGCCACGCTCGATGACGTCTTTACCGAGCACCCGCGCGTGGTCGAAGGGTTCATCGAGGTCTATGGCCGGTGGATCGACGAGTTCGGGATCGACGGCTACCGCATCGACACCGCTCGCCATGTGAACCCGGAGTTCTGGCAGGCCTTTGTTCCGGCCATGCTCGCGCGCGCCAAGGCCAAGGGTATCGAGAACTTCCACATCTTCGGCGAGGTCTTCGACGCCGACGTCGCCACGCTGGCGCGGCATGTGAAGGTCGACAAGCTGCCGACGGTGCTGGACTTCGCCTTCCAGGCGGCGGTGACCGATGTCGCGCTTGGCCGCGCCGGACCCGACCGGCTGGCCAGTGTCTTCGCCGGGGACGCCGTCTATGAGGGCGGCGAGGCCACGGCGCGCCAGCTGCCCACCTTTCTGGGCAATCACGACATGGGCCGCATCGGTCACTTCGTGCTGAAGGCCCATCCGAAAATCGGCGATGACGCGCTTCTGGCGCGGGTCACCCTGGCCAACGCCATCATGCTGACCGCGCGCGGCGTGCCGACGATCTACTATGGCGACGAGCAGGGCTTCACCGGCGACGGCGACTATGCCGACAGCCGCGAGGACATGTTCCCGAGCCAGGTGGCCAGCTACAACGACAATCGCCTGGTCGGCTCGAGCGCCAAGGGGCCCAGGTCCGCCTTCCAGACGGACAGCGTGCTCTATCGCCGCATCGCCGCGCTCGCCAAGCTGCGGAGCATGACGCCCGCATTGCGCGAGGGGCGTCAGGTGACGCGCATCGCCGAGGGCAAGGCCGGCCTGCTGGCCTTCTCGCGGCTGATGGCGGGAACCGAGGTGCTGGCCGTCTTCAACACTAGCGACAAACCGATCAAGGCGCGCGTGCCGGTCGAGATGGGCTCTGCGGCTTGGAAGAGCCTGCACGGCGCCTGCGTCTCGAGCGCCGCCGCGCCAGGCAGCTACGCCGTTGAGTTGGCGCCGTTCGACTACATGATTTGCGTTTCCGAGGGACGATCGTGACAGTGCAGCTACTTGAGCGCCCCGATGCGGAGACCTCGATGAACGCCGAATGGTGGCGTGGCGCCGTCATCTATCAGGTCTATCCGCGCAGCTTCGCCGACTCGAACGGCGACGGTGTCGGTGACCTGCCGGGGATCACCGCTCGCCTCGATCACATCGCCTCGCTGGGCGTCGGGGGCGTGTGGCTGTCGCCGTTCTTCGCATCGCCGATGAAGGACTTCGGTTACGACGTCTCGGACTATTGCGATGTGGATCCGATCTTCGGAACCCTGGCCGATTTCGACGCCCTGATCGCGCGGGCCCATGACCTCGGCCTGAAGATCATCATCGACCTTGTGTTCTCGCACACCTCGGACGAGCACCCCTGGTTCGTCGAGAGCCGGCAGGACCGGTCCAACGCCAAGGCCGACTGGTTCGTCTGGGCCGACGCCAAGCCCGACGGCAGCCCGCCCAGCAATTGGCAGTCGGTGTTCGGTGGTCCCGCTTGGACCTGGGACGCCCGGCGCGGCCAGTACTACATGCACAACTTCCTCAGCAGCCAACCGCAGCTGAACCTGCACAATCCGGCGGTCCAAGAAGCCCTGCTGGCCGTCACCCAGTTCTGGATCGACAAGGGCGTGGACGGCTTCCGCTTCGACGCCATCAACTTCTCGATGCACGATCCGAAGCTGACCGATAACCCGCCCCTGCCGCCGGGCGGCAAGCGCACGCGGCCGTTCGACTTCCAGGACAAGATCCACAACCAGAGCCACGCCGATATTCCGAAGTTCCTCAGCCGCCTGCGGGCGCTGACCGACGCGGCGGGCGGACGCTTCTCGGTGGCGGAAGTCGGCGGCGACCACGCCGAGCGCGAAATGAAGCTGTTCACGGCCGGCGAGGATCGGCTGAACAGCGCCTATGGCTTTCTCTATCTCTACGCCGACAAGCTGATCGGCGAGATGATCCCGCAGGGCGCGGCCATGTGGCCGGGCGAGGCGGGCGAGGGCTGGCCGTCCTGGACCTTCTCCAACCACGACGCCCCGCGCGCGGTGTCGCGCTGGGCCGAGGGGCGCGATCGCAAGGCCTTCGCCGAGCTGTGCCTGCTGCTGCTGATGGGCCTGCGGGGCAATGTGTTCGTCTACCAGGGCGAGGAACTGGGCCTGCCCCAGGCCCATGTGCCGTTCGAGCGGCTGCAGGACCCTGAGGCCATCGCCAACTGGCCCCAGACCCTGGGCCGCGACGGGGCCCGCACCCCGATGCCGTGGGTTTCAGGCGCATTGAACGCCGGCTTCTCTGGCGTCGAGCCCTGGCTGCCCGTCGATCCGGAACATCTGCCTCTGGCGGTCGACGCGCAGGAGGCAGATCCGGCCTCGACGCTGAACGTCGCGCGTCGCCTGATCGGCCTGCGTCGCGCCTATCCGGCCCTGCGCACCGGCGCGATCACCTTCAGCGACACCAACAGCCCGCTGCTGATCTTCCAGCGCGGCGAAGGGGCGGACGCGGTGCTGCTGGCGTTCAACCTGGGCTTTGAGCCGGTCGCATGGTCGCTGCCCGATGGCTGGACGCTGATCGACGGCGTCAACCTGGGCGGTGAGGGGCAGATGCCGGCGTGCGCGGGGCTGATCGCGCGGCGGGGCTAGCCCCCGCAGCTTTCCCGAATGATCAGATCCGTTGGCACGCGCTCGGACCGGCTGGCGCGCTCGCCGCTGTCGAGCAGCTTGGAGACCATCAGCTTGCCGGCCTTGGTCGTGTCCTGAGCGATGGTCGACAGGGCCGGGCTGGCGTAGCGGCTGAACGGCACATTGTCGAAGCCGATCACCGAAACGTCGCCCGGAACCGAGAGGCCCGCATGCTTCAGGGCGCGGATCGCGCCCAGGGCGATCAGGTCCGAGGCGGCGACGACGCCGTCGAACGTGATGCCGTGATGGATCAGGCTGTCGACTGCGGCTTCGGCCGACTCGACCTCGAAGTGGGCCGGGACGATCAGGTCGGGATCTATGCCCAGCTTGGCGTGCTCGAGCGCGTCGAGATAGCCGCGATGGCGCTGCATGGCTTCGGGGGCTTCGGTATCGCCCAGGAAGACGATGCGCTTGCGGCCCAGGCGCTGCAGGTGAAGCGTCGCGCGACGCCCGCCCATGACGTTGTCCGATCCGACCGAGCAGTAGTTCTGGTCAGGCAGTTGCGCGCCCCAGACGACAAACCGGTTCTCCGTTTCGGCCAAGCGGTTGAACGCCGCGTGCAGCGAGCTCTGGCCCAGGAAGATCACGCCCTCGGCCCGGCTGGTGGTCATGGCCTCGGACAGGTCGTCGAAATTGGTCGGCGCGATGTGGGAGAGGATCACGTCGCAACCCCGCTCGCGAGCCGCCTCGCCGACGCCGGCCAACAGTTCCAGGAAGAACGGGTCCGACATGCTGCTGCCCCGGCCCTGGGGGCGCGGGGTGACGATGGCGATGGTCGCCTCCGCGCCGATCGGGCCGGCGGGCATGTAGCGACGGAACGGGTAGTCCATCTCGCGCGCCAGCTTCCAGATCAGCTGCTTGGTGCGCTTGTTGACCGCCGGACTGTCGTTGAGGGCGCGCGAGGCGGTCGAGATCGAAACGCCCGCCAACTTGGCCAGGTCTTCCAGTCGCGTCGCGCCCTTGCTCACCCCGAACTCGCCCCTAATGCAAAGATTTCTGCAAATTTTTTCAGAGCCCCATAAGGCGCGGTTTGTCCGGCTTTGCAAGAGCAGGGCGGCGGCTTCGGATCGAAATTCATCTTTGAAAACTCTTGCAAAGAGTCGCCGTTCTCCCTTGTGGTGCTAAGTCGGATCACTGGGTCAGTCAAAGCGCATCGTGCCGAAATTGGTCAAGCAATCATGCATTTTACGTTGCGTGTGGCGTCCGCGCGTGCGCAAATGCCGCCTGCAAAGCGAGATGAAAAATTTTGCGAACCAGCCGGGCCAGCCGGTGGTCGGAGTGGCGGAGGATCGATGGCCAGGCAAAGGCTCAGTTTCCTGCAGATCTGGAACATGTGCTTTGGCTTCTTCGGAATCCAGATCGGTTTCGGCCTGCAGAACGCCAACACCAGCCGCATCTTCCAGTCTCTCGGCGTGGATGTGAACCACCTGGCCATCCTGTGGATCGCCGCGCCGGCCACCGGCCTGCTGGTTCAGCCCATTATCGGTCATTTCAGCGACAAGACCTGGGGGAGGTTCGGGCGTCGTCGCCCCTACTTCTTCTGGGGCGCGATCCTGACGACCCTGGCCCTGCTGGTCATGCCCAACTCGCCCACGCTGTGGGTGGCGGCGGCGGCGCTGTGGATCATGGACGCCTCGATCAACATCACCATGGAGCCGTTCCGCGCCTTTGTCGGCGACAACCTGCCTGACGAGCAGCGCGCCACCGGCTACGCCATGCAGAGCTTCTTCATCGGGCTGGGCGCGGTGTTCGCCTCGGCCCTGCCGTGGATGCTGACCAACTGGTTCGACGTGGCCAACACCGCGCCCGCCGGCCAGGTGCCGGACTCGGTGCGGATCGCCTTCTACACCGGCGGCGCCGGCCTGCTGCTGGCGGTGCTGTGGACGGTGTTCACCACCCGCGAGTACAGCCCCGAGCAACTCACCGCCTTCGAGAAAGCCGAGCGCGAGATCGCCGGGCTGGGCCTGCATGAGGAGCCCGAGCCGTCGGTCAACGCCTACATCGCCTTGGGCGTCGGCGGCGTTCTCCTGGGAGCGGCCCTGGCGCTCATTGTCTGGGGTGCGGGCCTGGAGAAGGAGCTCTACGTCCTGGCCGGTCTGCTGTTCGCTTTCGGTCTCGCGGGCGTGGCGGGGGCCTGGCTCAAGCGGATCGGGCGCACCGACAACGGCTTCTCCGAAGTGCTGGCCGACGTCTTCCGCATGCCCAAGACCATGCGCCAGCTGGCGGTGGTGCAGTTCTTCTCATGGTTTGGCCTGTTCGCCATGTGGATCTACACGACGCCCGCCGTGGCGACGATCCACTTCGGCGCGGTCGACGCGTCTTCGAAGGCCTATAACGAGGGCGCCGACTGGGTCGGCGTACTGTTCGCCGTCTACAACGGTGTTGCGGCGCTCGCCGCGCTGGTGATCCCGCTGATGGTCAAGGTCACCAGCCGTCGCGTCAGCCATGCGGTGTGCCTGGGCCTTGGCGCGCTGGGCCTCTTGTCGTTCCTGGTGATCCGCGATCCTGGCCTGCTGTGGATCGGCATGGTGGGCGTCGGCTTCGCCTGGAGCTCGATCCTGTCGGCCCCGTACTCGATCCTGGCCGGGGCGCTGCCGGCGCGGAAGATGGGCGTCTATATGGGCATCTTCAATGTGTTCATCGTCGTTCCGCAGCTGCTGGCCGCCACGCTGCTGGGACTGATGCTGAAGACCTTCTTCGGCAATCAATCGATCTTCGCCCTGGTGCTGGGCGCCTTGTCTTTCGCGCTGGCCGCCGCCGCGACCTTCCTGGTCCGTGACCGCGTCGCCGGCGCCCCCGCCTGACCCCTTTCCTTCAAGCCTGACGAGGTCCTCGCCATGCGCACGTTGAAAACCTTCGCCCTGGCCTCGGCCGCGACCCTGATCGCCACCGCCGCCCAGGCCGCGCCTACGACCTGGGCCTATTCGGCCAAGACCGGTGTCGGCGCCTCCTATGAGGCCTATGTCGACGGCGCCTACAAGGCCGGCGGCAAGACCGGGGCGGTGTCGAAGGTCTGGTTCTCGATCGCCGACGGCGTCCTCACCGAGACGATGTACGGCCTGATCCATGAGGCGCAGATCAAGCAGATGCGCGTCGCCGTCGAGACGGCGAGCGGCCTGGCCATTGAGGGGGCGGATACGACCTCCAAGACCGAGTATCTGCATGTGGACGCCGCCGGCCGGCCGCTGTCTCCGGCCTACAAGATCACCACGACCGATCGCCAAGGCCGGTTTGTCATCGAAAAGCGCATCTTCACCGATCCCGACCGCAATGCGCTGTTCGTGCGCGTGACGGTGACGGCCCTGAAGGGCGCGGTCACGCCGACCCTGCTGCTGGAGCCGCACATGGCCAACACCGGCGGTGGCGATGTGGGCGCGGCCTCGGCCTCGGCGCTCACCGCCCACGAGGGCAAGGCGTTCCTCAGCCTGAAGGCCAGCAAGCCCTTTGCGAAAGCCTCGGCCAGCGTTCTGAAGGATGGCGATGCTCTGGCGGCTTTGAAGGCGACCACGACTTCGGCCAAGGGCGCGATCGTGCTGGCCGGAGAGCTGCCCAAGGTCGCCAAGTCCGAGACCTTTGATGTGGTGATCGGCTTCGGCGCAGACGCCAAGGCCGCCGACCAGACCGCCGCCGCGACGCTGAAGACGGGCTACGCCGAGGTCCTGGCCCGCTACAACGGCGAGGGCGCGCATGTGGGCTGGGAGGACTATCTGGCCTCGCTGAATGAGTTGCCGCGTCTGCGCGAAGCGTCCGAGGACGGCGGCAAGCTTCTCCAGGCCAGCGCCCTGATGCTCAAGGTGCAGGAAGACCGCACCTACGCCGGCGCGCTGATCGCCTCGCTGTCCAACCCCTGGGGCGACACGGTCGACGCGACCAAGTCCTCGACAGGTTACAAGGCCGTCTGGCCGCGCGACTTCTATCAGTGCGCCATGGCCTTGGCGGCCCTGGGCGACAAGGAGACGCCGCTGGCGGCCTTCCACTATCTGCCCACGGTCCAGGTCGGGCCCAAGACGCCGGGCAACAAGGGCGACGGCGGCTGGTTCCTGCAGAAGTCGCACGTCGACGGCACGCCCGAGTGGGTCGGGGTCCAGCTCGACCAGACGGCCATGCCGATCATGCTGGGCTGGAAGCTGTGGACGTGGGGCTGGCTGCCGGACGCCGAGCTGAAGGCGTTCTACGGCAAGATGCTGAAGCCGGCGGCCGACTTCCTGGTGAAGGGCGGCACGGTCAATCTGGATTGGAACACCGCGACCATCACCCCGCCGTTCACCCAGCAGGAGCGCTGGGAGGAGCAGGGCGGCCACTCGCCCTCGACGACCGCCGCCGTCATTGCGGGCCTGGTGGTCGCGGGCGACATCGCCGAGGCCGCCGGCGACGCCGGCTCGGCCACGCTCTATCGCCAGACCGCCGACGACTACGCCGGCCGGCTCGAGGCCCGGATGGTCACGACGAAGGGGACCTTCGGCGACGGCCACTATTATCTGCGCCTGAACAGCGACCAGGACCCGAACAACAAGAGCCCTGTGGAGGCGCGCAACGGACAGGCCCCGGTGGCCGAGGATAAGATGCTGGACGCGGGCTTCCTGGAACTGGTGCGCTATGGCGTTCGCCGCGCCGATGATCCGGCGATCCTGGCCAGCCTGCCGGAGATTGATGACGAGGCCCTCGAAGACCTCTACCGCGTTCGCTACAGCTTCACGTTCCCTGGCGTGGAGGGCAGCTTCCCCGGCTGGCGCCGCTACGGCGTCGACGGCTACGGCGAGGACACCAAGACCGGCGCGAACTACGGCGCCGACAACCAGATGCGTCCCGGCCAAAGGGGCCGGGTGTGGCCGATCTTCACCGGCGAGCGTGGGCACTACGAGCTGGCCTTGGCGGGCCTCTCGGGCAAGCCCGATCCCACCGCCGTGCAGAAGATCCGCGATACCTACGTCAAGGCGATGGAGTTGTTCGCCAACGAGGGACTAATGATCCCCGAGCAGGTCTGGGACGGCGTCGGGGCCGACAGCGCTCATGGCTATGTCCGGGGCGAGGGGACCGATTCGGCCACGCCCCTGGCCTGGAGCCACGCGGAGTACGTCAAGCTGCTGCGATCGGTCAGCGACGGGCAGGTCTGGGACAACTATGCGCCCGTAAAGGCGCGGTACGCGCGCTAGAGGGGCCAAAAAGTGCGCGACAATGTCGCGGTCGCGCATTCTCGAGACGTGGTTAACGGGCCTTTAGGCATTGGGCCGTGAACTTGAGCGTAATCGCCTAGTTCATGGCCGGAGGCCTTTGTTATGAAAGCGTTCCGTCGACTGACCATCGCCTGGAAACTGGTCCTCGTGGCGGGTCTTGCGATCGGACTCCTGCTTGTCGCCGCGGCTGTGGCGGTGTCGTCTCACACCAGCGCGATCGTTTCACAGCTCACCAATCAGTACGCCGGGGCGGTGGCGGACGAGGCGATTGAGCAGGTGACGGCCGACATCAACGCAGCCGCGGCGGCCGCCAAGGCCATGCAGGGGTCGATATCCGCGGCGCATGAGGCGGGGTTGACCGAACGCGACAAGTTCATGGCGCTGGTCAAGCCGAACGCCATGGCCACCAAGAGCGTCATGGGCGCCTGGCTGATGGCCGAGCCCAATGGGCTGGACGGCAAGGACGCCGATCACATCGGCGACGCGGCGACCGCGTCCAACAAGGATGGTCGCTTCTCGGTCTACTGGGTCAACGACGCGGGCCAGCCCACACTGGAGCTGCAATCCGACGGCTCGGATTTCGCCGAAGACTATTACAACGACACGGCCAAGAGCGGTGAGCCGCGCCTGACCGAGCCCTATTTCGACAGCATCGCCGGCAAGCAGGTGGCGATGACCTCGGTGGCCTATCCGGTCAAGTCGGGCGGGCGCATGATCGGCGTGGCCGGCCTGGACATGTCGCTGGACAATCTGTCGACGGCGCTGGGGCAGATGCATCCCCTCGACGGCGGACGGGTGATGCTGCTGTCGTCGGCGGGGCAGTGGGTGGCGCACCCTGATCCCGAACAACGGATGAAGCCTTACGCAGACACCGGCGCCGACGCCGTGCGGGGCGTCTTGGCCGGCGGCGCCGCTGTCGAGGTCAAGGGCGTCGCCGATGGCGACACGCCGATGATCCGTATTGTCCGGCCGATCGCCATTCCCGAACTGAACGCCCGCTGGGCGCTGGTCATGGATGTTCCGGCGGCGGCGATCACCGGTCCCGCCGATCGCTTGGCCAAGATCCTATTCGCCGGTGGCGTGCTGATCACCCTTGCGGTTCTGGCGGCCTTGTTCCTGGCCAGCGCAACCCTCGTGAAGACCCCGCTGACCGGTCTGACACGCTCGGTCGATAAGCTCAGCGCCGGACGCTATGACGACGCTGTGCCGGGCGTGGATGGCGGCGATGAGATCGGCGCGATCGCGCGCGCGCTCGATGGTTTCCGCCACGATCTGGCCGACGGCCAGCGCCGGCGCGCCGAGCAGGAGGCCGAGCGGGCCGCCGCCGAGATCGAACGACAAAGGCACGCCGAGGAAGCGGAAGCCTTCGCCCAGGCGCAGGCCCGATCTGTCGCCAAGCTCGGCGAAGGCATGGAGCGCCTGGCCGATGGCGACCTGATCTGGCGCATGCGCGAGGAGGAGTTTCAAGGCGACGCGGTCAAGATGCCGCGTGACTTCAACGCCGCGGTCGAGAGCCTGCAGGCCACCATGGCGGGCATCCTTACCGCCGCGCGCAGCATCAAGAGCGGTTGCGCCGAGATCAGCATCGCCGCAGACGATCTGGCCCAGCGGACCGAGCGACAGGCCGCTGGCCTTGAGCAGACCGCCGCAGCCCTGGACCAGATCACCGCCACGGTGCGCCGCAGTTCGGAAGGCGCCGAGCGGGCCCGTCAGGTGACCATGACCGCCAAGGCCGCCGCCGAGCGCAGCGGCGCGGTGGTCGAGGAGGCGGTCGAGGCGATGGGCGGTATCGAGCGGTCTTCGCAGTCGATCACCCAGATCATCGGGGTCATCGACGAGATCGCCTTCCAGACCAACCTTCTGGCCCTGAACGCCGGCGTCGAGGCGGCGCGCGCGGGCGAGGCTGGTCGTGGTTTCGCGGTGGTCGCCCAGGAAGTGCGCGCCCTGGCGCAGCGCTCGGCGGACGCCGCCAAGGAGATCAAGGGCCTGATCAGCGCCTCGACCCAGCAGGTCGGCAAGGGCGTCAAGCTGGTCGGCGAGACCGGCGAGACCTTGCGCGAAATCCTGGTTCAGGTGGCCGAGATCAATGAACTGGTCGGCGAGATCGCCGCTTCGTCCAAGGAGCAGGCCGTTGGTCTGGCCGAGGTGAACCAGGCGGTGAACCAGATGGACCAGGTCACCCAGCAGAACGCCGCCATGGTCGAGCAATCTACGGCCGCCAGCCATGCGCTGTCGAACGAGGCTGCTCAGCTGGAACGTCTGATCGCTCGCTTCCAGGTCGGCGCGGAAGTCCACGAGCTGCAGACGCGCTCCGAACGTCCAGCCATCTCCACGTCGCGTCCGGCCACCGCTCCGACGCGCGAGAGCTTCCGGCAGCGCTACGTGCAGGGCGCCAACGCCCTGAAGGTCGCCCCCAGCTCCCGTCCCGGGGAATGGGAAGAGTTCTAGGCCTGACCGCTCTCAGCCGTGCGCAGGGCGAAACGGAGCTCTGACAGAGCGATACCGTTCTGGGCCTTCTCGGCTTCGCGAACGCTGACCAGGAGCTCATTCATGCCATTGGCGACGGCCCAGTCCCAATGGGCGTGACCTGGGGTCGCCACACGGCTGATGTCGGCGGCCGATTCAAGGTGCAGAACCGTGCGTCCACCGTCCGCGTCGCGGCGGCAGAAAGCAAAGGCGCCTTCCCGCCGCACGAACCGGCCATCGTGGTGATAGAGGCTCACGAAGCGCACGTCCGGTTCGCCAAAAGCGCTTGATCCGTCGGCCATGCTCAATCCCCTCTACGCGCCCGGCGGTCGTCCGGGTCACCTTGCGTTGGTCACCGTCGCGGGATTCGCGGCGCGGGCGGAAGGGCGCCTCTTCGACGATCCACAGGGACGTGGACCGGGGCTTGGGGTCAGGCGCTACGCCCTGAGGAATTCTGCGCCGCCCTCTGACATATCGCGAAGGCCACGCTATATCCGCGCCATGGCCGAAGCGTTCAACGACATCACCCTCTCCGCCGATAAGGCCACCCGCTACGCCGAGGTGGCCGACGAGATCGCGTCCGTTCTGGATGGCGAGCCGAACCTGACCGCTCGCATGGCCACCGTGGCCTCGATGCTGGCCAACAGCTTCGACAGCTATTTCTGGGCAGGCTTTTACGTGGTCGATCCCACCAAAGAGCGCGAGCTGGTGGTCGGGCCGTATCAGGGCACACTGGGCTGCCTGCGGATCGCCTTTGGTCGCGGTGTTTGCGGCGCGGCGGCGGCGACAGGCCAGACCCAACTGGTGCCGGACGTGCATGCCTTTCCCGGACACATCGCCTGCGATGGTCGTTCTCAGAGCGAGATCGTTGTCCCGGTGTTCGACCCGGATGGCCAGCTGATCGCGGTGTTTGACGTCGACTCCGACAAGCCTGCGGCCTTTGACGAGATCGACCAGGCGTGGCTGGAGAAGATTCTGAAGGCGACCTTCGGCTGATACCCATTTTGCGTTGATGGGCCCAGGAATGGCCTGTCGATTGCAGCCGGCGATCCATCTTTCCCTAACCCGCGTCGGAGTAGGACAGGTGGACATGCTGGACGTCGAGACCATCCATCCGAGCTTTCTGAGCCCCGCCGACGCGGCGCTGTGGCGCAGCCTTGCCGCTTCGGCGGAGGGCTTTGGCAATCCGCTTCTGGGGCCTGAGTTCGCACAAGCCGTTGGAAAGGTTCGCGAAGACGCGCGTGTCGCGGTGATCCGTCGCGGCGGCGAAACCGTGGGCTTCCTGCCGTTCCACCGGCGGCCGGGGGGGCGGGCGCGTCCGATCGGCGCGCCGCTCTCCGACTATCATGGCCTTGTCTCGCGTCCCGATGCGGGACTGCGGATCAGCGACGTCCTGCGCGCCGCCGAGGTCAGCGTGTTCCGCTATTCGGGTCTGATCGATCCCCACGCCGTGTTTCCGACCTCGCCCGAGACCGATCGCACGGCCTATCTGATCGACCTGACCGGGACGACCGTCGAGGCCTATCTGGAGGCCGTTCGGGCCGAGAGCCCGAAGAAGATCAAGAACTATCGCCGCCTCGACAACAAGCTGGACCGGGAGATCGGTGCGGTGCGTCTGGTGGCGAGCGACTTCTCGCGAGACGCTTTCAATCTGCTGATCGACTGGAAGCGCGAACAGCTTGCCCGAACGGGCGCCCATGATTTCCTGCGCGCCGACTGGACGCGCGAGCTGTTGGCGGACCTGTTCACGACGCGGAGCGGCGCGATGCAGGGGTTGATGATCAACCTCTATGCCGGCGATACCCTGGTGGGCGGGCACTTTGGCATCCGACAAGGCGCGACCTATCACCCCTGGATCGCCTCGACGAACCCGGAGATGGCCGCCTGGTCTCCGGGGCAGATCTTCTTCCTGCGGGCCATCGCGGCCATGCCGGGAATGGGCCTGACGCGCTATGATCTTGGTCCCGGCCATGATCACTACAAGCGGGCCTATGGCCTGCGCACCGTTCAGATCGGCGAGGGCGCGGCGACCGCCGCCAATGTGGCCGGTCGCGTCGCGCATTCCATGGAGAGTGTCTGGAATCTGGCGGGCGCGCACGGCGCGGGCCCTGTCGGTCAACTGCGTCGTCGCATGGACGCCATCGCCAGCACCGAGCTGACCATGACGGGGCGCGTCCGCGGCTTTGTCGAAGCCGTGGCGGCGCGGGCGCAGCGCGGGCGCGGAGAGCACACGGAGGCCTGATGGCGCGCGTCACGGTCATGATCCCGACCCAGAGACGCCCCGACGGCCTGGCCGTCGCGGCGCGCTCGGTGTTTGGCCAGGTCGGCGTCGATTTCGCCGAGCTTGAGCTGGTGATCGTCGACAACGACCAGGTTCCTTCGGCCAAGGCGGTGGTGGATGCGCTGAGCAAGGGCGCGCCGTGCCCGGTGATCTATGTCAACGAGAAGCGGCCCGGCGTCGCCTTCGCGCGCAACGCCGGCATGGCGCGCGCGTCCGGTGACTTCATCGCCTTTCTGGACGATGATGAGGAAGCGCCCAGTGGTTGGCTGGCGGCGCTGCTGGCCGCCCAGGAACGCTACGACGCCGACGTCGTGTTCGGGCCGGTCAAGGCCCGCGCGCCGGCCCATATCGACCAGCACCGGGACTATCTGGAGCGCTTCTTCTCGCGCATCGGCCCTGCCGAGGCGGGCGTCATCGACTATCATTATGGCTGCGGCGACAGCCTGATCCGGCGCTCGGCGCTGCCCGATCCGGTCGCCCCCTTCGCGGTCGAGCGCAACTTCATCGGCGGCGAGGACGACCTCCTGTTCGGCCACATGGGCGCAGCGGGCAAGCGCTTCGCCTGGGAGCCGGCCGCCTGGGTCTGGGAAGATCCGGTCCCGTCGCGGCTGAACCTCGGCTACACGATCCAGCGGGCCTTCGCCTACGGCCAGGGCCCCTCGGCCCACTGCGCCGCCGCCGTGCCGCGCGATAATCTGGGCGTCACCCGCTGGATGGTCATCGGTCTGGGCCAGGCCGCAGTCTTCGGTCTCGTCGCCGCAGTGAAATGGGCCGTCCGCGCCAAGGACCGCGCCGAGTGGCTGGACCGCGCCGCCCGGGGTCTGGGCAAGACCTTCTGGTGGGGACCCTTCAAGATCCAATTCTACGGGAGGACCGCGTGAGCGTGATCACCGACTGGACGCCGGAGAAGGCCAAGGCCTTCGGTCGCGAGAACCTGACGTTCCAGCACGCTCTGCACGAGCGTCCGATGTTCGATGATGAAGGCCTGGCGCGTCTGCTCGACCTCTATCCCCGCGACAAGCTGGGCGTCTTCACCATGGGCGAGGATCCCAAGGCCTGGACGACCTGGCGCAAGGGCTCGGCCGGCAACCTGACCGGCGACCAGCTGCTTGAAGCGGCCAAGACCGGCCGCATCTGGCTGAACCTGCGCCAGACCAACGATCATGTGCCCGAGTACGCGGCCCTGGCCGACGAGATCTTCGCCGACAAGGAAGCGCACGTGCCTGGCCTGCGCACCTTCAAGCGCGACCTTGGCATGTTGATCTCCAGCGCCAATGCGCAGGTGTTCTATCATCTGGACGTGCCGCTGGTGTCGCTGTGGCAAATCCGGGGCCAGAAGAAGGTGTGGGTCTATCCGGTGGCCGATCCCTATGTGGGTGATCTGGCGCTGGAGAAGATCGTGCTGCGCGAGACGGCCGAGCAGTTCGCTTTCGATCCCGAATGGGACAAGGGCGCCCAGGAGGTCGATCTGACGCCGGGCAAGATGGTCACCTGGCGCCAGAACGCCCCGCACCGGATCGAGAACGGCCCGATGCTGAACGTCTCGATCTCGATCGAATTCATGACCCCGCCGGCCCTGATGCGGGCCAATGTGATCTACGCCAACGGTGTCTTGCGGCGGCGTCTCGGCGCCAAGCCACGCGTCCAGGAGGGCTTTGGTCCGACGGCGCTGGGCAAGCTGGCGGTGGCGCGCGGCGCCAAGGCCCTGGGCCTGCAGACGCCGCATGTGCGGCATCTGCCGGTCACCTTTGGCCTGGATGCCAGCCAGCCGGGCGTCTTGATCGAGCCGCCACGACCCTAAGGCTTGCCCGTCGCGCCGCTTTGCCCCACTGCTTAGCCGATGAGTAAAGCGGTTACGATCGAACTGGGGGAGGGCGCCGAGCACGACGCCCGGGCCCTGCGCAATGCGTTTGGATGTTTCACGACGGGGGTCACCGTCGTCACCACGCTGGCCCCTGACGGCCGCCGGGTGGGCCTGACCGCGAACTCGTTCACCTCGGTCTCGCTGGATCCGCCGCTGGCGCTGATCTGTGTTGACCTCAAGTCTTCCAGCCTGCCGGCGCTGGACGCGGCGCAGAAGTTCGCCGTCAACGTGCTGCACGCTGAGCACCAGCAACTGGCCCGCCAGTTCGTGCAGAAGGAAACGGATCGCTTCGCGGGCCTCGAGACCGAGACCTGGCGCACCGGCGTTCCGATCCTGCCCGAATGCATGGCCAATTTTGAATGCGAGACCCATCACGCCTTCGACGCCGGCGATCACCGGGTCTATGTCGGCCGGGTGGTCAAGCTTCGGTATGACCCCGACCACGAGCCGCTCGTGTATCTGCAAGGGCGGTTCCGCCGCGTGCACGTCGACGCGGAGTAGCTTGGCAGAATTTCGCGCGATACGGCGTGAACCTGGGGTGCTATTGACGCGCAAAACAGCGTTAGGGAGCGCATTATGCGAGACATCGCCCATTTCGTGAACGGCCAGACCCTGGTCGGCGCCTCCGGCCGCTTCGGCGACGTCTTCAATCCCAACACCGGCGAGGTCCAGGCCCGCGTTCAGTTCGCGACTGACGCCGAGCTCGACGCCGCCGTCCAGGTCGCCGCCAAGGCGCAGGTGGGCTGGGCCCAGACCAATCCGCAGCGCCGCGCCCGCGTGATGTTCGAGTTCAAGCGCCTGATCGAGCGCGACATGAACACCCTGGCCGAGATCCTGTCGTCCGAGCACGGCAAGGTCATCGACGACAGCAAGGGCGACATCCAGCGCGGCCTCGAAGTCATCGAGTTCGCCTGCGGCATCCCCCACATCCTGAAGGGCGAATACACCGAGGGCGCGGGCCCCGGCATCGACGTCTATTCGATGCGCCAGCCGCTGGGCGTCTGCGCGGGTATCACCCCGTTCAACTTCCCGGCCATGATCCCGATGTGGATGTTCGGCATCAGCATCGCCGTCGGCAACACCTTCATCCTCAAGCCTTCGGAGAAGGACCCGACGGTGCCGGTCAAGCTGGCCGAGCTGATGATGGAAGCCGGCGCGCCCGCCGGGGTGCTGAACGTCGTGCATGGCGACAAGAGCGCCGTCGACGCCATCCTGACCCATCCGCTGATCCGCGCGGTCAGCTTCGTCGGCAGCTCGGACATCGCCCACTATGTCTACCAGACCGGCACGGCGCACGGGAAACGCGTCCAGGCCATGGGCGGCGCCAAGAACCACGGCATCGTCCTGCCCGACGCCGACATGGACCAGGTGGTCAAGGACCTGTCGGGCGCGGCCTTCGGCTCGGCCGGCGAGCGCTGCATGGCCCTGCCGGTGGTGGTCCCCGTTGGTCAGAAGACCGCCGATGAGCTGCGCGAGCGCATGGTCGCCGAGATCGCGTCCTTGAAGGTCGGCGTCTCCACCGATCCCGACGCCCACTACGGCCCGGTGGTCAGCGCCCAGCACCGCGACAAGATCGCCGACTACATCCGCATCGGTCAGGAAGAGGGCGCCGAGCTGGTGGTCGACGGCCGCGGCTTCCAGCTGCAGGGCTTCGAGAAGGGCTTCTTCATCGGCCCGTCTCTGTTCGACGGCGTCAAGAAGGGCATGAAGACCTATCACGAGGAGATCTTCGGCCCGGTGCTGCAGATCGTCCGCGCCGAGACCCTGGAAGAGGCTATGGCCCTGCCGTCCGAGCACCAGTACGGCAATGGCGTCGCCATCTTCACCCGCAACGGCCGCGCCGCGCGCGAGTTCGCCGCGAACGTCAATGTCGGCATGGTCGGCATCAATGTGCCGATCCCTGTGCCGGTGGCCTATCACACCTTCGGCGGCTGGAAGCGCAGCGCGTTCGGCGACACCAACCAGCACGGCGTCGAGGGCGTGAAGTTCTACACCAAGGTCAAGACGGTCACCGCCCGGTGGCCCGAGGGCGAGGTGGCGGATTCGAGCTTCGTCATCCCGACGATGAAGTAGTCTTCTTCCTTGTGTCATCCCGGAAGCCTCGCAGAGGCTATCCGGGACCCAGGGGGTGACAGAGCTCTGTGCGCGCTGCCCCTGGGTCCCGGCTCTACCCCCGGCTTTCGCCGGGGTTCGGCCGGGATGACACCTGAGGTTATGGTGCGCCTTGAATTTAGGTCGGGGAGACGCCCTATGCGTGATCTTGCGCGACGATCCTTCCTGGCGCTCACCGCTGCGGGGCTGGCCGCGCCCGCCGCCTTCGCTCAGAGCCGCGCCGAACAGGCCGCGATCGGGCAGTACGGCGACAAGGCCGCGCCCTTCACCGTCTTCGAGAGGGACGGCGCGCTGTACATCGACGGCGAAGGCTTCAAGGCCGCGCGGTTGAACGCTCTGGGCGGTGGCCGCTACGCGATCGCCGGTGGCGGCGAACTGATCCTGGAAGCGGGCGCGGTGCGTCTCAACGGCAAGGTTCTGGCCTTCCACGATTTCGGCGCCGAGGTCGAGGCGGCGATCCGCAAGGCCGTCCGGGCCGATCCCGCCCTGCTGCGCCAGCGTGCGCTGGCGGCCACCCCGCCCACCGAGACGGGCGACAAGCTTGCCTCCGACCTCGTCGATGTCACGACGATCACGCCGGGGATCAAGCTCGACATCCGTTATGCGGGCGCGAACAACTTCATGGGCATTCCGCTCTACGAGAAGTCGGCGGCCTATCTGCAGCGCCCGGCGGCCGAGGCCCTGGGGCGTATCCATCGCGCTCTGTCGGCGAAGGGCTATGGCCTGCTCATCCACGACGCCTATCGCCCCTGGTCCGTGACCTGGATGTTCTGGGAGGCCACGCCGCCCGAGGCGCGCATCTTCGTCGCCGATCCCGCCCAGGGCTCGCGCCACAACCGGGGCTGTGCGGTGGACCTGACCCTGTACGACCTCAAGACCGGCCAGCCGGTCGAGATGCCCAGCCGCTATGACGAGTTCTCGACCCGCGCCTATGCCGACTTCGTTGGCGGGACGACCAGGCAGCGGGCCCTGCGCGGCGTGTTGCGCGAGGCCATGGAGGCGGACGGCTTCATGGTCCTGCCTGATGAATGGTGGCACTTCGACTACCGCGACTACGCGCGCTACCCGATCGGAACAAAGACGTTCACGCAGCTAGCGGCGGGGTAGGGGCAATCCACCTACTGCAGCGAAAATCGATCCGCTGCGAACTGAGCGATCGAACCCGCCAGAAACGGCGGCGCCGTGTTGCTGAGCGTCACAACGACGCCTTCGCCGCCGTTCAGGATTCGCAGGTCGCCGTTCATGCCTGGCGCACCGCCGCCGTGTCCGAGAGTAGGTATGTCGGATGGCAGGATGTACAGGCCATAGCCGTACTTTCCACCCCGGCCGTCTTCGGCCTGGACAGCGGTCATCATCTTGAGATGGGTCTCGTCCAGAAGCCGGCCATCGAAGAGCGCCATGGCGAACTTCAGGAAATCCTCCGCCGTCGAATAGCCGCCGCCGGCCGAGGTGCCGCGCCAGGGCAAGCTCCCGGCTGGCTTCCAGATTCCGCCCACCAGTTCATAGGCTACGGCTCGATCAGGCACTGGCGTTGTCTCCGGCGCGAAGCCGCTGCCCGAGATGCCGGCTGGTTTGAAGACATGGTCACTGACGTAGTCATAGTAGCTCTGGCCTGAGACCATCTCGACGACCCGACCCAGCAGGATGAAGCCATAGTTGGCGTACTCGTGCCTTGCGCCAGGCTCGAAATTTGGTTCGCGGGCACCGTAGAGGACAACGTAATCCTGCAGCGTCCGCAGGTTATCGCGGTTCTTCTCGTAGTCCGGACCGAAGAAATCGCCGGCGCCGCCGGTGTGGGTCAGCAGTTGGCGCACAGTGACTTTCTTGGCCCAGGCGGCGTTGGGATAGTCCTTCAGATAGGTGATCAGCGGCGCCTGAAGGTCGATCTTGCCAGCCTGGGCCAATTGCAGGACGGCGACTGAGGTGTGCATCTTGTTCATCGAGCCAACGCGAAACTTAGTCGCCTGGGTGATTGGGGTTTTTCGGTCGCGGTCGGCCAAGCCCTGGGCGAAAGCGATGAACGGCTTGCCCTTGCGGGCGATCAGCACGACGCCAGAATAGTTCTCGCCCATCATGGCCAATTTTCCGGCGACGGCCTTGGTGAGCGCGGCGTCGTCGAGCCGGGGGACGGCTGCGATGTCGGATGGACGCTGGACAGGGCGCGCGCCCAGCATCTTGATCTGTGTGGGCGCGGCCGGATCGGTCTCGATCTGAAGCCGGGCGAAGCCTTCGCTATGGCGCTCGCGTACGAGCGCCGTAAGCGTAGTTGGTGTGGCCGCCTCTATCTTCACGAGGTCGAAGCCGCCGACTTGGCGCCCGAAGCCCACGAAACCGTCCGCGTCGAGCGGAGATGCTGGAAAACGGTCTTTGATGAACGCTGCAGCCTTGGCCTGGTCGCGCGAGTTTAGCGCCTCAAGATAAGCTTTCGCCGCTTCCCCGACAGAGGTCGATGGCAAAACGACCTGGGCGAGAGCAAGGGCGGGCAGTGCGAGTCCGGCGAGAACGCTGGCGAGAAAGAGGCGCATCGATCGATCCACTTGAGGTTGGCCGATGTTCGCCGTGAATTCTATGGATGTATAGGCGGGTTCAGGTCAGGGGCGAGAGTTGGTCCACCGTCTAGAAGGACGAAATGTGCCCTATGCCCGACCCGGGCGCTTCAACATCAATGCTCCTATGCAATTCCGCCCCTCCCAACGTCTCGCCGGGACGGTCGGAACAGCGATGACGCTTTCCAGTCAGCGGAGTGAGGGACGGGGAGGCTTCATCCTTGCCCCGCTGTCCTCGGTCGCCAGGCCAGCACCTCTGCGCTGTGACCCACGTCGACCTTGGCGCACATCGCCTTCACCGGACACGCCCCGCACTTCGGTCCCTCGTGCGGGCAGAGCATCTGCCCCAAGCCGCGCTTCATCAGCCAATGCAACTCGAAGAGATCGTCCGCCGTCCAGCTCGCCGGCGCCATGGCCATTAGCGTGTGATAGGTGTTGGTCGTGTCGCCCGAGCCCACCAGGCCGATGCGCCGGGCGACGCGGTCGACGTGGGTGTCGACCACCAGGGCCCGCATGGCCAGGTCGCTGAAGTTCAGCACGCAGGCGGCCACCTTCACGCCCACGCCGGGCAGGGCCTGCAGTTCCCAGCGGGCCTGGTCGACCTCAAGCGTCTTGAGGTGGCTCAGCGACAGCCAGCCGACCTTCTCCTGGATCATGCGCAGGGCGGTGGTCAGGCGGCGGGCCTTGTCCTCCGGAAAGGTGACGTCCTGGATGGCCATGGCCACGCGCGCGGGCTTGGCCTCCGCCAGATCCTCCCAGCTCTTGAACTCGGCCCGCAGGCGCAGGAACGCCGCCCACGACACCGCATCGGGCGTTCGGCCGCTGATCGACGACTTCACCAGCTGCGAGATGGGGTCCATGCGCGCCACCGGGCGCTGAGGCCCAAACTCGCACAGGAGAGCGTCCCGCACGCTTTCCAGCGGTGACCGGGCCAGGGCTAGGGACAGCTGCATGGAACCTCTCCGCGCGAGAACATAGCAAGAACATTATGCTCGGCGTCGAGGTTTGTCCACAGGCTTATAGGGAAGGTGGCGTTAGCGGCGGTAGCGGCCCCAGAGCGCCGTCACGCGGCGACGCAGGCGCTGGAACGCCACGCGTACGGGCGTCGGGGCCTTGGCGGGCATGTCGTGGTCGCTGGCCAGATCGACGCCGGCGAAGCGGGCGATGAGGTCGCGCAGCTCCGGTTCCTGAACGGCGAGCGCGGCTTCGACCGGAGTCATCCACTCGAGGGTTCGCTGGCCTTGCTCAGGCCATGCCGCCAGGGTCTCTTTGACCTCGAGAGGATAGACATCGACCTTGACCATCCGCGCCTGACCGTTCTTCAGCCGCTTCAGGTACGGGTACTCGCCGAAAGGACGCGGCGCGATGGCTCCCTTCAGACCGGCCTCCTCATAGGCCTCCTGGGCGGCGGCCTGTGGATCGGTGCGCCCCTTCATCGGCCAGCCTTTGGGGATGACCCAGCGCCGCGTCTCGCGCGACGAGACCAGGAGGATGCGCAGGGCGTCGCCTTCGCCGCGCCAGGGCAGGGCGGCGACTTGGCGGCGTTTGCCGCTTTTGCGTCCTTCCATCTCGTCGTCCGACCGGCTCACGTCATTCAGAACTCCAGAGAAACCCAAGCGGCCATCGCACGCACCGGCGCGACCCGCCCGAGGCGTCCATACCGCCCATCATCGGCCGAGTCGTCGAGACCATTACGCTCGCGACCAATGTCCGGAGATGGGCGTAGTCCTGGCGCGCACGATGCGCCAAGTCTCTTCCGCACGGCCTCGCCTTCGAATCCGCCGATCCGGCGCAGCCGCGGGCAGGCCCCTTAAGCCACGCGCTCAATCTTGTCTTGATAAATGTCCTTGGGCGGATGATTTCGATGATTGCGCTTCCAGGCTTGGGTGGTCGGGGCTTTCAAAACGCGCGCCGACGCGCCAAATTCCATGTCTGTCCAAGAGAAACATCGCGCGCGCTCGTCCGCGCCGCCCTGATGAGGAGCGTTCGACCATGGCGTTCAATCTGACCGTCAACGGAGAAAGCCGCATCGCGGATGTCGACGGCGACACCCCGCTGTTGTGGGTTCTGCGCGATACGCTGGGCCTGGTCGGCGCCAAGTACGGCTGCGGCGCGGCGCTTTGCGGCGCCTGCACCGTGCATCTGGACGGTATTCCGGTGCGCGCTTGTGTCACGCCGATCAGCGGGGTCGGCGAGCAAAAGGTGACCACCATCGAGGGCGTGGGCAAGACGGCAGTCGGCGCCAAGGTGCAGGCGGCCTGGAAGGCGGTCGACACGCCCCAGTGCGGCTACTGCCAGGCCGGCCAGATCATGTCGGCCACGGCGCTGCTGGCCACCACGCCCAAGCCGACCGACGAGGAGATCGACGCGGCGATGAACGGCAATCTGTGCCGCTGCGCCACCTACATCCGTATCAAAAAGGCGATCAAGGTCGCCGCCGGTCTGGAGAAGGCTTGATCATGGACGGCGAGATCCTGCGCGACCCGACCCGTCGCTTCGTCCTGCAGTCCGGCGCCGCTGTCGGCGGCGGCCTGCTGCTCAGCTTCACCATGTCGTCGGAAAGCCAGGCGGCGGGCGACACCAAGGTCAACGCCTATGTGCGCATCGCGTCCGACGGCAAGGTGACCATCGCGTCCAAGGTTCCCGAGGTGGGGCAGGGGATCAAGACAGCCCTGCCGATGCTGATCGCCGAGGAACTGGACGTCGACTGGTCGGCGGTCACCGTCGAGCAGGCCATCGCCGACACCAAGGTCTACGGACGCCAGGTGGCCGGCGGCAGCATGGCCACGACGCTGGAATACGACGGTCTGCGCCGGGTCGGCGCGACGGTTCGGGCCTTGCTGATCGCCGCAGCCGCCGCCCGCTGGAACGTCCCGGCCGACAGTCTCAAGACCGAGGCGGGCTTTGTCGTTGACGCCGCCGGCAAGCGCCGCGCGTCCTATGGCGAGCTGGCCCAGGCCGCCGCCGCGCTGACGCCGCCGGACCCCAAGTCGCTGACGCTGAAGGACCCCAAGGCCTTCCGCATCATCGGCAAGAGCCACAAGAGCCAGAACCTCGACGCGATCGTCACCGGCCAGCCGACCTACGGCATCGACGTGCGCCTGCCGGGGATGCTGTTCGCCGCCTTCGCCAAGGCGCCGGTCTATGGGGCCAAGGTCGCGTCCGTTGATCTGGCGCCGGCGAAGGCGGTGAAGGGCGTTCGCGACGCCTTCATCATCGAGGGCGGGACCAACCTGCAAGGGCTTCTGCCCGGCGTAGCCGTGGTCGCCGACAGCTGGTGGGCGGCGCGCAAGGGCCGCGAGGCGTTGCAGATCCAGTGGGCCGAGCATCCGACGGCCCGCCAGAGCACCGCCGGCTTCGCGGCCAAGGCCGCCGAACTGGCCGCCGCGCCGCCGCATCGCAACCTGCACAACGACGGCGATGTCGAGGCGGCGCTGAAGGGCGCGGCCAAGACCGTCAGCGCCGCCTACAGCTATCCTTTCATCGCCCATGCGGCGCTGGAGCCGCAGAACTGCACCGCGCACGTCAAGGACGGCAAGGTGGAGATCTGGGCCCCGACCCAGAACCCTGAGTCCGGCCGCGCCCTGGTCGCCCGGTCGCTGAATATCGACCCTTCGGCGATCACCATCCACTTGATCCGCGGCGGCGGCGGCTTTGGTCGCCGACTGATGAACGACTACATGGTCGAAGCCGCCGCCATCGCCGCCAAGGTCAATGCGCCGGTCCAGCTGATCTGGACCCGCGAGGACGACATGCAGCACGACTTCTATCGTCCGGGCGGCTGGCACAACCTGACCGCCGGCCTGGACGCCAAGGGCGGGCTGACAGCTTGGAAGAACCACTTCATCACCTTCGGCGAAGGCGAGACCTTCAACACCGCTGCGGCGATGAACGCGACCCAGTTCCCGTGCCGCGCCGTGGCCAATTACCGCCATGACGTGTCGGTGATGCCGCTGGGCTTCCCGACCGGCTTCCTGCGTGCGCCGGGCAACAACGCCTTTGGCTTCGTGATCCAGAGCTTCACCGACGAGCTGGCCCTGGCGGCCGGCAAGGACCCTGTCGCCTTCCGTCGCGAGCTGCTGGGCGAGCCGCGCCTTCTGGGCGAGCCGGGCAAGGGCGACAGCTTCCACACCGGTCGCATGCGTGGCGTGCTCGACCTAGCGGCCGAGATGTCGGGCTGGGGGCGTAAGGTTCCCAAGGGCACGGGCCTGGGCGTGGCCTGCCACTACAGCCACCTGGGCTATGTGGCGGTGGTCATGCAGGTGACGGTCAAGGACGGCGCGGTGAAGGTCGACAAGGTCTGGGCCGCCGCCGATGTCGGTCGCCAGATCGTCAACCCCAGCGGCGCTGATCAGCAGATGCAGGGCTCGATCCTCGACGCCATAGGCAGCACGCTCTACCAAAGCATCACCTTCGAGAACGGCGCGGCCGTGAACAGCAATTTCGGCGACTTCCCGCTGCTGCGCATGGCGGACGCGCCGCCCGTCGAGGTGCGCTACAAGCTGTCGGACAACAACCCGACGGGCCTTGGCGAGCCGGCCTATCCGCCGGCGCCGGCGGCGCTGTGCAACGCCATCTTCGCCGCGACCGGCAAGCGGATCCGCAGCTTGCCGATCGGCGACCAACTGGCCTGATTTCCGAGGGGCTGCTAGGAGCGTGAAGCCACGTTCCTAGCAGAGCTCTCCATGTCCAACGTCACCGTCGTCAGCCATCCGCTCGTCCAGCACAAGCTGACCAAGATGCGGGACAGGACGACCTCGACCAAGACGTTCCGCGCCCTGATGCGCGAGACCGCGACGCTGATCTGCTACGAGGTCACGCGCGACCTGCCGATGGACGAGGTCCAGATCGAGACCCCGGTCGCGCCGACCACGGCCTATGAGATCGCCGGCAAGAAGCTGGTCTTCGCACCGATCCTGCGCGCGGGCCTGGGCATGTGCGAGGGCATGCTGGACCTCGTGCCGTCGGCGCGAGTGGCGCATATCGGCCTCTATCGCGATCACGAGACGCTGGAGGCGGTCGAATACTATTTCAAGGCGCCCGAGGACATCGCCGGCCGCCTGGTCATTGTCGTCGATCCGATGCTGGCCACCGGCCACTCGGCCATCGCGGCGATCGCCCGCCTCAAGCACTATGGCGTCACCAACCTGCGCTTTGTCTGCCTGCTGGCGGCGCAAGCGGGTGTCGATGCTCTGCGCGAGGCCCACCCGGACGTGCCGATCTGGACGGCGGCGATCGATCAGACGCTGAACGACCACGGCTACATCGTGCCGGGGCTCGGCGACGCGGGCGACCGCACGTTCGGGACGCGGTAAGGGGCGACTCACCCCTTCCGTGTCATCCCGGCCGAACCCCGGCGAAAGCCGGCGGTAGAGCCGAGACCCAGGGGCGGCTCGCACGGCGCTCTTGGACCCCCCGGGTCCCGGACAGCCTCTGCGAGGCTTCCGGGATGACACGGGGTTTTAAAGGCTAGGGTGTTTGCCCCTTCAAACCGACATCGAGTCGTAGACCACCACCTTGCTCCACAGATGGCTGCAATCGGCCACGAATTTCTGGAGCAGCGGGTGGTCCCGGTAGCGCTTCTGGTCCTCGACGCTCTTGAACACCATCAGTTCGGAGACATCGTAGCTGTTGTCGACGACGTCGCGCTTCTCGGTCGCAGCGGGCACGCCGACGTGCAGTTGCTGGATGACGTCGATGGCCTTCAGCGCCTTCAGCCCCGCGATCAGTTTGTCCCGATCAGCCTTGTCGCCCGGGTTCTTTAGCCAGAAGAACACCTGGTGAAACAGCATCGGGGCGTCAGGCGCGGCGCTCGCGGGCGTCGCCAGTGCGGCGCTGGCCGCCAGGCCGCCCGAGATCAGGACGCGGCGATCGAAAGACGACATGGTTTGCTCCTCCGGGGTCTGAACTCAGGGTGTTGGGAAGTTTAGGGCAGCGCCTTGACGAACGCCTTCACCACCGTGGCCGAGTTGTCCGAGGCGAGGGCCATGAAGGTGTGCATCTCATTGTCGCCCGCGCCGCCGCCGGCCAGGTCCGACAGGCTGCGGAAGGCGATGAACGGGGTCTTGTTGACCAGCGCCACGTGGGCGACGGCCGCGCTTTCCATGTCGACCACCCGGGCCTCGAAGGTGGCGCGCAGGTATTTGCGATAGGCGGCGTTGTCCAGGAACACCGACGCCGAAACGCCGTTGCCGCCGATCACGACCTTCGGCGGGTGAACCAGGCACTTGTCGGCCGCGCAGCGCTGCAGGGCGACATCGGCGGCCACCTTGCGGGCGGTATCCAGCAGGATCGGATCGGTTGGGAACCAAACGCGCGCGGGCGCTCCCAGGGCATCGCCCGGCATGTGGATACCGCGCGGAAAGATCATGCCGTAGTTGGCCAGGGTCGTCGTGCGGATGCTGGGCGAGACCTCGAAGCCCTTGTCGGTCTCGCGCGCGAAGGCGCTTTCCAGGTTCTGAGCCCACTGGTCGGCGACCACAACGTCGCCGATGTCGAGGCTCTCGTCGACGCCGCCGGCGATGCCCGAGAAAACGATCCGCGTGATGTTGAAGCGCTCCAGCGCCATCTGGGTGGTCATGGCCGCGTTGACCATCGACACCCCGCTCAGGAACACCACGACCGGTTTGCCCTCGAGCTTGCCGGTCATGAATCGCACGCCGTTGACCTCATAGGCCTTCTGTTCGGCGGTGGCGGCGTTCAGCGCGCCGATTTCCGGCGGAAAGGCCGAGATGACCGCCACGCGCGGCGTCTCGTCCAGTCGCTGGGCCCAGGCGGGCGAGACCAGCAGGGCGATGAAGGCGAGGACGAGGGCGGGCAGGCGCATGGCGGGTCCTTGAGTCTAACGATGCCTGCTTACCCCTCCGTCGGACTTGGCCCAAGGGGCAGGGCGCCCCGACGCGGCCGCTACGCCCGGGATGATCAGCAAGAAAGCCGCCCCGCCTTGGCGCTGCCCAGGCTCAGTCGCCGAACCGCATATGGACCAGCGGATAGGGCCGGCCCTGGCCGTCGGTGGCTGACCAGCCGATGGGGTCGAAACCCATATGCCGGTAGAAGCCGAGCGCCTGGGCGTTCTGTTCGTTGACGTCCAGGTCCAGCAGCGGATGCACCGCCAGGGCGTACTCGATCAGCATGCGGCCGATCCCAGCGTCGTGGTGCTCGGGATCCACGAACAGCGCCTCCAGGCGGCCGTCTTGGATCAGCATGAAGCCGACCGGCCGATCCCGGCGATCGACGGCCACGGTCAGGGGCGCATAGGGCAGGAACGCCTCGACCTCGCGGCCGATAGCGGTGCGATCCTCGGCGGAGAGGAAGTCGTGCGTAGCGTCAACGGCGGCCGCCCAGATCTCCAGGACCCGTGGACCGTCATCGGGGCGGGAAGGGCGGAGCCTGATCATGGCGTCTGGTTAGACAATCGCGCACCAAAGAAAAAGGCCGGAGCGTTCGCCCCGGCCTTTGGTGAGCATCTCAGCTCACTCAGATTTCCTGATTGTACTTGCCGACCCGGTCGCCCAGGCGCGGCTTGACCTCCTGGCGGAAGAGGGCGCGCATGTCGTCTTCGGACTGGGTGCTTTCGACCACGACGACGACCTCGGGCTTGTTGGACGAGGCGCGGACCAGGACCCAGGAGCCGTCCTCCAGGTGCACCCGCACGCCGTTGACCGTGATCACCTCGGTGATCTTGCGGCCCAGGATCGAACCGCCGGCGGCGAACAGGTCCTCGTATTCCTTCACCACGTCGGCGACGACGCCGTACTTCACCTCGTCGCCGCACTTGGGGCTCATGGTCAGGGAGGTGAAGGCCACCGGCAGGGCCTTGCGCATGTCCGACAGCTTCACGCCGGGATTGCGGTCCAGCATGGCCAGGATGGCCGCGGCGGCGGTCAGGCCGCAGTCGTAGCCATAGCCCAGCTCGCCGTTCATGAAGAAGTGGCCGCTCTTTTCGAAGCCGGCCAGGGCGCCCAGCTCCGCGCTCTTGCGCTTGATGTAGCTGTGGCCGGTCTTCCAGTAGATCACCTTGCAGCCGTGCTGGGCCAGGATCGGATCGGTGGCGTAGAGGCCCGTCGACTTCACATCCACGACGAAGGTCGCGCCCGGATGCAGCGGGGCCAGGTCGCGCGCCAGCATCAGGCCGATCTTGTCGGCGAAGATCTCCTCGCCCTCGTCATCGACCACGCCGCAGCGGTCGCCGTCGCCGTCGAAGCCGAACGCCAGGTCCGCGCCCGTCTCACGGACAGCGTCAGCCATCGCGTGCAGCATCTCGGCGTCTTCGGGGTTGGGATTGTACTTGGGGAAGGTGAAGTCGAGGTCGGTGTCCATCGGCACGACCTCAGCGACACCCATCTTCTGCAGGGCCTCGACCACGAAGGCGCCGGCCGTGCCGTTACCGCAGGCGGCGATCACCTTCAGGGGACGGGTGACGCTGGCGCGCTTGGCCACGTCGTCGATATAGCGCTGGGCCTCGCCCTGCACGCGGATCAGCTTGCCGCCATCGCGCTCGACGAACTCGGCGTTCAGCACGATGGCCTTGAGGCGGCTCATCTCGTCGGGGCCGAAGGTCAGCGGCTTCTGGGCGCCCATCTTCACGCCGGTCCAGCCGTTTTCGTTGTGGCTGGCCGTGACCATGGCCACGCACGGGATGTCGAGGTCGAACTGGGCGAAATAGGCGGTGGGCGACAGGGCCAGGCCAATGTCGTGCACCTCGCAGCCGGCGCTGATCAGACCCAGGATCAGGGCGTTCTTGATCGAGGTCGAATACGAGCGGAAGTCATGGCCGACCACGATCTTCGATTGGCCCAGTTCGTGGATATAGGTTCCCAGACCCAGGCCCAGGGCCTGCACGCCCAGGAGATTGATCTCCGGCCCAAACAGCCAGCGCGCGTCGTACTCGCGAAAGCCCGTCGCCTTGACCAGGGCTTCGTTTTCGTAAGCAGCCGTATTCGGAACCAGATCGGCGCGGGGCGAGGAGAACATTGAAGGCTCGCTTCAGTTGAGATGGTATGGCTTTAGCCGTGCGGACGCGGCACGACTAGCGCGTTCGCATGACAAGGTTTTACAAAGTTTCGATGTGACCTAGATCACACCCGCGCGAAGCAGGTCGTGCACATGTAGAATGCCGACGGGGCGTTCGCGCTCGACGACGAAAAGCACGGTGATCCGCCGCTCGTTCATAACCTTCAGCGCTTCAGCCGCCAGGGCGCCGGGGCCGATGGTCAGGGGAGCGTGCGTCATGACCTCGCCGGCGGTGTGGGTCAGCAGCCCATCCATGTGTCGACGCAGATCACCGTCCGTGATCAAGCCGGCCAGGTGACCCGCGTCATCAACGACGCCGACCGCGCCGAAACGCTTTTCGCTCATGACCAGTAAAGCGTCGGGCATGGCGGCGTCGGCGGCGACCAGGGGAAGCTCATCGGCGCCGTGCATCAGGTCGCCGACCGTGCGCAGCATAGCGCCGAGCTTGCCGCCGGGGTGGAAGACGCGGAAGTCGCTGGCGGTGAAGCCGCGCCGCTCCAGCAGAGCCACAGCGATCGCGTCGCCCAGCGCGATCTGCAGGGTGGTCGACGTGGTCGGGGCGTTCACTTCCGCCGTCCCCTCGGGCGCGTCGGGGAGCAGCAGCAGGATGTCGCCCGCCTGACCGAGCGGGCTGTCGGCCACGGCGGTCATGGCGATCAGCGGGATCGAGAAGCGCTTAGCGTAGGCCAGGGTGTCGGCCAGTTCGCGGCCGGCGCCCGACTTGGACAGCGCCAGAACCACGTCGTCTGGCCCGATCATGCCCAGGTCGCCGTGCGAGGCTTCGGCGGGGTGGACGAACATCGCCTGGGTGCCGGTCGAAGCGAGGGTGGCGGCGATCTTCCGCGCCACATGCCCCGACTTGCCCATGCCCGTGCAGACGACGCGACCCTTGGCGTTGAAGATCGTCTCGACCGCATTGGCGAAGGCCTCGCCCAGCGAGTCTGCGAGGACGCGCAGCGCATCGGCTTCTACGGCGAGGACGCGGCGGCCCACCTGAACAGCGTTGAAGGCGCTCATTGCGAAAGCTGATCCATGGCCTCGACAGCCTTTTTCGCCGCCTCGTCCCGACGGCGCGCCGAGTCCTTTTCCCGCTGAATCTTGGCCCTCATCTCCGGGGTCTGCTGAACGGGCGTGTGGCCGAAGGGGCCCCAGGAGCGGTCGCCCTGGCCCTGGGGCCAGACGAGAGAGAGGGCGATCAGCGCGGCGGCGATGAGTCCCATAAGAGGCATGAAGATGCGATCAGGCATGGCTCGCCTATAGCACGCGCGGCGGCCTGGGGGAGGGGGCGCGCACCGGGCCGATCGGGTCCTTGGTCGCTTCGGCGCTTGACGCTGAAGCGGGCTGGCCTTAGCCCGCCCTGACATTTCCCTGATCTCCGAAGGAAGCCCGATGCCGACGCTCGTCCTGCTGCGCCATGGCCAAAGCCAGTGGAACCTGGAAAACCGCTTCACCGGTTGGGTTGATGTTGACCTCACCGCTGAGGGCGAAGCTCAGGCCCGGAAGGGCGGCGAGCTGATCGCTGCGGCCGGCATCGAGATCGACCGCTTGTTCACCTCGGTTCAGACCCGCGCCATCCGCACGGGCAATCTGGCGCTGGACGCCGCCAAGCAGAGCTTCGTGCCGGTGACCAAGGACTGGCGCTTGAACGAGCGCCACTATGGCGGGCTGACCGGCCTGAACAAGGCTGAGACCGCCGAAAAGCACGGCGTCGAGCAGGTGACCATCTGGCGCCGTTCGTACGATATCCCGCCGCCGGAGCTGGCGCCGGGCGGCGAGTACGACTTCAGCAAGGACCGCCGCTACAAGGGCGCAAGCCTGCCCAGCACGGAAAGCCTGGCGACGACGCTGGTTCGCGTTCTGCCCTACTGGGAAAGCGACATCGCTCCGCATCTCAAGGCGGGTGAGACTGTGCTGATCGCCGCTCACGGCAACTCGCTGCGCGCCATCGTCAAGCATCTGTTCAACGTGCCGGACGACCAGATCGTCGGTGTGGAGATTCCGACCGGCAATCCGCTGGTGATCGACCTGGATGCTGCATTGAAGCCGACCGGCGCGCGCTACCTGGACGACAGTCGGGCTGAGGCGCTTCCCAAAGTTGGTTAAAACGCCGAAAGCTTAAGCGGAAGGTGTTGGAAACACGGCGTTAATTTTGCTCTGCGCAAGGTGTCCCGTTAACTCGGGATACCCAGCGAGCCATGAGCGCCGCCGCCAGCACGCCACAAGAATACAAGCGCCTGACGCAGTACGAAGTGGACGTCATCTGCGCCAAGCATGACCGTCTGTGGTCGGCGCGGATGGGGGGCGCGCGCGCGGTGTTCGCGTTCTGCGACCTGTCTGGCCTCTCCGTGCCGGGGCGCAATCTCTGCGACGCCGATTTCACCGGCGCCATTCTCGTCGGCTGTGACCTGCGAAAAGCCAAGCTGGACAACGCCAACTTCTATGGCGCGGATCTGCAAGGCGCCGACTTGACCGACGCGTCGTTGCGGCGGGCTGACCTGCGCGGATCCAGTCTGCGCGGCGCCAACCTGACCGGCGCCGACATGTTCGAGGCCGATCTGCGGGAGGGCACGATCGCCGCCGCCGACCGCAAGGAAGGTTATCGCGTCATCGAACCGACCCAACGCGAAGCCTTCGCGGCCGGCGCGAACCTGTCGGGCGCCAACCTCGAGCGTTCGCGCCTGTCGGGCATCGTCGCGACGAAGGCGGACTTCAGTGACGCTATCCTGAAGGACGCCAAGCTGGTTCGGGCCAACCTCAAACAGGCCAATTTCAACGGCGCCAACCTGGCGGGGGCCGATCTGTCGGGCGCTAACCTCGCCGGCGCTGATCTGCGCAACGCCGTGCTGGTTGGGGCCAAGACCCTGTCCTGGAACGTCAACGACACCAATATGGACGGCGCGTTGACCGACAAGCCGTCGGGCACAAGCGTCTCTGACCTGCCGTATGAGCAGATGATCGCCGACCACGCACGATGGATCGAGACCGGCGGCGGCGAGGGCAAGCCCTCGGTGTTCGACAAGGCCGATCTGCGGAATCTGCGATCTGTCCGAGGCTTCAATCTCACGGCCCTGTCGGCGAAGGGGGCGGTGTTCTACGGCCTCGACATGGAAGGCGTGCAGATGCAGGGCGCGCAGTTGGATGGCGCCGATCTGCGAGCCTGCAACCTGCGCCGCGCCGACCTGCGAGGCGCGCGGTTGAAGGGCGCCAAGCTGACGGGAGCGGACCTGCGTGACGCACAGCTGGGGCCGCTGCTCATCGCAGCCGACCGCTTGCTGCCGGTCGATCTGACGGGGGCGATTCTTACCAACGCCGACCTCGCGCGCGCTGACCTGCGGCAGGCCCGAATGGCCGGCGCGGATGTCTCGCGCGCCAACTTTACCGGCGCGCAGCTACGCGACCTGGATCTGACCGGCGCCATCAGGCTGGCGGCGCGCGGCCTGGATGATGTCATCTAGGAAATATTTTGCGACAATCCGACGCAGTCTTAACGCTTCGCTCGTTGGTCGGCGTTAGAGTCCCCGTAACTAAGAGAACAAAGTCATACGGGGAAATTCCTTATGAACGCCGCGCAGAGCGTGGCCGGGCGACGCCGCCTGAGCCAAGCCGAGCTCGACATGATCGTGACGGCGCACGAGAAATTCGTTACCGGCAAGCAGGGGGGGAAGCGGGCTTCGCTCCGTTTCGTCCAGCTGTCGGGCCTAGATCTGTCGTTTCGGAACCTGGTCGATGCGGACCTTTCCGCCTCGGTCCTCGAGGGCTGCCGCATGGTCCGCACCAAGCTGGACCGGGCGAGCCTGTTCGGCTGTGATCTGCGCAAGAGCGACATGCGCCAGGCGTCCATGGTCCGCGCCGATCTGCGCGGCGCCTGCCTGCGCGGCGCCAACCTCGCCCAGGCAGATTTGACCCAGGCCGACTTCCGAGAGGGCCAGATCGCCATTCCCCATCCCCGGAAGGGTCTCGATACGCTGCGCCATGAAACGCGTCAGGGCGAGGCCGACGAGGTCAACTTCTCCGGGGCCACGCTGGACGGCTCGCAGTTCGAGGGCGTCTCCGCCTTCAAGGCCGACTTCAGCGATTGCTCGCTCAAGGGCGCCAAGCTCTCGGGGGCGAACCTCAAGGAAGCCAACCTGTGCGGCGCGATCCTCGACGGCGCCGACGTCAAGGGAACCAACCTTGAAGGCGCCAACCTGTCGGGAGCGGTCATGGCCGGGGTCGACACCTCGACCGCGCGGGTCAGCGGCGCTCACATGAACGGGACCCTCAAGGCCGCCAGCCGCGAGGCTTTGGCTCGGGCCGAAGAACTGCTGCGTCGCTGCGTCGACAATCAGCGTTGGTGTCAGACGGGCGGCCGGGAAGGCTCGGCGGCGCGCCTGGATGGCGAGGATCTGCGTCCGCTCGGCGACAAGCTCAAGGGTCTTCGGCTGACCGCCATGAGCGCCAAGGGCGCCTGCATGATCGGTCTTGATCTGTCGGGCGCGCAATTGCAGGGCGCCAATCTTCAGAACGCCGATCTTCGGGCGGCCAATCTGCGTGGGGCCGACCTGCGTGGCGCCAAGCTGGCGGGCGCCAACCTGACCAAGGCGGATCTGCGGCAAGCCGTCCTGTCGCCTTTGCCGCTGGGGCCGGAGCGTCGGACCCAGTCGAGCCTGCAGGCCGCGCGTCTGCGGTACGCGCTGTTGCAAACGGCGGATTTGAGCGAAGCCATCCTCGATGGCGCCGATCTGCGCGGCGCGGACCTCACCGGCGCGCGAGTGGTCAAGACCAGCTTCCGGGACGTGGATCTCAGCCAGATCCAGGGCCTTGATCTTTCGATGCCGGACTGATCCCACGAAAAAGGCGGCGCCTTTCGGCGCCGCCCAAGTTCAGAGGGGATTGGGAGACAGAAACAGCAGGGCTGCGGGTTACGCGGCCTTTTCGCCTTCGATCAGGGTCGAGGCAGAGGGCGTCTTGATCTCCACCGTGCGGGGCTTGAGCGCTTCGGGCAGTTCGCGCTTCAACGCGATCGACAGCAGGCCGTTCGACAGATCGGCGTCGACCACCACCAAGTAGTCGGTCAGCTGGAACTTGCGCTCGAAGTTGCGCTCGGCCAGGCCGCGATGCAGGTACTGCTTGGCTTCGTCGTTCGCGGCCTTGCGGCCGGTGACGGTCAGCAGGTTTTCCTTCACCTCGACGTTCAGTTCTTCGGGCTTGAAGCCCGCCACCGCGATCTCGATGCGGTAGGCGTTCTCGCCGGTGCGTTCGATGTTGTAGGGGGGATAGCCCGAGGCCGCTTCGTTACGCGCGGCGGCGTCCAGCTGGTCGGCGAGGCGGTCAAAGCCGACGAGCGAGCGGTACAGGGGCGAAAGGTCGATCGTACGCATAGAATTAGATCCTTCTCATCAAGCAAGGTCTCAAGGGTTTCGTCCCTTCGGCGACCCGAAATCGGCGTCACCTGCGGTCCGGAAGGCCCGGTCATCCAGCGCCTTCGTTCATGTAGTTGGTGAGCGGATTTTCGGGTTCAAGGGGCGCCAACTCACAGAACGTGAATCGTTTGACGCGCCGATAACCATGGCTAAGGTCGCCGCTCCCATCCGACCGAAGGACACTTCCCCATGCCGCTTCGTCGCCAAGTTCTGCTTCTGGCCGCCGCTTTCACTCTGTCCGCGCCGGCCGCCTTCGCCGCCACCGACGCCGCCCTGAAGGCTGCGATCGCCTCGCCGACCCGCCCCGCCGCCGACGTCGCTCGCGACGGCGCCCGTCATCCGTATGAGAGCCTGATCTTCTGGGGTCTCAAGCCCAAGCAGACCGTGATCGAGGTCTCGCCCGGCGGCGGCTACTGGACCGCGATCCTGGCGCCCTACGCCAAGGCCACCGGCGGAACCTACGTGGCCGGCGTCGCCGACCTTGCCAATCCGAAGCTGTCGGAAGGCGCCCGCAAGGGCCGCGCTGACTTCGAAGCCCGCTTCGCTGACGAAGCCAAGTACGGCAAGCCGCAGTTCGCCAATTTCGGCCCGGTGTCGGGTCCGCTCGGCGCGCCGGGTTCGGCCGACATCGTGCTGACGGCGCGTAACGTCCATAACTGGACCGTGCAGCCGGGCGTCGCCGACAAGGTGTTCGCCGACTTCTTCGCCGTGCTGAAGCCGGGCGGCGTGCTGGCCGTCGAGGAGCACCGCGCCGACCCGCGTTCGGAAAAGGCCGCCGGCGCTGACGGTTACCTCAACACCGCCACGGTGATCGCCATCGCCGAGAAAGCCGGCTTCAAGCTGGACGCTCAATCGGAGATCAACGCCAACCCGAAGGACACCAAGGACCACCCGTTCGGCGTCTGGACCCTGCCGCCGGTGAAGCGCACCGCGCCGGGCGGCCAGCCCGCCGATCCCAACTTCGACCGCAGCAAGTATGACGCTATCGGTGAAAGCGACCGGATGACCCTGCGCTTCCGCAAGCCTGCCTGACTTTCGCCAAGGTCTGCCGCCAGGCTTTTCCGCGCTGTGGGGGAATGATGATTCCGGTTCAACTCTGGTCGCGGCGAAGCTTGGTGGCGGGCGTCGGCGCCTTGGCTCTGGCGTCGTGCGGGAAAAAGGACGACCCGGCGAAGGTGGAGGCCAAGGCCGCCGCCAAGGCCGGGCCGAATACGATCGAGGCGGCGGTGGCGGGAAACTGGCGTCCGCCGGCCGACCGCGCGCGCGACGTTTGGCGTCATCCTGTCGAAAGCCTGAAATTCTGGGAGCTCAAGCCCGGCCAGACCGTGGTCGAGTTCTGGCCGGGAGCAGGCTGGTACACCGACATCCTGGCGCCGTTCCTGGCCGACACCCGCGGCAAGCTCTATGAAGCCATGCTGGAGACGACCGGCCCCGCTGACCCTGCGGCCGCCACGATCGTCGACGGCTACCGCCGCAAGCTGGCCGAGAAAAAGAAGGTCTATGGCGAGGTGGCCTTTACGGCCTTCGGCCCGACCAGCGGGCCCGTCGCGCCGGCGGGCAGCGCCGATCTCGTGCTGTTCCTGCGCAATCTGCATAACTGGATGGCCGGCGGCATCGCCGAGAAGGCCTTCAAGGACGCGCTTGCAGCGCTCAAGCCCGGCGGGATTTTGGGGATCGAGGAACATCGCGGGCAGCCGGGACGCGTCCAGGACGTGCTGGCCGAGGATGGCTATGTCCAGCAGGACTACGTCATCCAGATTGCCAAGGAGGCCGGCTTCATCCTGATCGGGACCAGCGAGATCAACGCCAATCCCAAGGACACCAAGGACCATCCCTTCGGTGTCTGGACCCTGCCGCCCACGCGCCTGTCGGCGCCGCGCGGCGAGCCGGCCGAGCCGGGTTTCGACCATTCCAAATATGATGCGATCGGGGAGAGCGACCGCATGACCTTGAAGTTCGCGAAGCCGAAATGAACCAGAGCAAGACATTCAAGACGCTGGCCGTAGCCGGCCTTGGCCTTGCGCTGATCGCTGCCGCGACGCCCGCCTCCGCACGAGAGAAGGTCATCCCCGCCGAGAAGCTGTTTCCCTATCTCGACAAGTTCATGAAGGTGCCCGCTCAGGAGCGCTCGCGGATGCGTCTTCGGTACATCCTGCGCAGCGAAGGCAAGCCCATGGGCGGGGTGAAGGTTTCTGTCGTCGAGACCAACGGCTCCACCACGGTCTTGCCCGTCGGGGACGATGGCGAGTTTGATCGGCTGCCCACGCTGACCCAGTTGAACGGCAAGGCCAAGGTCGTGGTCGATGTTCCTGCCGAAAAGAAGTTCTCGATCAGCATGATACCGGCTCCGGTTCTCAAGCTGACCCAGGAGTACGATGCACGCGAACTTGCCTTGACCGTTTCGGAGTCGAACGCGGCGATGCGCAAGGCGGCCGGCCCCGCGCTGGCCCTCATGGTCCCGAAGCTGCCGGGGATCGGCTTTATCGGCGCGCAGAGCGGCCAGATCGTCTATGGCGACGGCCGCCAGGCCGCACTCGAGATGGTCGGTGGCGTGCCGGTCTTCTACCCTGAGGCCCACAAGGGCGCGGCCAGGGTGAAGCTGTCGCGAACGCCGACTAGGGTCGCGTTCGACGACGGCAAGAAATAAACCAACGGCTGTTCTAACCGGTGTTTACTTATCCGCGTCAGCCGGTCTAGCTTTTCATCAACTCACAAGCGCAGAGGGAGATCGCGCCATGGCCACCATCCAGGAACTCACCGACAAGATCAAAACCGCCGTTGGCGACGACAGCGGCCTGGGCAAGTCCCTGAAGTTCGACCTGAAGGACGCCGGTGTCATCCACATCGACGGCGGCTCGGTCACCAACGAAGACAAGCCCGCCGACCTGACCATGACCCTGGCCCTGGACGACCTGGTCGCCATGGGCGAAGGCAAGCTGGACCCGACGATGGCCGTCATGACCGGCAAGCTGAAGCTGTCGGACATGGGCGTGGCCATGGGCCTGCAGCCCAAGATGGGCGCCCTGTTCGCCAAGCTCCGCTAGGCCATGGAGGAACCGGCGCCTCTGGTCTCGATTCCCGAGGCCCCGGTTCCCGACCACGGCAAGGCTGAATGGTTCCGCGGCGCGGATGGGGCGACCCTCCGCGCCGCGACGTTTTTCCCGGCAGGCCCCGCCCGGGGTTCGGTGGTGCTCAGCCCCGGACGCAGCGAGCCGCTTGAGAAGTATTTCGAGGTCGTCGACGACCTTTTGGCGCGCGATTTCGCCGTCTTGCTGCATGACTGGCGAGGGCAGGGGCTGTCGGCCCGCGCCTTGCCGGACCGCCTGAAGGGTCACGCGCGCGGCTTCAAGACCTTCGTTTCCGACTACGAGGCGCTGCTCGATGCGTTCGAGACGCGGATGCCTAAGCCCTGGATCGCGGTGAGCCATTCGATGGGCGGTTGCCTGACGACCCTGGCCCTGGCCCAGGGTGAGACACGTTTCGCCGCCGCCGTGTTGTCGGCGCCGATGCTGGGCCTCAACACCGCCGGCGTGCCGCCGTGGCTGGCGCGGCCTCTGGCTTTCGTGATGTCGCGGGTGGGTTTGGCCGGCGAGTATGTGCAGACGCCGTATGATCCGCTGACCCAGACCTTCCAGGGCGACGGTCTGACCCACGATGAGACGCGCTATGATCGCTACCAGGCGCAACTGCGCGCCCACCCCGAGATCGCTCTGGGGGGCATGACCTGGGGCTGGGCTGATTTCGCCATCTCAGCGTGCGCGTGGCTCAGGCGCAGCAAGTCGGTCGAAGCGATCGCGATTCCGGTGACCATTCTCGGCGCCGAACTCGACAACCGCGTGCTGAACGCCGACTCAGAATCGATCGCACGGCGTATCCCCAAGGGGCGCTATGTCGAGGTCCCCGGGGCCTTCCACGAGATCCTGGTCGAGACCGACGCCCGCCGCGCGCTGTTCTGGCAGGCCTTCGACGAGACGGTCGATCCGATCGCCCCGCGCGAACCGCTCATTTCGCCGAACGTCTCAGACTGACCAGCGCCTCGTCCAAGGGGCGGCGATCACCCGAAATGACCATCTGGCCACCGTTCGGGCCGACGGGTTCGCCGCGCCAGTTGGTGACCAGGCCGCCGGCGCCCTCGATCAGGGGGATGGCCGCCTCGATGTCCCAGGATTTCAGGCCCGCTTCGATGACCATGTCCATCTTGCCCATGGCGACCATGGCGTAGGCGTAGGCGTCGCAGCCCAGGCGCGCCAGCTTGGCGGCCGCGCGGACTTGCAGCCAGGCCCCGCGCTCGGCGCCGTCGAAACAGGCGTCGGGATCGGTGGTGGCGATGACGGCGTCATTGATGTTGGCGCACTCGCGCACGCGGATCGGCCGTGCTTCGCCGCCCGAGACGAGGCGCGCGCCGCCCGCGTGGCCGACGAAGATCTCATTGACGTAAGGCTGGCCGATCGAGCCCAGCACCGGACGCCCTTCGTGGCGAAGGCCGATCAAGGTGGTCCAGAGCGGCAGGCCCGCGATAAAGGCTCGGGTGCCGTCGATCGGGTCGAGCACCCAGACGAACTCGGCGTCTGGACGGTCTTCGCCATACTCCTCGCCGATCACGCCGTGATCGGGAAAACGCTCGGCGATCAGCGCGCGAATGGCCGCCTCGGCGCCGCGATCGGCCTCGGTGACCGGATCGAAGGCGGCGTGGGTGTCGCGCGGCAGGTTCTTGCCTGCGCCCTTGTCCTCAAGGCCATGGTCGGCCCGGAACAGCGGCAGGATCACGTCCGCCGAAGCCCGGTTCAGGTCGAGGATGAAGGCGTCGAGCGCCGTGAGCCGATCAGCGGAAAGCGTCATGGGCGGGGATTTAACCTCCCCGCCGCAGGTACGCTACCAGTGACTGTACGCGGTGGTCGACTTTAGGCGTCGGCGTGCTCGGCGCCGCCGTTCAGCGACTTGGCCAGGTCCAGCAGACGACGGCGCGGACGCTCGCCCAGCAGGTAGTAGGCCCGGATCAGGTCTAAGGTTTCCTTGCGGGCGAACATCTCGCCGCCTTCCGCCGACTCGCTGGTCGTCTCGCGACGGGTGTCAGACAGGCCGTCGTAGAAGTAGCCGACCGGAACCTCGAGCGCTTCGGACAGCTGCCACAGCCGCGCGGCCGAGATGCGGTTGGCGCCGCACTCATACTTTTGGATCTGCTGAAAGCGCACGCCGACCGTGCCGGCCAGTTGCTGCTGGGTGAGACCCAGCAGACGACGGCGGCGACGCAGGCGCTTGCCCAGGTGAACGTCGATGTCGTTGCCCATGGAAGCCATGCCCCCTTGTTTCTCCCGACCCGTCCCGAAACGGAACGGTCTGGCTTGGCAGCCGCAAGTCGCGTGCCGGGCGAGACTCCGTTGCGCGAGGCGTGCGCGAGAGCCTACTAAGACCGCATGTCTGAAAAGCGTCAGCCTTGGGTCCAGGACCTGTTGTGGCGGTTGGAAGCCCTGGGCTTCGACCTGTTTATCGGCGCCGTGCGCCTGATGGGTGTGGATCGCGCGTCGGACTTCGGCGGCTGGCTCGGGCGGACGTTCGGGCCGATGAGCGGGGCGCACAAGGTCGCCAGCCGCAATCTGAAACTGGCGTTTCCAGACAAGGACGCGGCCTGGCACGAGACGATCCTGCGCGAGCAATGGGACGGTCTGGGCCGCTCGTTCGCCGAGTTTCCGCTGATGGACAAGATTCTCCCGTCCACCGGCCGCGTCGAGGTGGTGGGCAAGGAGCGCCTCGTCGAGATCGCCGAGAACAGGATCCCGGTCGTGTTCGTTTCGGGACACCTGTCGAACTGGGAGGTGATGCCGGCGGCCATCGTCGACAGCGGGGTGATCTGCGAGATGACCTATCGCGCCGCCAACAATCCCTATGTCGACAAGCGGATCAAGGAGAGCCGGTTCCGTTATGGCGTCCGGCTATTCGCGCCCAAGGGGGGCGACGGCGCGCGCGAGCTGCTGGAAGGCATGAAGCAGGGCAAGTCCGTGGCCCTGATGAACGACCAGAAGTTCAACAGCGGCGTCGCCGCGCCATTCTTCGGTCATCTGGCACATACCGCGCCCGGCCCGACGCGCCTGGCGATCCGCTTTGGCACGGTGCTTCAGCCGATGTCGGTACAACGTCTGAAGGGCGCGCGGTTCCGGGCGGTGGTCCATGATCCGATCGTTCCGCCCAAGACCGGCGATCGGACAGCCGATATCGAAGCCGGTGTTCGGATGATCAACGCGTTCATGGAGGATCGCATTCGCGAGCGCCCCGCCGAGTGGTTCTGGGTCCATCGGCGCTGGCCCAACGAGGTCTATGCCGCGCTGGCCGAACGTGAGCGCGCCGCAGAGTCGTCCAGCTAGATTTCGAGGGTCGGGCCGGCGGCGTCCTTCTCGCCCGAGCGACGGAACGGACCCTGGTGCTGCGGGTCCACACGGCGTCGGCGGCAGGGGCCGAAATAGTCCGGCGACCGGATGAACGGGCGCGGATGGAAGATCACGGTGTTGATGCGATCCAGCAACGACCGCGCCGTCACCGGCTTCACCACGATCTCGGTGACGCCGGCGTCGCGCGCCTCGAACACCCGATGCCGCTCGGCGAAGCCGGTCAGCATGATGATCGGCAGGTAGGGGTCGACCGTGTCGGGCGAGTTGCGGACCAGCTGGGTGAACATCACGCCGTCGAGCGGGTTCATCTTGAAGTCGACGATGGCGATATCGGTCTGCCAGTCGCGAAGGATCTGCAGCGCCTCGGCGCCGTCCATCGCTTCCCGGATATGCCGAACACCGACGCCCTTGAGGATCGCCGAGACGATCGAGCGGATGTGCTGGTTATCGTCCACCAGCAAAAAACGCAGCTTTTCGAGCACCGCCGACATGCGGGAGCCGTCTCCTCAAGGATCTCGCGGGATGACCGAAGCCGATGGTCGCTCCCCCGCGACATCGGCTTCTGATATCGGCGGCATAGCTAACGAATGATTGAAACTCTCGCCAGGGGCGAATTGATCCCAGCATTAGCCGAGAAGCGGGCCTGCGCCGACCAGAAGCGACGGGTCCATGTTCCGTCCACGCCATTTCATCCGCCAGCACAGATGCGGTCCGGTAGCCCGGCCTTCCTCGCCGGTCAGGGCCACCTCGTCACCTCGTCTCACGTAAGTCCCGGGAGAAACGAGGATTTTTGACAGGTGGAGATAGGCGGTCACCAAGCCCTGGCCGTGATCCAGCAGCAGCAGGCCGCCTTCAAAGTGCAGTCCGGTCTCGGCGAAAGCCACAATCGCCGACGCCGGCGATCGTACCTGCGTCCCCACGGGGACGGCCAGATCAACCCCATAATGGGGACGCCTTGGCTCGCCATTGAGGATCCGTTGGCCGCCAAACCGCGCAGAGCGGCGCGCGCCCACAACCGGAAGTATGAATCCCTCGCGGAAGCCTTCGATGTCGGCCTGGCTGGCGAAGCCGGCCACTTTGCGTGTGTTTTCGGCGGCGAGCCGTTCCAGCAAGGCCGGGTCCGTCGGAGACACCTGTTCGGGTGGCAGCCCGTCGATCCTTTGGATGTCGAAGTCGCCGAGGGCGATGGCGCGTTCGTCGACGGCGGAGCCATCGGGCGTGGTCACCGTCAGGACCGAGGTCGGCGGGGCGTCACGATCGAAGCCGATGACGAACCAGCCATCGGCCGAGGCGGTCGTCTGCACAAGGCCGTCGAGATCGATCATCGCGCGCGGTGCGGTGCGTCCGACGGCGTAGCCGCCCTGAACGAACTTTCCAGAAAGCGAAAGCCCCGGCGCGGCGGCGCGCGCCAGGCCAGATAGGCCCAAGGTCAGCGGAAGCGCGGTCAGGACCGCGCGGCGGCTCAGGCCCCCTGCCAACGCTTCAGCGCCTCGGCGGGTCCGGCATAGGCCTCCTGGTGCTCGGGGCTCCAGTAGCGCAGGGCCTCCAGCGGGATCTGCTTGTTGCTCACCGCGCACAGCACGAAGCGGCCGGGCGAGAGCACGGCGTACTCGCCGTCGCCATAGTGCAGGACGGCCAGGCCGTCGGACTTGCCGAGATCACGATCGAAAGCGTTCATGAGGTCATTCTACGCCAAGCCGCCGGTTCAGAACAGATCGCCCTGACCGGCGGGCGGCGCCGCAGGTTTGGGGCGCGGCTTTGGTGCAGGCGCCGTTGGCGCAGGGGCAAGGCCGCCTTCGCCGTCGATCACCGCGTCGCGGTCGCCGCTCTTGAACTTCAGGTTCACCCGCTCACCGGAGACGAGGTCGGCGGCAGAGCGGGCCAGGGTCCCATCGCCCTTGCGCACCAGCGCAAAGCCCAGTTCCAGCGGGCGCTCAGGATTGAGCGACTGGCGGAGCTTTTCCAGGTTCGCCAGGCGATCGGCGTCGCGCTGCAGGCGCCGTTGACCCGCCGCGTTCAAGCGGTCCCACAATGCGGGCAGACGGGCGTGCTGCGCCACGCGATCGGGCGCGCGCCGCGCGGCCAGGTCCAGGCGGCGGGACAGATCGGCAAGGCGCTCGGCCTTGACGGCGCGCTGGCGTCCGAGCGCTTCGGGCGTCAGGCGCGCGGTGACCTTCAGCAGGCTCTGGGCGTGGACGGTGGTGTTGCGATCCAGGGCCGCGTCCAGGCGGCCCGAGGCGATATCGAACCGCTGCTGCGCCAGGGCCAGCAGATCGTTGGGACGCGGCAAGCCCCGCGCGGCGCTGACCAGGCGCGTGCGGCGCTCCTCGATGGTGCGGGCGCCACAGCGGTTCAGGCGGCGATCGAGATCCGAGATCAGGGCGCGCAGCTCTGCCAGCACGGGCGTGGCCATCTCGGCGGCCGCCGTCGGGGTCGGCGCGCGGCGATCCGAGACGAAGTCGATCAGGGTGGTGTCGGTCTCGTGCCCGACGGCCGAGATCAGGGGGATGGTTCCCTCGGCGACGGTCCGGGCCAGGCCCTCGTCGTTGAAGGCCCACAGGTCTTCCACCGAGCCGCCGCCGCGCGCGACGATCAGCACATCGGGACGCGGCACGGGTCCGCCCGGCTGGATGGCGTTGAAACCCCGGATCGCGGCGCTGACCTGGCCGGCGGCGGCGTCGCCCTGCACCACGCACGGCCAGACCAGCACCTGACAGGGCCAGCGGTCGCGGATGCGGTGCAGGATGTCGCGGATCACCGCGCCCGTCGGGCTGGTGATCACGCCGACCACGGCGGGCATCGAGGGCAGGGGGCGTTTGCGCTCGGGCGCAAACAGCCCCTCGGCGGCCAGCTTGGCCTTCAGGCGCTCCAGCTGCGCCAAGAGGGCGCCGACGCCGGCCGCCTCCATGCTGTCGATGACGATCTGGTAGCGCGAGCCGGCCGGATAGGTGGTGATCTTGCCGGTGACGATGACTTCCAAGCCGTGCTCGGGCCGCACGCCGAGGCCTCGGACATTGCCCTTCCAGACCACGCCGTCGATCGCGGACTTGTCGTCCTTGATGGTCAGATAGACGTGGCCGTTGGAGTGGTGCGTGACCTTGCTGAGCTCGCCTCGCAACCGCACGAAGCCGTAGCGGTCTTCCAGCGTGCGCTTGAGGGCGAAGGCCAACTCGGAAACCGAGTAGGGCGGCGCGTTGGAATCGGTTGGCGGCAGGTCGCTCATGGCAGTTTATCTAAGTGGGAAGCGCCTGCGGGTCACCCAGTCGGATACCAATTGGATCGTCATCCCGCGCTTTATGCGCGGGATCTATGGCTCAGCTTCTACGTGAGAACTTCATTTCGCTCCGCACTTGCGGCGGACGAATGGGTCCCGCGCATAAAGCGCGGGATGACGCCGGTTAAGACGCGGATGGTCTTTGCCTGCGTCCAGAAATGAGAAATCCCGGACGGCCGTTTGGGCCATCCGGGATCCGCCGCTCTGAGAGACTATTGTTCTTCTTAGATGTAGCGGCGAAGCGAGCGGGCCAGTTCGGCGCCGCCGCTCTTCTTCTTGGTCTGCTGGGGCTGGTAGGCCACCCGCGCGTGCTCGACGCAATAGGGGCCTTCCGACGAGCGACGACCGCAGAAGGTGAAGCCTTCCGACGACGGATCGCCGATCGGCCACTTGCACATGTGCGCGCCCAGGGTCAGCACGGTGGCCGAGCCGGGTTCTTCGTGACGGAAAGCCGGCAGCGGAGCCGGAGCCGCGGCGACCGGAACCGACGTGGGGGCCTCGACCGGCGTCACGCGGCGCGGAGCCGACGGCATCGCCTGGGCGGCCGGACGCGCCGGGCGCGGCGCCTTGAAGGCCGGACGGGCCGGTTGCGAGGGAGCCGCGCGGCCCGACAGGCCCAGACGGTGCACCTTGCCGATCACCGCGTTACGCGTCACGCCGCCCAATTGCTTGGCGATCTGGCTGGCCGAAAGGCCGTCCAACCAGAGCTTCTTCAGGGTGGAAACCCGTTCGTCGGTCCAGCTCATTACCCGTCTCCGCCATTCGAGAGAGGGTGAGGGCGTCCCCACGCCCGTCACCCTATATATGGTGATCGATCCGCCCCGCCGGCGGTCGTCCTACTAGATATCGTAAAGAATGCGTTAAAACGCACAATGGGCGCCATCGACTCTGTCCACAGAAACAAGATGTTGATTCCGGCAAGCCCGCGCTTGCGAAAAGGGCCCCCAAGGCGCACATGGCCAAGCAGAACAAGGGTTTGAGCTGATGAGAGACACGGCCGAGAGCGTCATTCCGCCGCAGCCCCGCGACTATCGCGGCTGGAACTGGTCCGGCTTCGTCACGCTCTACCAGCGTGAGATCCGCCGGTTCTGGAAAGTCGGCACCCAGACGGTCGCCGCGCCGGTGGTCACGACGCTGCTCTACATGCTGGTCTTCGTGGTCGCGGTCGGCGCCAGTCGCCCGGCCGTGGGCGGCGTGACCTTCGGCCATTTCGTGGCCCCGGGCCTGATCATGATGGCGATCCTGAACAACGCCTTCGCCAATTCCTCATCGTCGCTGATCCAGGCCAAGATGATGGGCCTGACGCCGGACTTCCTGACGCCGCCGCTATCGGCGCTGGAACAGGTCTCGGCCTTCGCCCTGGGCGCGGCCACGCGCGGCGTGGTCGTGGGGGCGGTGACGGCGATCGTCATCGGCGTCCTGCCGGGCGCGGGCCTGTCGGTCGCGCACCTCTGGGCGGTGCTTTATTTCGGGCTTACGGCTTCGCTGATCCTGGGACTGGCGGGCGTGCTGGCCGGCCTGTGGGCCGAGAAGTTCGACCAGCTGGCGGCCGTGACGAACTTCCTGATCATGCCCATGACCTTCCTGTCGGGCACCTTCTACCTGGTCGACAAGCTGCCCGAGCCGTTCCGGTCGGCGAGCCACTTCAACCCCTTCTTCTACCTGATCGACGGCTTCCGGTATGGCTTCATCGGCCATGCCGACGGCTCGATCGCGATCGGCGTCGTGACCGCCGGTCTTCTCACCGTGGTGATGTTCCTGTGGTGCTGGAGGCTCTTCGTCACCGGTTACCGTCTCAAGAGCTGAGGCGCCGGCGCCATAGCCCGGAATTTCGCTGGCGTTTCAGGGCCTTTTTGAGGGGGCTTTCATTGACACGACGGCGTTCCACGGCGACAACCTGCGGCCTTCCAGTCCCCGCGCTCAAGGCGCGGGGGCTTGTTTCCTTTTAGGGAGGCCGGTCTTGAGCACCGCGACGTCGTCCACCACCTCGCAGCACCACATCATGGGCGTGTACAACCGCGCTCCGCTGGCGTTTGAGCGAGGCCGAGGCGCGCGCCTGATCTCGACCGAAGGCGAAGAGTACCTGGACTGCGTGGCGGGCATCGCCACCAACGGCCTGGGTCACGCCCATCCGGCGCTGGTCGAGGTGCTGAAGGCCCAGGCCGAGAAGCTCTGGCACGTCTCCAACATCTACCGGATCCCTGAGCAGGAAGAGCTGGCCGACGCCCTGTGCGCCAACTCGTTCGCCGATGTGGTGTTCTTCACCAACTCGGGCACGGAAGCCGTGGAGTGCGCGCTGAAGACGGCCCGCAAGTATCACTCGGCCAACGGCCAGCCCGAGCGCATCGATATCTACGGCTTCGACGGCTCGTTCCACGGCCGTACCTACGCGGCGGTCAACGCCTCGGGCAACCCGAGCTATGTCGACGGCTTTGGCCCGCGCCTGCCGGGCTACAGCCAACTGACTTTCGGCGACCACGACGCGATCAAGGCCGCGATCGCCAGCCCGACCACGGCGGCGATCATCGTCGAGCCGGTGCAGGGCGAGGGCGGCGCGCGCTCGATCCCGACCCAGTGCCTGGTCGGCCTTCGCCAGCTGTGCGACGAGCACGGCGTGCTGCTGATCTATGACGAAGTTCAGTGCGGCATGGGCCGGACCGGCAAGCTCTTCGCCTACGAGTGGGCGGAAGGCGGCGAGCCGCACATCATGGCGGTGGCCAAGGCCCTGGGCGGCGGCTTCCCGATCGGTGCGTGCCTGGCCACCACCGAAGCAGCCAAGGGCATGACGGTCGCGGCGCACGGCTCGACCTTCGGCGGCAACCCGCTGGCCATGGCCGTGGGCAAGGCGGCGCTGGAGATCATCAAGTCGCCTGAGACGCTGGACAATGTGAAGACCGTTTCGGGCTTCTTCACCCAACAGCTGAACGGCCTCAAGGACCGCTTCCCGGACGTCATCGTCGACGTGCGCGGCAAGGGCATGCTGATCGGCGTCAAGCTGATCCCGAACAACCGCGACTTCATGGTCCTGGCGCGCGACGAGAAGCTTCTCATCGCCGGCGGCGGGGACAACTGCGTGCGCCTGCTGCCGCCGTTGAACCTGACCATCGAGGAAGCCAGCGAGGCGATCGCCAAGCTCGAAAAGGCTTGCGAGGCCGCGCGCGCCAAGGCCGCCGCCTAGACCCAACCCTTTTTCCGACCTTCCCGGCGAAAGCCGGGACCCAGATTAAGCCCGTCTAGTTCCCGGATGACTCTGGGCCCCGGCATTCGCCGGGGAGGCGGGGATAGGGATCGTCCGATGACTCAACCCCGCCACTTCATCGACCTGTGGAAGCTGGACGGTGCGACCCTGCGCCTGCTGCTGGACGACGCCCACGCCCGCAAGGCGGCCCGCAAGGGCTGGCCGCAGGGCAAGGTCGACGCCGATGCGCCGGCCAAGGACCGCGTGCTGTCGATGATCTTCCAGAAGAACTCGACCCGCACCCGCTTCTCGTTCGACGCGGCCATGCGCCAGCTGGGCGGCAGCGCGATCATCTCGACCGCTTCGGACATGCAGCTGGGCCGCGGCGAGACCATCGAGGACACCGCCAAGGTGCTGTCGCGCATGGTCGACGCGGTGATGATCCGCGCCAACAGCCACGCCGACGTCGAGCGCTTCGCCCAGGTCTCGACCGTGCCGATCATCAACGGCCTGACCGACAAGAGCCACCCGTGCCAGATCATGGCCGACATCCTCACCATCGAGGAGCATCGCGGCCCGATCGCCGGCAAGACCATCGCCTGGGTCGGCGACGGCAACAATGTCTGCTCCAGCTTCATCCATGCCGCGCCTCTGCTGGGCTTTGAGCTGAAGATCGCCTGCCCGGCGGTCTATCACGCCGATCTGCACGACCTAGCCCGCGCCGAGGGCCTGCAGGGCAAGGTCAGCATGACCACCGATCCCAAGGCCGCCGTCAGCGGCGCGGACGTGGTCGTGGCCGACACCTGGGTCTCGATGGGCGACACCGACCATGACGAGCGCTTGGCGGCGCTTGAGCCCTATCAGGTCGACGACAGGCTAATGGATCTGGCGGCGGGTAACGGCGTCTTCCTGCACTGCCTGCCGGCGCATCGCGGCGAAGAGGTCACCGACGCGGTGCTGGACGGTCCGCGCTCGCTGGTCTGGGACGAGGCCGAGAACCGCATTCACGCCCAGAAGTCCGTCCTGGCCTGGTGCTTCGGCGCGATCGGATAAGGTTACCGGCCAGCGCCGGTTGGTAAACGCTGGCCGGTGTCGCCGTCGCATATGGGCAAAAGCGGCGGCGATCCCAAGTGAGTCCGAATCCCTCGTTGTCGCAACGAGGCGTTCGGTCGCATGCACCCGATCTCGGGAGACCCTGGTGCGGGCTCCGTTGCCGTGTGTCTTCGATCCGGGCTCGCAATTTCGCCAGAACCTCCTATCTAGCCTCCCCATGACCGACATCGCCCCCGACACCGGCGTCCTCGACGACGTCGTTTCCGCGTTTCAGATCGAGAACCTGCCCGTACGCGGCCGGGTGGTGCGCCTTGGCGCGGCGATCGACGAGGTGCTGACACGCCATGACTACCCCGAGCCGGTGGCCAACCTGCTGGGCGAGGCCTGTGCGTTGGCGGCCCTGGTCGGGTCGAGCCTGAAGTTCGAGGGACGGTTGATCGTCCAGGCCCAGGGCGACGGCCCCGTGCGCTATGTGGTCGTCGATTACGACACCAGCGGCGGCCTGCGCGGCTATTGCCGGTTCGACCCCGCAGAAGTGGCGGCGGTCTCGGAAGGGTTCGTGCGCCCCGGCGCCAAGACCCTGCTGGGCGGCGGCGTGTTCATCATGACCCTGGATCAGGGACCGGACATGGATCGCTACCAGGGCGTCACGCCGATCGAAGGTGAGACCCTGGCCCTGTGCGCCGAGCAGTACTTCGCCCAGTCCGAGCAGACCCCCACCCGTGTTCGTCTGGCTGTGGGGCAGGCCGATACAGGGCAGGGCGCAACCTGGCGCGCGGGCGGCATCCTGATCCAGGTGATCGCCGGCGATCAGGCGCGGGGCGAGACCCAGGACGCCTGGACGCACGTGCAGGCGCTGTTCGAAACGACCGGCGAGGACGAACTGATCGACCCGACGGTTTCGACCCCGACGCTGCTGTGGCGCCTGTTCAACGAGGACGGCGTTCGCCTGCTGGACGAGAAGCCGCTCAAGGCGTTCTGCCGCTGTTCGGAAGACCGCATAGGCGTGGTGATGGACTCGTTCTCGGCCGAGGAGGTCGCCGAGATGGTCGAGCCGGACGGCAAGATCCACGTGACCTGCGAATACTGCTCGCGGATCTACAAGCTGGATCCGCCGGGGGCGTGAGGGCCCTTCGGCCTGACCGAGTTAGAATAGCGAACAAGAAAGGCCGGCTCTCGGATGGGAGCCGGCCTTTTTCGTGCCTGAATAAGCTTGGGATTGGTGGGGCCAGAGCGACTTCGAGCAGCCTCAAAGCTCAGGCCAAACCCAATACCTTTAGAAACCGCAACCCGTGCTCTTCCAGCCGGCCCTGAACGCGTCAGCGTTTTCCGACGTCTCAAGGGAGGCGGCGCCGGGACGCGCGATGAAGCGGCGTTTTTCGGTCTCGCCCGAGGCGGCGATACTGTCGACCACGCCGCAGACAACCATGACTTTCTGGTAGCGGCCAGTGCGGATGCCTCTGAACTCGGCCGTTTTGGGGTTGGCCAGCTTGATCGCGATGGCCTTCTCGATCTGCGGCATCAACCTTTCGACACGGGCTTGCTGAGCGGGCGTTTGAAAATCCACGCGCCCGCGCCCGATATCGACCGTAGGGGTCAGGACGACGCCTTGGTGCATGTAGTGCTGCCTGGCGATGGCGGACTGCGCCATGACCTGCGGCGCGAGCGCCATGGTGAGGATCAAGGCGCAGATGGAGGTCCGGACAAGCATGAGCGAGGCGCCTCAGAGCTGATCTCTGAAGGCTCTACCTATCCGCGTCTAATGTCAATTACGCCTCAATCGATCAGTTGAGCTTCATCGCCGCGCCCGGCAGGTGCAGCGAGAACTCCGGGATCGCCACGTCGAACAGGTCGCCCGCGTCGGTGACCATCTGGTAGCTCCCCCGCATCGCGCCCGACGGCGTAGGCAGAGGGCAGTTGGAGACATAGCGGAACGCCTCGCGCGGCTTCAGCTCGGGCTGTTCGCCGACCACGCCGCTGCCCTCGACCTCGTTCACCCGGTTGAAGCCGTCGGTGATCGTCCAGCGGCGCGCGATCAGGGTGACCGTCTCTTCGCCGTGGTTCTCGATCTCGACCGTGTAGGACCACAGATAGAGGCCCTGCTCGGGCGAGCTTTCCTCGGCCGCATAGGTGGGGAAGACGCGCACGACGATGTCGCGCGTGCGGGCCTCATAGGCGGCGCTGTCGCTGCCCCGGCGGCGTCTCATGCGTTGCATGGGCGGGGAGGTCTCACGCCTGATCGAGCGCACGGATCACATCCCGCTTGAGATCTTCCACGCTCTCCAGGCCCACCGACAGGCGCACGCCGCCTTCGGTGACGCCCAGTGACGGGCGTTCGGCTTCGGGGACCGAGCGGTGGGTGGTGGTCGGCGGGTGCGTGGCCATCGACTTGGCGTCGCCGAGATTGTTGGAGATGTCGACGATCTCCAGCGCGTTCAGGAACTTGAAGGCGGCCTCGCGGCTGCCCAGATCCAGCGCGATCACGGTGCCGCCGCCGGTCATCTGCGCCTTGGCGACATTGTGGCCGGGGTGGTCGGGGCGGAACGGATAGAGCACCGTCTGCACCTTCTTGTGCTCGGCGATGGTGTTGGCCAGGGCGAAAGCGCTGTCGGCCTGGCGGCGCACGCGCAGGTCCAGGGTCTCGAGACCCTTCAGCATCACCCAGGCGTTGAACGGCGACAGCGACGGGCCGGTGTGGCGCAGGCTGTCGCGGTAGAACTCCTCGTTGATCGCCTCGCTGGTCAGGATGGCCCCGCCCAGCACCCGGCCCTGGCCGTCGATATGCTTGGTGGCCGAATAGACGACGACGTCCGCGCCCAGCTCCAGCGGCTTCTGGAAGATCGGGGTGGCGAACACGTTGTCGACGATGACCTTGGCGCCGACCGCATGGGCCAGTTCCGACACCGCGCGGATGTCGGTGATCTCCAGCACCGGGTTCGAGGGCGTCTCGACCAGCACCGCCTTGGTGTTGGGCCGCATCGCCGCTTCCCAGGCCTTGGGGTCGGTGGCGTCGACAAAGGTGGTCTCGACGCCAAAACGCGGCAGCCACTCGCTGACGATCCAGCGGCACGAGCCAAAGAGCGCGCGGCCGGCCACGACGTGGTCGCCGGCGCGGACCAGGCCCATCAGGGCGGCGTGGATCGAGGCCATCCCGGTGGCCTGGGCGCGACAGACCTCGGCGCCTTCCAGCAGCGCCAGGCGGTCCTCGAACATCTTCACGGTCGGATTGTTGAACCGCGAATAGACGAATCCGGGATCTTCGCCGGCGAAGCGGCGGTCGGCGCCCTCGGCGCTGTCATAGGTGAAGCCTTGCGTCAGGTAGAGCGCCTCGGCGGTCTCCATGAACTGAGAGCGCGCGATCCCCCCACGGATCAATTTCGTCGCGACGTCCCAGTCCTTCGGGTTCTCGGCCACGGGCCCGCCTCCTACGCAAAAACGCGCGCATAAGGAGCGGGGGAGGGGGCGGGGTCAAGCCAGAACGCCTGCCAGAGCGTCAGAGAATTGTCATAGGGGAAAAGTGCGGTGTCACAGGCGAGCGCCATTCGCTCGCGCCTTGCGTTTGCGGCCGGGTTTGGCGAGTGTCGCGCCGATGACCGACGCCCATTCCGCAGGGATTCTGCCCTGCCAGACCATCGAAGAGCTGATCGCTGAAGAGGCCATCACCTCGGCCACACCGTTCGACGTCGATCAGGTGCAGCCTGCGAGCCTGGACTTGCGGCTGGGCGCGCGCGCCTGGCGCATCCGCGCCTCGTTCTTGCCCGGTCTTTCCAGGAGGGTACCCGAGCGCCTGAAGGACGTGGCCATGCACGAGCTGGACCTGACCAAGGGCGCGGTGCTGGAGAAGGGCTGTGTCTATATCGCCGAGATCCAGGAGCGCCTGGCCCTGCCGATGACGGTGTCGGCGCGCGGCAATCCCAAGAGTTCGACGGGGCGGGTCGACGTGTTTGTGCGTCTGCTCACCGATCACAGCCGCGCCTTTGACGACGTGGACGCGGGCTACACCGGGCCGCTCTATATCGAGATCGCGCCGCAGACCTTTTCGGTTCTGGTCCGCGCCGGCACGCGCCTCAACCAACTGCGCTTGAAGCGCGGCGAGCCGGCCAAGCTGGCCACCCGCAGCGTCGGGGTGGACCTGCTGTCCGAGACCGGGATCGTCGGCTTCCGCGGGCGTCGCCACGCCGGGGTGGTGGATCTCGATCACGAGGACGGCCATGATCCGCGCGACTTCTGGGAGCCGCTGGAGGCGCGCCGCGGCGAACTGCTGCTGGATCCGGGCGAGTTCTACATCCTGGCCAGCAAGGACGACATCGAGATCCCGGTTCTGGAAGCCGCCGAGATGACGCCGATCGACCCATCGGTCGGTGAGTTCCGTGTGCACTATGCCGGTTTCTTCGATCCGGGCTTCGGCACCGAGGAGGCCGCCGCCGTCGGCTCCAAGGGCGTGCTCGAGGTCCGCAGCCACGAGACGCCGTTCCTGCTGGAGGACGGCCAGACGGTCGCACGCCTGGTCTATGAGCCGCTCACCGCCCGTCCCGCGCGGCTCTACGGCGAAGGTGGCTCCCACTATCAGCGGCAAGGGCTCAAATTGTCCAAGCACTTCAAGGCTTGGCGCTAGAGTCTTCTGACTTGGGGCGATAGGTCGCGGCCCGGGTTACGAGCCGGGTAACCGAGATGCGGTTTGCTGGGCGCGTGCTTTTACACGGGCCTTTTGGCGATGCCGCGCGACGCTGCACAGGGATTATCGGATCTGCCGCCGGCGCGCGCCCGGGCGGAAGCGGCGGTGCGCCGTGTCCGATGACCTGTCGCAGGGGCTGTCGCGCGTCAACGCGCCGCAACCGCATCTAGTGGACAGTCTGTGCGGTTACACAAAATCTAGTCGTCGTTCTCCTGGGGCGCGACTCAGTCCTGTCCGACGCGGAGGATGGCGCAGGTTTCTACGGAGGCCCTTCTTGGCCCGCATCGCTCATGACCCGTTCCTGATCCTCCAAGGTCGCGTCGAGGCCTGGGAACGGTGCATGCGGATTCCCGGCTGCGACAAGTCGCTGTGGCGACAGGACGCCCAAGGGCGGGTCATCCGCTGGTCTGATTTTGGCGATCGCTTCTCACGCTACGGCTGGGAGGTGATGGCTTTGCCGCCGACCGGCGTGCTGGGCCGCGCGCTCTTGCGGCGGCGACTCGTGGCGGTCCATTGGCGCGGTTTGGTCGGCGAGACCTTGAACGAAGACCCCTTCCTGGGCCGTCGCGCAGCCTGAAACATCAAGCAGATCCGTCATTTAGTCTTGCTCGCAAGACAAAATGACAACTACGCTTGACATAATGCTGCGAATGCATGACAAACATCCTTGTCATTTCGACGAGGAGGCTTGTCATGAAGAAGAACGCTCAACGCACCCCCGCCACCCGCACCCAGAAGCTGGCCATTGGTATGGCCGCCAGCTCCGGTTCGCTGGTGGTGGCGATCGGCGCGGCGCGTGAGATGGGTGGTCCGCTGCTGGCGGCGGGTCTGGCCCTGGGGCTGGCGGCGCTGGGAGCGGTCTTGTTCCTGGTTCTCCGGGAGCGCCCGTCGAAGGGCCCCAAGGACACCTCGAAGAGCGAGCAGGACGGCGCGGTCGAAGCGCTGGCCGCCCTCTAGTCGCCCGATCCGGAGCAAGGCTTTCCCAATGAGCGAACAAAACGGAACCCAGGCCCGCCGACAGGCGATCGCGCTGCGAATGCTTGTGGGCTGCGGCATGTTCGGCGCCGTCTGCGGCGCGAGCTATGCGCTCCTGAACAAGATGGGTGTGTCGCCGCCGTCGCAATGGATGGGGATCTCGCTGCTGATCTTGACCCCGATCCTGGTCGGCATCTCGGTCATCTACTGGCGCAACATCGATGAAGCCGCTCGCGAGGCGCACAAGTTCGCCTGGTTCTGGGGCGGTTCGACCACGATGCTGTTGGGCGTGGGCGTGGCGCTGCTGATCGGCGACGATCGGCTCGTCGCCATGGCCGGCCCGCACTCGCCTTCCGAATGGTTCGCGATCGGCATGTTCAGCCTGATGGCCGTGCAGCTGGCGGCCTACAGCCTGGTCTGGTCGATCTGGTGGCTGCGCCAGCGCTGAGCGCCGCTGAAAAGGAGAATTGCGATGGCCCAGAAGATGTCTCCCGCCATGCGCCGCTACCTGCTCCGGTTCACGCCCGCGATGCTGGCCTATGTGGCGGTCTTGCCTTGCTCGATCCTGCTCTACGAGCACTTCAAGCCGACCGGCTTGGCGCTTTGGGCGGTGGCGGTGGCGCCGGCGCTCCCGATCGTCGCGGTGATCGCCATCATGGGCGTCTACCTCGCCGAGGAGACCGACGAGTTTCAGCGGAACATGTCCGTCCAGGCCTTGCTGTGGGCGATGGGGCTTACCCTGGCCGGCGCGACCGTCTGGGGCTTCCTCGAGAACTTCGGGGTGCTGGGTCATGCGCCGACCTATCTGGCCTTCCCGGTGTTCTGCGGAGCTTTCGGTCTGGCCCAACCTCTGGTTCGCTGGAGGTACAAGTGAAGAACCGCCTCAAGGTGCTGCGCGCCGAGCGCGACTGGAGCCAGGCGGATCTCGCTGACCGGCTGGAGGTCTCCCGCCAGACCATCAACGCCCTGGAGACCGGCAAGTACGACCCCAGCTTGCCGCTCGCCTTCAAGATCGCCCGCCTGTTTGGGCAACCCATCGAGTCCATCTTCCAGGACGAGGCCTAAGGGCCCGCACAGTTCGAGGATACCGTGATGAACCTCGTTTCGAAGTCTCCCAAGCCGCGCCGCCATCGCCTGCTCCAGGCCCTGGTCGGCGCCGTGGTGGCCGCGCCTCTGGGCTACCTGTTCGGCGGCTATCTGGTTTCGCTGGAAGAGGCTGGCGCGGCCGTTTCGGTCGACCTGTCCTGGTCTGACGTTTTGGCCGTGGCGTTGGCCGCTATGATGGCGCTGACCGGTCTCATCACCCTTTTGATGAGCCTCAGCCGCCGCGCCCTTGGACGCCAGATCAATCCCGAGGAGGTGCGACCGGCGACTCCCGCCCAGGCGGTCTTCTACGCCCAGAACGGCTTCGTGCTGTTCCTTGCGGGCGTGATGATGGCCACGCCGGTCATGGTTCCGCTCGTCTTCGCGCCGCTGTCGCCGATGATCGCCTCGGCGGCGATGGCGGGACTGATCGCGCTCTTGCTGATCCAGACGGCGGGCAACATCGCCATCTGGGTTCGAAGCGACGAGTTCATGCGCCGCGCCATGGGCGAAAGCGCCGCTATCAGCTTCGCCATCCTCCAGGGCCTGCTCTTCCTGTGGGCGGCGGGCGAGAAGCTGGGCCTTCTGCCGCAACTCACCCTATGGGACGCCGCCAGCATCATGATGGCCGCCTACCTGGTGATCGGTCTGTTCATCACCTGGCGCCGGGGCCTGGCCAGCTAGGCCCTTACGCCCGCGCCCGGACCACCCGGGCGGCCATTCCACCAAACCCTTCGTCACCCCAACACCGGCGCGCGACGCTGAAGCCTTCCGCGCGCCCCTATCCAAGGACAAAGATCGTGACCCTCAAGACCTCGTGCTCCCGTCGCAACCGCCTCGGCGCTTCAGCGGTTTTCGTGGCCATTCTTGCCGCCACCGGCGTGTTCGGCGGCGACCACGCCCACGCCGCGCCCCTGGCGCCGATCGCCGCCAGCCCCGCCGCCGACCGCATGACCGTGACGGTCGTCGGCCAAGGCCCCGACGTCATCCTGATCCCGGGCCTGGCTTCGTCCAGCGCGGTCTGGGACGCCACCGTCAAGCAGCTGTCGGCGACCCATCGGGTCCACGTGGTGCAAGTGGCGGGTTTCGCCGGCGCGCCGGTGGCCGGCAACGCCGACGGCGCGGTGGTCGGTCCGCTGGTGGAGGCGGTCGACGGCTACATCAAGGCCAAGGGCCTGAAGTCGCCCGCCGTGATCGGCCACTCCCTGGGCGGGTTCACCGGCCTCTTGCTGGCCCAGCGCCATCCGGAGTCGATCGGCCGTCTGATGATCGTCGACAGCCTGCCGTTCTTCTCGCTGCTGTTCTCGCCGGCGGCGACGCCCGAGACGGTGCGTCCGCAAGCCGTTCAGATGCGCGACGCGACGGCGGCGATGAGCCCCGAAGCTTTCGCCGGCCAGCAGGCCATGGGCGCGCCGCGCTTTGTGAAGTCGGCGGAGGGCCAGAAGCAGGTCATCGCCTGGGGTGGCGCCTCGTCGCCCTCGGTGGTCGGACGCGCCATGTACGACCTCCTGGTCACCGACGCGCGCGGCGACCTGGCCAAGGTCAAGGCGCCGACCACGCTGCTCTATGCCTACGACACCGCCATGGGCATGCCGTCGACCGCCGCCGACCGGCTGTTCGTCGACGCCTATGCCGGTCTGCCGGGCCTGAAGGCGACCCGCATCGATGATGCGCGCCACTTCATCATGCTCGACCAGCCTCAAGCGTTCGCCCAGGCGGTCGCTGACTTCCTCAAGTAGCTTACCAAGAAAAATCAATCCTGGGTCGAACTTGGCCTTGCGCTGACCTCAGACCCGCCTCACTTCTCTTCATATCAAGCCATCGGGGTTCCCATGCTGTTCAAATTCAACCGTCCCGCTCGCCGCCTCCTGGCCGGCCTGGCCTCTGTGTTCGCGCTCGGCTTCGCCGGGACCGCCCTGGCCGAACCGGCCCTCTGGGCGATCAAGGACAAGGACTCGACCATCTACCTGTTCGGCACGATCCACGTGCTGAAGCCCGACACCCAGTGGCGCTCGGCCAAGATCGACAAGGCCCTGGCCGACAGCGGCGACCTGACGCTCGAACTGGTCGGCGCGGACGATCCGGCGGTGATGCAGCCGCTGGTCATGCGCTACGGCCTCGATCAGGCCAACAAGCTGTCGGCCAAGATCGGCACTGAGGACTTCAAGCGCGCCACGGACATCGGCCAGTCGGCCGGCATGCCGCCCCAGGCCCTGGAGATGATGCGTCCGTGGCTCGCCGCCGTTTCGCTGGCCATGGCGCCGATGATCAAGGCCGGCTACGACCCCAAGAGCGGCGTCGAGGGCGTGCTGACCCGCGAGGTCAAGGCCGCCAACAAGCCGATCGCCGGCCTGGAGACCCCCGAGCAGCAGATCCGCTTCTTCGCCGACCTGCCGTCGGCCACCGAGATCGAGTTCCTCAAGTCCAGCCTGAAGGACGCCGAGGGCGGCGTCGAAAAGCTCGACAAGATGGTGGCGGCCTGGGCGGCGGGCGACGTGAGCGGGCTGGAAGCCCAGTTCATCACCGAGATGAAGACCCAGTATCCGGACCTTTATGAGCTGCTGCTGGTCAAACGGAATGTCGACTGGGCCAACCAGCTCAAGACCAAGCTGGCCGGTTCGGGCGTCAGCTTCGTGGCCGTCGGCTCGGGCCACCTGGTCGGCGCCGAGAGCGTGCAGGCCCAGCTGGCCAAGCTCGGGATCAAGGCCGAACGCGTCAAATAGGTCACGTCGCCCTTGATCTGAAGAGCCCGCCCGGTTCGTCCGGGCGGGCTTTTTCGTGGGCCTAGTGGATCCTTTCTGACGCTTCCCTCCCGCGCTTGAGGCGTCGGGATCATGGGTTCAACGCCCTTCTTCCCAATCCTCGCCAAGCAGAAAAGCGATCTGCAGCCGCGATTTAACTCGCGGTTGTTGGGGGATCGCCGTAAGGCCGCTTCATCCAACGGGGTGAGTGATATGAGTCTGAAATCCATCGTAGCCGCCTTGGCGCTGGCAGGCTCGTGCGCGGCTTCCGCTCACGCCGAGACCGCTAAGCCGCTGACCTTCGTTGAGCGCCTGACGCAAGCGGGGGCGCCGCTGACCGTCCGGCCGCAGGGTTTTTCGGGTCCAGGAGCCGCGATCCTGTCGGAGGCTGTCAACGCCAGCCGGTACGTTCTTGTCGGCGAGAGCCATCATTCGCGCGAGATCCCCGCCTTCACCACGAACATCTGTCGCTTGATGGCGCCGGGCGGCCTGACGGCCATGGTCGTCGAGATCGGACCGGAGGCGGCCGGCGTGGTCAACGCGCGGCTGAGAGCGCCGAACCGGGAACAGCAGATTTCCGATTTCATGCGCGCCCATCCCGACGCGATGGCCTTCCTCAACGGCCGGGACGAAGGTCAGACGGCGGCCGATTGCGCGGGCCTCGCCGGGCCGAACTTCAAGCTGTGGGGGCTTGATCAGGAGTTCTTCGGCGTCAGCGGCTATCTGTTCGAACAGATGCTGGCGGCTGGTCCAGGACCGCTCGCCAGCGCCCAGATCAAGGCTCTGGCCGAACAGGAGCGGGCGGCGACGCAGGCCGCGCTGGCCTCCGGCTCACCTTTCGACCTGTTCCTGCTCAAGGTCACCGATGCGACGCTGGATCAGGCGGGAACAGCCATCGACCAGGACGGCGGCGAACGGGCCAAGGCGTTGTTCGCCGCCTTGCGCGAAACACGCGCCATCTATCAGGGCTCGCGGACCCGCACCGGCGACTCGAACGGGCGCAGGGCGCGCCTGATGAAGCGGACGCTGGCGGCGCATTTCGCCGAGGCGCCGCAGGCGCGCCTGCTGATGAAGTTCGGCGCCTACCATCTCTACAAGGGCTACAATCCGCTCGGTCAGCGCGACCTGGGCAATTTCGTCGCCGAACGTGCCGACGGAGAGGGCGTGAAGTCCCTCAACCTCATCGTCGCCGGCGCGAAAGGCGCGCTGGGCGGATATGCCGGCGTCGGCCGCCAGGTGACCGCGAAGACCTTCGATGGGACCACTAAGGACGGCGACTGGCGCAAGGATGTGATGCTGGCCCGCCCATCGAACGCGCCGGCGAGCGACTGGTTCGTGGTGGATTTGCGCCAATTGCGCAGCGCCGATCTGGAAGCCCTGACGCCTGAATGGCGCGCGCTCATCCGCGGGTACGACCTCGCCGTTGTGGCGCCGGAACTGTCCGCGTCCACCGTGCTGGGGGCTCGTGACGCCCCCTAGAGCGTTCTCCGATCAGTGTGAAGCGGTGATCGGAGAACGCTCTAAGCTTTTGAAGTAGAGCCCTTTTTGTCCGATCTGATTGGTTCAATCAGATCGGAAAGGGCTCTAGCTGGCCGGGTCGTACATGAACTCGCGCAGCTCCTGATCGCACTGGCAGGCGGCGGCCATCTTGCGGGACCAGGCGATGGCGGCGTCGCGAGACGGCAGCTCCAGCACGGCGAAGCCGCCATCCAGATGACTGCCCGGATAGATCTCTGCCGAGACCGCGCCATCGGCCGACACCCGCACCGGCGCGACCCCCTCATGGATACCGCCGGCGAACACATAGACCCCGGCCGCCTTGGCCTCTTCGATCACCGCACGGGCGGCGTCGCCGACGGCGGGCAGGTCCTCGGGCGACACCTGCATGGCCGCGCTGGGGAAGGAGATCAGGTACTTGGTCATGCCCGCCGTACGTCGCGCTACGGATTGGGTCTGGTCGCGGGCGTCGCAGGGGGCGCCGCGATGCCGGCCTCCTTCAGCGCGTAGGCAAATTCGCTCGAGGCCTTAAGGCGCGGCAGATACCGGATCGTCCGCCGGGCGCTCACGGGAAAGGACTGGGTGTCGTAGGACCCGCGTTTCGAGCAGGTCGCCGCCTCGCACCGGCTGCCTTCGTCGCGCAGCACGATCGTCTGATTGCCCTTGGCGTCCCTGCCGCGCTCGAGCGTCAGCGTGCAGCGCTCGCCCTGATGGCCGTCGACCGGACCGCGATAGCGCAGACGATCGCCCTCCAGGGTCGCCACGCCATAGAATTTGCAGCTGTTGGCCGCTGAGAAGGAGAGATCGGCGCGGACATACGCGCGGTTTGGCCCAACGGGCACGATTTCGAGCACGTCCTCCGACACGCCCGGCGCAGGCCCCGTCACGTTGAACCGCTGCTTGTAGACCCCGGACCAGTCGGCGACACCGACGGCGGCCATCGCGCTCCCCGCGGCGAGGATAGCGATCACGGACAGGACGAGGGGCTTCATGGATCTCTCCTCAGACGAAGGGTCGTGTAGCGCAACCTAGCCACGGCAGGCAATCGCACGCGCCGCAGAGGTCGGGCTTGTGGTTGAGTGCGTCCTTCGAGGCTCGCCTTCGGCTCACACCTCAGGATGAGGAACACTGCTGCTACGCCCCTCATCCTGAGGTGCGCGCTCTTGAGCGCGCCTCGAAGGACGCAGGGAGCCAAGGTCCCCTCGGGGTCGAAAGCCGATGATTTTAAGCGGAAACTGGAGCGGGCGGGGGGAATCGAACCCCCGACATTCAGCTTGGGAAGCTAGGGCTGATCTAATGTTTTCAATGGCTTGAAGCCCAACTTCCGACAAAACCCGCTACCGTGAATCAATGGGTTAGCTGGATTTTCCCAACCAAAAGGGCAGGGAATTTTCGGCTCGGAAGCCGGGTGAATTGCGCCCGGGAGGCGCGCCGCCACCCGGGCGCCTAGCCCTAGAACAGCGCCGCCTGGGGCTCAGCCAGGCCGAGCGGAACGCCCTTCGCGATCAGGAGCTCGGCCGCCGGCGCGACGTGGTCTCCGCCAGCGATCGAATAGGTCGTTTGAACCGCCTCGATGTCCGCCCATGCGAACGCCGCTCGCATTTCCGGGACGTCGTTGATCGACAGCAGGAAGCGGCCCCGGATCCCGGCCAGGGTTTCGGCCAGGCGCAGGAAGTCCGCCCGGGCGAAGATCTCGCGGCCATAGTCGTCCTCCGAGCCGTAGTAGGGCGGATCGAGATAGAACAGGGTCCCCGGCCTGTCATAGCGGGGGATGAAGTCCGCCCAGTCCAGGTTCTCGATGATCACCGTCGCCAGGCGGTCGTGGATCCGCTTCAGGCGCGGCTCGAGGCGGGCCAGGTCGAAGTTATGGGGCTTGGACGGATCGACGCCGTAGTTCCGCCCTCGGACTTTTCCGCCGAAGGCAAGTGTCTGCAGATAGAGCAGCCGCGCCGCGCGCTCGATGTCGGTCAGGTCGTGCGCGGCGACCGTCTTCAGGCGATCAAACTCGACCCGCATCGCCGGCCGCCAGCGGAGCTCGCGCAGCAGCGCCTCGGGATGTGAGCGCAGCACGCGGAAGAGGGTCACGACGTCGCCGGATACGTCGTTGATCACCTCGACAGCCGGCCGAACCGACCGGCGCAGGAACACACCGCCCATGCCGAGGAAAACTTCGCAGTAGGCGTCGTGCGGCGTGCTGGCCAGCACCTGGCAGATCCGCTTGGCTAGGTGGCGCTTGCCGCCAATCCAGGGGGCGGGCGGCTCGGCCGAGGAAACAGGCAGGTACGGAATTCGCACCCCTTCAGGGTTGTGCGTCATTGTGGGTTACTCCTGTGAGCGATTAGGAGTCCGCCGCCTCCGGAGGCTGGGGCGGACGCGCCGTCGGCGATCGACGGCGTCGCGTGGCGATGGAGCTATCGCCGATCGGCGCGTTGCCGCGCGCCGGTCCCGCCCTATCCGGAGGGGGCGGAATGTCGCGGCGGCTTGACTCGAGGTCGCCGCCGGCATGAGAACATCGCGAGAACAATCGCGATGGCCCATCATGTATCCTGGCCTAAACCAGCCGCCGAGAAGCCTCGGCCATTGCGCCGATCGCGGCATGGAGTTGCGGACCTATTGCCGCGCCTGCGATACCGTCCGCGCCTTCAAGGCCAGAGAGGTCTGCCGCGCCTTCCGGTCCTGGACTATCGACGAGATCCAGCGGGCAGGGGCGCTTGGTTGCGGGGTCTGTCGCCAGCCCACCAGCTTGGTCTTGATGGGGGAGTATTGGGGCCGGCCGACCAGTGTCGAGGCTTGGCCAGTCGACGACGCGGCCTGGACCATGGCGCAGTGCGACGGGCTTAGTGGATAGATTGGGCGCTTCGCGCTCGAGGACCCAAGGTTAGCAAGCATGAGCGAAACGCCGCAAAGTCGCTGGAAGACCGCCTGGTCGTACCTCTTGAGCATCAAGCATCTGGCTTCGGAGTCGCCGGATGTTCACAGCCACCACTCGCCGGCGATCTATCTCCTTGGCGGCTTCGTCTTGGAGCTCGGGTTCAAGGCCTTTCTGTCTGGCCGGGGCGCCACCTTCAAATTCGATCACGACCTGAATGCGCTCTACAGCGACTACCTTCGCCAGGGCGGTGAGGATGATCCCGGGCTTGCCGGGATGATCGATATGATGGCCGTCCCTCATAAGCGCCACTTCTGGCGCTACATGCCCAACGAGGAGCAACTGCTGGTGCCCACGCCGGCGGCGCTGGCAAAGCACCTCGAGCCGTTTCTGATCAGCATCGCTAACCAGGTATCCGGCGGGCCAGAATACTCAGAGGCGTGGCTGGCTGCAGGCTAGGCCCGGGACAAGTGAAAGCCCGCCGCCAGCGCGAGCCGGCGGCGGGCTTTGTTTGGCGCGCTCAAGCCATAGCGAGCGCGGGTGTAGAGGATCGGCCCGGCCAAGACCGGGCTAGGGTCGTTTTCGATCGTCGGGCGGGGGCGTGCAGCGTGCCTGGCCCTGCTCGAGGCGTCGCCAGCCGCGCCGCGCCCAGGCCGGCCAATCCGTCTCGCGCCACTGCAGGAAGGCAACGGCCTTCACCTCGCCCAGCGCGGCGACGATCGCCTGATAGAGCAGATCCTGGTCGACGCCGGCGGGGGGAAGCGGTTCAGCCTCGAGGGGCGCGCAGATCGCCGCTGGCGGCGGATCCGGCGGCGCCGGGCTTGAATGCGGAAGCTTCCCAGGCCTGCCGATAGTCGAGCATGCCGCCAGGGCCAGGCTGGCGGCCAGGAGCGGGAGGAGGAGCGCCTTTCGCATGGTTGATCGCGCGGCCAACGGCCACGCCCTTCTGAAAGCTGCTGGAGATCTCGGTGGCGCAGGCTTGGTCGGCCTCGCCCCGATCGTCGGCCTCGTCGCCGGCGCGCGCGAGGATCTTGCGATCGCGCTCGCCGATGTCGCGGCGGAGGTTGTACTCGCGGGCCTGCTGGTCCTTGTCCTTCAGCCGCCAGGTCACCAGCTGGTCGTGCTGGTAAAGCGTCAGGAGGCCAAGGACGCCGGCCAGAACCCACGGCCCAAAGCGAGCGGCGATCGGCGCGATCACGACGCCACCTCGCCCTCGGGCCAGGCCGGCAGGTCGACGGTATGGCCGGCCAGGTCGTGGGTGCTGTCGGCCAGGAACTGGATGCGGCCGTCCGTCACGAAGCTGTGGCAGACGCCACACTTCAGGTCCGGGAACTCATCCTTGTCAGGCCAGGTGCAGTAGCATTGGCCTGAGTGACCTTCGATGAAGTGGCCCTGACGGACCAGGATCGAGGGCGTGAAGGTGGGCTTTCCGGGATCGCCGTTGAAACCCCATCGCGGGCCAGGTCCCTGCCCAACCGCGATCATATGCGAGGCCTGACAACCAGGACACCAGAAGGCCAGCCCGCCGCCTTCGATAGAGCGGAGAATGATGGAAAGCTGCGCCACGGCTAGGCCTCCCCCGTCGTCACCGGCACGCCGGCGGCGCTCACGCGAAGCGGCCGCGCGTCAATCGGCCGGCCCCCTGGCCAACGGCAGGCGACCTTGCGGGCCTTATCGATCCGCGTGACGCAGACCTTGTCGCCCTGGTTGCCGCCCAGGACGTGGAAGTGGGTCTCGTCCTCGCCGACATAGAAGCCGACATGGCCGCCGCCTTCGCGCTCGAAGACCAGGACCGCGCCGACGCACGGCGTGACAGCCAGGCCCCACGTCGTCCAGGCCTTGGCGCGGACGGCGATCGGCGGCAGCTCGATCCCCACGGCGTTGACGCAGTGCGCGACGAACAGGCCGCACCAGGGCGTGCTGTCGCTGGCGTAGGCGACGCCCAGCTTTCGCGCGCCGACCTTGGCGGCCATTTCCATGATCTTGGGAGTGTTGGCAGGCCCAGGGGTCTCGCGCACGCCGATCAAGGCGCGTGCGACCGCGAGCCAAGGCGCATCGGCCATGACGAGGATCCTTTTTGACGATGGAGAGGGATGCGAACGGCGTTCGCAGAGAACTAGGGCAGAAGCCGCCGGCGGCGATCGAGCGCCATCGCCTGGCGGATCGCTTCGGGGCTGATCGAGATCGGCCCAACCCGCGCGCGGCCGTCGATGACGCCGTCCAGGCCGTCAACGTGACGCAGGATCTTGGGGCCGTAGGTCGCGCCGAAGAACAGCGCCAGGCCGGCCAACATCAGGAAATCACCAAGGCCTGGGGGCTGGCCGTTGAACCGCGGAATCGCGGCTAGGACCAGACCTGAGGCGAACATGGCCAGGCCCAGGCGCTGCAGCCGGGACAGCAGGCCGCCCCAGCCCAGCAGCAGGAGGCAGACCATGCCCACGAGGACACTCGCCGCGATCATCGAGAGGATCTGCGCCATGGCCTTAAGCCTCCCCGCCGCCGATGCGCAGTCCGCCGACCTCGAACTTGATCAGCTTCAGCGGATCGCCCGCGTACTTGGCGGCCGCCTGGGCTAGGCCGGCCAGCACTATCATGCCGAACAAGCCGGTCAGGAACGCGAAGGCGCTGCCGAACTCGGCCGGCGGCTTGCCCCAGGGCCACACCGCGCCGACGCCCGCGACGATCGCCGGCGCGATCCACAGAGCGCAGAGGAAGCCGCCTAGAACGCTGAAGGCCTTACCTCTGACCGTGAGCTTTTCACCGAACGCCAGCGACAAAACAGCGCCAGCGACCCCAGGCGTCATCGGCGCGAGTTTGCTGAGGAGGGCCAGCAGATGCGGGTCCCCCGAATTGTCGGCCATGGCCGCCCCCTTTGTATGGTGATGCGTTACTGGCGGGCTCGACTCCCGCGCGTGGTTAAGGCTTAGCTGCCGCCTTCGAAGAGGAGGGCGAGCTTGAGCGAAGAGAGAGACGAAGAGGGCCCTTACCCTATCTCCGGTCCTGACCAGGTGCTCATGTGGCCCAAAGGCGAGCGTGCAGGGTTCGGGCTGAAGGTGGAAGGCGGCCCTACGATCCTCTTCGACTGTGAGCCGTCCGTTCTCGATCACGTCATTCGAGAGCTACAAGCGATCAAGGCAAAGGCTGATCAGTTGGCGGAGGAACGCCCTGACGGACCAGTCGTCGTGCCGTTCCCAATCCAGACCCTGGGCCTGACCCACGACCCCGAGAATGATCAAGCCTACCTGACGCTCAAGAGCGCTGGACCGGCTCACCTCGGATCGCCGGTTCCCCACGATCTGCTGGCGGGGCTGTTCCGGGCCATTGGAGCACTACTCGAGATTTCGCCAGGCCTAAAGCGAGCAGTCGCGCAGCTTGGCGCTGCGCCGCCGACGACGCGTCGCCAGTAAACATGCTCGGCAGCACGACGGCAGGACGAAGGCGTTCGCTTCGCCGCGTATCGAGCCGCCTCACGGGAACGTCGCCGGGTTGGTCCAAGTGTCGCCGTTGAACTTTCCGCCGACACCAAAGAACGTGTTGAAGTCCTCCTGGTCGCGCGCCAGAGCGGCTGCATATTCTTCGGCAAGCGTGCCGCCTGCACCGTTGTTGGCCCGCCTGGTGTTCGTGAGGTCCTCAACCTTTATCCGGTACAGGACTATGCCGTCGCCCTTGTTGATGTTCAGGGACGACCACGAGCCGAAGATGCCCACGCCAAACCCCGTGATCGTGTTCGCGCCGGAAGAGGGCTTAGTTCCCGTCCAGTTGCTGACGCCGATGGCCGATAGCATGCTGGTATTAACGGCCGGGGGCGAGGCCGGCGTTTTACCGATGAGCTGCGATCCCGATATTGGTACGGGCGCCTGTCCGCCAAGCGAGTGCAGCAGGTAATTCGTCGTGGCCGCCGTAGCGCTGTGGATGTGGGCGTGGGACTGCGGTGCCGCCGGGCTACCGGTGTACTCGCGAGTCTTGCAGCTCATGAGGGACACGTAGAGGCCCCCGGTGGGAACGAGGCCCCAGATGTAGTCGCGAATGGCGTTCGGCAGCGTGAAGAACCAGCCGTTGTTCGCGATTGTCTGCGCGCTCTGCGACGGCAGACCGTGCAGGCCGAGCTTGGTTGTGCGCTCGACCAGTAGGGTGCTCGTGGACTCGCGGGCGAAGGTGACTAGCCCGTTCAGGGTCGCGGGGGCCGCCCCGGTGAGCTCCGCGGCGGCCGAGGCAGCAATGTTGGGGATGCTGCCGCCGTTGGCCGGAACCCCGGTGAAGGCCCCTTTCGAGTGCGCGCCGTCCATCAGGAACAGCGTGCCTGCCGAAATGCCTGGATCATCGTAGAGGGGCTGGATATTCGTGTCGGTGACATAGTCACTAAGGCTGACGCGCTGGCCCATTATCAGGCTCCTATAGTTTGGTCGTGATGAGGTGATCGTTAAGCGCGGCGGCGAGCTGCGGGCCGCCTTGGGTGGCCCCTCCGCCGATGTGGATGGTGTCGGGCGCGTACTCGCCCCAAACTCCATCTTGCCGGACGATGAGATTGCCGACACCGCCGGTTCCGATCGTGGTGGCCCCGCCGCTGCGCACATAGGCGTCGCCATCAGCGCCGCCGCTGGGGAGAGTCCCCGCGCCGGACCACCAGCCGATATAGTTCAGCCCCACCAGCGAGAAGCTGTAGGCCGTGTTCTTGTTCATCCAGCTATACGGCACCCAGCCATAGGCTGCGGCCGTCTGCGCCTCGGTCATGGCGCCCAGGACACGCGGATCGGGAACCGCGCTCGCGGCAGCCTTCGCCAGCAGGACCTTGCGGGTGTTCACGAACTGGCCCGGGAAGTTGGTGGCGTACCAGTCCTCCAGCTTGGCTAGGACGTGGGTGCCGGCGTGCATCGGTTCCCACTGGGTGCAGTTGATCCGCGTGCCGTCAAAGGTCATCGCCATGCTGCCCAGGATGGACAGGAAGGCGAACCGACTATCCCGAACGCCGATCAGTTCGGCGATCCGCAGCGCGGCCTCGATCGTGCGACACCAGTTCGCATCGCCAACGGCGCCCGGCTGGTTGTTCTGACCCTGCCAGATGAACTCGAACCAGCCACGATACGGATCGCCCCGGTTCGCGATCTCATGCTCCATAGTCGCCAGGACGTTGTCGCTGGTGCCTCCGCCCCTTGCGATCGCCACGACCTGGCGCGGCGTTACAAGGTTGCCGAGGTTCGTCTGGATCGCGGCGACGCCGAACATACTGTCGGACCGGCAGACTATGCCGTCCGAGCTGCGTCGAGGAGAAAGCTGATGGCGGCCGGCCGCAGTGACGCCGACGCGATTGTTGTTCTTGTCGGTGCGCCGCACCTCCCATTCCGAAGCGCTTTGCACACAAGACAGTCCAGGGATCATCTTGCCGCTGGCCACCGTCGTGATCGGGTTACCAGGCACGCGCCCCCAAACACCGCTGTCGTAGATCAAGTAGTCGTTCGCCGCGAACGCCTCACCGCCAATCGTGCCCGCGACCGAGATCTGCCAAGTGTGGCCATGGGCTGGGCTGGCCGGATAGGCGCCGCCCGACGCGTCATGTTCGCCGCGATAGAACAGGTCACCTTCGGCGGCTTGGCCCTTGAACCAAAGCATGACGCCAAAGCCTGATTGGCTATCGAAACCGATGCAGACGATCCGGTCGCCGGCTACGTAGGACACGCCGTCGAACGTTCCGTCAGCCGTCACGACCCACCAATCGCCACGCTCTCGGCTGGTGTAGCCGCCGCCATTCGGCGGGGTCGGCCCCTTCTGAACGCGGAAATCCGAGCCGTCGTAGACGATCAGGTCGCCCAGGCCGACCGTTTGCCCGTCAAAGGTGGTCGTGCTGCTCGTTACCGAGTAGCGATAGTAGTCGCCGAGCACGCGGCCGGCCGTGGACAGCGCGGATGGATCGGTCGTGTTGCCCTTGTTGACGAGCGAAGGCACGGCTGTCGTCGCGACGGGGCTCCAGTCGTTCCCTTGTCGCTTGCCCCTGAACGACAGCCCAGCCGACTTGCGGAAGTCGATCGAGGTCGATGCCGGGTTCAGCCCACGAAGCGCCTTGGTCATGAACCTCGGGAACTGAGCCCATAGGCTGCCGATCGCCTCGGTACGCACCGCAACGCTTCCAAGTTTGGAACGCCAGGCGTCGGGTGGAACCTCAATGACGTCCCCGACCCGTGGAACCGCAAGGCGCGCCATCGGCGGGTCCAGCTTTCCCTCGGTGACCGCGCCGCTGGCGATTTTCAGCGTCGTCACGGCGCCGTCGTTCAGAGCGTTCTCAAACTTGCCGACCAGAGTGCCGTCGGTCCTGATCCCGAACAGCCTACGGTTTGCCGCATCCACGATGGCGTAGACATAACCGCTCTCCGGCGAGAGGCTCGTCGCCATCAGCTGGCGAACCTCGGCCGAGAACTTGGCCTCCGTGATCGAGGCATCCTTCAGTTCGAACTTGGCGGCGTAGAAGGTCCCGTCGCGCTTGATCCCCGCGAGCAGGCGATTGGCCGCGTCCGTGATCGTCCAGACGTAGCCGGTCTCTGACGCCAGCATGGGGCTTGCGATCAGGGCGGCGAGGTCCGTCGCCAGCTTCGCGCTCGTGACCGACAAGTCTTTGGGGATCAGGGCGGTAAGCGGCGAGAACTTGGGAATGAACGTCGAGCCGTCGCGCGCGATGCCGAACAACAGCCGCTTGGCCGCGTCGGTGATCGCATAGACATAGCCCGTTTCCTCGACCGGAGACTCGGCAGGGATACGGGTGAGGCTGGACTGAATCGTCGCCTCGAGCTTCGACGCGTCGACGGTGCCTGGTGACAGAGAAGCCCCCGCCAGGATGCCCGCCGGCATGACGATCTTGCGGACCTCGAACGCGCCGTCGAGGCGCACAAGCCAAGCCGGACGGCCGGCCGCATCACAGAACGCGGCCAGATAGCCGGTGTCGCGGGGCAGCTCCTGGAAGGTCAGGCCATTGACCGAGTCGATCTTCGACCACGAACCGGTCCCGCTGGCGCCCTGCTTTACATAGGTCCCGTTGTAGGTCGGATTGCTGTCGTCCGCGACGATGCCCAGGACCTTCGCATCATGGTCAAGGTCCGCATAGAGAGCGGCGCGGGTGAGATAGATCGCCTTGAAGCGGGCGACGTCGCGAGCGAGGTTCGCGGATGCGGCCGCCGCGAGCGCCTCGACCTTAGCCTCGAGCGCTTCCAGACGCGCTTGGTCTGTAGCAGCGCGGACGTCCTCGGTTTCGTCGATCTTGAGGTTCGCCGCATCAATAACGGCTTCCGTCGCCTCTTTGGCGTCCAGCGCATCGAGGCGCGCCTGGTCCGTGGCTTCCCTTACCGCATCCGCTGCAGCGGCGGCGTCCAAAGCCGGTTGCTTGATCGCGGCGATAAAAGCCGCTTCGTTCGGGGGCGGTTCTTCTTCAGCCGCTTCCGCGACAGCAACCGCAATCTCGAACGCACTTAGACCGACACGACCACGCAGCGGACCCGCGTCGGTCCAGGCCCCCGCCACTCGTCGGAACAGGTGGCCGTCGAGCGCATCGACAGGGTTCACGAGCTGATAGGCTTCGCCATCCTCGGCCTCGGCCGGCAGCGCGCTGACGCTTGCCACCGTGCCTTTCAGGTTCAGGGCCGCCTGCAGCGCCGTGAGGATCGTCGCCTTGATGGCGATGACTTCCTGCATGTTCTGGAAGAGGAGGACGATATTCTCCGTCTCCTCCCAAAGGGCCTGCAGGCCCGCCGCCAACTCCGCCTGGTCGATTTCCCCGGCCGCGAATTGCGCCTGCAGGGCGGCGAGCTGCGTAGCGAATTCCGGGATACCGATGGCCATGTCTTAGGCTTCCAGTTGCTTCTCGATTTTCGTGAAGGCCTCGCGCAGGGAGGTCGCGAGGTTCGGCAGGATCTGCATGCCGACCTGCGCCATCGTGTTCTTGGCCTGGGGGTCATCCACCAGCTGCGAGAGCGTCAGGGCGACCGTAGCCAGCTGGCTGGCTGTCAGCGTATCGGCCTGCGCGACCAGGGTTCGCAGCGGGTCTAGGCTGGCCTGCAACTGCTGCTTCTTCAGGGCTGCGAGCGCGGCAAGGCTCGCCCCGGCCGACGCGGCGGCCGTGGTTTCGTCAGACATCTCGACGTCCTTCGTTGTGGTTAGAGAGGCTCCAGGCCGACCCGGCGGCCATCGGCGTCCAGGATCCAGCGATGGGTCTGGATGAGTTGGCCGCCCTCGACCTTGTGGCTGCGGTCGTACTCGCCGTCGTATTCGACGGTGGCGATCCATGGCCGCTGCTCCATGGCCATCGCGCCGGCGGGAGCCCGGGTAGACCAAAGCACCCTTCCAGACGTCGGGTCGCCTGGAAGGGGTTCGTAGATCACGGCGTTGATCATCGTCGCTTCGGTCATCGGGTCACCAGCTCGCCATGGAGGTCATGCTTCGATAGTCGACGTTTGTGCTGCTGTGGCCGGACCAAAGAATCTCGACCAAGCGATAGCCCGCCGCGCAGTCGCGAGAGCCGCTCAGGGGCACCGAGTCCTGGGCATTGGCGCCGTAGGTTCGGTACTCAAGGCCACCGTCGATATAGAGCTCCAAGGCCCAGCTGCGGTCGCCGCTCGGGAAGTGCTGCGAAATGGCTGCGTGAACGTCGATCGTCCCGGCCTTGGAGAGGTAGACGTAGTGGGACAGCAACGTCTGATAGCCGCCCGACCCCGACATGACCCAGGAAGCGCTTGAGCGGGAGACACTCGTCGCCGCGCGCGAGGCCAGCTGCGGAGCGTCGATCGTCCCCTCGACCACTAGGTTGCCGCCGATCCGGACATTGGTGCCCAGATAGATCAGGTCGCCTAGGATCGAGACCAACTGCCGGTCGCCGCCCGAGGTTCGGAAGAAGAAGTAGTCCCCGTCCATGACCCAGCCACCCGTCGCGCCGCTATTGATGCCCTTCCAGCCGATCGAACGCCCGTCGACTGTCAGATTGACCCCGACGGCTGCGCCGACCTGTCCATTCAGCGTCGCCAGCGTAGTGGCGATGAAGCTGATCGAGGACGTATGGCCGCTCACGGTAGAGGACAGCGAACTAATGCTGGACGCCTGGGCGCTCTGGGCGTTTGACAAGGTCGTCAGCTGAGTGCTGACCGAGGCGACGTTGTTGTTGAAGTTCGTCGTCAGGGCCGTCAGGGCCGTGGCCGTGGCGCTCTGGTTCGTGGTCAGGGTCGCCAGTTGGCTGGTTACCGTGGCGTAGTTGTCCGCGACGACGGCAGCGAGGTTGATCTGGAAAACGGACAGGGCCTCGTCGGCGGTCGCCCGGGTGAGCATCTCAAGGGAAAGCGCGGCGGCCGCGTTAGCGAAACCAACCGTCATCTCCACGTAGTGCTCGGCGATCGCCTGGGTGTTGTCCTCGACGATGCGAACCTGGTCGTCGAGGGTCGCGCCGATCGGCCGACCGCTCGCGGGGCGGATCTGACCGAGGAGGTCCTGATCCGCCGCCTCCGCAACGGCCATGGCATTGGCCACGCGGATCAGTGCGTCGCGGGAATTGGCGTTCGCAAGGTCCGTCAGCTGCGTCCAAGTCCGCAGCTGCTCCTTGGTGAACTCCCCAATGTTGATGGTGTCGGTCGCGACCAGACCGCCCGTCGTGACGGAGATCCAGTTACTCGGCACGATCGACCGGCCCGGCGCGCCGAGCGGAACTAAGCGGACCTCGATATGCGCCGCCGGCGGCACGCCGTTGGTCACCACCAGCTGGCCGGCGTTGACCTCGGTCGTGCTGGTCGGCGTGGTCGCCAACTGGCCCTGCAGGCGGACCTCGACGCGGATAGTGGTGATCGCCGAGTCGACGGGCGTTTCCCAGCCGACCGCCACGGCGGGCAGCAAGCTGTCATTCTCGCCCTGCAGCAGGATCGGGATCACCGAGACACCGTCCAGCGCCAGCGCGCCAGGCGGGATCTCGACGGGCACGGTCGGAACCACCACGGCCGGGCCGCCGGCGCCGTAAACGCTGAACGCGGTTTGCTCCAGCGCCAGGCTGTTACGCCAGTTGGCGGCCAGGCCGTAGCGGGCCACCCGCATGGTGATCGGTTGGCCGCCGGTTCGCCGCTCGGAGGTGTAGGTGATCCAGTCGCCCTCCTCGAGCCCCGCGTATTCCGGCCCCAGCACAAGCGCGCCGCGCTTCTCGAGACGCGCTGAACGCCGGCGGATCTCGCCAATCCGCAGCGCCTGGCTCCTGTGGCGGACCAGCACGAGCGACAGCTGCAGCTCCTTGGGCCCGCCGTCGGCGACAATGTCAGCCTCGTCCCGCAGGACACCGGCGGTCGTCATCGCGAACTTCTGGTCGGGCTCGACGTAGCTGACGACGACGCTGTTGATGCGATCGCCGTCCGAAACCTCGTCGGACCACTGCACGGCCTCGCCGACGACCAGGTCGTTATCGGTGATGTCCGCGACTGGGTTGCGGGCATAGCCAGGCTCGACCGCCACCCCGCCCTCGGGCTGGACGATGTGGCCGCCCATGGCGTCTGCGAACCACTGCTCGACCGTGTCGAAGGTCTGGTCCGCGCCGATCACGCCACCGACGCGATAGCGCGGTTCGTGACGGGTCTCGCCGGTTTCGGCGTCGATCACCTCAACCAACTCGTCGCAGACGTTGGCGATCGGGGCCACGCGTTCGGGCGGCGCTTCGTAGGCGGTGAGGCCCCGACCCAGCATCAGCGCGGCTGGCTGGTCGACCTGGTCCAGGAAGTAGATCCCGCGCGCAATGTTGTAGCGGATGACCTCGGCGTTCTCCGACCATTCGCGCGTGCTGGGATCGTCCCAGCGATGACCGCCGAACCCGCCCTCGACCGTGTCGTCCTTGCGCGGGTCGTAACAGAGCAGGCCCTTGACTACCCAGACGAACGACGGACGGCCCGTGGTCCAGATCGGGTTCTTCGCGTCGGGCGCATCAGCCTGATAGGCGACGATCACCCGAGCCACGCCCCGCAGCGCGCCGTCCGCGACAGCCGGACCCAGGCCCGAGATCTCGGGCGGCAGGGGAGCGTCGTCGGCCGCGCCCGGCCGCCACCAGACCTTCAGCTGGCCATTGTAGCCCGGGACGACGCCGTCGCCTGTGTGGGTGCGGTAGGTGTCCTGGACATAGTAGCCGGTCAGGGCGTGGCAACGGTGATCGGCCACGGCGATAACCAGAACGTTCCAGTCAGTGCCGTTCTTGCCACCGTAGTAGTAACCGTCGACCAGCGAACCGCCCGTACCGGCCTCGCCGACCAGGGCCTCGCGGGCAACCTCGCCCACCGACAGCGTCGCCACCGACGCCTGGCGGTCCTTCGCCGAAGCCGCCTTGGCTCCGCTGACCTTGGACAGCGCCCAGCTGGCGGCCGTGGAGTAGATGATCGCGCCGTAGGCAATCAGGAAGTTGCCGACGGCGGCGGCGATCGTGGCACCGCCAATGACGTTGACCACGGCGACGATCGTCGCGGTGATCGGATCGGCATGCGCACAGGCGGGCGTCAAGAACGCGACAGTCGCGCTCAGCGCCAGGATCGCCCGGCGCTGAGCGCGGGTCAGTCGGGTCATCGCATGGCGCTCCAGGCGCGGGTCATGGCCTTACGGGGCAGGCGAAGTTGTCCGGACGGCCCAGGGCCGACCAGGGTTTCACCTTCGACGATCGCCAGCTGCAGACGCCCCCTGGCGTCCAGCCAGCCGGCGACGTCCCCGCGCTGTGCCATCGCTGGCGTGATCGGCTGCAGGACGGTGTTCACGGCCGCCTCCATGCCGCCCAGGCGCTTCAGGACGCGCGCAGCGCCGCGCTCGGAGGCCCAGCGGCCGCGATAGGCCCGCAGCGGATCCTCGCCAGTCTGGGCCTGCACCGCACCCGCCGCGAACAGCACGCAGTCATGCTGGCCCCATGCGAACGGCGTTCGCATGTGCGACGCCACATAGGCGTGCAGCGCCTCATAATTCCGAACCATGCGAAAGGCCTCAGCCGGTGAACTTGTCGAGATAGCCGCCGGCGGCGACGGCGCTGCTGTAGGTCGCTCCGGTGACGGTCGAGGGGATCGCACCGCCCCAGTACAGGATCTTCTGGCCCGCATAGCTGACGGCCTTGAACCCATCGTCCTCCGGGTTGTTCAGCTTCTGGTCCGCGTCGCTGCGCAAACGGCCGCGGAATCGCCCCAGACCCTTGGCCGCGCCCTCGATCATGGCGCTGATCGTCGCGTCCCCGCCGACCACCTCGTTGGTGATCACCTGGTCGAGACGACCGCGCGCGAAGACCTTGGCGTCCAGAAGGGTGTGCCCCAAGGCGTCGAAGACAAGCCGCCACAGCACCGCCGGCACGTTGCGCAGCGACGCGGCGTCGACCAGGCCCAGAAGGGCGGGCTCAACGCCGCTCAGCGTCACCGTAACCTGCTCGGCCGCGCCGCCGATCGCGCCGCCAGAGGCCTGGACTAACCCGCGATCGCCGATCCCTTGAAAGACGTCGTCGCCGATCGTCACCGCGCCGTAGCCGCTCCAGACCTTCACCGGAGGGTCGCAGGCAATCAGCATCGCGCCGGCGACGACCGCGCCCTGGTTCAGCGCCGCCAACGCGGCCTCGGAGAAGATCTTCATTCGATCAGGTCCTGAATGCCGGCCACCACGCCTGAAAGAGATCCTCGACGATCCTTGGAGCCGAGATCGGTCTCGTCTGGGATCAGCTTCATCAGGCAGGCGGGCTTGTCGAAGTGTGCGACCGCGTTCACCGGGACGACGGTATGCACCGCCGGCCGGATGGCCAGGCCGACGATCGCCCCGCCAGCGCTGGCGACGGCGGCCTGCTGAGCGCGCACCAGGTGGCGCCGATCCTCGCCGCCGGTCTGCCAGCGAAAGCCGACATAGTCTCCGATCGAGACCACGAAGCCTGGCGGTAGCCCGGCGAGATCCAGCAAGGGCTGATCGTCGGCTGCGATTGTCTGCGACCAGCTGGTCGCCGAGCCATCGAACGCGCCGCCGCCCGACCGGACCAGGCCGGTCATTCCCGAGGCCAGATAAGCCAGTGGCATGGGCCGAAAATGATCGCAGCCGAGGAAGTAGCGGCGTGGGCCGTCCAGCTGGTCGACGAAAGCCTGCCAGATCTCCGACCGGCGAGCGCCAATCGAACCGCCCAACTCCCAGCGCCCGTACCAAAGCGGAACGCCAGCCGAGACCGCGTTCAGCCGCCCGCCGGCCTTGGGCGAAATGTAGTCGACCCGCTTGGGATCGAAGCGAAGCGACGCAGGGCCCGTATCCGGCATGGCCAAGGGGTAAGTCGTCATTGGATCACCCGCCGCGCTTTGGCATCGGCATATGCCTGGATGGCGTTGGCGCGGAAATTGGCGCGGTCCTGGGCCATTTCTCCGCGAAGGGCCCTGATTTCCTCCGCCGTTCCTTGGAGGTGGTAGGTCGGGCTGTAGTGGAAGTTCACGACTTCTCCCGTTCCAACGTTCGCCGCCCGCGCCCCCAGGCCATGCAACATGGCTTGGGTCGCGGACGATGTTTTCACCTTCGCTCCTTGCGGCAGCTCGACGATCTCGGGGCCGTATTCGCCGACAAGAGACAGGCCACCGGGCGCGGAATTCGTGCCTACCGCGAACCCGGGGATCAGCTTGGAAGCTAAGCTGACCAACGCCCCTGCCTTGCCGGTGCCGTCCCTCTTGCCAAACAGGCTCGAGGTCAGGCTGTCGGCCAGGCCAGTGGCGGCGGCGTACTTCAGCCGGCTCGTGAAGGCGTCCCAGAAGTTGCCGTTCATGATGCCCGACACCAGGCCGTCGTTGAACGCTTGGCCGGTCGAGATCCGCAGCTGCTCAGCGTAGTCGTCCAGGGCGCTGTAGGGCTTGATGGTCGCGCCCGACAGCGCCGTGGCCATCCGATCCTGGGACGACACGAAGCCTTCCGGGTTCGAAAGCGACTTTCGCAGCGCGTCCGACTCGGCCTGCATTTCGGCCGCAATCTGCGCCCGGGCGTTGACGCGGGCCTGCTCGACGCTCAGGCCCTCGCGGACCCAGCGGTTGATTTCCTCCTGCAGGCGGCCTTGGCGCGCCAGGAGGTCGAGCGTGCTGTCGTCGTTGGCGGCCTGCGCGACGCGACGCTGGTTGTCCAACACGTGGTCGGCCCGCGCGCCTTCCAGACGGATCGCTTCCTCGGTATCGCGGGCTGCCTTCCGCGCCTCGGCCTCTCTTTCGCGCGTGGCCTTCTGGCCCTCGCGAATGGCCCTCTCGTGCTCGGACTTCAGCTTGGCGGCCATGTCGGCGGCGGAGCTATAGCCAGCCTTCAGCGCCTGGATATCGGCGTCGATCTTCTTGATCGTGTCGTCGCCTTCCTTCCCGCCCTTGGAAAGGTAGTTGGCGCGCTCGGCCTGCTTGTCGCGCAGAGACTTGACCTTGGGGTCGACATAGCGATCGGCGATCACCTGCCGATCGCGGTCACGCTGGTTGATGCCGGCGTCGCGCAGCCTGTTCGTCTCGGCGACGAAGTCCTTGTAGAGCGCGTCGATTTCGGCCTGAAACTGCCGCTTGTTGTTCTGGGCCACGATGTTCGTCGGGTCGAGGCCCAGCATCGTGTTCGCCTGGGCCAGGCCCTGGCGCGCCCGGGTCAGCTGCTCGGCCTTCGAACCACCGGTGACCAGGCGGTCGATATAGCGCCCGACCGCATCGAAGGCGTTGCCGGCCTCCGTGGAAAGGCCCTGGAAGGCATGAGCCCACCCCGTCGTCGTATCGCTGGCGTCGATCATCGCGCCGCGCAACGCCCTGACCAGCTCGGCCTGGGCTTCGGCCTCGCGGCCGCTCTTGGCCAGGTTCTCGATGTGCTGTTCCTGGGCGACGCTCAGGAAGTTCAGCTTCTGGTTCAGGTCGGCGGCACCCTTGGCCGGGTCGGAGAAGGCCGAAGCGAGTTCCTTGGTCGCCGACGCAGCGTCCTGCCGGGTGGTCGCGGCATAGCTGCCAGTGATCGCCACCAGGTCGCCCAAGACGGTCTGACCGATCCGGCCGGTCGCGGCATAGTCCGCCGCCATCGACCGCGCCGATCTGTTCGAGATGTCGCTCGCATCAGCCGCCGCCATGGCCTGGGCATTGATCTGATCGGCCGTCATGCCCGCGCTGGCGCCCAGGCCCCGCGCGGCCACGTCCAGGCCGATCATGCTTTTCTCGTAGGCGTTCTGCGCGGCCGCCGCCGCGATCACCGCCACGCCGACCGCCGTAATGCCCGCGCCCAGCGCTATCATGGCGGGGGTCGCCTTGAGACCGGCCTGCGCCAGCGCGTCCAGGATCTGCGGGCCCTGCTGGATCGCGATCATGCCCGGGCTCATGCCCATGCTGGCGGTCGTGAAGACGTCGGCGCCCTGGCGGACCAGGTTCAGACGACCGGCGCGCTGGCCTCGGGTCAGGACGCCGCCGCCGACCTCGTCAGCGCCTAGGAAGTCGGAGGGACGAAGCCCCGTGCCGCCGCCCACGCCTAGGGCCGAATTGAACCTCGCCTGAGCCTGCTCGGCGCGCTCCGCCTCACGAGCGGCCTGGGCCAGAGCCTTGTACTTGGCCACCTGGCGGTCGCTGAGCTCGCTGGTGTGCTGCATGCTGCGACCGGCGGCCACGAAAGCCGCGTCGCCACGCCGACCGGCGTCCTCGAGGGCGTCGCCGACAGCCTGGGCGTCGCGCTGCAGCTCGGCCTTGCCGTCCGCCTTCAGGCGATAGGAGATCTGGCGCACGGTCATGACGGCGGCGGGCTCCAGGCGAAGAGGATGAAGGGCTCGACCGCCGGCAGCACATCGGCCAGCAGGCTGAGATCAGCGCCGCGCGCGGCGGCGTGGGCATAGACGGCGTTGAAATCCAGCCCGACGACGCCGCCCATGGGTGCGACGCGCACCTGGTGGCCGCACTCCTGGACGACATCCCAGACCGTCTCGCCAACCGGCCCCAGCGGCGCGGGCGTATAGATCAGCTCGCCGTCTTCGCGCCGCGTGACGCGGTTGCGCAGCGGGCAGGCGTCGCAGGGTGTTTCGCAAGCGCTGCAGTAGTTCCGGCCGCCCCAGCGCTCGACTAGGGGTTCGCTGTCTCCGTCTTCGCTTCCGCCGGCGAACCACCAGCGCGCGGAAGCGATGATGCGTTTTTTTCCGCATCCCGGGCCAAGGCCGGCGCGACGTAGTCGGCGTGGATCGCGCTGTAGATCTCGTAATCGGACGCGATCAGATCCTTCAGCGCGCCGACGAGTTCTGGCGCGAAGTCCAGAGGCTGGCTGGCTGCGTCCTTGAAGCCGTCCCATCCCGCCACGGCCGCGCCGATGGCCCCCACGGTATAGGCGACGTCCGCGATAGCCACGTCGTTGGTGGCGGCCAGGGCCTGCCAGTAGGCGCGAAGGGCGGCGAGACGAATTCCCGCGCCCCACGGGCGAAGGTGAAGACGGCCGATGTCGCCATCCGCGTCGGGCGGCAAATCGACGACGTGCAGCGCGGGCGTGTCGCTCGCGGCGTTCAAAACAGGCATGTCGGGATCCTATGCGGCCCCATGCGAACGGCGTTCGCATGGGGCGCGGGGGCTAGTTGTAGTTGGGGACGTCGTTGACCAGGGTGATAATCATCGTGCGCCCCAGGGTCGGGTGCTTGTAGCCCTGGCCCTCATAGGTCTGCTGGATGCCGCCCGGGCCGTTCAGCGGCTTGGCGACCATGGCCGGCAGGCGGAAGGCGGGAAGCCGGATCTTCAGGCTCGCGCCGGCGCGCGTCCAGCGGGCGGCCAAGTCGAGATCCTTTCGCGCCCGGGCCAGGTCGTAATAGAGGCGATCCTTGAACCGCACCGTGACCCGCGCCCCGGCGCTGAACTTCCCCGGATCCGCGCCGTCGATCCGCCCGTCGGGACGGATGTTTTCGGCGACGTCCAGATTGTTGCTCCAGCTGACCTCGCCGGACACGAGTTCGGCCAGCGGGACGCCCCGGTCCAGGATATCGCCGGCGGCCTGGGCGAAGCGCTCGACCAGACCGTTGTTGAAGACCGTCGGCGTACCGGCGGCGGACGTGTTGCTCGCGGCCTTCTCGCCCTGGGCGATGACCGCCTGGACCAGGTTCAGCAGGCCGCTGCGCTGCAGGGCGATCGAGCCGGTATTGCCCATCACGCCGTAGTTCATGTGATAGGACGGCACCTCGGGATGGCCGATCTCGATCGCGGCGTCGGGCAGCGAAAGAGCGCCCGACGTGAAAACGTGGTTATAGGGTCCGGTCGCCGAACCGCCCGAAAGGGTCGCGCCGGACGCCGTGGCGGCCGAGGCTGCGATCGCGAAGCTGTTGCCGGCGGTGCCGATCGTCTTGTGCTCGATCGAGACCGCATTGTAGTCGCGGTCGGTCGAGTAGGACGCCGCCGCGACGCCGGCCACCGCGCTTTCGTTCAACGCCCAGACCGTGTTGCGAACGGTGTCGGCCAGGGTGGCGCCGATCAGGATCTGGTTCGCCGCCGGGGCGCTGGCCTTGTACGTGAACACCTGACCGCCGACCGTGATTGTGTCGTCCGCCGTCGGATTGTTCGCGAAGGTGATCGAGCCGACGGCCGCATAGCCCTGAGTCGTTTGCGGCGCGCCGAAGTGCAGTTTCAGCCACAGACCGATCCAACGCGTATCGACCGGAACGGTCATGTTCGTGCCGTTGCTGATGACGTCGTCCGTCGGCGCGTTCGGCTCGCGGCCGCCGCCCAGCAGATCGTCCTCGATCAGCCCTTGCTTGTCGCCCAGGTCGCCGAGGTCGGCGCCCTCGATCTGGTAGAAGCCGGAAGCCGGAACGGCTCCGTAGGTCGAGGCGAAGGCGAGCGCCGCTTGAACGTTCGCACCACGAGCTCGAGCGCCCATGTCAGTTCTCCGTGGTTAGAGGGTGTACTCGGCGATCAGGCTCGCCAGGCCAGTGGTGAGGGTCTTCGACTCGCTCACCGGGACCGGCGCGTTCGCCAGTTCGGTCAGGTCCAGGTAGTCGACCAGGCCACCCAGGGACCGATCGGCCTTCACCAGGATCTTGATGCGACCGTGGATGTCGTGGATCCGGCGATCCGCGCTGCTTTGCGTCGGCGCGATCTCCAGCGGGATCTCGTGGCGGTAGGTCTTGGAACCGCCGACCAGCTCCTCGATCGGCGCTCCTGGATCGCCGTCATACATGCTCACGCTGTCGCTCTCGCCAGGATCTGTGAGCGAGAAATCATTGCGGCGGAACTCAACTTCCGCCGCCGCCAAGCCGCTCCGCAGCAACTCCTCGATCGCCTCAAGAATCTGCAGTTGTCGCGGATCAGCCATGGCTATCTCCAATGCTTCGAGAGCAAGCCCTCCCAGCGCTGTTCGGCCCGCTGAACGGCGCCGGTGAAATCGAGGCGTTTGGGCAGGCGCACCTGGCGCACCAGGGTGAACACGACGATGGTCTGACCCGCCGGGCCGTACAGCTTCGAGCCACGGCCCTTGGCGCTGTAGGGCTGCGCTCGCCAAAGGCGGTCACGGCGCGCGTTGTCGACCACCAGATAGGCCTTACCCGGCCCCTTGGGGACGAAGCGCAGGGTCATGCCGCTGCGACGTTCAAAGCCTTGCGGCGTGATCCGCGCTTGCTGGGATCCGCGTCCGCGCGCCGGCGCACCCGGTAGCGGCGCGCGCTTGCCGGCCGCCTCGGTGGGGATCGCCAGCCACCCCCCTCGGCGAGCGCTGATCGTCACGCCCTTTTCGAAGGCGTCGATCAGTACGGCGGCCGGTGTGCCTGCCGTCGGCGCGCCGGGGCGCGGGCCGCGCACGTAGATCCAGCCGGCCGGATCTAGACTAGCACCCGACTGGGGATAGGCCTTCATCCGCCAGGCCATCGGCAGGCGACTGCGAAAGTCCGTGCGGCCGATAAACGCCTCGCGGGTTTCCTGGCGCAGGTCGTCGCGGAACAGCTGGCTAGCCTCGCGCACAGCGGCCGTCTGGATCCGCGCGAGGTCCTCCTCGAGGCCCGACGCCACGTCGCGCGACTTCGGACCATCAACCCCCATTCCCATGATCGGCCACCTCGACCTCGACGCGCCATTCCTGGCCCATCCGCGCTTTCAGCGGGCGATCCGCGACCAGGTAGGCGTCGATCACCTCGCCCGCGTCGTCCATGATCTCGATCCGGTCGCCCTTGCGGGCAGTCGAGACCTCGGCGACGCGGACGCGCAGAACGATCCGCTCGACCACGGCGCGGCTGCTGCCGCCGTAGTCGACGACGTCCTCCTCCTGGGCGATCCGACGCACCTTGATCCCGGTGATCACGTCACCGTTTACCGAGATCCAGCCCGCCGGCTCGCCCCAGGCGCGGTAAACCGACTCGAGGGTCCGCGCCCGGCGGTTCGCCGGCGAGCTCATGGCCTACAGCCCCTGCAGTTCGGGGATGTCCTCGCCGCCGGCCTCGACCTCTTCCGGCGAAGCGAAGCGAGCGCGGCCCCGGGCGCGCAGCGCCTCGGCCTCGTCGGCCGGGACGCTGACCAGGACACCGATCGACATCATCGGGTGACCGGGCTCGGCCCAGACGATCACCTGGCGCGGGCCGGTGTACGGCTCGACTTCCGAGACGCCCTTTTCGGGAGCTTCGGCGGCGGCCTGGGCCTCGGCCAGAGCGACCTTGGCCTGCTCCAGATCGCTCTGAGCCTGCGCGAGCTCGCTGCGCGCCCGTTGCGCATCGGCCTTGGCGTTGTCGGCCGCCCTGGCTTCGGCCTCGGCGTCGGACTTGGCCTTGGAGGCCTCCGCCTTGGCGGTCTCGGCGGCGGCCTTGGCCTTGTCCGCCTTGGCCTTCGCTTCGTCGGCCGCCTTGATCTGCTTTTCGGACTCGGCGATCGCGGAAGCGGTCTCTTCCTTGACCTTGGCCAGGTCGGTGACCGCCTTAGCGCGGGCGCCTTCGGCTGCCTGCAGTTCTTCAGGCGTCGGAGCCGGCGGCGTTTCCGGCGCGGCGGAGCCCGAGCCGGTCTCGGCGGCGAGCAGGGCGAGCGCGCTCACGCTCGCCAGGGAAGCATACAGGCGCATCGTGGCGCTCCTGGATCAGTTGAGGGAGAGGGCGAGTGGTCCGGCGATCGGTTAGATCGTCGGGACCAGGATGACGTCGCCGGTGGTCGCGGCCGCCAGCTGCGCGGCCGACGCGACGGCGGCCTTGGTGTTGCCGGACGCCGTCGTCGTGAAGCGCTTGTTCGTGTTGTCCCAGTACAGCAGCTGACCCTGGGTCCAGGCCTCGCCGGTGGCCTTCGGTTGCGTGAACTCGCCCTCGCGGACGAGGACGTTCGGATCGCCCTGGACGGTCGTGTTCATGGCGACGCCAAACATGGCGCCAATCAGGGCGCCCAGGCCCGAGGTCAGGCCGCCGGCGGGCGTCGTGACGTTCACGCGGTCGCCGGACGAAAGCATGGTCTTCATGGTGCAGGTCCTTCGATGGAAGCCGGACGATTCCGGCGAAGACGTCGAAGGCCGCGCGGCGCGGCCTTGGAGATCTGCGCAGGTCCAGAAAGCCGAAGGGCCGCCACAGAGGACGGCCCTTCGGAAGGTGGGGAGGGGGAAGTCTCAGCCGGGCGGCTTAGGTGCCCGGGTTCATGTAGAGGCCACGGTAGTCGATGGCCTTCACCGCGAAGTCCAGGCGGGCCTTGTACTCGATGCCGTCGACCTCGAAGCCATTACGCTCCTCGAGGTAAACTCCGTCGTCGCCTTCCAGGTAGCAGTACTCGATCGTGTCGATCTGGGCGTTGTCGGCGGCCATGAACCACGGGACCGCGCCCGAAGCACGAGACAGGCGGGCCTCGACGATCACGTCGAAGGCGTTCTGATAAACGTTGGTGGTGTTCGGCTGCGAATTCGCCGCTTGGGACCCCGTGGAACCGCGGAGTTTTAGCGCCGGGACACGATCCTTGGTCGCCACGATCATCCAGCGGGGCAAGACGTTGATCGGGCGGCCCTCGATACCAGTTTGAGCGCCAAAGGCGATTTCCGCGTTCTGAACTGACGTTTCGCTGATCGCCGCGCCGGCGCCGGCGAGGTTGCCGTGGCTGGCGTGGAAGAGCGCGATATTGTCGCCCATGTTCGGGTTCGAGATCAGCGGGGCGTAGGCCGCGTCGCTCTCGAAGTCGGCGGCAGCGCGGCCGAACAGCGTCGGGATCCGAGTGAAGGCGTCCAGATCATCGTTGATGATCGTCTGACGCGTCACCGAGAAGCGGCGGCCGTAGGTCGCCAGGGCATAGACCTCCTTGGCCTCGCCGATGGTGCCCATCTTGAACTCGCCGCCTTCGGGCACGGCCAGCAGGGACGGCGCGCCGCCCATCTGCAGGCGCGTCACCTGCTTGAAGTCCGGCGCGGTAGCCCGGCGCTGCCACTGGGTGAAAGTGCGCGGCGAGGCTTCATAGGCGCCGCGCAGCGTCCGGCCGGTGACGTTGCCCAGGATATTCGGGAAGTCGCTGGTGGAGTGCTGGCGCAGCGCGAGATCGGCGATCTCGCGGCGGCCGAGCCCGGCCACGCGCTCGCCGTTGCGCTCCAGGTTGCGGCGGCAGATTTCCAGGAGGCTCATGCCCCGGAATTCGCGGCCCGGCTCGCTGAGCTCGTTGGACGGATTGAAGCGGTGCAGCAGGGCCGAGGTGATGGCCGAACGCATGGTGTCGCGCTCGTCAACCGTCACCCGGCCAGCCGACATCGCCGGGGCCAGCGGCGCGGCGGCGCGCTGGCGCTCAGCGGCGGCCGACAGCAGGGCGTCGCGGGCCGCTTGGGGCGTCATGTTCTCAACCCAGTTCCGGACCTGGGCGCCCTCGAAGCCGAAGGAGCGAGCGGTCTCGGTGAAGTCGATGGCGTCCACGCCCGACATGCGAACGGCGTTCGCATCGCCGGCCGAGGCAGCGGGAGCAGCCGGGGCGGCCGGGGCGGCGCGAACTTCCGGTGCAGCAACAGCGGCCGGGTCGGCGGGAGCCGGCGCAGCCGGCGGGGTTTGAGCGCGGGCGGCGGGCTCGGCCGGGGCCGGTGCAGCCGGGGCGGCCGGGGCGCCCGGCTGGTTGCGGGTTGCCATGTCGGGATCCTCGTTCGGTTGAGAAGGGTTGGAGCCGGGAGGGGCGGCCGCTGATCGAACCCCGGCGTTCGGGTCGGCGGGTACGGAGACGAGACTGGCCTCGAGCAACTCCCATTCGGAGGCCTGCCAGATCTCGTTGTCGTTGGCGTCGATCTCGACCAGCCGCCAGGCGCGGATGTTGTAGCCGATCGAGATCCCGGTCAGTTCGCCGCGAGACACCATGCCCTCGGCGATGCGAGCGCGTTCGGTGTCCGCGAATTTCAGAGTGCCGACCAGCTGGCCGTTCTGCACGCGAGCGGTGACGACCACGCCCAGCACGGCGTCGATGTCCCACTGGTTGTGGCTGTCGAGCAGCCGCACCTGGCCCATGGCCACGCGCGCCAGGTCGACCGCGCGGGCGTCCATGGATAGTTCTTCGAAACCGAACCAGCGCCGCACACGAGCGCCGACCGAGAGAACGGCTTCGACCGTCCGGTTGGCGGCGTCGTAGCTCGAGCCGTTGAAGGTCGCGAGGCGCGTTCCGTGGTGATCAGGAGGCGCACTGCGACGGTCTTCCGCTCGCGCGGGAAGAGCCGAACGCGTCATGATGGGGTCCTCTAGTTTGCGCTGGTGGGCGCGATGTAGCCGGCGGGCGGTTGGAGGCCGCCGCTACCGTCGATGCGGCGCGCGTCGGTGTCGAAGACAACGCCGGCCGCGTCCGTGGCTTCCTGCCATTGCCGCTGTTCGGCGACGTGATCTCGCCAATTGCGGCCACGCTCCGACAGAGCCTGCGGCATGGTCTTAAGACCCGCCCGAATTTCCGCCTTCTCGCCGGCGACATCCTTTACCGGGTCGATCAGGCGGCGGACGTAGACGGCCCACTGAACCTTGACCTCGAGAAAGCGCTTGTCACCGGTCTCGGCCGCCAGGCGGCGCATGCGCCGCTTGAAAGCCGGATTGCAGGCTAGAGGGATCATCATGTTCTGCTGACGATCGTCGAGGAGGCCATACTCGCCGATCTGCGCGGCGCGCTGGCTGGTATAGTTCGCCTCGCTCACGTCGCCGGTGACCCGGTAGTAGGGCGCAAACTGAGCGGTCATCGCCGCGACCTGTTGCTTGATGAACTGAGTCGTCTCGCCTCCAGCTGGCGGCTGGACAACAGTGGCGGTCTCGCCCGGCCGGCCACGCATGACGAGGCCGGGACGGATGGTCTCGACCGGCTTCTCGCCAGTCTTTGCAGTGACCGTAGCGCCCTCTTCAGTGAACGGAGTCGTAGGGCCACTGCCTTCGGGCGCATTGAACACGATAGCCAGGCAGGCGGTGATCTTCTCTTTGAGCAGGCGAGCCTGCTCAACGTCGGCGACGTCACGAAAATCCATGCCGACGGGCGCGAACCAGGAGATCCCGCGCGCTTGGCCGGCGCGTAGCTCTTCGAAGACGTGGTCGACGTTCGCCGCGTCGTAACGGGTCGAGCGCGCCCACGCGCCGCCAATGTCGCCAGGATGACGGGGCAGAATCCAGTAAGCGACGCGATTGCCGTCCTTATCGAATTCCACACCCTGAACGATCCGGGTGCCGTCGGCGCGGTCCTCGTTCTTGGTCTCGTCCAGCAGGTCGCCCTCGAGGACGCGCACGCGGCCATCCGGCCCCTTGGCGTCGGGTTGCCAGACGATCAGCATGTCGCCGCACTCAACCATGCCCCGGAAGACCAGCTTTTGGACGGCGTAGAAGTCGTTTCGCCCATCGACGGGGCCGTGCGCCCAAGCTTCCCAGGCTTCCTGAGCCTTTCGCGCGACGGCCTCGTCCGGATGAACGGCGCGAGCCTCGATACCGTCGCCGATCGTCGCCACGACCATGTGGCGCAGCGCGGAAGAGGCGTACTTGTTGTTCCTCACGAGCTCGCGCGCGGCATTGCGGGCGCCGCGCAGGCCCTGCTGGATCTCGCGGTCCTGGCTGCCGCTGGTGCGCCGCCAGTTCTCCTGGCGGCGACCGTTGGCGGCGACGTCGAACTGGCGCTGCAGCTTCAAAGCGGAGCGCTGGGCATGACGGCGCCGGGCCAGGGCTGGCGCGAAGGGTTCGATCGCGCGGTCGAGCAGGTCGCCCAGGTCCATGTCAGTCCCCCGAATAGGCGACGGCCGAGAACCCGAAGCCCGCGCCGCGCGACGACGCCGAGGCTTGGGCGGCCAGGTTCTCGAAATAGTCGATGCGCCGGCGGATCTCGGTGAACGTCGTGTAGGTGACGCGCTCGCCATTGGTCTCGATCGTCAGTTCGCTGTTGGCCAGGCCCGACCTAAGCGCGGCGATTTCGGCGGCGTAGTCGGGTGCGGGCATCAAAGCCTCCAGTCAGAGCTGTCGATGTAGACCCCGTCGGGATCCGTTCGAGGGACCTCCGCCGCCCCACGGGCTTCAGGGGCGGCGGAGGGTTCCGGGGCCGTCGGGGAAACGACGGGTGACGACCCCGAAAGCGGTCGGTTCATCATGCTAACCAGGTCGCCCTGGTTAGGGTCAGCGGGCGCATAGCGCAGGGCCTGGCCGGCCAGCCAGTCGGCCTCGGAAAGGCTCCCGAGGGCCAGGGCCTCGGCGGCCGCACGGTTGTAGATCCGGCAGTCGAGCCAGTGGTTCTGCCGGCCCGGGTCGGGCTTCCAGACGCGCCGGGTCTCGCCGCCAACCTTTTCGGTGACAACGCTTTCGGCCGTCAGCATCTCGAAGTACTCGGTCGTTGCGTCTCGGCCGAAGTGGACCAGGCCCATGGGCGACGGGCCCTCGCCATCCGCCTTGGCGTGCGCGATCGACATACGCAGGACGCCGTAGAACCACAGCTTGGCACCGAAGGTGCCGACCAGGTGCGCGTCGTCCCCCGCCTTCTTCTTGGCCTTCCGCCGGTTGTTCACGCCGACCTGATAGGCGATTGCCTGGCCACGGCCGAGGATCGGCATGGACCATCCGGGCCTGCCGAAGACGGCAAGGCGCTTTGGGCTTCGCTTGCAGAACGCCTTGGCCGCTTCGGTGTTGTAACCAGCGTCGACGCAGATCTGGTCGTAGCCGTAGGCCTTGCCCCCCGGCATGACGAAGGTGCGCTGCGCGACCTTTTCCAGGATCGCCCAGGCGCCCTCGCCGGGCACGTCAGTCGCGCCGGGGATGAAGCCGAAGTCCAAGCCCCAGCTTTCCAATCCATAGGCCCAGCCGACGCCCTCGAAGTAGAGGCCGTCGCCCTGGACATCGACGCCAAGCGTGAAGATCGAAGGCCCCCAGGGAACCTGGTCGCGGCCCCAATCCTGTTCGCGCAGGATGGCGAGCTCCTCCGCCGGCGGCGCATCGCCCTTGACCTCGAACTCGTCCCCCATGTCGAGGTTGGTCCAGGTCTTGAGCTTGTTGACGTCGCCCTGCGCGTCCACGAAGCCGACCGCCAGCTGCGCCCAGGTCATGAACGCGCTGATCAGGCCGGTGATGTGGTAGCCCCGGCGGCGGCCCTGCAGATCGCGCGCCTTCCAATAGGCGATTTCCTGCTCAGCCAGGACGCGCGGCGGCTTCTCGCCATTGATCTCGACCGTCGGAACCCAGCCGTCAGCCAGGCTCATAAGCTCCTTTTCCCAGTGCGCGACAGGAACCCCGCAGCAAGGCGCAACGAGCTCGACCAGGTCGGGGCGCGTATCCGGCCAGCGGAGATCGGAGAACACCGGGTCAAAGCGCGATCCGCAGTGGCGGCACTTCAGATAGAACCGGCGCTGATCGCTCGCGCGATAGCGCCTGCCGATCTTGGATCCGCCCTTGATCGTCGGCGTCGAGATCCCGAGGCGCTTGGAGATCCCCTGCCGCGCGTAGGTGCGCAGGCGGGCCGTGATCATGCCCTCGGGCGAGCCCTGGTTGTCCAGGTTGTCCGGAAACTGATCGAGGTCGTCCTCGATCACATAGCGGATTGAGTGCTGGCGCAGCGTGGCGGCCGAGTTGGCGCCGGCGATCAGCATCCAGCCGCCCCGCCGGAAGCGCACGCGCAGGCTGGTCGAGCCGTCGCCCTTGCGCGCACCCTTGGGCATCACCGTCCCGCCCTTTTCGGGGTTTAGGCGGCGCGTGGCCTCCACCATCGGCCAGAACTTCTCGGCCAGCCAATCCTTGGCCGCCGTGATCGTCGCCTGAACGTACATCAGCGGCCCCGGGGCAATGTCGCTGATGTAGCCGATCCAGTTCTCGCCCGAGGCCGATCCGCCCGACTGGGCGCACTTCATGATGTCGATCTCGCTGCACGGATCGTGCGGCGAAAGCGCCTCCATGATTTCGACCAGGTACGGCGCATTGCTATGGACCCACGGCCCGGGCAACGGCGCATCGTCCGGAAACTCGCGATACTTCTCCGCCCACTCCGCCGGCGTCATCCTCGGTGGCGGGCGAAGGCCAGCGGCGAAAGCGTGGTTGATGCGAACGGCGTTCGCACCCAGGACCTCCGCCGCGTAGGGCGATGGGATCAGGAAGGTCGGTGCGTTCATCGGCCCTCCTAGGTCGCTGGGGGTTCGTCCTCCTCGATTTCGGCCTCAACCGCCGCCAGGGTGATATCGGCCGAGAGCTCGGCGACGGCCTCCGCCTCGAGCTCGCTGGCGATCTTCTCGAAAAGCTTGTCGAACTCGCCGGCCAGCAGCGCCGCCACAGCGCGCGGGTCCGTTTCGGCCGCGAGGCGCTCGGCGTGCTGGCGGATTAGGCCGTGCGTCCTCTCGCGGATCATTCGGCCCATGTCGCCGGCGCGGCGCTCATACTCCGCCACCGGGACCAGCTGGCCTAGCAACTGGCCGTTCTCGATGCGCCGCCGCGTCGTGCGTTCGCGCATTTCGTCCAGACGCGCTTGCTCTACCTGGCTCAGCTTTGTGGGCGAAGCCCCTTCCAGCGTCGGCGACTTGTTCGGATTTTTCTCGTCCGCCGGCGCTTCGGCGGCGGTGCGTTCGGAATTCTTGGGGCGACCGCGCGATCGGTCGACGGTGGCGTTGATCAGGATCGCGGACTTCTCCGCGTCGACCTTCTCACGGCCTGGGCAGTCCGGATCCGGACCCATCACGATCAAGCCGCGCTTGGCCCAGTTCGACACCGCCGAGGGGCCAACCTTCATGAAGGCGGCAAATTCGGACTTGGTCATCATAGCCATGAATTCACGACTTTCATAATGAATTCAGCGGGATAACTAACGCGAGGTCGCGCTCAGCCCCACCGCATACACCCGGGGTACCCCGGGGAGGACCCGAGGGGGTGGGGTGATGACGGCTAGGCGCTTGATTTGATTGAGGTTTTGGGCATGAGAAAGCCCGCCGCGGTGACCCGGGCGGGCTTCAGTCGCACCTCTGTGCTTGAGCTATCTATGGAGGAACTGGCCCCTGATTCGCTAGCCCCTATTTCATGAACAAGCGGCGCTTCACGTCGTGAAGCTCGTAGGCCACCACGCCCAGGCCCTCGCGCAGGATCACGACGGCCTGCTCCCTGGCGCGGCCGCCGAGCCCGAGCGAGCGGATCGTCTGACCCTCGCCCGCAACAGAGCGAACGTAGGACAGGCGGCGGCCTGTCCGGTCGGAGGCCATCACCGCCTGGTCGATGCGGGTCAAGTGAACGCCGATGTAGGCGCGGAAGAGGCCGGCGGCGACCGCGCCGTGGGACGTCGAGCGGATCGCCTTGGGCTTGTCCTCCAGCTGGGAGCCGAGGCCCGCGCCCTTGCCTGCGTTCTCATAGAGGAAGCGATAGGTCATGGCCGTGCTCACGTCGGTCGAGGTCAGCGAACCCTTGCGAGCAAGGTAGGCCACGCCGTCCCGACCCAGGGCCTGGATGGCGCGGTCGTCGAAGGGGACGACGATGTCCTGCCGGCGCAGGCCAGCGTCCCGCGCCCTCTGGTGCATGGCGTCCAGTTCGGCGCGAACAACGGCCACACGGCGAGCCGCCTCCAGCGCCGCGCCCGGCTGGCCGGAGATCGAAAGGCGCATGGCCTCGCGAAGGCGGACCATCTGATCGGCGGCCTGGTCGCCGAGCGTCTCGATCGAGCGCAGCAGCTGGGCGGCTTCGTCTTCAGGGTTCTGGATTTCTTGATCTTGGATCATTGGAAGGAACTCGAAGAGAGAGACAGACAGACGGACAGAGAAGGGTCGCGACTTCGCACACGGCATGCGCCCCGTTCTCCACTGGGGCGGAATGTCCGTATTGTTCTGAGTGTCCGTTTCCTGTTCTGAGACAGAGCCTTAGCGGACGGACCTTTAAGCCGCGCCGGACCTTTCACCGTCCGTCGCGCGGCGCGCTGGGTTGGTCTCCCGTGGAGACCCCGGGCCGGAATGTCCGTCTGTCCGTCAATGTCCGTCATCGCCCAGGCCACGGTCAGCCCTCCCACGGCGGCGGGCTTTCGAAAGCCCCCATCGCGTCGTCCAGGGCCGCCCCGCGAGCGTCATTCGCGTCTGGGCCGCCGGCGCTAGCCAAGGCGATATCGGCTTGTCGTTCCTCGGGGGTTTTCAGGCGGATCGGGCCGCGCTGCTTGTTGCCGTTGCGGTCCTTGCCCGCAGACAGGATCTGGCGCTGCTGCAGGGCGTCGCCGAACGCGCGGATGGACATGGGCTTGTCGATCCCCTGGTCCTCGGCCCAGGCCTTGTAGTCGTTGTGAAGGACCGTCGAGAGGGTCTTGGCCTGGTCGGCGGCTTTGCCCCAGACGCAGCGCTCGTTGAGCCAGTCGCCGAAGGGGCTGGATTGCTTGCGGTAGTCGTCCCGGACCTTGGTGACGCCCTCCGGCGGCGCCAGGCCTTCGGAGAGCCAGGCCGCGACGCCTTCGATCAGCCAGTTCAGGATCCCCGCGCGCTCGGCCTCGAGCTTCTTGGGCAGCAGGCGGTCGACCTCGTCCGGGTCGACCTGGTTCGGGAAAAGGATGGGCATCATGCGCCGCCAGATCCCGTCATCGTCGCCCCGCGCCACCGGGAAGGCGTTGCACTCGACCCAGAGCTTTCCGGTCGGCCGGAAGTCGAAAGGCTTCTCGCGGAGCTCGCGGGCGGTGATCGGCGAGCCCGAGGTCCAGGCCTTCAGCAGGCCCTCGTTCCACTTAGCGCCCCTGGGCGGCTCGGAGAGCACGACCATCCGAGCATCGCCCGCCAACTTGACGATGTCGGGCGCGGCCTGGCCGCCAGCCTGCAGGCCTGTGTCGAGGAAGGTCGCTACTGCGCCGACCGCGCCATAGGAGCCCAGGGTCTCGCGGATCGCGTCCAGGATCGTCGACTTCCCGTCGCGGCCGAGGCCCTGGCAGAGGAAGATCGCCTGCTCATGGATCGCGGCCGTCGCTGAGTAGCCCTGCGCGCGATGGAAGAACGCCCGCATGGTCGGATCGGAGATCGACGTCTCGACCGTCTTGCGAAACAGCGGGGCCTGGGCGTCCGGATCGTAGTCCAGGTCGATCAGCCGCGTGAGGCGGTCGCCGGGGTCGTGCTTGCGCAGCACGGCTTTGAATTGCCCCCCTTCGGGCGCCGCCGCGTCATGGGACAACCAGAGCGTCCCGTTCCGGCAATTCAAGGCCATGGGGTGGCGGTCGAACGCGTCGATCTCGACGGTGAGATAGGGCTCGGCCAGGGACAGCATGGCCGACTGCGTCGAGCGGTTGCCCAGGCCGTCCAGGTACTTGAACAGCTCCTTTTCGGAGGCGCCGGTGTGGGCCGCCTTCAGATCCGTCCATAGGCCGCGCATCTTGCTGGCGACCTTGTGGCCCATCTTGCGGGCCAGCTGATCGCCGAGCTTGCGGTCCCAGAACTGGCCATTGTAGCCGACCCAGCCCTGGCCCAGCTGATAGAGCAGGGTACAGCGCGTGGTGATCACGTCGCCGTCGTCGTCGATCACGCCGCCGATCAGGCGGATGAATCGCCGGCTGTTGCCGTAGTCGTTGAGGTCGAACCTGGCGAGCTCGTCGGCCGTCGGCGCGTCGTCAAAATCGTACTCTTCGCCGCTCACTGCAGCCCCTCCCCAGCGGCCCGGCGGGCGCGCAGCTCGTCGTTGAAATCCATCCCGGCCGGCGCGCCGATCGCGCGAACCCGGGCAGCCGTGGTCGCCTTCCATGCGGCGACGGCCAGGCCGGCGCAGATCCGCGCGCGGTCCTCAGCGCCGAGGATCCGCTCCATGGTACCGCCGCCGGCCTTGCGGACGCGGACCTTGACCGGCTTCATGTCGCGGTCGATCGCAATCGCGACCTCGCCCCAGGGCCGCTTGGCGGGCTCAGGCCAAGTGAACGCCGGCATGGCTGGATCCGGTCGGATGACGGCCGGATCGATGCGGTTGTACTTGTCCTGCAGGATCCCGCCCTGGACCGCGCGCAAGGACAGCGCCGCCACTACTCGCCGAGGCCCGCCCTGCAGGATCGCGGCCGACAGGGCGGTTTCTATCCCTTCCGCCTCGACCAGGCCGCCTTCAGCCTCGGGATGGGAGAGCCAAACGCAACCAGGCACCCAGACACCGTCGACCAGACCAGCCTGCGGCCCCCACATGCGCTTGGCCTTTTCGATCGGCGCTTTCCCGCCGCCGTCGGGCGCGAGATAGGTGACATGGACGCCACCCGTCGGTCCGGCCGGCGTTCGGACCAGGCCGACCATGGCCGGGAACTTGACCGGCTTGCTCCGGGGGCCGCTGTGATAGGCGCTGCGCCGGAAGCGCAGCTGGCGCAGCGCGGCCTCCAGGATCGGGCCGTCCATGCCCCGCGCGCGAAGATAGGTCTCGACCAGCGTGCCCGTGGCGGGGCGGGCCTTCTTCCACATCTCGGCCGCGAACTTGAGCTTCCAGAGCTCCTCATCCTCGGCCGTGCGAACAGGCCGCCGGCGCTCCGGTTCCGAAGGGCGCGAGCGCTTCGGCAATGGGCGGCCAACCATCGTCTCGGCCGCTTCCTTCAGGCTCATGCCGGCCAGGAAGGCGTAGAGATCGACGGCGTCGCCGCCGCGAGCGCAGGCCGACGCGCCGCCGTTGAAGCATCCCCAGCGTCGTCCGTCGTCAGTCACCCAGAACCGCGTCGAGGTCCTGCTCTTGCCGTCACCACAGACCGGGCATGCACCGCGGAATCGCCGACCCGAGCGGAACACCTTGTGCTCAGGTCCCAGGACGTCGAACACCGTCGAGATCTGGTTCGCCTGGCGGATCAGGTCGGTGAGCTCGCTCATGCGAGGTCCTCGATGCGAACGCCGTTCGCACGCCGGACGGTAAAGTCGGCGCCGGCCTCCGCGAACAACACGAGCTCGAGGCGCGCCAGGCGCAGAGCGGCCGCCTGGTCCTCGCGATAGGCAAGGGTCGCCCAGGCGGAGCCCATCGCCTCGCTCTGCAGGATGCGGTGGACGACGTAGCGCTCGCGATCGTCCAGGGCGCGGTAGTTCATGGGCGCGCCTCGTCGAACAGGGGCGCGGGGGCCGCCGGCGCGAAGCGGCGCACATCGTCGGGCCGCGTCAGGCGGGCCTTGGTCCCGGGCGGGATTAGCAGGCTGGGCCAGGCCTTGAACCGCCGCGTCGCCGCGATCGCCTCGGCGAGAGGCGAGACGGCCTCGGCCGCCGGGTGCATCCACAGGAACCAGGAATAGGCGGTCGCGAAGCTGCCAGTGGGGTCCCAGTAGCCCAGGCGCATCGAAACACGCTCGGAGAAGGTCGCCTGCAGGGACAGGCGGCTCATGAGATCGTACCGGCCCTCGCTTTCGAGAGCGGTTGTGCGCAACAGCAGGCCAACGCCGTTGCGCGCGACCTCGAGCCCGCGATCGACGAACGCGCCCAGGTGCTTGAACGGCGGATTGGTGAATACCCAGTCAGGCCGATCAGCCGAAGTCCGCGCCGAGGGATCGAGGAAGTCCTCGATGGCGCCGAAGCCGTGCGGGTGGATGTCGCTGGCCCTGACGCTGAACGCCTCGCCCAGCGGCGCGGCCATGTGGCCCTGGCCGCATGCCGGCTCGTCGATCGTCACGGCTGAAGGGTCGGCCAGCAGCAGGACCTCGCCGCCGGCGCGGCCGGCCCAAGGCGGGGTCGGGAAAAAGTCCAGGGCGCGGTAAAGCGCCTCCTGGGCGTCGTCGGTCTCGACAGCCGCCGGCGCTCGGGCCTCCATGACCGCGCGGGATGGCTGACGGCTCATGCTAGCCCCACGCGGGCCTGGGCCAGGTCGTCCTCGGCGACATCGAAAAGGTCGGCCACTTCATGCAGCGGCCAGCGGGCGCGCAGGAAGTGGCCCGCCCACCGCGCGACCCGGTCGGAGACCGGGTTCAAGCGCAGACCGCCCCTACTGTACGCGGGCGGTCTGGCGGCGGTGGGCGACGCCGCCGGCGCCGGAGAGGGCGGCGCGGTGGCGGCGGATGGGAAAGCAGGATCGATCGCCGACCATGCGGCCGCTAGTTCAGCGCCACGGGTGAGGTCAGCTAGCAACTTGCCGAATGCGGGCGAGCCAATTTCGGCAAGACCATCGAGCCGACATGGCGGTCGCGGCTTCGGGTCGGCCGGCGCGCGCGGGGCCTTCCTGGCCTCGTCGTCGACGCGCAGCTGCTCCAGCGCCTGGCTGACGCTAGTGACCTGCAGGCGGGTCAAACGGTTGTAAATCGCGGCCTCGGTGCCGCCGCACATGGCCGCGATCGACGCCGTCGACATGCGCGCGGCGTAAAGGCCCAAGACCTCGCGGTCCTTCGCGGTCAGTCCCTTCATGCCATTGCCTCCGTGAACAGGTCCTCGACCAGCTGGCCCGCCGCGATCAGCGCGGGGGCGAAGATCCGCCGGCGGCGCGGGCCGGCTTCGGCGAAGGCCTTCCCGGCCACCACCAGCAAAGCCAAGGCCCGGCGCCCGTCCTCATGGTTCAGCAACGGCGGCGGTGCGCCCGCCTGGGCGAGCTCGGCGGCGAAAGCGATCGCGCTCCAGCGGGCGGCGCCCGTGGCGTCGGGCCGAGGGCCGTGGATCTCGCCCAGGGCGCAGCCGCCCAGCTGCAGCGCCTGCAGGGCCAAGCGACGCCAACGCACATGCGGGGTCATCTGGGCCTGGCGGCGAGCCTGCTCGACGGCGAAGGGGCGCTTGCGCATCTCAGCCATCCAGGTCCGCTCGAGAGCGACCGCCGTGGCCTTCGCTCAGGGCCTGCTCGACGGCATCAGCCAGTCCGGCCAGTTCATCGGCCCGTCGGACGCGCTGGTCGCGATCGAGGCCTGCCCAGACCTTCCCAAGCTCGACCAGGCGCGCGAAGACGCTCCCGCGCACCTGGTGGGCGGGCGGCATCACGGCCTTAGCCGCCGACTTGGCGCGCTTGCCCAGATCGCCCGCGTAGGATAGCGGCGCGAGGGCTTGCCTCTGCGCGACCCCGATTAGGGTTTTCCACTTGCGGATGTCTTCTGAAGACGGCTCGGGCGGGCGGCGACGGCTCATCGCACGCGCCCTTCGGGCGAAGAATTCGCCAATAAAGCGAATTCCGGTTTATGACTCGAAGCGCAACCTAGGGTCAACTGAGTCGCATTGTCGCAACTTGGAAGGATGATTTCTGGTTGCGTGCGACATTTTGGCGCGGCTTGAATACTCGCCACACGAGTAAACAAGTGGGGCGTTAATTTGATGTTGAGTTCCGAGAAGCTTGCGATCCGCCGCGTGCTGACCGCGCTCGAGACAATGCTCATGCATGAAGGCGAAAAGCGCCTGGACCAGTGCGCGACTTGCGCCGCGCAGCGATACGCCTTGCCGCCGAGCCAGCGGAGTGAGTTGCGCGGGCGGCTTGAACGGGCCAGGACCTTCGCCGAGACGGCCGTCGACACGATCGACCGGGCGCTGTCGGAGGTTGAGAGCGCGATCGCGTTCATTGAACCGCGCCCGCCTGCAGGGCCTCGGGAAGGGGAAAGTCCTTCCGCGTGACGGCGCCCTGGGTAAAAGCCTCGATCCGCGCGATCAGGTCATCGTCTGGGTAGCTCCGGCCGGCGTCGTCCGGGTGCAGGCAGATCCGCCGAACGTGCTCGTGAGAGCAGCCCAACGCATCGCCCGCCTGGCGCAGGGTGACGTCGTTTTCGAACATCCAGCGCCGAAACGGCGTCTTGGCGCGCGGCTTGGAGGGGGCTGACACGGTCGATGTCCCAGGTTGCATCGACCGTGCAAGCGAAACTGCTTCGTTGCATTTGTCAACGAAAGCGTTTCATATAAACAAACGATGCTGTCGCTCGCTGTCAGGGCATCACCTGCTCAGTTTCGCCTTATGGCAAACGAACGCAGCGATGATGATGAAGCCGTCCTGTGGGGCAGGGCGCTTAGCGTGCTGCGTCATTCCAAGGGTTGGAGCCAAGCTCAAGCGGCCGACGCCTTCGGCGAAGCCGGTATCAGCGCGCAGGGCTGGGGCCTCTATGAGGGCGGCAAGCGGCGCGGGATCTTCCGGCCTGAGACACAGCGCAAGCTGACGGCCGCCCTGGGCTTGACGCTCGACGACCTCGTCGAGGCCCGCCGCGCGCTAGAGGGGCAGTCGGAGCGTCCGCGCCACACCGCCGAGATCCGGGAGTTTCGCCCCCGCCATCAGGTCGGCGAGCTCGTCATCCGCGATCGCGTGCAGGCGGGCGCGTTCCTCGTCGCCGACGATCTGTCCCAAGTTGAGCCTCGGCCCTATCCGGCCGTGCGCGACGCCCGTTACCCCGCCGCCGAACAATGGCTTTCACAAGTGGTCGGCGACTCGGTGAACCTGCTGGGCATCGTTGACGGGGACCTGGTCCATTGCGTCTCGGCGATCGACATCGGCTATACGCCCCGCACTGGCGACATCGTCGAGGTCGAGCGCCTGCGCTTTGCCGGCCGGATGCGAGAGCTCACGGTCAAGCAAGTCGAGGTGACCGCCGATGGCGTGATCTTGTGGCCGCGCTCGACCAATGAGCTCTATCGCACGCCGATTTCCCTGACCGAAGGTCTCGAGGAGGGCGAGGACGCTGAGGTCCGGATCCGTGGCCTAGTCGTCGGCTCGCTGCGCCGCTACTAGCCCAGATAATCCGAGGACGGCTCGCCTCCTGCAGGCTTCGTCGCCGGCGCTTCAGCGGAGCCCGGCGAGGTCAATGCGACCTGAATGTCGATCAGGCGCAACTCGATCTTGTTGAACAGTCCCTTCCAGAAGCCCAGCGCCACCAGGCCAGCGCCCAGGGTCGCCAGTGCGATCGCCAGGGGAAGGGCTTCGGCTGCGCCGCCAGAGGCGGCCATGGCCAGAAAGCCGGCCAGCGCGAACACCGCGGCGCCCGTCCAGATGTAGCCCTGGCCGCTGCCGATCCGCGCCTTCTCGACTTTCATAACGCACCCCTTTTGTCTCTCCCGACGTCCCATCCGACCAGCCGCGCGCGCGGCTGAACAGCGGCCGTTTCGTTTCCTCCAACGATTTTGTTTTGTTTGCTCGTTGACAATGGCAACGAAACGGTTTCGTTTTCTCTCAACCTCACGCCGTACTCGCGACGCCCCACTCGTCGTTCGGACGGTCCGACCAGGTTCCTAGTCGCAGGGAATGTCTGGGGGACGGCGTGAGGCCCGAGGGAGACGAACCATGGCCTTTGACGCACCCGCCGAACACACCCCCGATCCCGTCGATCGCGCCGTTGGTCGACGCCTGAGAGCGCGCCGCCGGTTCCTGCGCATCAGCCAGGGTGCGCTCGCAGACGCGCTGGGCCTCACCTTTCAGCAGATCCAGAAATACGAGAGCGGCGCGAACCGCATCAGCGCCTCCAAGCTTTACGCGGCCGCTAGGTTCCTGAACACGCCGATCGCCGACTTCTTCAGTGATGTGCCCGACCCTGTCACGGATCCGGACGCGGTGATCAACGTCCCCGCCGCCGGCGCCGCTCTCACGGACTCGACCGCCGGCGTCCGCCTGGCGATCGCCGCCCAGCGCCTCCGGCCGGATCTTCTGGCGCAACTGGCCAACATCGCTGACGTGATGGTGACCGCTTCCGAAGCGGCGGCAGCGTGATGGTCGCCCCCGCTTATGACCGCGAGGTCGAGCGCGTCGCCAACGTCCTGGCCGCGCTCGAGGCCACGCCAACGGCCATGCGCTCGGCCGCGCTCTGCGTCATCGACCGCGTCGCCGAGCCCCGCGTCGTCATCGGCGTGTTCGCCGGCGGCCGCCGGTTCGCGCTCGACGCCGGCGAGGTCGAGTTGACCGCCCGGGTCCTGACCGAGGATCGGCCGTTCGCGGGATCGAGCGCCATCGCCAACAGCCTGCGCGCGCGCCTGGGCATGGCCGAGCTCCTGCGCTTCCGTGCGAACGCCGTTCGCATGCTCACCCCGATGGGGCGCGGCTGATCATGGGCGAGGTCCTGTCGCTGGCGGACGCCGCCAACCGCCTCGAGGCTCTCGGCGGGCAGGTCGTGGCCACGTTGATCCCCAGCGGATCGGCGGCCGAACCCATGCCGCCGTCGATCCGGTTCGCTGGCGAAGAGGGCGACGAGGTCTCGATCTTCTATCGCGCCTTCGAGGGCCGCGACGCAGCGGTCTCGGTCCTTTACGGCGCGACCACATGCAAGGTCATCCAGGAGCTCGAGCGCCGCCTCGGCCGAGCCGCCGACCAGCTGATCGCCAGCGACGCCCGCCACATCAAGGACCCCTTCGGCGGCGAGCCCGACCCCTTCGGCCTAGCCTACATCCACGAGGCCGCCGGCGAACGCGGCGAGCTTCCCGGTGAACGCCTGGCGTTCGTGAAGGGCGTCAGCTGGGTGACATTCAACGTGGTCCTGAAGAAGCCGGTTCGCCTACCGCCGGCGATCCGCGCTCCCCGCGACGGCGAGCCGACCGAAACCCCCGAGATCCTAACCGGAGACGACGAATGACGTCGCTGATTACCAAGGCCCTTCTTGAGGCTGAGGATGTCCTGCGCCTCCTGCGTGGCGAGGGGGAGATCCCCTACCAGCGGGCAATGACTGCGGACCAGGTCGCCAAAGCACTTGGCAAGGACCCATCGAACACCCGTCGAGGCCTGAACAGCTGGGTCAAGGCCGAACTGCTGAACACCGAGCTCGACGGCGGAGTAACTGTCTACCGCTGTTCGGCTGAAGGCATTGCAGGCCTGGAGGCCCTGGACCGCGCCAATGGCGTTGGCGTGGAGGTCGCCGGCCTGCCGACCTGGCCGCTGGACAAGATAGTCGAGAACCCGGCGAACCCGCGCAAGACGGTCGCCGCCGAGCCGCTGGAGCTGTTCGCCGAGACGATCGTCACGGCCAAGGGTTTGCTGCAGCCGATCGTCCTCTATCCGGCCGATGCGAACGGCGTTCGCATGCTGCATGCCGGGACCCGCCGAACCCTGGCCTGCAGGTTGCTCGCGGGCGAAGATCGCCTACCAGAGGCCCTGGCGCACGGCCTGCCGTACATTGAGCGCGAAGGTACGCTCGCGGAAGCGCTGCTGGTCGGCTTGATCGAGAACGGCCAGCGCGAGGACCTGACGCCATGGGAGGAAGCCCAGGCGCTTAAGGCCTATCAGACCGAGACGCAGCTCTCGGCGCGCGCGATCGCGTTCGCCACCGGCCGAGCCAAGGAGGGCAAGGAGAAGGGCGTTCGCGACGTCCAGGTCAAGATCAAGGTCGCCACGGAGGCGACCCAGGCCAACATCGCTCTGCACGAAAGCGGTCTGTGGACCTGGGAACAGCTCCGCGACAGCGTCAGCGTCTCGGCACCGCCGGCGGCGGATCCCGAGCCGGCCGAACCGACGCAAACCGACATCGAGGACCCGGGTCCTTGGAGCCGCGACGTCGACCATGAGGAATGGGTTCGACGGAAGCTTCTGCACGCCCTTTGCAAGATCAGCCCCCGCAACCTCTTGGCGCTCGTCGAACTCGCCGACGCCTGCCATTGGAGGCCAGCCCCCGACGGCTTGCACGAAGCCGCTACGCTAGTCTGGAAGAACCACCTGGGCGCATCGATGCCCCAGGATCTGGTTAGCGAATATGGCTGCGGAAGCGCCTCCGGTGGCGGCAAGCCGCACACCGCTCACGTTCACCCTGTGACGATGAAGTGGCTGGAGGATCGCGGCCTGCTCACCTCCGGGGCAAACCGTGCGGACATCCTCTATCAGGTTCGCCAAGCCGTATCTCAGGCTGCCGCCGATCGCTGCAAGCGAACCGGCCTCTACCACAGCGAATGGCTGAACCCGCCCGACGCGACCGAAGACACGCCGGAAAAGCCCTCCCGCCTCGGGCAGACGTCGTTCGACCTCATGAGCCCCGATCTGCTCCTGGTGCTTGCAGAGGCCGTCACGCGCTTCCAGAGCGATGAGGGCACGCACCCTGACATGTCCCGGGCGGTGATTTTGACCGCTCACTATCCAAACGATCTCGACCGTCAGCTGCGCCGCTTTGGCGTGGGCGCCATCGTGACGGAGCCGAGGAGCGACGGCTCGCACTTGGTCAACACCTATCTGACCTTCACCGACCGCGCGCTGCAGGCCTTGGTTCAGAGGAACGCCAGAAGCATTGTCCATGCGAGGGAGTTAGCGGGACTACCTCCTCTGATGTTCGACGGCGCGCTCTCGCCCTCGCTCTATCACAATGCCTTCCTTCGCTGGCCTCCGGCCGACCGGCTTCCCGATGCGGACAGCCCAGAGAGGACGGCCATAGTCGAAACCGCGCGCGAGCGTGCTCAGGAAGCTATCGCCCGCGCCGACGCCGATGCGCAACGGGCAGTCACGCCGCGCATGGCGGAGGTTCGCTCGGAGCTAGCCGCCGCACACACCGCCGCCTCCTCGCGGGAGGATCGCGACGAGGAAGATGACGATGAAGCGCTTACGACGCTCATCGACCTCTTGCGCGAGAACCTTTCGCAGAGCCTCGGCACAGCGGCTCGCTGGAATGATCCTGATCTGTCGCTTTCGGAGCTGGCTTCGCTCGCGATCAACCAGGTTCTTCGCCTGGATGTCGTCGACGCCATGGTCTCGCTTATGGGGCTGCTTCAGCGCGCCGGCGACGGGTTCGAGGCCACCAAGATCCTGCACGCCGCCGTCGAGGGACCGAACCGTCCCGAGGGCCAGGATCCTGCCTCCAAGCTCTATCGCGCCGGCCGAGCCGTCCAGGACTTCATGGTCAAGAACTATGATGAACTCCACGCGCTTCCGGACGCCGAGCACCTTTATCGCGATCTGGCCGGCGCGCTGACCGACCTCAGCTACGCCAAGAAGAACGGGCCGTTGCTGGTGCTGAACCGGGGCGACGTCGTCGAGAAATACCCCGGCGGGGCGACCGCGCACCGGCTGCTCGAACGCGCCGAGAGCGACGGGCCCCGCATCGTCTTCCGGGCTCAACCCATCCGTCACGGCAAGGACTACGGCAAACCGGCCGCCCTGGCCCTGACCGAGATCGCCGCGTTCGCGCGGGCCAACACCCACACCACGAAGGGGGAAGACCATGCCGCCGCTTAATGCGACGCCGCACGAACTGCTGGCGTACCTGAAGGACAAGGCCACGCGCTACGCCGCGATCGCCCGCCAGCACATCGCCCAGGCCGAGGTGTTCAAGGCCGGCACCGACCAGATCCGACCGAACCTGGTGCAGGCGAGCCGGTACGAGCAAGCCGCCCGCGAGGCCCTGCAGCTGGCTCAGCAGTACACCGACTACGGGACCTGGATCTCGATGCTCCGGCCGCTCGACCAGGTCCAGCGCGGCGACATGGTCCTGATCCCGGCGACCTTCATCCGTCGGGCCTCGGAGGAGGACTTCCCCGACGAGGGCTTCATCCAGATCCCCGGCGTCGAACTGCCAATCCGCCTCCCGCTTCACCCCGCCCAAGTCGCCTGAAAGGACAGCCCATGCCGCCGACCAAGTCGCCCCCCATCGGGGCTAGGCCGTTACCGCGCATCATCCCCGCCGCTCGCCTTGCCGAAGCGATCCGAACGACCCAGCAGGCCAAAGCGCATATCCGCGCCAACCAGCGCCGGCTGGGCACCGCCCTGGATGCGCTCAACTTCGCCATGGACAAAATCGACGACACTGCCGAGCGGAGCCGATTCCTCGACGACTGGCGCTGCGGCGACCTCGGGGCCTGGCCGGACTATCGGCCCCCGCAGCCCCAGCCGCCGGCGCTGAACGCGCACGGCTATCTGTTGCGCTCCTCGGCCCTCCTGGCCGGCTTCTTCGCGGGTCTGATGCTCCTGGCCGACCTGATCGACGCGGCCACGCGGGGCGGCGATCCGATCCGGATCCTGCTGACCTGCAGCTGGGGCGCCGCCGTCCTGATCTGCGCCGGCGCGGCCTGGGCGGCGCCGATGAAGCGCGGGGAGGGCTGATTGATGGCGCGGTTTTACATGGCCGCCATCGCTTGGGCTGCATGCTCTGCGTTCGTGTGGGTTTTGGCTTCCTACCCTCGCGCCGACGGCCCACAGCTCATTGATCGGCGTGATCTTATCCTCGTAGCAGCTGGGCCAGTGACGCTGGTGGTGATGTTCGTTATGGGGGCAGCGGCGATCCTGCGCCGGGCCCTGCAGCGCGGGGAGGGCTGAGACGTGAACCACTATCGAGCCCTCCGCACAGCCGCCGAACATGCGACCAAGGGGCGTTGGATCGTGCGGGAATTCTCGAACTATCAGGGCTTCCCAGCGCTGGTCGGCGCCTCGATAGAGACCGACGATACGGTCGTCGCCGAAGTCCGTGGAGCCGTCGTGATAGACGGCAACAGGCACGAAGAGCACACGGCCAACGCTCTGTTCATCGCCCTGGCGAACCCGGAGACCATCCTGGGTCTTCTGGATAACATCGAGCGCGCGTGGATCCCGATCGCGATGGCCCCTCGAGACGGAACCGAGGTCGATCTTTGGCGGGATGGGGAACGGCTCATCGGTTACGGTTGGAGCGAGCGACACAGGTCCTGGGTGCGCGAGCACGGGTACCCGACAGTTACGAACGTTCTCACCAAGCAGCCGACCCATTTCATGTTCGCGCCGCCAAAGCCTCCGAGCGGGGGCGAAAGTGAGTAGGGCCCCCGCCACCCGCCAAGCGGACATTGACCGCGCACTCAAGGCCCTCGCCAAGAACGGCCTGGGCGCGGCGAGCATCGTGATCCGACCAGGCGGCGAGATCGAGATCACTCCCGCCCCCTTGACCAGCACCACCCCAAAGGCAGAGCGTGACGAACTTGCGGAGTGGAGAGAGCGGAAGAATGCCCGTCGTGCGGCTGAAGGGGCTAAATAGGGTCCGCAAGGTCCTGAAGGACGGCTCTGTCCGCGTTCACTGGTATGCCTGGAAGGGCGGACCTAAGCTGGAAGGCCAGCCCGGGTCGCCCGAGTTCATCGCCAGCTACAACCGCGCCGTCGATCAACGCCGCGCCCCGCGCAACGACACCCTGGCCGGCCTGGTCACCGCCTACAAGGCCGCCCCCGAATTCCAGAAGCTGGCGACCAGCACCCAAGCCGAGTGGCGACGCTGGCTGGACCGGATCAGCGCCGACGAGGCCACCAATGACATCGGCGGCCTGACGCTTAAGCTGCTGGACGATCGCCGAACCCGTGAAGACGTCCTGGACTGGCGCGATCAATACGCCGACCGCCCCAGAACCGCGGACTACGGCATGCAGGTCCTGTCGCGCGTCCTGGGCTGGGCTGTCGATCGCGGCCGCCTGGCCATCAACATCGCCGCCGGCGTCGAGCAGCTCTACAAGTCCGACCGCGCTGATCAGATCTGGACGGCCGAGGAGGTCGCCGCCTATCGCGCGGCCGCGCCGTCGCCAGAGGTCGGCTACATCGTCGCGCTGGCTTGCGTGACCGGGCTGCGCCGCGAGGACCTGGCCAAACTGACCTGGAAGCACGTCGGAGATCTCGCGATCGTCGTCGCCACCGGCAAAAGCCAAGGGCGACGCTCCGTCACGATCCCTCTGTTGCCCGACGCCAAGATCCTCCTCTCGGAGATCAAGGCCCAGCAGACCGCGCGCCATGCCGAGCTGGTCGCCGTCGCGACCAAGAAGAAGCGGCCGCCGCCGCCGGTCTGCTTGACGGTCCTGTCGAACACCCGAGGCCAGCCCTGGTCGGTCTCCGGCCTCGAGCACCAGGTCATCGACACCAAGACCAAGGCCGGCGTCGGCAAGCACCTTCACGACGCCCGGGGCACGTTCGCCACCCGCCTGCGCAAGGCTGGCCTGACCGCGCCCGAAATCGCCGACATCCTGGCCTGGGATGAAAAGCGCGTGGAGCGGATTTTGGCGAAATATGTCGACCGAGACACCATCGTTCGGGCGCTCGCCGAGCGCATCGCGCGGAACGAATCCGGCTCAGCCGCTCCCAACTCTTTCCCAACCCTGTCCGACGAGGGTGGCGAGTAGGGCTCTAAGTCATTGAAATCCTTGGAGCGGGCGGGGGGAATCGAACCCCCGACATTCAGCTTGGGAAGCTGACGTTCTACCTCTGAACTACGCCCGCTCAGAAGACGCTCCGTTTAGCCCGGGACGTCTTGGTACTCAAGCGGCTATCCCTTGCTCCAGACGCGATCAACGCGCGGTGTCGTCGAGGAACGCCGACACCCAGACCAGCGGCGCGTTCCAGTTGATGGCGACCTCGTTCTGGGTGAAGGCGCGGTAGTCGTCGGTCCAGCAGGTCTGCGGGCGGCATTTGCCCTTCATGGCGCTGGCGACGGTATCGCTCATGTTGGTCGAGTTCGGGCCGCCCGAGAGCACGCCCGACGGTGGGGCGGGATAGTCCGGATTGGCCTGCTTTGCCCAGAAGCGGTGGTGCGGGTGGCGCATCGGCCGCGCGCCGAAGCCTGAGACATAAGACTGGTCCAGCGGGTTGCGGCCCAGCACATAGTCCATCGCGTCGACCGCGCCGTAGCGATAGGCGATCTCGCCGGTGAAATCGTGGGCCAGGCCCAGGACGAAGGCGCGGTTCAGCACCGACGCGTTCGAGCCCCAGGGATAGCCGGGGGCGGCGTACGGCAGGGCGTAGCCCTGGCTGACATCGTCCGACAGGTGCTTGCCGGCCGTGGCCACCAGATTGGCGCGGGCCTGGGCGATCTCTGCGGGCTTCAGGCCATTGGGGACCAAGGCCAGCGTCATCGTGCCCAGGGCGCCCACGCGGTTCCAGCCGATGTCGCCGGTCGGAACAGCGCCCTCGGTCGGCGAGGCCAGAAACAGCGGCGAGGCGCGCAGGGCCCGCTCGTAGGCCGCCTCGCCGGTTGTGGCGTAGAGCTCGGCGGCGGCCCAGTAGAACTCGTCGGTCAGGTCGCCGTCGCCATAGCCGCCTGAGCCCGTGAAGGGGCCGATGGCGTAGATGTCCGGATGGCGCTGGGCGGCGGCGAAGGCGCGGCGCGCGGCCTCCAGGCACTTGGCCGAGAACGCCGGGTCGATCGTCTTCCAGACGCGGGCGGCCTGGGCCGCCACGGCGGCGAGGTTCAACGTTGCGCCGGTGGTCGGATAATAGAGATAGCGCACCTGCTTGTCGTCGGCCGGGGCGGTGGGAAGGGCGGTCCAGTAGCGGTCGGCCAGCTTCTGGTGCGCCATGCCCGAGGCGTTGATCGCGCTCAGAGCCAGCTTGCCGTTCCCCGGGCGCTGATTGCCGACCGGGACCTGCAAGGTCTTGCCCTCTGGGACCTGCATGGCCAGCAGGAAGTCCAGCTGGAAACGGACCTCGTCCAGCAGATCCGGAACCCCATTGCCGGCTTCGGGCAGGGCCAAGGCCCCGTCGCCGAGCGCCGCCAGCGCGCCGGGGCGGTTGAGCAGCGTGGCCCGCTCCCAGGCGTTGACCAGGGTCCAGACCGTGATCCCGCCATTGACGACGTACTTGCCGTGGTCGCCGGCGTCGTACCAGCCCTTGCTGGCGTCGAGCGTGTAGTCGCAGCCCGGCCAGACCTGACCACGTTCGTCGGCCTGATCGAAACAGGTCGCCTTGTCCGGGGCGTGACCCGCCGGTCGCGCAAGGTCGGGGCGCTCGACATACTTGGCCTCGATCGGGACGCTGGCGCGCTGCTGATAGAAGAAGGACATGGCCGCGCGGGTCAGACGACCATCGGGCTTGGCCTTGATGGCGAACGGCCGGCTCTCGGCGGCGCCGACCTTCAGCCGATAGCCGTCGCCGGCCTTGCGGAACGCCGACAGGTCGATCTGATGGACATGCTCGCCCGAGGCGGCGTCATCGCCAAAGACACGGGTCTTGCCCTTGACGATCGCGACACCGGCGGCGTCGTGCAGCGTCCAGTCCAGCGGCGTCTTGGACGGATCGGCGAGGATGGCGCGCTTGGGGCCCTGAGCTTCGAAGCCCGTCTGATTGAGGCGGATCTGGCGGGGCGTTTCGTCGGCCAGGGCCGCGCTCGACACGGCCAGGGCGAAGACAAATGAAAGGGCGGCCAGGCGGATCATCGACGCTTCCTCCACGGCGCGTCGCTCGCGCGCCTTGGCGCGAAGCTAGCGGCATAGAGACAGCGTTGTCACGAGCTTTGTTACCGTTATCCCGGCGACCTCGCGCCCCAAACGAAGAACGCCGCCCGGTGGGCTGACCGGGCGGCGTTCGACGTTCCGTCGAAGGGGTTAATCCTGCGGCGGAGCGCCTTCCGGCGGCGGGCCCGGAGGCGGGCCTTCGCCCTGCTGCATCCGGCGCTGGCGCATGGTTTCGAACGCCGTCTTCAGCTCGTCGAGCGTGATCTTGCCGTCCTTGTTGCCGTCGATCATGGCGAAACGGTCCTCGGGGCGACCCGCGCCGGTCCATTCGGCCTTGTCGACGGCGCCGTCGGCATTGGCGTCCCAGCGCTTGAAGACGTCCTCCGGCGCGGGCATGCCACGCGGCGGCCCGTCCTGCTGGGCCACGGCGGCGCCGGCGGCCAGGGTGGTGAGCGAAGCGAGCGCGACGAGAAGCGTGCGGCGCATGTAGGCGATTCCTTCCAGGGTGATGTCCCTGGGCGGTGTGATTGAGCCTCTATTGTTGCGGCGGTGTTTCGGGATTGCGGCGGGAAGGGGCGGGCTGAAGGCGCGAGCCCGTGGGAGTCTTGCGAGCGACACGAAACTGTCATGCCAGACCGATAGGCCGAGCGGTGGTCAGCTTTGAGGCGAGACAATGCGGAAGCGGTTGAAGGGCTCGGTTCCTGAGCGTCCCCGGAATGCTCCAGCCCGCGCCGCCGAGACTGAACTGATCTGCTACGTCCACGAGGGCTGGCAGCCCAAGGTCGAGCCGGCGTCAGCCAAGCGCGACTGGATGACCGCGACGCCCGAAAGCTTTGCCTATCGGTGTCTGCCCCTGGCCATCGCCAACGCGCACGGCTGGGTCATGTTGAGCCCTTGCGGCTTCTCCGCCCGCTGGCTGGGTGATGTGGGCACCCATTCGGTCGAGATCGTTCTCGACGAAGGCGCCGACAAGAAGCGCGCGCCGGTCTCGCTGTTCGGCAGCGGCACCCTGACCTTCCATGTCGAAGGGGTTATGCGCACCTCCGAGGGCTGGAATCTCTGGGTCGGCGGGCCGCCCAACGCCATGAAGGACGGCATCGCGCCGATGGGCGGGGTGATCGAGACGGACTGGGCTCCGTACACCTTCACGATGAATTGGCGCTTCACCCGACCGAACCATTGGGTGCGGTTCGAGGAGAACGAGCCGTTCTGCTTTTTCTTCCCGACCCCGCGCGGCGTGATGGACCGCCTGAAGCCGGAGCTGCGTCCGATGGAGGACGCGCCCGAGCTGCTGGAAAGCTACCGAGGCTGGGCCGCCTCGCGCGCCGCCTTCCAGGAATGGATCAAGCAAAACAAGCCCAAGACGCCGGCCGATCAGTGGCAGAAGCTCTATTATCGCGGCCTGCACCCGGACGGGCGTCCCGGCGCGCCAGACCACGAGTCGAAGATCCGGCCGGCGGAGTTCAGGCAGACGGGATCCCGGCGGGTCTGCCCGGCTGGTCGCAGCAGCGCGCGGAAGCCGGACTAGGCGGTGTGGACACTTATCGCAGCCACAAGGCAATAGCGGCGAGGGTGACGACGGCGAGATAGTTGCGAGCGGTCTTTTCGAAGCGGGTTGCAACGCGCCGGAACTGCTTGAGCTTTGAGAAGCAGC
>NZ_PJRR01000008.1 GCF_002858865.1 Caulobacter vibrioides | reverse complement strand
GCGGCGGCGCCGCTCGCGGCCCGCGTCCCCCGCGCAGCTTCGATGCTCCGCGCGGCGGCGGCGGCGGCGGCGGCTTCTCGGCCGGCACCGGCGAGAGCGGCACGGGCGTCGTGAAGTGGTTCAACACCACCAAGGGCTTTGGCTTCATCCAGCCGGACAACGGCGGCGGCGATGTGTTCGTGCACATCTCGGCCGTCGAGCGCGCCGGTCTGCGCGGCCTGAACGAAGGCCAGCAAGTCGGTTATGAGCTTGAGCAGGACCGCCGCTCGGGCAAGACCTCGGCCGGCAACCTGCGCATCCTCTAAGACGCCAGGACAAGAAAAGGCCGCCCCGAGGGACGGCCTTTTCCAGAGATCTTCGGAAGGCCCCGTTCGACGCTGACGTGTCGGACGGGGCCTTTTGTCGTTCAGGCCTGTTTCGCGCGCCTAGCTGGACGCGCGCTCGGACACCGCCTGATTCACCGCCAGGGCGGTCAGGTTGACGATACCGCGCGCCGTCACGCTGGGGATCAGCACGTGCAGCGGCTTGGCCATGCCCAGCAGCACCGGGCCGACGAGCAGGGACTCCGTCGCGGCGCTGAGCAGGGTCAGGCCGATATTGGCCGCATCCAGCGTCGGCATGACCAGCAGATTGGCCGAGCCCTTCAGGGGGCTGTCGGCCACCATGCGATCGCGCAGGTGCTGGCTGAGTGCGGCGTCGGCATGCATTTCGCCGTCGACCTCCAGATCCGGCGCCTGGGTGCGGAGCAGGGCCAGGGCTTCGCGCATCTTGCGGGCGGTCGGCGAGTCGCTGGCCCCGAACGAAGAATGCGACAGCAGGGCCGCCTTGGGCGTCAGGCCAAAGCGGCGAACGGCCTCGGCCGCCAGCTGGGTGCATTCGGCGATCTGCTCTGCGGTCGGATCGACATTGACGTGGGTGTCGCAGAAGAACAGCGTGCCCTTGTCCAGGATCAGCGACGACATCGCATAGACCCGGCTGACATTGTCGCGGCGCGGGATGATCGGCAGGGCGTACTTCATGTGCTGCCACCAGTCGCCGCTGCCGCCGACCAGGGCGGCCTCGACATAGCCGGTCGCCAGGAGCATGGAGGCTGCGACGGTGCGACGGCCGGTGACCCGGCGCTCGGCCGCGATCGGCGGCACGCCCCGACGTCCGACCAGGCGCTGGTAGTCGGCGATCAGCGGCGCGAACAGATCCTTGTCGGCCTGGGGATCGATGATTTCGACCTTGCCGGCCAGACGCAGTCCCAGCTCTTCAATCTTGCCGGTGATGATCTCACGGCGGCCCACCAGCACCGGGTAGGCGAGACCTTCGTCCACGACGGTCTGTACGGCGCGCAGCACGCGCTCGTCCTCGGCCTCGGCATAGGCGACCTTGACCGGCTGCTTGCGAGCCCGCTCGAAGACCGGACGCATCAGCTGGCCGGAGCGATAGACGAACAGCTCCAGCTCGGCCTGATAGGCGTCGAAGTCGGCTATCGGGCGCGTGGCCACGCCGCTTTCCATCGCCGCCTTGGCCACGGCCGGGGCGATCTGCAGGATCAGGCGCGGGTCGAAGGGCTTGGGGATGATGTACTGCGAGCCAAACACCGGCGCGGCGCCGCCATAGGCGCTGGCCACCACTTCTGAGGCCTCGGCGCGCGCCAGTTCGGCGATCGCCTCGACGGCGGCGACCTTCATCGCCTCATTGATCTCGCTGGCGCCGACGTCCAGCGCGCCCCGGAAGATGAAGGGGAAGCAGAGGACGTTGTTGACCTGGTTGGCGTAGTCGCTGCGGCCCGTAGCCATGATCGCGTCGGGGCGGCTCTCATAGACCAGTTCCGGCAGGATTTCCGGCTCGGGATTGGCCATGGCCAGGATCAGCGGGTTGGGCGCCAGCAGCGGCAGCCATTCCGGCTTGAAGACGCGCGGGGCCGACAGGCCCAGGAAGATGTCGGCGCCCGGCAGCACCTCGGGCAGGGTGCGGGCGTCGGTCTGGCGGGCGTAGCGCGCCATGTTGTCGGGCATGTCCGGCTCGCGGCCGGCGTGCACGACGCCCTTGATGTCGGTCAGGGTGACGTTCTCGACCGGCAGGCCCATCGACACGAGGAGATCAACGCAGGCCAGGGCCGCCGCGCCGGCGCCCGAGGTGACCAGCTTGACGTCCTTGAGCTGCTTGCCCTGGACGAGCAGGGCGTTGCGAACGGCCGCGGCGCAGACGATGGCGGTGCCGTGCTGGTCGTCGTGAAAGACCGGGATGTTCATCCGCTCGCGCAGCTTGCGCTCGATGATGAAGCATTCAGGGGCCTTGATGTCCTCGAGATTGATCCCGCCGAAGGTGGGCTCCAGCGCCGCCACCACCTCGATGAAGCGGTCTGGATCCTTGGCGTCGACCTCGATGTCGAACACGTCGATGCCGGCGAACTTCTTGAAGAGGACGGCCTTGCCCTCCATCACCGGCTTGGAGGCAAGCGGGCCGATGTCACCGAGGCCCAGCACGGCGGTGCCGTTCGAGATCACGGCCACCAGATTGCCGCGCGCGGTGTAGTCGCGCGCCAGCTCAGGGTTCTCGGCGATGGCGATGCAAGGCGCGGCGACGCCGGGAGAATAGGCGAGGGCGAGGTCGCGCTGGGTGGCCATCCGCTTGGTGGCCTCGATCGCCAGTTTCCCGGGCCGCGGCAGCCGGTGATAGTCCAGGGCGGCTTTGCGGAAATCCTCGTCCATCGATCGTTCCTCTGGGCGGCCTGCGCGGCGCGGTTATCCTGCCTCGTCTGAGCGCGAAGCGTCACGAGCCTTGCTAGCGGTGTTGGCGCGGCAATTCCAACCCTTCGCCGCCCGATCTGTGTTTTTTCTTGGTAGCGGTACCAATTGGGCGGCGAGCGCGGCGGCGATTTCGGGTCTGCTAAGTAATAAAACTATTATATATTGCCTCTGCTTCGGGCGCCCGCCGCCCCCAATCTTGGCGCTCCGCCTTCCAGAGCCGCCAGGCCGGGCAAGGCGCTGGACAGGGCGTCCGGAGCGACCGAGCATCGCTCGACGGGATAATCAGGGGACGGCGCATGAGCGGACTGACGACACACATCCTCGATCAAGCGTCCGGGAAACCGGCGGCGGGCGTCGGGGTCCGGGTGTCGCGCCGTGACGGCGAGCAGACGCAATGGCTGGCGGAGCTCCGCACCGACGCTGACGGCCGGGCGCGGCTTGTCGCCGGCGAGGACCTGGCGGTCGGTGGCTATCGCCTCGAGTTCGCGATCGGCGACCACTTCAAGGCGTCGGGCCTGCCCGTCAGCGATCCGCCGTTCCTCGATGTCGTGGTGATCGACTTCGCGGTCTCGAACCTGGACCAGCATTGGCACGTGCCGCTGCTGGTATCGCCCTACGGCTATTCCACCTATCGGGGCAGCTGATGGGCGGGGTGATCCGCTTCTGGCTGGACGGCGAGGTCCAAGAGGTCCGTGGCGCCAATCCAACCACGACCCTGCTGGAGCATCTGCGTGGGCCGATGCGCCGCACGGGGACCAAGGAAGGTTGCGCCGAGGGCGACTGCGGGTCCTGCACGGTGCTGGTCGGCGAGGCTGACGGGGACGGCGTCGCCTGGCGGGCGGTCAACAGCTGCATCCAGTTTCTGCCCATGCTGCACGGCAAGGCGCTGATGACGGTGGAGAGCCTGGGCGCCAGGGCCGGGTGTGACCAGGCCCTGCACCCGGTGCAGCAGGCCATGGTCGACAAGCATGGTTCGCAGTGCGGCTTCTGCACGCCCGGTATCGTCATGTCGCTCTACAGCCGCGCGGTCGGAGCCAAGGGCGCGGACGCGCCGGTAGGCGAAGTGCTGGCCGGCAATCTATGTCGCTGCACCGGCTATGGCCCGATCATCGAGGTCGCCCAGGGTGTCGAGGCTGAAGCGCCGCCGGCGGTCGATCTGTCGGCCGTGAGTGACGAGACCATGCTGCGCCTCACCTTCGAGGATGAGATCCACGGCGTCACCCGCACCTGGCTGGCGCCGCGTTCGCTCGAAGAATTGGCTGAAGCCTATCTGGCGCATCCCGATGCGACGATCGTCGCCGGTGCGACGGATGTCGGCCTGTGGGTCACCAAGCAGCGACGCGCGCTGCCGACCCTGATCAGCCTTTCCGAGGTGGCTGAGCTCAAGACGCTGGAGGAAACGCCGGAGGGCCTGCGCATCGGCGCCGGCGTGCGCTATGTCGACGCCCTCGATGCGATCTCTGCGCTCTATCCGGATCTGGGCTTGATGATGCGTCGCCTGGGCTCGACCCAGGTGCGCAACAGCGGCACGATCGGCGGCAACATCGCCAACGGCTCGCCCATCGGCGACATGCCGCCGGCCCTGATCGCGGCGGGCGCGCGGCTGGTGCTGCGGCGTGGTCCCGAGCGCCGCGAGCTGGCGCTGGAGGACTTCTTCCTCGCCTACGGCCAGCAGGACCGGCGGCCAGGCGAACTCGTCGAGGCGGTGTTCGCACCGCGCCTGGACGCGGGTCGCCTGTTCAAGGTCTTCAAGCTGTCCAAGCGCTTCGACCAGGACATTTCGGCGGTGTGCGGGGCGTTCTCGCTGGCCATCGAAGGGGGCGTGGTGACCGACGCCCGCATCGCGTTCGGCGGCATGGCCGGTACGCCCAAGCGCGCCCTGGCCTGCGAGGCGACCTTGACCGGCCAGCCATGGACCGAGGCGACGATCGAGGCGGCCATGGCCGCGCTCGACACCGACTACACGCCGATGAGCGACATGCGCGCCTCGGCCGCCTATCGCGCCTTGGCCGCCCGCAACATGCTGCGCAAGGTGTTCCTGGAGACGGAAGGCGTCGAGGCCCGTGTCACGCCGGAGAGCGCCCATGGCTGACTCCGCCGCCGCCGCGCCGACCAAGGCGCCTCCGCAGGGCGTTCACGCCGCCTTGCCGCACGACAGCGCCGCCCGACATGTGGCCGGGTCCGCCGTCTATATCGACGACATGCCCGAGCCTGTCGGTCTGCTGCACGTGGCCTTCGGGCTCAGCGACCGGGCGCATGCCAGGATCACCCGGATGGACCTGTCGGCGGTCCGCGCCGCGCCGGGCGTGGTGCTGGTGATCTCGGCTGAGGACATCCCGGGCGAGAACGACGTCAGCCCTGTCATCCATGACGACCGACTGTTCGCGGACGGCGAGGTCTACTGCGTCGGCCAAAGCCTGTTTGCGGTGGCCGCGACCTCGCTGGCCGCCGCCCGCGCCGCCGCCGCCAAGGCCGTGGTGGAATACGAAGACCTGCCCGCCGCGATCGACATCGCCGCCGCCCGCGCCATTGACCTGACCATTGAGGCCAGCCAGCGCATGGCGCGGGGCGACGCCCAGGCCGCGCTCGCAGCTTCTCCCCGTCGCGTGCAAGGCAAGTTCGCGATCGGCGGTCAGGATCACTTCTATCTCGAAGGCCAGATCGCCCTGGCGACGCCGCGCGAGGACGGCGACGTTCACGTCTGGTCGTCCACCCAGCATCCCACCGAGGTGCAGCACCTGATCGCCCGCGTGCTGGGCAAGCCCGACCACTGTGTGACGGTCGAGGTGCGCCGCATGGGCGGGGGCTTTGGCGGCAAGGAGACGCAAGCCTCGCTGTTCGCCGCAACGGCCGCTCTGGTGGCGGTGAAGACCGGTCGTCCAGCCAAGGCGCGTCCGGATCGCGACGAAGACATGGTCATGACCGGCAAGCGGCATGACTTCGAGGCCGTGTATGACGTCGGCTTCGACGAAGAGGGGCGGCTGACGAGTCTATCGCTGGCGCTGTCGTCGCGCTGCGGGGCCACGACCGATCTTTCGCCGGCGATCAACGACCGGGCGATGTTCCACGCCGACAACGCCTACTACCTGCCGGCGGTCGAAATCCTGTCGCACCGGTTCCGCACCCATACGGTCTCGAACACCGCGTTCCGAGGCTTCGGCGGGCCGCAGGGCATGCTGGCGATCGAGCGGATCATGGACGCGGTCGCCGCCGACCTTGGCCTGGACCCCTTGGAGTTGCGTCGGCGCAACCTCTATGGCGGCGAGGGCCGCAACCTGACGCCCTATCATCAGGTGGTCGAGGACAATGTCGCCCCGCAGCTGATCGAGGAACTGGCGGCCTCGTGCGACTACGCCGCTCGCCGTCGCGAGATCGAGGCGTTCAACAGGGCCAGTACGGTGCTGAAGAAGGGCATAGCCCTGACGCCGGTGAAGTTCGGCGTCTCGTTCACCACCACGCACCTGAACCAGGCCGGGGCTTTGATCCATCTCTATGCCGACGGCTCGATCATGCTGAACCACGGCGGGACCGAGATGGGGCAGGGGCTGAACACCAAGGTCGCCCAGATCGTCGCCCAGGCGTTCCAGGTGGATATCGCGCGGGTGAAGATCACCTCGACCGTCACCGACAAGGTGCCCAACACCTCGGCCACCGCCGCCTCGTCGGGCGCGGACCTGAACGGCATGGCGGCCCTCAACGCAGCCGAGACGATCAAGGCGCGCTTGGTGGACTTCGCGGCCGCCAAGTGGGGCGTGGCCCAGGCCGACGTCGCCTTCACGCCCGACGGCGTGCGGGTGGGCGGCCAGACCCTGGCGTTCGAGGCCTTCGTTCGCCAGGCCTATCTGGCGCGGATCTCGCTGTCGGCCACCGGCTTCTACGCCACGCCCAAGATCCACTACGATCGCGCCACCCATACGGGCCGGCCGTTCTATTATTTCGCCTATGGCGCGGCCTGCAGCGAGGTGCTGATCGACACCCTGACCGGCGAAATGAAGGTCACCCGCGCCGACATCCTGCACGATGTGGGCAAGTCGCTGAACCCGGCCCTGGACCTGGGCCAGATCGAGGGCGGCTTCATCCAGGGCATGGGCTGGCTGACCACCGAGGAGCTGGTGTTCGACGCCCAAGGGCGCCTGCGCACCCACGCGCCCTCGACCTACAAGATCCCCACCTGCGGCGACCGTCCGGCCCATCTGGACGTGCGGCTCTGGAAGGCCGGGCGCAATGTCGAGGCCACGGTGCACCGCTCCAAGGCCGTGGGCGAGCCGCCGCTGATGCTGGCGATCTCGGTCCATTCGGCGATCACCCATGCGGTGGCCAGCGTCGGGGATCACAAGGTGTTCCCCCAGCTCGACGCGCCGGCGACGCCCGAGGCGATCCTGATGGCGTGCGAGGATGTGCGGAGGCGGGCGCGTGATGTCTGAATCCCTCTTCCATAGGGAGAGGGAGGGGCCCGCCGCGAAGCGGTGGGAGGGTGAGGGGTTACGCCGTCATCCGCTGAAACCCCTCACCCCTACCCCTCTCCCTAAAGGAGAGGGATCATGAGCAACTGGGCCCGCGCCGCGCTCGCCCGCCTCGACGCCCGTGACGAGGCGGCCCTGGTCACCGTGCTGGCCACCGAGGGCTCGGCCCCGCGTGAGGCCGGGACCAAGATGGTCGTCTGGCGCGGCGGGCAGGCGGGTACGATCGGCGGCGGCAATCTTGAGTACCGCGTCGCGGACCAGGCGCGACGCATGCTGGACGGTGGCCAGGCGCATTTCGCGATCCAGGACTATCCGCTGGGGCCGCTGCTGGCCCAGTGCTGCGGCGGCCGGGTGCGGCTGTTCCTCGAGCGCCTGAACGACAACAGCCGCGACTGGCTGACCGACGCGGCCAAGCGCATGGACGCGGCTCAACCGTTTGAGGTCCGCACCCGGTTCGAGCCGGGGCTGCTGACCAAGACCATCGCGCCGATCCTCTCCACCGAGGCCGACGGTCCGCTGGTGTCGCTGGCGGGTGCGCCCGCCACCGCGCGCGGCGCGCGGCCGGAACTGGGCGATGTGCTGGTCGAACGCGCCGACGCGCCGCGTCCGGCGCTCTTGCTGTTCGGCGCCGGCCATGTGGGCCAGGCGATCGCCCGGGCGTTCGAGCCGCTGCCGTTCCGCCTTTCCTGGTACGACAGCCGCCCCGAGACCGCCGAGATCGGCGGCGTCACCGTGCTGGAGCCCGCCGAACTGGCCGCCAAGGCAATGGGCGCGGGGGCGGACGCCTATGGCCTGATCCTGACCCATGATCACGCCCTGGACTACGCCCTGGTGTCGGCCGGGCTGGCGGGCGGCGGCTTTTCCTATTTCGGGGTCATCGGCTCGAAGACCAAGCGCGCCCGGTTCATGAAACGGTTGCGCGATGATGGTTTCTCGGAAGCCGTGCTGACGCGCCTGACCTGTCCGATCGGCCTGCCGCACCTGAAGAGCAAGGCGCCCGAAGTTATCGCCGTGTCGGTCGCCGCCGATCTCCTGATGCGCCAGGAAGCGGCGCGCATTCGTAACGACGAGATGTCCAGTGCAAGCGTTTAGAGCCTCGATCCTCCACCTGCTGGACGATCCCGCCAAGGCGGCGGACGGCGCGGTCGCCTTCCACGAGGACGGCCTGTTGCTGGTCGAGGACGGCCGCGTGGTCGGCTGCGGGGCCTATGCCGAGCTCGCCCCCTGGCTGGGCGGCGCCGAGCTTGAGGACCTGACCGGCCATCTGATCACGCCGGGCTTTGTGGACACCCACATCCACTTCCCGCAGGTCGACGTCATCGCCGCCCATGGCAAGCAGTTGCTGGACTGGCTGGAGCAGCACACCTTCCCGGCCGAGGCGGCGTTCGCCGATCCCAAGCACGCGGCCGACACCGCCGCCTTCTTTCTGGACGAGCTGCTGCGCAACGGCACCACGACGGCGCTGGTGTTCGGCTCGGTGCACAAGGTCTCGGTCGACGCCCTGTTCGCCGAGGCCTATGCGCGCGACATGCGGCTGATCGCCGGCAAGTCGCTGATGGACCGCAACGCGCCGGACGGCCTGACCGACACCGTCGAGAGCAGCCGCGAGGACATGCAGGCCCTGATCGCCGACTGGCACGGCAAGGGGCGCCTTGGCTATGCGGTGACGCCGCGCTTTGCGATCAGCTGCAGCGACGCCCAACTGGCCATGGCCGGCGAGATCCTGGCCGAGCACCCCGACGTCTGGATGCAGACGCACCTGTCGGAGAACCTGCACGAGATCAAGGAGACGGCGCGGCTGTTTCCCAAGGCCAAGGACTATCTGGACGTCTATGACCGCTTTGGTCTGCTGCGCCAGCGCTCGGTCTTCGCCCACTGCGTCCACCTGAAGGGCGACGCGTTCCGGCGCCTGGCGGCCAAGGGCGGGGCGGTGGCCTTCTGTCCGACCTCGAACCTGTTCCTGGGCTCGGGCCTCTTCCCGCTGGAGGAGGCCTGCTCGCACGGCGTGAAGGTCGGTATGGGCACCGATGTGGGCGCCGGCACCACCTTCTCGATCCTCCACACCCTGGGCGAGGCCTACAAGGTCGGCCAGCTACGCGGCGATGCGCTGGACCCGTTCCAGGCCTTGTATCTGGCCACCCTGGGCGGGGCGCGGGCGCTGGACCTCGATGACAAGATCGGCAACCTCGCGCCGGGCAAGGAGGCTGATTTCCTGGTGCTGGATCTGGCGGCGACGCCGCTGATCGCGCGGCGGCTGGCGGGGGGCAAGAGCCTGGCCGACAAGCTCTTTGCGCTGACGGTGCTGGGGGATGATCGGGTGGTGGCCCGGACGTACCTGGCGGGCGTGGAGCGGTGGCGGCGGGCGTAAAGCAATCCTCCCCCTAGCGGGGGAGGTGGTCGCGACGCGACCGGAGGGGGAAGCGTCTGAACGCTTGCCTCTTCCCCCTCCGTCGTCTCTTCGAGCCGACACCTCCCCCGCTAGGGGGAGGATTTTCAATCAACCGTACTTCGCCGCCATCGTCTGTGCGTACAGCGTCAGCAGTCGCGCGCCGTCGACGGCCACGGTCGCGGCCTGGATCGGCTGGTCGTCCCAGGCGCTGGGGCCGAACAGCTCGCCCTCGGCCTTCTGGCAGGTCTGGCCAAGCGCGATGCCTTCGGTGACCACGCGCACCGAACCGCGACGCACCGTGAACAAGCTCGGATCGATCACATAGGCCACCGCCGCCGCATCGTGCACGCAGCAGCCGACCACGCCGTCCCGCTCGCCATAGAAGGCCGCATAGGGCTTGGAGATGGCGTTCAGGAAACCGCAGGCGTCGCTGCCGCCGGCCGCCAGGGCGTCCATATAGTCGGGCGACATCACGACCTGGGTCGTCACGTCCAGGCTGACGGCGGTCAGGTTCCAGGGGGCGGTGAACACCTGGTCGGCGGCTTCCGGATCGTTCCAGATATTGGCCTCGGCCACAGGCGTGACATTGCCCGGCTTACCGGCCACGCCGAACGCGCCGCCCATGATCACCACCGACTTCAAGAGAGTGGCGACCTCCGGATCGGCCTGCAGGGCCAAGGCCAGGTTGGTCAGGGGACCAACGGCGCACAGCACCACTTCGCCCGGATACTGGCGGGCCAGGTCGGTGATCGCCTGATGGGCGGGCTTGGCTTCCGGCTGAGCGGGAACAAGGCCCGTCAGCTCCACATCGCCCAGACCGTTCACGCCATGCACGAAGGTGGGCGAGGGGTTGCGCGGACGCGTCAGCGGCTTGTCCGTGCCCTTGTAGATCGGGGCCGTCAGGCCGAAGCGGTCCTTCAGGTACAGCGCGTTGCGGGTGGTGGTCTCGATATCGGCGTTGCCGAAGATGGTCGTCACCGCGATCAGGTCGAGGGCGGGGCTCGCCTCGATGAACAGCAGGGCCATCGCGTCGTCGATGCCGGGATCGGTGTCGAAGATGATCTTGGTCGGGGTCGTCATTCGAGGGCTCTAGCGCTTTTCGTTAGAGGAGGCGAGCCGTTGATCGGCGCTCTCCTGCATCAGGGAGACATGGGCCGAGGCGACCTTCCAGCCGTCGGCGGTGCGGATCCAGGTCTGGCTCTGGCGGCCGATCCTGCCGGTGTCGTCGCGGCGGAATTCGACATGGGCGACGGCGACGTCCGACCCGAAGGTGGTGATCTCGGTCCGCAGACGGGTGCGCGGCGGCGAGCCGCCGGCCCGGCCGACGCGGAAGGCGGCGATCTCGTCAAAGCCCCAGAGGTTCTCGGCCACGCCCAGCCGCACCGTGTGCGGCGAGGCCCAGAAGGCGGCGTCCAGCGTTTCCACGTCGTTGGCCATCAGCGCGACTTCGTAGGCGTCGACGAGGGCGGTGACCTCGGCCAGCACGGCGGGATCGTTGACGATCATAGCGCCCCCGTCGGCGGATGGGCGGCGACCACGCCGGCGCGTTGCAGGCGAAGTGCGGCGGCGAAGGCCAGGTCCTCGCGCCAGGGCGGGGCGATGATCTGCACGCCGATCGGCAACTGGCCCGGACGGTTCACCGGCGCGGCCAACACCGGCAGGCCCACATAGCTGATGGGCTGGGTGAAAGCCCCGAGGTTCTTGCGCACGGATACCGGAACCCCGTCCATCTCCATGGTCGCCTGGCCGATCGGCGGGGCGGGGCACACTGACGCTGGAGCCAACAGGATATCGTAGCGCTGGAAGACCTCGCGAACCTCGTCGCGGAAGATCGTGCGGAAGCGCTTGGCGGCCTCAGCCACGCCGGCGGGCAGCAGGGCGCCGGCCAGCAGGCGGTCGCGGACGGCGGGGTCATAGTCCATGGCGCGCCTGGCCAGATCCTCGTGATGCAGCTCGCCACCCTCGAACGCCGTCAGGCAGAAGGCGGCGGCGCGGGCGGCCTGGGCGTTCTGAAGGGTGACCTCATCCCGCGCCTCCAGCGCGTCGGCGACCCGGCCTAGCGCCGCCAGCACCTCCGGAAAGGCGCCTTGCTGAAACCAGCCGCCCAGCACGCCGACACGCAAGGGCTGCTCGGCCAGGGCGTCGAGGCGACCCGCCAGCGGTTCGGCGTCGCGGATGCAAATCGGGTCGCCCGACGGGTCTGGCCCTTGCAGGACATCGTAGGCCAGGGCCAGATCCTCGACCGAGCGCGCGAAGGGGCCGACATGGTCCAGGCTCTCGACGAAGGGGAAAACCCCCTGGCGCGACAGGCGGCCATAGGTGGGCTTGAGGCCGAACACCCCGCATAGCCCCGCCGGGATGCGGATCGAGCCGTTGGTGTCCGAGCCCAGGGTGAGCGGGACCAGACCCGCCGCGACGGCCGCCGCCGAGCCGCCCGACGAGCCGCCGGCGATCCGCGTCGGATCGTGCGGATTGCGCACGGGCCCATCGTGGGCGTTCTCGGTGACGAAGCCGTAGGCGAACTCGTCCATGTTCAGCGCGCCGACCAGAACAGCGCCGGCGGCGGTCAGACGCTGGACCAGGGTCGCGTCATGCGCGGGCGGCGCGGCGGCGCGGCGGATCTTCGATCCGGCCAGGGTGGGCAGGCCCTCGAGGTCGAACAGGTTCTTCACCGCGAAGGGCACGCCGGCCAAGGGGCCGACAGGACGTCCCGCCGCGAGATCGGCGTCGACGGCTTCGGCGGCGGCGAGCGCGCGCTCGGCGGTGACGGCGGTGAAGGCGTTGATGCCGCCGTCCAGGCGTTGGATGCGCGAGAGGGTGGCTTCAGTCACCGCGCGTGCGGTGACGCGGCCGGCGCGGACCTCGCCGGCGATCTCGACGACGCTGCAGAAGCTCACGGCTGGAACGTCTCCGGGGCCTCGCCGGCCGCCTCGCCGAGCGCGGCGACAAACAGCGCGGTCTGGCTCTTCAGCAGGACGAGGTTGTCGATCACGCCCGGCAAGGCGGGGGCGGGCAGTTCGACGCCCCGCTCGGCGGCGCGGCGCGGCGCCCAGGCGGCCATCTCGAAGTCGTCGAGGGCCAGAAAGGCTGTCGTCTCCGCATCGAGCGCCATGGGCGGACTCCATAAGTAAGAAAAAACTTCATACACCCGGGTTCGCCGGACGCGCCAGTCCCGCTGTTCCCGCCAGCCGCATCCGCCCAAGCCCGCGTCATTTGCGCGGCGGATCGCTCGCCTGGAAGGCAGGTCCGCGCCAAGCGGCGGGACGTCGTCGCTTGCCCTTAGCCCCCGCCCACGGTTCGGCTCAGATGCGCTTGTAAGAAGGAACTTACTTGATGGCGCATCACCGACTGACTTCCACCCCTGAGACCGTTCGCTTCGGCATGTTCGACGCGGGCTTCGATCCCGTGCTGACCGTGAACTCGGGCGACAGCGTCACGGTCGATTGCGTCTCGGGCGGTGTCGAGGTGATGCCGCCGGCCGGCTCGCCCTACGCCATACCTTCGGCGCTGCAGGCGATCCATGACAGCAACCCGCCGAGGATCGGACCGCATATTCTCACCGGCCCCATCGCCATCGCCGGCGCCGAGCCCGGCGACATTCTGGAGGTGCGGATCGAGGCGATCGAGCCCAATAACGACTGGGGCTATTGCGCCGTGCGTCCGCTGGCCGGGACCCTGCCCGAGGACTTCCCCGAGCGCTATGTCAGCCACATCGCCGTCGACGCCCAGCGCGGGGTCTGCAAGCCCGAATGGGGCCCCGAGCTGCCTCTCGCGCCGTTCTTCGGGACCATGGGCGTAGCCCCGCCGGCGAAGTATGGGCGTCTCTCCAGCCGCGAACCACGCGAGCACGGCGGCAATATGGACAACAAGGAGCTGGTCGCCGGCTCGACCCTCTATCTACCCGTCTGGGTCCCGGGGGCGAACTTCTCGGTCGGCGACGGCCATGGCCGGCAGGGCGACGGCGAGGTCTGCGTCAACGCCCTGGAGATGGGCCTGACCGGGACCTTCACCTTCGTGCTGCACAAGAAGGCCAATGGGGCTGCGGACATCGCGCCCTTCGCCTGGCCGCGCGCCGAGACGCCCACGCACTATGTCCTGATGGGCTTCCACGAGGACCTGGACCTGGCCATGAAGCAGGCCCTGCGCCAGACCATCGACTTCATCACCGCGCGGTCGAACCTGACCCGGGTGCAGGCCTATCAATTCTGCTCGCTGGCCGTGGATTTCCGCGTCACCCAGACCGTCAACGGCGAGAAGGGCGTCCATGCGCTGCTGAGTAAGGGGCTGCTGTTCTAGAGGCGCTCGATCTTTGCGTGTGGGACTGGATCGCGCCGAAATCATGGACTGGCCAGTCGCGGCTTTGAGCTGGGCGACGACGCGACCGCGCTGAAACCCTTATTTCACAGGCCTTTGCGTGCCAAAGCGAGACAGCCGGCCCGACACGCGTCACGATTTACCCTTAATATTCCCGCTTTGGCTGAAAGTCGTACGGCCCGCGACTTGCACTCGCTAGGTCACGCTGAAGTTGCAGTGTGATCTTGGGGGAGTGGGTGATGGATCTGAACGGTACGCAAGGCGCTGACACCTTGATCGGCGGCGCCGAGGATGACGTCATCTACGGCTTTGGGGGCAATGACACGCTGCGCGGCGGTGCGGGCGACGACGCCATCGCCGGTCACGAGGGCAATGACGTCCTGCAAGGCGGCGACGGCGACGACTACATGCTGGGCGGTCCCGGCAATGACACGCTGGACGGCGGCGCCGGCTCGGACTGGGCGGCCTATGAGGACGCCACGGCCGGCGTGAAGGTCGATCTCAACCTCAGCGGCGCCCAGAACACCGGCGGCGGCGGGACCGACCGGCTGACGAGCATCGAGAACCTCTACGGCTCGGCCTTCAACGATACGCTGATCGGCAATGCCGGCGACAACATGATCACCGGCGGCGCGGGCGCCGACAGCATCACCGGCGGCAAGGGCCACGACACCTTGTGGGGCTCGGCCGGAAACGACACGCTGGACGGTGGCGACGGCGATGACTGGCTGGTCGGCGGCGCGGGCGACGACGTGATCAAGGGTGGCGCGGGCGGCGACTGGTCCTCGTACGAAGACGCCACGGCCGGTGTGACGGTCGACCTGACCAAGACCACGGCGCAGGACACGATCGGCGCGGGCAAGGACACGCTGAGCGGGGTCGAAAACCTCTGGGGCAGCAAGTTCGCCGACGTGCTGACCGGCGACGCCGGCAGCAACTACATCTGGGGCGATGCGGGCGACGACAAGCTCTACGGCGGCGCGGGCGATGACTTCTTCGCCGGCGGCGCCGGGGTGAACGTCATCGACGGTGGCGAGGGCTTCGACACGATCGACTATGCGATGAGCGCGGTCGGGGTCGAGGTCGATCTGTCGCGCAATATCGCCACCAGCCGCTTTGGCGACACCTCCATCAGCGACACGCTGTCGTCGATCGAGCTGGTGACGGGTTCGATCTACGCCGACTTCATCATCGGCAACATGGCTGAGAACTATCTCTATGGCGATGCTGGCAATGACGTGCTGAGAGCCGAAGGCGGCGGGGACGTTCTCGAAGGCGGCGAGGGTGATGATTTCCTGATCGGGAGTTTGAGCGACATTCTGATCGGCGGTGGCGGTGATGATCAGCTGTCCGTCAGCGGTGGCTCGAACTATGTCGATGGCGGCGACGGCGTCGACGCATTGCAAACCTTCACCTATGCCGATGTAAAGGTCGATCTGCGGATCGTGATTGCTCAAGAGATCGCCCCAGGCTTCAAGGTTGAAGTCAGGGGGATCGAAAACCTGATCGGCGGCCACGGTAACGATGTGCTGATCGCTAATGCGGACGACAACCGCATCGAAGGGCTCACCGGCAACGACGTCATCGACGGTGGGGAGGGTTTCGACTTCGCGACCTACCGTAGCGCGCCAGGGGGCGTTTGGGTTGATCTCACCAAGGCTGGCGTCGCTCAGGACACGCGCAGCGCCGGGATTGATACGCTTATCAATATTGAAGGGCTCAGGGGGTCGGTCTACGCCGATGTCCTGATCGGGAACGCTGGCGCGAACGCCCTGGAAGGCGAGTACGATGATGACCTGCTGATTGGTGGCGGCGGGCGCGATCTGCTCACCGGCGGCGCAAGCGCTGACACCTTCAAGTTCGCGGTGGGCGACTCGGTCGCTCTCGACAACACGAGCGGCAACCTCGACGTGATCACCGACTTTGAGGCTATCGACCGCCTCGACTTCGGGGCTGGCTCCACGCCTGCGACCTATCGCGAAATGACGGCCTCGACCTTCGGCGAGGCGCAGGCGCTAGCGGTCTCCGGCGTCTCGTCGGGCGCCGCGATGAAGTACTACACCGCCGTACAGGTGGGCGCGGACGTCTATGTCTTCGTCGCCGGGACCACGGCCAACAGCGCGGGCATGGAGAACGTGGTCAAGCTGGCGGGCGTAGGCCTCGCCTCGATCGACGCCACGAACTTTATCTAGCGAGGGCTCCTGACAAGACCCCTTCCTGCAACCTCCAAATCGCCCCTACGTTGATGTCTTGTCGGCGTGGGGGCCGGCGGCCGCGCTGGGATGTCTGGCGCGGGGTAGGGTTCTTTGAGGGAACTTCATGAAACCGCTCCTGCCGATCGCGGCGCTGCTGGCGCTCGCCGCCTGCTCGCCGCAACCCGCTGAGAAGCCGGCTGAGGCGCCCGCTGCGCCGGCCGCCGCTGCGCTCAAGCCGCCCAAGGCCGATATCCCCGCCGGCGAATACACGCTGGACAAGACCCACGCCTCGTTGGTGTTCAAGGTCAGCCATCTGGGCTTTTCGAACTACACGGCCAGCTTCGCCGACTTCGACGCCAAGCTGCGGTTCGACCAGGCCAACGCCGCCGCCAGTGCGCTGGAGGCGACGATCGATCCCACGTCTTTGACGCTGCCCGCGCCGCCGCCCGGGTTCCAGAAGGACCTGACCGGCCCGCAGTGGCTGAACGCCGGCGCCTATCCGGCCATCACCTTCAAGTCGACCAAGGTCGAGACCACGGGCCCGGACACCGGCAAGGTCAAGGGCGATCTCACCCTGCACGGCGTCACCAAGCCGGTGACGCTGGAGGTCACCTATAACGGCGGCTATGCCGGCCATCCGATGGACCCGAACGCGCGGATCGGCTTCTCGGCCAAGGGCGCTTTCAAGCGGTCGGACTTCGGGATCGCCTACGGTCTTCCGGCGCCGGGCACGACCATGGGCGTCGGCGACGAGGTGCAGGTCGAGATCGAGGCTGAGTTCAGCGGTCCGCCGCTGAAGGCCCCCGCCGCCAACTAGCGCTTGGGCGCGCCGCGCGTCAGATAGCCTTCCAGCAGCGCCAGGGCGTGGTCCAGCCGCGCCCGGCGCCATTCGGGGGCGCTCATGTCGGTGTTCAGCGTCGCCGACAGCGAATAGCCGTTGGCCAGGTGGAAGCGGCTCATGGCCGCGATGGTCACATAGATCTGCACCGGGTCGAGGTCGGGCCCGAAAATCCCCTGACGCTGGCCGCTCTCGATCAGCCCCTCGATCGTGCGGCGCAGCGGGAAGGCCGTCTCGGTGACCACCCGCGACTGGGCGGCGAACTTGCCGTGCTGCAGGTTTTCGTTGCGCAGCAGGCCCTCAAAGCGCGGGTTCTTCTCGAAATAGTCGAAGGTGAAGCGCTGCAGCTCGAGGAACCCGTCCAGCGGCTTTTCAAAGTCGATCTTCAGCTCGGCCTCGCGGGCCCGCAGGTCCATATAGGCGCTTTCGAGGACGGCCATGTACAGGCCCTTCTTGTCCCCGAAGTAGTGGTACAGCATCCGGATGTTGCACTTGGCGGCCTTGACGATCTTCTCGATCCGGGCCCCGGCGAAGCCGGCTTGGGCGAACTCCTTGAGGGCCGCGGCGAGGATCGCCTTGCGGGTGCGCTCGGCGTTGCGCTTGCGCGGCGCGCCGTCTGCGGACCCGAGGGCGGCGTCGGCTTGCGCGTCCAGGACGGCGTCGGTCACGGGATGTTGGCTCCCTGTTTGATCCAGGCGCCCAGCTGGGCGCGCTCCTCATCGGTCATGCCGGTCTCGTTGCCAAGGGGCATGCTGGTCGAGAGGACCGCGCGTTCGTTGATTTTTGGTGCGTAGGTCCGGATCTGCTCAGGCGTGTCGAAGGTCGCGCCCAAGGGCGGGGCGGAGAAGCTGGCGTGGGTGGGCGTCGCGGCGTGGCAGGCCACGCAGTGCTTCTGGATGATTCCCTGCGCGGTGGCGAAGGACACCTCGCCGCTGATCTCGACCTTGTCCTTGGGCTTCATCGAAGCGATGGCCGTGGCGCCGAAGATCAGCATGGCGCCGTAGAACAGGAACTCGTGCCGGATCTTTCCGAAGTGGCGCTGGATGAAGAAGTAGCGGATGGCGATCGCGCCGGCGCTGATCATGGCCAGCAGGAGCCAGGCCTTGGGATGCCCCGAGACGGCCGGATAGTGGTTGCTGATCATGATGAAGATGACCGGCAGGGTCATGTGGGTGTTGTGCACCGAGCGCTGCTTGCCCATCGCCCCTAGGCGCGGGTCCACCGGCTGACCGGCCAGCATGGCGGCGACGATCTTGCGCTGGTTGGGGATGATGACCAGGAACACGTTGCCGACCATGCAGGTGCCGATGATCGCGCCCACATGGATGAAGGCGCCGCGATCGGAGAACAGCTGCGTCAACGCCCAGGTCGCCGCCGTCAGGATCGCGAACCACACCACGCCGAACAGCCTGCCGTTCTGGCCCAGCGGTGAGCGACACAGGACCTCGTACGTCAGCAGGCCACCGAAGATGAAGGCTAGGCCCACGCCGACCGCCTGGGCTTGGCTGAAGGCGTGCTTGACCGGGTCGATCAGATAGACGCCCGCCTGCCAGTAGTAGAGCACGATCAGCAGCGCAAAGCCCGACAGCCAGGTGGTGTAGGCCTCCCATTTGAACCAGTGCAGGTGTTCGGGCATGTGCGCCGGCGCGTTCAGGTACTTCTGCGAATGGTAGAAGCCGCCGCCGTGCACGGCCCACAGCTCGCCCTTCACGCCGTCCTTGGGCGGGCCATTTTCAGTGGGTTTGGGATCGCGAAGATTGTTGTCCAGCCAGACGAAATAGAACGACGCGCCGATCCAGGCCACGCCCGCCACCACGTGCAGCCAGCGCAGCGCCATGCCGATCCAACCGGCGAAATCGTAGTCCATCAGTGGGTCACCGCGTCGAGCAGGCGAAGCTTGGAGATCAGGCCGATCTGGGTGATGGCCTGCGCGATCTCGCTCGCCTCGTCATGGGAAAGGCGCGCGGCCATGGCCGTCAGGATCGAGGCCTTGTCGTTCAGGCGCACGCAGATGATGAAGGGAAAGCCAAAGCGCGTGTTGTAGGCGGCGTTCAGCGTATGGAAGCGCGCGAACTCGTCGGGCGTCAGCTTGTCGAGCCCCGCGCTGGCCTGTTCAGCGTTGCTCTCGGCGGTCAGTTGCTTGGCGATCGCAGCCTTGCCGGCCAGTTCCGGGTGAGCGCGGATGAGCGCCAGCTTGTCGGCGGTGCTCGCCGCGTCGAGCACGGCCATCATCGCCGCGTGCATCGCCTCGACGGACGCGAAGGGGCGGGCGTCCCAGGCGCGCTCGACCACCCAGGGCGAGAGCTCGAAGGCGAAGTGCAGGGCGGTGGTGAAGCCGGTCTGGTTCATGCTGTTGAGGAGCTTCAACGAGAGGGGAGGCGCTGAACTCATGCGTTCACCTCTTCAAACCCCGTCATCCCGCGACTTGTTCGCGGGACCCATCTGTCCGACGCAGGTGGGGTGATGATCTCGCTCTCACGCGAAAGTTGAACCATGGGTCCCGCGAACAAGTCGCGGGATGACGGGCTTTGGGGACTGGGGATCACTGGCCGCTCCCCCCATACGGATGCGTCGCGATCCAGTGCCGCGCGATGTCGATGCGCCTGGCCACCCAGACCTTGTCGTGGCTGACCACATGCTCCAGGAACCGCCGCAGCGCCCCGATCCGCCCAGGCTTGCCGACCACGCGGCAGTGCAGGCCCACGCTCATCATCTTCGGCGCGGTCTCGCCCTCCAGATAGAGGGCGTCGAAGGCGTCGCGCAGATAGGTGAAGAACTGCTCGCCGGTGTTGAACCCCTGGGCGGCCGTGAAGCGCATGTCGTTGGCTTCCAGGGTGTAGGGCGTGATCAGCTGAGCCCGGCCGTGCTGGTCGTCCCAGTAGGGCAGGTCGTCGGCATAGCTGTCGGCGTCGTAGAGAAAGCCGCCTTCTTCGGCGATGAGCCGCGCGGTGTTGGGGCTCGTGCGGCCCTGGTACCAGCCCAGAGGGCGCTCGCCGGTCAGGCGTTTCTGAATCTCGATGGCCTGCTGGATGTGCTCCAGCTCCTGGTCGGGCGAGACGTGCTGATAGTCGATCCAGCGATAGCCGTGGCTGGCGATCTCCCAGCCCGATTGCATCATCGCCTCGACGGCGTCGGGATGGCGCTCCATGGCCTGGGCGACCCCGAACACGGTCAGCGGCAGGTCGAACTCGTCGAACAGCCGACGGATGCGCCAGAAGCCGGCGCGCGAGCCGTATTCGTACAGGCTCTCCATCGACATGTTGCGCATGCCCTGGATCGGCTGGGCGCCGACCATCTCCGACAGGAAGAACTCGGAGACCGGATCGCCATGCAGGATCGAGCGCTCGGCGCCTTCCTCGTAGTTCAGGACGAACTGCACGGCCACGCGGGCGCCGTTCGGCCACCGCGCGTGCGGCGGATGCTCGCCGTAGCCGATGAGGTCGCGGGGGTAGGTCATCAAATCCTCCCCCCAGCGGGGGAGGTGGCGCGAAGCGCCGGAGGGGGAAGGGGAAGGGGCAGCAGAACTTCCCCCTCCGTCGGCTGCGCCGACACCTCCCCCGCTGGGGGGAGGATTTTGAACGACGCCCTCATCCGTACACCTTCGCCGCCGCATCCACCCCCGCGCCGGCCGGAGCGCTGAAGCCCTCCCAGCGCAGCACCGCCTCGAAGGCCGCGAGCGTCTGCAGCACCGCGTGCTTGCGGGCGTTCACGCCCATGGTCCCGATGCGCCAGATCTTGCCGGTCAGCGGCCCGAAGGCCGAGCCGATCTCGATCTCGAAGTCGGTGCGCATCCGCGCCTTGACCCGGTCGTAGTCGACGCCGTCCGGGACCCAGATGCCGGTGACGTTGGTCATCTTGTGAGCCTTGTCGCCATAGATGGAGAGGCCCATCGCTTCGAGCCCGGCGGTCATGGCCGCGCCGGCCTTGGCGTGGCGGTCGAAGCGCGCCGGCAGGCCTTCCTCCAGCACCAGCCGCGCGCATTCGCGAGCGGCGAACAGCATCGGCGCGCACTCGGTGTGGTGGTTCAGGCGCTTTTCGGACCAGTAGTCCATGATCATCGCCAGATCGAAGTAGTTGGAGGCGATGCGCCGGCCGGCGCCCGCCGCGCCGCCGGTTCCGGCCAGACCCTTCTCGACGTGACGACGCGAGAAGATGTGCTCGGCGGCCTGGTCGCTGATCGTGATCGGGGCCGAGCCGGAGGGACCGCCCAGGCACTTCTGCAGGCCGGCGGTGACAATGTCGGCGCCCCAGGCGTCGACGGGAACGTCCATGCCCGACAGGGTGGCGGTGGCGTCGACATACATCAGCGCCCCGTGCGCGCGGCAGATCGCGCCGATCTCGGCCAGCGGCTGGGCCATAGTGGTCGAGGTGTCGCCGTGGACGCAGGCCACCAGACGCGGCTTCACGCGCTTCACCGCGTCCTCGACCGCCTGCGGATCGACCACGGTTCCCCAGGGGGCCTCGACGAAGGTGACCTTGGCGTCGCAGCGCTCGGCGATCTCGGCCAGCAGCAGGCCAAAGCGCCCGGCATTGACCACCACGACGTCGTCGCCGGGCTGAAGGGTCGAGACCAGCGCCGCCTCGATGCCGGCGCGGGAGGTGCCGTCGATCGTGAAGGTCCAGCGGTTCTGTGTCTGGAAGACGCCGCGATACAGCGCCATCACCTCGTTCATGTAACCGGTGAACTCTGGGTCGAACTGGCCCAAGAGCTGCACCGACATCGCCCGCAGCACGCGTGGGTGCACGTTGATCGGGCCAGGCCCCATCAGCAGGCGGGCGGGGTGGTCGAGTTCGTTGAAGGTGTCGGTCATGGCATGGTCTTGGCGGTGGTCACTGTGCGTCCTTCGAGGCTCGCCTGCGGCGCGCACCTCAGGATGAGGAAGGTGGGGCGAACAGAAGCCCTCATCCTGAGGCGCCGCGTAGCGGCCTCGAAGGACGCAAGGGATTGGCGGCCAGCTTCTCCACGAACCCCAGCATCGCCTTGGCCGCCAGGGCGCAGTCGGCCTCGGTGACGGCTTCGGCCGGGTTGTGGCTGATCCCGCCTTCGCAGCGGATGAACAGCATGGCGGTGGGGCAAAGCGCGGCCATCACCATGGCGTCGTGACCGGCGCCCGAGGGCAGGCGGCGGGCGGGCAGGCCAAGATCGGCGAGGCTCTCGTCCAGCAAGCCCATCAGCGACGGATCGCAGGGGCTCTCGGCCAAGGCCTGCATCAGGGTGACGGTGGCGGAGAGGTCTCGCGCGGCGGCGATGGCGTGGATCTCAGCGGTGATCGCCTCGACGGCGGCGTCGCGGGTGGCCGAGGTCTCGGCGCGGATATCCATCGAGAACTCAATCGCGCCGGGGATGACGTTGAAGGCGCCGGGCAGGGCGGTCATGCGTCCCACCGTGCCGACCAGACCGTCGGTTCCGGCGCGGCAGATCCGCTCCAGGGCCAGGATGGCCTCGGCGGCGGCGGGGCCGGGGTCCTTGCGCAAGGCCATCGGCGTCGTGCCGGCATGGCCGGCCATGCCCGTGATCCGCACCATCAAGCGCTTCTGGGCGGCGATGGCGGTGACGACGCCCAGGGCCAGGCCTTCGGCCTCCAGCACCGGGCCTTGCTCGATATGGGCTTCCAGGAAGGCGAGCACCTCCTCGGGACGGCGAGCGGCCGAAGCGATGTTGGCCGGATCGCCGCCGAACGCGGTCAAGGCTTCAGCGACTGTGATCCCTTCGGCGTCCTTCATCTCCAGGGCGGTGGCGTCCAGGGTTCCGGCGATCGCGCGGCTGCAGCTCATCGAGGCGGGGAAGCGCGAGCCTTCCTCGTCGCCGAACGCCACGACCTCGATCGCGAAGTGCAGGCGGCGGCCGGCGCGATGCAGCGCCTCGACCACGTCGATCCCCAGCATGATCCCCAGCGGCCCGTCATAGCGGCCGCCGTTGCGGACGCTGTCGATGTGCGAGCCGATGATCAGGGCGGGCGCGTCGGGCGTCTCACCCTCGTAGCGGCCGATCAGGTTGGCGGCGGCGTCTCGGCGCACGCGCATGCCGGCTTCAGCCATCCATCCCGCGAGGGCGTCCAGCGCAGCGCCGTGGGCGGCCGTCAGGAAGCGGCGGGTCAGTTGGCCGTCGATCTCACTGTAAGGCGGCGACCCCAGGGCGTCGCAACGCGCCTTGGCCCTCACCCCGATGTCGACACCGTCCGCCACGTTCGCTCCGCGCCCTTGATCGCATCACCCTAGCAGGCGGAGCGACCAAGTCCCCTTTTGCGAGCCGCCAGGGTCGACAACCGACTCAGGCGCCCGCGCAAGCGCCACACCGCGAAGCGGGCGCCTGCTCATAAGTCATAAATCACTTACTTATGAAAGGGGAGGGGCGGTGGTCAGCGCGCCGCGAACCAGCGCGCGGCGGCGAAGCCGGCGGAGGCCGAGACCGTGGTGATGAACGTGCCCCAGGCCATGTCGACCACGGTGATCGTCGTCGACCAGGTCTTCAGCGTCGCCTGGTTGGTCAGGTCATAGGTGGCATAGGCGACGAGACCGAAGACGGCGGCGTGGACCAGCAGGCGCTTCCAACCGCCCTCGCGCAGCGCCGGCAGGACCGCCAGAACGACGATGCCGGTCACGTACAGAAGATAGAAGATCACCGCTGGTGGCATCGACGGCTTTTCAGCCAGCAACTCGCCGATGCGAGGCTGGTAGAGCCGGTTGACCATCTGGGTCAGCCAGATGATGTCGAGGACCAGCATCGCCAGGGCGGTCCCGACATAGGCGACGGCGAACTGGATCATTGGGCTGTCTCCGCCTGGACCGGGCGCATCCGATAGTGGCTGACGCCCCATTCCTCACCGCCGCGATGGCCGAACAGGCCGGCGGTGGCCAGGAAGAACAGGCGCCAGCGACGGCGCCAGACGGTGGCGTGCTTGCCATAGACCTCGGCCAGGATCGGATCGATGGTGGCGCGGCGGGCGTCGAAGTTTTCCAGCCACTGGCGGGCGGTGCGGGCGTAGTGCTCGCCGCTCCAGCGCCAGTCCTGTTCGACGGCGAAGAGGTCGGGGAACTGCTGGGGCAGGTCGTGGCTGGGCATCACGCCGCCGCTGAAGAAGTACTGGGCGATCCAGTCGGCCGGATCGTCGACCTCGAAGCGGTAGGGCGTGTTCTTGTGCGTGAACACGTGCAGGAACAGCAGGCCGTCCGGCTCCAGCCAGTCGCGCACGCGGGTCAGCAGGGCGCGCCAGTTGGACATGTGCTCGAACATCTCGACCGACACCACACGATCGAAGCGCTGATCGGTCTGGAAGTCGTTCATATCGGCGGTGATGACCTTCAGGTTGGTCAGGCCCATCTGCGCCGCGCGCGCTTCGATAAAGGCGCGCTGCGAGGCCGAGTTCGACACCGAGGTGATGGTCGAGTTGGGGCATCGCGAGGCCATCCACAGGGACAGCGAACCCCAGCCGCAACCCAGCTCCAGGACCGATTGTCCATCGCGCAGGTCCGCGTGTTCGGCGGTCTCGCGCAGGGCCGCAGCCTCACCCTCGGCCAACGTAACGGCGCCGGGCGGATAGAGGCCGCTGGAGTACTTCAGGTTCGGGCCCAGGACCGCCTCGAAGAACGGCGCGGGCAGTTCATAGTGCTGCTCGTTGGCGTTCGCCGTATGGGTCGCGATCGGTCGCGTCTCCATCTCCTTGGCGAAGGCCAGGGTCGCGTTGGCCGGCGCCTGCTGCAGGCGGCGACGGGCGTCGCCCACCAGGAAGTCGATGGCGGCGCGCGACACGAGGTCGGGCATGGGCGCGTCCTCGAAGGCGTGGATCGCGGTCTTCACCAGGCTCATGGGTCGTCCTCCGAGATGGTTCGGGAAGGTTACGCGCCGGCAAGCCGTTCGGATGCGTCCGTTCGTCACGATGATGCGTAACTCTTGGCAAGCGTCGCCCTGGCGCTTTGGGAGAGAGTCTTGGCCAACGTTGTTCCTCGCCAATCCATCGCCGTGATCGGCGCTGGCGTCTCAGGTCTTTCCGCGGCTTGGCTCCTGTCCCACCGGCACGACGTGACGCTGTACGAGGCGGACGACCGACTGGGCGGGCACGCCAACACCATCATCGCCGAGGGCGTGGCCGTCGACACCGGCTTCATCGTCTACAACGAGCCGAACTATCCCAACCTCACGGCCCTGTTCCGACATATCGGCGTCGAGACGACCGAGACCGACATGTCGTTCGGCGTCTCGCTGGACGGCGGCGCGCTGGAGTATTCCAGCACCAAGCTGCTGGCCCAAAAGCGCAACGTCGCCAACCCGCGCTTCATCAAGATGCTGCTGGACGTGGTGCGCTTCTATCGTGAGGGCCGCAACATCCCGGCGGACCTGGAGCAGGGCGGCCTCTGCCGGCTCGACGACTATCTGCGTCGCCAGGGTTTCGGGCGCGCGTTTCAGGAAGACCACCTGCTGCCGCAGGCCGCCGCGATCTGGTCGGCTTCGATGCGGGATATCCGCGAGTTTCCGGCGGCGGCGCTGCTGCGGTTCTTCGACAACCACGGCCTGATGCTGCCGATCGACAAGCGTCCGATATGGCGCACCGTTGTCGGCGGCTCGGCGCGCTACGTCGAAAAGTTGGCCGCCGGCGTGTCGGGGCCGATCCTGACCGGGCGGCCCGTCAAGGCGATCCATCGCGGTCCCGACGGCGTAAAGATCGAGGATGCGACCGGCGAGACCCGCGCGTTCGATCATGTGGTGATCGGCGCCCACGCCGACCAGGCTCTGTCGATGCTGGCCGCGCCGAGCGCCGAGGAACGCGAGCTCTTGGGAGCTTTCCGCTACAGCCGTAACCGCGCGGTGCTGCACAGCGACCCGGCCCTGATGCCGCGTCGCCGGGGCGCATGGGCCAGCTGGAACCACGTCGGTCGTCGCGGCGAGGACGGCGAGGGCGGCGTCACCTACTGGATGAACATTCTCCAGCCTCTGGGTGTCGAGCGGCCCTACTTCCTGTCGCTGAACCCGATGCAGGATCCCGCGGGCCTGATGCACGATCAGGTCTATGAGCACCCGCTGTTCGATGGCCCGGCCATGCTGGCCCAGCGCCGGCTGTGGTCGCTGCAGGGGCGTCGGCGCACCTGGTTCTGCGGGGCCTATTTCGGATCGGGCTTCCACGAGGATGGCCTGCAGGCGGGTCTTGCGGTCGCTGAACAACTGGGCGGTGTGCGTCGTCCCTGGCTGGTGCCCAACCCGTCGGGCCGCATCGTCCTGGACGTGGCCGATCAGGCCGCTGACCGCGAGTTGGTTGCGTGACCTCCCGCTCGGCGCTCTATGCGGGCCACGTCGTCCACGACCGGACCCGCCCCAAGCGCCATCACCTGCGCTATGGCGTCTTCATGCTGTTGCTCGACCTCGACGAGGTCGAGGCGCTGAGCGCGCGGCTTCGCCTGTTCTCGCGCAAGGCCTGGAACCTGATCGGCTTTCACGATCGCGATCACCTCGACGATCCCAAGGCGTCGCTGAAGGACGAGATTCTGGCCAAGCTGGCGGCCCATGGCCTGGCCGAAAGGGTTGCGTCCATCCGCGTGCTGACCATGCCGCGCATCCTGGGCAAGGGGTTCAATCCGCTCACCGTCTTCTTCTGCCACGATGCGCAGGATCGTCTGGTGGCCACCGTCCATGCGGTGCGCAACACCTTCGGCCAGCGCCACGACTATGTGATGCCCGCGCGCCTGGGCCTCGACGGCTGGGTGGAGCAGGAGGCGGGCAAGGCGTTCTATGTCTCGCCCTTCCTGCCGATGAACCTGCGCTATGACTTCGAGACCAGGCCGCCGGCCGAAGCGGTCAGCGTGGGCGTAGACGTGCTGGACGAGGCTGGCGTCATCCTGTCCGCCACCTTCGCCGGCGAACGCCGAAGCCTTACGGACGGCGCCATCCTCAAGGCCTTGCTGGGCCACCCCTGGCAAGTCGCCGGCATCCTGGTGGCGATCCACTGGGAAGCCATCAAGATCGTCCTCAAGGGCTTCCGCTACTATCCGCAGGACAAGGCCACGCGCGGCCTGCGCCGCCCGGCTGAATCCTGAACGCCCCTCAGGCCATCCAGGCGTCCAGATCCTTCAGCGCGCGCAGGCTCATCAGCCGCTTCTTGGCGCGGCCGCGTTCCTTCAGCGGGATCTTCTTGCCATCTTCGTCGACCTTCGGCGCTTCGAGCGGCGGCAGCAGGCCATAGTTGATGTTCATCGGCTGGAAGCTGCCAGGACCGTTGCCGGCCTCCAGATGGCCGCCGGTGATGTGCTCGACGAGAGCCCCCAGGGCGGTGGTCGGCGGCGGGGCGTCGATCGGCGCGCCCTTGCGGTCGGCGGCGGCGAAGCGGCCAGTCAGAAGGCCCATGGCCGCGCTCTCGACATAGCCTTCGACGCCGGTGACCTGGCCCGCGAACCGCAGGCGCGGCATGGCTTTCATCCGCAGCGACTTGTCCAGTAGCTTGGGCGAGTTGATGAAGGTGTTGCGGTGCAGGCCGCCCAGGCGGGCGAACTGGGCGTCTTCCAGGCCCGGAATCATCCGGAAGGTCTCGGCCTGGACGCCGTGTTTCAGCTTTGTCTGGAAGCCGACCATGTTCCACAGCGTGCCCAGGGCGTTGTCCTGGCGCAGCTGGACGATGGCGTAGGCCTTGACCAGCGGATCGCGCGGATTGGTCAGGCCCACAGGCTTCATCGGACCGTGACGCAGGGTCTCGCGGCCGCGCTCGGCCATCACCTCGATCGGCAGGCAGCCGTCGAAATAGGGGACGTTCTCCCACTCCTTGAACTCGGACTTGGGGCCGGCCAGCAGGGCGTCGATGAAGGCCTCGTACTGCTCCTTGTTCATCGGGCAGTTGATGTAGGCGGCCGCATCGCCGCCAGGACCTTCCTTGTCGTAGCGCGACTGGCGCCAGGCGATGTCCATGTTGATGGACTCAAAATGGATGATCGGCGCGATGGCGTCGAAGAAGCTGAGCTGGCCTTCGCCGGTCAGGTCCAGGACCGCCTGGGCGAGCGCCGGCGAGGTGAGGGGACCGGTGGCGACGATGACGTTGTCCCACCCATTCTTTCCATCAGGGGCAGGCGGCAGGCCCGCGATCTCCTCGCGGACGATGGTGACCAGCGGATGCTGCGACAGGCGCTTGGTGACCTCGGCGGAGAAGCCGTCGCGGTCGACAGCCAGGGCGCCCCCGGCCGGCACCTGGTGCTGGTCGGCGCAGGCCATGATCAGGCTGCCTAGCTTGCGCATCTCGGCGTGCAGCAGGCCCACGGCGTTGAACTGCCAGTCGTCCGAGCGGAACGAGTTGGAGCACACCATCTCGGCCAGGCCGTCGGTCTGGTGCGCGTCGGTGATGACTTTGCCGCTGGCGTCGTCCTTGCGCATCTCGTGCAGGATGACGGGCACGCCGCTCTGGGCGATCTGCCAGGCGGCTTCGGAACCGGCGAGGCCCCCGCCAATGACGTGGACAGGCTGATAGGTCGAGTTCGTGGTCATGGCGCGCCCTATACCCCCGGCTGTCGTTTGGCGAAACCTCGTGTAGGCTCATGATCCTGGGCCGGGCCCTGCGCGCCTGGCGAGCATGGGGAGGGGACATGGCGAGGTTTTCCGTGACCGAGGCGGCGACAGCCGGCTTCGGCGTCATTGGTCGCAAGCCTTTGGCGGTGGTGGGCTGGGCGCTGGCCCTGGCCGTGGGGATGGTCATCCCGGCGATCCTGACCTTTCTGGCGCTGGGGCCGCAGTTTCAGCAGTTTGTGCAACTGGCTATGACCCAGAAGGAGGGCGCGCCTGACCCCGAGGTCATGCGCCAGATGATGCAGGCGCAGTCGGGTATGACGGCGGCCAATCTCTTGTTCTGGCTGTGGTCCACCTTCGTGCAGGCGGTGTTCTGCGCGGCGGTTTTCCGCGCGGTTCTCACTCCAGCCCAGTCGTCGTGGGCCTATTTGCGTTTGGGCGCGCGCGAGATGTGGCTGACGCTCCTCTTCTTGGTCGAGCAAGTCCTCCTGATGATCGTCGGGCTCGTGGTGGCCATGGTGATCGGGGTCCTCGCGGCGGTGGCGGGCTTCAGCGGCGGCGAGAACGGCATGATGGCGGCGGTGGGCACGGCCCTGGGAGGCGCGGCGATCGCCGTCATTGTCCTGGTCTGGCTGGCGCTGCGCCTGTCGATGGCCGCGCCGATGACCTTCGTCGACAACCAGTTCCGGCTCTTTGAGTCCTGGAGCCTGACCAAGGGTCAGGGCTGGCGGCTTCTGGGCATGGCCTTGCTGCTCATCGTCTTCATCATCGGCGTGGAGATCCTCGTGACGACTGTGATGCTGGGGACGATCTTCGCCGCCGGCGGGTCGATCGTGGCCTTGCACGGCGGGGGCGGCTTCGAGGCGTTCATGGCGCGGCCGCCTCTGACCATCCTGCGGGAGGTGTGGCCCTGGCTGGCGGTGATCGGCGCCTTGGCCACGCTGTTCAGCGCGGTGGTGCACACGATCTTCTTCGCGCCTTGGGCGGCGGCGCATCGCGCGCTCACCTCGGAGACCTGACGCCGCCGTGGCGCGAGCGTTACGGTTGCTCGAAATCCAGCGTTCGCCGCGCGGCGCCATCGCCAGACGCGCGGCGAGACCCTAGATTGTCAGGGATAGCGGCGACTCGTCCCCGGTCGGGATGAGCGCCGCGCCTGAGGGACATGACGGGATGACGGAAGGATCGGCGGGAGTCAGCGCGACCCTGCGTACGGGCCTTTCCGACGTGGGTGGCGCGGTTCGCGACTGCTGGGGCGCGCTCGCGCTGGCGGCGATGCTCAGCGTCGCCGCCAGTTCACTGCCGTCCGGCGCGCGCTTCGTGATCGCTCTGGTCGCTGGGATCGTCGCCCAAGGGGCGCTGTTCCGTCGCGCGTTCGGCCGCGCGGCCGGCTTCAAGGGGCTGCGTTGGGGGCGGGACGAGTGGCGACTTCTGGCCGCCCAGTTGATGATCCTTGGTCTGTTCGCCCTGATCGGCTCGATCCTTCTGGTGATCGTCGGGGGCGTGGCGCTGGGCGTGGCGCGAACCGCCGCGCCGAATTTCGATCCGTCGACCACCGAGGCTTGGCGCGCGGCGTTCGCCCAGGCCGGGCCGGCTGGTCTGATTGTGGCGATCGTGCCGCTGGCGAGCCTGTTCATCCTGATCTGGCTGGGGCTGCGCCTGTCTCTGTCGGCGCCCGCCACGGTCGATCAGGCCGGGGTGCGCGTGCTGAGCGCCTTCTCGCTCACGCGGGGCCGGACGCATATCCTCCTGGTGATCGGCCTTGCGATCTCGATCCCGGTGATCGTGCTGAGCGCCTTGTTGAGTGTCGCGCCCGGCCAAGGTCCGGTCGTGGCCGCCGTGATGGCGGCCTGCACCTATTTCTACGCGATGCCCGCCTGGACCGGCGCGCTCGCCCATTTTTACCGCCACAGCGCGGCACAGTAGGACGCCGTAATGTCTGTTCGCCCTGTCGACGCCGCTCTCGAAGGTCTGCAGACCATGCGCCGCCGGCCGCTGACCGCGCTGGCGTGGGCCGCGTTCTCGCTGGTCATGCTGCCGATCCTGGGCCTGCTGGTGAAGATCGGCCTGGGCGATGAGGGACGGCAAGTCCTGGCGGGGCGCGGCTCTTCGGCCGACCCGCGCGAGTTGCTGGACCTGGTGATGAATCTGGGCGGCGCGATGGTGCTGCTGGTCGCCCTGGCCCTGCTGCTGGGCGCTGTGCTGCAGGCGGCGATCATCCGTTCGGTGCTGGAGCCGACCAACGATCGCTTCGCCTATCTGCGGCTGGGCAAGGAAGAGATTCAGCTGCTGATCGTGTCGCTGATCACCTGGGCCACGGCGCTGCTGTGCACGATCATCCCGTCGGGGGTGGTGGTGCTGGGCTCCTCGCTGCTGTCTGGCGCGGCGGCCGCCTGGTTCGCCTTCCTGGGCGCCCTGTCGGTGATCGGCTTCTCGCTATGGGTGGCCGTGCGCCTGTCGCTGCTGGGGCCCCACGCCTTCTCCCATCACCACATCGATATCCGCGCCGCCTGGATCCAGACCCACGGACAGTTCTGGCGGCTGCTGGGCATGTTCGTGCTGACCATCGCGATCTGGATTCTCTTGTCCCTGCTGGGCGCGGCCGTGGCGGGCGTGATCGGCAAGTGGCTGACGGCGGCGGTCAATCTGGGCGCCAGCGGACTGGCGGCCAGCAATTCGTGGCTGATCCTCAGCCTGCTGGCCAATATGCTGTTGGCCCCGGTCTTCCTGACCCTGCAGACGGTGATCCTGGTGGCCGCCCCGGCCCGCGCCTTCGCCCAGTTGAACCAGGACGAGATCGACGCGGGCCTGCACGCCTAAGCCTTCTAGGCCGACGCGCTCGGCCGCGCGGCCATCCGCTCGCGCCAGGCCAGGACGTGCTTGGCCTCGGCCGGCGTCGACAGGCCGGTGAAGTCGGCGAAGTCCAGGGCGGTCTGCCCGGCGATGTCGGCGATCGTATAGGTGTCGCCGGTCAGGTAGGGACGACCGTCGGACAGCTCGCGATCCAGCCAGAGTTGCCCCTTCTCGACGACCTCGCGGTTGGATTCCCCGAACTCGACGTTCTGCTTCAGCAGGCGCGCGGTCAGCGGGTGGGCGTGGCGCCAGAACATGCCGATCGGAACCATCAGGCGAAACTCCATGCGCCGGGTCCACATCTCGATCTGGGCCTGCTCAAGCGCACTGACGCCGAACAGCGGCGGATCGGGATGCAGCACCTCGAAATAGCGGCAGATGGCGATCGTCTCGCTGATCGTGGTTCCATCGTCCAGTTCCAGCACCGGGACCTGGCCCAGGCTGTTGCGCGCCAGGTGTTCGGGGCTTTTGTGCCCGCCCTGCATCATGCCGATCCGGATCTCCGGAACCTCCACGCCCTTTTCCGCCAGGAAGATACGCACCCGTCGCGGATTGGGCGCGGGCATGGCTTCGCCATAGAGTTTCATCAGGCCTCCCTCGGCCTCGTCCAGCGGGCCGTTCAAACGAACGTTAGAGGTGGACGGATTGGACGCAAGGCGCCCGTTGTCGATTTCGCGCGGGACGCCCTGTTGAACCGCCGCGAACCTTGTTAGGCCTAGGGGCGAACCTGGGTCCCATTATTCCACGAGCAAGTCATGGCGAAGTTCTCGGCCTCCGACGCGGCCTTTTCCGGTTTCCGGCTGGTGCGGGAGAATCTGAAGACGGTCGGAATCTGGATCGCGGTGATGACCGTGGTGTCCATCATCGCCAACGCCCTGACGATCCATTTCTTCGGGGCGCAGATGGAAGCGGCGATGACCCTGATGAGCAATCCGGACGGCGCCAGCCCCGAGGAAATGACCAAGCTCGCTGATCAGATGATCCCGACGCTGCTGTGGACGCTGCCCTACAACCTCGTCGTTCAAGGGGTCACCCTGGCGGCGCTCAACCGCATGATCCAGCGTCGCGACGACAATCGTTTCGCGTTTCTTCGCGTGGGCAAGGACGAGCTCCTTCAGATCGCGGTCTCGGTGCTGACGGGCCTGCTGCTGATGGCGGTGTTCTTCGGGGGGGCGTTGCTCACCGGCGTGCTGAGCGCCGTGGGCGGCGGCTTGCTGGGCGTGCTCGTGCTGCTGGGCGCTATCCTGGGGGCGATCTACCTGCTGGTCCGTCTGTCGCTGGCCAGCGCCATGACCTTCGACAAGGGCGAGATCGTCTTCTTCCGCTCGATGTCGGTGACCAAGGGGGCCTTCTGGTCGCTGCTCGGGGCCTATCTGGTGGCGGTCGTGATGAGCATGATCGTGTGGTTGCTGATCGTCATCATCGTCTATGCCGCCGTCGCCATCGTCACCGGCGACTTCTCGGCGGCCGGCGGGGCCCTGCGCGCCGACACCACCTCGCTCAGCAGCTATTTCACCCCGTCGGGCATCGTCCAGCAGTTGTTCTCGGGCTTCATGGCGGTGCTCAGCGCCCTGATCATGCTGTCGCCGGCGCCGACCATCTATCGTGAAATGACGGGCGGCCAGACGGCCTCGGAAGGCTGGGGCGGCTAGAGCCCTTTAGCTTTAGATGGAATCATCTAAAGCGTTTGAAAGGGCTCTAAATGTTTGATTTTAGAGCCTGTTTATCTAGTTTAGATGACTCCATCTAAACCAGACAGGCTCTAAGCCGCGCCAGCCTGCTGAGCCGCCTTAAGCCCGCTTGGCCTTCAGCGCCGCCACCCGCGCCTTGCGGCGCTCCTCGTGGCGGTCCAGCAGCTCCTTCAGGTAGCGGCCGGTCCAGCTGGCCTCGACCTTGGCCACGTCCTGGGGCGAGCCGACCGCGACGATCTCGCCGCCGCCGTCGCCGCCCTCGGGACCGAAGTCCAGCAGCCAGTCGGCGGTCTTCACCACGTCGAGATTGTGCTCGATGACGACCACGGTGTTGCCCTGGTCGGCCAGCTCGTGCAGCACCTCCAGGAGCTTCTTGGTGTCTTCAAAGTGCAGGCCGGTGGTCGGCTCGTCGAGGATGTAGAGCGTGCGGCCGGTGGCGCGCTTGGACAGCTCCTTGGACAGCTTCACACGCTGGGCCTCGCCGCCCGACAGGGTCGTCGCCTGTTGGCCGACCTTGATGTAGCTGAGGCCGACGCGTTTCAGCGTCTCCATCTTGTCGCGGATCGGCGGCACCGCCTTGAAGAAGTCGGCGGCCTCTTCGACGGTCATGTCCAGCACGTCGGCGATCGTCTTGCCCTTGAAGACCACGTCGAGCGTTTCGCGGTTGTAGCGCTTGCCCTTGCAGATATCGCAGGTGACGTAGACGTCGGGCAGGAAGTGCATCTCGATCTTGATGACACCGTCGCCCTGACAGGCCTCGCAGCGGCCGCCCTTGACGTTGAAGCTGAAGCGCCCCGGACCATAGCCGCGCGCCTTGCTTTCCGGCAGGCCGGCGAACCAGTCGCGGATCGGGCCGAACGCGCCGGTATAGGTCGCAGGGTTCGAGCGCGGGGTGCGGCCGATCGGGCTCTGGTCGATGTCGATGACCTTGTCGAAGTGCTCCAGGCCCTCGATCCGCTCGTGCGGGGCGGGGGCGTCGCTGGCGTTGTTCAGACGGCGCGCGGCGGCCTTGTACAGGGTCTCGATCGTGAAGGTCGACTTGCCGCCGCCCGATACCCCGGTGATGCAGGTGAAGGTGCCCACGGGGATCTCGGCCGTGACGCCTTTCAGGTTGTTGCCGGTGGCGCCGACGACGCGCAGCATCTTCTTCTTGCTGAACGGCCGGCGCTGTTCGGGCACCTCGATCTCGCGGGCGCCGGTGAGGTACTGGCCGGTGACGCTGTTGGGGTTGGCCATGATCTCGGCGGGCTTGCCCTGGGCGACGATCTCGCCGCCGTGGACGCCGGCGGCCGGGCCCATGTCGATCACATAGTCGGCGGTGAGGATGGCTTCCTCGTCGTGCTCGACCACCAGCACCGAATTGCCCAGGTCCCGCAGGCCCTGCAGCGAGGTCAGGAGGCGGGTGTTGTCGCGCTGGTGCAGGCCGATCGACGGCTCATCCAGCACGTAGAGAACCCCCGTGAGGCCTGAGCCGATCTGGCTGGCCAGGCGGATGCGCTGGCTCTCGCCGCCCGACAGCGTGCCCGAGCCGCGCGACATGTTCAGATAGTCGAGGCCCACATCGACCAGGAACCGTAGGCGGTCGTTGATCTCCTTCAGGATCCGCCGGGCGATTTCCATCTGCTTGTCGGAGAGCTTGCCTTCCAGGCCGGCGAACCAGTCGCGAGCCGGGCGGATGGCCATCATCGACACCTCGGCGATGTCCATGCCGGACACCTTCACCGCCAGGGCCTCGGGCTTCAGGCGCTTGCCGTGGCAGCTCTCGCAAGGGGTGTCGGACTGGAAGCGGCCCAGCTCCTCGCGCACCCAGCTGCTGTCGGTTTCACGCCAGCGGCGCTCTAGGTTCGGCAGCACGCCTTCGAACGGCTTTTCGACCTCGTATTTGCGGGCGTTGTCGTCATAGACGAACTTGATCTTCTGGCCCTTGGAGCCGTTCAGCACCACGTCGCGGGCGTCGGCCGACAGCTTGTGCCACGGCTCGTCCATCGAGAAACCGTAGTGCCGCGCCAGGGCCTGCAGGGTCTGGGTGTAGAGCGGGGAAGGACCTTTCGCCCAAGGCGCGACCGCGCCGCCGTGCAGGGTGCGGTCCTTGTCCGGGATGACGAGATCGGCGTCGAAGGCCAGCTTCGCGCCCAGGCCGTCGCAGACCGGGCAGGCGCCGGCCGGATTGTTGAACGAGAACAGCCGCGGCTCGATCTCGGCGATCGTGAAGCCACTGACCGGGCAGGCGAAGCGTTCGGAGAACAGGATGCGCCTGGGCTCGGTCTCGCCCTCTTCCAGCGTGGCGAATTCGGCGACGGCCAGGCCGTCGGCCAGACGCAAGGCCTGCTCGATCGAGTCGGCCAGGCGCTGCTCCATGTCGGGCTTGGTCACCACGCGGTCCACGACCACGTCGATGTCGTGCTTGAACTTCTTGTCCAGCGCCGGGGCGTCCTCGATCGGGTAGTACTGCCCGTCGATCTTCAGCCGCTGGAAGCCGGCCTTCTGCCACTCGGCGATCTCTTTCTTGTACTCGCCCTTGCGGTCGCGAACGACGGGGGCCAGCAGGTAGAGGCGCGTGCCTTCGGGCAGGGCGGTGATCTTGTCGACCATCTGGCTGATGGTCTGGCTCTCGATCGGCAGGCCCGTGGCGGGCGAGTAGGGGGTCCCGACCCGCGCCCACAGCAGACGCATATAGTCGTGGATCTCGGTCACCGTGCCGACGGTCGAGCGCGGGTTGCGGCTGGTGGTCTTCTGCTCGATCGAGATCGCCGGCGACAGGCCCTCGATCAGATCCACGTCCGGCTTGCTCATCAGCTCCAGGAACTGGCGGGCATAGGCCGACAGGCTCTCCACGTAACGGCGCTGGCCCTCGGCGTAGATCGTGTCGAACGCCAGGGACGACTTGCCCGAGCCCGACAGGCCGGTCAGCACGACCAGCTCGCCGCGCGGGATGTCGACGCTGACGTCTTTCAGATTGTGCTCACGGGCGCCGCGAACGCGGATGAAGTTCAGTTGCTCAGCCATGTTTTCCGGAACGTTGGACCGCGCGGGTGGGCGCGGCGCAGCGGCTATATGTAGGGCTCAGCGCGCCGATTAACACAAGAACAAGATGCGAACAAATGTCGCGCGTGCTCAAGCCGCTGCCTTGCTGACAGCAGATGTCAGCAAGGCGCTTTGCCAAGCCTTGATAGCGGTGCGTAGCCTCTGAGCGAATGGGCGCAACATCACTGTTGCCAGGGTAGGCTTTCGCTGCAAGATGCGCCCATGAGTTGTCGCCTGCTCCTTGTTCTCGCGACGTCCGCGGCCCTTGTGTCGCCTGCGATCGCCGAAGAGCAGTCCGCCCTAAACGTGCTGGACCTAAACAAGGCCCAGAACTGGGCGGAGGCGTTGGCCGCCTGTGACGTCACGCGCTTCCTGCTGACCGATCCAGACGTCACGGCCAGTACGATTATCGCGCCGGGTGAAGGGGCGCCGCAGTTTCTATACCCGCCGCTCTTTACGCCTCCGAACGTGCTCTACACGCCGTCGCTGCTGCGAACGTTCGAAATCTTGCAGGCGCGGGGCGAGGTTGATCGCAAGAGTTTGGCGGACGCCCGCTTTCGTTTTGCGAATGCGGTTGTTCCAAGCTTCCAGAAAGGTGACGCCATCGCCAAGGCCGTCCTTTCTGATCAAATGAAACTCTGCAACGTCTTGACCGATGGCGTCGCGAGCGAAGCGCCCAGGAAGTAAGGGAGCGCTGCTAGGGCCTGTTCGCAATCCCTCAACCCTGTTTGGAAGCGGGTTCTTCAGGCTGGGCGTGCTTCATCCGCCAGGCTCGGGACAAATCCCGACGCGCCGAGGGAGCCGATCATGGCCAAGAAGGCCGCTGAAAGCGGAAAGCAGGAAGCCAAGCACGAGGCGTTCGACGCCTTGCGGGTCCCAAAGCCGCGCTCCATCGTCATCGACATGCTGGTGTTCATCGGCGGCATCGGCTCATTGCTCTACGTCCTGAATACCATGTCGCCGAGCTAGGCCGACCCGCCGCCACGCTTGTCGAACCCGGTTCGCGGGCGTAGAAACCGCCCCCTAAGCATTCGATGGAGGCTCCCATGATCAGCAAGACGGAAGACCGCTTCGTCCTTCCCGTTTCCCTGACCGTGGGCTTGCATGTCCTTCATCACCCTGGATTCTGTCGCCGCCGCCACGCCTGACGGCCGGCTTCTCTTCGAAAATCTGAACCTCGCGATCGGGGCCGAGCGGATCGGTCTCGTTGGGCGTAACGGCGTGGGCAAGAGCACCTTGCTGGCGCTGATCGCCGGCGCGCGCGCCCCCAGGTCTGGAACTATCGCCAGGGCGGGCGCGGTCGGCGTTCTGGCGCAGATCCCCGACCTGTCCAGCCTGACACGTCTGGTCGACCTGTTGGGCTCTGGGCCGGCTTGGGACCGCTTGTCGCGGATCGAGCGCGGCGAGGCTGACGAGGACGATTTCGTCGAGGCCGACTGGGACCTGCCCGGACGCCTAGACCAAGCCTTGGCTGATGTGGGCCTTGGCGATCTCGACCTCGAACGACCTGCCGCATCGCTATCGGGCGGCCAGGCGACGCGCGCGGGGCTGGCCCGCCTGCTGGTCGCCGCGCCGGACGTCCTGCTGCTGGACGAGCCGACCAACAATCTGGACGCCGAAGCGCGCGAGGTGGTCGCCCGGTTGCTGTCGCGCTGGCGGGGTGGGGCGGTGGTGGTCAGCCACGACCGCGCTCTGCTGCGCGGCATGGACCGGATCGTCGAGCTCTCGTCGCTGGGCGCGCGGTCCTATGGCGGCGGCTATGACCTCTATGCCGAGCGCAAGGCTTTGGAGGCCGAGGCCGCCCAGCGCGATCTCGACCATGCCGAGCGCGAGGTCCGGCGCGTCGCCCGCGAGGCCCAGGTCGCGCGGGAGAGGAAGGCGCGCCGCGACGCGGCAGGACGCCGTTTTGCCGACCGGGGCGGGACGCCGAAGATCCTGCTCGGCGCGATGGCCGAGCGCGCGGAGACCAGCGGCGCCAAGGAGGTCAAGCTCGCAGAGAAGCTCACAGCCCAGGCGCAGGCGGCCAGGGCCACCGCCGAGGCCCGGGTGGAGCGGGCGCTGGCGCTGGGCTTCACGCTGCCCGCCAGCGGTTTGCCCGAGGGGCGGACGGTGCTGACGCTGGACGATGTCGGCTTCGCCTGGCCTGGCGGTCGGCGGGTGATCGATGGGTTGTCCATGCGGATCTGCGGGCCCGAGCGTCTGGCGCTGAGCGGCCCCAATGGTGCGGGGAAGAGCACGCTGATCGGCTTGATCACCGGCGAGCTCGCACCGACGTGCGGTTCGGTGCGGCTCGGCGCGCCGGCGGCCCTGCTCGACCAGCGTGCCGCCCTGCTGAGGGACGACGAGACGATCCTGGAGAACTTCCGGCGACTGAACCCGGCCGCCAGCGTCAACGACGCGCATGTGGCCCTGGCGCGCTTCCTGTTCCGCAACACGGCGGCGCATCAGACGGCGGGAACCTTGAGCGGCGGCGAGCGCCTGCGAGCCGGCCTGGCCTGCGTGCTCTGCGCCGCCACGCCGCCGCAACTGCTGATCCTGGACGAGCCGACCAATCACCTGGATCTCGCCTCGATTGCGGCGATCGAAGCAGCGCTTTTGGCCTATGACGGCGCGCTTCTGGTCGTCAGTCACGACGCTGACTTCCTGGAGGCGATCGGTATCGAACGGTGGATCGTGCTCAAAGGGGGTGACGCGGCGAGCGATGTTGGCTAAGTCTATGTGACCGGTAACATCGTGCAAGACTCGATGATCCGCGACGCAGGGCGAGGGCGAGATGGACGGCGGTCGAGATCATCCGCTGAGGGTGGCGCTAAGCGAGCTGATGCACCTGAGGGCGCTGCCGCTGGATCGCGCGCCGGTCCGGCTGCGTCAGTGGGGGTTCCTCGTGGATGCGGACGAGCGCGCCGCCGAGGCCGCCTTTGTGGCGTTGTTCGCGCCGGGGCAGGATCCGGGCCTCGGACGGGCGCTGATCGCCGATGACGGCGGCGGCTGGCTGTGGGAGCGTCACCAGGAGTTCTCGACCTGGACCTGGTTCGCCTTTGGGCCGCTGGGAAGCGAGCTGGGGTTCGAGGCCCAGCCGGCCGAGACCTTCTTCTGGCTCTACGGCGCACCGGGCGAAGTCTTTCGCGGGGTTGAAATCTCGGTGTCCGCGCCAGAGGCGCAGTCGCCCTCCGAGGTCGCTTTGGGGCGTCACATAGACCTGCATCGCTGCGTCTCGTGCGAGGTGTTCGACGGGGCGGCGCGGATCTGGACGGATTTCCGCCTGCGCGAGGGCGGCACGGGTCGCATCCATGTCGCCAATCACAGTCTGGCTCATGACGAGGTCTCGCGGCTGGTCCAGACCCTGCTGGAGATCGGCAACTATCGAAAGCTGGCCCTGATCGGCTTCCCTCCGGCGCGCGAGTTACTGGCCTGGCTGGACGGCGCCGAGGGGCGGCTGGCGTCGATCACCAGCGGGCTGGCGACCGGCGAGGACAGCCAGGCGGTTCTTGACCAGCTGCTGGCCCTGTCGGCCGAGGTCGAGCTGCGGGCCGCCAAGAACCAGTTCCGGCGCGGGGCGACGGAGTCCTATCACCGCCTGACGCTGGATCGGCTGGAGGCGCTGCGCGAACGCCGCGTGCCCGGGCATTCGACCATGAGCGAGTTCATCGCCCGTCGCCTCTTGCCCGCCATGCGGACGCGGGAGGCGGCTGATCGGCGTCTCGATGATCTGTCTGTGCGGATCGCGCGCAGCGGCGACCTTCTGCGCACCAAGCTTGGCCTGGCCCAGGACCGCCAGAACCAGGAAACCCTGCGCGGCATGGACGCCAGCCTGCAGTTGCAGACCAAGCTGCAGGGACTGGTCGAGGGGCTGTCGATCTTTGCGGTCGGCTACTACGTGCTGGGTCTGCTGGGCTACCTCCTGAAGCCCTGGCTGCACGGCTGGCCGGGCGGCGCCGAGATCGTACTGTCGGGTCTGGTTCCGCTGGTTCTGGTCGTGGCCGCCGCCAGTCTGCATCGCCGCAAGAAGCGGTTGATCGCCGGCCGGGACTAGGCCCTTAGTCCAGACCTTGGACCTCGACGTATTCATTCGCGAACATCTGCCCCTGGAACCGACACCCGGCGTTCCGGAGGTGCGGCTGCATCGCGCCGGACCGCGCAGCGGTCTCTCACGGCTGGCCAAGGCCGACGCCGATTTCGGCTCGCCCTATTGGGCCCGGCCGTGGGGCGGGGGACTGGTGCTGGCGCGACACGTCCTGGATCGACCCGAAACGGTGGCTGGCCGGACCGTGCTCGATCTGGGCGCGGGGTCTGGACTGGTGGCGATCGCCGCGGCTCTGGCGGGCGCGGCGGAGGTTACGGCGATCGATGTCGATCCTTACGCCGTCGCGGCGACCCGCCTCAACGCCGCAGCCAATGGTGTCGCCGTGCGGATTATCCGGGCCGACCCCTTGGACGGAGAGCCGCCCGAGGTCGATCTGGTGCTGGTCGGCGACCTCTTCTACGCCCCTGACCTGGCGGCGCGGACGGAGGCGTTTCTGCGCCGGTGCCGCACGGCCGGCGTCGCCGTGCTGATCGGGGATCCCTGGCGCGCGCCGCTGCCGGTCGATCGGCTGTCCGTGGTGGCGCGCCATGCGGTCGCTGACTACGGCGACGTCGAGGGCGCCGTGCGTGACGCCGCCGTGTTCACGCTGATCTAGCCTTAAGCCTTGCGGTTCAGGGTGATCGCCGCGCCGTGCTGTGGGCGGTCATTGACCATGCCGCCGGCGCCATAGGTGGTGGCCGGTGCGGCGCGCTGGCTGGCGACTTCCTGGGCGATGGCATGAACCAGGCCCTCGGTGACGATCTTGGCGGCTTCGACCGCGCGGGACTGGCGCGCCAGGACCGCGTCAAAGGCCTCGGTGGCCCGCATCAGGCGTTGGCGAAGCTCCAGGCGCGCGCTCTCGACCAGTCCAACATTGGCCCGCACCCGCATCGACTCGTGCCGATAGAGGTTGGCCAGCTTCGAGGTCTCCTCGACGTACTTGGCCGCCTCATGCGGACGGTGGGTCTCGAACGCGACGGCCTGCTTGGCGATCAGATCGGTCAGGCGCTCGGTCAGAAGGATCAGTTGGTGGACGCGATCGTTGGCGTCGACGGCGGCGATGGCCATGACTTTACTCCTTCAGGCCCTGAAGTTTCAGCATTTCGCGCTGGATGGTGGACGCCAGGCCCACGCCGCCGGCCTTGCTGATTTCCTTGGACATCGCGTCGGTGAGGATCGACTTGAACATCGCCTCGCCGTTGCCGCCGCCGAAGGGCGCGGAGGTCTTCACCCCTTCGAACATCTGCTGGGTCATCACCGACAGGAACGAGGCCTCGAAGGTCTTGGCGGTGTCGGCGATCTGGGCGCGCTTGGCCTTTTCCTCGGCCGACATCACCAGCTGTTTGGCGGTGGTTGCGGCGGCGTCGATGCGCGGGGTCAGGCTGGTCAGGGCGGAGAGGACGCTCATCACATCACCTCGATATCGGCTTGCAGGGCGCCGGCGGCCTTCACCGCCTGCAGGATCGAAATCATGTCGCGCGGCGTCACGCCCAGGGCGTTGAGACCGCCGATCAGGCCCTTCAGCGACGGCGCGCCGCCAAGCGTGAGAAGCTGCTTGCCCTTCTCTTCCTCGACATTGACGGTCGACTGCGGAACGACAGCGGTCTGGCCCTGGCTGAACGGCGCCGGCTGGCTGACGGCCGGGTTCTCCTGCACGGTGATCGTCAGGTTGCCCTGGGCGATGGCGACCTGGCTGATGCGCACGTCGTCGCCCATGACGATGACGCCGGCCACCTCGTCGATCACCACCTTGGCCGGACCGTCGGGCTCGACCATCAGGTTCTCGATGTTGGTCATGAAGCTGATCATGTCCATGCCGGGCGGCGGGCGGGTGGCGATGATCGTGGGGTTCTGGGCCTGGGCGCAGCCGGGGAACTTGGCGTTGATGGCGTCGGCGACGCGGCGGGCGGTGGTGAAGTCCGGATTGCGCAGGGTCAGGCGCATGATGTCCATATTGACCATCTGGAAGCCGGTCTCGCGCTCGATGACGCCGCCGCCGGCGATGCGGCCGGCCGTCGGCACGCCCTTGGTCACCGAGCTGCCCGAGGCGCCACCGGCCGAGACCGAACCAGTTTGCACCGTGCCTTGAGCGACCGCATAGGTCTGGCCGTCCGCGCCCTGCAGGCTGGTGACCAGCAGGGTGCCGCCCAAGAGGCTCTTGGCGTCGCCCAGGGTCGAGACGGTGACGTCGACCTTCGAGCCCGAAGCCGAGAACGGCGGCAGGTTGGCCGTGACCATGACGGCGGCGGTGTTCTTGGTGTTCAGGTTGTTGTCGCGCACGTTGACGCCCTGCCGCTCCAGCATGGCCTCGAGGCTCTGCTTGGTCATCGGCGCGTTGCGCAGGCTGTCGCCGGTGCCGTTGAGGCCCACGACGATGCCGTAGCCGATCAACTGGTTCTCGCGAACGCCCTCGAAGGAGACGATGTCCTTGATCCGCGACTTGGCCAGAGCCGGCGCGGCGATCAGGCAGGAGGCGGCGACCAGGGCGGTCAGAACGGTGCGAAAGAGTGAACGCGGCATGGCTGTCCCGTGGCGGGGAGACGTCCCCGCGCCGCCCCATGCCAGAAGCGGGCCAGTTTTATGAGCGTGTCCAAGCCCTTGTGACTCAAGGGATTCCGGACAAGGCCGGGGGCGCGCCGGCGCCTCACGGCAGATTCTGCCCGGCATTAACCATACTTCAAGCGCCGGGACTGATAGTGATGTGTGTGGCGAGGTCAGTGACTCGCGCGCGTGGCTTTTGGAGCTGTCGGATGAAGGTTTCCAGCACGGGGGGTGTCTCGGCGACTGGCGCGTCGCGGGCCAAGCCGGCCGGTGGTTCGTCGGGCTTTTCGCTGCCCTCGGTCAACGCCGCCAGCGGCGCGGCCAGCACCGCCTCGGTCGGTGGGCTGACCGGCGTCGGATCGGTCGACGCGCTGCTCGCGCTGCAGGCTGCGGGCTCGGTCGGCGGTCCTTTGGAGCGCCGCAAGCGCGCGGTCCGTCGCGCCGACAATATTCTCGACATTCTGGGCGAGGTTCGGATCGCCCTGATCGACGGCGACATCTCCCACGCCACGCTGGATCGCCTGTCGCGCGCCATCCGCGAACAGCGCGAGGCCACTGACGATCCCCGCCTGGAAGGGGTCTTGAACGAGATCGAGACCCGCGCCGCCGTCGAACTGGCCAAGCTGCAGGCCAGGGCCGGATAGCATGGCTTGGGCGGAGACCCGCACCGTCCGGTCTCTCCGCCACGCTCGGTCCGTTCGCGCGTTCTACCCGTGTCATCGCCGCGATTTTGAGCCCGGTGAGCGAAACCGCGCGCGTGAACGCGCCGGTCACGCGAGGTTCATTGAACGCGGCTCACCTTTTGGTATAAGCACCCGGCCTTCGAGGGCTGAGTTCATTGGGGCGTGAGGCGTTATGCAGACGGCCACAGTTCTAGTAGAGAAATCCGACTATCGTCCTTCCGAGGACGAGCCTTTTATGAACGACCGGCAGCTTGAGTATTTCAAGCAAAAGCTGCTGGCCTGGAAGGAAGAGATCCTCCGCGAATCTCGCGAGACGGTTTCCCATCTCCAGAAAGAAACCGAGAATCACGCCGATCTGGCCGATCGTGCGTCCTCGGAAACCGACCGGGCTCTTGAGCTCCGTACCCGTGATCGTCAACGCAAGCTGATCTCCAAGATCGACCAGGCCCTGCGCCGCGTCGAGGACGGCTCGTATGGCTATTGCGAGGAGACGGGCGAGCCGATCGGCCTGGCCCGACTGGAAGCTCGCCCGACGGCGACCATGAGCGTCGAGGCCCAGGAACGCCACGAGCGTCGCGAACGCGTCCACCGTGATGACTAAGCGCTGATTTGGCGCGCCCTTCGGGGCGACTGATGTGTTTCAAGCGGCCTTGGGTGGGGAGCCCAGGGCCGCTTTTGTTTGGTCGGCGGCTCTTGCCAGACCAGGCGCGCTTTTGGAAAGTCAGCGCCATGATCAAGCTTTCATCGCATCGCCTGGCCGTGTTGGCCGCCCTTGTCGCCGCCGGTTCGGCGTCCCTCGTCCATGCCGCAGAGACCTCCGCGACCGAGCGGTGGTGGGCGCACGTCAAGGTGCTGGCCGACGACAATATGGAAGGGCGTCTGGCTGGAACGCCGGGTTTCGACCGCGCCGCGGCCTATGTCGCCGAGCGCTTCGCCGCGCACGGCCTGAAGCCGGCTGGGACCCAAGGTTATCTGCAGCCGGTGTCGTTCGCGGTCCAGCGCATCCAGGCCGAGCGTTCCAGCGTGACGCTGGTGAAGGACGGCGTTCCGACGCCGCTCGTGCTGGGCGAGGATCTGGTGCTGACGGCCCGGATCGCACAGCCCGCCAGTCTGCCCGAGGCGCCGCTGGTGTTCGTGGGCTATGGCCTGCACATGCCGGAGGCCGGCCATGACGACTTCGCCGGCGTTGATCTGCGCGGCAAGGTCGCGGTCGTGCTCAGCGGCGGGCCGTCGGGCGTGTCGGCCTCGCTGCGCGCCCATGCCGCGCGCGACCGCTGGGAGTCGCTGCAGAAGGCCGGCGCGATCGGGCTGATCACGATCCAGAACCCCAAACAGGTCGAGATTCCCTGGGCGCGGTCGAAACTGCGCGCGGGCGATCCTCAGATGCGGCTGGCCGATCCGGCGATGAACCCGGTGAAGGGCGAGTTCTTCACCGCCGCCATGAACCCGGCCCAGGCCGGCAAGCTGTTTTCGGTCTCGGGACGGACGCTGGAAGACCTGCTGGTGCTGGCGGACGCCGGCAAGGCGCTGCCGGGCTTTGCGCTGAACCAAAGCGTCAAGGCGACGGTCTCGCGGGAAACCACCCCGGCGACCTCGCCGAACGTGGCGGCCATGCTGCCGGGCTCTGATCCCCTCCTGTCCAAGGAATACGTCGTCCTGACCGCCCATCTGGACGGCCTGGGCGTCGGGGCGCCGATCGACGGCGATGCGATCAACAACGGCGCGATGGACAACGCCAGCGGGGTGGCCTCGCTGATCGAGCAGGCCGCCGCACTGAAGGCCGGGGCGCCGCCCAAGCGCTCGATCATCTTCCTGGCGGTCACCGCCGAGGAGCAGGGCCTGCTGGGGTCACAGTACTTCGCCGAGCGGCCGACCGTGGACAAGAAGGCCATCGTCGCCAACGTGAACATGGACATGTTCATGCCCTCGCGTCCGGCCAGCAACATCATCGTCATGGGCGAGGAGGAGTCGACGCTGGGGCCGATCGCGCGCCGCGCAGCCGCCAGCCAGGGCTTTGCCGTCATGCCCGACCCCGCGCCCAACCAGCTGAGTTTCGTGCGCTCGGATCAGTACAGCTTCATCCGCACGGGTGTTCCGGCGCTCGCCGGTCGTCTGGCCCATCCGGTAGGGTCGCCTGAGGCCGCAGCCGACCGCCAGTGGCGCGCCGAGCGCTACCATGGGCCCAAGGACGACCTCTCCCAGCCGTTCGATCTGCCGACGGCGGTGCGTTTCAACGCCTATATGGCGACGCTGATCCGCGAAATCGCCGATACGCCCGAACGTCCGCAGTGGCTCCCGACCAGCTTCTTCAAGCGGTTTGCGACCGGGAAGTAGCCGGCTCTGGTGCGCCGCGGCTCCCGGGTGCGGGAGCGGCGGCGCTTGAGGCTCTATTTCGCAGGATTGCCGTCAGCGTCGATGATCCGCAGCTCCAGGCCCATGGCCTTGAGCTTGGGCTCGACGCTGGCCCGATCGCCGACCACCACCCAGACCAGTTCGTCGGGCTTGATCACCTTCTTCGCCGCTGCGGTGGCGGTGTCGAGGGTGACGGCGCGGACGTCGCGCGGATAGTTTTCGGGATAGCTGTCGGGCAGGTTGAAGTTGACCAGCTCGGAGATCGAGCCGCCGACGCCGGCGGAGGTTTCCCACGTGCCGGGCAGGGACAGGGTCAGGCTGTTCTGGGCCTTGGCCAGTTCGGCGGCGGTGATCGGCTTGTCGCCGATGATCCCGAGAAGCTCCTTGCGGGCTTCGGCGAACGACTCGGCGGTCTTGTCGGTCTGCACCGGGGCGTAGGCCTGGAACAGGCGGGTGCCGCGGGCGGCGCGCACGAAGCTGCCGGCGCCGTAGGACCAATGCTTGTCCTCACGCAGGTTCATGTTCAGGCGCGAGACGAAGTCGCCGCCGAACAGGGTGTTCATCACGTCGATCGCGGCTTCGTCGGCCGGATCGCGCGGCGGGATCAGATTTCCGACCATCAGCATCGACTGCTGGGCGCCGGGCTTGTCGATCAGATAGACCGCGCCCTTGTTCGGCGCGACGGTGACGGGCGGCTTGGCCTTGGCCTGAGCGCCCGTCCAGCCGCCGAGCTGCGCTTCCAGCTTCGGCATGATCTGTTCCAGCGTGGTGTCGCCGACGATGATCAGGGTGGCGTCCTTGGGCTGCAGCCAGGCCTTCTGGTAGGCGATCAGATCATCCCGCGTAGTGGCGCCGACGCTGGCCTCGGTGGACAGCACGCCATAGGGGCTGGACGGGCCATAGGCCAGCACCGGCAGGATCCGCGAGGCCATGGCGTTCGGGTTCTGCTTGGTCTGCTGGATACCGGCGATCGACAGGCGCTTGCGGCGGGTCAGATCGTCCGGCGTGTAGGCCGGATTGCGCAGGATGTCGGCATACAGCGCCAGGGCCGGATCCAAGGTGGTGGTCAGGGTGTTCAGCGACACGGTCGAGGTGTCGAGGCCGTTGCCGGTGCGCACCTCGGCGCCCAACTGCGCCAGCTCGCGGCTGAGAGTCAGGTTGTCGCGGTTGGTCGTGCCCTCGGTCATCATGCCGACCGCCAGGGACGACACGCCCGCCTTGCCGCCGGGCTCGGCCGCCTGACCCGCGTCGAAGAGCAGGCTGAACTGGACCTGCGGCGTATCGCGACGCTCGGCCAGGACGACCTTCAGGCCGTTCGACAGCGCCCCGCGGTGCAGCTTGACGAAGCTCGGGGGCTTCTGCGCGCCGACCTCGGGCATGACCTTGCGGTCCGCGCCTGCGGTCGCGACCTTGTAATTCGGGAAGGGCGACACCGTCAGGGTGAAGTCGCCGTCGGTCAGCCATTTGCGACCCGCCGCCACCAAGTCGGCCGGCTTGGCGTTACGGACGCGTTCGAGGCTGTGCTTGTAGGCGCCGGGGTCGCCCAGAAAGACCTGGTTTTGGGCCAGGAGATCGGACTTGCCGCCGAAGCCGCCGATCCGCTCGGCGCCGCGCACAACATTGGCCAGGCTGTTGGTGCGGACCTTGGCGACTTCTTCGGGTGTGGGGCCGTCGCGCAGCAGGCGCTGGAACTCTTCGTCGAACGCCTTTTCCACCGCGGCCGGATCACCGCCCGGCTTGACGGTCAGGGTGACGATGAACTGGCCGCCGATCTCGCTGGGGCTGACGCTGGCGCCGACGGCGGTGGCGGACTGGTCGGTGAAGACCAGGCGCTTGTAGAGCCGCGAGGTCTTGTCCGAAACCAGCACGTCGCTCAGCAGGTCCAGATAGTCGGTGTCGGCGGCGCCGAAGCCCGGCGTGTTCCACACCTTGTAGATGCGCGTCTGCGGCACGCGGTCTTGCATCTCGGCGCGCTGAGAGCCGGTCCGCTTGGCGATCCATTCCTTCTGGCGGGTCACCGGCGGGCCCGAGGGGATATTGCCGAAATACTTTTCGACCTTGGCCTTGGCCTCGGCGACCGAGATGTCGCCGGCCAGCACCAGCGTGGCGTTGGCGGGGCCGTAGTAGTTCTTGAACCAGGTCTTCACGTCGTCCAGCGACGCGGCGTCAAGATCGGCCATCGAGCCGATGACGGTGTGACCGTAGGGGTGATCCTTCGGGTAGGTGCTTTCGGTGATGACGTTCCAGACTTGGCCATAGGGCTGGTTCTCGCCCTGGCGCTTCTCGTTCTGGACGACCCCGCGCTGCTCATCCAGCTTGGCCTTGTCGATGGCGTTCAGGAGCCAGCCCATGCGGTCGCTTTCCAGCCAAAGCACCTGGTCCAGCGCCGCCGTCGGCACGTTCTGGAAATAGTTGGTCCGATCCTTGTTGGTCGTCCCGTTCAGGTCCGTGGCGCCCAGCTTCTCCAGCGCCTTGAACCAGTCGTCGTTGAAGTTTTCCGAGCCGTTGAACATCAGGTGTTCGAACAGGTGCGCAAAACCGGTCTTGCCGGCCGGCTCGTTCTTGGAGCCGACATGGTACCAGATGTTCACCGCGACGATCGGCGCCTTGCGGTCCTCATGGACGATGACAGTCAGGCCGTTGGAGAGCTTGAAGGTGGTGTGCGGGATGTCGATGGTCGGCAGGGCGGAGGCCATGGCGCCGGTGACCTTCGCTGCAGCCTTGGGCGCAACGGCCTTGGCGGGCGCGGCGGCGAGCGCCGGCGAGGCGGCGACAAGGGCCGCAATGGCGGCGGACGCGAACAGCTTCTTCATAGTCATTCCCGCTAGGAGGGCGCTCCCCATTGAGCGCCTGCACCGTAGGTTGCGCGTGAGTGCGATGGCAAGCGTCCCCACTCTCGATTTGGCGGTGATCTCTACCAGAGGCTCTTGGCCGCTCGGCCGGGCCACTCACGGTCATAGGCCTCGCCGCCGACCTCGCCGGCGGTGACGGCCGCCAGCATGGCGCCCGGCGTCGGCAGGGTCTGGGGATCCACCTGGCTTTCAAGTTTCCAAAGCCCCGAGCGCACGATCGCCCGCGCGCACTGGAAGTAGGCTTCCTCAACCGTCACGACGGTCACCGTGCGGGGCGGCTTGCCGTCGACGGCGAAGCTGTCCAGCAGGGCGGGATCGGCGCTCAGCACCGCGCGGCCGTTGACGCGAAAGGTCGTGCCCGAGCCAGGGATCAGGAACAGCAAAGCGACACGCGGATCGCGGACGATGTTGCGCAGGGAATCGATGCGATTGTTGCCGCGCCGGTCGGGCAACATCAGCGTGCGCGGATGGGCGATGCGGACAAAGCCGGGCAGGTCGCCGCGCGGGCTGCAGTCCAGGCCTTCAGGGCCGACGGTGGCCAGGGCCACGAACGGCGAGGCCTGGATCAGCGCGGCGTAGTGCGCTGTGATATGGTCGCTGACCTTCACGGTCGAGGCTGGAACAGGCGCTGGCTGGTACAGAGCTTCAAGCGCCTCGACGGTGGTGATCTGGTGCATCGCGTCCTCCCGTGGGCCTGTCTCAGGCGCGTGACGCGGCGGTGGCCATCTCAGGCGGCGAACGCTCGCGCGCAGGCTTCGGCCAGATGGCGCGGCGAGATCGGCTTGTCGACCACGGGCTTGAGACCGTCTCGAACCTGATCGGCGTTGCCCGTCACATACACCACCGGAATATGCCCGAGCCGCCGCTGGATCGCCTCGACAGCCTCCACGCCTGTCCCGCCCACAATGCGGTAGTCCGCCGTGATCAGATCGGGGGGATTGGCCAGGGCAAGGGCCAGCGCGTCGCCGGGGCTGTCGGCGATGTCGAAACTGGTGAAGCCCTGTTCCGCCAGGAGGGCTTCGACCTCGAACGCGACGAGGATTTCATCCTCGATGATCAGCACGTGTCGGGCCTTTTCGAGCTCGGTCATCGCCGTAGCCTTCTTTCTCGTCCCAAGACTTATTTGAATGTCGGCTCGCGCCCGCGCGCCAGTCGCATTTTCGTGATGTGAGAAGATGCCATCGTTGTCATGGCTTGCTTGGCTGTGTTCTGGCCCAAAACAGGCTAAGGAATGGGAAAATAAGCCTTGGCAGGAGCGTCCCTTTGTCTCTGATCCTCACCGAAAAGCGCGGTCACATCGCTATCCTTACTCTGAATCGGCCAGATGCAATGAACGCTTTGGGCGCGCCGGGGGATGGCGATCAGGTGGCGGCGGCCTGCGAGGCGATCAATGACGACCAGGACATCCGCTGCGTGATCCTGACCGGCGCGGGAAAAGCCTTCTCGGCCGGCGGCGACGTCAAGGCGATGAAGGCCCGCGAAGGCGCGTTCGGCGGCAACGGCGTCAAGGTGCGCGACGGCTACCGCAAGAACATCCACCGCATCGTCCGCGCCATCTATGGCCTGGAAGTTCCGTCGATCGCGGCCGTGAACGGCGCAGCCATCGGCCTGGGCTGCGATGTGGCCTGCATGACCGACATCCGCATCGCCGCCGACACCGCTAGGTTCGGCGTCACCTTCCTGAAGCTGGGCCTGATCCCCGGCGACGGCGGCGCCTGGCTGATGCCGCGCACGATCGGCATGAGCCGCGCGGCCGAGCTTCTGTTCACCGGCGACGTCATCGATGCGGCCAAGGCCGCCGAGTGGGGCCTGATCAGCAAGGCCGTCCCGGCCGGCGACCTGATGGGCGAGGCCCTGGCCCTGGCCGAGCGGATCGCCCAGCAACCGCCGCACGCCCTGCGCATGGCCAAGAGCCTGCTCAAGCACGGCCAGACCGCCAGCTATGACACCCTGATGGAGATGAGCGCGGCGGCCCAGGCCATCGCCCACCACACCGAGGACCACATGGAAGGCGTCGACGCGATCCTCGAGAAGCGCAGCCCTGTGTTCAAGGGCGCCTGAGGATGGGTAAGGAGGCGAGCGGCGTCTGGGGCCAGCTGTCCGACGGCGAGAGCGAGGGCAAGCTTCTGTGGGAGCCGCCCAAGCTGATCTTCCGCGGCGCGGTGCGCGGCATCTATCAGGGCCACGCCCTCAAGAACGTGCGCGCCGAGGACGACGACCTGGTCTTGAGCGACGGCACGCGCTTCACCCTGGAACCCGGCCAGGCCGACAAGTGGGTCCACGCGATCCTCAACCCGCCCTCGCGGCTGGACAAGCTGGGCGTGAAGCCCGGCATGACCGTGGTGATCGACGGGGTCGAGGACGAGGCGTTCCTTGAAGAGCTCTTGACCCGCGTGGAGCCGACCGACGCTGACGAGGATATCGACATCCTGTTCCTGGCCGCCGAGGACCTGGCCGATCTCGACCGCATGGACGACTGGAAGGGCGCCCTGGCCGACAAGGGTGCGATCTGGGTCGTCTCGCGCAAGGGCAAGGGCGCGCCGCTGAAGGACACCGACATCCTGGGCGCGGCGCGCGGCATGGGGTTCTCGGACACCAAGGTCTGCGGGTTTTCGAGCACGCACACAGCGCTGCGGTTCGTGCGGCGCAAGGGCGGGTAGGGGCGCGGGGCGGTGTTCACGGTCCAGAGACACCGCCCCAGTCCATGGCTCGCCCCCTTCGTCCGAGCGTTTGAGGCGCGATCGCAGCGGCTGGACGTGCTGATCGTGCCTCGGCCGCTGCCGGCCCGGCCCGAGCACTTTCTGGAATTCTATCTCGCCGATCGCTACCGGGTGCGCGAGGCGGCCACCGGGGCGGTCGATACGGCGCCGCCCGCCGTGCTCGTAGGGCCCCAGACCTACCGCCGGGTGGATGTGCTGCTGACCGGTCAGCTTGATCTCTTCACCATCCAGTTCACGCCGACGGGTTTCAGCGCCCTGTTTGGCCATCCGACGACCGTGTTGACCGACCAGGCCCACGACGCGCGATCGGTGCTGGGCGAGCGTGTCGGCGAGGTTAGCGAGCGGCTCGCCGCGACGCCGGACATGACCCATCGTGTCGCCATCGCGGAAGCCTGGCTAGGGCGTCTGGTCTCGGGCGCGCCAGAGGACCCCATCGCCTGGGCGGCGCGCCAGATGACGCGGCTGACGGGCGGTGTCCGGGTGGCTGAACTGGCGGCGCTGACCGACCTGAGCGAGCGACAGTTCGAACGGCGCTTCACGGCGGCGGTCGGTGTCGCGCCCAAGCGCTATGCGCGGATCCTGCGGTTCCGGGAGGCTCTGCGGCTGCACGAGTTGGGGGACGCCACCGGCTGGGCCGCCATCGCCCATGCGGCCGGCTATGTCGATCAGGCGCACATGATCCACGAGTTTCGCGCGCTGTCCGGCGAGACGCCCCAGCGGCTGGCGCGGTCCCTGGCGCCGGCGCGCGAGAGCGGCTCCAGCTGAGGGTTTCGGCCCGCCGCGTGTCGGAAAATTACAATCGGCCGCCGTCGCGCCGTCCTAGCGTGCGGGCATGGCGGGCGAGGACGCGGACATGATCGATAGACGCACGATGTTGATGGCGGGGGGATTGGCGATGACGACGACGACGGTGAAGGCGGGCGAGGGAACCGACGCGATCCAGACCCTGATCCAGGCCTATTTCACCGCTTGGAACACCAATGCGCCGGAGCGGTTCGCGGAGATCTTCTGGCCGGACGGCTCGTGGGTGAACGTGGTGGGCATGCATTGGCGGGGGCGCGATCAGATCGTCTTCGCGCACACCGCGTTCCTCAAGACCATCTTCAAGGACTGCAAGCAGGAGCTGGTGAGCGTTGAGGCGCGCACCATCGCCCCCGGCTCGGCCCTGGCGGTGGTCACCTTGATCCAGGACGCCTACGTCACGCCCGATGGTCGCCAGATGCCTCGGGCGCATGATCGACTGACCCTGCTGGCGGTCGAGAGGGAAGGGGTCTGGCGCTTCATCCACGGGCACAACACGATCGTGAACCAAGACGCCGCCAACAATGATCCGGTGCTGCGGATGAAGCCGGCCTGATCGCGCTCAAGAGGCTTGAGCGGCCACTTTCATCTAGAGGGCTTGCCGGTCCATGCCCGACCAGTCTCAAGAACGCCCTGCCGTTGCGACGCGCTGCGGAGGGCGATCCTGTCGAACACCGTAACCCCTCTCCCCAACCCTCTCCCTGTGGGAGAGGGAGCATGGTCTCCTCACCACCCGACGCCGGCGTTCAATAAGTCCGCTCTCCGGGCGTACTGAATGAGACCGCTACATGCGCGGCGACGGCGACGAGACCTACGAACGCGCCGAGGCTTGCGAATGTGGCTATCTCGAAGATGCCGGGTGTAACTTGCTTGAGGGTGGGGTCGAACGGGAGCTTCTGTATGGTTTGCCCCATGTGGAAGCTGTTCAGGCCGGCCATGAATAGGCCAAGCGCCGGACCTACGATCCGTAACTCAGCGACAATTCGTCGCCAGGCTTCCCTGCGTGTTCTGATCGCCAACGCGGCGGAGACAAGCGTGGCCGGAGGCGCTGCATAGAGCAGGGCCAGGACAATCCTTTGCGGGGCCGCCGCGTTCTCGAAAACACTCCAGAGCGCCTCTGGCATCGCGACCTCCTGATTGTCGTATTGTAAGCTACATTTGTAATTCCTAGCGTCAACCTCAGGCCAACGAACCGGCGAGAAGGGACCCTCTGTTCTTCATTTCCAGTCCTCTCCACTTGCAACGGGAGCGGAACTTACCCTTGCCGAGAGGCCTCGAGCAGCCGCCTTCGCTCCGCCTCGCTCTGATAGAGGAAGTCATACGGCAGCCCCAGGCGCATGCTGGCCTGGCAGGGTGGGGCGCTGCGAAGGGCGATCCTGTCGGCGAGCCTGCCGGCGGTCTTCAGGGCGGCTGCGTCCATCCCGGTGAGGTCGTACGCACGCCCTAACGCCAGCGTCTCGCGCACCATCGGCGGCAGGAGCGAGACGGCGGCCCGCGCGAGCGCGCGATGCAGGGGCCTTGGGACGACCGGGGCGGCCTTGCCGGACGCGATGGTCTCCAGAAACTCATCCACGATCGGATGCGGCTCGAAGCGTGGCGACAGCGCCTGCAGCATCGCCATGAATTCGGCCTCCGAGCCTGGCGAGTCCGTCGCGCCATAGAGGCGGGCGACAGGCGCGGCCTCTTCGTAGAAGCGGGTCTTTTCCGCCTCGGTCAGCGGCGCGACGAACCGATCATAGGCGCTGACGAAGCCATAGACGGCCGTGGCGGCGACCCAGTTTAAAAGCTCGGGGTCCAGAGCCGTATAGGCTTGGCCGCCCGGCGTTTCACCCGACACGCGCTCATGCATATGGGTGACGCCCTGGATGACCCGTCGCGCGGCTGACGCCGGGCCATACACCCCGATCAGGGCGGCGGTTCCGGTGCGCATGGCGCGGCCGATCGAATCGGCCTTGAAGGTCGAGTGGTCCCAGACTCCCGACCGGATGCGCGGCTCGGCGAACTCCAGCAGCACCGCCGCCACGCCCCCGACCGCCAGGGCGATCGGGTTCTTGTAGACGCGCCAGTGCATCGAGCCGGGGTCCAGAAGGGCCGGCTCGCCGGGCGGGTTGGCGTAGTCGATCTTCCAGCCGAGATAGGAGGACGGACCGATCATCTCAGGGCTTTTCGCCTCTCAATCCGATCCCGGCGGAGGGGCGAAAGCCATGCCTTCGCCCCTTGCGTTTCAGATCAGGCCGGTTCCAAGGCCTTCTCAGGCTTGGCCTTCGCCGTCGCGCCGGTCTTGCGGCCAAACTGCATGACGCCGTCCTCGACCTTGCCCATGCGCAGGGTCATCAGGTCCAGCGCATAGTTCTGGTGCACCTTCCAGGGCTTGCGCGTCCCCTGCTTGGGGAAGTGGCCGATCGAGCGGGTGATGTAGCCCGACGAGAAGTCCAGCCACGGCGCGGCCTCGACCTCACCGTCGAGGCGCGGCACGCAGTAGTCGGCGCCGGTGTGGTCCATGTGGTTGAGCAGGCGGCAGACATATTCGCTGGTCAGGTCGGCCTTCAGCGTCCAGCTGGCGTTGGTGTAGCCGAACACCGAGGCCAGGTTCGGCACGTCGCTGAACATCATGCCCTTGTAGCTCATCGACTGCGACAGGTCGGCGACCTTGCCGTCGACCACGACCTCCATGCCGCTCAGCAACTGGAGCTGCAGGCCCGTGGCGGTGACGATGACGTCGGCGTCCAGGGTCTTGCCGGATTTCAGCTGGATGCCGGTCTCGGTGAAGGTCTCGATGTGGTCGGTGACCACCGAGGCCGCGCCGCTCTTGATGGCGTCAAACAGGTCGGCGTCGGGCACCAGGCACAGGCGCTGGTCCCAGGGATTGTAGCGCGGCGTGAAGTGGGTCTCGACGTCGTAGTCGGGACCCAGATGATCGCGGACCATCGAGAGCAGGCGTTCCTTGACCTTCCCGGGCTTCTTGCGGGCCAGGTTGTAGAAGAACAGCTGGAACAGCACGTTCTTCCACCGCGTGATGCCGTAGGCGGTCATCGCCGGCAGTTTCGAGCGCAGCCAGTTGGCGATCCCGTCCTCGGCCGGACGCGACACCACATAGGTCGGCGAGCGCTGCAGCATGGTGACGTGGGCGGCGGTCTTGGCCATCTCGGGCACCAGAGTCACGGCGGTGGCGCCGCTGCCGATCACCACGACCCTCTTGCCGCTGTAGTCGAGGTCTTCGGGCCAGTGCTGCGGATGGACGATGCGGCCCTTGAAGCGCTCAGTCCCGGCGAAGTCCGGCGTGTAGCCGGCCGAATAGCGATAGTAGCCCGCGCACATGTGCAGGAAGCGGCAGGTGAAGGTGACCGGCTTGCCGTCGTGTTCGGCCTCGACCGTCCAGGTCGCGGTTTCGGTGGACCAGCTGGCGCGCTTGACCAGATGCTTGAAGCGGATGTGGCGGTCGATGTCGTGCTCGCGCGCGGTCTCGCGGACATAGTCCAGGATCGACGGGCCATCAGCGATGGCCTTGGCCGCCTTCCACGGCTTGAAGCTGTAGCCCAGGGTGTACATGTCGCTGTCGGAGCGGATGCCCGGATAGCGGAACAGGTCCCAGGTGCCGCCGATCGCCTCGCGCCCTTCGAGGATCGCGTAGGTCTTGCCCGGGCAGTGCTTTTGCAGGTGATAGGCTGCGCCGATCCCTGAAAGCCCCGCGCCCACGATCAGTACGTCGACATGTTGCATGGCCATATGTGTCCCGCCCCCTGTGGCAAGCGCGGCGCGCTTGCGTGGTCCCAACGCGTGCGCCCGACGGTTGACCCGACGCGGCTTATGTGAACGCTGTTCACCAACAAACGACCGTTTTGACCGAACGTCAACCGGGACCCGTCGACGGCGATGCGGGTTTTGATTGCGTACGGAAGGGGCGGGGGCTTAAGCGGTGTTGCATGTCCCTTCGCGACTTTGGCCTTCTGGTGCTGATCTGCCTGATCTGGGCGGGCAGCAACATCATCTCCAAGCTGGTGGTCGCCCATTGGGGCGTGCCGCCGCTGTACTATGCGGCCGTGCGCTTTGCGCTGGTGGCGGCGCTGACCTTGCACTGGCTGCTGCCCGCGCCCAGGCCGACCTGGCGGATGGTGCTGGTCGGCCTTCTGATGGGCGGCGGCAATTTCGCCCTCCTGTTCATGGGCTTCCAGACCGCCTCGCCGTCGGCCGCCTCGGTGGTGATCCAGGTCGGGGTGCCGTTCACGACCCTGCTGTCGGTGCTGATCCTGGGTGAGAAGATCCGCTGGCGCCGGGGCCTCGGCATCGCGCTCACCTTGCTGGGCGCGGTGGTGGTGATGTGGAGCCCCAAAGGCATCGAGCTGTCGGCGGGCCTTTGGCTGATCGTCGCGGCCGCCTTCACCGGTTCGCTGGGCGCGGTGATGATGAAGCAGATCGAAGGCGTCAAACCGCTGCAGTTCCAGGCCTGGGTCGGCTTTTCCTCGGTCTGGCCGCTGGCGGCGATGAGCGCCTTCATGGAGCCGGGGCAGGTGGCGGCGGGCTTTGCCGCAGGCTGGCCGTTCGTCGCGGCGGTGGTCTTCTCGGCGGTGGTGGTTTCGATCCTGGCCCATACGGCCTATTACGGCCTGATCCAGCGCTATGAGGCCAATCTGATCGCGCCGCTGACCCTGATGACGCCGCTCTTCACGATCGGCATGGGCGTGGTGGTCACCAACGACCACTTCGATCTGCGGATGGGGATCGGCGCGGCCCTGGCGCTGCTGGGCGTTCTGATCATCGCGCTGCGGCGGAATCAGGTCATGCCCCTGCTGACGTCCCTGCGGAGCCGCCTGCAATGAGCCTGTCCCTGATCGAGGCCCCGTCGCCCAATTTCGACGCCCGCAAGGCCGTGCCCGACACGGTGATCCTGCACTACACGGGCATGGAGACCGGCGAGGCGGCGATCGAGCGCCTGCGCGATCCGGACGCCAAGGTCAGCGCGCACTACTGCGTCGAGGAGGACGGCCGCATCGTGCGCCTCGTGGCCGAGGAACGCCGGGCCTGGCACGCCGGCGCGGCCTTCTGGAAGGGCGTCAAGGACATCAACTCGGCCTCGGTCGGGATCGAGATCGTCAATCCCGGCCACGAGTTCGGCTATCGCCCGTTCCCGGAGGCCCAGATCGCCGCGGTGATCAACCTTTTGGCCGATATCCGCTCGCGCTGGATGATCCCCGACAGCCGTATTCTCGGCCACTCCGACGTCGCGCCCGCCCGCAAGATCGATCCGGGCGAGCTTTTCCCCTGGAAGCGCCTCGCCGAAAGCGGCCATGGCCTGTGGATCGAGCCTGCGCCCTCGCCCGGCGCGCCGCTGGGCCAGGGCGAGGAGGGGACCGGCGTCTTTGCGCTGCAGGCGGGGCTGACGCGCTTGGGCTACGACTGTGCGCCCAGCGGCCAGTACGACGAATGGACGACCACCGTCGTCTCCGCCTTCCAGCGCCACTGGCTGCAGAGCCGCTTCGACGGTATCGCTGACGGCGAGACCCGGGCGCGCCTCGTGGGCCTGCTGCGGGCGGCGGCCGACTGATGCATCCGGCCCCGGCTTTCCGCGTCGAGGACCGCGCGGTCCTGCTCGATTTCCTGCGGGCCCATCCGTTCGTGACCATCGCCGCCTCCGTGGGCGGCCGGCCGTTCGTGGCCCAATCGCCGATCGTGATCCGCGAGCTGGACGGCGAGATCGCGCTCGACTTCCACCTGTCGCGCGGCAACGTCCTGACGCCGTACCTGACGCAAGGCTTTCCGGCCATCGCCCTGGCGACCGGCCCCGACGCCTATGTCAGCCCCGACTGGTACGAGAGCCCTGATCAGGTGCCGACCTGGAACTATCTCTCCGTCGAGGCCGAGGGCTCGGTGGCGCCGCTGAACGAGGCCGAGCTGATCGCGCTGCTCGACGACCTGTCGGCCCAGGAGGAGGCTCGTCTTGCACCCAAGGCCCCCTGGACCCGCCACAAGATGAAGCCCGGCAAGTTCGAGGCCCTGCTGCGCGGTATCCAGGGCGGACGCCTGTTCGTCGAGCGCCTGCAGGGGACCTTCAAGCTCTCGCAGAACAAGGCCGACAGCGATCGCCTGGGCGCGGCCAAGGGGCTGGGCGAGCATCCGATCGCGGGGCTGATGCGCGAGGTCGGGGTGGAGCGCTGAGGCGCAGCGCCCAGCGTCTCTCGCCTCATGGACGGGTCTGGGGCGCCTCACAAAAGCGAACAATGGCGTCGAAGACCCGTATCGGATCTTCAAGCTCGGGCGTGTGACCCAGATCGTCAAACGTCACGCAGACCGCATCCGGACGAAGCCTCCGGATGGAATGCTCATTGCCGGCGGGGTGGGAGAAATCAGCGCCGCCCCAGATCGAAAGCAGGGGCTGGTTGGGCCGCGGCAGTTCGACGGCGGGATCCATGTAGCACTGGTAGGCGCTGGCGAGCGACCATTGGGCGCCGTGCTGGAACGAGCGCTCGGCGCACCGGCACAGCTCGCTGATCATATCCGCCTTGCCCACCGAGAGCGCGTACCAGGCCGGCATGCGTTTGGGCGCCATGCGGCGCATCGCGACATGGCCCAGGATCGGCGTCGCCAGGACGCCCTTGGGATCGCGGGCGGCCTTCCAGACCGTGAAAGCGGCGACATCGCCGGCCTGCAGCAAGGTCAGGCAGGAAACGAGGTCGGGATGGCGCGCGGCGATATCGACAGCGGCATGACCGGCGACGCAGGAGAACGCCAGGATGGCGCGGGGGCCTGCGACAGCCCTCAGGAAGATCGCCAGGTCGTCATGGGTTTCGCGAAACCCGAAGCGATAGTCCTCGGCGGCCGCCGAGAAGCCCATTGCCGGCAGCTCGAAGGCGATCACGCGAAAGCGCGGCGCGAACGTCGCGATCAGGGCGTCATAGACTTCAAGCGTCATCGGCGGATCGACGCTGAAGACGATCGTCGGACCCGTTCCGGCTTCGCGATAGCGATACTGCACCTTGGGCGATTGGAAGAAGGCGACCCCTTCGGAGGCGCGAGCCGGCCAGCCTTCACGATGCCGGCGCATGCGCCCGACGGCGCCCGCCGTGTCCAGGCGCGTGGCCAGGCGATTGAGCTTCCCGGTCATGCGGCGCGCGTCGCGTTGCGATGGGCGACGAACAGCGCAAAGCACGTCAGGGCCAAGTATCCCGCCGTCGCCAGATGGCGCGCCACGATAGAGAACGCTGCGCCGGCCTGATGGGTCAGCCACGCATCGCCCAAGGGCAGGATGAGCGCCGCAATCGCGATCCAAAAGAGCGCACGAAGATCTCGCCGGACCAGGAAGATCGCCACCAGCGCCGCCACGAAGGCGGTCCGCAGGGCGTAGACCTGCACCCAGGCGATGGCGTCCGCGCCGTCGACCGGCACGCCATAATAGGTGGCGAAGCCCGTCGGATCGGACAGCGCGCGCGCCACGTTCACGGCTTGCAGAAGCGCCAGCGGAACCGACAGCCAAAAGCCGAATGTCCGCAGTACGGGTCGACTGGGCGGGGGTGGTGGTAAGGTCATGATGTCTCCTCTGGACGAGGAGACTAGCTGGCCGACCCAAGCCTGGACGCTTGAGTTTGAGGGCGGATAGGTGAATGAGTTTCATCTATGAAGCGCGACGCCCCCAGTTTCGCCGCCCTACGCACCTTCGCCGCAGCGGCGCGGCGGCAGAGTTTTCGGGATGCGGGCCTGGAGCTGGGTCTGACGCCCTCGGCGGTCAGCCACCAGGTGCGGGCCGTCGAGGCTTGGGTCGGCGCGCCCCTGTTCGTTCGCCAGGTCCGGCAAGTGCGCCTGACCCCGCTGGGCGAGACCCTGAGCGCGCGACTGTCTCAAGCCTTCTTCGACATCGACACGGCGCTTAGCCAGGCCAAACGACAGTCCGTCTCGACAAGGCTGCGCATCGCGGCGCTGCCGCTGTTCACCAATGTCTGGCTCGTGCCCCGCTTGGCGCGCTTCGAAGCGCTGCACCCGGACCTTTCCCTGTCGATCGACACCGACGCGCGAGTGGTGGACCTGGAGAAGGGCGAGGCCGATGTCGCCATCCGCAATGTCGCGGCCGTCACCCCGGGCCTGTTCGGGCGCAAGCTGCTGGATCTGCGCGCCACGCCGCTGTGCACGCCCGAGGTGGCGCAGGCCGTGCGCGCGCCGGCGGATCTGGCCGGCGCCAACGTGATCGACCTCAGCGTCGGCCGAGCCGGCTGGCCTGAATGGTTCGAAGCGGTCGGTTGCAAGGGCCTGAAGCCTGGGCGCACGCTGACCTTCGACAATGTCCCGTCTGCGATTGACGCCGCAGCCCAAGGGCGCGGCGTGCTTCTGGGGCTGTTGCCGCTGGTGCTCGATGCGCCGAACGCCAATCAGCTGGTCGCGCCCCTGAAGCATCCCCCGGTCGATGCGGGGGGCTATTTTGTCGTTTGCCGCAAGGAAGATCGCGCCAGCGCCACGGTGCAGGCCTTCATGCTTTGGCTGATCCAGGAAATGCGGTCCGACCTCCCGCGCTTGCGGCGCTTGGAGCGCGAAAGGCTCCGGTGAAGGGCGCTTCGCCGCCACTTGTCCGGGGAGGACGGATGAAACATTGACCTGCGCCCGATCCCCGGTCAAACACCGTCCCGGACCAGATGATCGGGCGGTCGCGTCGTCTTCGGACGCCGAGGAAAGTCCGGGCTCCACGGTGACAAGGCGGTGGGTAACGCCCACCGGGAGCGATCCCAGGGATAGCGCCACAGAAAGCAAACCTCCTCCCTACGGGGCGGGAAGGGTGAAAGGGTGGGGTAAAAGCCCACCGCGGACCTGGTGACAGGGACGGCATGGCAAGCCCCGCCTGGAGCAAGACCGAATAGGGATCCCGCGTCGGCCTCGCGTCGACTAGGCCGTCACTGGCTGAGAGGATCCGGGTAGGTCGCGAGAGCCGTCCAGCAATGGCCGGCCTAGAGGAATGATCGTCGCCGTCCTTTCGGGGGCGGAACAGAACCCGGCTTACAGATCATCTGGTCCGTCTAAATCCTCCCCCCAGCGGGGGAGGTGGTCGCGAAGCGACCGGAGGGGGAAGGGCTTCGCGCGCCCGCCTATCCCCTCTCTGTCGGCTTCGCCGACACCTCTCCCACGGGGAGAGGATTTTCCCTGCGCCAGCCACGGGCTCAACTGACACCGCGCGCCCCGTTCACTCACGAGTTCTGTGTATGTTCTGTGGATTAACTTTCGCGCGCCGTGAGCAAGGGGTGTGACATCTTTGAAATCCCGATGAAATGGCCCCTGGTGTCATTGTATCCCAGTTCATCCCATGTTAACCCAATTCTCGTCGGGGCGAGAGTGGTGGCTCGCTGACCGGCGCGGGTTTGGCGGGGTTTAAGCTTCAGTGTTTCTCTCGACGTTCGAGAAACAGCTCGACAGCAAGCGGCGCATCGTCGTGCCGCAGGAATTCCGCGCGGCCGTCTCGGGCCCCTTCGACGGCATCTTCTGCTTCCCCTCGATCGAAGCCGACTGCCTGGAGGCGGGCGGCAAGGCGCTGTTTGATCGCTATCAGGCGGTGATCGAGGAGATGCCGTTCGGCGATCGCACCCGCACGGCGCTGGAGACCAGCATCCTGGGCGGCATGGCCAAGCTGACCTTTGATACAGCTGGTCGCATTACGCTGCCCGACCAACTGTGCGACATGTTCGGCCTTACGGATTCGGTGGCCGTCGTCGGGATGGGTGAGCGTTTTCAGATCTGGTCGCGCGAGGCCTTCCAGGCCCATCGCGCGCAGCAGCGTGATCTGGCGCGGGAAGGTCTGGCGGCCCTGCGCGCCCAGCAGCGCGCGGCCAAGTTCGCGGGCGGGGCGGCGTGAGCGCCGCGCCGCACATCTCGGTCCTGCTCGACGAGGTGGTCGAGGCGCTGGACGCCAAGCCCGGTGACGTCGTCGTCGACGGCACCTTCGGCGCGGGCGGCTACACCCGCGCGGTGCTGCCGACCGGCGCCTCTGTCGTGGCCTTCGATCGTGACCCGACCGTCCGCCAGTTCGCCGCGAACTTGCCGGCCGACCGCTTCCGCCTGGTGCAGGCCCGATTTTCCGAAATGCTCGACGAGCTTGGGCCAGAGAGCGTCGAGGGCGTGATGCTGGATCTGGGCGTCTCGTCCATGCAGCTGGACCAGGCCGAGCGCGGCTTTTCGTTCATGCGCGACGGGCCGCTGGACATGCGGATGGGCGATACGGGTCCGACCGCCGCTGATCTGGTCAACACCCTGGATCACGCCGAGCTGGCCAAGATCCTCTATGTCTATGGCGAGGAGCACGCCTCGCGCCGCATCGCCAGCTTCATCCTCCGTCGCCGCGAGGAGCGTCCGTTCGAGCGCACCCTGGACCTGGCCGAGGTGATCGAGCGCGCCGTCGGCGGGCGCAAGGGCGCCAAGGTCCATCCGGCCACGCGCTCGTTCCAGGGCTTGCGGATCGCAGTGAACGACGAGCTCGGCGAACTGGAGGCCGGACTCGCCGCCGCTGAGCGTGTGCTGAAGCCGGGCGGTCGCCTGGTGGTCGTCACGTTCCATTCGCTCGAAGATCGCATCGTCAAGGCCTTCCTGGCCGAGCGGGCGGGCAAGACGCCGGGCGGATCGCGCCACGCGCCGCCCGTGGCAGCGGGCGCCGCGCCCAGCTTTCAGCTGATCTCCAACAAGGCCATTGCGCCGAGCGAAGCCGAGCTGGCCGTCAATCCGCGCGCGCGCTCCTCGAAGCTGCGCGCGGCCGTCCGCACCGACGCTCCGGTCTGGGAGGCTTCGGCGTGACGGCGGCTGGCGTCTTCAATCGCCGGGTCCGGGGTTTCCGGGTCGTCGAGGTGGTCGGTCTGTGCATCCTGCTGAGCCTGGTCACGGGCGTCTACCTGGCCAAGACCTTCGCCGGTCGCGAGCGCCAGGAGATCGCCCGCATCGAACAGGAGATCGAGGAGGAGGCCGCCCGCAAGCGCCTGCTGGAGGCCGAGGTCGCGCACCTCGAACAGCCGCGCCGCATCGAACAGCTGGCGCGGATGATGCAGCTGAAGCCGATCGCGCCTGATCGCGAGATCACCGAAGACGCTCTCATTGACGTGGCGCGTCGTCGCGAACTGCCCAAGACGCCCATCGCCGCAGCCCCGGTTGCGCCTGAGGCGCTGGCCGCCGATGCGCCCGAAGTCTTGCCGGATGACGCCTTGCCGCCGCCGCCTCAAGTCCAGGGGGCGTTGCGATGAGCCTCTCGAACCTGGGTCCCGGCGGCGTTCACTCCCCGCTCTGGCGCTGGGTGGTGGAGCGTGTCTGGCGGTTGGAGCACGCCTTTGAGCGCTCGCGCGCCGCCGCGCGGCCTGAAGACGACACGCGGATCCGCATCTTCCTGGTCATGGGCTTTTTCGGCTTCTGCTTTGTCGGGGTGAGCCTTGGCGCGGGCTGGTCGGCGTTGTTCTCGCGCGCCGGGCAGGGGGGCGGCTATGCCCAGGGCGTCGAAGGCGCGCGGGGCGATGTCGTCGACCGGAACGGCAAGCTGCTGGCCGTGGATCTGGCGCATTACGCGCTTTACGTCGATCCGCGCGAGGTCTGGGACGCCAAGGAAACCCGCGCGGCCCTGGGCCGGGCGCTGCCGCAGGTTCCGGCCAAGCGGCTCGACAAGGCCGTGTTCGGCGATCACCGCGCCTTTGTTCTGGGCGGTCTGACGCCGGACGAAAAGGACGCCATCTTCAATCTGGGCCTGCCGGGTGTGACGTTCGAGGAGCAGGAGCGGCGGATGTATCCGCTGGGGCCGACGGCCGCGCACCTGATCGGCTTCGTCGACAGCGGGGGCAAGGGCTTGGCCGGCGCCGAGCGCGCCCTGGACGACCCGATCCGCAAGGCCGCCGGCGGCGAGGGTGGGCCCACCCAGCTGTCGATCGACGTGCGTGTGCAGGCCGCGCTCGAGGACGAGCTTCGCAAGGCCGCCGAGGAGTTCACGCCCAAGGGCGCGGTGGGTCTGGTGACCAACGTCCATACCGGCGAGATCCTGGGCATGGCCAGCTGGCCGGACTACGACGCCAACAAGGCGGGCGGGGCCACGGACGACCAGCGTCTCAACCGCGCGGCGGCCTCGGTCTACGAGATGGGCTCGACCTTCAAGGCCTTCACCGTGGCGATCGGTCTCGACACGGGCGTGGCCACCGCCGCCTCGACCTTCGACGCCCGCGAGCCCTACAAGCTGGGCTATCGGACGATCCACGACTATCACGCCACCAAGGCCGTGCTGAACCTGGTCGAGGTCTTCCAGCACTCGTCGAACATCGGCACGGCGATGCTGGCCGAGCGCGTGGGCGGCCAGCGCCTGAGTCAGTACTTCACCAATCTGGGCCTGACCAAGCCGGCCAAGGTCGAGCTGCAGGAGTCGGCGCGCCCCTTGACCCCGCGCAAGTGGGATCAGGACACCGTGGCCTCGACCTCGTTCGGTCATGGCATGAACATCTCGCCGCTGGCCCTGGCCCAGGCGATGAACGCCCTGCTGAACGGTGGCGAGATGCGGCCCCTGACGATCCGCAAACTGCCGCCGGGCGTGCGTCCCGAAGGCAGGCGAGTGCTGTCCGAGCACACCTCGGCCGAGATGCTCAAGATCATGCGCGCCAATGTCGTGCCGGGTGAGGGCGGCAGCGGCGGCAAGGCCGACGTGCCCGGGCTCTCGGTCGGCGGCAAGACCGGCACGGGCGAGAAGTACGACCCCGCGATCCGGCGCTACAATCATCAGCGTCAGGTCTCGTCCTTCGCCGCCACCTTCCCGACGGACGGCCCTTTGGAGGCCGACCGCTACTTCGTGCTGATCCTGCTGGACGAGCCGAAGGGCAACGCCAATTCGTTCGGTTTCTCGACCGGCGGCTGGGTCGCCGCGCCGGCTGCGGGCCGGGTCATCGAACGCATCGCGCCGTTCCTCGGCGTCAAACGCAAGACCGAGCTGGTGACCATCGCCAACTCGCCCAAGAACGCCGCGCCGGAGGCGGGCCTATGACCAAAAGACTGTCCGACCTGTTCAACCGTCCCTTCGCGACGGATCCGGTGATCGCCGGTGTCACCGCCGACAGCCGTAAGGTCACGACCGGCTGGCTGTTCGCCGCTCTGCCGGGGACCAAGGTCGACGGTCGCGACTTCGCCGAGGGCGCGGTGGCCAAGGGCGCGGCGGCGATCCTGGCGCCGGAAGGTGGGCTGGAAGGGCTGGGCGTGCCGGTGGTCCGCTCGGAGGACGCCCGCCGCGCCTATGCCCTGGCCGCCGCCGCCTTCTGGGGCAAGCAGCCGGCGATGTGCGTGGCCGTCACCGGCACCAACGGCAAGACCTCGGTGGCCGGCTTCTGCCGTCAGATCTTCACCAAGCTGGGCCACAAGGCCGCCAGCATGGGCACCCTGGGTGTGGTGGTCAGCCAGCCCGGCCAGCCGGACCAGCAACTGACCCCGCCGGGCCTGACCACGCCCGACGCCGGCGACGTCGCCGAGATGATCGCGCGCCTCGCCGACATGGGTGTCACCCATCTGGCGCTGGAGGCCAGTTCGCACGGCGTCGACCAGCGTCGCATCGACGGCGTCAAGCTGAGCGCCGCAGGCTTTACGAACTTCACTCAGGATCACCTCGACTATCACGGCTCGATGGAGGCCTATCGCGCCGCCAAGCTGCGCCTGTTCGACACGCTTACCCCTGCGGGAGCGATGGCGGTGCTGAACGCTGACAGCGAGGCCTTCCCGGACTTCGCCGCCGCCGCCGTCACCTCGGGCCAGAGCGTGTTCTCGGTCGGCGAGGAAGGGCAGGGGCTGCGACTGCTGTCGCGTACGCCCACGCCCGCCGGCCAGGACCTGGTCGTCGAGGCCGAGGGCGTGGTTCATCACCTCAAGCTGCCGCTGGCCGGCGCCTTCCAGGCGTCGAACGTGCTGGTCGCGGCGGGGCTCTGCATCGCCGCCGGCGAGGACAGCGCCAAGGTCTTGAAGGCTCTGGAAACCCTGGAGGGCGCAGCGGGCCGCCTGCAGCGTGTGGGGCGCGGCCCCAAGGGCGGCGAAGCCTATGTCGACTACGCCCACACGCCCGATGGTCTGCAGACGGTGCTGGAGGCCCTGCGCCCGCACACCGCCGGCAAGCTGATCGCGGTGTTCGGCGCGGGCGGCGATCGCGACCGGGGCAAACGGCCGCTGATGGGCGCGATCGGCGCGAAGCTCGCCGATATCGCCATCGTCACCGACGACAATCCGCGCTCGGAAGATCCCGCCTCGATCCGCGCCGCCATCCTCGAAGCCGCGCCAGGCGCGCGCGAGATCGGCGACCGCCGCGCCGCCATCCGCGCCGCCGTGGCGCTGATGAGCGAGGGCGATGTGCTGGTCGTCGCCGGCAAGGGCCACGAACAGGGCCAGATTGTCGCCGGCGTCGTGCATCCGTTCGACGACGTGGCCGAAACCCTGCAAGCGCTGGAGGGTGTAGATGCCTGACGCCCTTTGGACCGCTGACGAGATTGCTGAGGCTGTCGGCGGCCAGGTCGCCGGTGGCTTCGCCGTCTCCGGCGTCTCGATCGACACCCGCACGGTGGAGCCGGGCGACCTTTTCGTGCCGCTGGTCGGCGTGCGTGACGGTCATGACTTCGTGCCGCAAGCAGTGGCGAACGGCGCAGCGGGCGTGCTGGCGGCGCGCGCGGTCGACGCGCCGGCGGTGATGGTCGCCGACACCTTCAAGGCGCTGGAGGCCCTGGGCGTCGCCGCGCGGGAGCGCGCGCCTCAGTGCAAGCGTGGGGCGGTGACCGGCTCGGTCGGCAAGACCAGCGTCACCCGCGCGATCGAGGCGGGGCTGCGTCTGGCGGGCAAGGCCCACGCCTCGGTCAAGAGCTACAACAACCACATCGGCGTGCCGCTGACCCTGGCGCGGATGCCGCGCGACACCGAACGGGCGGTGTTCGAGGTGGGCATGAACCACGCTGGCGAGATCGTCCCGCTGTCGGGCTTCGTGCGGCCGCATGCGGTGGCGATCACCACCGTTGGCCCCGTGCATATCGAGAACTTCTCAGACGGCGAGGCTGGCGTCGCGCGCGCCAAGGCCGAGATCCTCGCAGGACTGCAACCCGGCGGGATCGCGGTGCTGAACGCCGACAATCATTGGTTCGACTTCCTGAAGGGCGAGGCTGAGAAGGTCGGCGCGACCGTCTGGAGCTTCGGCGAAGCGGCCGGGGCGACCGCCCGCCTGACCGGCTTCCAAGTGGAGGGCGCAGGCGCGACCGTGTCGGTCGATCTGCGGGGCGAGGCGCTGACCTTCCCGATCCACCAGACCGGCGTCCATTGGGGCCCCAACAGCCTCTGCGTGCTGCTGATGCTGGAAGCGCTGGATGTGCCCCGCGAGACCGCCCTTGCGGCGCTGGCGGCGTTCGCGCCCATCGAGGGGCGCGGCGCGGAGAAGACGATCCGTATTCCCGGCGGCGCCTTCACCCTGGTCGACGAAAGCTACAACGCCAATCCGGTCTCGATGCAGGCCGCGCTCAAGACCCTGGGCGCGCGCAAGGTCGCCGGCCGCCGGGTGGTGGCGCTGACCGATATGCTCGAATTGGGCGAGGGCAGCGCGCAGTTTCACGCCGAGCTTGCGGAGCCGATCGCGGCCGCCAACGTGGACGCCGTTTTTCTGGCAGGCGTCCACATGAAATCGCTGTGGGAGGCGCTTCCTCCGACTCGGCGGGGCGGCTACGCGGAGGTTACTGAAAAGTTAACGTCGGTGCTGGCGGGGGCCGTGCAGCCCGGCGACGTGGTGATGGTGAAGGGGTCGAACGGCTCCAAGGCCGGCGTGCTCGCCGCCGCCTTGGCCGCGCTCGATCTTGGGGAACAGGGCTGATGCTGTACCTGCTGTACGAATGGCTGGCGCGCTCGCAAGAGCACTTTCCAGCCCTGAACCTGTTGAAATACCTGACCTTCCGGTCGGGTATGGCGATGCTGACCGCCTATATCGTCGCCGTGGCGATGGGCTCGCGCTTCATCCGCTGGATGAAGGCCAAGCAGGGCAAGGGTCAGCCGATCCGCACCGACGGCATCGCACGCCACGTCACCGAAAAAGCCGGTACGCCCACCATGGGCGGCTTCATGATCCTGGCGGGCCTGTTCGTCGCCGCCCTGCTGTGGGCCGACCTGCGCAACGTCCATGTCTGGGTCGTGCTGCTGATCACCGGAAGCTATGGCCTGCTGGGCTTCATGGACGACTACGCCAAGGTCACCAAGCAGACGACGGCCGGCCTTTCCAGCGTCCAGAAACTGGTGGCCCAGTTCATCGTCGCGATCATCGCCACGGTGATCCTGATCCTGTTCGCGCCCAAGTCGCCGATGACGCCCGGCATGGAGACCAGCCTGGTCTTCCCGATCTTCAAGGCGTTGGTGATCAATCTGGGCTGGTTCTACGTCGCCTTCGCCGCGTTCACGATCGCGGGCTTCTCAAACGCGGTGAACCTGACCGACGGCCTGGATGGCCTGGCCATCGTGCCGGTGATGTTCGCCGCCTCGACCTTCGGCCTGATCGCCTACCTGGTGGGCAACTACAAGTTCGCCGACTATCTGAACCTGCACTTCGCGCCGGGCGTCGGCGAGTTGGCGGTGCTGTGCGGCGCCATCATCGGCGGCGGCATGGGCTTCCTCTGGTACAACGCCCCGCCGGCCAAGATCTTCATGGGCGATACGGGCTCTCTGGCCCTGGGCGGCGCGCTGGGCGCGATCGCCGTCTGCGCCAAGCATGAGCTGGTGCTGGGCATCGTCGGCGGCCTGTTTGTGGCCGAGGCGCTGAGCGTGATGATCCAGGTCGCCTACTTCAAGAAGACCGGCAAGCGCGTCTTCCTGATGGCCCCGATCCACCACCATTTTGAAAAGCTCGGCTGGCCTGAATCCACCGTGGTGATCCGCTTCTGGATCGTGTCGATGATCCTGGCCTTCATCGGCCTGGCCACGCTGAAGTTGCGGTAAGGAGTGGCGTACTGATGATCCCCGTCCGCGGTTTCGAGGACAAGACCGTCGCTGTGTTCGGCCTGGGCCGAACCGGCCTGACGGCGGCGCGAGCCTTGATCGCGGGGGGCGCCAAGGTCGCCCTGTGGGACGAGAAGCCGGCCAGCCGCGAGGCGGCCGCCGCCGAGGGCTTCGCCGTCGTCGACCTGCAGGCCGCCGACTGGAGTCAGTTCGCCGCCCTGATGCTGTCGCCGGGCGTGCCGCTGACCCATCCCAAGCCGCACTGGACCGTCGAGAAGGCCAGGGCCGCCGGCGTCGAGGTGCTGGGCGACGTCGAGCTGTTCGCCCGCACGGTGAACGCCGCGCCGGCCCACAAGCGCCCCAAGATCATCGCCATCACCGGCACCAACGGCAAGTCGACCACGACCGCCCTGATCGGCCACCTTTGCGCTTCGGCCGGACGTGACACCCGGGTCGGCGGCAATATCGGCCTGGGCGTGCTGGGCCTTGAGGACATGCACGGCGGCGCGGTCTATGTGCTGGAGCTCTCGTCCTACCAACTGGACCTGACCTCAAGCCTGAAGCCCGACGCGGTGGTGCTGCTGAACATCTCGCCCGACCACCTGGACCGCCACGGCGGCATGGACGGCTACATCGCCGCCAAGCGCCGGATCTTCCTGAACCAGGGCAAGGGCGACACCGCGATCATCGGCGTCGACGACGCCTGGTGCCAGCAGATCTGCACCGAGATCACCGCCGCCAACCGCCGCACCATCTGGCCGATCAGCGCCGGCAAGGCGATGGGGCGAGGCGTCTATGCGCTGCAAGGCGTGCTCTATGACGCCACGGGCGAGCGCGTGGTCGAGGTCGCCGACATCCTGCGCGCCCGCAGCCTGCCGGGCCGTCACAACTGGCAGAACGCCGCGGCCGCCTACGCCGCGGCGCGCGCGATCGGCATCTCGATGCAGGATGCCGTCGATGGCCTGATGACCTTCCCGGGCCTGGCGCACCGGATGGAGACGGTCGGCAAGATCGGCAAGGTCCGCTTCGTCAACGACAGCAAGGCCACCAACGCCGACGCCGCGCGTCAGGCGATGTCCAGCTATCCCAAGTTCTACTGGCTCGCCGGCGGCGTGGCGAAAGCCGGTGGCATCGACGACCTGAAGGACCTCTTCCCGCGCATCGCCAAGGCCTATCTGATCGGCGAGGCCGCCGAGCCGTTCTCCTGGACCCTGGCCGGCAAGGCCGAGTGCGTGCTGAGCGGGACGCTGGAGAAGGCGGTGCAACAGGCCTATGCCGACGCGGCGGCCAGCGGCGAGGAGGCGATCGTGCTGCTATCGCCGGCCTGCGCCTCGTTTGACCAGTTCAGCGACTTCGAGGCCCGGGGCGAGGCGTTCCGCGCCGCCGTGAACGGGCTGACGGCGGGCGGCGGCAAGGCCGCTGTCGCCTAGGCGATGACCGAACCGGCCGAGGCCCCCGAACCGGAGTCCGCCAAGGCCGCTTCGCCTCCCTGGCGCTCTGTTCTGCGTGTGGCGGCCATCGATCGCGCGCGTTTGCGCGAGGCCGGTCGCCAGGCCCTGCCATGGTTGGCCTGGCTGCGCCGCCGGACGCGCTCCTCCGAACTCTGGGTTATCGCGGTGGCGACGGTCGTGGGCTTGGTGGCCGGCGCCTTGGCGGTCGCTCTGGGCGCGCTGGCGCACGGGACCCAGGTCGCGATCTTCAATTTCGATCCCAATGAACGCCTGTCGGCCCAGGTCATGATCGAGCCCTGGCGGCTGCTGGCCATTCCGCTGGGCGGGCTGGTGCTGGGCCTGTTCACGGCCGCGGTCCTGCGCTTTCGCCCCAACCACGCCGTCGACCCCGTCGAAGCCAACGCCCTGCACGGCGGGCGGCTGTCGATCCGCGACAGTCTGATCATCTGCGTGCAGACCTTGATCTCGAACGGCTCGGGCGCGTCGGTGGGGCTCGAGGCGGCCTACGCCCAGGCCGGTGGCGCGACGGCTTCGTGGGTGGGGCAGAGGCTGAACCTGCGCCGAGGCGATCTGCGGATTCTGGTCGGCGCGGGGGCCGGCGCGGCGATCGCGGCGGCGTTCGGTGCGCCGCTGACCGGCGCCTTCTACGCGTTCGAGATCGTCATCGGCGCCTATACGGTCGCCAACATCGCCCCGGTGGCGGCGGCCGCCCTCGCCGGGGTTCTGGTCGCCAAGGCCCTGGGCTCCACGCCCTATCTCCTCAAGACCTCAGTGGTCGCCATCTCGTCTCCAGCCGACTACGCGCTGTATGGCCTGCTGGGTCTGCTGGCCGCCTTCTTTGGCGTGGCGCTGATGCGGGCCGTGGCTGTGGCCGATGGGTGGGCGATCAAGGCGCCCCTGCCGCGCTGGTCGAAGCCCGCGATCGGGGGCGTAGCGCTTGCCGCTCTCGCCCTGGCGACGCCCCAGACCTTGTCCGGCGGCCACGGCGCGCTGCACCTGGATCTCAACAGCGACCTGCCGCTGAAGGTGCTGCTGGTGCTGATCCTGATGAAGGCGGTCGCCTCGATCGTGTCACTGAGCTCGGGCTTCCGGGGCGGCCTGTTCTTCGCCGCCCTGTTTCTGGGCGCGCTGATGGGGCAGGCCTTCGCCCTGGTGGTGAACATGACCACGGGGACTGTGCACCTAGACCCGATCGCGGCCTCGCTGGTCGGCATGGGCGCTCTGGGCGTGGCGATTGTCGGCGGGCCCTTCACCATGTCGTTCCTGGTGCTGGAGGCCACGGGCGATTTCACCGTCACCGGCGCGACCCTAGCCGCCTCGCTGATCGCCAGCGCCGTGGTGCGCGAGACCTTCGGCTATTCGTTCTCGACCTGGCGGCTGCACCTGCGCGGCGAGACGATCCGCAGCGCCCACGACGTCAGCTGGATGCGCAATCTCACAGCCGGCAAGATGATGCGCCGAGACGTGAAGACGATCGCGGCCGGCACGAGCCTGGCCGAGTTCCGCCGCCGGTTCCCGCTGGGCTCGACCAAGCGGGCGGTGCTGACGGACGAGACGGGGCGCTACGCCGGCATCGTCGCTACGGCGGCCGTCTATGCCGAGCCGCCCGAGCGCGACGCCACGGTGGCGGCCCTGGCGGCTCACACGCGCGTGGCCCTGGCTCCCGAGTTGTCAATCAAGGCGATCATGACCGCCTTTGACGAGACCGGCGCCGACGAACTGGCCGTGGTCGACGAGGGCGGGGAGGTCATCGGCCTGATCACCGAAGCCCACGTCACCCGCCGCTACGCCGAAGAACTGGAAAAGGCCCGCCGCGAACTGACCGGGGATACGGGGTGAGGCTCACCCCAGCGGCATGAATGCGTCGTTCTTGTCCAGGGCCGAGAGCGGCGATCGGATGGAGCAGCGCAGGCCGTCGCGGCGATAGTCCAGGTCGACCTTGCCGCCCAGCTCGTTAGGCAGGGCCAGTTCGACGATCCGCGAGCCAAAGCCCCGGCGCTCGGGCGGGCGCACTGTGGGGCCGCCGCGCTCGGCCCACTCGATCAGCAACTGGTCGTCCGGATCGACCGACCAGTGGATGTCGACATGGCCGTCGGGCGCCGACAGGGCGCCGTACTTCAGCGCGTTGATCGCCAGTTCATGGAACGCCAGGGCCATCACGACGGCCGGTTTGGGCGAGACCTTCAGGTCATCGCCACTGATGGTCAGCTGTCCTGGATTGGCGCGATAGGGCGTCACGGAACCATCGACGATCTGGCGCAGGCTGGCGGCGGACCAGTTCTGGTCGGTCAGGACGTTGTGCGTGGCGGCGATCGCCATCAAGCGACCCTCCAGCGCGTCGCGCACCGAGGCGTCCACACCCGCGTTGCGCAGGGACTGGTTGGCGATCGACTGGACGGTGGCGAGCGTGTTCTTCACCCGATGGTTCAGCTCATTGACCAGCAGCTGCCGATGGCTCTCCGCCAGGCGCTCGCCGGTGACGTCGCGCGAGGTGGCCAGCACGCGAATGACACGGCCGCCTTCGAGAATCGGCGAGACGGTGGTGTCCCACCAGCGGGGCGCGCCCTTGGCCGTGGGGCAGGGTGCCCGGAAGGCCACGGCGTTGCCGGCCATCGCCGCGCGCAGAGCCTGCTCGACGGTGTCGCGACTCTCGAGCGGCCACATGTCAGGCCAATACTGATGGCGATTGCGCCCCTCGAAATCCTCGATCTCAAGCAGGAACTTGCCCTGGGCGTTCATGTATTCGAGATAGCCGTCGGCGCTGATGACGCGAATGCAGTCCTGGCTAGCCTCGACCACGCTGAGGAAGTAAGCCCCAGCGCCCTCCAGAACAGTCTTGTCCGATGTTTCTTCGGCCACGCCACGTCCCTGCCCGAGAGGCCAATGATCACGCCATGCGCGAAGAATACAAGCGCCGGTTTGACGTGCGCGTCCTTTTCAGGACGTTCGGGGGATAGACTTCAGTCGAAGAGTTCAGCCAGTTCCTCGAGCAGCGCTTCGCGCCAGCCTTCGAGATTGGCCACGCTCCGCGCTCGGTCGAGAACACCGCGCGCCTTCTCCACCTCGTCGGCGTCCGCTTCGTCGACGGTTTCCAGCGCCTGAAGCGCCTCGTGCGCCACCTCGTAACCGCCCGAGGCGACCAGCTCGACCAGCAGGGCGACATGGTCGGAGCAGTCTACGAAGCTCAGCGCATGGACGAGGCGCGCGCGCTTGTCGGCGAGGTCGGGGCGCTGGATCAGTTTGACAAGCACCGCGTCCAGGCCCGGCGTTCCGGTCTGGGCCAAGCGCAAGGCCAGGGCGTTGCGCTGCTCGGCGTCGGTGATGGTTTCCAGCTGGCGGAGGTCGTCGGAGGAGGCCATGGCTTCCTATTCCCGCGCTTTTCGCCGCATGTCCACGGGGTTAGACCAGCCCGGCAAGGTTTGATTAACCCTCCGACCCGACTCTCCGCCCATGGCCTCCAACGCGACCCACGCTTTCGCCCGCACCGACCGCACCGCGCTCGGCCTGTGGTGGTGGACGACGGATCGCTGGCTGCTGGGCGCGACGGCCCTGCTGGTCACGCTGGGCATGCTGCTGTCGTTTGCGTCGAGCCCGGCTGCGGCGCAGCGGATCGGCATCGACGACCAGTTCCACTTCGCCCTTCGCATGTGCTTTTTCGCCACCGCCTCGTCGGTGCTGATGCTGATCACCTCGATGCTGTCGCCGCGGGACATCCGCCGCGCCGCGTTCTTCATCTATCTTGGGGCGATCGCCGTGATGATCGCCCTGCCGTTCATCGGCCACAACGCCAAGGGCGCGACGCGCTGGCTACAGTTCGCCGGCTTTACCCTGCAGCCGTCGGAGTTCATGAAGCCGGCCCTGATCGTGCTGGTCTCCTGGATGTTCGCCGAGGGCCAGAAGGGCGAGGGCGTGCCCGGCGTCTCGATCGCCTTCCTGCTCTATTTCATCGCCGTGGCCCTGCTGTTGATCCAGCCCGACGTCGGCCAGACCGTGCTGATCACCATCGCCTTCGGCGCGGCCTTCTGGATGGCCGGGGTGCCGATCTCGTGGATCATGGGGCTGGGCGGGGTGGCGCTGGCGGGGCTGGGGTCGACCTATTTCCTGTTCGACCACGTCCATGCGCGGGTGCAGAAGTTCCTCAGCCCCGATCAGGCCGACACCCACCAGATCACGCGCGCCGCCGAGGCCATCCGCGCCGGCGGCCTCTTCGGACGCGGTCCGGGCGAGGGCGTCATGAAGCGCCACGTGCCCGACCTGCACACCGACTTCATCTATTCGGTGGCGGCCGAGGAGTACGGCCTGATCTTCTCCTGGTCGCTGATCGGCCTTTTCGCCTTCGTCGTCGTGCGCGGCCTCTACAAGGCCATGAAGCTCAATGACCCGTTCGAGCAGGTCGCGGCGGCCGGATTGTTCGTTCTGGTGGGCCAGCAAGCGCTGATCAACATCGCGGTGAACTTGAACATGATCCCAACCAAGGGCATGACGCTCCCGTTCATCAGTTACGGGGGCTCCTCGATGCTCGCGATGGGACTAACGCTGGGCATGGCCCTAGCCTTGTTGCGCAAACGCCCCGGCGCCTATGGGGCGAGCGGCGAGTTCGGCTTCGGTCGCGCGGACGCCTGATGAGCAAGCTGGCTGTTGTCGCCGCCGGAGGAACCGGCGGCCATATGTTCCCCGCTCAGGCCCTGGCCGAGGCGCTGGCTGCGCGCGGCTGGCGGGTGGTGCTGGCCACCGACGATCGCGGCGCCCTCTACGCCGACAAGTTCCCCGCCGAAGAGCGGCTGGCCCTGTCGGCCGCCACCGCCAAGTCGAACGACCCGCTGGGCATGATCAAGGCCGGCTTCGTGGTCCTGCAGGGGGTGATGGAGGCCCGGGCGGCGTTCAAGCGTCTCGACCCCGCTGTCGTGGTCGGCTTCGGCGGCTATCCGGCGCTACCGGCGCTGCTGGGCGCGCTGTCGCAGGGCCGCCCGACCGTCATCCACGAACAGAACGCCGTGCTGGGCCGCGTGAACCGCTTCCTGGCCCCGCGCGTCAATGAAGTGGCCTGCGCCTTCCCGATCCTGGAGAAGGCCACCCCCGCCGTGAAGGCCTGCGCCCATGTGGTTGGCAATCCGGTGCGTCCGCCGGTGCGCGCGCTGTTCGACGTGCCCTATCTGGCGCCCGAGGTGCAGCTTCGCGTGCTGGTCACCGGCGGCAGCCAGGGCGCGCGCCTGCTCTCCGAACTGATCCCCGAGGCGGTGGCCAAGCTGCCCGAGGAGATGCGCGGCCGATTGAAAGTGTTCCAGCAGGCCCGGGCCGAAAGCATGGAGCAGGCCCGCAAGGTCTATCGCAACGCCATGGTCGAGTGCGAAGTGGCGCCGTTCTTCCGCGACATGGCCGGGTATCTCCGCCAGTCGCACCTGGTCATCGGCCGCTCGGGCGCCTCGACCTGCACCGAGCTGGCCGTGGCCGGCCGGCCCTCGATCCTGATTCCGCTGAAGATCGCCGCCGACGACCACCAGCGCTTCAACGCCCGCCTGCTGGAAGAGGCCGGCGGCGCGGCCGTGTGCCTCGAGGATGAACTGACCGTCGACGTGATGGCCGCGGCGCTGAAGGCCCTGCTGTCCAAGCCCGAACGCCTGGAAAAGATGGCGGCGGGGGCGCGGTCAGCCGCCAAGCCGAACGCGGCCGAGGAACTGGCGGATCTGGTGGAGAAGACGGCGCGCTAAGGCGAGCGTCCTAGTCGCCGGTCTTGAACGGCCCCCGCGCCCATGCTCTTTTGCCGCTAATTGTCGGACAAAAGGCGGGTGGGCCATGGAGCAGCAAGCAGCCGCGGCGGGCCTGACCCGTCGGACGATCCTGCTGGCGTCAAGCGTCCTGGGCCTGGCTGGCGCCACGGCGGCCCTGGCTCAGCCTGCGGTCGGCGCCGAGGTCGGAGGGCGCGTGCTGGCCACGCCGGTGCCGGCTCGCCATGTCACGCTCAAGCCCTCGATCTTCGCCCAGGCCCAGGGAGCCAATCGCGCCTATCTGGTCTCGCTGCAGCCTGATCGGCTGCTGCACAATTTCCATCTGGGCGCGGGCCTGCCGGTCAAGGCGCCGGTCTATGGCGGCTGGGAAGCTCAGAGCATCGCGGGCCACACCCTGGGCCACTATTTGAGCGCCTGCGCTCTGCAGGTGGCCAACGACGGCGATCCGGTGCTGAGCCAGCGCCTAGCCTACACCGTGGCGCAGCTGGCCCGCGTGCAGGCCGCCCACGGCGACGGCTATGTCGGCGGAACCACTCGCTGGGGCCAGGCCGACCCGGTCGGCGGCAAGGCGGTGTTCGAGGAACTGCGGCGCGGCGACATTCGCGCCAACCGCTTCAGCCTCAATGACGGCTGGGTGCCGATCTACACTTGGCACAAGATCCATGCCGGCCTGCTGGACGCCCACCGGCTGGCGGCGACGCCGGGCGCGCTGGGCGTCGCCCTGGGCCTGGCCGGTTATCTGGCGACCATCCTCGAGGGGCTCAATGACGACCAGGTGCAGGCCATCCTCGTCGCCGAGCACGGCGGCCTGTGCGAAGCCTATGCCGAAACCTACGCCCTGACCGGCGATCGGCGCTGGCTGAACATTGCGCGCCGCCTGCGCCATCGGGAGCTGGTCGATCCCCTGGCCCAGGGCCGCGACGAACTGGCCGGTCTGCACGCCAACACCCAGATCCCCAAGATCATCGGCCTGGCCCGGCTGTATGAGGTGGCCGGCGACCCCGCCGAGGCGCGGACCGCGCGCTTCTTCCACCAGACCGTCACCCGCCGGCACAGCTATGCCATCGGCGGCAATTCCGACCGCGAGCATTTCGGCCCGCCGGACGCCATCGCCACGCGCCTGAGCGAAACCACCTGCGAGGCGTGCAACAGCTACAACATGCTGAAACTGACCCGGCGCCTGTGGAGCTGGGCGCCGGACGGGGCGCTGTTCGACGACTACGAGCGCGCCCAGCTCAACCACATCATGGCTCACCAGCGGCCCAGCGACGGGATGTTCGTCTATTTCATGCCGATGGCGGCGGGCGGTCGGCGCAGCTATTCCACCCCCGAGGACAGCTTCTGGTGCTGCGTGGGCTCGGGCATGGAAAGCCACGCCAAGCACGCCGACTCCATCTGGTGGCGGGGCGGCCAGGCCCTGTATCTGAACCTGTTCATCGCCTCGCGCCTCGACCTGCCGGGCGATGACTTCGCCATCGATCTGGACACCGCGTTCCCGCAGTCGGGCCAGGTGGACCTGACCGTGACCCGGGCGCCGCGTGGGCTGCGCGAGATCGCCCTGCGCCTGCCGGCCTGGTGCGCGGCGCCCCGGCTGTCGGTCAACGGCGCGCCGACGCCCATCCAGACCCGGGGCGACGGCTATGCCCGCCTGTCGCGCCGCTGGAAGGCCGGCGACCGCGTCACCCTGATGCTGCCGATGGCCGTGCGGGCCGAGCCGACGCCCGACGATCCCAACCTGGTGGCCTTTCTCAGCGGCCCGCTGGTGCTGGCCGCCGACCTGGGGCCAGACGAGCGTCCGTTCGAGCAGCCGGTCCCCGCCCTGGTGGGCGAGGGGGCGGCGCACGCCCTGCTGCAGCCGGCGGGGGCAGCAAACCCCCACGTCTTTTCCGCACCGACGGCCCAGGGCGGAACGGCGCGGTTCTCGCCGTTCTACGCTCTTTATGACCGCCGCACGGCCGTCTACGCCCCGGTCTTCACCCCCGCCCGCTGGCGTGCCGAGGGGCCGGCTTTTCTGGCGGCTGAGCAGGCGCTGATCGCGGCGGCCGCCCGCACCGTCGACGTGGTCTATCTGGGTGAGCAGCAGCCGGAGGTGGACCATCAGGTCACCGCGCGCGACAGCGAGATCATGCAGATCAACGGCCGCAGCAGCCGCAAGCTGCGCCCCGGCGGCTGGCTGGACATGACTCTGGCTCGCCGCCCCGGCCCCCTGACCCTGCAACTGATCTATTGGGGCCAGGACACCGGCCAGACCGCCACGGTCCGGGTCGACGGCGCTGTCATCGGCCAGTTCCGGACCCCGGCCGCGGGGCAGGACGGCTTCTTCCCGCTCGACCTGCCCCTGCCGCCCGGCGCCGCCCCGGCCCGCGTGCGCATCGAGGCTGGGGCCGCGCCGGTGATGATCTATGAGGCGCGGGTGATGGCGGGGTGAGGGGGGCGAGGGAGACCGCCACACGCGGCGACCGCCGACTGGGCTGAGCGCTTAGGGGGCGACGGGGATCATCACCTCGTTGCGGCGCATGAACCATGGGGTCCAGGGCGGATTGTACTGCGCCAGCGTCGCGGGCCCGGTCGCCTGCAACTGGTGGGCAGACAGGCGTTTCTTCAGGTCAGCGGTCTTGGCCTCGACCGTGTCCGCTCCGGCCAGGCCCGAGAAGCGCAGCACCGCCAGGCGGGACGGCGGAATGAGGCGAAGCTTCACCTGGGGGTCGTTCGGCTCAGGAAGGGCTTCCAGACTGTAGCGGCTGGGCATGGTGAACCTCACGACCCACTGGCCGGCGCTTTGGGTCTGGGTGACCGGCGCCGTCATGGCGATGGTCTGGCTGGCCGGCGCCTGGGCGACCGGCGCGGTCATGGCGATGCTCTGGCGCGTCCTGTTGCCGCCGAAGATATAGCCGGCCAGCAGTCGAAAGCCGCGATTGGCCGCCTGTTTCTGATCGCCGCTGACGGTCACTTCGGCGACCACCAGGGCCGGATAGTCGCGAACGTCAAAGTCGCCCTCGTGGAGGACGACCTTAAAGACGGGTTCTTCAACGGCCATGGCCACGGTTCCCAGAAAGACTGCCGCAAACACTGCGGTCATGGCCATGCGTCTCAGGGTCATGCTCATGCCTTTTCCCCCGCCGGGCGCCCGGCGACCACGCTAACACTGAACTGAACGGCCCGGACCTTACTTCGTTGCGTGGGCAAGATCGGCCTGGCCGGCGGATGGGCGTCAGGCGGGCAGCGAGACGCCGGTGGCGGCGCCGATGAAGAGGGCTCGGTCCTGATGACCCCTGAAAGACGAACTGACCGTCGAGGCCATGGCCATCTGTTGTTGAGGCGTTGGCTGATCTGGTAGAACGGACGACGCGTCCCTCACGCCCTCACGCGTTGCAACTTGTTTGGGTGAGGAGCGTCTCAGACCTTTCTGGACAGGATTGGCCCCCCAATCACACCCTTCCGTCGGCTGGGAAGGGGCGTTGGGGGACTATCGCAGCTGGCCTTTGGTCCTAAGACAGCTGCTCCTTGAAAAACGCCGTGAACTTGTCGAACGGTATCAGGTCCACGCGATCATAAAGGTCGATATGGCGTGCGCCTGACACGACGACCAGCTCGCTGTGTTGCGGCGCTTGCTTGTGCACAGTCTCGGTGAAAAACCGGCTGTGCGCCTGATCGCCGGTGACCAGAAGAATGCGTCGCGGAGCGATATCGGCTATGTGCCGAAGCTGGCCGAAATTGATGTGTGACATGCCACTCGTCAGAGTAAATCCGCCGATCGAGCGCGGATGACGGCCCCGGTCGGCGACGTAGTAATCAAAGAACTCCTGGGTGATTGGATCTAGCCCGCCAGAGGGCATCTTGTCCGGGAAGGTGGGCTGCAATTGCGGACGGCCGTGATCAACGTCAGCCCAGCGCTGGGCTGCAAGACTGTTGAGTGTGCCGCGACGGTCAGCCTCGGTCGCGCTGTCTTCCCAGCCATTTCGCAACATCCGGCTGATGTCATACATGGAGGTGGTGGCAACCGCCCGGATGCGGATGTCGACAGCAGCTTGGCTGAGGAGAAATCCTCCGCTCCCACAAATGCCGATTGCACCGATCCGATCTCGGGCTACTTCTGGCAGGGTTCCAAGAAAATCGACTCCGGCGCTGAAATCTTCCGCAAAGAGTTCAGGCGAGGTGATGTTGCGCGGTGAGCCGCCGCTCTCGCCATTGTATGAGGGGTCGAATGCTAGGGCGACGAAGCCGCGCTTTGCCATTTCCTGGGCATAGATGCCGCCGCCCTGCTCCTTTATCCCGCCATGGGGAGGTCCGACCACAAGCGCGCTGTGCTTGTGGGCGCTGTTGAAGGACTTGGAGCGATAGAGGTCGCCCGCAATCTCGATCCCATAGCGATTGCGATAGCGCACCGGGGTTCTGGAGACGTCGGGAGACAGCGCAAACGTGTAGCCATCAGGTTGCAAGGGCACGGCTAGAGACCTTTCTGGGGACTGGCGCACCTGCGCCAAAAGGGGTTGAGGCAAGAGCGTAGCGGCGACGCCGACTCTCAGGAGCTTCCGGCGCGTGGACATGTAGGGCGGTGTCATGGCGTTCCTTTCATCGCTGGGGGGGACGGACAGCGAAGCGTTGTTTTGGGACGGCGATGACAACTGCTCGTCAGGGCCGCAGGCATGGCGGCCATGATCGGGTTCGGCTTCTCAGGAGCGGAGGGGTTTGGGAGATCCGGTGCTTCGATCATGGGACCGCTAATTTAGCGGTGGTCACGCCAATGATTATCCGTCTGAATCGGCATGAACTAATCGACTGGATCAAATAATGTAGCGTTGCGCAGGAGGCTCGTTTGGAAAGAACCGACTTCAATCAGCTGACCTGGTTTCAAGCGGTGGCTGAAGAGCGCAGCTTCACGAAGGCTGCCGCGCGTCTGGGTGTGGCGCAATCGACGCTTAGCCATGCGATCAAACAGCTGGAAACGCGGATGGGGATCCGGCTCCTCACGCGGACCACGCGCAATGTCGCCACGACAACTGCGGGCGAACGACTGCTACAGACGATCACGCCCCGATTGAGTGAGATCGATGAAGAGATTGTTGCGCTCACGGCGTTCCGGGACAAACCGTCGGGATCCATCCGCCTCACCCTGTCGGACCATGCACTGGCCACCGTGGTGTGGCCCAAGCTGAAGCCGCTACTGCACGCCTACCCCGATATCAGCGTGGAGTTATGTCTGGACAGCACCTTCCGCAACATCGTTGAGGAAGGCTACGACGCTGGCGTTCGGCTGGGCGAGAGCGTTGAGAAGGACATGATTGCTGTCCGAATTGGCCCTGATTGGCGGCTCATTGCGGTGGCCTCGCCGGACTATTTCGCCGCCCGCGGCCGTCCCGAACGCCCGCAGGACTTGATCCGGCATCGTTGCATAAACATGCGTCATGAGACCTCAGGCAGCCTCTATGCTTGGGAGTTCGAGAGGCTTGGAAAGTCGCTTCGGGTCAGGGTCGAGGGACAGCTGACGTTCAACAATTCCTACGCCATGATCGACGCGGCGGTGAGCGGCTTTGGCATTGCGTATGTGCCGGAAAGCACCGTCGAGATGCATTTGGCATCGGGCGCCCTAGAGCAGGTTCTGGATGAGTGGTCGCCATTGTTTGATGGCTATTTCCTCTACTATCCAAGCCGCCGCCAGAACCTGTTGCCGTTCCAGATGATTGTCGACACCTTGCGCTATCGCAGCGGCTGAATAGGTGCTCCAGGCTTCCGGATTTTCGGTAGCGGCGTAGACACATCAGTTCCAGACTGTCCTATGCCCGTTCGCCCAAGGGGGCAGACGCCCCTCCACCCCAAACAAATTCAACGCCCTAACCCCGCCACCCAGCGTCACGATCCAAAATCGACGCAGCCCCCTGCAAAACGGCCGCATACTTCTCCCCGCTTCATCGCAAGGGGAGGGCGTCCAGCTGGCGACCTGACGGGCGGTGGAGGCGGTTGTGCGGGTCGTGCTCGCCTGACCGTTGTCGATGCAGTCCCCGGCGGAGATCGGTTCGAGGTGTGTAATCCCCGCAGGGGTTTCGCCGGGCAAATCGGTCGCTAACGCGCTCGTGGACAGCCCGGCGACGGCGGCGAGCGCTGCAGGCGCGGGCTGAAATCGCCCGCGCGGTCCGGAGGGGGCGCTTCCCTTCCGCCCGCCTGGGGCCTCTAAAAACCCCGCGCCCCGAGGGCTCATCGAATAACAACCGCACCGAGCGCTCCGGCCACGGCCGAAACGGTACTCCCACTATCCTCATCCGGGCCTGGCCCGGACGCTCCGCCGCCTCCTCAACTTGCTGGTCAAACCGGCGAGGGCGCGAACCCGTGCCTTCTCATTTTCGATGTCATCCCGGACGAGCCGGCACGGCGAAGATCCGGGACCGACGCCTGAGCGCCGCGCTTCCGGCGGTCCCGGATCGGCGCGCTTCGCGCTTGTCCGGGATGACAGCGTTAAAGGAAGTTCAAGGCTCCGCCCCCGTCTCGATCAGCGGCCGGGCCAGGCCCACCGCCTGCTCGACGCTGGTCGCCACCGGAACCCCGGCGAACGGCTTCCAGCCGTCGCAGACCACCTTGGCCGCTGCGTCGTCGGCGCCGCCGGGCGGGATCGGGGCGGGCGGGCCTTGGCGGCCGGTGACCGGGCCTTCGCGCCCGCCCGCGCGGATGCTGCCAAAGCCGGCGTGGGCGATGGTGCGGGCGTCGCAGTCGATGACCTCGTGACGCCAGCCGCCCCAGTATTCCTCGGCCCCGGCCTTGAAGCCGCCCTCGGTGACCTGCAGCACGCGCAGTTTCGCGGTGCGGCCGGTCCACCGGACGCTGGTCAGATCGACGAAGACGGCGAAGCGGCCGACGTCGGCCAGCCGCAGCTCAAGCGGGGCCGGAAGCGTAGCGGGGGAGGCGGTTTGGGCGAGCGCCGGCGTTGTCCACACAACCAGCGCCAACAGGGCGTTTCGCGTCGCGCGGAATTGGTCTAATCGGCTTTTCATGATCCAGCGTCGACGCCCCGTACCCTTCGAACTCGGCCCCGTGCACTTCATCGGCATCGGCGGCATCGGCATGTCCGGCATCGCCGAGATCATGATCCGTATCGGCTACACCGTTCAGGGCAGCGACGCCAAGGCCAGCGCCAATACCGAGCGGTTGGAAAAGCTGGGCGCGCGGATCTTCATCGGCCATGACGCCGCCCACGTCGAGGGCGCGTCGGCCATCGTCTATTCCACGGCGGTCAAGGCCGATAACCCGGAGATGGTCGCCGGCCGCGACAAGCGCCTGCCGCTGGTGCGCCGCGCCGAGATGCTGGCCGAGCTGATGCGCCTGCAGTTCTCGATCGCCGTCGGCGGTACGCACGGCAAGACGACCACCACCTCGATGGTCGCCACCCTGCTGGACGCTGGGGGCCTGGACCCGACCGTCGTCAACGGCGGCATCATCAACGCCTATGGCACCAACGCCAAGGTCGGCGAGGGCGACTGGATCGTCGTCGAGGCCGACGAGAGCGACGGCTCGTTCCTGCGCCTGAAGTCGACGGTGGCCATCGTCACCAATATCGACGCCGAGCACCTGGACCACTGGGGCGACTTCGAGGCGGTGAAGAAGGGCTTTCAGGACTTTATCCAGAACATCCCGTTCTACGGCTTCGCCGCGGTCTGCACCGATCATCCGGAAGTGCAGGCCCTGACCGCGCGGATCGAGAACCGCCGCCTGGTGACCTACGGCACCAACCCGCAGGCCGAGGTGCGGGTCTCCAACATCGCCATGGGTCCGGAGGGCGCGACCTTCGACATCGTGGTCTCGCCGCGCGACGGCGAGGTCGTGCGCTATCACGGCCTGAAGATGCCGATGGCCGGCCACCACAACGTGCTGAACGCCGCCGCCGCCGTGGCCGTGGCGCGCGAGCTGGGCGTCGACGCCGAAGCGATCGCCAAGGGCCTGGCCGGCTTCGGCGGGGTCAAGCGCCGCTTCACCACCACGGGCGTCGCCAACGGCATCCGCGTGGTCGACGACTACGGCCACCACCCGGTCGAGATCGCCGCCGTGCTCAAGGCCGCCCGCGCGGTGTCGACCGGCAAGGTGATCGCCGTGGTTCAGCCGCACCGCTACACGCGCCTGCGCGATCTGATGACCGAGTTCTCCAGCTGCTTCAACGACGCCGACACGGTGATCGTGGCCGATGTCTACACCGCCGGAGAGCAGCCGATTCCGGGCGTCGATCGCGACGCCCTGGTCGCGGGCCTCAAGAAGTTCGGCCACCGCCGCGCGCTCCCGCTGGAGAACCCGACGGCCCTGCCGCGCCTGATCGCCGCCGAGGCGACCAGCGGGGACCTGGTCGTGCTGCTGGGCGCCGGCGATATCACCACCTGGTCCTACGCCTTGCCGGGACAGCTGGAAGCGCTGACCAAGTGAGCTGGAAGACCTGGTTGGCATCGCTTCGAAGGAAGCAGCCCCCAAGATACTGGGCGCTCGTTGATCCGTACTGGGATGCGGTCAGCATCTATGACGGACCGGAAGTGTTTCTCGCCGGATTTTCAGCTGTGCCGACGCCGTCGAAACATCTTCTCGCCACGCACTGGCTACAGAGCGAGGTTCATAATGGTGGTTTCTCCCAGTTCTTTTCGAACTCAACCGGCGTGCTTGCGCCGGAAGCTGTAGCGGGCTTCAGGGCCATCGGAATGCCGCGCTCAGCGGATCTGGTGGAAGAAGCTATGGCATGGTTGGGGCCGAGCTATCCGCGAGATCGCGATGAGCGCAACGACGCCTTGGATGCCTTCGAAGAAGCGCACGGCGTGGATCATGGACCTGAATGCGACGTGTGCTCGGCCGACAGTAGGTTTTGGGATTTGATGGCGAACGAGGCTGGCGGTTTTGATGCCGCTGCGGACTTCTTCGCGCAACAACACAGCCGGCCAACGCAATGACCTGGAAGACCCAACTCCCGACTGTCCGCGGCAAGCTGCTGATCGACGAGCCGCTGGCGCCGTTCACCTGGTTCCGTGTCGGCGGTCCGGCCGACGTGGTGTTCCTGCCGGCTGACGAGCAGGACCTGTCGGACTTCCTTAAAAGCCTGGATCCCAGCGTGCCGGTGATGGCCATCGGCGTGGGGTCGAACCTGCTGGTCCGCGACGGCGGCGTCGACGGGGTGGTCATCCGTCTGGGCAAGGGCTTCAACGGGGTCGAGGCCCTGGGCGACAACCGCATCAAGGCCGGCAGCGCCGTGCCCGACGCCATCCTGGCCCGCAAGGCGGCGGAGGCCGGCATCGCGGGGCTGGAGTTCTATGTCGGCGTGCCCGGCACGATCGGCGGCGCGGTGATTATGAACGCCGGCTGCTACGGCGCCGAGACGGTCAATGTGGTCAAGTCGGTGCGCGTGATGGACCGCGCCGGCGTCGTGCGCGAACTCAGCGTCGAGGACCTGCACTACACGTATCGCCACAGCGCCCTGCAGGACGGCGAGCCGGTGATCGTGCTGGACGCGATCTTCGAAGGAACGCCCGACGAACCCGAGGCGATCAAGGCCCGCATGGCCGAGATCACCGCGCGCCGCGAGACCACCCAGCCGATCCGCGAAAAGACCGGCGGCTCGACCTTCAAGAACCCGCCGGGGCACTCGTCCTGGAAGCTGGTCGACGAGGCCGGCTGGCGCGGGAAACCGTTCGGTGGGGCGATGTTCTCGCCTCTGCACTGCAACTTCCTGATCAACGCCGGCGAAGCCACGGCGGCGGATCTCGAGGGCCTGGGCGAGGCCGTGCGCGCCGACGTCCTGGCCAAGACCGGCGTCCAGCTCGACTGGGAAATCAAGCGGATCGGACGGGCGGGGTAGTGACCCAATCCTCCCCCTAGCGGGGGAGGTGTCCGCGAAGCGGACGGAGGGGGAAGTTCGACCAAGCCTGCTTCTTCCCCCACCGGTCCTTCGGACCACCTCCCCCTCTGGGGGAGGATTATGAGCAGCGCGTGGTGCCTCCATCGCCCCCCAGCCCCATTGCTGACTCCCCCTGGCCCGAACCGGTGTTATGACTCGCCCGCCTTTGGGGAGACACCTTGCACATGTTCCGTCGTCTGTTGATTGCTTCCGCCGCCTTCGCTCTTGTTTGCAGCGCTGCGCACGCCCAGGACCTCAAGACCGCCGAAGCGCTGCGGGACAAGGCCCTGCGCGACTATCTGGCCTGGGACATCACCGAGGACCTGACCACCAATATCGGCCCGCGCCTCGTCGGCTCGCCGGCCATGGCCAAGGCGAAGGACTGGTCGGTCGCCAAGTTCAAGGCGCTGGGCTTCACCAACATCAAGGTCGATGAGTTCGCCAAGCCCTCTTGGAGCCGGGGCGAGGAGAGCGCCGAGCTGGTCGCACCCTACGCCATGAAGCTGGGCGCGGTGGGTCTGGGCCGCACGGTGTCGACGCCGGCCGGCGGCATCGAGGCCGAGGTCGCGCTGTTCAAGACCGTCGCCGACATGATGGCCGCGCCGGACGGCGCGCTGAAGGGCAAGATCGTGGTGATCACCCAGCCGATGGTCCGCACCCAGAACGGCGCCGGCTATGGCGCGGCGGGCGTCTCGCGCCGGATCGGCCCGGTTGAGGCCGCCAAGCGTGGCGCGGTCGCCATGCTGATCCGCTCGATCTCGACGTCCGACTCCACCGTTCCGCACACCGGCGGCACCGCCAGCGGCGAGGGTGTGGTGACCATCCCGGCCGCTGCGATCGGCGTTCCCGAGGCCGAGCAGTTGGAGCGTCTGGCCGCGCGCAAGGTCCCGATGCGGGTGAAGCTCAAGCTGGAGTCGAGCGTCAATCCTAACAACGTGGCCTGGAACATCTCGGGCGACATCAAGGGCTCGGAGAAGCCGGACGAGGTCATCGTCATCGGCGGCCACCTGGACAGCTGGGACGTCGGCACCGGCGCCCTGGACGACGCCACCGGCATCGCCATCACCACGGCGGCGGCCAAGCTGATCGGCGACCTGCCCAAGCGTCCCAAGCGCACGATCCGCGTGGTGATGTGGGGCTCCGAAGAGAGCGGCGGGTCGTCCGAGGCCTATCTGGCGGCGAACAAGGACGCCTTGTCTAACATGGTGCTGGCCGGCGAGAGCGACACGGGCGCGGACCGCATCTACAGCCTGCAGGTTCCAGCGGGCTCGCTGGACCATCCGGTGGTCAAGGCCGCCGCCAGCGTGCTGGCCCCGCTGAAGATCTATGTCGATCGCACCCCCGCCGCCGGCGCGGGCGCGGACGTCGCCGGGATCGAGCGGGCCGGGGTGCCGGTCATCAACCTGAACCAGGACGCCAGCCGCTACTTCGACTACCACCACACCATGGACGACACGCTGGACAAGGTTCGCCCCGCCGAACTGGCCCAGAACGTCGCGGCCTGGACCTCGCTGGTCTATCTGGTGGCCGACAGCGACGTCGACTTCCGCGCGCTGAAGCCGGCGGCTCCGGCGGCGAAGTAGGCGTCGGTCTAGGTTCCAAACTGGTGTCATCCCGGAAGCCTCGGAGAGGCTGTCCGGGACCCAGGGGCCAACGGCAATGCGGTGGCCCCTGGGTCCCGGCTCTGCGCGCTTCGCGCTTGGCCGGGATGACATGACTTGGTTCAGCGTCTTGCGGTTGGCAGGCGCGCTCGGGCTGACTAGGAGTGGCTGAACGTCACAGCCTTCCAAAGAGTCTCCCGGAAAATGACCCAGCAGCCCCAAGCTGACGCCCCTTTGGCCGGCCGCCACATCGCCGTCCTGCTCGGCGGCCCCTCGTCGGAACGCAAGGTCAGTCTGGTGTCGGGCGCGGCCTGCGCCGAGGCGCTGGAGCGGCTGGGCGCCAAGGTCTCCCGCATTGATCCAGGCCCGGATGTGGCCCAGGTGCTGACGGCGACCAAGCCGGACATGGTCTTCAACGCTTTGCACGGCGAATGGGGCGAGGACGGCTGCGTCCAGGGCGTGCTGGAGACGCTGAAGCTGCCCTACACCCACTCAGGCGTGCTGGCCTCGGCCCTGGCGATGGACAAGGCCAAGGCCAAGGCTGTGCTGGCCGCGGCCGGCGTCACGGTGCCGGGCGGGGGGCTCTTCAACCGACACGATGTCGCACGCGACCATGTGCTGCAGCCCCCCTATGTCGTGAAGCCGAACGCCGAAGGCTCGTCGGTGGGCGTCTTCATCATCAAGGAAGGCGCCAATCGTCCGCCCGAGGAGGTCGGCGCGCCGTCCTGGACCTTTGGCGAGGAAGTCATGGTCGAACCCTACATCCAGGGGATGGAGCTGGCGGTCGCCGTTCTGGGTGAGTCAAATGGTCCCAGAGCGCTGGCGGTGACCGATATCCGTGCATCCACAGGTTTTTACGACTACGAAGCCAAGTACTCTGAAGGCGGTTCAATCCACGTCCTCCCGGCCCCAATCCCCAATGCTGTAAGGGATCGCGCCATGCGGATGGCCGAGCTGGCCCATACCGCTCTTGGTTGCCGAGGGGTAACCCGGTCGGACTTCCGTTATGACGACATTAACGACCTTCTGGTCCTTCTAGAGGTCAACACGCAGCCTGGCATGACGCCGACCTCGCTCGCTCCCGAGCAGGCCGACCACGTCGGGATCCCGTTTGACCAGTTAGTTTTGTGGATCGTGGAGGACGCTTATGCCCGCTGTAGTGCGGGGGGGACCGCCTAAGCCTAGGCGACCCCGGGCCGAAGCGCCCGCAAGTCCGAGTAAAGGTAAGCCGGCGCCCCGCAAGGCGCAGCCGGCTGCGAAGCTGCACGCCGCGCGCGGCGTGGGCCTGTCGCCCACGGTGGCCCTCAGCGTGGCCGGCGCGGCCCTGGGTCTTGGTCTTGTGGTGATGCTCGCGACCGGCCATCGCGCCGAGCGCCTCGGCGCGTCCATGGTCCGCGGCGTCGACAACACCTTCGCCTCCGCCGGCTTCAGGCTGAAGACCGTCCATATCCGCGGCGCCTCGGCGACCGCCCAGGCCGATATCCTCAAGGCTTCGGGCCTGTACCTGGACCAGCCGACCCTGGGCATGGACCTCGCCGACGTGCGGGACCGCGTCCAGGGCGTGGGCTGGGTCAAGGACGCCAAGGTCGTGCGCATGCTGCCCGACACCGTGCTGATCGCGGTTGAGGAACGGCCGGCTCTGGCGGTCTGGCAGAATCACGGCCGCATGAAGGTCATCGACAGCGAGGGTCAGGTCATCACCGAGGCCGATCCGGCGCGGTTCCCGCAGCTGCCGCTGGTGGTGGGGCAGGGCGCCGATCAGGCCGCCGGCCTGATCCTGCCGGCCGTCGCCTCGCGTCCGCGCCTGCGTGACCGGCTGGAAGCGATGGTCCGGGTGGACGAGCGCCGCTGGGACCTGCGGCTGAAGGACGGCTCGCTGATCCAGCTGCCGGCCATCGACGAAGAATCCGCGCTGATTCAATTGGATCAGCTCGACCAAAGGCAGCGAATCCTGGACATGGGTTTTGCGCGGATTGATCTGCGCGACCCCGAAATGGTGGCTGTGAGACCCCGCGACGCGGTGCTGCCCGGGCAGCCTGCGGCTGACGGGGCGTAAGTGACGTGATGGGCTGAGGTGGCAATAGCGATGTCGCGAATGGAGGATCGGAAACAGGCCCGTGAAGGCCTGAAGGCGACGCTCGTGCGCCAGCCCGCCATCGCGGCCGTCGATCTGGGCGCGTCGAAGGTGACGTGCTTCATCATGAAGGCTGACGGCGTCCACCGGGATAACCGCACTCTGACGACCGCGGGTGTGGGCTATGTGCAGTCGCGCGGCGTGCGCGGCGGCGCGATCGTCAATCTGGACGAGGCCGCCCAGGCGATCGCCCAGGCCGTGGAGCGCGCCGAGACCGTGGCCGGCGTCAGCGTCCAGGGCGTCAGCGTCTGCACCGCCGGCGGCCAGCTGGCCAGCCATCGCGTGCACACCCAGGTCTCGCTGGGCGCCCGTCCGATCGGCGACGGCGACCTGTCGCGCGCCATCGCCTCGGCCCTGGCCCAGGTCCGCATTCCGGGCCGCAAGCCGATCCACCTCCTGCCCATCGCCTGGTCGGTCGACGGTCAGCGGGGCATCCGTGATCCCCGCGCCATGTTCGGCCGCGCCCTGGGGCTGGAGCTGCTGGTCGTTTCGGTCAACGAGAACATCTTCCACACCCTGGCCCATTGCGTGGAGCGCGCCCACCTGTCGTTCGAGGGGATTGTCGCTGCGCCCTTCGCCTCGGCCCTGGCGGCCCTGGAAGAGGACGAGATGGATCTGGGCGCCGTCTGCATCGACATGGGCGGCGGCTCGACCTCGGTGGCGGTGTTCAACAATGGCGCGCTCTGCCACGTCGACAGCCTGGCTGTCGGCGGCGGTCACGTGACCCAGGACATCGCGCGCGGCCTGCAGACCTCGGTCGTGGGCGCCGAGCGCATCAAGACCCTGCATGGCAGCGCCATCGCCTCGGCCAACGAGGACCGCGAGATGATCGAGGCGCCGCCGCGTGGCGACGATCCGGGCGCGGGTCCGGTGATCGCGCCGCGCAGCTTGCTCAAGGGCATCATCCAGCCGCGCGTCGAAGAGACCCTGGAACTGCTGCGCGAGCGCCTGAAGGCCTCGGGCGCGCCGGTCGAGCCGGGCGCGGGCATCGTGCTGACCGGCGGCGCCAGCCAGCTGGCCGGCGTGCGCGAAGTGGCCGTGCGCGTCTTCGACCGTCCCGTTCGCCTGGGTCGTCCGCGCCGGGTGCCGCATCTGGCCGACGCCGCGTCGGGCCCGGCCTTCTGCGCCGCCGCCGGCGTCCTGCACCGTACCGCCTTTGGCCCGCGCGAGGCGGTCTCGTCCAAGGCCCTGGCCGGCGGCGTGGCTCGCAAGCGTCCCATCGACCCCAACGCCAGCCCGATGGCCAAGGCGGCCGCCTGGCTGCGCGACAATCTCTAAGCCGCGACAAAAGCGCGCGAAGTCTTAAAGCGTGAGTAACACTACAGTTTAACTTTTAGGGCCCGGTCGAGCGTCTTGACCGGGCCTTTTGCTGCCTGGAAGCGGTTGTAGACGGAGGTTTTGAGCCTCAGCGGCGTTCGGTCGCACGCGCCTGTGGATCCCCGTAGGACCTTTGGTTCATTGGGGGATTCTGTTGATAGACCACAATTTATCCAACGGTCCCGCTCGACCGGACCACGACTCAGATTATGCAGTTAACCGCCGATTAACGATGGTGGTTGTTCTGTTAACACGATCGTCGAGGCATCCCCGGCGATTGGGTGTCGCCGAGGTCTAATTTGACGATTTCGGCGTAAGGACGCGAGGGTCCCATGGCTATTTCTCTTTCCGCGCCGCGTACGACCGAGCTGAAGCCGCGTATCGTGGTTTTCGGCGTCGGCGGCGCTGGCGGCAACGCCGTGAACAACATGATCGAGGCGGGCCTCGAAGGTGTGGAGTTCGTGGTGGCCAACACTGACGCTCAACAGCTTCAGTTCGCCAAGACGGACCGTCGCATCCAGCTGGGCGTGCAAATCACCCAGGGCCTGGGCGCCGGCGCGCACCCCGAGGTGGGCATGAGCGCGGCCGAAGAGAGCTTCCCCGAGATCGGCGAGCACCTCGACGGCGCTCACATGGTGTTCATCACCGCCGGTATGGGCGGCGGCACCGGCACCGGCGCTGCGCCGATCATCGCCAAGTGCGCCCGTGAACGCGGCATCCTGACCGTCGGCGTCGTGACCAAGCCCTTCCACTTCGAAGGTCGTCACCGCATGCGCCTGGCCGACAGCGGCATCCAGGAGCTGCAGCGCTATGTCGACACCCTGATCGTCATTCCGAACCAGAACCTGTTCCGCGTCGCCAACGAGCGCACGACCTTCGCCGAAGCGTTCGGCATGGCCGACCAGGTTCTGCACTCGGGCGTGCGCTCGATCACCGACCTGATGGTCCTGCCGGGCCTGATCAACCTCGACTTCGCCGACGTCCGCACGGTCATGACCGAGATGGGCAAGGCGATGATGGGCACCGGCGAGGGCACCGGCGAAGACCGCGCCCTGATGGCCGCTCAGAACGCCATCGCCAACCCGCTGCTGGACGAAGTCTCGCTGAAGGGCGCCAAGGCCGTGCTAGTCAACGTGACCGGCGGCATGGACATGACCCTGCTGGAAGTCGACGAGGCCGCCAATGCGATCTCCGACCAGGTCGATCCGGAAGCCAACATCATCTTCGGCGCGGCCTTCGATCCGTCGCTGGAAGGCGTGATCCGCGTGTCGGTGGTCGCCACCGGCATGGACGGCGCCTCGATCGCCCAGATCGAGCCCAAGCCCGTGTCGCGCAACATCTCGGCCGCCCCGCTGATCGCCGAGACCTCGCGTCCCGCGCCGCAGCCTGAGCCGGCTCGTCCGACCGCCCGCTACGAAGCCGCGCGCCCGGTCGAGCGTCCCGTGGCTTTCGCGCCCGAGCCCGCGCCGGAACCCGAGATCGTGATGTCGGCCCCCCAGCCTGAGCCGGAAGCCGAGCTTTACTACGACGAGCCGACTGTAGCTGAAGACCCGCGTATTTCCGCGGCTCCGGCCCGGCCGGTGAGCCGTATCGTCGATCCGCTGGTCGACGACGTCGCCGACGAGCCGCTGTTCCCCGAGAACAACTACTACGAAGAGCGTCGTCCCCAGAAGCAGGGCGGGTTCTTCTCGATGTTCGGCGGTGGTCGCCAGCGTTACGAGCAACAGGCCTCGGCGCCGCAGCCCCAGGCCCGCTCGGCCCAGAGCGCCCGCCCGCAGCTGCAGCCGATCGAGACGCCGCAGGCCGATGACGCCGAGGATCTGGAGATCCCGTCGTTCCTGCGCCGCCTGGCCAACTGAAAGACCGACAAGACCTGACGAAACGCCCCGGGATTGCTCCCGGGGCGTTTTGCTTTGGGTGCTCGCCTTGCGACTCTCGCCGGGGTTGGCCACAGTTCGCCCCGCGATCGCGAGGGGAAATCATGCGTAAGCTTCTGCTCGGCCTTTCGGCCTTGACCTTGGCCACGGCCAGCGCGGCGGCCGCGCAGGACCCGGGGCCTGCAGCCCCTGTGCAGTACGAAGTGGCTTTCCCGAACGCCACGCACCGCGAGGCCCGGATCACGGCGACGTTCCGCAAGGTCCCCAAGGGCGCCCTGCAACTTCGGATGTCGCGGTCGTCGCCCGGGCGTTACGCGATCCATGAGTTCGCCAAGAACGTCTATCAGGTCACCGCCGTCGACGGCGCGGGCAAGCCGTTGAAGGTCGACCGCGCCGAGCCCTATGGCTGGTCGGTTTCGGGGCACGATGGAACGGTGAAGGTCACCTACACCCTCTATGCCGATCGCGGTGATGGGACCTATTCGCAGATCGATACGACCCACGCTCACCTGAACATGCCGGCGACCTTCCTGTGGGCGGTCGGTTATGACGACAAGCCGATCCGCGTTCGCTTCGAGCGCGCCGATCCCAGCTGGAAGATCGCCACCCAGCTGCCTCCGGTGACGGGTCAGCCCGACAGCTTCTGGGCGCCAAACCTGCAGTACTTCATGGACAGCCCCACCGAGCTCAGCGCCATGACCGTGCGCGAGTGGAAGGTGACCGACAAGGGGCGCGACTACACCTTCCGCCTGGCCCTGCATCATACGGGAACGGAGGCGGATGCTGACACCTTCGCCGAGAAGCTGAAGGCCATCGTGCCCGAGCACATCAAGGTGTTCGGCGAACTGCCCAAGTTCGACTACGGCGAATACACCTTCATAGCCGACTACATGCCGCAGATCACCGGCGATGGCATGGAGCATCGCAACTCCACCTTCATCAGCCAGCCTCGCTCGTTGTTCCGGGGCAATTTCAGCCAGCTGGGCACGGCCAGCCACGAGCTGTTCCACGCCTGGAACGTCGAGCGCATCCGCCCGGCCGAGCTGGAGCCGTTCGACTTCACCAAGGCCAACCCGACGCCGTCCCTGTGGCTCGCCGAAGGCTTCACCCAGTACTACGGCCCACTGCTGATCCGTCGCGCGGGGCAGTCGACGATGGACGAGTTCCTCACCGGTCTTTCCGGCACGCTGAACGGCGTGGTCAACGGTCCGGGTCGGCTCTATGGCTCGCCGCAGGAGATGAGTTTGCGCGCGCCGTTCGTCGATGCGGCTGCGGCGCTGGATCCGGTCAATCCGAACATCTTCACCTCGTACTACCCGTACGGCGCGGTGATCGGCCTGGCCTTGGACCTGCAGTTGCGCGGACGCGACAAGCCGCTCAGCCTCGACGACTTCATGAAGCAGATGTGGCGCGCCCATGGCGCGACCGAGAAGCCCTACACGCCCGCTGACGTCCGCGCCGCCCTGGCCAAGACGACCGGGGATCAGGCCTTCGCCGACGCCTTCTTCAAGGCCAGCATCGAGGGCTCGGCCCTGCCGGACTTCGCACCGCTGCTGGAGCGGGCCGGGCTCAAGCTGCGCCAGAAGGCCCCCAAGAAGGCCTGGCTGGGCGCCGCGCGCGTCAAGGTGAACGGTTCGGAGCTGCTGCTCGACGCGCCGCCCGTTCCGAACAGCCCGCTCTACGGCGCCGGGGTGGAGGTCGGCGACCGGATCGTCAGCATCGGCCGCTTCGTGTTCGCCAACGAGAGCGACTGGACCGATGCGCTGGACCGCCTGAAGCCGGGCGAGGCGACGACCGTGCAGTTCATCCAGCGGGGGCAAGTCCGTGAGGCGCCGCTGACCATCGCCGCCGACCCGACGCTGGAAGTGGTGCGCTTCGAAAGGGCCGATCTCAAGCCGACCGAGGCGCAGCTGGCGTTCCGCACGGCTTGGCTCGGCGCGGAGATCGAAGCGGCGAAATAGGGCGCGCCGCTTCCGTCCAGCGGGGTGTGTTATAGTATAACATTTTGCTTGTCGGGCGCTGCGGAGCTGGTCAATATGTTATAACGTAACATATCGGATCTTCCCATGAGTGCTGCGCCTTCCCAGGCGGTCGCGAGGATCGACCGCCGCCTGCCGGTCACGGTCCTGTCGGGCTTTCTCGGCGCCGGCAAGACGACCCTGCTGAACCACGTCCTGGCTAACCGCGAGGGCAAGAAGGTCGCGGTGATCGTCAACGACATGAGCGAGGTCAATATCGACGCGGCCTTGGTCGCCGAAGGCGGTGCGGACCTGTCGCGCACCGACGAAGCTCTGGTCGAGATGTCGAACGGCTGCATCTGCTGCACGCTGCGCGAGGACCTTTTGAACGAGGTGCGGCGCCTGGCCGCCGAGCGCCGCTTCGACTATCTGCTGATCGAGTCGACGGGCGTTTCCGAGCCGATGCCAGTGGCCGCCACCTTCGATTTCCGCGACGAGGCCGAGCAGAGCCTGTCGGACGTGGCGCGGCTCGACACCATGGTCACCGTGGTCGACGCCTTCAACTTCCTGCGGGACTACAGTTCGCGCGACCGGCTGGCTGATCGCGGCGAGACCGCAGGGGAGGGCGATACGCGCACGGTCGTCGACCTGCTGGTCGAGCAGATCGAGTTCGCCGACGTGATCGTGCTGAACAAGGCCGATCTGGTGTCCGCCGATGAGCTGGGCCAGCTGGAGGCGATCATCGCCACGTTCAATCCACAGGCTCGGATCGTTCGCTCCGAGCGCGGCGCCGTCGCGCTGGACGACGTGCTCGACACCGGTCTTTTCGATCCGGTCCGGGCCGAAGGCGCGGCGGGCTGGCAGAAGGCGCTGATGGGCGAGGTGCTGCCCGAGACCGAGGAATACGGCATCAGCCACTTCGTCTATCGCGCTTCCAAGCCCTTTCATCCCGAGAAGCTGAAGGCCTGGCTGGAAAGCGAGTGGCCCGGCGTCATCCGCTCCAAGGGCTTTGTCTGGCTGGCGACGCGCCCCGACCGGGTCGGCGGCTGGAGCCAGGCGGGCGCGGTCACCCAGTTTGGTCCGCATGGCCGCTGGTGGGCCACGGCGCCGCGCGATCAGTGGCCCGACGACCCGGCGTGGCGAGCGGCGATCGAGAAGGTCTGGAAGCCGATCCATGGCGACCGTCGCCAGGAGATCGTGCTGATCGGCCAGAACATGGATCGCGAGGCTCTGACGCGCGGCTTCGACGCCTGTCTGCTGTCGGACCTGCAGTTCGGGTTCGGCCCCAAGGCCTGGGCCAAGCTGCCCGACCCGTTCGCGCCGTGGTGAGGACCGCGCCACCGCTGGACGCCGACGGCGTGCTTCAGGAGCCGACGCCCGAATGGGTCGCCGCGCGCTTCGGGGTGAGCCTCGAGGAAGCCGAATGGACGCTCGTCCTCTATCGCTTCTCTATGCTCTATCCCGAGGGCCCGGAGCCCGGTCGCTTTTACTGTGAGGCGTTGTAGGTCAGCGCGCTGGAACCTACTCCCAGAGCGCGCGACCGGAGGGGCGGTGTCAGCCCACGAAGGCCGTCGAGCGAGCGCGGGCAGTGGCGAGCGCACCGGTCGCGCCGAAATAGGCGCAGCCCGCTAGCAGGACGATGGTCGTCACCACGCTGGCCTCGGGGCCGAACGCGCCGCCGGTCAGCCACCAGGGGGCGCTGTCCTTCGGGGCGAGGTCGATCACCAGGCTCTGCACGGCCATCCGACCGCCGCTGACCTCAAGGCCAAAGCCGACGCCCAGCAGCCAGTTCCAGGCGGTGTGCCAGGCGCAGACGCCCCAGAGCGAGCCTTCCTTGATCGCGTAGAGGCTGATCATCACGCCGAACAGGATCAGGTTGACCAGGGCCAAGGCCAGTTCCTTCGACGGCGCGATATTGCCCCCGTGCAGGATGGCGAACAGCACGCTGTTTATGACGATGGCGATGACCAAGCCGTGGCGTGAGGCCACAAGTTGCATCAGCCAGCCGCGCATCAGGAGCTCCTCTGTGCCGCCTTGGATCACGAAACCGGCGAACAGGGCCAGGATCGGCAGGAACAGCATCGGCGAGGGCGCGGTCCACACGCCGAACCCTTCGATACGGTAGCCGCCGGTCGCCCAGATCAGGCCGATGACGCTGAGCAGGAAGCCACACCCGACCAGCAGGCCCCGCGTGTATCGTCCAACAAATTCACCGTTGAGGCCCAGCACCAAGGGCGAGCGGCGCTCGAACAGCCAGACCCAGGCCAGCAGCAGCAACGCGGAAAAGCCAAAGCCGGCCAGCTGGATCGCCATCGGCAGCCACTGGCTTTCGAGATCGACCTGATGGAAGCCCATCGGCATCAGGACGCCGAGGACCGTGGCCAGCTGGCCCACGACGAAGAAGACGATGATCAGCGGAACAGCCGCCGCCGTCCACGTGCGACGGTGCCTGGGCGCTCTTGGCCCGTAGAGTTCGACGGTCTTCAAGGTGAGCCCCCGCTCTTCCGAAATCCGCCGCATGTCGTCGGCGATCGCCCGACGCTCGTCGCGCAGAACCGCCTGCCTGGGAACTTAATTATCGCTCATGAAGCTCCTGCAGGCCGCGCCGAGGCCTAGATCGCGAGGTCGATGCGGATCGCCGCCCGGTCGCCGGCCGTGACGCCGGTGCGCTGACGAACCTGGGCCTTCAGGGGCAGGAGGAAGCTTCCGGATCGCGCGTCGGGAAACACCGAGGTGTCCCAATTCACGCCCGCGAGGTGCGCGCGCACCCGGAGGGAGCCAAAGCCGGCGCGCGGGCCATGCAAGGCGCGCAGACCCTCGGCGACCTCGATGGGGAGGGTGGCGAAAAACCATCCGCTCGCGCCGCTGGATCGCCAGATTTCGGCTTCGAAGTCATAACGCATGTCGTTCTTCCGCAGACCGGCGGAAGATGGAGGGCGGCGCGTCGAAGCTTGTCAGCATCCGGCGCGCCGCCGCCCCGCTTAGTCGATCTTGACGAACGGCGTGCCGCCGCTGGTCACCTTGGGCATCTCGCCGTTCCACTTTTCGATGGCCAGTTGCTGCAGGACCTGCGGGTTGGCGCGCAGGGCCTCGCCCTTGATGCGGATGGCCTCGGCCTCACCGCGCGCCTTGGCGACGGCGGCGTTGGCCAGAGCGGTTTCCTTGGCTTCGAGCGCCTTGGCCGCCAGGGCCTCCTGCTCCAGCTGGGTCTTGGCCTGCATCTGCTGGATGATCGCCTGCGGGTAGCGGATCGAGCCGATCCAGTCGAGCTGGCTGATATTCACCCCGTGGCGGGCCCATTTGCTGGAGACCCGGGCGTAGGCCTTCTGGATCACCATCTGGCGGCCGCCGCTGTAGAGCGTCTCGACCCCGACCTTTTCGGCCTCGGCGGCGACGGCCGAGCGCACGTCGTTGCGAATCGGGCCGTCCAGCAACTGGTCGAACGACAGGCGGTAGGTCTGGTAGAGGCTCGGGGCCGAGGCCGGATTGACCTGCAGCGTCACCGAGATGTCCGCCGTCATCGGCAGGCCGGTGTTGTCCGAGAAGGTGATCTCTTCGTTCTCGTTGCCGCGCTCATCGGCTTCGCGGGTGTAGCCATAGGTGCGCTGGATCACCGGATACTGGATGATCCGCTCACCGATGCCGCGCAGGTACCAGCGGGCGGGCAGGGGCTCGGGGTCGACACCGGCCGACGCGCCCAGGGTGCGGATCTTCACGCCGACATTGCCCGGCTCGACCGTCGAGCTCTGGGTGACGACGACGCAGGAGCTCAGCAGCAGCAGCACGACGCCGACGCTGATGGCGACCGCTTGCTTGCCCTTGCTCTGGAAGGGCGATTTGAACGGGGGCTTGTTGCCGGAAGGGATGGCGAATGGGCTCTCGGGCATGCGGGGGTCCTCGCGCTAGATTTGTTTCGGATGGTAGAGCGGGAAGCGCGGCCGTGCGCAAGCGGCGTCTCCCACATGGCCGCGAAATCCGCTATCTTGTCACGATATGCCAACTTCACCTGGAAACCGGTCACGATGAAGCTCACGCGCGCCGATCGGAAGATTCTTCAGATCCTTCAGGAGGACGGCAAGATCTCCAACGTCGATCTGGCCGAACGGGTGGGGCTGTCGCCCAGCCCCTGCCTGCGGCGGGTAAAGCAACTGGAGGCCTCGGGTCTGATCCGTGGCTATGTGGCGCTTCTTGACCGCCGCAAGGCCAAGCTGGACGTGCTGGCCTATGTCGAGGTGCAGGTCGACCGGCACAGCGAGGAGGCGGCCGAGGCCTTCCAACAGGCCGTGCTGCGCGAGCCGGAGGTCGTCGGCTGCTACGCCATGACGGGCGGCTACGACTATCTGCTGCGGGTGGTGGTGCCCAGCCTGGACGCCTATGCCGACTTCACCATGAAGCGTCTTCTGAAGATGCCGGCCGTCAAGGACGTCCGCTCCTCGTTCGTGCTCGACACCATCAAGGATCAGACGGCGCTGCCGCTTGATTATGTCGCCTGATCACTTACTGCGCTAATTGATCCAGATCATTGGCATATCGTGACCGTTATGGCCTGGCGCGTGGTCATAATCGCCACGTTCTGTCTCGGCTTTCGCGATAAGCTGCCGCTCCCATCTCGTTGGAGCGCGGCCGCATGCTGGTTCTCGATCGCAAGCCCCTGACGCCCGCCTGGGCCTCGCCGATGCGCCAGGCGCTGGAAGGCGTGCAAGGCTACAAGGCCGGCATGACCCTGGCCGAGGCCGCCCGTCGCACGGGCCTGAGCGCCTTCTCCAAGCTGGCCAGCAACGAGAACCTCCTGGGCCCCAGCCCCAAGGTCGCCGAGGCGGTGATGGCCGCGATGGCCGAGCCGCACATCTATCCCGATCCACACAGCGACGTGCTGCGCGCGGCGATCGCCGCGCGTCTCGGCGTCTCGCCGGCGCGCGTGGTGGTCTCGCCGGGGTCCGAGGCGCTGATCGACTATGTGTTCCGTGCGGTGCTGCACCCGGGCGACTCGATCCTGCTGTCCAGCCCGACCTTCCCGACCTATGAGATCTTCGGTCGCTGCGCCGAGGCGCGGATCATCGACGTGCCGCGTCTGGCGAATTTCGACATCGACGTCCCGGCCGTCTGCGCCGCTGCGGCGCTGGGCCCCAAGCTCCTGGTGCTGTGCACGCCCAACAACCCGACGGGCAATGCGCTGAAGGCGGCCGATTTCCAGGCGATCCTCGCCGCGACGCCGCGCTCGACCGTCGTGTTCGTCGACGAGGCCTATCGCGAGTATCACGAGGCCTTCGACACCTTCGCCATGCTGGACGCCTGGGGCGGCCCGTGGGTGTCGGCCCGCACCTTCTCCAAGGCCTATGGCCTGGCTGGCCTGCGCATGGGCTATGGCGTCGCGTCTTCGCCCGAGCTGGTCGACTATCTGGACCGCATCCGCCCGCCCTTCAACGTCACCGCCGTCAGCCAGGCCGCCGCCCTGGCCGCCTGGGAAGACCAGGACTATCTGAAGCGCACCGTCGACCTGACCATCGCCGAACGCGGCCGGGTCGAGGCGGTGCTGGACGATATGGGCGTCGAGCACACCGAAAGCCACGCCAACTTCGTGTTCTTGCGCTCGCCGGCGGGTCCCGAAGCCACCGCCGCGCATTTGTTGCACCAGGGGCTCATCATCCGGCCGACGCCCGTCGCCGGCGGCTGGGTCCGGATCACCATCGGCCGCCCGGCCGACAACGACGCCCTGATCGCCGCCCTGCCGGCGGCCCTTTCGCTCTAAGCACACACGGAGACGCCCGCATGACCCTCGTCACCGACCAGAACCCGCTGGGCCTCGACGGCTTCGAGTTCGTCGAGTTCACCAGCCCCGATCCGGCGGCCATGAAGGCCCTGATCGAGCAACTGGGCTTCGTCGCCGCCAGCAAGCACCCGACCAAGGCCGCGACCCGCTACAAGCAGGGCCGCGTGAACCTGATCGTCAATGAAGAGACGACCGGTCAGGTCGCCGACTTCCGCGCCGACCACGGCCCGTCGGCCAACGGCATGGCCTTCCGCGTCGAGAACGCCGAGCAAGCCTATGCGGACGCCGTCAAGCGCGGCGCCAAGCCGGCCGACGCCTCGCGTTCGCTGCTGGGCGCGGACGCCAAGGTGCTGGAAGGCATCGGCGGTAGCTTGCTCTATCTCGTCGACCGCTATGGCGATGCGGGCACGATCTATGACGCCTGGGAGCAGGTTCCGGGCGCGGCCCTGGCCGAAGCCAAGAACAATGTCGGCCTCGATCTGCTCGACCACCTGACCCACAACGTCAAGCGTGGCCAGATGCGCACTTGGTCGACCTTCTACAACCAGATCTTCGGCTTCGAAGAGCAGAAGTACTTCGACATCAAGGGCCAGGCGACGGGCCTGTTCAGCCAGGCGATGATCGCGCCCGACAAGGCCATCCGCATCCCGCTGAACGAGAGCCAGGACGACAAGAGTCAGATCGAAGAGTTCATCCGCCAGTACAACGGCGAGGGCATCCAGCACCTGGCGATGACGACGGACAACATCTACGAGACCGTCGAGAAGCTGCGCGCGCGGGGCGTGAAGCTGCAGGACACCATCGAGACCTATTACGAGCTGGTCGACAAGCGCGTCCCCGGCCACGGCGAGGACCTGGAGCGCCTGCGCAAGAACCGCATCCTGATCGACGGCGCCGTCGGCGAGGAAGGCCTGCTGCTGCAGATCTTCACCGAGAATCTGTTTGGTCCGATCTTCTTCGAGATCATCCAGCGCAAGGGCAATGAAGGCTTCGGCAACGGCAACTTCCAGGCCCTGTTCGAGAGCATCGAACTGGACCAGATCCGCCGCGGCGTGATCACGTTGGATGCGTAAGGCTGAGGCCTCAAAATACCTTTCGGTGTCATCCCGGCCGAAGCGTAGCGTAGAGCCGGGACCCAGGGGCGGCGCGCATAGCGTTCCGTCACCCCCTGGGTCCCGGATCGCCCTTTTCAGGGCGTCCGGGATGACACGGGAAAAGTGCTGAACAAGGCACGGGAACGCACATGGACCTCCGCTACCAAACCGGCTTCGGCTCCTATTTCGAAACCGAGGCGCATCCCGGCGCTCTGCCGGTCGGACGCAATTCGCCGCAGAAGGTTCCGTTCGGCCTCTATGCCGAGCAGTTGTCGGGCTCGGCCTTCACCGCGCCGCGTCACGAGAACCGTCGCACCTGGCTCTACCGCCTGCGGCCCAGCGCCGGCCACGAGGCCTATCAGCCCTATGCGCAGGACAAGCTGGTCTCGGCCTTTCCAGGGCCAGCCACGCCCAACCGCCTGCGCTGGAGCCCGCTGGAGATTCCCGCCGCGCCGACCGACTTCGTCGACGGCCTGGTGAGCCTGGCGGGCAACGCCGACGCCGCCACGCTGGGCGGCATCGCCGCGCACGTCTATCTGGTCAACGTCTCGATGAAGAACCGGGTGTTCTACAACGCCGACGGCGAGATGCTGATCGTGCCGCAGATGGGCGAGCTGACCCTGGTCACCGAGATGGGCGTGCTGAAGGCCGGCCCCGGCCACATCGCGGTGATCCCGCGCGGCGTGCGTTTCCGGGTCGAGGTCGAAGGGCCCGCGCGCGGCTATGTCTGCGAGAACTACGGCGCGGCCTTCCGCCTGCCCGAGCTGGGGCCCATCGGCGCCAACGGCCTGGCCAATCCGCGTGACTTCGAAGCGCCGGTCGCGGCCTTCGAGGATATCGATACGCCCACGCAAGTGATCCAGAAGTTCCAGGGCGCGCTGTGGGCCGCGACCTGGGATCACAGCCCCCTGGACGTGGTGGCCTGGCACGGCAATCTGACGCCGTATCGCTATGACCTATCGCGGTTCAACACGATCAACACGGTCAGCTATGACCACCCTGATCCGTCGATCTTTACGGTCCTGACCTCGCCCAGCGACACGCCGGGGACGGCTAACTGCGACTTCGTGATCTTCCCGCCGCGCTGGATGGTCGCCGAGGACACGTTCCGTCCGCCGTGGTTCCACCGCAACGTGATGAGCGAGTTCATGGGCCTGATCCACGGCGCCTATGACGCCAAGGAGGGCGGTTTCGTCCCCGGCGGCGCGTCTTTGCACAACTGCATGAGCGATCACGGCCCCGACGTCGCCAGCCACAAGAAGGCGACCGAGGCGGTCCTGGCCCCGCACAAGATCGACGGGACCATGGCCTTTATGTTCGAGAGCCGCTGGGTGTTCCGCCCGACGCATCTCGCCTTGGAGTCCGCAGCCCTGCAGTCCGACTACGACGCCTGCTGGACCGGCTTCCCCAAGGCCCGCCTGTCCTGACCCAAATCCTGCTTGCGATCTCCCGTAAGGACGCGCGCTGGCCTCGATCCGGCTTGCGCGCGCTTCGGCGATGTGGGGGGATGGCTGAAAATCTGAAGTCCTGGAGGAAAACCGAATGAAGCTGGCGTCTCTCAAGGGTGGTCGCGACGGCCGTCTGGTGGTGGTCTCCAACGACCTGGCCTGGTTCACCGACGCCGGGACGATCGCGCCGACCCTGCAGGCCGCGCTCGACAACTGGGAGCGCTGCGGGCCGATGCTGGCGGGCCTGGCCGAGAGCCTCGAGCACGGCGCGGTGCCCAAGGAGCGCTTCCACGAGCATGAGGCGCTGAGCCCGCTGCCGCGCGCCTATCAGTGGGTGGACGGCTCGGCCTATGTGAACCACGTGCAGCTGGTGCGCAAAGCGCGCGGCGCCGAGATGCCCGAGAGCTTCTGGACCGATCCCTTGATGTACCAGGGCGCGTCGGACGGCTTCCTGGCCCCGCGCGATCCGATTCCGCTGGCCGACGCCAGCTGGGGCTGCGACCTTGAGGGCGAGGTAGCGGTGATCGTCGATGACGTGCCGCTGGGCGCCACCCGCGAGGAGGCCCTGGCCGCCATTCGCCTGGTGATGCTGTGCAACGACGTGTCCTTGCGCAACCTGATCCCGGGCGAGCTGGCCAAGGGCTTCGGCTTCCTGCAGTCCAAGCCCGCCAGCGCCTTCTCGCCGGTCGCGGTGTCGCCCGACGCCCTGGGCGAGGCCTGGAAGGACGGCAAGTTGCACGGGGCGCTGCTGGTCGAGCTGGACGGCAAGGATTTCGGCCGCGCCGACGCCGGCGTCGACATGACCTTCGACTTCGGCACGCTCGTGGCCCACGCCGCCAAGACCCGCAGCCTTTGCGCCGGCACCATCGTCGGCTCGGGCACGGTCAGCAACCGCGACGCCGACGGCGGCCCCGGCAAGCCGATCAGCGAGGGCGGCCTTGGCTATTCGTGCCTCGCCGAGGTGCGCACCGTCGAGACCATCCTGCACGGCGCGCCCAAGACGCCGTTCCTGCTGGGCGGCGACACGATCCGCATCGAGATGAAGGACGCCAAGGGCCACTCGATCTTCGGCGCCATCGAGCAGACGGTCGAACGCATTTGACGGACGAGACCGCGCCCGCGGCAGTTGGGCGGATCTGGGAGACGCGGGCCGGGATCAATCTTGGCCCGCTGGACCTGATCCCTGACGGCGGCGCGCGCAACTACGTGCTGCAGATCGGCGAGGCGCGCTTCCACGGCTTCGTGGTGCGCCGGGGCGAGGCGGTGTTCGGCTATGTCGACCGCTGCCCGCACGCCGGCCTGCCGCTGGCCCAGGAGCTGGACCGCTACCTGACGCCGGACGGCGGGCTGATCCTGTGTTCCTGGCACGGGGCGGTGTTCAAGGTCGAGGACGGCGCCTGCGTCGGCGGTCCTTGCACTGGCGCGCGGCTCAAGCCTTGGCCGGTCGAAGCGAGGGAAGGGCGGGTTGTAACGGCCTAGGGGGCTTCTAGCTTGCGGCATGCAGACGCCGCGAGCGAGCATGCGCTGGATGCGCCGATGTCGGCCTTTTCCGCATCCTTGGGCGGCCCCACCTTCGACTCGGTTTCCCCTTCGCCGAAAACCGCGCTATGCAGCGGCCGACTTCCGGCCGCTCGCCGGACCGGTACGCAAGACTTGAGACGCTCATGCCCAGCTTGAACGAGATCCGCAGCACCTTCCTCGACTACTTCGGCAAGGCCGATCACGCCGTGACGCCGTCGGCGCCGCTGGTGCCGCAGAACGATCCGACGCTGCTGTTCGTCAACGCCGGCATGGTGCCGTTCAAGAACGTGTTCACCGGCGCCGAGACCCCGGCCCATCCGCGCGCGGCCAGCTCGCAAAAGTGCGTCCGCGCCGGCGGCAAGCACAACGACCTGGACAATGTCGGCTACACCGCCCGCCACCACACCTTCTTCGAGATGCTGGGCAACTTCTCGTTCGGCGACTACTTCAAGGAACAGGCGATCCAACACGCCTGGACCCTGCTGACCGGCGAGTTCAAGCTGCCCAAGGACAAGCTGCTGGTCACGGTCTACCACACCGACGACGAGGCGGCCGACCTGTGGAAGAAGATCGCCGGCCTGTCCGACGACCGCATCATCCGCATCCCCACCAGCGACAACTTCTGGTCCATGGGCGACACCGGCCCGTGCGGCCCGTGCTCGGAAATCTTCTTCGACCACGGCCCCCACATCGCGGGCGGCCCTCCCGGCAGCCCCGATGAAGACGGCGACCGCTTCATCGAGATCTGGAACCTGGTGTTCATGCAGTTCGAGCAGCTGGCCGGCGGTGAGCGCATCAGCCTGCCCAAGCCCTCGATCGACACCGGTATGGGCCTGGAGCGGATCGCCGCCGTGCTGCAGGGCCAGCACGACAACTACGACATCGACCTCTTCAAGGCCCTGATCGCCGCCAGCGTCGATCTGACCGGCGTCAAGGCCGAGGGCGCCCAGGCGCCGTCGCACCGCGTGATCGCCGACCACCTGCGTTCGTCCTCGTTCCTGCTGGCCGATGGTGTGTCGCCGTCGAACGAAGGCCGCGGCTACGTCCTGCGCCGGATCATGCGCCGCGCCATGCGTCACGCCTATCTGCTGGGCGCCAGCGAGCCCCTGATGCACCGTCTGGCCCCCACCCTGGTGGCCGAGATGGGGCAGGCCTATCCGGAACTGCGCCGCGCCGAGGCCTTGATCGTCGAGACCCTGCGCCAGGAAGAAGAGCGCTTCCGCACCACGCTGGGTCGCGGCATGGGGCTCTTGGACGAGGCGACCGCCAACCTGGCCGCCGGCGGCGTGCTGGACGGCGAGACCGCCTTCAAGCTCTACGACACCTATGGCTTCCCGCTGGACCTGACCCAGGACGCCGTGCGCGCCAAGGGCCTGACGGTCGACACCGACGCCTTCGACGCGGCCATGCAGAAGCAGCGCGAGATGGCGCGCGCCAACTGGGCGGGCTCTGGCCAGCAAGGCGCGGCGGCCGCCTGGTTCTCGATCAAGGAAAAGGCCGGCGCCACCGACTTCGTCGGCTATGAGACCACCGAGACCACCGGCGTGGTGAAGGCCATCGTCGTCGACGGCGCCGAGGTCGAGAGCGCTTCGGCCGGTCAGACCGTCGAGGTGCTGCTGGACCGCACCAGCTTCTACGCCGAGAGCGGCGGCCAGGCCGGCGACACCGGCGTGATCGAGGCTCATGGCCGCGAGAGCCGCGTGCTCGACACCCAGAAGCAGGCCGGCGAGCTGCACGTCCACCGCGTCGAACTGGCGAGCGACCTGAAGGTCGGCGACCAGGTCGTCGCCAGCGTCGACGCCGACCGTCGTCACACCACCCGCTCGAACCACTCGGCCGCCCACCTGGTGCACGCCGCCCTGCACCACGTGCTGGGCCCGCACGTCGCCCAGAAGGGCCAGATGGTCGATGGCGAGCGCATGCGGTTCGACTTCAGCCACGGCGGTCCGTTGACGGCTGAGGAGCTCGACCGCATCGAGGCCGAGGTCAACGAGGTCATCCGCCAGAACGTCCCCGCCGAGACCAAGGAAATGGCCCCGCAGGAGGCCATCGAGGCCGGCGCCGTGGCGCTGTTCGGCGAAAAGTACGGCGACAGCGTCCGCGTCCTGACGCTCGGCAAGTCTCTGGCCGATGAAGCCAAGGCCTATTCGGTCGAACTGTGCGGCGGCACCCACGTCGCCCGCACCGGCGACATCGCCCTGTTCAAGATCGTCTCCGAGCAAGGCGTCGCCGCCGGCGTGCGCCGCATCGAGGCCCTGACCGGCGAGGCGGCCCGCCGCTTCCTGCTGGACCAGGCGGGCGTCGCCAAGGCGCTGGCCGACCAGTTCAAGACCCCGGTCGCCGAAGTCGCCACCCGCGTCGACGCCCTGATCGCCGACCGCAAACGTCTCGAGAAGGAGCTGGCCGAGGCCAAGAAGCAGCTGGCCCTGGGCGGCGGCGGCGCGGCCTCGGGTCCCGAAGACGTCAATGGCACCGCCCTGATCGCCCGCGTCCTGGACGGCGTCGGCGGCAAGGAACTGCGCGGCGTGGCCGAGGAGTTCAAGAAGCAGCTGACCAGCGGCGTCGTGGCTCTGGTCGGTACGTCTGACGGCAAGGCCGCCGTCACGGTGGCGGTCACCGCCGACCTGACGGGCAAGTTCAGCGCCGCCGACCTGGCCAAGGCCGCCGTGATCGCCATGGGCGGGCAGGGCGCGGGCGGCAAGGCCGACTTCGCCCAGGGCGGCGCGCCGGATGACAGCAAGGCCGAAGAGGGCCTGGCGGCCGTCAAGGCGGCGCTGGCGGGCTAGGGCTCGAAGCGCTCACGCTGAACAACAAGGCCCACCCTCCGTCGCGGAGCGGTGGGCTTTTTTGTCGGCGGCTTTGACGGGGATGTTGATGGCGTCGGGGGCGCGGTCCTCGCCCTTCGACAGGCTCAGGGTGAGGACGACTGTTGGCGTAGGTTCGCATAAAATCCTCATCCTGAGCTTGTCGAAGGACGAGGATTTCCATCCGCATCGAGCGCCTAGAATCGGTAAGAACACGGCCGACTCGTCTCCCGCCAAAACCGCACGATCAGTCAGGTCCGCGACAACCGAGGGCCTTAGGTCTGTCTACGCCAAGGAGGTGCGGATGAACCAGGACGTCGCCAACAACTATCACGCCAGGATGCGCCGGGTGCTCGATCATATCGACGCGCACCTGGACGAGGACCTGAGCGTCGAGGTCCTGGCGGCGGTCGCGGCTTTCTCGCGTCACCATTTTCAGCGTCAGTTCTCGGGCCTCTACGGGATCGGCGTCGCCGCCTACGTCCAGTTGGCGCGAATGAAGCGGGCGTCTTATCGCCTGGCCTTTCGCGAGCGGGACGGCGTGCTGGGGATCGCGCTCGACAGCGGCTACGAGGGGCCCGAAGCGTTCAGTCGCGCCTTTCGCCGGCTGTTCGAGCAGAGCCCTTCATCGTTCCGTCGAGCGCCGCGCTGGGAGCCTTGGCATGCGGCGCAGTCGCCGCTGGTTCAAGCCAGGAGACAGACCATGACCTTCACCGACGACGATGTCCGAATCGTCGACTTTCCCGATACCCCCGTCGCCGTTATGCGGCACGAGGGTGATCCGGCTCTGCTGGGCGATACGATCCGCCGGTTCATCGCCTGGCGCAGGGCGGCCGGCCTACCGCCGCGTGTGAGCGCGACGTTCAACGTTTTTCATGATGATCCGGACGACACGCCAGCCGAGCAGTATCGGCTGGACCTGTGCGCGGCGACCGCGCGCGTAGCGTCCAACCCAGACGGGGTTACGTCGGGCGTGATCCCGGGCGGCCCGTGCGCCGTGCTGCGCCAGATCGGCTCCAGCGACGACCTGCGCGCCGCCTCTCGGTTCCTCTACGGCGAATGGCTGCCGCGCAGCGGACGCGAGCCGCGCGACGCGCCGTTTTTCGCCCAGCGGGTCAGCTTCTTTCCGGACGTTCCAGAACACGAGGCGGTGACGGATCTGTTCCTGCCGCTCTCGCCCAGGACCTGACAGAAGGCGTCCGCCAGAACGCGGCGGACGCCGTCCACCTCAGCCCTTGAAGAACGCCGAAAGCTTGTTGCCGTCGGGATCGCGCACATAGGCCAGGTAGTAGCCTTCGCCATAAGTGGGACGCAGACCCGGTGGGCCGGCGCAGACCCCGCCGTGGGCCAGGGCGGCGGCGTGGAAGGCGTCAACCTGCTGGGGCGAGTCGGCCTTCAGGCCGATCATGATGCCGTTGCCCGCCTTGGCGGGTTCGCCGTTCTCGGGCGAGCAGATCATCACCGTGGCGTGCTCCGGGTCCGGCCCATAACCGATCCAGTCGCCTTGTCGCCAAAGCCGCTGATTGCCAAGCGCGCCCAGGGCCGCGTCATAGAAGGCGCCGGCCCGGTCGGGGTCGCTGGCGCCGATGGTGATGTAGCTGATCATCAGGGTGTCCTCCTGCCGAGGACCTTAGCGGCCTAGCTGACACGGGCTGTCAGCAGGATCGGCACCAGCGACAGCGAGACGATGGCGAGGGCGGTTGTCAGCGCCACGATCCGCGCCGCGCCGCGCGGCCACACGCCATAGGCGCGGGTCTGGATGAAGACGTTCACCGCCGTCGGCGCGGCCGCCACCAGGGTCGCGCCGGCGCGGAACTCGGCGGGGGCCGGGGTCAGGCCGATCGCCAGCCAGACCAGCAGCGGGAACGCCAAGAGCTTGGCCAGAGCCGCCAGAACAACGGGCCCGGCGCGAGGGCCGGGCTCGTCCTCGGTCTGAGGAAGACCCAGCGCCGCGCCAAGCGCCACAAGCCCCACCGGGCTGCCCGAGGCGGCGGCCAGGCCGATGGCGCGATCCAGGGGCTGGGGCAGGGCGAGATTCAGCAGCGCCAGCAGCAGGCCCAGCAGCGCAGCGATGACGACCGGGTTCTGAAAGGCCTGCGCCATCGCACGCCACACCGAGCGTCCGGCGGCCCAACCCAGAAGGCCGACGCCCGCCGCCGCCAGGACGACGAAGTCGGCCGCGATCGCGCCGGCCACCAGGCGCGCGGTCTCGGCGCCCAGGACGGCGGCGGTGACGGGGACGGCGAGGAAGGCGCTGTTGCCCACGCCGGCGGCCATCGCGGCCCCGGCCCGCTCAGGACGGCTCCAGCCCAGCGCGCGACCGCCGGCGACCAGGCTCGCCATCACCGCCAGCCCGACGGCCGCATAGGCTGCAAGTCCCGACCACAACTCGGGGCCTGGCCGGCCCAGGCGCGACAGCGAATGGATCAGCAGAGCCGGGAAGCCCACCCAATAGACATAGGCCGACAGGCCCTGGGTCATCCGCGCGTCGAGCAGGCGCAGCCGGCTGAGGGCGACGCCTGCGGCTACGAGCAGAAAGAACGGCCAGACGCGGGCGGCGACGTCGAGGACGAGCACGATCCGTCGATCAGCCCTGGCGCTCGTCGCCCGGCAGGCGGATGTGCACGAGCTTCCAGGTGAACAGCGCCTTGCGCTCGAAGGTGAAGATCGTGACCTTGCGGGTGGCGTCCGGGCGCTTGACCGAGATGCGCACGCGGTTGGGATCCCAATAGGCGATGCCGGGATAGGGGCCGCGCAGGGTGTCGCGGATCTGGCCCTTGAGGCTCTCGTCGCGGGCGGAGGCGGGCGGCGCCTTGCCGGGCGCATAGCCGCGCGTCAGGGCAGAAACGCCGGCCACGGTCAGGTAGCGGTCGACCTTGGGCTCGGGCGGCGCGATCGGCTCGATGGCCTTCTTGAAGACGCTCATCGGATCTCGCCACAGGGACGGGGCCTCGGGCTTGGCGGCCGGCGCGTCGACGACCAGCTGCGCGGTCAGGCTGCGGCGCACGGAGGGGAAGTCGACCAGCTCGCCGATCGCCTGCACGTCCTCGTACTGGGCGGCGGCCTTCAGGGCGCGGAAGGCGAACCACGGCGCGGTCGCGAAAGCGGTGGCGAACACGAAGATCGCCAGAACGATCAGGTCCCAGATCCGCTTCTGCAGAGTCATGCCACGCCCCCGAATGGTTAACGCCGGATAGATCAGGTCTCGGCCCGGCTCGCAAGACCGCTCGCGCGTCAGGGGCGCCTGAGGCGCGGCCAAGAAAAACGCCCCGGAGGCGGACCTCCGGGGCGTTTCGCTCACGGGCTATGAGCCCAGAGGCTTTAGGCCATGGCCTTCTTCAGGTTCTCGTCGATCTTGTCGAGGAAGCCTTCGGTGGTCAGCCAGCCTTGCTTGTCGCCGACCAGCAGGGCCAGGTCCTTGGTCATGTAGCCGCTCTCGACGGTGTCGATGCAGACCTTCTCCAGGGTGGCGGCGAAGTTGGCCAGGTCCTGGTTGTCGTCCAGCTTGGCGCGGTGGGCCAGGCCACGCGTCCAGGCGAAGATCGAGGCGATCGAGTTGGTCGAGGTGCTCTCGCCCTTCTGATGCTGGCGATAGTGACGGGTCACCGTGCCGTGGGCGGCTTCGGCTTCCACCGTCTTGCCGTCCGGCGTCATCAGCACCGAGGTCATCAGGCCCAGCGACCCGAAGCCCTGGGCGACGATGTCCGACTGGACGTCGCCGTCGTAGTTCTTACAGGCCCAGACGTAGCCGCCCGACCACTTCAGGGCCGAGGCGACCATGTCATCGATCAGACGGTGCTCGTAGTGGATGCCGGCGGCCTTGAACTTCTCGGCGTATTCGGCGTCGTAGATCTCCTGGAAGATGTCCTTGAAGCGGCCGTCATAGGCCTTGAGGATCGTGTTCTTCGTGGAGAGATAGACCGGATAGCCACGGTTCAGGCCGTAGGCGAACGAGGCGTGGGCAAAGTCGCGGATCGACTCGTCGAGATTGTACATCGCCATGGCGACGCCGGCGTCCGGAGCCTTGAACACTTCGTGCTCGATGGTCTGGCCGTCTTCGCCGACGAACTTGATCGACAGGGTGCCCTTGCCGGGGAACTTGAAGTCGGTCGCACGGTACTGGTCGCCGAAGGCGTGACGGCCGACGATGATCGGCTGGGTCCAGCCCGGCACCAGGCGCGGCACGTTCTGGCAGATGATCGGCTCGCGGAAGATGACGCCGCCCAGGATGTTGCGGATCGTGCCGTTCGGCGACTTCCACATCTTCTTGAGCTTGAACTCTTCGACGCGCTGCTCATCGGGCGTGATGGTCGCGCACTTGACGGCCACGCCGTGCTTCTTGGTCGCGTTGGCCGCGTCGATGGTCACCTGGTCGTCGGTGGCGTCGCGGTTCTCGACCGACAGGTCGTAATAGTCCAGTTCCAGGTCCAGGTACGGGAAGATCAGCTTGTCCTTGATGAGCTTCCAGATGATGCGGGTCATTTCATCGCCGTCCATGTCGACGACGGGATTGGCGACTTTGATCTTGGCCATTGCGGGGATGTTCCTCTGGCGGTGGCGCGCCTGCGGCGTTCTGGCGCACAGGGCCAGCACGCGGCGCGGACCGGGAGGCTATAGACTGTTGCGTCGCGGGGGAAAAGCCGAACGGTGCGACGCCGCTGTTAACTTCAGCGTTCCGGTATCCGGTTTTTGGTGAAGAGGTCCGGGGCGGGCCAGGGAGCAGGCTTGGACAAAGGTTCGGGTGCGATCGCCGGAGTGACCGCGCCGCTGGCGCGGCGGCTGCTGACCACGGTGGCGATCCTGTCGATCGCCGTGACCAGCGTCGCCACGGCGGCGGCCTTCATCTTTGTGCGCGAAAGCGCCGCCGACACCCAGACGCGGCATCTGGCCGAATATGTCGGTGAGCGGGTCAAGACTGAGGACCGGCTGTTCTCCGATCTGGTGAAGGTTCACGACGCGGCCAGCGAGTCGCTGACCCGACGTCTTGATCACACGGCCAATGAGCCGATGGGGGCGGAGTTTCAGCGCCTCTATCCCGAAAAGGGAGACGGAACCCGGCGTTCGGAGCCGAAGCTTTACGACGGCGTCCGCACCGGCGGCCACTACACCCATGGCCTTGGCGCCTATCTGCGCGATGCTGCGACGATAAGCCCGCCGGAACAGGCCCTGTTCGTCGCGGCCGCCGATGTGGTGGCGACCACGGGCGAGGCGCAGATCCGCCACTACGACAACTTCTATTTCTTCACGCCGCAGACGCGTCTGGTGATGTTCGGGCCGCTTCGCCAGGACCGGCTTCAGTACTACCGGCGTGACGCGCCCAACACGCTGGACATCTCCAAGGAGGAAATGACCACCCTGACCCTGCCGGAGAACAATCCGGAGCGGGTCATGAAGTGCACCAAGCTGCGCCGGCTGATCTCCGACCCCAGCGGCCGGGGGCTCAACGCGGCCTGCATGACGCCCTTCTACTACAAGGGTCAGTTCATGGGCGCGTTCGGCACCAGCCTGTCGCTCGACTCCTACCTCCTGCGCGCCGTCGCCGACGCCTTGCCGGGCGGATCCAACATGATCGTCGCCGATGACGGCGAGGTCGTGGCCGCGCAAGGCCTCCAGCGGAACGGCTTTGTCGACGCGGACCTGCTGCGTCGGTTCGAGGCTGAGAACGAACTCAAGAACCTGATCGCCAGCATACGTGCGGAGAAGCGCGACGTGGGGGCGGTGCTGTCGCCCGACGGCGATCGCCTGGTGGCCTATGGCCGCCTGGTGGAGCCGGGTTGGTGGTTTCTGATGAGCTTTCCATCCAGCGACATCGTCTGGTCGTCGCTGAAGACCGCCTCTTGGGTGCTGCTGTTCGGCTTCTTCGGCGTCCTGTTGCAGGTGCTGCTGCTCTACCGCCTGACCCACCAGATGGTCGCCGCCCCGCTGGAAGCCCTGGCCGACGCCCAGCAGCAGGGGGACCCCGCCGCCGCGCGTCCGTTCGAGGCGCGGCCTGACGAGATCGGGTCCCTGGCCCGGGCGCTGCGTCGACAGCGTGAGCGCAACGAGGAACTGCTCCGCTCGCTGGAGCAGCGGGTGGCCGTGCGCACCGCCGAGCTTGAGCGAGCCAACCAGGCCAAGTCGGTGTTCCTGGCCAACATGTCCCACGAGCTGCGCACGCCGCTGAACGGCGTCATCGCCATCGGCGATCGCCTGGCCGAGGAGGAAGACCCCCAGGCGCGCCGCGAACTGGCCTCTCTCGTAACCTCGTCGGGCCGTTTGCTGGAGCAGGTTCTCGGCGACATCCTTGATGTCTCCAAGATCGAGGCCGGCCAGTTCCAGCTGAGTCCCGCGCCGTTCGACCTGGTGCAACTGGTGCGGAGCATGGCCGAGTTGCACGCTGCGGCGGCCAAGGCCAAGCAGCTGTCGCTCCGCTGGTCGGTGTCGCCCGACGCCGAAGGGGCCTATGACGGCGATGCGGGACGGATCAGCCAGATCCTGTCGAACCTGCTGGCCAATGCGGTGAAGTTCACGGCGAAGGGCGAGGTTTCGCTGGAGGTCGACCGCCAGGGCGAGGCGCTTCGCTTCGTGGTTCGCGACACGGGCGTGGGCTTCGACGACGCCGTGCGCGATCGCCTGTTCAAGCGCTTCGTTCAGGCCGATCAGTCGATCACCCGCCAGTTCGGCGGCACGGGCCTTGGCCTGTCGATCTGCGCGGCCCTGGCCGAGATGATGCAGGGATCGATCAGCGCCGACGCCGTGCCTGGGCAGGGCGCGCGCTTCGAGGTCGTCCTGCCGCTCCCGCGCTGCGCCGAGGTCGCCGATGTGGCGGTCGAAGAGGATCGCGAGATCTCGCTGGAAGGCATGCGGGTGCTGGTGGCCGAGGACCACCCCACCAACCGCAAGGTCGTCGAGATCGTGCTGGAGCCGTTCGGGGTGGACCTCACCATGGTCGAGGACGGTCAGGCGGCTCTGGACGCGCTGGAGCAGGGGCGCTTCGACGCCGTGCTGATGGACATGCAGATGCCGGTGATGGATGGCCTGTCGGCCACCCGCGCGATCCGCGCGCGGGAGAAGGCGTCCGGCGCGTGGCCGATCCTCGTCGTCATGCTGACCGCCAACGCGATGGAGGAGCACGTCGCCGCCGCGCGATCTGCGGGCGCCGACCTGCACCTGGCCAAGCCGCTGCATCCGGCCCAGTTGCTGGAGGCGCTGGCGCGAGCGCATCGCTAGAAGCGCTTGCATCCAGCCGCCGGTCGACGGCAAAGGACGCTCATGACCGACGCCCCCGCCAAGCCCGTTCCGCCCTGCGTGATCCTCAACGAGCCCCAACTGGCCGAGAACATCGGCTCGGTGGCCCGGGTCATGGCCAATTTCGGCCTGTCGGACTTGCGTTTGGTTCGGCCTCGCGATGGCTGGCCTCAGGAGCGCGCGTGGGCCAGCGCCTCGGGCGCGCACTGGCCGCTGGACGACGCCAAGGTGTTCGACACGCTCGAGGCGGCGATCGCTGACCTGAAGCTGGTCTACGCCACCACCGCGCGGCCGCGTGAGACGCGCCTGCCGGTCTACACGCCGCGTGAAAGCGCCGGCCACCTGGCCGAAGAGGTGGCCCAGGGGCGCGCCGTCGGCCTGCTGTTCGGCGGCGAGCGGGCCGGCTTGGAGACCCATGACATCGCCCTGTGCCAAGCCATCGTCTCGATCCCGATCGACGAGCGCTTCCGCTCGCTGAACCTGGCCCAGGCGGTGTCGATCAACGCCTACGAATGGAAGATGACCCAGGACGACCGTCCCTGGCGCAAGTTCGAGCAGAACGTCGAGGAGCCCGCCGATCAGGCCGCGCTGCTGGGTCTCTATGGGCACCTGGAGGACGAGCTTGAGAAGGCCGGCTTCTACCATCCGCCCGAGAAGAAGCCGTCGATGGTCCGCAACCTGCGGGCGCCCTTGGCGCGCGCGCGTCTGAGCGACCAGGAGGTCCGCACCTTCCGGGGCGTGATCACCGCGCTCAGCAAGGGGCGTGGCCGGGTGCTGGCCAAGCTCGCCGAGAAGGCCAAGAAAGAGGCTCCTTAAGGGCGCGCCGCCTCGCGGATTTTGACCTCGATCATCCGCGCGCGGTCTTTCCGGGCGCACCGTCAGGCTCGTGATCCAGCAAGGAGCCTGCCATGAACCCCGACGCCATCACCCTGGTCGTTGTCGCCGACGGCCGCCGCGCGCGACTGCTGGAGCAGCGTCGCATCGACGGACCGCTGCATGACCGCCCCGAGTGGCTTGCGGACGTCAAGGAGCACCACGACCACGGCGCGCCCAGCCACATCACCCACAGCGGCGACGCTCACGACCGCGCCGAAAAGGCGTTTCTGAACAATATCGCCAAGCGCGTTGATGCGGTGATCTCGCACAACAGCATCGACCAGGTGATCCTGATCGCGCCGCCGCGCGCCCTGGGCCACCTGCGCGAGGCTCTGTCGCCCGCCGCCGCCAAGAAGGTGACCGGCTCGGACGCCCACGACCGGGTGGACGCCACGATCATCACCCTGGAAACCGCCGTCCACGCCGCGCGCTTCTCGCACGCCGCCTGAACCCAAACAGCGTCGCACGGCGCTTGCGCCGTGCGACGTCCCGCGTTCAACTGCTCTCAAACAAATGTTGGGGAGGGCGGAATGAACCGTCGGGAATGGCTGGCCATGGCCGGCGCGCTGGGCCTTTCGCCCGCGCTTGTGTCGGCCGTCCAGGCCGCCGAGGGCGACGCCAAGGCGGCGCGGGAGGCCTATCTCTACGCCCTGCCGCTGATCGAGATGGCCACGACGCGGGCGCGGCTGCTGAAAAACCCCGGCGCGGCGATCAACGCCCTGGCCCATACCCGGACCCTGTCGGACCACAAGGCCCGCTGGGTGACCACGCCCAATAATGACACGCTGTACTCGTCGGCCTTCCTGGACCTGACCAAGGGGCCCGTCACCCTGACCATCCCGTCGCTGGGCCAGCGCTACTATTCGGTGGCGGTGATGGACATGTTCACCAACAACAACGTCGTGCTGAGCACCCGCACCGTCGGGGGCGAGGGTGGGACCTTCACCCTGGTCGGGCCTGGGCAGGCGTCGAGCGGGCCCAATCCCACGCGGATCGCGACGCCGCATGCCTGGCTCCTGATCCGGGCCCTGACCGACGGCGGCGAGGATCTGGTGGCCGCCCACAAGGCGCAGGACGGCTTCAGCCTCAAGGGACCGGCGGGGGCGCCTGTCGCCGCCTACGCCACGCGCGACGCCAAGCCCGCCGACTACTTCGCCACGGCGCGCGCGCTGCTGGCCAGCAATCCGGCCCCGCCGACCGACCTGCGGATCCTCAAGCGCACCGCCGCCTTCCTGGGCGCGGGCCCCTTTGATGAGGCCGCTGCGGCGACGGGGGTCCAGCAGGCGCGGATGATCACCCTTCTGGCCCAGGGGCGGCAGACCTTCATCAACGGCTGGTCGTCTCCACGCGCCAATCTGGGCGACTATGGCCAGGACTATGTCTATCGGGCCATCGTCGCCCTGCAGGGGCTGGGCGCGCTGCCGGTGGCCGAGGCCATGTACTTGAAAGCCGCGGGCGACGATGGCTCTGGAACCTTCGCGGGCGAGGGCCTCTATCGCCTGACCCTACCGGCGCAATTGCCGCTGGACGGCTTCTGGTCGCTGTCGATGTACGAGGCGACGGCCGACGGCCAGTTCTTCTTCACCGACAACCCGATCCATCGCTACACGATCGGCGACCGCACAAAGGGCCTTCAGCGCAATGCCGACGGGTCGTTGGACATCTGGATCGGCCGCAGTGATCCGGGCGGCGACAAGACGGCCAACTGGCTGCCCGCGCCCACGGCAGGTCCCTTCGCCCTCTATCTTCGCGCCTATCTGCCCAAGGCCGAGATGCTGGACGGGCGCTTCCGGTTTCCCGCGATCGTCAAGGTCTAACCCTGGCCGCTCAGAGCCTCTTCCAGGTGCTCGACCAGCAGTCGGACCTTGGCCGGCAGAAGCCGCAGGTGCGGATAGACGGCCCATACGCCCTCGTCCGCAGGCCGGTTGGCTTCGAGCAGCGGAACCAGGCGGCCGTCGCTGATGGCCGCGTCGACATAGAAGTTCGGCAACTGGCAAACGCCCAATCCCAGGAGTGCGGCGTCCAGCACCGCCTGGCCGCTGTTGCAGCGCCAGCGTCCTTGCGGCTTGAAGGCGATCTCGCGTTCGCCGTCGCGGAACGGCCAGGTATCCGCCGCCCCCAGGATGCAGACGTGACCCGCAAGGTCGGCGATCGAGCGCGGCGTCCCCGCCCGGGTCAGGTAGGACGGGGCCGCGCACAGACGCCGGGTGCGCGAGGCCAGGCGCTTGGCGATCAGGCGACTGTCGGTCAGCCGACCAAAACGGATCGCCAGGTCGAAGCCTTCGCTGACGATGTCGCGCACCGCGTCGTCGAGGTCGATCTCGAGGGCCAGCTTGGGGTGGGACAGCATGAAGCGGTTCACCGCCGGAACCACGAAGCGCTCGCCATAGGCCGTCGAGCAGGTCATCCGCAGCAGGCCGCGCGGATCGCCGTCGTCCTCGCCGACCGAGGCCAGGGCCTCGTCGCGCTCGGCGATCAGCCGTCGCGCCCTGGCCAGAAATGCACGCCCGGCGTCGGTCAGGCTGACCCGGCGCGTGGTGCGGTAGAGCAGGCGGGTCTGCAACCGCTCCTCCAGCGTGGCGACGGCGCGGCTGACGCCGGAGGTCGACAGTCCCAGCCTCCGCGCGGCGCGCGAGAAGCTCTCCGCCTCGGCCGTCGCCACGAATTCGTCGATCCCGTCCCAGCGGCTCATGTCGGACAGGTGCGCTGACTATCCCGCTATTGCAACAATGTTTTGCGTCGTGCGGGATTATCGACAAGGCCGCACAGGCGTACCAAGATCGCCGAAACACCCTGAGGGAGACATCTCGATGAAGACCCGCGCCGCTGTTGCGTTCGAGGCCAAGAAGCCGCTGGAGATCGTCGAGGTCGACCTGGAAGGCCCCAAGGCCGGCGAGGTGATGGTCGAGATCAAGGCCACCGGCGTCTGTCACACCGACGCCTACACTCTGGACGGCTTCGACAGCGAGGGCATCTTCCCCTCGATCCTGGGCCACGAGGGCGCGGGCGTGGTGGTCGAGGTCGGGGCGGGCGTGACCAGCGTGGCGGTCGGCGATCACGTGATCCCGCTCTACACGCCCGAATGCCGCCAGTGCAAAAGCTGCCTGTCGGGCAAGACCAACCTGTGCACGGCGATCCGCGCGACCCAGGGCAAGGGCCTGATGCCGGACGGCACCAGCCGCTTCTCGTACAAGGGCCAGCCGATCTATCACTACATGGGCTGCTCGACCTTCTCGAACTACACGGTCCTGCCCGAGATCGCGGTCGCCAAGATCCGCCGCGACGCGCCGTTCAAGACCGCCTGCTATTGCGGGTGCGGCGTGACGACGGGCGTGGGCGCGGTGACCAACACCGCCAAGGTCGAGCCGGGCGCCAACGCCATCGTCTTTGGTCTGGGCGGCATCGGCCTGAACGTCATCCAGGGCCTGAAGCTGGTCGGCGCCAACATGATCGTCGGCGTCGACATCAATCCGGACCGCGAAGAGTGGGGCCGCAAGTTCGGCATGACCCACTTCGTCAACCCAAAGGACGTGTCGGGAGATCTCGTCGCGCACCTGGTGGCCCTCACCGACGGCGGCGCCGACTACACCTTCGACGCCACCGGCAATACGGGCGTCATGCGCACGGCGCTGGAAGCCTGCCACCGCGGCTGGGGCGAGAGCATCATCATCGGCGTGGCCGAGGCGGGCAAGGAAATCTCGACCCGTCCGTTCCAGCTGGTCACCGGCCGGGTCTGGAAGGGCACCGCCTTCGGCGGCGCGCGCGGCCGCACCGACACGCCCAAGATCGTCGACTGGTACATGGACGGCAAGATCCAGATCGACCCGATGATCACCCACGTCCTGCCGCTGGACGAGATCAACAAGGCGTTTGACCTGATGCACGCGGGCGAGAGCATCCGGACCGTGGTGACGTTCTAGGAACTTCCCCCTTCTCCCCTTGCGGGAGAAGGTGTCGCCGCAGGCGACGGATGAGGGGTTTCGCGGACGGTTCTGAGAGACCCCTCATCCGACCTGCTTCGCAGGCCACCTTCTCCCGCAAGGGGAGAAGGAACGATCGAGCAAGCCCATGACCGTCGAAACCCTCTCCACCCACCGCGTCCACGGCGGAACCCTCCGCTATTGCCGCCACGACAGCACCAGCACCGGCACGCCGATGAAGTTCACGGTGTGGGTTCCGGACGGGCAGGGCCCTTTCCCGTACCTCGTCTGGCTGTCGGGCCTGACCTGCACCGAGGACAATTTCACGGTGAAGTCGGGGGTCTACGAACACGCGGCCAAGCACGGGATCGCGATCGTCGCGCCTGATACGTCTCCGCGCGGGGAAGGCGTCGCCGACGATCCGGCCTATGACCTGGGGCAGGGGGCGGGCTTCTATGTCGACGCCACCCAGGCGCCGTGGGCGCCGCACTTCATGATGCATTCCTACGTCACCGGCGATCTTCTGGCGGCCGTCGAGGGCGCCTTCCCGCTGGACGGCGCGCGCAAGGGGGTTTTCGGACACTCGATGGGCGGCCATGGCGCCCTGACCATCGCGCTCAAGCACCCCGAGCTCTTCAAGTCGGTCAGCGCGTTTTCGCCCATCGTCTCGCCGCTGAACTGCCCGTGGGGCGACAAGGCGCTGAGCGCCTATCTCGGACCCGACCGCGCCGCCTGGCGTCCCTACGACGCCTGCGCTCTGATCGAGGACGGCAGGGGCGCTGGGTTCGACGACATCCTGATCGACCAGGGCCTGGCCGACAGCTTCCTGGAAAACCAGCTGAAGCCGCAGCTGATCGAAGCCGCCGCCGCCAAGGCCGGCCGCAAGGTCACGGTCCGCCGACAGGACGGCTATGACCACAGCTACTTCTTCATCTCGACCTTCATCGGCGATCACCTGGCGTTTCACGCTCAAAGGCTGTGACCCCGGGGCGGCATTGAGAGGGTATGGCGATATGCTATGCTCGTCTCATGGTCCCCGAGCCGTCCATCTTCGAGATTGACGCGGAAGCCGAAGAGGCCGCCGATGCGGAAGGCATGGCTGACATAGCAGCCGGCCGCGTTGTGCCCCACGAAGAGGTCTCCGCCTGGCTCGACACTTGGGGGACGCCCGAAGAAAAGCCCGCGCCCGAGACGTGGCGCAAGTAGTCTGGACTTGGCGTGCGCTGGCCGATCTGACGGCTATCCGCGACTATATTGGCCAATTCAGCCCGCTCGCGGCCCAGCGCATGGCTCTACGGCTCAAGACCGCTGCTGACAGCCTAGCGGAGCATCCCGAGCGCGGCCGCCTGGCAACAGCGACGCTCCGGGAGTTGGTCGTCGTTCCGCCCTATGTGATCCGCTACTATGTGGCTGACGATCTGGTGCATATCGTCCGCATCCGGCACGCCGCCCGGTTGTGACTTTTTCGTAATTCATCCTGGGTTCAGGCGGCGAGCGGTCCTCTCACGGTCAAGCTGACCAAAAAGAGGGGACACCAGCATGAAACTCGCATCGATCGCCGCCGTCATCGCCCTGGGCCTGAGCACCTCGGCCTGTGTGATCATCGACGCCGACGACGTCCGGCATGAGCCGGTGACAGTGCAGGGAAGCGGCCAGCCGCTTGACCCCCTCATGGCCGCGCGGGTCGACGGCGCCGATCTGGTGGTGCGTGTCAGCTCCAACGGTTGCACGCGCCAGGAGGACTTCTCGGTCGAGACCCAGCGCCGCGATGGCCTGACCAGCTTCTCGTTCGTGCGCAAGCGCCCCGACAACTGCCGCGCCCTGATCGCCGAGGGGGTGGAGCTGCGCTATCCGCTGGACGCGTTCGGCGTCGAGCGCGGCGGCAAGATCCGCGTGCGCAACCCGCTGGTGCGGCCGTAAGCCCAAGGGCGGCGGAAGATTGACTCTCCGCCGCCGCTCCCCCATAAACCGCGCCTTCAAGCCGCCGGCTCGCCGCGCGGCGCGATGACCTTATGACGGATTGACCCGAAGCCGCCGTTGCGATCGCGCCCCGAAAGGGGAGCCGGCCCGGATCGTTTTGAAAGACTGACTATGTCGAAGCGCCATAGCGCCAAGTACAAGATCGACCGCCGCATGGGTGAAAACCTGTGGGGCCGTCCGAAGTCCCCGGTCAACTCGCGCTCGTACGGTCCCGGCCAGCACGGCCAGCGCCGCAAGAGCAAGGTTTCGGACTTCGGTCTGCAACTGCGCGCCAAGCAAAAGCTGAAGGGCTACTACGGTAACCTGACCGAGAAGCAATTCTCGCGCACCTACGAGGAAGCCGCCCGTCGCAAGGGTAACACCTCGGAGAACCTGATCGCTCTGCTCGAGTCGCGCCTGGACGCCATCGTCTATCGCGCCAAGTTCGTGCCGACCGTGTTCGCCGCCCGCCAGTTCGTGAACCACGGCCACGTGACCGTGAACGGCAAGCGCGTGAACATCCCGTCGTACCGCTGCAAGGCCGGCGACGTGATCCAGGTCCGCGAAAAGTCGCGCAACATGGCTCTGGTCCTCGAAGCCGTCGCCTCGAACGAGCGTGACTTCGCCGAGTACGTCTCGGTCGACGCCAAGAGCCTGTCGGCCACCTTCGTCCGCGCTCCGGAACTCTCGGAAGTTCCGTATCCGGTGAAGATGGAACCGAACCTCGTCGTCGAATTCTACGCTTCGTAAGCGTCGGATCCGAACCGATACGGAGAAGGCCCCGGAGCGATCCGGGGCCTTTTTTGTTGCGCCAAGGCCTTGAACCGGATCGCGCGGGCGCCTAATTGCGGTTCAGCGGGACCGGGCCCCTCTGGCGAGCGATGCAAGCGCTTGTGATGTCGGACCGCATCGGGTGTTCTCGATGTCTGGGTCCGGCCGCCTAGCCCCCCTCCCCAAAAGGCGCCGCCTCGCATCGAGGACACCCGAGCATCCTTTTTTGGACCGGAGGTTCCTATGCCGCTTCTGATGTGCCCCAACTGCGACGCTTCGATGCAGTCCGTGCAGCGCTCTAACGTCGAGTTCGACATGTGCCCGCGCTGCCGGGGTGTCTGGCTGGACCGGGGCGAGCTTGAGAAGCTGATGGCGATGGAGCGTGACGAGACCCAGGCGGTCTATGGCCAGCCCAAGCCCTACAGCCGGCCCGATCATCACCATGACCACGGGCATGGGCATGGGCATAGCGGAAAGCGCCACGACGACGACGACTACCGTCGCCAGGGCTCCTATGGCCACCACAAGAAGAAGCGTTTCGACCTGTTCGACATCTTCGACTGACGAAAGACGATGAACCACTTCAAGACCTACACGCTGCTGGCGGGCCTGACGGCCCTGTTCATGGGCGCGGGCTTCCTGATCGGCGGCGCCACCGGCATGATGATCGCGCTGGTCTTCGCCCTGGCCATGAACGCGTTCTCGTACTGGAACGCCGACAAGATCGTGCTGCGGACCTATGGCGCGGTCGAGGTCGACGAGAGCCATCCCGAGCCGCTGATCCGCAACTATGTGATCGACACGGTCGAGATGGCCCGCTCGGCCGGCCTGCCGCGTCCGCGCATCACGGTCATCGACAGCGCCCAGCCTAACGCCTTCGCCACCGGCCGTGACCCCGATCACGCCGCCGTGGCCGCCAGCACCGGCCTGCTGCAGCTTCTGACGCGCGAGGAGATCCGTGGCGTCATGGCCCACGAGCTGGCCCACGTGAAGAACCGCGACACCCTGGTCATGACCGTGACGGCGACCATCGCCGGCGCGATCTCGGCCCTGGCCAACTTCGCCTTCTTCTTCGGCGGTTCGCGCGACGAAGAGGGCAACGGCGGCGGCCTGGGCGGCATGATCGGCGCGATCCTGATCGCCATCCTGGCGCCGATCGCGGCCATGCTGGTGCAGATGGCCATCAGCCGCGCGCGCGAGTACGAAGCCGACCGCATCGGCGCGCAGATCGCCGGCGACTCTGAGTCTCTGGCCCGCGCGCTGCAGAAGATCGAGGCCTATGCCCGCGGCGGCTATGAGAACGTCCAGGCCGAGCGCAATCCGGCCACCGCCCACATGTTCATCATCAACCCGCTGGCCGGGAAGGGCGCTGACAACCTGTTCTCGACCCACCCGGCGACCCACAACCGCGTCGAGGCCCTGATGCGCCTGGGCGTGGAGCGGGGCGCGCGTCGCCCGGTTATGGCGGCGACGACGTCGTCCAGCGTGCCGCTGAGCGGCGAGCGCGGCGGCCCCTGGAGCTGATCTGGGCCTCTGGTCAGCGCGCTGCGCTGCTGCGATCCTCAAGGCGGATCATGCGCTTTGAGGATCGGTGAGCGGCGTGCCTTCACGCAGAGTTTTCATGTGGACGCTCGCCGCCCTCTCGCTGGCGGGCTGCGCGACCCTGCCGACCTTATCGACGCCCGAACCTGGCGAGACCTGGCCGGAACTTGAACCCCTGCTGTCCGTGACGCCTGGCCGCGAGGGGTTGTCGATCCGCGTGCGATCCCAAGGCTGCGCGGCGAAGTCTGATTTCGTGTTTCGGGTCGATCGCGATCGGGGCCGCGCGGTGGTCGCCTTTGCGCGTCGGCGGCTGGAGACCTGTCGCGGGGCCAAGGGGGAGGCGACGCTGTCATTCAGCTACGTGGACCTTGGTCTTTCGGCGCGGGATCGGATCGTCGTGGCCAACCCCATCGCGCCACGAACCTGAACGCGCGGAGAGGTTCTGAGGCGCTCCCAGACGGGGGCTCGGTGCGTCCTTCGAGGCTCGCCTGCGGCTCGCACCTCAGGATGAGGACGGCTTTGCTGAACACCTCATCCTGAGGTGCGCGCTCCTGAGCGCGCCTCGAAGGACGCACGGCGCCGGGCGTCCCGCTAGGGTCGGTAACAGCCTCTAGCCCCTCCAGAAACCCGACCTTCCCGGCGAATGCCGGGATCCAGATCGAACCCACAAGCGTGAACGATCTTGGCTGGTCCCGATGGCGCGTCAGCCCAAACCTCTCCGGATGAATCTGGGCCCCGGCATTCGCCGGGGAGGTCGGTCGATTTGAGATATTCGACGAGCGTGAGCCCTCCCCCGCAAGCGGGGCGGGAGGCTTGCGGCGTCTACTTCAGCCTTTCGGCGTGAAGCGCTCGATCATCCAGGGCAGCACGCGGGCGGGTCGCTTGGCGGCGATGTCGATCAGCACCCAGTCGGTGCGGACCTGGGCGCACATCTCGCCGTCGGGCCCATCGATGCGGATATAGCGTTCGAAGCGCGGACCCTTAAGCTCGCCCACCCACGTGTATCCCGTAGCGACTTCACCGGGCAGAAGCTCGCGGCGATAGTCGACCTCGTGCCGGCGCGCGACCCAGCTCCAGGGCGCGCGCTCCTCCGGCGTGGTCCAGGCGTCCCAATGGGTGATGGCCAGATCCTGCGCCCAGCCAAGATAGACCACGTTGTTGACATGGCCGTTGGCGTCGATGTCCGACGCCTTGGGCGTGAAGGTCAGGGTGTAGGCGTCCGACGGCGGGACGAACAGGCGGCTCATGCCGAGACGGCCGCCTTTAGGCGGCGATCAAGCCCTGTTCAGTCAGGAAGGTCTTCAGCTCGCCCGACTGGAACATCTCGCGGACGATGTCGCTGCCGCCGATGAACTCGCCCTTGACGTAGAGCTGGGGAATGGTCGGCCAGTCGGTGAAGGTCTTGACGCCCTGGCGCAGGTCTTCGTCTTGCAGGACGTCGACGCCGACGAACTCGACGCCCAGGTGATCCAGGATCTGCACCACCACCGACGAGAAGCCGCAGCGCGGCTGATCCGGCACGCCCTTCATGAACACCACCACCGGGTGATCGGCGACGGTCTTGGCGATGAAGTCCAGGGCGGGGGAGGCGGCGGCGTCGGTCATGTCGGTATCCTAGGAGACTTCTGTCAGCTAGGCGCCGCGCGCGCCGGGGTCAAGGGCGACGGGCCGCCTTCTCGCGTTCCTGGGCCGAGAAACGGGCCATCTCGATCTGGGCGCACACGCCGGTGGGCAGGTCGCGCTCGACCACGGCGGCCAGGCGCTCGATCTCCTGACGATTATCGGCGGTGACGCGCACCGTCGCGAGCGACGGCTCGGTCAGGGCGTAGCCGAGGCAGATGTCCTCGGCGCTCCAGCCGGGGGTGTTGGTCAGGAACTCGTAGCCGCCCACATCGGCCAGCGGATCGGTGCGTCGTTGCCAGAACGAAGGCTTGGGCGGAGCCTTGTCGGCGACTTCTCGCAGGGCCTGGGGCCAGAAGTCCTCGCCGATCACCGCGAAATTGTTCTGGGAGGCCTGGCGAATGCGGTGGCGCTCGGCCCATCCCGACGAGAGATTGTAGGGCGACGAGACGGCGGTCACCAAGTCGTTGGCCAGGAGGCCCGGATCGATATCGCCGCGACTGGCGACGCCCAGCCCCCTGAGCGCACGCCCTTTCTGCAGGTCCTGGAGGCCGGACTCGAAAGCCATGGGCAGCGACGCCGATTGCGGATCGTTGATCAGCAGCAGATCCAGATAGTCCAGCGACAGGCCCTCAAAGGCCGATCGCTTCAAAGCGTCCAGCGTATGCGGGCCAAGCTGCTTGGCGTCGCCACGGAGCCGCCAGGTCAGAAACAGCAGGTGACGCTCGACCGACGCAAAGGCCTCGCCCGCGCCTTTCAGCAGTTCGGGCGCGTCGCCGTCGATCTGGAAGCTGTTGACGCCGTTCTCGAGCGCCGTGAACACAAGGGCGCGCCAATCATTGGCCCGGAGCCGAGGGTTATCGGCCAGGCGCAGGGTCAACGCCGAAACAGCGACGCCCGTGGAACCGAAGGGACGATAGCGCACGGTGCGAAGGCTCCTATTCGGTGGGGGCGGCGGTTTCGAGGGCCAGAGCGTGCAGGGTCCCGCCCAGAACGTCGGCCAGGGCTCGGTTGACCAGCTGGTGCTGGCGAACACGCGGCAGGCCCTTGAAGGCCGGCGACACGATTCGAGCCCTCCAGTGGTCGTTGTCGCCGACGAGGTCGGTCAGCACGATCTCGGAATCCGGAAAGGCCGCGACCAGGCGGGCTTCGAGCTCGGCGTGAGACATGGGCACGGGTCAGCTACTCCGATCCTTCAACGACCTATGTGACCGGGATTCCTTAAAAACGGCCATACCCCGGGCCCACAGGTTACAACCCTAGTTATAAAACCACTCATCGTTATGACCGAGAATTAATTGAATGTGGCGCCCGCTCCGGGCCATGTAGCGCCCATGATCGCTTCTCGCCGTTCCTTGAGTCTGTTCGCCGCTGTCTTCCTGACGCTCGCGTCCCCGGCCTTTGCTGGCCCTGGCGACAAGGCGCTCGACGATGTCCGTATCCTCTCGGCTGACGATATGCAGGGGCGGGGCGTGGCCACGCCCGGCTCGGAAAAATCGCGCGCCTACATTCTCTCGCGGTTCGCCGAGATTGGGCTGGCGCCGGTCGGCGACCGGTTTGAGCATGGCTTCAGCTTCTCCAAGCGAGACGGCTCGACCGTGCAGGGCGTGAATCTGATCGCCCGGATCAAGGGGACCAAGCCTGGCAAGGTCATGGTGGTCACCGCCCACTACGACCATCTGGGCGTCCGCAACGGCGAGATCTACAACGGCGCTGACGACAATGCGTCCGGCGTTGCGGGTTTGCTGGCGGTGGCCGAGGCCTTCAAGGCCAAGCGCCCCAAGCACGATGTCCTCTTCGCGGTGGTCGACGCCGAGGAGAGCGGACTGCGCGGCGCGCGGGCCTTCATGGCCGCGCCCCCGGTTCCCCGGGAGTCGATCGCGCTGAACATCAATTTCGACATGCTCAGCAAGAACACGAAGAACGAACTCTTCGTCGCCGGCGCGTCGCCGTTCCCGGTCCTGCGTCCGATCCTAGAGCGCGTCGCCGCGACCGCGCCGGTAGCGCTGAAATTGGGTCATGACACCGACGCCGACGGACCCCAGAACAACTGGACCACGCAGTCAGACCACTACGCCTTCGGCGAGAAGGGTGTGCCGTGGGTCTATTTCGGGGTCGAGGATCACCCCGAGTACCACCGCCCGAGCGATGACTTCGCGACGATCCCGCAGGACTTCTTCAAGCGTTCGGTGACCACGGTGGTGCAGGCCAGCCGGGCGCTGGACGCCTCGCTGGACGATGTCGCCAAGAGCGCTGGCCGCTGATTTAGCTGTTTTCGGCCACGATCTTGGCCGCGACGGATTGTCTCCGCTCTGGCTGGGGGGGACATCTGTCCCTACTCTTGGGGCGTCATCGTGATTCCGACGACCTCAGGAGCCCCGCGATCAACCCGGCCGCCATCAGAGTCCGGATCCTCAGAGCCGTTCCCGCGGTCTGCCTCATTGTGGGCGTCGCCATGGCGATGGACTACATCGTCACGATCCTGCTGCTGAACGAGCCTGCGGCCTATGTTCCGATAGCCACGCTGGTTATCTCGACCATCATCGCCGCGCCTCTGTCGTACTGGCTGGCAGGCCAGCGCCTGCGCCTCGAAACCATGCACGCCGAGCTCAAGGCCAGTCTCGACGCCAAGCAGGACGCCATCGAGGACGCTGAGGTCGCGCTCGCCAAGTATCGCGAGGTCGATCGCCTCTACCGCCTGCTGGGCGACAATCTGACCGACCATGTCGCCCTTTGGTCCCCCCTGGGCGAGCGGCTCTACAGCTCGCCCAGCATCGAGCGCATCACGGGTTATACGCTTGAGGAGTTCATGGCCCTGCCTCCCGCGGCCTTGGTGGGCGAGGCTGACTTCAGGCGGGTGCAGGGCATCATCCGCAGCCTTGAACCGGGCGGTGAGCCGGTCAGCGCCGACTACGAGAGCCTGTGTAAGGATGGCTCGCGGATCTGGGTCGAAAGCACCTACTCTCTGCTGGGCGACGGGTCGGGCATTCTGCTGGTCACCTCGCGCGATATCACCGAGCGTAAGCGCCTTGAACTGGACATCGCCAAGGCCCTGCAAATGGCCGAGGCGGCGTCGGCGGCCAAGTCCGATTTCCTGGCCAACATGACCCACGAGCTGCGCACCCCGCTGACGGCGATCATCGGCTTTGCCGAGGTGCTGCGTCGCTCGCGCAATCTCAACAAGATCGCCGCCCGTCAGGTCGGCCATATCCTGGACGCCAGCAACACCCTGCTCAGCGTGGTCAACGATGTGCTGGACTTCTCCCGCCTTGAGGCGGGGGGGCTGGAACTGGATCCTGCGCCGTTCGATCCCGCCGCCATGGCGTCGTCCTGCGCGGGCCTTGTGGCTGAACGCGCCGAGGCCAAGGGTCTGGCGGTCGAGGTGCGCGCCCCTCGGGGCCTCAAGCCGATGAACCTCGATGGGCCACGGTTGAGCCAAGTGCTGCTGAACTTCCTGTCCAATGCGGTGAAGTTCACGTCGCACGGCGCCATCACGGTCGCCCTGCGCCAGACGATCGACGGCGATCAGGCCGTGCTGCGTGGCGAGGTCACCGACACGGGCATCGGTATTGCGCCAGAGCATCGCGAGAACATCTTCGACCGGTTCTCCCAGGCTGACGCCGCCGTCTCGCGACGTTTTGGCGGCACGGGTCTGGGTCTCGCCATCTCGCGGCGGATCATCGAGCGGATGGACGGCCGTATCGGCGTCGACAGCGTCGAGGGCCAGGGCTCGACCTTCTGGTTCGAGGTGCGCGGCCCGCTGGCTGACCTGCCGACCCAGGAGGCTGTGGAAACCTCGCCCCTTGACGCCGATGCGGGCGTACGGCTGCTGCTGGTCGAGGACAATGCGGTCAATCGCGAGCTGATCTGCGCCATTCTAGAGCCCTTCGGCGTCGCCATTGAGACCGCTAATGACGGCGTCGCGGGTGTGGAGGCCATGCGCCAGGGGCATTACGATCTGGTGCTGATGGACGTGCAGATGCCGATGATGGATGGCCTGACCGCAACCCGCGAGATCCGCGCCATGGAAGGCGCCCGCGGCGCCTCGACGCCGATCATCGCCATGACCGCCAATGTCCTGCCTGAACAGGTCGCCAACTGTATGGCCGCCGGCATGGACGACCACCTGGGCAAGCCGATCAGCCCCGCCAAGCTGCTGGAGGCGGTCGCGCGATGGTCAGGAAGGTCGCACGCGGCCTGAACAGGCCGCGCGCTCAGGGGGTAAACCCTCAGGCCTTCGGCGCGCTCATATAGCCCGGCAGCCAAGCCTCGTGCGCGGCGCGCAGGGCGTCCAGTGAGACGCTGAACAGACCATCCGACGCGAACGCTTCCCCGCCCGCGACGCCCGCGACGTTGGCGTGCACGCCCGCCTCTTTCGCCGCTTCCAGCACCGCGTCCGGGTCGGGCGTGGCGATCAGATAGCGGGCTTGGTCTTCGCCCAGCAGATAGGCGTGAGCATGCGTCTGGCTGGTGGCGTTCAGGGTGACGCCGATCTTGCTGGCCAGGGCCACGTCGGCCGCCGCGACCAGCAGACCGCCGTCCGACAGGTCGTGGACGCCCGCGACGAGACCCGAGCTGATCAGGCCGCGCACGAAGTCGCCGGTCTTGCGCTCCAGAGCCAGGTCGACCGGCGGCGGGGCGCCGTCTTCGCGACCCAGAATCTCACGCAGATAGATCGAGGCGCCCAGTTCGCCGCGCGTCTCGCCGACCAGCACCAGGGTGTCGCCCTCGGCCACATTGCCGAAGCCCGTGCGCAGGTCGTAGTCCTCCAGCAGGCCCACGCCGCCGACGGTGGGCGTCGGCGGAATGGCGACGCCGTTGGTCTCGTTGTAGAGCGACACGTTCCCCGACACGACCGGGAAGTCCAGCGCGCGGCAGGCCTCGGCCATGCCGTCGGTGGCGCGCACGATCTGGCCCATGGTCTCGGGCTTTTCGGGGCTGCCGAAGTTCAGGTTGTCGGTGATGGCGATCGGCAGGGCGCCGGCGGCCGTCAGGTTGCGCCAGGCTTCGGCGACGGCCTGTTTGCCGCCTTCGTAGGGGTCGGCCTGGACATAGCGCGGGGTGCAGTCGCTGGTCACGGCGATGGCCTTGCCCGTGCCGTGGATACGCACGATACCCGCGTCGCAGCCGGTGGCGCTGTCTTCCAGCGTGTCGGCCATGACGTGACGGTCGTACTGCTCCCACAGCCAGCGCTTGGAGGCCATGTCCGGGCAGCCGACGATCTTCAGCACCGCCGCGTTCCAGTCGATCGGCGCGGGGACGGCGGCGGGGTCGAGGCGCGGCTGCAGGGCCGGTTGGACCCACGGGCGGTCATACAGCGGCGCGTCGTCGAACAGCGGGGCCAGCGGCACGTCGCAGACGGTCTCGCCGTGGTGCTTCAGCACCAGGCGGCCGGTGTCGGTGGTGTAGCCGATGACGGCGGCGTCGAGGCCCCACTTTTCGAAGATGGCGTGGCCGTCCTGCTCGCGGCCGGGCTTGAGGACCGCCAGCATGCGCTCCTGGCTTTCCGACAGCATCATCTCGTAGGCGCTCATGCCGGTCTCGCGCTGCGGGACCATGTCCATGTTCAGCTCGATGCCGACGCCGCCCTTGCCGGCCATCTCGACCGACGAGGAGGTCAGGCCCGCCGCGCCCATGTCCTGGATGGCGGCGACCGCGCCGGTGGCCATCAGCTCCAGCGTGGCCTCGATCAGCAGCTTCTCGGCGAAGGGGTCGCCGACCTGGACGGTGGGGCGCTTCTCTTCGGAGTCCTCGGAGAACTCGGCCGAGGACATGGTCGCGCCGTGGATGCCGTCGCGGCCGGTCTTGGAGCCGAAATAGACGACCGCCAGGCCCGGGCCCGGGGCGGCCGAGTAGAAGATGCTGTCGGCCTTGGCCAGGCCCACGCACATGGCGTTGACCAGGATGTTGCCGTTGTAGCCCTTGTGGAAGTTGGTCTCGCCCGCGACGGTGGGCACGCCCACGCAGTTGCCGTAGCCGGCGATGCCGGCGACGACGCCGTCGACGAGACGCTTGGTCTTCGGATGGCTGGGATCGCCAAAGCGCAGGGCGTTCAAGAGCGCGATCGGCCGCGCGCCCATCGTGAAGACGTCGCGCATGATGCCGCCCACGCCCGTCGCCGCGCCCTGATAGGGCTCGATGTAGGAGGGGTGGTTGTGGCTCTCCATCTTGAAGATGATCGCGTCGCCGTCGCCGATGTCGATGACGCCGGCGTTCTCGCCCGGACCGCAGATTACGCGCGGCCCGTCGATCGGGAACTTCTTCAGCTGGTTCTTCGAGGACTTGTACGAGCAGTGCTCGGACCACATCACCGAAAAGACGCCCAATTCCACTAGGTTGGGCTCACGCCCCAGGCGCTTGAGGACAACGTCATATTCGGCGGGTTTCAGGCCGAACTCGGCGGCCATCTCGGCCATGGGCTTCGCGGAGGGCGTGGAGGAGGTGCTCATGGGGGCGCGTTCTAGCGCGCTACCAGGGATTCCGCCACCGGCGAGGACCAGGTCGTGACGGGATTATCAGCCGCCTTTGCGACCCGACTGGCCGACGGGGGGCTCGTCCATCGTGTCCGGCGTCTCGACCTTGGCCGGCTCGCCAGACAGCTCGCCGAAGGTCGCCTTGGCCTGTTGGTGCGCGAAGGCGATCCAGCCATCAATGACCACGCCGCCCTTTTCGACCGATCCCATACGCAAGGAGACGCCGATCACCACGGCGCCGAACAGCGCCAGCAGCAGGACGAGCGTGCTCATGATCGGATGCAAACCCGAGCGCTTTCGGCGCCGGGCCCAGACGGGCACGCCGCTGACATAGGTTTCGGGAAACCGAACTTCGGGATCGGCCATCGTGTTTTAACCCTGCGTGTCGGGGAAGGCTCCCGCCGCAGCCTTCCGTTTCTTTTTCTGGGCGCTAGGTGTCGCTGAGGGGGAACTTTTGTTCCACACATCTCCCTCAGGCGGTGCGAGTTAACCCTGATTGTCCCGTGTAAGGCGAAGCTTTGCCTTGGAGAGAGGGGCAGGGCGCGCCGACGGGCCGCAGGGCGGACGCGCCTTGCATAAAGGGGTGGGTGATCGAAAAAATCACGAAAATTCTGAAGCTTAACCGCAGTTAAGTGGCCTGTTCGGAGGAACAGGCAGCGCCCGGAGCCGTTCTTTCCCTGTCCGCGTCGATAGCGCGCGGTCAGCAGCAAGGACAAGTCCGATGGCCGAACCGACCCATACCCCGCAACAACAACCGAACGACCAGCACCGCAAGGCGCCCGACCAGCAACAGAAGACCGGCGAGCGCCAAGCCGAGCAGGGGCTCAAGCCCGGCGCCGAGGTGGCTCCCGGCAAGACGGCGCCCAGCCCGGACGCCGTTGGCAAGGACGCGGCTAAGCCCGGCGGCCGCTAACGAGAAGGGGCCGGCGGTCAATCCGCCGGCCCTTTTCGTCTATCGCGCCGACCAGCGGTGCGAGGATGCTTGGGGTGTCGCCCGCGCGATCTAGGGGCGGAGCGACTAAGCGCTCTGGAAGATGCTGCGGAACAGCACCGCGCCGTCTTCGGAGCCCAGATCGGCGTCGAAGGCGCGGTCGGGGTGGGGCATCAGGCCCAGGACGTTGCCGCCCTTGTTGACGATGCCGGCGATGTCGCGGGCCGAGCCGTTGGGGTTTTCCTTGTAGCGGAACACCACCTGGCCTTCGCCCTCGAGACGGTCGAGGGTCTCTTCGTCGGCGAAGTAGTTGCCCTCGCCATTGCCGACGGTCATCACCGCCTGACGCTGCTCGCCATAGCCCGCCGTAAAGCGGGTCTGGCCGTTGACGATGTCCAGCTCGACCGGCTTGCAGACATATTTGAGGCCCGCGTTGCGCAGCAGGGCGCCGGGCAGCAGGCCAACCTCGGTCAGCACCTGGAAGCCGTTACAGATGCCGACCACGGCCACGCCCTTGCCGGCGGCCGAGACGACCTCTTTCATAACCGGGCTCTGGGCGGCCATGGCGCCGCAGCGCAGATAGTCGCCGTACGAGAAACCGCCGGGCAGGACGATCAGGTCCAGGTCGTCCGGCAGCGCCGTCTCCTGGTGCCAGACCATTTCGACACGCGCCCCAGCGGAGCGCTCGATGGCGACCTTGCAGTCACGATCGCAGTTCGAACCCGGAAAAACGATGACGGCGGCTTTCATGGCGCGGGCGTGTAGCACCGTTCGGGCGGGATGTCAGGGGGCGAGCGCTTTAAAGCGCCCCCTCCGTCACGTCGCCTATCGGCGCCGCGCCACCTCCCCCGCAAGCGGGGCAGGAGAAAGGACCGTCCTCCTCACCCGTGCAACGGGGGAGGTGTCGCGATGCGGATAAGCATCGTGACGGAGGGGGCGCTCTGGCGACTTACGCGCATTCATCCAGCTCAGGCGCCACAGCCTCGCCGCCGGGGGCGGGGAAGGGGACCTTGAAGGTGAAGGCCGTCGGCGTCGGGCCGTGGGCTTCCAGGTGCGCCAGCTTCTCCAGGGCTTCCGCGACGGTGGGCGTGTGGCCGGCCCGGACCCACCACAGCGCCATGTAGAGGTCCATATGCTCGAACCACTCGCGGCGGCGGCGCATGATCGCGACGTGGCCGCTGCGATAGACGAAGGCGCCGAGCGAGGGGATGTCGCTCCAGACCGACAGGTTCGGGATGAACAGCGGATCGCTGTCGATCGCCAGGTCCGTGGCGTTGTTGCCCTCGCCCGTGAGGCGCCAGACGAAGCCCGGCGAGGCCTCGGCGAGCGCATTGATGCGATCCAGGTTCTCGGCGAAGTCCTTGATCATCGGATGATCGATCGGCGCCTTCAGCCGCCCGACATTGACCTGAGCCAAGTGGAACTTGGCGCTCATCGACGGTCTCCCTTCCGCTCGGGCCTCACGGGCAGCTGACCCAGAGGTTCCCGCCATAAGGGCGGGTGTCAACCGACGGGCGGTGACGATCTTAAGGTCCGGTGGTCGGCAGGATGCCGATGGTGGACTTCGACCGTGGGCGGATATGAATCCCTCTTCCAAAGGGAGAGGGAGGGGCCCGCCGCGAAGCGGTGGGAGGGTGAGGGGTTACGAGGCTATCCGGCGTGCCGGCGCTCCGTCAGACACCGTAACCCCTCACCCCAACCCTCTCCCTTTGGGAGAGGGAGCATGGTTCGCTCCCCAACTCAACCAGACCATCAACAGGCCCGCTTACAGGGCCAAAGACCGGCTTCGCCTACGCCGGAGCGCCCCGTCGACCCTCAAAGCTCGATCATGTCGAAATCCGACTTCGGCGTGCCGCAGAGCGGGCACAGCCACCCCGCGGGAATGTCGGCCCAGCGGGTGCCGGCCGCGAGACCCTCGCCGGGGTCGCCCTGTTCCTCGTCATAGATGTAGCCGCAGGTGCGGCACTGCCAGACCTTGAAGGGTTCCGCGCTCATCGCCGCCGCCTCAGTGCATCTTGAAGCGGATCGGCACGGACTTGGGCCCGCAGACGAAGTTGGCGACCATGCGGGTGGGCGCGCCGTCCAGCTCGACATGATCGAGGCGGGCGAAGAGCTCCTCCCACAGCACCCGCATCTCCATGCGCGCCAGGTGTTGGCCAAGGCAGATGTGGGCGCCGTAGCCGAAGGCGACGTGCTTGTTGGGCGTGCGGTCGACGCGGAAGGTGAAGGGGTCTTCGAACACCGCCTCGTCGCGATTGCCGGACGGATAGGACAGCATCATCCAGTCGCCCTTGGCGATCTTCTGGCCGCCCAGTTCGGCGTCGGCGGTGGCGGTGCGCATGAAGTGCTTCACCGGGGTGACCCAGCGGATCGATTCTTCGATCAGGCCGGGGATCAGCGATGGATCGGCCTTGACCTTGGTGAACTGGTCGGGGTTTTCGGCGAGCGCCCACAGCGCGCCGGCGGTGGTCGACGAGGTGGTGTCGTGGCCGGCTGTGGCGGCGATGATGTAGTAGCTCATCGCCTCCAGGTGCCCCATCGGCTCGCCGTTGATCTTGCCGTTGGCGATCAGGGTGGCCAGGTCGTCGCGCGGATTGGCCCGGCGATCCTCGGTGATGGCGTTGAAGTACATCATGAAGTCCATGACCACGGACTGGATGCTGTCGATGCCCTCGCCGACGTCGGTCACCGACTTGCCGGTGCGGTTCAGGTCCGGATCGGCGTTGCCGAACAGCTCCTGGGTCAGTTTCAGCATCCGGGGCTCGTCGCTCTCGGGGACGCCCAGCACCTCCATGATGACGTGCAGCGGATAGAGGAACGCCACGTCGCGGGCGAAGTCGCAGCGGTCGCCATGCTCGGCCATGCGGTCGACGAAGCCGCGGGCGATCTCGCGGATCCTAGCCTCCAGCGCCCGCAGGTTCTGCGGCAGCAGCGCGCCTTGGGTGATCTTGCGGTAGGCGAAGTGGTCGGGGTTATCCATCTGCACCAGCGAGCGGACGAGGTGAGGGGACCCGCCCATCATCTCGCGCACCTTCTTGTCGGCCTCGATGGTGGTGACGACGGTGGCGCGGTCGCCGTTGTGGAACAGCTCATTCTGGCGCTCGACCTCCAGGATGTCGGCGTGGCGCGTGACCACCCAGAACGGATCAAAGCCGTCAGGCTGGGCGACCGCCAGCGGCGCTTCGCGGCGCAGATGGGCGAAGGCCTGGTCGATCCGGTCGCCGTCGGCATAGGCCTTGGGGTCGATAATGGTGTTGGCGATGTCGGTCGAGATCGTCATGCAGGCCTCCTGGTTCCTCCCGAGGATGGCTCTGCGGCCATCTCAATTATTTGCTTGTTGTCCAACAAATAACTAAGTTCGGCAAGATGACATCGTCCCTTAAGGTCCCCGAGCGCCGCACCCAGTCCGACCGCCGCCAGCAGTCTGAGGCCGAACTGCTGCGCGCCGCCGCCGAACTGATCGCCGAACAGGGGGTGGCGGCGGCCACCTTCGAGAACATCGGCGCGCGGGCGGGGTACAGCCGGGGTCTGGCCACCCAGCGGTTCGGGTCCAAGCACGGGCTGATCGAGGCCTTGATCGCCAGGCTGCAGGCTAGGCTTCAGGCGCAGATGGACGACCGGCGTCTCGACCAGATGAACGGTCTGGAGGCCGTGTTGGGCTTTGTCGACGCGTTCCTGACCACCCTGTCGCAGGACGGGGAGCTACGGGCTTACTTCGTGATGATGGCGGGGGCTGTCGGCGACATGTCCGACCTGCGCGCGCCCTTCGCCGCCGCCCACAAGGAGGCCGAGCAGCGTCTGGAAGCGATGGTGCTTCGAGGTCAGGCCGAGAGTGTCATCCGGCCGGATCTCGACGCTGACGCGGCGGCGCTGATGGTGGGGTCGCTGCTGCTGGGTGTCTCGACCCAGCTGCTGATCGATCCCGGCATGGACCTGGAACCGATCCGGCGGACCAGCCTGGTGACGTTGCGGGTCAGTTTCGGGGGCAAAACAGAAGCCCTCTCTCTTTGAGAGAGGGAGGGACCCGCCGCGAAGCGGTGGGAGGGTGAGTGGTTACGACGTATCGGAAGGCCACGAGAGGACCAAGGCGGAGCGTCACTGCTGCCCGCTACGACGCCGCACAGGTCAAGCCGCGCGACCGAGTTGAAAGAGCGAAATCCGGAAGGACGAAACCACTCACCCTCCCACGCCTTCGGCGCGGGCCCCTCCCTCTCTCAAAGAGAGAGGGATTGGTGACAGCCCTCAGGCCACGTCGATGCGGTAGCTTTCGATGACCGTGTTGGCGAGCAGCTTCTCGCACATGGTCTTGACCTCGGCCTTGGCGGCTTCGGCGTCGGTGGCGTCCAGGTCGAACTCGATGACGCGGCCGACGCGGGCGTCCTTGACCGACGGCCAGCCCAGGCCGTGCAGGGCGTTTTCGACAGCCTTGCCCTGAACGTCGAGAACGCCGGGCTTCAGGAACACGTGGACGGTGGCTTTCACTCTAACTTCTCCCTTCGCGACGCGGGCGTCGCGACGAACGCCGAAGGCTTCTAGTGCACGCCGCCCTGAATGACGGTCGGCATTTCCTTCATGATGCCAAGGCGGCGAGCCACCTCGGTGTAGCTTTCGATGACATTGCCCAGATCCCGGCGGAAGCGGTCCTTGTCCAGCTTCTCGTTGGTCACGGTGTCCCACAGGCGGCAGCTGTCGGGGCTGATCTCGTCGGCCAGGATGACGCGGCTGAAGTCGCCCTCGTAGATGCGGCCAAACTCGACCTTGAAGTCCACCAGGGTGATGCCGACGCCGGCGAACAGGCCCGACAGGTAGTCGTTCACCCGCAGGGCCATGGCCATCATGTCGTCGATTTCCTGGGTGGCGGCCCAGTTGAACGCGGTGATGTGCTCCTCGGTGACCATCGGGTCGCCGAGCTTGTCGTCCTTGTAGTAGAACTCGATGATCGAGCGCGGCAGCGGCTGACCCTCGGTCAGGCCCAGGCGCGTGGCGATCGAGCCGGCGGCGATGTTGCGCACCACGACCTCGAGCGGAACGATCTCGACTTCCTTGATCAGCTGTTCGCGCAGGTTCAGCCGGCGGATGAAGTGGTTCTGGACGCCGATGCCGTTCAGGCGAGTCATGATGTACTCGCTGATGCGGTTGTTGATGACGCCCTTGCCCTCGAGGACGGCTTTCTTCTGAGCGTTGAAGGCCGTGGCGTCGTCCTTGAAGTACTGGATCAGCGTGCCGGGTTCTGGCCCCTCGTAAAGGATCTTGGCCTTGCCTTCGTAGATCTTCTTGCGACGGGTCGTCATGGCTCTCGTCGAGGCCCTTTCCGGAATCGCGCGCCGCCTCAGCCCAGGATCTTCCCGGAAAACGAAAAGCGCGCGCGGCCGATAGCTGCGCGCGGCGTTCGACTCAAGGCCGCTCACTTAAAAATTCCTCACGACCGTACCCGAATGAGCCGGTGTTCGCAAACTAACGGCGGGAGTTTGGTCTACGATAGATACGAAACGTCGCCTGCGGCTTATCCGCCGATTGCAGCGACGAGCGCCACGATATATGCAGCCCGCGTAGGAGCATGATAGCCGAAAGTGGACGCCGGTTTTGGCGACCATCATGCTCAAAATGATTTGGAATTAGAGCCTATTGGGCCAGATCGACCGATCTGACTCAACAGGCTGGCGACTTTGAGGCTTCCATGACCACCTTCGACGAACGCGAACAGGGTTTCGAACGCAAGTTCGCGCACGACCAGGAACTGGAGTTCAAGGCGACCGCGCGCCGTAACCGCCTGCTGGGCGAATGGGCCGCCGGCCTGATGGGCCTGGCGACTGTGGAAGAATACGCGCGCGCCGTCGTGAAGTCCGACTTCGAACAGCCGGGCGACGAGGACGTGCTGCGCAAGGTCTTCGAGGACCTGAAGGGCGCCGGCGTCTCGACCACCGAGGGCGAGGTCCGCATGAAGATGGCTGAGCTGCTGGCCCAAGCCCGCGAGCAGATCAAGTCTGAGTAGGCGTTCGGAGCGTCGCTCTGGACAAGACAAGGGGCCGCTCCCAACCGGGGCGGCCCTTTTTCTATGGCTGTCTTGACGCCGGGAGCCCACGCCGTGGTGGCCGTCCTGGCCCTTCGACAGGCTCAGGGTGAGGACGACTGTAAGTCTCGGCTAGCCCGTCGCGGAGCGCGGCCCAGGCCGCCGCCTTCTGCGCGAACGTCCGCGCCGCATAGGCGGGGCTGGAGGAGGGCAGGGCCAGGGTGGCGACGCGGTCGCCGATCAGCCGGGTCCCAAGCTTGGCGGCGGTTCCCCCGTTGAAGGCCACGAGCCGCAGCGCGGGCAGGGTGTCGATCAAGGCCATGAGGTCATTGGCTGCGGGCTCGCGGATCGCCGCGTCCAGGCTGCCGGGCCGCCGCGCCGTCTCGATCACGTCCCAGAGGCCGACGCCGTGCGCCCGCAGCGTGACCAGGCGATCCTCGTAGGCGCGCGCGACGAGCGGCGCGTCGATCACCCCCTCCATCAACCGCCAGAAGGCGTTGCGCGGATGGCCGTAGTACTGTCCGGCCGCCAGCGAGGCGTCGCCGGGCAGGCTGCCGAGGATCAGCACGCGAGTCTTGGCGTCGACGACCGGCGGGAAGCCCCGCTTAGCCGCGTCCATTGGGCGGATCGTTGCGCAGCCAGCCGGTGACCGTCAGGCGCAGGGCCCCGGCATAGGGCGCGACCGGCGCCACCGAGTGCGACTGGGGCACCTTGAACAGGGTCAGGACGTTGAACGCCGGCGCGAAGCCGCGCGTCACGTCACCCTGGTCGTCGTGGAACAGCAGCTGACCGCCCCAGTCTGGCCGCCACTGGCGCGTCAGGCCCAGGGTGTAGGCGGCCAGGCGCTCGCCGACCCCGGTGTCGTCGTGCTGGGTGAGGAAGTCGCCGGGGCGATAGCAGGTGGCCTGGCCGTCGATCTTGGTGACGCCGGTCTCGCCGGTGACGGCCGCGCCGAAGGCGATGAACGCGGGGCTGTTCAGGAACGCGGTCAGGGCGTGGATCGGGTGGCCGGGGTCGCGCCCCGCCACCAAGGCGTCGATCATCGGATAGCCGAGATAGACATAGGCGAAGCCGCTGCGGGCCCGCAGGGTGGCCGCGTGCAGGCGGTCGGCCACAGCCTGATCGCCCAGCTCGGCCCGGCGCGCGCGGCTGATCACCTCGGCGCCGCCGCGCTCATTCGAGCAGATGATGTCCCAGTCGATGGTCTGTTCGAGGATGCCTGCCAGACGATCGACGACCTCGGGCTCGAACACCTCGGGGATGCGCACCACGCCGTCGCGGGCGTAGGCGGGCGCGAACGCCGCCGGATCCAGCGCGGGATTGAGGCGCAGGACCGGCGGCTGGCTCATGCTCAGCCCTGTTCGCCGAAGACGCGCTGGAAGATCACGTCGACGTTCTTGGTGTGATAGCCAAGGTCGAACAGCTCTTCGAGTTCGGTCGCGGTCAGGGCCTTGGACACGACCGGATCGGCCTTCAGGAAGTCGAGGAACCGGCCCTCGCCGCGCCAGACCTTCATGGCGTTACCCTGCACGGCCGCATAGGCGTCCTCTCGGGAGACGTCCTTGTGGGTCAGGGCCAGCATGACGCGCTGGGAGAAAACGAGACCCCCCAGCTTGTCCAGGTTCTTGGCCATGTTGTCGGGATAGATGTTGAAGCGCTCGATCACGCCCGCCAGACGGCGCAGGGCGAAGTCGAGGTGGATGGTGGCGTCCGGACCGATGCCGCGCTCGACCGACGAGTGGCTGATGTCGCGCTCGTGCCAGAGGGCGACGTTCTCCATGGCCGGCACCACGGCCGAGCGGACCAGGCGCGCCAGGCCCGTCAGGTTCTCGGTCAGGATCGGGTTGCGCTTGTGCGGCATGGCCGACGAGCCCTTCTGGCCCGGATCGAACGGCTCTTCGGCTTCCAGCACCTCGGTGCGCTGCAGGTGGCGGATCTCGGTGGCCAGGCGCTCGACCGACGAGGCGACGACGCCCAGGGCCGCGAAATAGGCCGCGTGGCGGTCGCGCGGGATCACCTGGGTCGAGACCGGCTCGACGACCAGGCCCATCTTGTCGGCGACGTGCTGTTCGACGCGCGGGTCGACATTGGCGAAGGTGCCCACGGCGCCCGAGATCGCGCAGGTGGCGATCTCGAACTTGGCCATCGCCAGGCGCTCCTTGGCCCGCTGGAACTCGGCGTAGTAGCCCGCGAGCTTCAGGCCAAAGGTGATCGGCTCGGCGTGGATGCCGTGGCTGCGGCCGACGCAGACGGTCATCTTGTGCTCCAGCGCCCGGCGCTTCAGCGCGGCCAGGACCAGATCGACGTCTTCCAGCAAGAGGTCGGTGGCGCGCGACAGCTGCACGGCGAAGCAGGTGTCCAGCACGTCGCTGCTGGTCATGCCCTGGTGCAGGAAGCGGGCTTCGGGGCCGACGATCTCGGAGACGTGGGTCAGGAAGGCGATGACGTCGTGCTTAGTGACGCGCTCGATCTCGTCGATGCGGTCGCTGTCCCAGACCGCGTCGCGGCCCTTTTCCCAGATCGTCTCGGCGGCGAGCTTGGGGATGACTCCCAGCTCGGCCATGGCGTCGGCGGCGTGGGCCTCGATCTCGAACCAGATCTTGTACTTGGTCTGGCTGGACCAGATGGCGGCGGCTTCGGGGCGGGCGTAGCGGCTGATCATGGGCGGGCGTTTCGGCCGGGCAGGTCGCTGAGTCAAGGGAAGAGGCTTATTACTTAGGCCAATCCTCCCCCCAGCGGGGGAGGTGTCCGCGCAGCGGACGGAGTGGGAAGTTCTGCCGACCTCGCCTCTTCCCCCTCCGTCGTCTCTTTGAGCCGACACCTCCCCCGCCGGGGGAGGATTTTCAACCTCAAGCCTTGCGCGCCTCGAAGTGCTTGACCATGCCGATCGCGGCCAGGGCGTAGTGCAGGCCGGCCCAGGCGTAGAAGCACAGCGAGACGATGATGCCCTGCTGGCTGGCCACCGACAGGGTGGTCTTGCACTGGGCGACCAGCTCGGCCGAAGCGCCCTTGGGCGCGATGCCGCCCGGGCAGGCGCTGGCGAAGCTTTGGCCCGCTTCGCCGCCGAACGAGCCCAGCACGCTGGCGATCACGCCGCCGCCGGGGTTGTTGAAGTGGAATTGCGCCAGGTGGTCGATGAGCCAGCCGGTGAAGACCGGGCCGATGCCCAGGGCGATGATGTTCAGGAAGAAGAACAGCAGGGCCGTCGCCGTGGCCCGGCGGCGCGGCTCGACCGAGTTCTGCACAACGCCGAAGGTCGGGGCGAGGTAGACGTAGTGGAAGATGCCGGGGACCAGCAGGATCAGGGCGGTGGTCTGCCAGTCGGTCTGCAGATAGGCCAGAATATAGATCGGCGTGCACAGGATCAGGCCGATGGCGGGGGTCAGGGCGTACCACTTGGCGCTGCGCTTGCCGGCCCAGTCGCTCAGGAAGCCGCCGACCAGGGTGCCGACGCCCGCCGAGAAGCCGCCGATCAGGCCGGTGATCAGGCCCACCTGGGCCAGGCCCAGGTCAAAGGCGCGGACGAAGTACGACGGCACGAAGGCCCCCGAGCCGTAGGCGCCGAACGAGGCGATGGTCACGCCCAGCACCATGTGCAGAACCGGCCACTTGCCGAACAGGATCTTGGTGACCGCCCACAGCTCCTTGAACTCGTTGGCCATCGAGAACGCCGGCTTGGCGGGCTCGACCACGACGTCCTCGGCTTCGAGCGGGCGTTCGACGATCTCGGAATGGCCGCGCGGCGGCTCCTTGACGACCAGCTTGACGATCACCGCCAGCAGGATGCCGGGCAGGCCGACGATGACGAAGGCGACGCGCCAGCTGAACTCCTGGGCCAGCCAGCCGCCGGCGACCGCGCCGAACATCGTGCCCAGCGGGATGCCGAAAGAATAGATCGACAAGGCCGTGGCCCGCTTCTTGGGCTCGTAATAGTCGCTGATCAACGAGTGGCTGGGCGGCGAGCAGCCGGCCTCGCCGACCCCGACACCAAAGCGGAACAGGGCCAGCTGGGCGAAGTTGGCGGCTGCGCCGCACAGGGCGGTGAAGCCCGACCAGATCACCAGCGACACCGAGATGATCGTCACCCGGTTGAAGCGCTCGGCCAGGCGGGCGATCGGAATGCCCAGGATGGTGTAGAGCAGGGCGAAATAGAGCCCGCCCAGCAAGCCCAACTGCGTGTCGGTGAGCTTGAGGTCGACCTTGATGGCCTGACCGATGGTCGAGATGATGGTCCGGTCGATGAAGTTGAAGGTGTAGGTGGCGAGCAGCAGCCCCAGCACCGCAGCCTTGTAGCCATTGGAGTAGAGCGGCCGATCACCGCCGGACGCGTGGGCCTCGGCCATCCTGTGTCTCTCCCGTTCAAACATTTGTTCTAATTGTTTGAGGGACTGTGACCGAGCGGAAGCCAAAGCGCCAGAGGGGATTTTCGGGCGGTAAAATCCTCCCCCGATGGGGGAGGTGGCCGAAGGCCGGAGGGGGAAGTTCTGTTGAACCTGCCGCTTCCCCCTCCGTCGTCTCTTCGAGCGGACACCTCCCCCGCTTGGGGGAGGATTTTCAGTCAGCTGACCATCTCGTCGCGGATGGTCTTGCGGGCGGCCCAGAACAGGCCGAACGCGACCAGTCCCAGGCTGGCCGAGATGATCAGGGCCCAGCGCACGCCCTGAGCCTCACCCAGTCCCACCGGTCCAGCCAGGATGTCGCTGAGCAAGCCGACGGCCAGCGGACCCAGGCCCAGCCCGATCAGGTTGATGATCAGCAGCAGCACGGCCGAGGCCGTGGCGCGCAGGGCCGGGTCAACGATGCTCTGGGCGGTCGCATAGACCGGACCATACCAGAGCGTGCCCAGCAGGGCGTTGATCGCCAGCAGGCTGATCGCCACCATCGGCGCCTCAAGGCTCATGGCGATGACGAAGATCGGGATCGTGATCAGCGAGGCGATCGCCGGCACCGTGACGTAGGCGCGCAGATCCTTGGCCCCCAGACGGTCGGCGAAGACCCCGCCCAGCCAGGCGCCGATCACGCCGGCGGTGCCGCCGATCAGGCCCAGGGCCAGGCCCAGGAAGCCGGCCGACTTCAGGCCAAAGCTTGCGGCCAGTTCGGCGATCTCGACGCCATGGACGCGGAAGAAGAACGAGGCGGTGAAGGGCGCGTGGCCATAGCCGATGAACGCCTTGACCGAGGCGGCCAGGGCCACCAGCCAGAAGGTCTTCTTGGTGGCCAGCACCGCCAGGGCGGCGGCGAAGCTGATCTGAGTGCTGGCGCGGGCGGCCATTTCGGCGGCCAGCTTCTTGCGCGGTTCCACCAGGGTGAAGGCGGCGACCAGCGCGAACAGCAGGCCCGGCGCGCCGGCGACCATGAAGGCCACCCGCCAGCCATAGGCGTCGGCCACCAGTCCGCCCATCGCCATGCCGGCCAGGGTGCCCAGCGGCGTGCCGATCGAATAGAAGGCGATGGCGCTGGCCCGCTTTTCCTTGGGCACATAGTCGCTGATCAGCGAGTGAGCCGGCGGGGTGCAGCCGGCCTCGCCGACGCCCACGCCGATCCGGGCCAGGATCAGCTGCCAGAAGTTCTGGGCGAAGCCGCAGACCACCGTAAAGGCGCTCCAAACCGCGACCGAGATGCCGATGATGTAGGGGCGGTTCTTGGTCTCGGCCATCCGGGCGATCGGAATGCCCAGCACGGTGTAGAAGATCGCGAAGGCCAGGCCGGTCATCATGCCCAGCTGCCAGTCGGCCAGGCCGAGGTCACGCTTGATCGGCTCGGCCAGGATGTTGACCACCTGCCGGTCCAGGAAGTTCAGGGTGTAGATGATCAGCAGCACCCAAAGGGCATATCGACGATAGGCCGTCGATACGGGCGCGATAACGGGCGACGGCGTGGCGGGTTGCGCCATGGACTCTCTCTCCCTCGAACATTTGTTCTAATCGTTGAGCGCACCATAAACGCAGGCTAAGCCGGAACGCCATCCGGCATTTTCGAAACAGCTTTCAGGAGCGTGGCGTGGAACTCGTGATCGGCACCAAGCGGTGGTCAAGCTGGTCGCTGCGGCCCTGGCTGGCGCTCAAGCGCGCGGGCGCGGCGTTCACCGAGATCGAGGTCGAGCTGCGCCGGGGTGAGGCCACCGGCGACGACATCGGCCGCATCTCGCCCAGCCGCCTGGCGCCGGCCCTACGCGACGGCGATCTGGTGATCTGGGACTCGCTGGCGATCTGCGAGTACCTGGCGGAAAGGTATCCGGACGCGAAGCTCTGGCCGGACGATCCGGTGCTGCGCGCGCTGGGTCGTTCGGCGTGCGCCGAGATGCATTCGGGCTTTCAGGCGCTGCGCGGCGAATGCCCGATGGCGCTGGACGAGCCGCCCCGGGCGCTCGACCTCTCCGAAGCCACGCAGAAGAACGTCCGCCGCATCGTGGCGCTGTGGACCGGGCTGCTGGCCCGCTCGCATGGTCCGTTCCTGCTGGGCGACTGGTCGATCGCTGATGCGTTCTACACGCCGGTGGCGACGCGGTTCCGCACCTACGACGTCCGCCTGGCCGACTATGGCGACGCCGGCGCGGCGCAGGGCTATTCGGATCGCCTGCTGCAGACGCCGGAGTTCCTAGAGTGGGAGCGGGCGGCGCAGGCGGGTTGAGGTTTGTCTTCTCGTCCATCAGAGCGGGAGGAGATTTGGCGCGAACCCGCGATAACCCAATCCTCCCCCTAGCGGGGGAGGTGGCGCAAAGCGCCGGAGGGGGAAGTTCTGCGAGCCCTGCCTCTTCCCCCTCCGTCGGCTGCGCCGACACCTCCCCCGCTGGGGGGAGGATTGGTGTCCCTCACAACCCAAACGCCGCCAGCAGCCTGTCGGCCGCCGCCGATGCGGGAACCTCGCCCTGACGCACGGCGGTTTCGAGCTCCGGAACCAGCGCCGCCACGGCCGGGGCGGTCTTGAAGGCGTCTTCCAGGCGGTCGCGGACCATGGCCCACATCCAGCGCGCGTCCTGGTCGGCGCGGCGGGCGGCGCGGGCCCCGTTTGCGCTCATCACCTCGCGATGGCGCAGGATCTGGGTCCACAGGACATCCAGCCCCTGGCCGGTCAGGCCGGACGCGGTCAGCACCGGCGGCGTCCAGTCCGGATGGGCGGGGGTGAGGATATGCAGGGCGTTGCGATAGTCGCGGGCCGAGCGCTCGGCCTTGGCCGGATCGGCGTCGGCCTTGTTGATGACCAGGAGGTCGGCCAGTTCGATCAGGCCCTTCTTGATGCCCTGCAGTTCGTCGCCGCCGCCGGGAATGAGCAGCGCCAGGAAGATGTCGACCATGTCGGCGACCACCGTCTCGGACTGGCCCACGCCTACGGTCTCGATGATCACCACGTCGAAGCCGGCGGCCTCGCACAGCAGCATCGCCTCGCGGGTCTTGCGCGCCACCCCGCCCAGGGCGCCGCCCGAGGGCGAGGGGCGGATGAAGGCGTTCGGCTGGACGCTGAGTTGCTCCATCCGGGTCTTGTCGCCCAGGATCGACCCGCCGTGGCGGCCGGACGAGGGATCGACGGCCAGCACCGCCACCCTGTGGCCCGCCTCGACGAGATTGCAGCCGAAGCGCTCGATCGTCGTCGACTTGCCCGCGCCCGGCACCCCGGTGATCCCGATCCTTTGCGCTTGGCCGGTTCGGGGCATCAGCCGCGACAGCAGGGTCCGCGCGGCGGCCTGATGATCGGGGCGGCGGCTCTCGACCAGGGTGATGGCGCGCGCCAGGGCGGCGCGGTCGCCGGCGACCAGGCGATGTTCGAGGCTATCGATGTCGAGCGCGGGGATCACGGCTTTCCGCTTAGAGCCTGTCTGGCTGCGATGAAAGCCCCAAGGCCGCCCCAGGGAAGGTCTCGCCTCAGGCCGCCACGAAGTCGCGAGTGATCTTCTGATCGCTGTGGCGGACAGGCAGGGTGAAGCTGACCGTGGTGCCTTCGCCCGGCGTCGAGTGCATCTCCAGCACGCCGTCGTGCATGGTGATCAGCGACTTGGTCAGCGCCAGGCCTAGGCCGGTGCCCTGGGTCGTCTTCGAGAACTGGCTTTCCACCTGCTCGAAGGGCTTGGCCAGTCGCGCCAGGTCTTCCTTGGCGATGCCGATGCCGGTGTCGGTCACCGAGACCTTGATCAGGTCGCCGAACGGATCGCGACGGACCTCGGCGCGCACCGTCACGCTGCCGGCGCGCGGCGTGAACTTGATGGCGTTTGACAGCAGGTTCAGCAGCACCTGCTTGACGGCGCGATAGTCGGCTTCGATCTCGGGTAGCTGCGGGAAGTCGATGTCCAGCTTGAGGCCCGCAGCCTCGGCGCGATTGCGCACCAGTCGAACCGCGTCCTCGGCGACGTCTTCCAGATGCATCGACTCGAACTTCAGGTTCATCTTGCCGGCTTCGATCTTCGACATGTCCAGGATGTCGTTGATCAGCGCCAGCAGGTGCTGGCCCGACGAGTGGATGTCCTGGCTGTAGCCCTTGTAGCGCTGGTCGCCGAGCGGTCCGAACATCTCGTTCATCATGATCTCGGAGAAGCCGTTGATGGCGTTCAGCGGTGTCCGCAGCTCGTGAGACATGTTGGCCAGGAATTCGCTCTTGGCCTTGTTGGCGCTCTCGGCCTTGACCTTCTCGGTCTCGTACTTGCGCGCCAGCTCGGCCAGTTGCTCCTGGCTGCGTTCCAGGCCGGCGACGGCGTTCTGAAGCTGTTCCTCGTTGCGACGACGGGCTTCTTCCTGGGTCTTGATGGCCGTGATGTCGGCGGCGGTCATGACAAGACCGCCTTCGGCGGTGCGGCGTTCGCTGATCTGGATCCAGCGGCCGTCCATCATTTCGGCTTCGCGAACACCCTTGGCGCCGTCGGGCGCAGGGTGGTCCTGCTTGATCGCCAGGGCGGCGAAGCGGTTGACCTCGGCCCGGGCCGCGCCGGGCTTGAGGATCTTGGGCTCCAGCGAGAAGACGCTGCGATAGTTGCGGTTGCACATCAGCAGGCGACCCTGCCGATCCCAGAGCACGAACGCTTCGGACACGCTCTCGATGGCGTCGCGCAGTCGGTTCTCGGCCGCCTGGGCGCGGGCCTGGGCGATCCGCTCCTCGGTGACGTCCAGCGCCACGCCGATGATGCGGGCGTGACCTTCCGAGCCTGGCTTTCCAAAGCCCTGGCCGCGGGCGTCGATCCACAGGGACCGCGCGCCCTGTTCGCTCGCCGGGACCCGGAACGACACGTCGAACGCGCCGTACATCGCCGCGTTGGCCAGCGCCTGACGAACGCGCTCGCGGTGGTCGATCGAGATCCGTTCCAGAAGATCCTGGCCGGAGACCACGCCGCCGCCGCCCCAGCCGAACATCGCGCCGGTGACATCGGACAGATAGACTTGGTCGCCGTTCAGGTCCCATTCCCAAATCCCGCACCGCGCGGCTTCCACGGCGAGCCGGAAGCGGCGTTCGCTGTCGATGAACTCGCGATGGGCCACCTCGGCCTTGCGGCTCTGGATCATCAGCAGCAGCGCCAGGGCGATGCCGACGCCCAGCGGCACGAGGAGGCTGAAGGCGCCCTCCATGACCTGCCGATCCAGGTTGGCGACCGATCGCGTCGGCGCGGCGGCGACCGCCAGCAGGGCGCCCTGCGCCACCGGGCGAACGGCGACGTCCAGCAAGGCGCCGTCGGCGGCCTGTCCGCGTACGGCGGCCGGGCCATCGCCCAGATCCTCGATCGAGAGCGCAAAGGCTTCGCGAAGCGCGCCGGCCCCCTGGACGCCGCGTCCGCGCGCGGCGATCAGCTTGCCGTCCGGCAGGGCCAGGGCGCCGCTCTCGCCCTTCTCGGGATCGGCGACTAGGCGCGAGGCGTCGCCGCTGGCGATCACGAAGGCGCGCGCACGATCCAAGCTCGTCGTGGTGGCGACATAGAGACGACCCGTCTCTCCGACCGAGCCGACCCAGTTGGTCCGGCCCGAAGCGCCGGCGGCCAGGGCGGCGGCCTTCCAATCCGCGCCGTCGTCGCGACCGGCGACCGCGACAACGCCGGCCTCGCTGACGACGGCCACGGCCGCAGCTTCGCCGCCGGCGGCGCGCAGGGTCGTCTCGGCGGCGTCCATCGTCGCGCCGGGATCGCGTTTCAGCAGGTCGGCGGCGGCCGAGAGGCCCGCGCGTTGCGCCGCCAGATTGGCGTCCACGCGGCCGGCGATCAGGTCAGCCTTCGCCGCCAGCGGTGCGCCGCCGGGCTGGGCCATGGCCTCGCGTTGCAAGCGATGCACGCCAAAGGCCGTATAGACCGCCAGGAGCAGCAGCGCCGCGAGGATCGCGATACGGACGAACACCTGCGACGGCGCGTTGACAGCCTTGGCGCGCACGGCCGACGGCGCGGTCGGCCCGGCTGCCGCCGGCCCCCCGTGTCTGCCCATGCCCTTGCTCAACGCGCCCGACTCCCGTGGATCCCCATGGCGAGTCACTTCGCCAAGTCGTGAATCTAGCGTACCGCCGCCGTTCGCGTCACCGCCGAAGCGGCGGATTTCGAACGGTTGAGCCTATTGGTCGCAATCCCGAGTGGCCGACCATCGCAAAAGACTCGTCAGCCGAGCGCCTTGCTGGCCAGTTCCAGGACGTTCTTGGAGAGGTTGGGGTGGGCCACGATGCGTTCCAGCTGGGCGCGCATCAGGTCGCCCAGTTCGGGCTTGTAACGACGCCACCCGCCCAGAGGCTCGACCAGTCGCGCCGCCGTCATCGGGTTGAAGGCGTCGACCTTGAGGATCTCGTCCGCCAGGAACGCATAGCCCGCGCCGCTGGGGTCGTGGAACCGCGCCGGGTTGAAGTTGGCGAAGGTCGAGACCAGCGCGCGCAACCGATTGGGGTTGGTGGGCTCGAAATCCGGGTGCTGGGTCAGGGCGATTACGCGTTCCAGCGCATCGGGGTTCGGATCGCGGCCCTGCACCGCGAACCACTTGTCCAGCACCAGAGGCTCGGTCCGCCAGGCATGGTGGAAGCTCTCGAGCGCCTTCTCACGCGGCACGCCGCCCATGGCGACCATCGGATAGAGCCCGCCGATCATGTCGGTCATGTTGCGGGCCGCGCCGAAATGGCCGAGCAGGCGCGCGAGGTTCTCGGCGTGCGGGTCGGCCGACAGCGCTTCGGCGCAGGCGTTGCGCAGCGCTCGACGACCGGCTGCGGCCGCGTCCGAGGAGAACTCGCCGTTGATCTGCATTTCGCCGTGCAGGCGACGCAACAGGTCGCCGAGGTGCACCGCGATGCGCGTGCGAAGATGGTCACGCGCCGCGTGCAGGGCGGCGGGATCGGCGGCCTCGAACATCAGGGCGAGGTCGGGCTCGGAGGGCAGCGCCAGCAACAGGGCCTTGAAGGCCGGCTCGGCGGCGTCATCGACCAGCGCCCGGCCCAGGGCGTCGGCGTAGCGCTCCTCGCCCACCTCATCGGGTGCGCCGGCCGCACGCGTCAGGATCAGATCCCGCGCCAGGGTCTGGCCGGCTTCCCAGCGATTGAAGAGATCAGTGTCGGACCCGAACAGGACGTAGCGATCCGACGGGCGGGCGTCGGTCGACAGGTTCACCGGCGCGGAGAACCCGCGCAGCGCCGACAGCACCGGCGGCTCGGGGATGCTGTCCCAACGGACCGTCATCTGGGCCTGGTCGAGAAGCACGATCTCGGTGTCGCGAAGAACGCGTCCGTCCGCAGCCAGCAGGCCGATGGCGATCGGGATCGGTAGCGGCTTCTTGTCAGGTTGGCCAGGCGTCGGGGGCGTGCTCTGGGTCAGGGTCAAGGTCAGCGCGCCGGCGGCGGCGTCATAGGCCGTCTCGATCATCACCGACGGCGTACCCGCCTGCTCGTACCAGCCAAAGAAGCCGGAGAGGTCACGGCCGGACGCCTCAGCGAAGCAGGCGATGAACGCCTCGACCGTCGTCGCTTCGCCATCGTGGCGCTGGAAGTAGAGGTCGCAGCCCTTCCGGAACGCTGGCGCGCCCAGGATGGCCTTCAGCATCCGGATGATCTCCGCGCCCTTCTCGTAGATGGTCGCGGTGTAGAAGTTGTCGATCTTCAGATAGCTGGACGGACGGACGGGGTGGGCGAGGGGACCGGCGTCCTCGGCGAACTGGCGGGCGCGTAGGGCGCGGACATCCTTGATCCGCTGCACGGCCGCGCCGCGCATGTCGGCGCTGAAGCCCTGGTCGCGGAAGACGGTGAAGCCTTCCTTCAGGCACAGCTGGAACCAGTCGCGGCAGGTGATGCGGTTGCCGGTCCAGTTGTGGAAGTACTCGTGGGCGACCACGGCCTCGATCCGCTCATAGTCGAGGTCGGTCGCCGTCTGGGGATCGGCCAGGAGCAGCGAGCTGTTGAAGATGTTCAGCCCCTTGTTCTCCATGGCGCCGAAGTTGAAGTCGCGCACGGCGACGATCATGAAGAGATCCAGATCGTATTCGCGACCGAACGCCTCTTCGTCCCATTTCATCGCGCGTTTCAGGCTGTCCAGCGCATAGGCGGCGCGCGAGGCCTGGCCGGGATCCACGAACACCCGCAACGCGACTTCGCGGCCGCTCATCGTGATGAACTTGTCGGCCAGGACGTCGAGATCGCCGGCCACCAGCGCGAAGAGATAGCTTGGCTTGGGGAACGGGTCGGACCACTCGGCGAAGTGCCGCCCGCCGTCCAGCGAGCCCGAAGACACAGGATTGCCGTTGCTCAGCAAGTGCGGGAACTTGCCGTCGGCCTCGATCCGGACGCTGTAGCGCGACAGCACGTCAGGACGATCCGGGAAATAGGTGATGGTGCGGAACCCTTCGGCTTCGCACTGGGTGCAGAAGCGACCGCCGGACATGTAGAGGCCCATCAGGGCCTTGTTCGACGACGGATCGATCTCGACCTCGGTCGTCAGCACAAAGGCGTCGGGCGCCTCGGCGATCGTCAGACGTTCCGCATCGACACCATACTCGCCCGCAGCCAACGGGCGGCCGTCGATCGCGATCGACACCAGCTTCAGCCGTTCGCCGTTCAGCACGAGCGGTTCGTTCTTGCCGCCCGTCCTGCGCACCGAAAGCTCGGCGCTGACGCGTGTCCGGGTCGGGTGCAGGTCGAAGACCAGTCGCGTGGTCTCGATGGCGAACGGGAACGGGCGATAGTCCGCGAGGTTCACGGCTTGGGGCGTGTCGGTGCGCATTCGTCCTACTTAATCCCGCTGGCTGGCCTTCGCGAGGGGACCTTGACGACCCGGATCGAATTAATGGTGACGCGTCAGGACACGGCCTAGTCGCCGGAGGGCGGCGCCGACGGCGATTCTTGCAGGTAGCGCTCCACCGTCATGACCTTCTCCGCCAGGGCGCTTAGCGCGGGCGGCGCGTCCTCGGGGTTGTCGGCCACGAGGGTCAGGATTTCACGGGCGATCGCCTGAAGCCGGGGCGCACTGGCGATCAGCCGCGCCTGATACTCCATCTTGTACGGGTCGCGATCATACTCCGCGCCGGGGGTCCGCCAGCCGCCCCAGTCGTTGGGGTCGGTGACCACGACGGGATAGGTCCCCGGATAGGGATGATGGGCGCAGTCGCCCTCCTGCTGCCACTTGTTGCGAGCCCGAAGCACGCGCCAGTTCGACGCCATGCCGCTCTCTTGCGGGTCGACCTTGTCCTCGGGCTTCAGTTCCTGAGCCTGAAACTCGCGACCCAGGCCGACGTCGTATGTCACCCGAACCGGCTCGTCGAAACCCTTGGCCCAGACGGGGACGATCCGCTCGACGACCGCCCAGCACCCGACGCTGTCGACCCAGACCCGCTGGTTCTTCTGGAAGACGGTCTTGGCCATGGCGCGCGACGGGTCCGAGCTTGTGAAACTGTAGGCATAAGAACCTGAAATTCTTGACGCCGGGTCAATCTTTCCCTTCGCGTGAACGTCGTTCAGTGTGCCTTGTGTGACGCGCCAGAGAGCGCAGTCAGGGAGGTTCCAGTGGATTTCGACTATTCGGACGATCAGAAGTTCCTGAAGGAGGAGGCGCGCAAGTTCCTTGCCGCGCATTGCGACGTCGGCGTGGTTCGCGGCGTGCTCGACAACGCCGACCGCTCGTTCGACCAAAAGCTCTGGAAGGGCGTCACCGAGCAGGGCTGGCTGGGCGCCTGCATCCCCGAAGAACATGGCGGCCTGGGTCTGGGCCGCGTCGAACTGTGCGCGATCGCCGAAGAGCTTGGACGCGCCGTGGCGCCGATCCCCTTCGCCTCCACTGTTTATGTGCTCGCCGAAGGTTTGATGGCCTACGGGTCCGACGCCCAGAAGGCGTCGATCCTGCCGCGCATCGCCGCCGGTGAGGTCATCGGCTGCCTGGCGACGTCTGAAGGCCCCGGCGTCGTCGGGCCGGCGACGCTGCAGTGCCGCGTCGAGGGCGGCAAGCTCAGCGGGACGAAGATCCCTGTCACCGACGGCGATGTCGCCGATATCGCGCTGGTGCTGGCCTCGGAAGGCGGCCGCCCGGGCCTCTTCCTGGTCGACCTGAAGGGCGCCGGCGTGTCTCGCGAGACCCTCAAGAGCCTGGAGCCCACGCGCGGCGTCGCCAAGATCGCGTTCGACGGCGCGCCCGCTGAGCGTGTCGGTGACGCCGGTGCGGGCTTCGAGGTCGTGCAGGGGATTCTCGACCGCGCGGCCGTACTGCTGGCGTTCGAGCAACTGGGCGGCGCCGACCGTTGCCTGGAGATGGCCAAGGAGTACGCCCTGGGGCGCTACGCCTTTGGCCGTGTCATCGCGGGCTATCAGGCCATCAAGCACAAGCTGGCCGACATGTACGTCAAGAACGAGGTCGCCCGCTCCAACGCCTACTACGGCGCCTGGGCCCTGAACGACGGTGCGCCGGAACTGCCGGTCGCCGCCTCGGCCGCGCGCATCGCCGCCTCGGAAGCCTTCTGGTTCGCCAGCAAGGAGAACATCCAGGTCCATGGCGGCATGGGCTTCACCTGGGATGTCGATTGCCACCTCTATTACCGCCGTTCGCGCCAACTGAGCCTCGTGGCTGGGGCGCCGAAGGTCTGGAAAGAGCGGCTGGTGGCTGAACTCGAAAAGAAAAACGCGGCTTAAGGAGCGGAAGATCATGGATTTCAACGATTCCACCGAAGAAGCCGCCTATCGTGAAAAGGCGCGCGCCTGGCTCGCCGAGAACGCCGCCGCGCACCGCGCCAAGTGGGGCGAACTGAAGCCGAACACGCCCGAGCACATGGCCGCCGCCAAGGAATGGCAGGCCACCAAGGCCAGCGCCGGCTATGCCTGCATCACCTGGCCCGCCGCGATCGGCGGCGGCGGCGGCACGCCGATCCAGTCGGTGATCTTTGGCCAGGAAGAGACCAAGGCCGGGCTCGGCTACGGCTACTTCACGATCGGCCTGGGCATGTGCGTGCCCACGGTGATGGCCTTCTCCGACGGCGAGACCAAGAAGCGCTTCGTCAGCCCCGCCGTGCGCGGCGAGGAGATCTGGTGTCAGCTGTTCTCGGAACCGGCGGGCGGCTCTGACGTCGCCGCCCTGCGCACCCGCGCCGTCAAGGACGGCGACGAGTGGGTCATCAACGGCCAGAAGGTCTGGACCACCGGCGCGCACTATTGCGACTACGGCATCCTGCTGACCCGGACCGACCCCGACGTGCCCAAGCACAAGGGCCTGACCATGTTCTGGATCGACATGAAGGATCCGGCGGTCGAGTGCCGGCCGATCCACCAGATGTCGGGCGGGCGCGAGTTCAACGAGGTCTATTTCACCGATCTGCGCGTCAAGGACAGCCAGCGCCTGGGTGAGGTCGGCGACGGCTGGAAGGTCGCCCTCGTCACGCTGATGAACGAACGCCTGGCGGTCGGCGGTTCGGCGGGTCCCAACTATCGCGAGATCATGAAACTGGCCCGCGAGCTGGCGGGGCCCACCGGCCCCTCGCTCAAGGATCAGTCGTTCCGCGAAAAGCTGGCCGACTGGTACGTGCAGTCCGAGGGGCTGAAGTTCACGCGCTTCCGCACCATGACCGCACTGTCGCGCGGCCAGACGCCGGGACCGGAAAGCTCGATCGGCAAGATCATCTCGGCCAATCAGCTGCAGGAGCTGGCCAATACGGCGGTCGAGATGGAGGACCAGTACGGCATCCTATCCGATCCCGAGGTCGCGCCCGCCGAGGCGGCCTTCCAGCAAAGCCTGATGTGGGCTCCGGGCCTGCGGATCGCCGGCGGCACCGACGAAATCCTGAAGAACATCATCGCCGAACGGGTCCTTGGTCTGCCGGGTGATGTTCGCGTGGACAAGGACGTCGCTTTCAAGGACATGCCGACCGGACGTTGATTTCGTCGAATCTTCACACGACTTGAAACGAGGCGAGTCGCCCGCTGACTAGGTTAGTGGGCGGCTCGTCGACACTTCGTCTAGTTGTTTCCGCTGCGCGGAAACGTGCGAAAATCCCCCAAATTCGCGTGCCAAGCGAACCTTGGCTGTCACGAAGAAGACTTCATTGCCCGGTCGGTTGAGCTGACCTTGACAGTGGCCAATCCCGGGCACATGAGAGATCGTTGTTTTATAGTTAACGGCGACGGCTGAAGGGGGATTCATGCGCGAGGCCGGGGACGCAATTGCGCGCCTTCGCACGCTCCGCGACGCAGCGGGGCGCCTGGTCGCCAGCCGCGCCTCTTTGCTGCGCCGAGCGCCTGTGGGGCTCGTGGTCGCAGCGGTGGTGATTCCGCTCGTCGGGTGTGACACCGGCCCCAACTTCTGGTTCCACAAGCGCGCCAGCGCCTGTCCGCGTCCGCAGGTCGCGCAGGGTGTCTCGGGGCAGTTCAACCAGCAGCAGCAGGAAATCCGGGCGCTTCGCCAGGGTGGCTTCCGAGGCGATTTCTTCGCCCAGCTTGAACTGGCGCGACGCTATGAGGGCCAGCGCGCCGTCGACAAGAACCTGGAAGATCCGGTCGAGGCGGCCGTCTGGTACGCCATGGCGCTCGCCAACTCCGGCGGCTACGCGCCGATCGCCGCCTATGAGCGTCGCGGCAAGGAATCGCGGGCGGTTTCGCGCTTTGACGATTGCCGCGCTTTCGAGCGACGCAGCGCCTATGGCGCGCTGGACCGCCTGCTCTCGCGCATGTCGACCGAGGAGCGCGAGAAGGTCCGCAACCGCGTGATCTACATCCTCTCGACCCAGAGCGCTGACGGGTTCCGGACCCTGGCGCGGATGCACGACGGCTATTTCGGCCCGTTCGGGGAACCCTCGGATAACCTCCAGGCCATCGAGGCCTACGGCAAGCCCAGCCAGCCTGGCGCGCCGGCGGCCCTGGATCTGTTCCGCCGCAACGACGTCGACGCCTATCTCTACAATTACCTGGCGGTGCAGACCGGCGACGTGTCGGCCTATGTGATGCTGAAGGACTTCGAACGGTCCTCGCCGCAGCGCGCTTCCTACGGCTCGTTCGTGGAGACCAAGGCCAAGCGCTGGATTCCGCCCTACGAGTTTTATCCGCCCGAATCGCCGGACTCTGGCGTTCCTCACTCCGACGAGGCGGACCTGTCGGGCGAGGCGCGCGAGTCGGCGCTCTATCGCATCGCTGAACTACCGTTCGTCCATGTTGGCGAGTCGCTGGCCTATTTGCGGGTGATCCCTACGGCGGTGCTGGACGAGAAGATGCTCAGCGTCACCGAGGTGCAGACCCTGCAGAGCATGATCGGTCGTCCGAACACCGGTCGTCTTGCCCCGATCGAGAAGGTGCGCGCCGTGCAGTACGCGGCGGTCAATGGCTCGTCCAAGGCCCAGTTGGTGCTGGCGGTGATGTACTCGGAGGGCGTCGGCGTGCCGCGCGATTACGCCCGCGCCTATCACTGGTACGAGGAGGCCGAGCGCCAGGGGTCGGCGGAAGCCAAGTACGCCATGTCGACCTTCTTCTCGCTGGGTCTGCAGGGCGTGGCCGACCAGGACCGGGCCAAGGCGGTGGTTTACCAGATCGACGGCGCCCTGGCCGGCTTCAAGCCCTCGGCCTGGCGTCTGCAGCAATTGCTGGCGCAGGTCTCGCGTCCGCCGCGTGCGGCGGGCGAGCGTCCGCAGCCGCGGCCGATCTATGGCGCAGACGATTACCGCGCCGCGCCGCGCGCCGACGACCGTGACCCGCGACAGGACCAGCCTGGCTCCGACCGGGGCGGGCGTCCGTATAACGAAGGGAATTACTAGATGCGCCGCCTCAGCCGCCTGCTGGCGCTTTGGGCCGCCTTGACCCTTGGCGCCGCCGTCGCCTCCGCGCCCGAACTGGCCGTCGCCTCGCCGGACGCCAAGATCGATCAGCAGATCCGTCCCTGCTTTGGCCTGCTGCTGCAGCCCAATCTGGCTCACGGCTGCAAGGTGCGTGACGTGCGGCCCAAGCCCTGTCCGCGGGGTACGATCCGCTCGAAGGGCCGCTGCGTTGTTCCGTACAACAATGGCGGCTACGCCTATGTCTCGCGCGAGATCAACTGCGACTACGCCTATCCGGGCCAGATCTCCGACACGCTCTATCGCCTCTATGAAGGCGACGTGCTGACCCTGACCTCGACCAATGGCGGCGCCTGCGTCGACTCGCTGAACATCACCAAGGCGATCAGCATCGTGGTGCGCGACTATTCGCCCAGCCGCACGCGTCCGATCCTGATCGCCGGCAGCGGTCAGCCCTGCATCAAGATCCAGCCCGGCGTGCGGTATGTGGTTCTGGACGGTCTGGGCATTGAAGCCACCCGCGCCGGCGCCGCCTCGTGCATTGTCGGCCGCGCCACCGAGATCGCGATGCGCGGCGTGACCGTCCGCTATGACGGCGAGGGTTCGGCCTTCGACGTGGGCGAGAGCCGCATTGAGCTGGCCCAGAGCACGTTCATCGGCCGTACGCGCCAGCCGGTGGTCAAGGCGACCGGCACGATCATGGCCGCTGACGTCGAGATTGCCGCCACCGCCATCGGCGCGGCCCTGGAAACGTCTGGCGACAGCCGCCTGCGCGGCGTCCGCGTCGTGCGTCTGGGCGACTGGACGGGCTCCTCGCGAACCCGCAACTCCGCCGGCTTCATCATCGCCGGCATGAACCGCCAGCAGCTGGTCCAGATCGACGGCCTGTATGTCGACGGCTTCTCGCGCGGCATCTATGTCGGCGGCGGCGACGAGACGACGCTGCTGCGTCCGGTGGTCCGCGACAGCGACTGGGCCGTCACGCTTGAGAACGCCAACCTGCGCGTGGTCGAGGGTGAGCTCGAGGCCGTGGATGTGGGCATCTATGCCGCGTCGGGCATCGTGTTCGCGTCCAACAACAAGATCATGGGCGTCATGCGCTCGGGTATCTACGCCGACGCCGGCGGTCAGGTGCGCGCGGTCGACAACCGCGTCTATGCGCGCCCCGAAGGTTGCCGCGCCCTGGTCACGGGCTTCTTCAACGGCGAGCTGACCTGCCGCCCGTGGTTCGAGGCGCCGGAGCTCTACCGCACGCCGCGTGACCGCGCTCGACTGGATTTCGACAGCTACTGGCCTGCGCCGGCGATCGCCGCCGGGGTCACCGCCCAGGCGCCGGCCGAGCTTTCCGGTCCGCCGCCCGCCGGCGAGCCTGTTCCCGCGCCTCAACAAGGGGGAGCTCCTCGATGAGCAAGTCTGTTCGTAGCCGGCTGGCCGTTTCCCTCTGCGCGCTGGCGACGGTGTCCAGCCTCGTGGCGACGCAGGCCTGGGCCCAGAGCGGTCCGGGCGGTCCTGGCGGTCCGGGCCGTGGACGCGAGGTCTGTGGTGCGCCGATGACGGGCGCTGCGCCCGACATCATGAGCTATGACAGCGCCACCGGGACGCAGGTCTTCGTCAACAGTGGCCGGGGAACCGGCACCGATGTTTCGGCCTACAACGCCCAGACGGGTTCGGCCGCCCAGTTCGCCGGCGATCTGAGCCGTCCGGGCCTGGTCTCCTCTTGCTCGGTCGACGGCTTCAGCCGCCAGGCCTATGGCGTCGACGCCACGCGGCCGGGACAGCTGGTTGTCTCGGGCCGTGACGAGCGCGGCGAGCGCTGGGCCTTCACCCGCGCCGACGGCAAGGTCGAGGTCTGGGACCCGCGCGGCGACAACCGCTGCTTCAAGTCGGGCCTCGGCATCTTCACCCCCGCCGGTGGCTATGGCGTGGCCCTGGCCACCCCGCCCGGCGCGATCGGCGTCGGCATCGCTGCGGGCCAGCACTTCGGCGGCGTGGGCGTCGGCGCGAACCGTAATTTCGTCGGCGCGGGCCTCGTCGGATGCTGAGGACGGTGCTGGTCGTCGGCGTCCTCGTGGCGGGCCTGACGGCCTGCGCGTCGCCGCGACCCCATGGTCCGCCGTCGCCGTCGACCCCCAGCCGCGCCAAGGTGACGCCGCCGCCGCCGCCGATTGAGGCGATCCGGCCGCGCTACTGACCGGAGCGGTGCGTCCGCCGGAGAGGCCCTGATGCTGAAGTTCCTGTCGATCTTGGCGCTGTTGCTTGCGCCGACCTTGGCCTGCGCCGAGGTGTCGCCGCAGCAGCGGGCGGTGGAAGCCGTGATCGCCGACAGCGCCGCCGGCTGGAACGCCGGCGATGTCGCCCGCTTCATGGCCAGCTATTCGGACGCCCCCGAGACCAGCTTCGTCACCGAGGAAGGCCTGGTGCGCGGCAAGGCCGCCATGCTGGCCCGCTACAAGGCCAAGTATGACTTCGGCGACCCGGCCAAGCGCGGCGTCCTGACCTTCACATCGGTCGACTTCCGCCTTCTGGACCCGACCCACGCGCTGTACGTGGGCCGGTGGGCGCTGGCCTATCCCAACGGGACCTCGGCCAAGGGATACACCAGCCTGATCATGGCCCTGGAGCCCGGCGGCTGGCGCATCATCGCCGATCACAGCAGCTAGGGCGCGATCGTCGCCTTGAAGGTCGGCGCCTTGCGGTGCTTCGTCGCCTGCTCGTAGGCGTAGCCCAGGTTCAGCAGCAGCTTCTCGCTCCAGGCCGGACCGATGAACGACAGTCCGACCGGCAGGCCTGATACGTCGCCCATCGGCACGGTCAGGTGCGGATAGCCGGCCACGGCGGGCAGGGTGGTCGAGGAGCCGCCGTAGTTGTCGCCGTTCAGCGGATCGATGGTCCAGGCCGGGCCGGTCGTCGGGGCGATGATGGCCACAGCGCCGGTGTCTTTCAGGATCTTGTCGATGCCCTCGGGGCCGGCCAGACGCTTGGAGTCGGCCAGAGCCTTCAGATACTCGGGATCTTCAAGGCCCTTGGTCTTCTCGGCCCGCTCGAAGCTTTCCTGGCCGAACCATTCGAACTCCTTCGGGGTCGCCTTGTTGAAGGCGATCAGGTCGGCCAGGGTGCGGGTGGGGACCTTCTTGGGATCGGTCGAGGCGAGATAGGCGGCTAAGTCCGCCTTGAGCTCGGTGTAGAGCACCACGCCCTCGGCGCGGCCGATCGGACCTTCGTCGAAGTCCTTGACGTCGATCAGGGTCGCGCCCTGGGCCTCCAGGTCCTTCAGCGCCCGCTCGAACACCGCGTCGGTCTTGGGCGAGTAGCCCGTGTAGAACCGGGCCACGGCCAACTTGACGCCCTTCAGCGCGGTCTTGGAGAGGCCCGCCGCATAGTCGGTCTTGCGGGCGTCGGCCTCCTTGGTCGCCGGATCGGTCGGGTCGGAGCCGGCGATGATGGTCAGCACCTTGGCCGTGTCCTCGACCGTCAGGGTCATCGGGCCTGCGGTATCCTGGCTGTGGCTGATGGGCACGATGTGGGTGCGCGAAACGAGGCCCACGGTCGGCTTCAGGCCCACCAGGCCGTTGATCGCCGCGGGGCAGGTGATCGAGCCGTCGGTCTCGGTGCCGATGGCCAGCGGCGCCAGGCCCGCCGCCACCGCCGCGCCTGAGCCGCTGGACGAGCCGCAGGCGCTGCGGTCCAGGGCGTAGGGGTTGCGCACCGTGCCGCCCACCGCGCTCCAGCCGCTGATCGAGTGGTTGGAGCGGATATTGGCCCACTCCGACAGGTTGGCCTTGCCCAGGATAACGAGGCCCGCGTCGCGCAGGCGCTTGGCCACCGGCGCGTCACGGCCGGTGATGTTGTCCTTCAGCGCCAGCGAGCCGGCCGTGGTGGGCAGCGGATCGGCGCTTTCGATATTGTCCTTCAAGAGGATCGGCGCGCCGTGCAGGGCCGAGCGGACCTTGCCGGCCTTGCGCTCGGCGTCGAGCGCGCGGGCGTCGCTCAGGGCGTTGGGATTGGTGGCGATCACGGCGCGCAGGACGGGGTTGCGCTGCTGGATCGTGGCCAGGGCCGCCTTGGTCGCCTCTTCGGACATCTGGGCGCAGGCGTTTCCGGCGAGCAGGGCGATAGCGGCCGCGCCGGCCAGGATGGCGAACTTGGTCATGAAGCGTTTCCCCAAACGCGGCCGCGACTCCGGCGGCCGGACGGCCGCGAGCATGGGGTCAAAAATCTCCGCTCGCCAAGCGCCAACCGCCACAGTCGTGCGTGATCAGACGAAGATCGCCACGTTCTGTCGCGCCAGGACCAGCGGGCGGCCCTTGGCGTCCCACAGATGCATTTCCTGGGTCGAATAGCCGTCGCCGATGGTCTCGGCGCGGGTGCGCAGCAGCCGCCAGCCGTCGTCGTCCGGCTCGGGCAGGCCCACGATATCCAGCGACCAGGTCATGGTCGAGATCGGCCCAAACTGCGGGAACAGCGCCATGGCCGGCGGCGGCGGCATGTCGGCCAACGCCACCAGGGCCGAGATCGAGGTCGCGGCCGGATCGCGGTGGCGGATCCACAGCAGGTATTCCGGTTCACCTCCGGCGAGGGGGCGCGTGCCGCCGGCCTTGCGCACCTCGAACTGGGCCGAGAAGTGCGGCGCGCCCTGGCGATTTTCGGGGAAGAACAGCTCGCAGGCGCCGGCCGGCGCCACGGGCGGGCAGAGGACTTCTTCGTACGAGATGGCTGAGGTCCGCGCCGCGCCGAAGGTGAGCACGCCATGGGTGGCCACGCCCTGTTCGCCGATCAGATCGACGGCGACGAACAGCGTCGACTTGCCCTGCCGCAGCGGCCGCACCGAGATCGCCAACTCGCCGGCCGCCGGGCCGACAAAGGCGAATTGCGCCGAGCGCAGAGGAGGGGCCTCGGGAAAGGCTCGCAGGGCGGCCTCGACGCACAAGGCGCCGCTCAAGCCGCCATAGGTGGTGCGGCCTTGCTTCCAGTCGTCGGAGACATGGGCGGAAAAGCCGGTTTCGGTCGAGGCGATGGCCGCGACGAGGTCGGTGTAGAGCGTCATGCCGACAGTGTTCGTTTTCTTTCGCTACGGAAGTCAAGGGAGGGACAGTGCAAATCCTCCGGAGGGCTGTGCTTCCTTTCCCTTGATGGGGAAGGGGGGAGGGATTCTACGACCGTTCCCAAGCCGCCTTAAGCAGCGACGCCAGCTCAGCATCGACATCGCCCGCCGAGGCCAGTACGCACTTGGCCTTGAGGCGTTCGGACCATCCTTCATTGCGGGGTTCGGCGAGGCGCGGGGAGGTGTCCGGCGTCAGCGCGAGGCCCAGCGCGACGCCGCCGCCCTTGAGCGGCTTGGCGGCGGCGAACTGGCTCTTGCGCGACCAGGCGGTGAAGGCCTTGCGCTGACCGGTGACGACGTCGGGCAGGTCGGCGATCGCCGCCTCCAGGGCGGCCAGGACAGCCGTCGAGGCCGGATCGGTCCACAGCGCCGCACGCAGGCCGTCCGCGTCGTCCCACCCCATTTCGGCCGGGAAGGCTACGCCGAAGATCGTCGCCGCGCGGTTCTGGCCGATCCCGTAGGTGGCCTTCAGCCAGTCGGTGCGGGCCTTGGGCTTGGTTTCTTTGCATTCGCGGCGGACGATCTCGACCCATTGCTCCAGGGTCTTGCCGGTTTCGCGCTCCAGATTGGCGCGAACCGAGGTGAACCATTTCCGCTGCTGCTCGGTCAGGCCCTGGGGCTTGCTGTCCATGGTTTGCGCGCCCCCTGGCGTTTGCTACCACCGTTCCGCACAGGGAGACGGTCATGAGCCTCGACGGACGCTACGACACGGGCAACATCTTCGCCAAGATCATCCGGGGCGAGATCCCCAGCGTGAAGGTGTTCGAGGACGACAAGGTCCTGGCCTTCATGGACGTCTTCCCCCAGTCGCGCGGCCACGCCCTGGTGATCTCCAAGGTCAGCCAGGCGCGTAACCTTCTCGAGGTCGAGCCCGATGTGCTGGCCGACCTGATCGCCGCGACCCAGACGCTGTCCAAGGCGGTGGTCGCCGCTCTGAAGCCCGACGGCGTGGTCGTCACCCAGTTCAACGGCGCGCCGGCCGGCCAGACGATCTTTCACCTGCACTTCCACGTCATCCCCCGTTACGAGGGCGAGGCGCTTGGGCGTCACGGCGAAGGCGGCATGGCCGATGTCGCCGAGTTGAAAGCCCTGGCGGACAAGATCAGCGCGGCGCTAAGTGTTTGACTTTATAGCCTGTTTATCTGGTTTAGATGGTTCCATCTAAACCAGGCAGGCTCTAAGGGGTCAGCTTGATCAGGGCGGTGGAGATGGTCATCAGCACCGCCACGCCGCCCAGGATCGCCCAGCCCTGAAGGCGGATCTTTTCACTGAGATCGACGCGCAGGCGGCTTTCCATCAAGGCCATGTCGGCCCTGACCAGAGCGATCTCGTTTTTCAGGTCGGCCTTAAGCTCGGCCTTGGTCGTCTGGAGATCGGCGCGCGTTGCGGCGAGTTCGCTCTTGGTCGCCAGGTCGCTGATGTCGGGAAGCATGGTCGTCTGCTGCACCAGTTCGACAATGGCCTCCGCCACGGGCTGGTCCATGCCGGCGTCACGAAGCCGTTTGGAGGCGCTGAGCGTGTCGAAGCCGATCGTGGTCATGACCACACGCTAGCCGTTTGTTCTCGTTTCGTCCACAATTTTCCAGCGAGCGAACAGCAAAAAGGCCCGGATCGCTCCGGGTCTTTCGCTTGAGGGCTGACAGTCGGCCTATTCGGCCATGGCCGGTTCGGTCTCGTCTGCCTTGCCGGCCTTCGGCGCGGTCGAGGAGTCGATCTCGAACTCTATCTTGCCATTGACCAGCACGACCTTGACGTGGCCGCCGCGCACCAGGCGTCCGAACAGGATGTCGTCGGCCAGGGGCTTTTTGATGTGCTCCTGGATGACCCGAGCCAGCGGACGCGCGCCGTAGAGCTCGTCGAAGCCGTTCTTGGCCAGCCAGTCGGCGGCGTCGTCGGACAGTTCGATCGTGATGTTGCGATCGGCCAGCTGGGCCTCCAGCTGCATGACGAACTTCTGCACGACCTGTCGGATGATGTCGGCGCTCAGCGGCTTGAAGGCCACGACGGCGTCCAGGCGGTTGCGGAACTCGGGCGTGAACAGGCGCTTGAGGGCGGCCTCTTCTTCACCTTCGACCTTGCTGCGGCCAAAGCCGATCGAGTTGCGCTGGGCGTCCGAGGCCCCCGCATTGGTGGTCATGATCAGGACCACGTTGCGGAAGTCGACCTTCTTGCCGTTGCTGTCGGTGAGCGTTCCATTGTCCATCACCTGCAGCAGGATGTTGTAGACATCCCCGTGCGCCTTCTCGATTTCGTCGAGCAGGACGACGGCGTGCGGGTGCTGGTCGACCGCGTCGGTCAGCTGACCGCCCTGGTCGAACCCGACATAACCGGGAGGCGCGCCGATCAGGCGGCTGACAGTGTGGCGCTCCATGTATTCCGACATGTCGAAGCGCAGCATCTCGATGCCCAGGGTCAGGGCCAGCTGCTTGGCGGCTTCGGTCTTGCCAACGCCGGTCGGGCCGCTGAACAGGTACGAGCCGATCGGCTTGTTGGGTTCACGCAGGCCGGCGCGGGCCAGCTTCATGGCGGCGGCCAGCTGGCTCAGGGCCTCTTCCTGACCGAACACGGCGCGCTTCAGATCGCTTTCCAGCTCCTTCAGCGCCTCGGTGTCGGACTTGCTGACCGATTTCGGCGGGATGCGGGCGATCTTGGCGACGACGCTTTCGATCTCCTTGACGCCGATGGTCTTCTTGCGGCGGCTCTCGGGCAGCAGCATCTGCGAAGCCCCGGCCTCGTCGATCACGTCGATCGCCTTGTCGGGCAGCTTGCGGTCGGTGATGTACTTGGCCGACAGCTCGACGGCGACCTTCAGGGCGTCGGCCGTGTACTTCAGCTTGTGGAAGTCCTCGTAGTAGGTCTTCAGACCCTTGAGGATCTTGATGGTGTCTTCCACCGTCGGCTCGTTGACGTCGATCTTCTGGAAGCGACGGACCAGGGCCCGATCCTTCTCGAAGTGCTGGCGGAACTCCTTGTAGGTGGTCGAGCCCATGCAGCGCAGCGTGCCCGAGGCCAGGGCGGGCTTCAGCAGATTGCTGGCGTCCATCGCCCCGCCGCTGGTGGCGCCCGCGCCGATCACGGTGTGGATCTCGTCGATGAACAGCACCGCGTTCGGGTGGTTCTCCAGCTCCTTGACCACCTGCTTCAGGCGTTCCTCGAAGTCGCCGCGATAGCGGGTGCCGGCCAGCAGCGCGCCCATGTCGAGCGAGTAGATGGTGGCGCCTTCCAGCACCTCGGGGACCTGATGGGTGACGATCTTGCGCGCCAGGCCCTCGGCGATGGCGGTCTTGCCCACGCCCGGATCACCGACCAGCAGCGGGTTGTTCTTGGTGCGGCGGCACAGGATCTGGATTGCGCGCTCGACCTCGTTGGCGCGCCCGATCAGCGGGTCGACCTTGCCCTGGCGGGCCTTCTCGTTGAGGTCGACGCAGTAGGCTTCGAGCGCCTCGCCGCCGGTCTTGGTGGTCGACTTGTCGCCGTCCTCCTCGGTGGCGTTGGAGCCCGTGCTCGCGCCCTTGACGCTCTTGGGCTCGGAGGCGCCGGCCTTCTTGGCGATACCGTGAGCGATGAAGTTCACCGCGTCATACCGCGTCATGTCCTGCTCCTGCAGGAAGTAGGCGGCGTGGCTTTCGCGTTCGGAGAAGATGGCCACCAGCACATTGGCGCCGGTCACTTCCTCGCGGCCGGACGACTGGACGTGGATCACCGCGCGCTGGATCACGCGCTGGAAGCCGGCGGTCGGCTTGGCGTCCTCCTCGTCGTCGACGACCAGCGAGGTCAGTTCGACGTCGAGATAGTTCGACAGGCTCTTCTTCAGCGCGGCGAGATCGACGTCGCACGCGCGCATGACTCCGGCGGCGTCCTCGTCGTCGGTCAGGGAAAGCAGAAGGTGCTCCAGCGTGGCGTACTCGTGCTTACGCTGGTTGGCGTACGCGACGGCGCGGTGCAGGGACTCTTCCAGGGGGCGCGAAAAAGAGGGCAACGGGGGAGGCTCCTCAGTCCTTTTCCATGGTGCACTGCAGGGGGTGCTGATGACGTCGCGCCGAGTCGATGACTTGCGCGACCTTGGTTTCTGCGACTTCGTAAGTGTAGACACCGCAGACACCGACACCGTTCTGGTGAACGTGCAGCATGATGCGAGTAGCGTCTTCACGCGACTTGTTAAAGAACCGCTCGAGCACGTAGACGACGAACTCCATCGGTGTGTAGTCGTCGTTGAGAATCAGAACTCGATAGAGCGAAGGCTTTTGCGTCTTCGGCTTCACTTCCGTGACGACCGACGACCCAACGCCGTTGCCTTGTCCGCCTTGCTTCCGCTCGGCCATCGACTTGTTCTCTCCCGGCGGGCAAATCACCCGCCTGCCTGAATTAGATATGGAAACGCGGCGGCTTTGGAAGAGCCCGAAGCACCGCTGCGCCGCTTTAGCACAGGGGCGCCTCGGTTTTCGGCTTCACGTTTGGGAGAGCGAAGGCCGCGCGCGAACGGTTCCGAGGGTGAAGCGTCGAAATGGGGCTCAAGGTCGCCTCGTGCAAGGCTGGACGTCACCGCCCCTTGAGCGCGCGACCGGTGACCACCGCAGCGGCGCCGAACTTGCCGCGCAGGGCGTCGATGGCGGTTTCGCTCTTCAGGGCCCGGCGCTCTTCGTCGGCGAACATGTCAGCGCCCGCGGTGTCGGCGTCGACGAACTCGGTCAGCCCCGCGCCGATCAGGCGGTAGGCAAGACCGCGCGGTTCGGCGGACAGGAGCTCGCGGGCCACCTGGAACAGGGTGCGAGCCGTCTGGGTCGGCACCGCCAGGGTGCGGCGGCGGGTATGGATCTTGAAGTCGGGGGTGCGCAGCTTCAACGTCGCCACGCGGCCGGCGACGCCTTCCTGGCGGGCCTGCTTGGCGACTTTTTCGCAGAGCGGCCAGAGTTCGTCCTCTAGGTCCTCGCGCTTGTGCAGGTCGTCGTTGAAGGTGGTCTCGGCGCTGATCGTCTTGCGGGCCTGGTCGGGATCGACGATGCGGCTGTCCTGGCCGTGGGCCAGCCGGTGCAGCCGCATGCCGCCCGAGCCCAGGCGATTGGCCAGCAGCTTCAGGTCGGCGGCGGCGATGTCGCCCACGGTGCGCAGGCCGATCTCGGCCAGGGAGGCGACGGTGGCCGGTCCCACGCCCGGCAGGATGCTGACCGGTTTGTTGGCGAGAAAAGCCTGCGCCTCGGCCGCGCCGATGGCCGAAAAGCCGCGCGGCTTGTCCAGCTCCGAGGCGATCTTGGCCAGGAACTTGTTGGGGGCCAGGCCCACCGAAACGGTCAGGCCGATATCGCGCTCGATCTCGGCCTGCAGTCTGGCCAGCATCTGGGCGGGGGTTGCGCCATGCAGGCGCTCGGTGCCCGTCAGGTCGATCCACGCCTCATCCAGGCTCAGCGGCTGGATCAGCGGGGTGAGCCTGTCGAGCTTCTCATGGATGCGCCGGCTCTCTTCCTTGTATTTGGCGAAGTTGGGCTTGATGACCACGGCGTCGGGGCACAGCTTCAGCGCCTTGAACATCGGCATCGCCGACTTGGCGCCGCTCATCCTCGCGATGTAGCAGGCCGTGGTGACCACCCCCCGCTTGCCGCCGCCGATGATCACCGGCAGGTCGCGCAGGGACGGGTCGTCGCGCTTCTCCACCGAGGCGTAGAAGGCGTCGCAGTCCATATGGGCGATGGAGAGCGTCCCCAGCTCTTCATGGAACACTGTGCGCGGCGAGGCGCAGGCGGGACACCGCGCGACCTTGGTCGCGCCGGTCCACCCGCAGTCGCGGCACAGGGACTTCATGGTGGCGGCTAGACCTCCGGCGGCCAGAGCCAGACGGCGCCGCGCACGCCCGAGCTGTCGCCGTGCACAGCCTTGCGCACCGGGGTCTCGAAGATGTCGGAGAACACGTGCGGCGCGATGGCGGCGGGCAGGCGCTCGTAGAGGGCGTCGACGTTCGACATGCCGCCGCCCAAGACGATGACGTCGGGGTCGATCAGATCGCAGACCACGGCCAGGGAGCGGGCCAGGCGGTCGACATAGCGATCCAGCGCCGCGCTGGCCTTCACGTCGCCTTCGCCGATCGCCTGCATCGCCGCCTGTCCGTTGGCGAAGCCGGCGTCGCGGGCGAAGGCGGGGCCGGCGATCCAGGTCTCCAGGCAGCCCTTGCGGCCGCACCAGCAGTCCGGACCCGGATACTCCTCGGGCTTGGGCCAGGGCAGGGGGGCGTGACCCCACTCGCCGCCGATCCCGTTGTGGCCGTTGATGATCTTGCCGTCGACCACGACTCCGCCGCCGCAGCCGGTGCCGACGATGGCGGCGAAGACGACGGAGGCGCCCGCGCCCGCGCCGTCGGCGGCTTCGGACAGAGCCAGGCAGTTGGCGTCGTTGGCGATCCGCACCGGACGCGCCAGGCGCGTCTCCAGGTCCTCGCCGAACGGGCGGCCGTTCAGATAGGTGCTGTTGGCGTTGCGGATCAGGCCGGTGCGGGGCGAGATCGAACCCGGAATGCCCAGACCCAACCGCGCGCAGCTGCCGCCGGCCATCGACTCTGCGTCCGCGACCAGCGCGGCCACGACCTCAAGCGCTTCGTCGTAATTGCCGGGATTGGGCTTGCGCACACGCGCCACAAAGTCGCCGGCCGCGTTCAGCGCGGCGACCTCGATCTTGGTGCCACCAAAGTCGACGCCGAAACGGATCATGGGAAAAGGCGCTCCTCGATGGCGACCTTCAGGGTCGGCCATTCATCGATACGGGCATGACGATCGGGCGCGGACGGGGCGAAGGGGCGCAGGCGCTCATCGCTGACCATCTGGAAGCGTCCGATCTGGGGCGCCCTCTCCGCCACCGATTCGAGCTGCGGCAAAAGGTCGTCGATGAAGACGACCGGACCCGACGTGCGCGCCGCCAGATCAGCGGCGGGCGGGCCCTTGGGTCCGCTGTTGATGATCAGGGGATAGTCCAAGCCGTGGGTCTTCAACCAGCGGGCCCGCGCCAGGCGGCCGTGTTCGGGCGCGTTGGTCAGGATCACCACCTCGGCGCGGGTCGACAGGTCGGCCAGGGCGTCGGCCGCCCCGTGCGCGGGGTCCAGATCATCCGCCCCGTCGCGGAAGAAATCGTCGAACAGGGCCTTGCCGGCGATCATGTCCAGGTGCTGGCTTTCCCCTGGCCGATAGATGTTCTGGAACAGGGCGAAGCGGTCGACGCGCAGCTCGAAGCCGTGACGGGCGACGAAGGCGCCAAACCCGCGCATGAACTGCGCCAGGACCTCGTCGACGTCGACGATGACCAAAGGCGCGGTGGGTGAGATAACGCAGGCCTGAAGGTCGGAGTAACGCGGTTCCATGAGCTCGGATCGTTAGGGCTGAACGCGATTAGCGCGGGCTTAAGGATATCCGTGCGATCAGGTTCTGGAAGACGGCGCGAATCCCTAGGCGTCGCCACGTGACCGCATGGTCGGGGTAAGGATGACGAAGAAGGTCCTCATCGTGGAGGATAACGAGCTGAACATGAAGCTCTTTCATGATCTGCTCGAAGCCCAGGGTTACGAGACCCTGCAGACCCGTGAGGGTCTGTCGGCGCTGTCCATTGCCCGCGAAAACAAGCCAGACCTGATTCTGATGGACATCCAGCTGCCCGAAATCTCGGGTCTGGAGGTCACCAAGTGGCTGAAGGAAGACGACGATCTGGCCCACATTCCTGTGGTGGCGGTGACCGCTTTCGCCATGAAGGGGGATGAGGAGCGCATCCGCGAGGGCGGTTGCGAGGCCTATATCTCCAAGCCGATCTCGGTCGTGCACTTCCTCGAGACCATCAAGCGTCTGCTGGAAAGGCAGCCTGCATGAGCGCCCGGATCCTCGTCGTCGACGACATCGAGGCCAATGTCCGCCTGCTCGAGGCCAAGCTGACGGCCGAGTACTATGAGGTTTCCACCGCCATGGACGGGCCGACGGCCCTGGCCATGGCCGCGCGCGATCTGCCCGACATCATTCTGCTGGACGTCATGATGCCCGGCATGGACGGCTTCACCGTCTGCCGTAAGCTGAAGGACGATCCGACTACCCGCCACATCCCCGTCGTGTTGATCACCGCGCTCGACGGGCGTGGCGACCGCATCCAGGGCCTGGAATCAGGCGCTTCGGACTTTCTCACCAAGCCGATCGACGATGTCATGCTGTTCGCCCGCGTGCGCAGCCTGACCCGCTTCAAGCTGGTGATTGACGAACTGCGTCAGCGCGAGGCCTCGGGCCGCCGCATGGGCGTGATCGCCGGCGCCGCCGCGCGCCTGGACGGTCTGGGCGGTCGGGTGCTGATCGTCGACGACAACGAACGCCAGGCTCAACGCGTCGCCGCCGAGCTAGGCGTCGAACACCGCCCGGTGATCGAGAGCGACCCTGAGAAGGCCAAGATCAGCGCCGGCGGTCCGGTCGACCTGGTCATCGTCAACGCCGCGGCCAAGAACTTCGATGGCCTGCGCTTCACCGCCGCGCTGCGGTCCGAGGAACGCACCCGCCAGCTGCCCGTGCTGGCCATGGTCGATCCCGATGATCGTGGCCGCATGGTCAAGGCGCTGGAGATCGGCGTGAACGACATCCTGTCGCGCCCGATCGATCCGCAGGAACTGTCGGCGCGCGTGAAGACGCAGATCCAGCGCAAGCGCTACACCGACTATCTGCGCAACAACCTGGATCACTCGCTGGAGCTGGCCGTCACCGACCAGCTGACCGGCCTGCACAATCGCCGCTACATGACCGGTCAGCTCGACTCGCTGGTCAAGCGCGCGACCCTGGGCGGCGACCCGGTCTCGGCCCTGCTGATCGACATCGATTTCTTCAAGAAAATCAACGACACCTTCGGTCACGATATCGGCGACGAGGTGCTGCGCGAGTTCGCCTTGCGTCTGGCCTCGAACGTCCGCGCCATCGATCTGCCTTGCCGCTACGGCGGGGAAGAGTTCGTGGTGATCATGCCTGACACCGCTCTGGCCGACGCCCTGCGCATCGCTGAGCGGATCCGGATGCATGTCTCCGGCTCGCCCTTCACGGTCGCCCATGGCCGCGAAATGCTGAACGTCACCATCTCGATCGGCGTCTCGGCCACGGCGGGTGAGGGCGATACGCCCGAAGCCCTGCTCAAGCGCGCTGACGAAGGCGTCTATCAGGCTAAGGCCTCGGGGCGGAACGCGGTGGTCGGCAAGGCCGCCTGAGCAGCGGGCGCCCAGCCCATATTGCATCGGTGAAACGCTTCCGTTCTTGCGCGAAAGGCGGCTTCGCGCGACATCGCTGGCCATGAAGAAGATGCTTACCTGCGGCGTGATCGCCGCCGCCGTGTCTGTCGGCTTCGCGGCCCAGGCCCAGTCGACTGCGACCAAGCCCGCGCCCAAGCTGGTGGTCGTCATCTCGATCGATCAGTTCAGCGCCAATCTCTACGCCCAGCACCGGCCTGAGTTCACCGGCGGGCTGAAGCAGCTGAGCGCTGGAATCGTCTATCCGAACGGCTATCAGTCGCACGCCTTCACCGAGACCTGCCCCGGTCACTCGACCCTGCTGACGGGCAAGCATCCCAACAAGACCGGCATCAGCGCCAACGACTGGTACGACAAGACGACGGGCAAGACCGTCTATTGCCTGGCCGATCCCAGCGTCACCCTGGCCGATGACCCCAAGGGCCGGGCGGTTTCGCCGGCCAACATGGTGGCTACGACCTATGGCGACTGGCTGAAGGCCGTCTCGCCCAACAGCCGCGTGTTCGGCGTCTCGGGTAAGGATCGCGGCGCGATCACCATGTCGGGCCACGCGGCCGATGGGCAGTTCTGGTACCAGCCGGGCTTTGGCTTCACGACTTATGTCCGCCCGGGCCAGACCGCCGAGGCGCGTCTCAAGCCCGTCGCGGCCTTCAACGCCAAGCTGGCGGCGGATTTGAAGAAGCAGCCGTTCGTCTGGGACTACGCCAGGAGCCCCTTGGACGCGGTGACCGGCGGCGGCTCGGCCAAGCGCTGCAAGGCCCTGGAAGCCGACTATGAGACGGGTGGCCGCAAGTGGCGCGCGGCCCTGCCGATCCCGGCGGCGACCACCGAGGCTGAGAAGCGCCGCGATCTCGCCGCCAGCCCGTATACCGATCAGGTGACTTTGGAGCTGGCGAGCGCCCTGCGCGAGGCCTACGGCCTGGGCGACGGCCCGCAGGTCGATGTCCTCGCGATCAGCCTCTCGGCAACCGACTATATCGGCCACCGCTATGGCACGCGCGGCCCGGAGATGTGCGACCAGATCGCCCGCCTGGACGAGCGCCTCGGCGCCTTTCTCAAGGGCCTGGAGAAGGTGAAGGGCGGCGTGCTGGTCGCCCTGAGCGCCGACCACGGCGGCGCCGACATGGCCGAACGCCTGCATGGCGAGGGCTACGACTACGAGCGGGTGATCGGCAAGCCCTGGATCGCCAAGCTGAACGCCCAGGTCCGCGCCCAGTTGGGCCTGTCCTGGGATCCGCTGAACGCCGAAGGCGGGCTCGACCAGATCTATGTCGTCGGCCCTGACGGCAAGGCGACGTCCGACATCGACCGCGCGCGCATCACCGCCGCCGCTCTGCCGCTGATCATCGGCGATCCGGCTGTGGCGGGCGCCTTCGACTCAAACGCCTTGCTCACCCTGCAGCCCGCGCCCGCCGACGCCTCGCCTGAGGAACTGTCGCTGGCCGAGCGCCTGCGTCGCAGCGTCTATCCTGGCCGGGTGGGCGACATCGTCGTAGCCTTCCGTCCCGATCGCGTGCCGGCGACCGCCGGCCCGACCTATGTGTCCACCCACGGCAGCCCCTGGGACTATGACCGCCGGGTGCCGATCCTGTTCTGGTGGAAGGGGGCTGCGCCGCACGAGCGCGTACTGCCGCTGGACACGGTGGACATCGCGCCGACGATCGCGGCGGTCACCGGCGTGACGCCGCCCGCCGACATCGACGGCAAGTGCCGGCCGCTGGTCTACGGCCAACGTTGCTAACGGCGGTTAGGGCGACTTTTTAAGCTCTCTCACACGCAAGGGGCGCAGCCTCCCGTATGCATCCTATGCGGGAGGGTTCGATGAGGGCGAGACTTCGCGCGAGACGGCGGCCTTATTCGGCCGGCTGGCTGGCGCTGGCCCTAGTGGCCTGCGTGTCATTGTTCTGGCTGGGCGCGCGCCTTGAAGGTGATCCGTCCGGCGGTCTGTCAACAGCGGCTGTGCTGGCCGCGTTCGTCGCACTCTGCGTCGGCCCGGTGGTTCTTACGGTCACCGTGATCCGGGGCGGTTTCGCCTTCTTCCGCTGGTTTTGGTTCGGCGAGAGCCCGTAGGGCGGCCCAAAAGCAAAACGCCCGGCTATCGCTAGCCGGGCGTTTCAATGTCGTAGCGCTGAAAGCGATCTTACTTGATCTTGCCTTCGCGGAATTCGACGTGCTTGCGGATGACCGGGTCGTACTTCTTCAGCACCATCTTTTCGGTCTTGGTGCGGGCGTTCTTCTTGGTGACGTAGAAGAAGCCGGTGTCCGCCGTCGAGTTCAGGCGGATCTTGATGGAAGCCGGTTTGGCCATGGTCGAATCCCTGCGATGGTCGCGCAGGTTCCCGCGCGTTGGAAATGAGAGGCGCGGAAGATACTCATCGGCGGCTCAAAGTCAATTGCCGGCGGGGCACCGCTTGTAAGGAAAGTCCGCCGAGCGCTCCTGGCCGTTCACGGAGCCCTCGATCCGGGCCACCAGCGTGTCCCTATCGGCGAGCAGGTAGAGAATCCGCTGGGGAAAGCCGTTCTTGGGGTTCTCGAAGGTCACGGCGTTGGCGGCGAGATCCTTCAAGGGGAAGACCGTCTCGGCCTGGCCGAACGGAATCGCCACATAGCGCAGCGTCCCGTCCTCGCCGGGAACGATGCGCATGAACTCGAACTCACGCATCTTGCCGTCGCGCACGCTGCGGCTCATGCCGATCATCGCGCCGCCGGCCGGGGGCAGCCACTGTTCCTCGATCTTCGTGCCGTTGGGACGAACCAGCGTCCAGCAGCCGCCCATGAAGGCCAGCTTGTCGATATCGGTGGGCGCGGCCACGACGCTCAGGGCCATGAGGGCGGCGATCATGCGAACCTCCCGAACAGCGCCTGACAGCTAGAGATGGGTCAGATGGCGCTTGCCGTTCAGGAAGCGCATGAACGGCGCCGGACGTCCAGCCTCCGCCAGCCGCTGACCGATCTCATGCACCACGAAGCGGGTGATGTTGGGCAGGTCCAGGGCCATGGCTTCCTGGAAGTCGACCCAGGCGATCTCGTCCAGCTCGCCGCAGTCGGGACGGCGGTCCAGCGACAGCAGCGACTCGGCTGACGCCATGAAGAACCGCGCGTCGAAGCGGCGGGGACGATAGGGTGGGGTGATGGCGCGGGCCACGAAGCTGAGCGGCTCCAGGTCGGGCAGGGCGCCCTGGGCCAGGAACGGCCGCCAGGGCCCGGCGCCGGGCCGCTCCGGCGCGGGCTTGGCCAGCAGGAGCCCTGTCTCCTCGAAGGTCTCGCGCACGGCCGCCAGCGCCAGGGCGCGGGCCAGGCGCGCGGGCTTGGGATGGCGCGGCTCCAACTCCAGGCGTGTCGTGACCTCGGCGTCCAGCTCGGTGGCGCTGGGAGCGTCATAGTCGGTGCGGTCCACGCGTCCGCCGGGGAACACCCACTTGTCGGGCATGAAGGCGTGGCCGCGGTTGCGGCGGCCCATCAGAAGGCGCGGCTGGGGGCCGTCGGTGCGGACGATGATCAGGGTGGCCGCATGCCGGGGCTTGAGCGCCACGCCCGTCTCGCGCGTCGCGCCGTCGTTGAGGGTGTCGAATTTCGCGTCGATGGGCGGCAGGCTCATGCGCTCAGGTTAGACCCATCTGCGCAGCTGCCTAGAGCCCTTTCCGATCTGATTGAACTAATCAGATCGGAAAAAAGGGCTCTAAATGTGTGATCTTAGAGCCTGTTTATCGGCTTTAGATGGTTCCATCTAAAGCCGACAGGCTCTACGGCGACGTAGCGTCAAGGCCGCTTGCGGCTTGACCCCTCGCGGCGACGCGCCCCAATCTCGCGCCGCTTTTGTTGGAGGGGTTGTGATGATTGGACGGGTTTCGACGCTGGCGCTGGTCGCCGGCTTGGCCATGGGCGCGCCGGCGGTGGCTGCGCCTTCCAAGGCCAAGATCGAGGCGGCCGCCAAGGCGGTCCAGCCCAAGGTCGTCGCCTGGCGTCGCGACATCCACGAGAACCCCGAACTGGGCAACCAGGAGGTCCGCACGGCGGCTCTGATCGCCAAGGAACTGAAGGCCCTGGGCATCGAAGTGCGTGAAGGCGTCGGCAAGACCGGCGTCGTGGGCGTTCTGAAGGGCGGCAAGCCCGGCAAGGTCGTGGCCCTGCGCGCCGACATGGACGCCCTGCCGGTCGAGGAGAAGACCGGCCTGCCGTTCGCCTCCAAGGTCAAGGCGACCTGGGAAGGCCGCACGGTGCCGGTGATGCACGCCTGCGGTCACGACACCCACGTGGCCATGCTGCTGGGCGCGGCCACGGTGCTGGCCGGCATGAAGCAGGACATCCAGGGCACTGTGGTCTTCATCTTCCAGCCCGCCGAAGAAGGCCCGCCGGCCGGCGAGGAGGGCGGCGCCAAGCTGATGATCCGCGACGGCGCGCTGGACAATCCCAAGGTCGACGCGGTGTTCGGCGTGCACATCGGCCCCGGCGATCCGCACGAGCTGAACTATCGCCCCGAGGGCTTCTACGCCTCGTCGGACCGCATCACGATCACCGTCAAGGGCCGCCAGACCCACGGCGCCCGCCCCTGGGCCGGTATCGACATGGCCAGCGTCGCCGCCGACATCATCCAGGCGACCAACCAGATCGCCGCGCGCCAGGTCGACGTCGGCGTCTCGCCGTCGGTGCTGACCATCGCCACCATCAATATGGGCTTCCGCCAGAACATCATCCCCGAGGACCTGAAGATGGAGGGGACCATGCGGACCTTCTCCAAAGAGCGCCGCGAGGACCTGATCGCCCGCATGCAGAAGTCCGTCACGGCCATCGGCGACCGCTACGGCGCCAAGGCCGAGGTGGCGTTCACCCAGCCCTATCCGGTCACCTATAATGACCCAGCCCTGTCCAAGTGGGTGAAGGGGACCCTGGAGAAGGCCTCGCCCGGCAAGGTCGACGACAACGCCGCCCTGGTCACCGGCGCTGAAGACTTCTCGATGTACGCCGAGAAGGTGCCGGGCGTGTTCATCCAGCTGGGCGGCCGCAAGGCCGATGTTCCGCGCGAGACCGTTCCGGTCAACCACTCGCCCTATTTCGACGTCGACGAGGCCGTGTTCGAGACCGGCGTGAAGGCCCACGCCTTCATGGCGCTGGACTATCTGGCGAAGAAGTAGGGGGCTGACAGATCCTCCCCCTAGCGGGGGAGGTGGCGCGAAGCGCCGGAGGGGGAACAAGTCCTGACCCGGTCTCTTCCCCCTCCGTCGTCTCTTCGAGCCGACACCTCCCCCGCGAGGGGGAGGATTTTTATGCTGCGCTAGCCGTACGCGCCTCGAACCACGGCGTGATCCGCCGCAGGGCCTCTTCGACCTCGGGTGTCGAGACCGCGAAGCTGAAGCGGATGAAGCGCTTGCCCTCGACCGGGTCGAAATCGACGCCGGGCGCGGTGGCCACGCCGGTGTCGCGCAGCAGGTCTTCGCAGAAGGCCAGCGAGTCGTCGGTCAGGTGGGCGATGTTCGCCCAGATGTAGAAGGCCCCGTCCGGCGGCGCGATCTCCTTCAGGCCCAGCGCCGGCAGGGCGTCGAGCATCAACTGCCGATTGGCGCGATAGACGTCGATATGGCCTTCCAGCTCGTCGATGCAGTCCATGGCCGCCAGGCCCGCGTGCTGGGCCAGCGAAGGCGCGGTCAGGAACAGGTTGCCGACATAGGCCCGCGCCCGCTCCAGGTCCTCGCCCGGCGGGGTCAGCAGCCAGCCCAGGCGCCAGCCGGCCATGCTGAAGTACTTGGAGAAGCTGTTGGCGATCAGGGCGTCGGGGGCGAACTCCAGCATCGAGGGCGTGCGGTCGGTGTAGCTGAGGCCGTGATAGATCTCGTCGCTGATGATCCGGATGCCGCGCTCGCGGCAGACCTTGGCGATCGCTTCCAGTTCGGCGGGTTCGATGATCGTGCCGGTCGGATTGGCCGGACTGGCGACGATGACGCCGACGGGAGCGGGTTCTAGGTCGGCCAGGTGCTTGGCCGTCAGCTGGAAACGGTCTTCGGGGCCGCAGGCGATCTCGACCGGCTCCAGGTGCAGGGCCTTCAGCGTGTTGCGATAGGCGACATAGCCGGGACGGGCCAGGGCGATGCGGTCGCCGGGCTTGAACAGGCTGGACAGCGCCAGCACCAGGGCCGGTGAGGCGCCGCAGGTCAGGATGATCCGCTCGGGCTCGACGGTGACGCCGTACAGGGTCTGATAGCGCTGGGCGATCTTCTCGCGCAGCAGCGGGCTTTCCCAATAGCCCATGGCTTCGGCGTCGAGAATGTCATGCGCCTTGGCCAGGGCCTTGCTCGGCGCGCCGGTCGAGGGCTGGCCAAACTCCATATGGATGATCGAGCGCCCCTCCATCTTCAACTGGTGGGCCAGACGGCTGATGGCGATGGCGTGGAAGGGTTCGATCTCGGCGCGCATGGCGACTGCATAGCCAAGTTCGGCGGTGATGGCAGCCTCGCAGATCGAGTCTGGAACATCGGCGTGGCGCGTGGCATCAAACGGCCATGCGTCTTTTGCTCTCCCTTGCCGCCGCCCTGGCCCTGTCCACGCCAGCGCTTGCTCAGACAGCGCTGTCACTCAATATCGGCGGCCGTGTCGCGCCCGCCCCGAACGGCGCCTATGACTTCGGCTGGCCCGGGGTCTATTTCGAGGGCCGATTCACGGGGGCCTCGGTCGAGATCGTCGTCGACACCGGCGGCGAGCACCTGGCGGTCAGCGTCGACGGCGTCCGCAAGGCCGAGCTGACCAAGTCGGGCCAGACCCGGCTGAAGCTGGATCGCCTGGGGCCGGGCGAACACGTGGTGCGGCTGGACAAGCTGACCGAGAGCCAGTCGGGATCGTCGCGCTTCCAAGGCTTCTTCGTCGGCGAGGGGGGCAAGGCGCTGCCGGCGCCCGCGCGGCCGCGCAAGATCGAGTTCATCGGCGACTCCCACACGGTGGGCTACGGCTCGCGCTCGACGAGCCGCAGCTGCACTGCGCAGCAGATACACGACCTGACCGACACCAGCCTGGCGTTCGGACCGATCCTGGCCCGCCGGCTGGACGCCGACTATCGCATCCAGGCCTTCTCCGGCCGGGGCGTGGTTCGCAACTACAACGGCGGCGCGCCGGGTCTGCCGCTGCCCGTGCTGTTCCCGCGCCTGATCCCCGGCCAGGAGCAGCCTCGTGTGGACGTCAGTGATTCCTGGAGTCCCGATCTGCTGGTGATCGGCCTGGGCACCAACGACTTCTCGACGCCGCTGAACCCTGGCGAGCCGTGGAAGGATGAGGCCGCGCTGCGCAAGGATTATCGCGACCGCTATGTGGCCTTCATTGAGGCGCTGAAGGCCAGCCGCCCCAAGGCCAAGGTCTTCCTGATCGCCGGGGACAGCTTCGCCGAGGATGTCGCCGAGGTCGCCGATCGCACCGGCGCCAAGGCCGTGCGGATCACCGGCATGGACCTCATGGCGTGCGACTGGCACCCGTCGGCGGCGGATCAGCTGATGATGGCCGATCGGCTGGAGGCGGCGATCAAATCCTCCCCCTAGCGGGGGAGGTGTCGGCTCGAAGAGACGACGGAGGGGGAAGGGGCAGGGGGAGCAGGACTTCCCTCTCCCTCCGCTGCGCGGACACCTCCCCCGTTGGGGGGAGGATCTTGGCGATGCCTACCGCCGCTTCCCGCGCCGCACGCCCTTGGGTAATCCGCCGCGCGGCTTGACCGCCGCCTGGCGTCGCGCTCCGAGACGAGGGCGGGGCATCTTGGGATCAGGCGGCAGCGGCTCGCTGAGCATCTCGAACAGCAGGCCGCCGGTGACCGGCGTCGCCTCGACCAGCTTGACCTCGACGCCCATGCCCAGCGGCCAGCGCTTGCCGGTCCGCTCGCCGACCAGGGCATGCATCTTGTCGTCGTGGACGAAGAACTCCTGGCCGAGGCTCGAGACGGGCACGAGGCCGTCGGCGCCGGTGTCGGCCAGCTTGATGAACAGGCCAAAGCGAGTGACGCCGGTGATCCGGCCCTCGAAGGTGGCGCCCACGCGGTCGGCCAGGAAGGCGGCGATGTAGCGGTCGGTGGCGTCGCGCTCGGCGGCCATGGCCCGGCGCTCGGCGTGGGTGATGACCTCGGCGGTGTCCTTGATCTGGGCGATGTCCTGGTCGGTCAGGCCGTCGGTCCCCAGGCCCAGGGCCCGGATCAGCCCCCGGTGGACGATCAGGTCGGCGTAGCGGCGGATCGGGCTGGTGAAGTGGGCGTACTTGGCCAGATTCAGGCCGAAGTGGCCGATGTTGTCGGCGCTGTAGTGAGCCTGCATCTGGGTGCGCAGCACCACCTCGTTGATGATCGCCGCATTGGGGCTCTCTCGCGTCTCTTCCAGCAGCTTGTTGAACCGCGCGGTCTGCGGGGCCTCGCCCTTGCTCCAGCGGATCTCCAGGGTCTGCAGGAAGTCGGCGAGGTTTTGCACCTTCTCCAGGCTGGGCGTGTCGTGCACCCGGTAGATCAGGGGCGAGCGCTTGGCCTCCAGGCTCTCGGCGGCGCAGACATTGGCCTGCACCATCATCTCCTCGATCAGCTTGTGGGCTTCGAGGGAGGCGCGCTTGGTGATCGAGGTGATCTCGCCGCCCTTGATGATGATCCGGCGCTCGTCGCTCTCGATGGCCAGCGGCGAGCGGGCGTCGCGGCCGATCTTCATCGTCCGGTAGGCGTCCCACAGCGGCTTGAGGATCGGGTCGAGCAGCGGGCCAGCCTTGTCATCCGGCTGGCCGTCGATCGCCGCCTGGGCCTGCTCGTAGGAGAGCTTGGCGGCCGAGCGCATCAGGCCGCGCACGAACCTGTGGCCCTTCTTGCGGCCCGACTTGTCGAACACCATCCGCACGGCCAGCGTCGCGCGGTTCTCGCTTTCGCGCAGCGAGCACAGGCCGTTCGACAGGGTTTCCGGCAGCATCGGCTCCACCCGGTCGGGGAAATAGACGCTGTTGCCCTTCTCGCGGGCGTCGCGGTCCAGGGCCGAGCCCGGGCGGACGTAAGCCGCGACGTCGGCGATGGCCACCCAGACGACAAAGCCGCCTTTGTTGGTCTCGTCCTCGTCGGGATGGGCGTAGACGGCGTCGTCGTGGTCGCGGGCGTCCACCGGGTCGATGGTCACGAACGGCAGATCGCGCAGGTCCTCGCGGCCCGTCAGGGTCGGCTCGACGGCGGTCTTGGCCTCGGCCTCGGCGGCCTCGGAGAAGCCGGTGGGGATGCCGTGGCTGTGGATGGCGATCAGCGAGGCGGCGCGCGGGTCGTTCTCGGTGCCGACCACCTCCAGCACCTTGCCGGGCTTGGGGCCATAGCGGCCGCCGTGCGTGCCGACCTGGGCCAGGACGAGGTCGCCCTCCTTGAAGTCGTGGGCGACGCTGGGGTCCAGGACCAGGCTTTCCTTGGACTTGCGATCCACCGGCTCGACGCGGACCTCGCGGCGATGCTTGCGGATGACGCCCAGGATCTTGTGCGCGCTCTGGCCCAGCTTCTTGATCAGCTTGGCCTCGAACTCGCCGGTCTCCAGACGCTCGAAGCGGACCAGAAGGCGGTCGCCGAGGCCCGGCGCGCCGGCGGCGGCCTCGCCCTTGCCGGGCGCAAGGCGGACATTGGGCACGTCGTCGTCGGACTTGGTCAGCTTCACATAGAGCTCGCCGTCGCCGTCGCGCTCGACCACGTCGGCCACGCCGACCGGGGGCAGGGAGCCGGCTTCCGCAAAACCCTTGCGGCCGCGCTTGGCCAGCGCGCCTTGGGCTTCCAGCTCGCGGATCATCTCGCGCAGGGCCCGGCGATCGGCGCCCTTGAGCCCGAAGTGGCGGGCGATGTCGGCCTTCCCCGTCTCGCCCGCGTCGCGCAGGAACGCCAGCAGCGTCTCGCGGTCGGGCAGGCCGGCCGGAGGCTTGGGCTTGAAGGGCTTGGTGGGGCGAAGTTTGGCCATGTCCTGCCTTAACGCGTTCGGCGGCCTTAGGGAAACGCGGGGTGGGGGCCCGCGCCCCCTCCGTCACGATGCGTATCCGCATCGCGACACCTCCCCCGCTTTGCGAGGGAGGAGGCTAGGTCATCCCCACCCCTGAAACGGAGGGGGCGCAGACCCTCAGTACAGATCCTCGATCGACTTCGGCGCCTGAGGCTCGGCGGGCTTGGTTTCGGCGACCGGCGCGGGCGCGGGCGGCGGCGCCTCGACCACCGGCGCGGGCGGCGGGGCCTCCTGCTCGACGGTCTCCACCTCGACGGCCTTGGGCTTGGGCTTTTCGACCGGCGGCGGCTCGTAGGCGAGGGCGGGGGTGGCGTCCTTGACGGGCGCGCCCGAGGTCTCGGCCAGCGGCTGCGGGCTGGTCACGGCGCCGCCGCGATCCAGCTTCATGGCGTTGGTCAGGCCCATGGCGAAGCCACCGATGCAGCACAGCACCAGGGCCACGACCACGACCTGCAGCGGCAGGGGACGTTCCAAGGTCGTCATGGGTGAAGTCTACTCCCGTCCCTGAGGGCTGAACAGGCGTCAGCCCTCGTCGTCCCAGGGTGCGGCGCCGTCGTCGGACGCCGCCGTGGCCTTCGCCTTGGCCTTCGGCGCAGCCTTCTTCGCAGCCGGCTTCTTGGCGGCGGGCTTCTTCGCGGCCGTCTTCTTGGCCGGCGCGTCGCCCTCGGCCTTGGCCTTGGACTTGGTGGCCGCCGCCTTCTTGGCGGGCTTTTTGCCGCCGCCCTTGGCCGCGCGCTCGGCGATCAGGGCCAGCGCCTCTTCAAGGGTGATGGCGGCCGGATCCTTGCCCTTGGGCACGTTGGCGTTGGTGTCGCCGTGCTTGATGTAGGGACCAAAGCGGCCCGACAGCACGCGGATCGGCTTGCCGTCCTCGGGGTGATTGCCCAGTTCCGCCAGGGCCGCAGCGGCGCCGCGCTGCGGACGACCGCCGCCCGCGCGCTTGTCGGCCAGGATGGCGACGGCGCGGTTGAGGCCGACATCGAACACCTCGTCGGCGTTCTCCAGATTGGCGTAGGTGCCGTCGTGCAGCACGAAGGGCCCAAAGCGCCCGAGGCCGGCGGTGATGACCTTGCCGTCGTCGGGGTGCTTGCCCACCTCGCGCGGCAGCGAGAGCAGGCGCAGGGCCTTCTCCAGGTCCATGGCCGAGGCGATCCAGCCCTTGGGCAGGGACGAGCGCTTAGGCTTGTCGCTGCTGCCTTCGGCGGCCAGCTCCTCGACATAGGGGCCAAAGCGGCCGTTCTTCAGCCAGACCGCCAGGCCCGTGGCCGGGTTGAGGCCCAGCTGCTTGTCGGCGCTCTCGGCGTCGCCGTCGCCCTCGGACACGCCCAGCTGGCGCGTGTAGCGGCACTCGGGATAGTTCGAGCAGCCGATGAAGGCCCCGAACTTGCCGGTCTTAAGCGACAGTTGCCCCGAGCCGCAGGTCGGGCACAGGCGCGGGTTCGACCCATCGCCCTTGTCGGGGAAGATGTGCGGGCCCAGCGCCTCGTTCAGGGCGTCCAGGACGTTGGTGGTGCGCAGCTCGGCGATCTCGCCGACGGCGGCGTGGAAGTCCTTCCAGAACTCGCGAAGGAACTCCTTCCAGTCCAGCTTGCCGTCCGAGACGAGGTCGAGCTTCTCTTCCAGCGCGGCCGTGAAGTCATACTCGACATAGCGCTTGAAGAACTGCTCGAGGAACGCGGTGACCAGGCGACCCTTGTCCTCGGGGATGAAGCGCTGCTTCTCCATGCGGACATATTCGCGGTCGCGCAGCACGCCCAGCACCGAGGCGTAGGTGGACGGGCGGCCGATGCCCAGCTCTTCCATCTTCTTGACGAGGCTGGCTTCGGAATAGCGCGGCGGCGGTTCGGTGAAGTGCTGGTCGGCGCGCGACTTCAGCACCTTGGCGCTGGCGCCTTCGGTGATGGCGGGCAGGCGGGCGCTGTCCTCGTCGCCCTCGTCATCGCGGCCTTCTTCATAGACCGCCAGATAGCCGGGGAACTGCACCACCTGGCCGGTGGCGCGCAGGCCGGTCTGGCCGTCGGCGCTGGTCAGGTCGACGGTCGTGCGCTCGATGCGGGCGCTCTCCATCTGCGAGGCGATGGTGCGTTTCCAGATCAGTTCGTACAGACGCCCCAGCTCCGGCTCCAGGCGCAGCGAGCCGGGATTGCGGCCCATGGCGGTGGGACGGATGGCTTCGTGGGCCTCCTGGGCGTTCTTGGCCTTGGACTTGTACATCCGCGGCGAGTCCGGGACGTACTCCTTGCCATAGACCGCGCCGATGACGTCGCGGGCCTCGAAGATGGCTTCGGGCGCCATCGAGACGCCGTCGGTACGCATATAGGTGATCAGGCCCACGGTCTCGCCGCCGATGTCGACGCCTTCGTACAGCTTCTGGGCGGCCTGCATGGTGCGCTGGGCCGAGAAGCCCAGCTTGCGCGCGGCTTCCTGCTGCAGGGTCGAGGTGGTGAAGGGCGGGGCAGGCGAGCGCTTGCCGGGCTTCTTCTCGACGGCCTCGACCTTGAACACGGCGGCCTCGACGGCGGCCTTGGCGGCCAGGGCCGAGGTCTCGTTGCCGAGGTCGAACTTGGTGAGCTTCTTGCCCTCGTGCTTGACCAGGCGCGCCAGGAACGGATCAGAACCGGCCGAGACGTCGGCGTCGACGGTCCAGTATTCCTGGGTCCTGAAGCGCTCGATCTCCAGCTCGCGATCGACGACTAGGCGCAGGGCCACCGACTGCACGCGGCCGGCCGAGCGGCTGCCCGGAAGCTTGCGCCACAGCACGGGCGAGAGCGTGAAACCCACGAGATAGTCGAGGGCGCGGCGGGCCAGATAGGCCTCGACCAGCTCCATGTCGAGATCGCGCGGGGCCTTCATGGCCTCGGTCACGGCGGTCTTGGTGATGGCGTTGAAGGTGACGCGCTGGACGGTCTTGTCCTTCAGCGCCTTCTTCTTGTTCAGCACTTCCAGCACGTGCCAGCTGATCGCCTCGCCCTCGCGATCCGGGTCGGTGGCCAGGATCAGGCGGTCGGCCTTCTTCATGGCGTCGACGATGTCGCTGACGCGCTTGGAAGCCTTGGCGTCGACCTCCCAGCTCATGGCGAAGTCGTTGTCCGGCTCGACCGAACCGTCCTTGGACGGCAGGTCGCGGATGTGGCCGTAGGAAGCGAGAACCGTGTAGTCGGACCCGAGGTACTTGTTGATGGTCTTGGCCTTGGCCGGGCTCTCGACGACGACGACGTTCATTCTGACTCTTGTTCAGGAAAAAGAGATCGCCCTGCAGGCGAGCGGCGCGAAAGTGGGGGCTTCACTAGGGGTCTGTCAACGAAGGACCCGGAAAACAGTCAGGCTTTGGTGTCTGGTAGGCGCTTGTTAAGCCCCTTGCGCGACACTGGAATGGCAAGTTCCACCTGTGCTGACCCCGATGGACCTGACCGTCAATCGGATCGCCACCGAGGCCTATGTCTCGCCGATCCGACCGATCAAGCCTGTGACCTCGAACGCCGAACGCGCGGAAATCGTCGAGCGGCTGAAAGAAGCCGTGCGCGCCGCGCCGGCGGCGGGGACGGGGTTGTTGGTGGATTTGAGCGTTTAGCTACGTCACCTCCGCCACCTTCCCGCGAGATCCCGAAAGCGGACTTGGGAGCGGCTGAGACGGGTGGGTTACGGACCTAGTTTTCCTTCTCCCCTTGCGGGAGAAGGTGTCAGCGAAGCTGACGGATGAGGGGTTGAAAAGCATCTCAGGATAGCGGACGCGACCCCTCACCCGACCGCCTTCGGCGGCCCCCCTCTCCCTCAAGGGGAGAGGGAAACACGTCCCCTCCGGGTCGGCAACAGTCTCTAACCTCCCTCCAGAAACCCGCCCCCCTCGGCGACACGTCAGTCCGGCGAAGCCAATGCCGGGGAGGTCGCGAGACGAGGTATAGCGCCGCGCGGCGTTAGGCCTGCATCTTCCGCAGCACGTAGAGGCCGCCCGGCGTGATGGCGTCGGCTTGTCGGCGCAGCGGCGCCTGGCGATGCTCCGCAACCTCGAACCCGGCGCTGGCGGCGCTCGCGCGCACATAGTCGTCGCCATGCGCGTAGCGCGCCGAGGACAGCAGTCGCCAGCCGCTCTCACCCTGTTCGACGCTGAAGGCCAGCAGGCCATCGTCGCTGAGCGCGCCCGCCGCAGCGGCCAGGATGTCGCCCAGGTCGCCGAGATAGCTGAACACGTCGGCGGCCACGATCAGGTCGAAGCGGTCGGGCGTCTCGCGCAGGAAGGCGACGGCCTCGGCGTGGACCAGGGCGTCATAGCCGCCACGCTCGGCCGCCTTGGCCAACATGGCGGTGGAAAGGTCAACGCCGGTCAGGCGTCCGACCCTGTCCCTCAGGGGCGGACCGGCCAGGCCCGTGCCGCAGCCCAGGTCCAGCATGTGCGTAAAGCGGCGGTCCGCGACGCCGATCATCTCGGCCAGGAGGGGCGGCGTCTGGTATTCCAGATTGTCGAGCAACTGGTGATCGAAGCGCTCGGCGAAGGCGTCGAACAGCGCTTCGACATAGGCGGGCGGGGCGCGGTCGATCTGCGGATCGGTCAGCACCCGCAGTTCGTGCGCCCGGATCGCATCGTCCGGCGCGTGGGCTTCCAGCCATTGGCCAAGCTTGCGCGCGGCGGCCAGGCGTTCGAAGGCGACGAGGGTGGAAAAGCCTTCGCGCGCCACGGTGTCGAGATCCTCGGCCAGCGGCCCGGCCAGCCGCCCATAGAGCGCCAGGGCGCTGTCGGCGTCAGTGTCGTCCAGCGCGGCATAGGCGGCCGAGCGGGCCCAGGTCAGGCGGGCGCCGTCGTTGAAGCCGTCCTGGTGCGCCACTGCGGCGAAGGTCTCGGCCGCCTCGGCGAAGGCGCCCGTCATGTAGAGACCCTGGGCGAGGCAGAGGAAACGGACCGGCTCGGCGCCCGGCTCGGCGGCGGCGGCCTTGAGCGGCGCAATGGCTTCGGAAAAGCGACGAAGGCCCATCAGGGTCAGGCCCAGGCCAAACAGCGCCTCGCCCTCGTGCGGAAGGACCTCAAGCACGGCGCGAAAGCCGGCCTCGGCCTCGTCCAGCCGGCCTTCGCCGTGAGCTTGAACCGCCTCGTCGAAGATCCGCTGCAGGTGGTCGGCGTCCACGAATCGCTCCCGCTCTTTCTTCGCGCAGCTTATCAGGCGCCGTTCGGATCGCCGACGGGAAGGCTACACCCCTGCGACCGTCCCGCCGTCCAGAAGCTCGGCGCGGCCGGCCAGGCTCAGCTCCACCAGCGCGGCCATCACCGCCGAGGCGGGGGCGGCGGCCGCACGAACCAGATCGTTGCGCGACACCGGCGTGGGCGAGAGCAGGGCGGCGACGCGCTCGCGCAGGGCGTCGTGGTCGATATCCATGTCGGGCAGGGCCTCGTAGGCGCGGTCCTGTTCGCGCAGGTGGGTCTGGCCCGACAGCGACCGCAGCACGTCCTCCGCGCCTTCGCACAGGATCGCGCCCTGGCGGATCAGGTCGTTCGTGCCCTTGGAGCGCGGATCCAGCGGCGAGCCCGGCACGGCGAAGACGTCGCGGCCCTGCTCGGCGGCCAGGCGCGCGGTGATCAACGAGCCCGACTTCAGCTCGGCCTCGACCACGATCACGCCCAGCGACAGGCCCGAGATGATCCGGTTGCGGCGCGGGAAGTCCTTGGCCTGGGCCCGGCGGTCGGGTGCGCTTTCCGAGACGACGCAGCCCTCGGCGGCCAGACGGGCGTGCAGCCGGTCGTGTTCGGGCGGATAGATGTCGCCGACCCCGCCGCCCAGCACCGCCACCGCGCCGGTCGCCAGCGAGCCCTCGTGGGCGGCGCCGTCGATGCCGCGCGCCATGCCCGAGACGATGACATGGCCGGCGGTTCCGAGATCGGTGGCCAGTTGGCGCGCGAAGCGCTGGCCGGCGGCCGAGGCGATACGGGCCCCGACGATGGCGAGACTGGGCTGGGAGAGCAGTTCGGCTCGCCCCAGCGTCCACAGCACCGGCGGCGGCGGGTCCAGGGCCGCCAAGCGGGGCGGGAAGTCCGGCTCGCAGCCGCAGATCAGGCGCGCGCCCAGTTTCTCGCCGGCCTCAAGCTCCTGCTCGATCGCCTCGCGCGGCGGTAGGGACAGCGGCACGGCGCGGCCGCCCTTACGCGACAGGTCGGGCAGGGCCGACAGAGCCCGCTCGGGCGTTCCGTAGCGGGTCAGCAGATGGTCGAAGGCGACGGGGCCGACGGTCTCGGTGCGCGCCAGCCGAAGCCAGGCGAAGCGCTGGATGTCCGAGAGCCGGCCCGAGATCACGGCGCTTCGGGCGTCGGCGGAGCTTCCTCCGCCGGCTTCTTCTTGCCGATCTTGGGCTCTTCGCCCTTGAGCAGGCGCGCGATGTTCTCGCGGTGACGGATGAAGATCAGCACGGCCATGAACAGGCAAAGGCCCATGAACGGATAGGGCTGGTCGAAGGCCAGGGCGAAAGGCGCAGCCAGGGTCGCTGCGGTCAGGGCCGCCAGAGAGCTGATGCGGAACAGGAAGGCCATGGCCAGCCAGGTGGCGCCGGCGGCGATCCCCACCGGCCAGCAGGCGCTGAGCAGCACGCCATAGAAGGTGGCCACGCCCTTGCCGCCCTTGAACTTCAGCCAGACCGGGAACAGGTGGCCCAGGAACGCCGACCCGCCGGCCAGGGCGATGATGGCAGGGTTGCCGTTGGTCAGGTACCGGGCCAGCAGCACGGCCACCACGCCCTTGCCCGCGTCGCCCAGCAGGGTGATGGCGGCCAGGTCCTTGCGCCCCGAGCGCAGCACATTGGTCGCGCCGATATTGCCCGAGCCGATCTGGCGGATGTCACCGGCGCCGCCCAGGCGCGTGGCGATCAGCCCGAACGGGATGGAGCCCAGCAGGTAGCCGCCGACGATGGCGATCCCGAGGGTGAGATAGGCGATGGCGGCGAGATCTTGCACGGTTCGACCTTAGGGCGAGTTGCGCGCGACTTCAACCGCTGCGCAAGCGAAAGTTGTGCCTTAGGTGTAGTGCAGAGTCGGTGGCAGGGCAAAAGCTGGCAGGCCGGCAAAAGCCGAAAGACTTGCCTAGGCATTGCTCCTTGGCCGCAACCAGGCTGATGCTAGGCCGCACGTTAATCCAGCGAATGTGCCGGCAAGAATGAATTGCGCATTCCAACCAAGGGCGACTGTTGGGGCGCAGGAAACCGCTGCCCCTACGAGAGTAGTCGAAAGGATGTAGATTAGGCCGGACGCTAAGCGGGCGAGATGGTACGCAGCGACCAAGCCGGTCAGCAGAGCTATCGGGCCACCGTAGAGATAAGCCAGAATGACAAAGCCGGGGGGGCCGAGATCGCCACCTGTCAATGCGAATGGCGCGACAAAGACGCAGTAGCCAATCAACGGGCCCAGAACGCAGAAAACCGCGACGATCAGCTTTGCTCGACGAGGTGGGATAGGCTGAGCAGCCAAAAGGTGCGGCATTTGCGAGTTTACCCCTCCGCGCGATGCACCACCCGACCATCGACCACGGTCATCAACACCTGGCCCTGCAGCCGTCGTCCGTCGAACGGCGAGTTCTTGGACTTTGACAGCAGGCGGGCCGCATCCACGATGATCGGCGCGTCGATGTCGCAGAGCACCAGATCGGCCGGCGCGCCGGGCGCGAGGCGGCCGCCGCGCAGGCCCAGCAGCTGAGCCGGGGCCAGGGTGACGGCGCGGATCAGGTCCAGCAGCGGCAGGCGCTCCTCGTGGTACAGCGACAGCAGGGCGGGCAGCAGGGTTTCCAGGCCCACCGCGCCGGGCGCGGCCTCATCGAACGGCAGGCGCTTGTCCTCGGCCGGGGCCGGGCTGTGCGAGGAGACGACGATGTCGATCAGGCCCGAGGCCAAAGCCTCGATCAGGGCCTGGCGGTCGTCCTCGCCGCGCAGGGGCGGGTTCAGCTTGGCGAAGGTGCGGTAGTCGCCGATGTCCAGTTCATTGAAAGACAGGTGATTGATTGACACCGAGGCGTTGATCCGCAGGCCCTTGCTCTTGGCGCGGGCCAGGGTTTCCAGCGCCTGGGCCGAGCTGATCTGGTCGACCAGCAGTCGGCCGCCGGTGGCTTCCAGGAGGGCCACGTCCCGCTCGAGCATGATCCGCTCGGCCATCGGCGAGATCGAGGGCAGGCCCATGCGGCCGGCGAACTCGCCGCCGATCGCTGCGCCGCCCCTGCCCAGCCACGGGTCCATCGGACGGTGGGCCAGCAGGGTGTCGAAGCCCTTGGCGTAGGTCAGGACGCGCTGCATGACCTTGCTGTCGACGATGGGTTTGCCAGCGTCGGTGACATAGACGCAGCCGGCCTCGCGCATCAGGCCGATCTCGGCCATCTGCTCGCCCAGGAGGGCCTTGGTCGCCGCGCCGGCCACCAGGATGCGGGCGCTGTCGACGTCGCGGGCGCGGCGCAGGATGAAGTCGACCATGCTGGGGTCGTCGATCGCCGGCGCGGTGTCGGGCTGGACGACGAACGAGGTGACGCCGCCGGCCGCGGCGGCCTTGGCGGCGCTGGCCAGGGTTTCCTTGGTCTCGGCCCCGGGCTCGCCGGTGCGGACCCGCAGGTCGATCAGGCCGGGGGCCAGCAGGGCGCCGCCGCAGTCCACGACCCGCACGGCCTTGGACAGCTTGCCGAACTCGCGGCCCTTGGCCACGTCGGTGATGACGCCTTCGGAGACGATGACGCCGCCGGGGCCGTCATAGCCGCTCTCGGGGTCGACCAGGCGGGCGTTGACGAAGGCGAGGGGCTGGGGGGCGTTCATTGTTCAATCTCGGGCAGGCGCCCTGCGTCCTTCGAGGCCCGCTTTGCGGGCGCCTCAGGATGAGGAACGTTGCTGCTGAAAACCTCATCCTGAGGTGTGAGCCGAAGGCGAGCCTCGAAGGACGCAGGGCGCTTCATCGCCCAGCCTCCTCGATCCTGGCCGCCAGGCTCGCCAGCACCGCCATCCGGGCGGCGACGCCCATCTCGACCTGGTCCTGGATCAGGCTGACGGCCGGATCGTCGGCGACGTCGGAGTCGATCTCGACGCCCCGGTTCATCGGGCCGGGGTGCATGACCTTGGCGCCGGGCGCGGCGCGGGAAAGCTTTTCGCGATCAAGGCCGTAGAAGCGGAAGTATTCACGGGTGGACGGCACGAAGGCGCCCTGCATGCGCTCCAGCTGCAGGCGCAGCATCATGACGACGTCGGCGCCGGCCAGGCCCGACTTCATGTCGTGGTGGACGGCCACGCCCCAGCGCTCGGCCTGGGCCGGCATCAGGGTGGGCGGTCCCACCAGGCGCACGCTGGCGCCCAGGGTGTGCAGCAAGGCGACGTTCGAACGCGCCACGCGGCTGTGCAGCACGTCGCCGCAGATGGCCACAGTCAGGCCCGAGACGCGGCCAAAGGCGCGGCGGATCGACAGGGCGTCCAGGAGGGCCTGGGTCGGGTGCTCGTGCTGGCCGTCGCCGGCGTTGACGACGTGGCCGCTGACCTTTTGGCTCAGCAGGCTGGCCGCGCCGGACGAGGCGTGGCGGACGACCAAGAGGTCGGGCCGCATGGCGTTCAGGGTGACGGCCGTGTCGATCAGGGTCTCGCCCTTGGCGACCGACGAGGTCTTGGGGTTCATGTTGACGACGTCGGCGCCCAGACGCTTGCCCGCCAGCTCGAACGAGCTCTGGGTGCGGGTGCTGTTCTCGAAGAACAGGTTCATCAGCGTCCGGCCCTTGAGAATATCCAGGGTCTTGGACGTTTGCCGGTTTAGGGCCACGAACGCGTCGGCCAGATCCAGCAGATCGGCCGCCTGGGGCGCGTTCAGATCGCCGGCCGACAGGAAATGGCGCTTGGGAAAGGCGAAGACGCGGGCGCGGATCGTCTCGATCGCCTCGCGGGCGGGGTCATGGGCGGAAGCCGTCATGAGCCCGCGTCTTAGGCGGCTTTGACCGTTAAGGAAAGGCCGCGCTGGGCGGTGGCCCACAACGGGCCGGATCGTCGCCTCAATCCATGCCCTGGCTTGTTGCGGGGCGCAGGAGGCGCATACTGTAGAGGTCGCGTTCTGGAACGCGCCGTTCGGGGTCGGCCATGCTGTTGCTTATGCTCGCTTTGTTGCAGGCCTCCGCGCCGTCCGAGGAGGCGCGTGCGACGCTGCAGTCCTGCCAGACGACCGACAAGGGCTGGGTCTGCCACTACCAGATGCCGACCGAGATGACGGTTAAACCGCTGGAAGGGCAGCCGCCGGTGGTCGCGCCGCCCGCCACGGTGGAGTTGGCGCCGGCCGCGAGCGCCAAGCCGCCGCCCGAAAAGCCTGTTTCAGAAAAGCCCGCTGATCCTTCGCGGCAGACGCGGCTGATCGCTCGCTGCGGTGACGCCAAGTGGTACTCGGCCTGTCTGCCGGGCGAGCGCAAGGAAGCCCAGATGCTCAAGGAAGCCGCGGCCAAGTCCGACGCCTTGCGCGGCAAGGTCACGGGCCTGCTGAGCGAGAATCGCTGCGACGAGGCGGTGAAGGCGGCTCTGGAAGGCGGCGACCTGTCGCTGGCGCGTGAAGCCCGGGCGTTCTGCGCGCCGCAGCGCTGAGCCTCTCTCTAAGCCCAAAAAGAAAGAGGAGGGGGCCTTGGGCCACCCTCCTCGGTAACTTCGCGACGGATCCAGGTCTTAACGACGCGGCGGAGCCGGCTCGCAGCGCACGCCGTCGGCGCAGCCGCTGAAGTGGATCTGCGGCGCCTCGACCGTGACGGCCGACGGACGCACATGCACTTCGGGACGGTGCAGATAGATCTGCGGCGCGGCCACGCGAACGGGCGGGGCGTCGACATAGACCGGCGGGCCCTGGATATCGATGCGGCCCGACGGCACGACCACCGGCTCGCCAAAGACGCGCACGCCCGGGGCCGCGACTCGGATGTCGCCCCAGCCCGTGGTCGGGCCATAGAACACCACCGGACGCGTGCAGAGGCAGTCATCCACTGGCGGACCGGGCGGCGGCGACGGCGGACGCGGCGCGGGCGGATAAGACGGCGGCGGCGGAACCGGCGGATAGCTGCGCTGCGCCGGCGCCGGCGCATAGTTGCGGCCGTCTGCGAGCGCAGGGCTCACCGACATGCCGGTGATGGCGACCGCCACCAAACCCATCAAGACCTTCTTCGTCACTCGAGCCCCCTCGTTTGCCCTCAACCGGAATCTGTAAAGTCGTGGAACGAACTTGGAGTCCGGTCCCTGAACGCGACAATTAACCTTAACCAAAGACAAAACGATGTTGTCCCGAAAATTCACCTGCTGAGCGAATTTCTTTTCAGGTCCGCCGATCCGGGCAGGTTTAGAACCCAAAAAGGGTTTTAGACGCTACCTATTGTTACTTGAGATGATTTTCCGCGCATTTTCGCTTCAGCCGCCGACCCGGGGCGGCGTGCGGCCCGCCGCGCACGCGATGACCTGCCACGTAAAGCTGGCGTCGCGGATCTTTCGGCGAGTCATGACGATCCGGTAGGTCGCCGGCGTGGCGTAACGCTCAACCCGGGCCGGCGCGACCAGAACCTTCTCGACGACGGTGCGATAGGCTTGGCCGCCGCTGTCGCCGGTCGGGAGTCGTTTCTCTTCGAACCGGTAGACCGCCTCGATCGTGCGGGTCTCGACGCGCGCCGGCTGGTCGAGCACCTGCTCAGCCTGATCCTCGTATTGGGCAGGGCTGTAGACCTTCTCGTAGCACTTGCCCGGCTCGGGGTTGGGCGGGCAGTCGCCGCCGTCGCCAGCGACGCCGATGTCGGCCGCAAGCACCGCGATCAAGGCCGCGCCGGTCGCGACCACGCGACGACGGTCGTTCTTTCGTCTGAAGTCCACGCCCGCCCCCGAGTTCGCGAATTCGCCGACATTAACCAAGCCGGTTCACGGCGGCAAAGCCCTGACTTTCTCGCCCGGGGCGAAAATTCAGTGACGGCGATGGTCTCAAAGGCCGCGAAGCCGCTCCAGCGCGCCCTGCAGGATCCAGCCGGCGGCCATCTTGTCGACGACCTCGTCCCGGCGTTTGCGCGAGATGTCGTGCTCGTCGATCAGCACGCGGGTGACCGCCGCCGTCGAAAGGCGTTCGTCCCAGAAGGTGATCGGCAGGTCGGGCTTCAGGCGCAGCAGATTGCGGCCCAATGCCCGGTTGGACTGGCAACGCACGCCTTCGGTGCCGTCCATGTTCATCGGCAGGCCGATGACGATTGCGACGGCGCCGCGACTGTCCATCAGCTTGAAAAGCTGCTCGGCGTCCTTGCTGAACTTGGTCTTCTCGATCAGGGCCAGAGGGCTGGCGACGGTGCGCGTGACGTCGGAGACGGCTACCCCAATGGTCTTCTCGCCGGGGTCCAGACCCACGACGGCGGCGTACTGGGGGAGGGCGGCGGCGAAGTCTTCGATGTCGAGAACGGGCATGAGGCTTCATAACAGGAGCCGGCGCGCCTGAAACCATCCTTGAAACCTCGCCGCCAGCCTAGTAACCGACGCGTTCGAATTTCAGGAGATCCTCATGGCCATTGACGCCGCCACCGTGCGGAAGGTCGCGCGCCTCGCCCGCATCGCGACGCCCGAAGAGCGCCTGGAGCCGCTGGCCCAGGAACTGAACGGCATCATGACGTGGATCGAGCAGTTGGCCGAGGTGGACACCGATGGCTGCGAGCCCCTGACCAGCGTCGTCGCGGCCGGCCTGCCGCTGCGCGAGGATGTCGTCACCATGGGCGGCGATCCGGCCCGCGTGACCAGCAACGCGCCCAAGTCGATCAACAACTTCTTCGTCGTGCCGAAGGTCGTCGAATAATGAGCCTGACGAACCTGACCCTGAAGGCCGCCATCGACGGCCTGGCCGCCCGCGAGTTCACCTCGGTCGAGCTGACCCGCGCCCACATCGACGCCATCGAGGCCGCGCGCGGCCTGAACGCCTACATCCTGGAGACCCCGGACAAGGCGATAGACATGGCCGCCAAGTCCGACGCCCGCCGGGCGCTGGGCGAGGCTGGTCCCCTGGAAGGCGCGCCGCTGGGCGTGAAGGATCTGTTCTGCACCAACGGCGTGCGGACCACGGCCTGCTCGAAGATCCTCGAGAACTTCGTCCCGACCTACGAGTCGACGGTGACCAGCCAGCTGTGGCGCGACGGCGCGGTGATGCTGGGCAAGCTTAACCTCGACCAGTTCGCCATGGGCTCGTCGAACGAGACCAGCTATTTCGGCCCGGTGACCAACCCCTGGCGCGCCCAGGGCTCGACCAAGGCCCTGACCCCGGGCGGCTCGTCCGGCGGCTCGGCCGCGGCGGTCGCGGCGGACCTGTGCCTGGGCGCGACGGCCACCGACACCGGCGGCTCGATCCGCCAGCCGGCCGCCTTCACCGGCACCGTGGGTATCAAGCCGACCTACGGCCGCTGCTCGCGCTGGGGCGTGGTGGCTTTCGCCAGCTCGCTGGACCAGGCGGGGCCCATCGCCAAGACCGTCGAGGATGCGGCCCTGCTGCTGACCTCGATGTCGGGCCATGACCCCAAGGACTCGACCAGCCTCGACATCCCGGTTCCGGACTTCACCCAGTTCGTCGGCAAGTCGGTGAAGGGCCTGAAGATCGGTATTCCGAAGGAGTACCGCGTCGACAACATGCCGGCCGAGATCGAGAAGCTCTGGCAGGATGGCATCGCCTGGCTGAAGGAGGCCGGCTGCGAGATCGTCGACATCAGCCTGCCGCACACCAAGTATGCCCTGCCGGCCTACTACATCGTGGCCCCTGCCGAGGCGTCCTCGAACCTCGCCCGCTATGACGGCATGCGTTACGGCCTGCGCGAAGAGGGCGCCAACCTCACCGAGATCTACGAGAACACGCGCGCCTCGGGTTTCGGCGACGAGGTCAAACGCCGCATCCTGATCGGCACCTATGTGCTGAGCGCCGGCTATTACGACGCCTACTATCTGAAGGCCCTGAAGGTGCGTCGCCGCATCGCCGAGGATTTCGACAACGCCTGGACGAAGTGCGACGCGATCCTCACCCCGACCGCGCCCTCGGCGGCGTTTGGCCTGGGCGAGAACAGCAATGATCCGATCGCCATGTACCTGAACGACGTCTTCACGGTGACGACGAACCTGGCCGGCCTGCCGGGCCTCAGCCTGCCCGCCGGCCTCGACGCCAACGGCCTGCCGCTGGGCCTGCAGATCATCGGCAAGCCGCTGGACGAGGCGACCGTGTTCTCGGTCGCCGGGGCGGTCGAGAAGGCGGCCGGTTTCACGGCCAAGGCCGAGAAGTGGTGGTGAGCGCGATGAACGAGAACGCCAAGGTCATCAAGGGCCGCACGGGCGACTGGGAAATGGTCCTCGGTCTTGAGGTCCACGCCCAGGTCGCCAGCAAGTCCAAGCTCTTCTCGGGCGCCGCCGTCGGTTTCGGCGCGGGGCCGAACGAGCAGGTCAGCCTCGTGGACGCGGCCATGCCCGGCATGCTGCCGGTGCTGAACCGGTTCTGCGTCGAGCAGGCGGTGAAGACGGGTCTGGGCCTGCGCGCGCAGATCAACCTGAAGAGCCGCTTCGACCGGAAGAACTACTTCTATCCGGATCTGCCGCAGGGCTATCAGATCAGCCAGTTCGACCAGCCGATCGTCGGCGAGGGCGTGGTCAGCGTCGAGCGCGACGACGGCACGACCTTCGACGTGCGCATTGAGCGCCTGCACCTGGAACAGGACGCCGGCAAGTCGCTGCACGATCAGGATCCGAACGCGACCTATGTCGACCTGAACCGCGCCGGCACCGCGCTGATGGAGATCGTCTCTAAGCCCGACATGCGCACCTCCGAAGAGGCCGCCGCCTATGTGAAGAAGCTGCGCACGATCCTGGTCTATCTGGGCACCTGCGACGGCGACATGGAGAAGGGCAACCTGCGCGCCGACGTCAACGTCTCGGTCTGCCGTCCCGGCGACTATGAGAAGTTCCGCGCCACGGGCGACTTCAAGCACCTGGGCACGCGCTGCGAGATCAAGAACGTCAACTCGTATCGCTACATCCAGCAGGCCATCGAATATGAGGCCCGTCGCCAGATCGAGATCCTCGAGGACGGCGGCAAGGTCGATCAGGAAACCCGCCTGTTCGACCCGACCAAGGGCGAGACGCGCTCGATGCGTTCGAAGGAAGAGGCGCACGACTATCGCTACTTCCCCGATCCGGACCTGCTGCCGCTGGTGCTGGATCCGGCCTGGGTGAAGTCGATCGAAGAGACCCTGCCGGAACTGCCGGACGCCAAGAAGGCGCGCCTGCAGAGCCAGTATGGCCTGTCGGCCTATGACGCCGGCGTCTTGATCATCGACGCCGACCGCGCCGACTACTTCGAGGCTGCGGCCAAGGGGCGCGACGCCAAGCTGGTGGCCAACTGGGTCACCAACGAACTGCTGGCCAAGCTGTCGGCGGCCGGGACCGAGTTCTCCAACTCGCCGCTGCCGCACACCGACATCGGCCAGCTGGTCGAGCTGATCGAGAACGGCACCATCTCCTCGAAGATCGCCAAGGAAGTCTTCGAGCACATGTGGGCCGGCGAAGGCCGTCCCGCCGAGATCGTCGAGAAGCGCGGCCTGGTTCAGATCAACGACACCGGCGCCATCGAGAAGGCCATCGACGACCTGATCGCGGGCAATCCCGACAAGGCCGAAGCCGTGAAGGACAAGCCGCAGGCGCTGGGCTGGTTCGTCGGTCAGGTCATGAAGGCCACCGGCGGCAAGGCCAATCCGGGCACGGTCAACGAGCTTCTGCGCAAGAAGCTGGGCGTCGAGTAGGCGCTCGATCAGCCCCAAGACGGACGAGGGCCCGCGGCGCAAGCTGCGGGCCCTTTTTCTTGGTCGTTTAGCGGCCTGCGATAACGTCGAAGATCAGGCCGGTCGCAATCGCCGCCAGCACATAGTCGTCGCCGGTGCGGTACCAGTAATAGCCGCGCGGCGGCGAACGCAGGTTGTAGCGATAGTAGTCGCTCACGACATAGCCATGGCCGCGATAGTAGCTGGGCAGATAGGCGCCGCGACGCCAGGCGCTGTAGCCTGGGCGATAGCCGGGATGGCCGTAATAGGCCGAGGGCGGCGGGCCATAGTACCAGCGGCTGTTATAGTAGTAGCCGTTGTGACGACCGCGATCCCAGCGGTCTCGACGATCCCAGCGGTCGCCACGATCCCAGCCGCCGCGGTGATCGCGATCCCAGCCGCCTAGGTCGTGGTCTCGGCCGCGATCCCAGTCACGGTCCCGATCCCAGTCACGGTCGCGGTCACGGTGTTCCCAGCGTCCGCGGTCCTGGGCGGCGGCGTCGGTGGCGCTCAGGGCCATCGGGCCGGCCACAGACGCCACAGCGGCGATCGTCAGCAGCAGACGCTTCATCTCGTCTTCTCCTCGTGGTCGGGCGAACACCCTCCGGCGCCGCCAAAACGTCCCTCGACCCTGGAGCGCACGATCAGCGGGCGCGGCTGAACCCAGCCTGAATGGGGTTGTCAGCGATTTGCCCTGCCGCCCCCTTGGCGGGCGGCGCGGCGGGGACCATGTTCGGGAACAACGACGATTACGGGAGGGGAGGCCGATGAGCCGTCCGATCGAACTGCACTATTGGCCCACGCCCAACGGCTGGAAGATCTCCATCGCCCTGGAGGAAATGGGCCTGCCCTACGAGATGGTTCCGGTGAACATCGGCGTCGGCGAGCAGTTCAAGCCGGAGTTCCTGGCCATAAGCCCCAACAACCGCATGCCGGCGATCGTCGACCCCGATGGGCCGGACGGTCAGCCGATCTCGATCTTCGAATCCGGCGCGATCCTGCAGTACCTGGCCCGCAAGTCCGGCCAGTTCTACGGCGCCAATGAGCGTGAGCGGGTCGATATCGACCAGTGGGTGATGTGGCAGATGGGCGGGCTCGGACCCATGGCCGGCCAGACGCATCACTTCCGCCAGTATGCGCCTGCGATCATCGCCGACCAGCGCCAGATCGCCTATGGCGTGATCCGCTACACCAACGAGACCCACCGCCTGTACGGCGTCTTGAACAAGCGTCTTGAGGGGCGTGAGTTCGTCTGCGGCCAATTGTCCATCGCCGACTTCATGATCTGGCCCTGGATTGTGCCGTGGAAAAATCAGGGCATCATTCTGGAAGAGTTTCCGCACCTGAAGGCGTGGTTCGAGCGCGTCGGCGCGCGCGAGGCCGTCCAGAAGGGCTTCAAGCTGGGCGCGGAACTCCGCTCCGGCGGCCTGCAAGCCTCTGGAAAAGCTGCGGAAGACGCTCGCAGAGTCCTGTTCGGTCAGCGCGCCCGTTAACGTGCTGTATACTGGCCTTTACGCGCAGTAATCACCTCTAATAACTAGTATACTCGACATTATTTTCATGATGTTTTGCCGCTTAACTATATGTTCAGTGGCTGTGGACTTTTCTTCTCTCAGGCTCTGATCCGCCAGAACGGCGGGGCGAGCTTGAGAGAGGAGATGTGCCATGATGTTGATGAATGAACCGCCGGCCGTCGTTTCCACGCTGCCGCTGCCCACCGCCGAATCCACCGGCGACGAACTGTTCCGCATGGGTCTGCTGTACTCGACCGGTCAGGGCGGCGCGCCGCTGGACTATGTGTCGGCCCACATGCTGTTCAATCTGGCCGCCATGCGCGGGTCGATCGAGGCCAAGGTCTATCGCAAGGAACTCTCGCAGGAGATGGCCAGCGAAGAGGTCGCCGAAGCCCAGCGTCAGGCGCGCGAGTGGCTGGCCCACGGCTGAGCCCGGTTCTCCGGGCTCGATGCGCCTTCGCTCATCCGCCGCTTAGCGGATGTTGCCGTTGATCGCGTAGCTGAAGCTGACCGGCAGCAGGTCGCGGAAGTACTGCTGCATGAACAGACCCGTCTCCGCCGCGCCGCTGCGCGGCACGTAGACGATGTCGAAGCGGCGTAGCGGCACCAGGTCCGCACCGCCGGGGCTGGTCAGACCCCTCAGCAGGTCGGCCGTCCGCATCATCGCCCGCCCGTCGGGGCCGCGACGAATGATCACGACCTGATTGCGCTTGGCGGTGGTCTTGAACCCGCCCGCCTGGATGATGGCGCGCAAGGCGTCGCCGTCGCCGGCCATGTCGAACACGCCGGGATTCCCGACCTCGCCGCCGACGAACACCTTCAGCGGCGCTGTCGCCTTCACTGAAATCTGCACCTGTGGACGCAGCAGGGTGCCGGCATAGGCCTGGCTCAGCGAGGCTTGCAGCTCGCCGATCGTGCGATCGGCGGCCATGACCGGCTGCACGAGCGGCACGGTGATCCGGCCGTCAGGCTGCACGGTGGCGGTCTTGTTCAGTTCCGGCGCCGAGGGCACCGTCATCTCGATCTCGTCGCCCGGATAGAAGCGATAGTCGGGCTCTGCCTCGCTCCAGTCCGCGTAACCGATGTTGGAGAAGGTCGCGGTCGGGCGCGGCGCAGGCGTGATCGGCTCTGCGTCGAGGTGCCCGCAGGCGGTCGTCCCGCCTGCCATCAGGACCACGGCCAAGGCCGTCATGAAGTGCGTGCGGCTCTGCATGCGACAAGTCTTAACAGGAATGGGTAACGAACCCTTAAGACCGCCAGCCCCAGGGTGCGAGCCAAGTTAGACCGCCCGGATTCGCATGTCGACGAGCGCCTGGATCAGCGTGCCGCACGACTCTCCGCCGCCCATGGCGGGGGGAGGCGCCGGCGCGCGGGCGCGCTACGCCCCCAGCGACTTCATCACCCTGCTGTGGCGCGAGCGATTCCTTATGCTCATGGTGTTCGTGGTCATCGCCGTGATCGGCGTCGGCTTCGCCATGACGCTGAAGAAGAGCTACGAAGCCCAGTCCAGCCTCTTCGTGCGGCTGGGCCAGGAATATGTCTATGAGCCGCGCGCCGGCGACGCCGGCCGAGGCGCGGTGCCGACCAATGACGAGGTCATCCAGTCCGAAGCCGAGATCCTGGGCAGTGGCGAGCTGCGCGAGCGCGTGATCCGCAAGATCGGCTTTGGAAACATCTTCCCGAGCGCGGCCGCCAAGTACGCGGTGGCTTCGCCTGAGGAGAAGCGCAAGCTGATCGCCGAGGGGCGAGACTCGATCGCCAAGAGCCTCAAGATCGAGACCGCGCCGGACAACTCGATCATCCGCCTGGCCTATCAGCACCAGAACCCCGAGATCGCAGAGAAAGTGCTGAATACTCTGCTTGAAGAGTATCTGATCTATCGCCGCACGCTGCTGATCGGCGGCGACAACCGGGTTCTGGAGCGCCAGCGCGATATCTTCTCGCAGAAGCTGTCCGAGGCGGACGCGGCCTATCAGTCCTTCCTGATGACCAACGACATCGGCGACTTCAACGCCCAGAAGACGGCGCTGACCCAACTGCAGGCCCAGGTCGAACAGCAGAAATACTCTATAGACGCTCAGCTACAGGACCGTACGGGTCGCCTCGGGGCCGTCGAGGCCGAGCTGGCGCGCACGCCGGCCGAGACGATCCTCTATCGCGACACCGACATGTCGGCGTCGACCAAGCTGGCGCAGCTGAAACTGGACCGGGAAGGCCTGCTGTCGCGCTACACGCCCAACGCCCAGCCGGTGATCGACATCAACGCCCAGATCGCCCAGCTGGAGGCGGGCCTGGCCGCCGGCCGCACGGCGGGCGAGGGCGCGCGCCGCAGCGGCCCGAACCCGATCTGGCAGACCCTGGCCACGACCCGCAACGACCTGCGAGCCGAGGTCGCGGCTCTGCAGCAGTCGCAGGCCGCCTACGCCCAGCAGGTGACCGACGTGAATTCACGCCTTCTGCGCCTGGCGCAACTGGAGCCGCAGTTCAACGAGCTGTCGCGAGACCGCGACGTGTTGTCCTCGAACGTTCGCGACTTCACCGTCAAGGAACAGCAGGACGAGGCTCAGCGGCAGATGTCGGCCGAGAGCAGCGACAACATCCGCATCGTCCAGCGCGCCGTGGCTCCGTCGACCGGCAAGAGCCTGAAGAAGCCCGTCCTGGCCCTGGCGATCATGTTCGCCGGTTTCACCGCCCTTTGTGCGGGTCTGGTGCGGATGTTCCTGCGTCCGGGCCTGCAGACCCCGGCCTCGGCCTCGCGCACCCTGGGCATGCCGGTGCTGGCGACGGCGGCCGTCAAGCGGTGAGCGCTTTGGTCGCCTTTCGCCCGCAGGGTTAATATCGCAGTTTGCGAAGTCCTGGCCGCGTAGCGATTCGGTAGATGGTGGATTTGAACGTCGAGATGACGGAGTTGTGGAGTGCGCTGGGCGCGCCCCCGGCTGGCCGTCCGCACGTCGTTCAGTTCGTGGCGGCGCGGCGCGGGGAGGGCACATCGACCGTGGCCCGCGAATTCGCGCGCTTTGCGTCTCGCCGCGCGGGTCGCAAGACCTGGCTGATCGACATGGATCTCAGCGATCCCACCCAGTTTCAGGCCCTAGCGGCCGATCCCCAACGCTACGGACCGCTGGGCCCGCCGGTCGCGGCCTCGCCGGACGGGTCGGTTTTCTTCACCGTGCAGCCGCCCGCGCCAAACCCCGAGGGGGGCGTCTGGCCGGACGCCAAGTATCTGGTTGGCCATAGCGTAGGCGGACCGCGCCTGTGGGTGGCGCGTTTGAACCGTGAGGCCCTGCGGGGCCGGCAGCAGGCCCACGTGATCCCGTCGCCGGACTACTGGCGCGCGCTGCGCAAGCACGCCGAGGTCATCGTCGTGGACTGCCCCTCGGTCGATCGCTCGCAATCTGGGCCGACCATCGCGCGGCACATGGACCAGACCGTCCTCGTCGTCTCCGCCGACCAACCCGACGTGCGTCAGCCTGCGCTGCTGCGCGATGCGATCACGGCGGCGGGCGGACGCTGCGCGGGGCTGTTCTTCAACAAGGTCTCGCTGCAACCGCCAGCCTTCCTGAAGGCCATCCTGCCGTGACCTACGCGCCGGCGCCCCTGGGCTGGAGCGCGGAGCGACCTCAAGCAGTCTCGCCCTCGCTCCTCACGGTGGCGGTGGCCGTCGTGATGTTGTTGATCTTCAGCGCCGGCTGGCACTTGCCGCTGTTTGGAGAGAAGGCCGACGAGGCGGCTTCGGGCCTTCTGCGTGTGGCGTTCCTGCCCGCCTATGGTCTGGCCTTCCTGCTGATCATGGGGCGGCCCTGGAACATGGTCCGGGTCACGGTTCGACAGCCGTTTCTGATCATCCTGATGGTCGTGGTCGTGGCCTCGATCTCCTGGTCGATCCAGCCGGATGTCTCGATCCGCCGCGGCTTCGCCGTCGGCTGCACGACCCTGGCGGGCCTGGCCCTGGCCTCTCGCTTCCGCTGGGCTGAGTTGGCCCGGTTGTTCGCGATCACCTACTGCTTCCTGATCGTGGCCAGCTACCTGGTCAGCCTGGCCCTTCCCTCGATCGGCGTGATGACCGAGATCTTTCCCGGCGCCTGGCGCGGGCTATGGATGGAGAAGAACGGACTGGGCGGACTGATGGCCTTCGGGGCCTGTCTGCTGGGCGCGGCGGCCTTGCTGAACCCGGATCGCGCCAAGCTTTTCACGCTGTTCGCGGGTCTGGCCATAGGCCTGGTGCTGCTGTCGCAGTCCAAGACGGCGCTGGCCTCGCTCCTGCTGGGCATGACGGCGCTCGGGTTCGTGTGGATCGTCCAGCGCGGGCCGGCCCTCGGCGCGGCCGCCACCTGGGCCGGGGTCACCGGGGCGCTGCTGCTGGTGATGTTCGTGCTGCTGGCCTCGGACATGCTGTTCGAGATTCTCGGCAAGGACGCCACCCTGACGGGCCGCACCGAGATCTGGACCGCCGCCATGCGCCAGATCGAGCAGCGACCCTGGCAGGGCTATGGTTATGCGGCGGTCTGGAGCGACAAGTCCGGCTGGGGGCCGCTGGCCTGGATCGTCAATGACGCCAAGTTCGTCCCCCAGCACGCCCACAATTCCTGGCTGGAACAGTGGCTCGGCATCGGCCTGTTCGGCCTGATCGCCTGGGGGCTGTTCTACCTGCAGACCATGTCGCTGGCGGTGGTCGCGGTTTATCGCGAGCGCGGCGCGATGCTGGCCTTCCCGTTCCTGGTGGTGTTCACCCTGGTCAGCCTGACCGAGAGCATCGCGGTGGTCTATAACGACTTCCGCTGGGTGCTGTTCGTCTCGCTGGCCGCCAAGCTGGCCTTCTCCGACCGGGCTCAGGAGGAAGTCTAGAGCCCGATCCGCCGCGAGCCCTCGGCCACGGTCACCACATCGAACCCGTCGGCGAGGGCGCGATCGATCAGGCGCTCCAGCGCCTCCGTGGTGCAGCCCCATTGGGACGGCTGCTCAGCCACATCGTGGGTGTAGAGGATCAGCCAGGCCTTGCGCGCCTTGGCCTTGTCGAGCCAAGCCTTGGCGACTGTCTCCCCATCCTCGCCCTCGATGCCGACGGCGGGCGTCTGGTTGAGATCCGCGCCGTCGGTGATCAGCCCGTGGTGCAGGGCGCGCAGCGTCTTGAACCGGCCGCTCAGCGCGGTCTTGGCCGGCGCGGCCACATCCCCGTAGGGATAGGCGAAGCTGACTGGGTCTCCCGCGCCCCAGGCCGCGAGGCTCTCGGCGTTGCGGTCCACGTCCGCCAGCGTCTCGGCCTGGCTCGACTGGCCGCAATCGAGGTGGGAGTAGGTGTGGCAGGCGATCTCGTGGCCGGCCTCATGCAGGCGGCGCGCGTCCTCGCCCGTGGCGTAGCGGCCCATCGGACCGTCGCGGCCCGTCAGACCCGCCGCGAAGTAATAGGTGCCGCGCAGGCCCCGCGCCTCCAGAGCCCTGGCGCCGGCCTCACAGGCGGTGGTGGGGGCGTCGTCGAAGCTGAACGACACCATCGGACGCTCCAGCGCCACCTTGGCCGGCCGGCGGTGGGCCAGCCGGATCAGCCGGCGGCGCAGCTTGCCCTTCAGGCTGCGGTCGGGCTCGTAGGCGTCGACCTTCTCGAATTCCACCTGCATCAGACGGCCTCGCTGTAGAGCGCCGCGCGATAGAGCCGCATGGCGAAGGCGCGAAGGGAGACGGGCGCGGCCTCGGCCAGCGCCACCTTTTTCAGAAGCGGCCGCCAGACGCTGCTGAGCGGAACGGCCTTCAGCAGCTTGGCGACCTTGTAGCTGGGATAGGCGCTGACCACGTCGCGGTGGCTGGCCACCACGCGCGCGAAATTGGCGGCGGACTGTTCGTACTTGGCGGCCATCACCGGGGCGGGGTCCAGGCCCAGATGCGTGGCGGTGTTGTCGATGTGCAGGATCGGATGCTGGCGTGCGACGCGCATCGCCCACTCCACATCCTCCCAGCCCCAGCCGGAAAAGCCCTCGTCGAAGCCGACGGTCTCGAAGACATCGCGGCGGACCAGCAGGTTCGAGGTGAAGACGTGCTTTTCCGGCGCCTTGGCGCGCTCGGGCGCCGGCGTGCAGTCGCTCTTCAGGGCCATGGCCCGGTGCAGGGCGTGCTCGGGACGCTGAGGGGTCTGGTCCAGGGTGAAGCCGCCGAAGGCTACCGCTGCGCCGGTATCTGCCACCGCCGACCAGCGGTCCAGGAAGTCGGGGGTGTCGGGCAGCATGTCGCTGTCCAAGAACAGGAAGTGGCCGCCGCGCGCGTGCGAGGCCAAGCGATTGCGGCCCTTGGCGCGGCCCTCATTGCGCGACAGGCGCACGAAGCGGGCGGGCGTGCGCATCTTCTCGATCCGTCGGGCGATCCGTTCGGCCAGGGCGTCATCGCCGCCACCGTCGTCCAGCACCACGACCTCTACGGCGGCATTGGTGTGGTCCAGGGCCTTGAGCAGGGCGCTGGGGTCGTCGCGGAAGGTCGGGATCAGCACCGACAGGCGCGGCTGCGCCGCGGCCCAGGCGGCGTTCTCGAGGCGCAGATCAGTGACGGGCGCGTTCATGCGGCTTGCGCCTTTCGACGAAGGATCAGGGAAAGCTTGCCGCGCAGGCCGGCGACATCAAGGCCCAGCACCAGGGCGCCGTAGACGGCTGCGCCGACGCCGGCCTTCAGGACCAGTTCAAGCAGCCCGCCCGGCGCGGGAAGCAGCGCGACGCAGGCGGCCATGGCCAGGCTCGCGCCGGCGGCCTTAGTCAGCACCGCCCAGGGGATCGGCAGAGGGCAGGCGCGGCGGCCCAGCGCCCAGGCCGCGACGGCGCCCAGGCCGTAGCTGACCGTGGTGGCGATCAGCGCGCCGTCGAGGCCAAGGCGCGGGATCAGGACAAGGTTCAGGGCCACATTGGCCAGGGCCGGCGCGCTCATGCTGACGATCAGCAGCGAGGTCCGACGCGCCAGGGTGAAGGCCTGCAGCAGATAGTAGGTGGTGACGCCCGACAGCCAGCCGCTGGCGGCGATCCATGGGGTGACGTGACTGGCTTGTTCGCGCATGGCCTCGCCGACCATCAGGTCCGCCAGGGGGCGGGCGACGAGCGCGAGGCCGACGGCGGCGGGCAGGGTCAGCAGCACGATGACGCCGGCCTGCTCGCGGGCGGCGTCTTCCAGGGCCGGCTGGCCGCCGCGCTCCAGCGCCTGGATCAAGGCAGGACCGCCGGCCATGCCCAGCCAGATGAACACCACGTCGAGCGTGCGGCTGCCCAGCGAGTAGCCGGCATGGTAGACACCGACCGTGGCCTCGTCGAGGAAGGTCGCCAGCAGCAGGCGGTCGGTGCTGGCCAGCACCAGGGCCAGGATCAGCGACAGCGCCACGGGCGCGCCGTAGGTGAAATAGGTTCGCGCCAGCGCCTTATCGAAGCGTCCGCCGGTCATGAACTTCAACTCGCGCGACAGCACCACGGCGACGCAGGCCAGGGACACGATCCCGATCCCCAGCAGCGGCGCCGCGCCGCCCAGGCCCGCCAGCGCGAAGCCCAGGCCCAGGGCGAAGCCGCCGGCGGTCTGGACCATCGACAGCATAGCCGCGCCCGAGACCTCGCCCGCCGCACGTCGACGTTCCTGCGCCAGCTTCACCAGGCTGTTGACCAGCACGGCGGCGAAGCCGGCCGCGAGCGCGATACGCAGGGGGCCGTTCAGCGGTGCGAAGGCCAGGACCGCGCCGCCGACCACAGGCACGGCCAGGGCTGCGCCGAGCCAGAGCCGATAGAGCGTCGCGAAGTGGTCGGCGATCCGACCGTCCTCGCTCCGCGTGGCCAGGAACCGCGCCATGGCCGCCTCGGTCCAGGTCAGCAGACCGGTCTGCACCAGGCTGAAGACCGAGAACGCCAGGGCGTAGACGCCGTATTGCGCCGGATCCAGCAGGCGCGTGAAGAGGACGATGGTGAGCAGGCCCACCACGCCTTGGACGATGTTGACCGGCAGATAGCCGAGGACGCCGCGCCAGAACATGCGCGGCCTAGCGCACGGCGGACCGATCCCCCAGCAGGCAGGGGATGGTCATGGCGATGATGTAGATATCCAGCCAGAACGACTGACGCTCGATGTACTCGACGTCCAGCGCCACCCGCAGGCGGACGCTTTCGGGCGTGTCGACCGGACCGCGCGAGCCCTTGATGGCGGCCCAGCCGGTGACGCCGGGCTTCATACGATGGCGGTGGGCGTACTGGGCGACCAGCTTGGCCGACTCCACGCCGGCGGTCTTCATGCCGATGGCGTGGGGGCGGGGGCCGACGATCGACATCTCGCCCGTCAGCACGTTGAACAGTTGGGGCAGCTCATCAAGGCTGGTCTTGCGGATGAACTTGCCCACGCGCGTGACGCGGTCGTCATCGGCGCTGACCTGGCGGGCGGCGCTGGCGTCGGCCATCTCATGCCGCATCGAGCGGAACTTCCAGACGAGAATCGCCTCGTTATTGAAGCCGTGACGGCGCTGGCGGAAAAAGACCGGGCCCGGGCTGTCCAGCTTCACCGCCAGGGCGACCAGCAGCATCACCGGTCCGGCGACCAAGAGGCCCGCGCCCGCGACCACCAGATCCTGGGCGCGCTTGAGCAGGGCGCGACGGGTCGAGGCGGGCGAACCCGAGAGCGGCGCTGCGCTTCCGGCGGCGATACGGACCAGCGCCGCATCGTCCTCGGCCGCGCCGCCGACATCGATGAACAGGTGCAGCGGGTTGGGCAGGACGTCCAGCTTCTCGACCAGCTGCCGCACGCGGGTCTGCGCGGTCGAGGCCACCGCGATCACGACGCGGTCAACATAGGGCATGATGCGGTGGTCGAGCAGGGCGCCGGTGTCGCCCAACACCGGCACGCCGAGGATGTTGGCCGGCGCGCGGTCCAGGCGGTCGTCGAAGACGCCCAACACATTGACCTCGCCGGTCCGCATGGCCGCCTCGATCAGGCGTTCGGCGTTCTTGGTCGCGCCGACCACGACGATGTTGGGCGTCAGTCGCCCTTGGGCGCGGCCGCGTGCGATCACCGTCCACCAGGCGACGTGCGCTCCGGCCACGGCGCCGGACGCCGCCAAAAGAGTCCACACGACAGGCGTTTGGGCTCCGCCGGTCGCCAGGCTGGCCCCGATCCCTATCAGCAGGCTGACGCCGAGGGCCAGCCCCGCGCGCGTCATGTGCGCGGTCAGAGGCTGCTTCCTCGGGAAGACGTAGGCGCCGACAAGGCGAAGGCCGATCAAGGCGGCTATGGCCCAAAGACCCGCCACAATGGGCGCGCCCAGCGCGGTGACCGCAACCGCGACGGCGGCGGCGATCAGGATGTCGACGGCGCGAAAGGTGCGGGCCAGCAGCCGTGTTTCCAACCGTGCGCGCGAAGGCACCAGTCGGCCCGGCCGGAAAGGCCCTCGCTTCGCCGCGCCCGACGGATCGCCTCCTCCGTCCCCCGAGCGAGGAGAAGAAGTCTCCGGCGTGGGGGCGAAGGCGAGGGGTTCAGCCTGGGAGAGGGGAGGAGACACGGGACGCAGGATGCTCGTCGTTGGGAAAACCACGTTCAGCCTAGCGATCCCGTCTGAGCGTCACGTTAACACCGGAAAATTCCGACATCCGCCGTTGTCATCGCGAAGCGAACACGCTATCGAACCGCTCCCTCTCAGGAGGAGACGTGGCCGAGAGGCTGAAGGCACCGCTTTGCTAAAGCGGCATACCTCAAAAGGGTATCGAGGGTTCGAATCCCTCCGTCTCCGCCATTCCTCCCTTTTTTTGGTAATTCCCGCGTGTCAACGCTCGTCTGAGCGTGTCCAGGGGTGCTGGAAAAGTCGCGAATTTTCAATCATTTATAACTTTTCGACTCGGGTGGATGTCCGCGTGCGTCCACACGCATCTCCATCTGGCGCGTTCAAAGACCGTATAAAGAACCGTATAAAGAAGCGGACTGACCACGCCCCGTCTGGTGCAGCGGCTGAATGCTTCGGCGCTGAGGCGCCTCGACTCGCCGGGTTTCGATCCGGACGGTGATGGCCTTCATTCGCAGGTCGCCGGGACCGGTGGGCGCTCTTGGGTGTTTCGCTACTGGGTTCGTGGCCGTGAGTGACGCATGGGGCAAGGTCCGGGCCGAATGCCTGAACACCGCCTGGTTCATATCCCTCGACGACGCCCGCTCAAAACGCGAGGCTCGGTGTAAGGACTATAACGAACATCGTCCCCACAGCGCGATCGGCGACAAGTGCCCGATTGAGCTGATGAACGGCGCCGGGCCATATGGCCCGCCAGCGCCTGACCGGCGAGAAATCCCAGCCCTACCTAGTCCAAGGTTGGGGGCAAGGTCATGGTGGGGCGGACTCTAGTTGTTTTTGGAGGAGTTTCAGGGGGGGGCACGTCACCACCCGTCACTCGAATTTATGCTTTCTGTTCAACATGTTATCGTGAGGCCTGACTTAATCGAAAGTTCGGCTCAACACAGAAACTCCACCGCCGTCACCTTGCGGCCGCCGCCAACCCGATTGAGTTGCACCACGATATCGACGACCTGGCGCACATAGTTGCGAACCGTGTCCCAGCCTAGGTCCACGCCCGCGAGCAGCGAAAGCAGCGCGATCTGATCCAGGGCGCCTTGCGGACTATCGGCATGGACCGTGGTGATGGAGCCGGGATGGCCGGTATTGACCGCCCGGAGGAAAGCGAAGGCCTCACGACCGCGCAACTCGCCCAGCAAGATCCGGTCAGGGCGCATCCGCAGGCTGGCTTGTAGGAGATCCTCGGCGTCGACCTGGGCCTCGCCCGTGTCGCTGCGCGCGGCGATCAGGCCGATCGCGTTCTCGTGACGCAGTTGGATTTCGGGGGCGTCTTCGATCAGGACGAGGCGCTCGTGCGCCGGGATCTCCTTGACCAGAGCGTTGAGCAAGGTGGTTTTGCCCGAGGACGTGCCGCCCGACAGGACGATCGTCTTGCGGCGTTGGATGGCGGTTCGAAGAAAACCTTCGACGTCGCCGGCGCTCAGCAAGGCGCGCAACTGAGCGTCCGCATCGGCCCGACCGGCCAAGGCCGGGGGCGCCAAGGTCCCGCCGATGGCGAGGTCGCTGAGGCTGAGGTCGCTGAGCGTGTGTTTGCGGATGGCCAGGGCAAGGTCGCCGCGCGTGGCTGGCGGCGCAATGATCTGTACGCGGGCGCCGTTTGGCAGACTGGCGCTGAGCAGCGGCTGTTCGCGACTGACGCCCTGGTGGCTGGCGGCGGCGATCTGGCGGGCCAGGCGCTGCAACGCCTGATCGGTGAGGTCCGGCGCAGCGAGGCGTGAGGTCACCCCCTCGGTGGTCTCGATCCAAACCTCTCCGGGCCGGTTCACCCAAATGTCCGTGACGTCAGCGCGATCCAGCCAAGGCTGTAGCGGCGCCAGATAGGCGGCGAGATAGACCCCCGTGCTCATCGCGTCTTTTGAACCACGCCGGAAAAATCAAGATCGCGCGCCACGAACACGCGGATCGGCGCTCCTTGGGCGACGGTGATAGTCGTGGGGATATCGATCTCGCGCTGCAGGGCGATGGACGCGATGTTCGAGGCCTGCTGCGGCGAGCCGATGATGATGGCGGTGTTGTCGCCGCCGTTGCCGTTGTTGGACGCGGCGTTGAGGCCCGCGTTGAGCACCGACAGCAGGATCGAAGCCCCAAACCTGCGGAAGAAGTGAGTGTTGGTCTCGCCATCAAGGCCGCCGCGACCCAGACGGTCGGCGCCCGGCGAGGCGATGTCGATCGACACGCCCTGGGGTGTCAGCACGCGCGACCAGACAATGAACGCCCGCGTCTGACCGGCGGCCACGCCGCTCTTGTACTGGCCGATCAGCTTGGAGCCACGCGGTATGAGCACGGTGGAGCCATCGAAGCCGCGCACGTCGCGGCTGACCACAGCGCGCACAAAGCCCGGGAGGTCGGAGTTGATCGCCGTTTCCAGAATCGCCGGGATCACCGTGCCTTGCGGCGCGACGAGGCTGGGATCAGTCAAGCGCGTGGCGCGCGCCGCATCGGCGTTGGCGCCGGCGACCTTCTCAGCAAAGCGCTCTTCAGCTGAGATCTTGCTGTCGTCTGCGGGTGGACGCGGGGCGGCGCGGGTTGGCGCAGGCTCAGCGCCTATTGTCGCCGCGACGCGGACGTCTCCGTCTGGCGCGGGGCGACTGTCCAGATCGACCACCATGGCCGGGGCGCGCAAGCGCGTCGTCGCCTCTTGCGCAGCCGTATCTGTCTGTGGGGTTAAAGGGCCTTCAGGCAGGCCGTCAGGCGAGGGCAGGCCTTGTTGCATCGCTCCGCTATCCGCCACAGCGATCGCGGGTATTGATGCTGCGGGCGACGGCGGCGCTGTCTCGGCCGCGAGCGCCGGGGGCGGCGTCGGCGGACGTTGAGCCGCTTCGCGGGCCTGACTGAGCGACGCGTAGACCACCATGCCCAAGATGATGATCGCGACGATCCCCAGCGCCAGACCCCACGGCGACTGTGGGCGGCTGACGGCGGTGGGCCCGTAGCCCAGTGGACGCAGCACGGGGCTGTCGAGATGGGGGTCTGAGGGAGGCGAAGGCGCGGTCATGGTCTGGGAGTCCTCAACGCGACTTTCGAGCCGAGAGGCTGGTGGCCGTCGTCGCCTCGCGATATCCGTCATTGATGATGCGGGTCACCTGTTGGCCCCGCCGCAGGACGAAGGCGCTGGCCAGGCGGTCGACGATGACAAAGCCATCTCGCTGGGCGATGTTAACGACCGCCTCCTTGTTGTCGGGATCGACCGCGAAGATCGCCGGATAGTCGACGCCCGCCGGGAAGACGAAAAAGGTCGATACGCCATCGTCGAACACCCGCTCGGGCAGTCCTTGAGACGAGCCGCGGAAGCTGTAGGCCTTGTTGACCTCTTGGGGTGGTTCGGGCGGCGATGGAGGGGTGATCGCCGGTGTTGCGAGGACGGCCTTTGCGGGCGCTGGGTAGTCGAAGCGCAGGGAGAACAGCGGCTGACGGGCGCGCGAACTCGCCACGGCGCGCAGGTCGAAGTTATAGCTGCGCAGCGTGGTGACTACGGTCATGTTGGTCGCCGTGGCCCGCTCATTGGGTTTGACAAATAGAACGCGCGCGCGGCGGTTTGGCGTGATCTGCCAGCCTAGGCTGTCGCCGACGGCGACGTTCTCGATCCGCTCGTCCTCGCCGAAAAACAGCGTGACGACAAAGCCGAGCGTGGCGTCCAGCCGCACGACCTGGTCGGGTACATAACGTACGATCCGGACACGCTGGTCAGGCGCGGCGTTCGCGGAAGCGACGGGGTTGGTCAGGAGCAACGCCGCCAAAGCGCCGAGCAAGGCGCGCGTCCAGGTCATCGGGACCCTCCGGTCAGGTTGCGATAGTGATCCATGAAGGCGCTACGGCGATGAGGCGCCTCGCGCGCTTGCGCGCGAGGAGAGGCCAAGGTCGCTCGAGGCGGAGCCGTGAGCGGCGACGCGCTGGCGGCGAGGGAGATAGCGGCGAGCGTGTGCGATGTGGGGGCGGACCGGGCTTGCAGGCTCTGGGCCAGGCGATCGGGACGAGACAGGGCCGGGGCCGGGGAGGCCGCTGCGCCCTCCGAGCGCGGCGCGGGCCCGGCGCGTTGATCGGCGCCGCCGGGCCGGAAGCCACCGGCCATGACCGCCGCCCCGACGGTCAAGGCCGCTTGGGCGGCGGCGAAGATGAAGACGATCGCCGAGACCATAACCGCCGCCTGGGTGTCCGGCGCGCCGGCCAGCCGCCCCTGCGCTAGCCGCACCAAAAGCGGATCGACCACGACCAGCAGCAGCGTCGTGGCGGACCAACACAGCATCGGGATGAACGCTGCGGCGAGCAAGGCGCGCAGCCAGCCTTCGAACAGGCCGCGCGTGGCGTCGAACATCACCAGCGCAATGAACACAGGGCCGGTCGCCGAGAGCACGCCCACAGCGATGATGGCGATGGCCATCACCCCGGCTGTGCTCATGAACAACGCGGTCTGCGCCTGCCAAAGCGCTTGCGCGGCCGCCGCCTCACCGCCGCGCAAAACTTCGGGGTTGGGCCCGGCCAGCTTACCCAGGGCCGAGGCGCTCCGCGCCAACTCGTCATAGGTCACCTGCAGCCCGCCGAGTGGATCGGAGACCAGGGCAGCGCCGCTGGCGGCGGCCGGAGCGCCGATGTTTTGCGCCAGTTGTAGCGGCGCTTTCATGGTCACGTCGAACACCAGCGTCTGGAACGTGTTCCAGTTCAGGGCCAACGACAAGACCACACCGACCTTCAACGCGATCAAGGGCGCATCTGTCAGCCGGGTCGTGCTCACACCCAGCAGCATGCGATAGCCCAGCAGCGCGATGTAGAGCGTCAGCATAAGGGTGAGCGCGGTCGGAAAGATCGACTGGGGACCGTTCAGCGCCTCATAGCCGCTCTGGGCGTAAACGCGCGTGTGGCAGTCGATTGTGGACAGGACGCCCCGGATGACGCCGGCGGTCGGAGGAGGGGCGGGGCAGACGTCCACTAGCGATGCTCGCTCACGCTGGCGACGTACGGCGGCAGCCAGGCGGCGGGATCGTCGCCGACCTCCGCGCGCACCTGATCTAGTCTTCGCACGCGCCGTTCGTTGCCGGCCAGGACCGTCAGCACATCGTCCAGGCCGGCGAGATCCAGGCGCGCCACCGCGCTGTGGTCGGCTTGCTTGACCAGGAAGCAGCGGCTGGTGTCGGGCAAGGCGCGCACGAGGTCAAACTCGTGGGGGGTGAGGCCAAAACCGTCGATATAGTCGGCCGGCTTGGCTTTCGGGTTGGGCAGGAAGATCTGGGTGGCGGCCTGTTCGACGATCGCGGAGGCGATCCGGCTCTCCAGCGCGTCGGCGGCGCTCTGCGTACAGAAGCCGACAACGCCGTTGCGTTTGCGCAAGGTCTTTTCCCAGTCCTTCAGCCGCTGGGTGAAGATGCTGTCGTCGAGCGCTTTCCAGCCCTCGTCGACGACGATGATGGTGGGGCGACCGTCGAGCGCCTGCTCGATGCGGTGGAACAGGTACATCATCGCTGGCGTGCGGGTGATCGGCGCATCGAGAATGCGCGTCATGTCGAAGCCATAGGCGCGCTCATCTAGGCGCATGAGGTCTTCGGTGCTGTCGAACAGCCAGGCGTGTTCGCCGCCCTCGCACCAGGGGCGCAGGCGCGCGGCCAGATCGCCGGCGCGAGGACGGCGGGCCCCGACAAAGAGCTCGCGGAGAAACGTCAGGCGGCGATTGGCGGGGGGCTGGTCAAAATTGGCGTCGACCGCATCTGCGATCATCGCCAAGTCCTCGGCTTCCAGGCGCTCGGCGCCGCCCAGCAACTGCGCCAGCCAGTCGGCGACAAAAGCGCGGTTGGCCGCAGTGTCGTCCATCAGCAGCGGATTCAGGCCAGAAGGCTCCCCGGGACGCAGCACGTCGTAGCGGCCGCCGATGGCGCGGATGAAGGGCTCGGCCCCGCGGTCCTTGTCGAAATAGACAATCTGGGGATCAAACCGCCGAGCCTGGGCCAAAAGGAAGGTCAGGAGCACGGTTTTACCCGCCCCGCTGGGGCCGATAACCGTGAAATTGCCAAGATCCCCATTGTGGAAATTGAAGTGGTAGGGACCATGCGCGGTCGTCTCAAGGAGGCTGACCGGCGGGCCCCAAGGCCCCCCCTCGGCCTTACCGGGCGAATGGTTATGCAGGGAGGCGAAGGCCGCAAAATTGCCCGCTGAAATCATCGCCTTGCGTGCGATGAACTTGAAGTTTCCTGGAAACTGCGCCCAGAACGCCGGCTCCAGATTGACGTCCTCGCGCACCGCCACCGCGCCGGCTTCATTGAACGCGGCTTGCAGGTCGGCCACGCTGGCGTCCAACTCGGCTAGGCTGTCGGCCTTGACGAGCACCGACATGTGATGTTCGCCAAACGCTGAACGGCCCGCGCCAACCTCATCGCGCGCGGCGGTAAGGTCATCGCGCAACGAGAACGCATCGTCCTCGGCGGCGCGCAAGCGGCGCAGGGCCAAGCCCATCCGGTCGAGCGCAGCCTGGCGATCCAGGAACGAGAAGCTCTCCGTCATCACCATCTCGGCCGGCAGGCGAAACACCGCATCGAACATCCCGGGCGCGGAGCGAGCGGGGTAGTCCTTGAGCGACACAATCGCCCCAAAGCGGCGGTCGCGCTTGGCGCCTGCGCCGATCTCCAGAGCGTCCAGGCCAAAGGTCAGCCGACGATCGCCAAGCGCCTGACCGATATCGCCGCTGGGCGTCGCCATCGTGTTAGGCTCACCGTTGAGGATCTCGGCGAGGAAGGCGCAGGGCTCTGACCGCTCGACGCCGCGCACGCGCTGCTTGCCAAGGGCGCGCGCGCCATAGGCGGTCAAACCCGCTTGCAAGCTCTCGCGCAGACTGTGCAGACGGCGTAGGTCCTGGGCCTGGGCGTCAGCCCCGGCCGGGGCCGCGCGCGCCAGCCGGTCCAGCCAGCCGACCTTGCCCTGCGCCGGGCGGCTGACCAGAGTCAGATAGAGCTGGTTGACGAACAGTCGCCGACCGGCCAGCCGGTCTCGCCAGGCTTGGTCCAGCGCTTGGCTGAAGGGGTCGCTCCGCACAGGCTCGGACTTGGGCTCGACCTGCCGGCGGATCAGATGATGATAGATGATGATCCGCGAGCTGGCGGCGCTGCGCAGCAAGATCTCCCGCATGTGTTTGCGGTAGGTCAGTTCCTGATCGTCGGACGTCTCGAACGCCAGCCCATCCAACTGGATGACTTGCAGCAGCTGACCATCGCGCGTGATCAGGGTCAGGTCATCGATATGCCGCGCATAGGGGAGACGATCGCCAATGCTGGCTTCGCGCGGCGCCAGACGTCCTCCAAGATCCAGGCTGAGGAACCGCGAGGTCATGGGCGGTAGGAGTTGGCCTGCCAGAACCCGCGATTGCGGATGTTCGGACAGCGGCTGACCTTGGTGATCCAGAGGTCGAAGAAGCGCGGCTCGTTCAGGCAGCCGAGGTATCCCACGGCATGCACGAGCGGCGCGATCAGCAGCGCCCAGAAGGACTTGCTGATCAAAAAGGCCTCCATGGTCACGATGAGGTTGAAGACCGCGTAGCTGTAGGTGACGCCGGCGACCATCTGCGGGCGGGTCAGCGCTGCGAACACGGGGTCAGAACCAGGTCCGCTCATTGCACGCCCGTCGCGATACTCCGGATGCCGGCCACGATGGCCGCTGCGCCAAAGACGATAAAGGCGCCGACGATCACGGTGACGCCCCGCCGCCAATCAATGCGGCCGGTCAGCATCATCAGGCCGACGATCGCCACGGCGATGACGGCCGCTGTGGTCGCCAGATTGCCCAGCAAGGTGCCTTGCATCCATTGCAACGCCGCCAGCAGGGGCCCCGAACCGGCCGGGTCGCTCTGCACCGTTTGGGCGTGAGCGGGGGCGGCGAGCGCGGCGAGGGCCAAAGCCGGCGAAAGACGACGAACCAGGGTCAAGATGCGCTCCGATCAGGGCTTGCGGCGCGGCGCCACGGCCTGGGCCATGTGCTCGAGAATGGCGTCCACATAGGCTTTGGTCTCAGGAAACGGGGGAACGCCGCCGTGACGGTCCACCGCGCCCATGCCCGCGTTGTAAGCGGCGAGGGCCTTGATGACGTCGCCGTCATAGCGGGCCAGAAGTGTTTTCAGGTAACGCGTTCCGCCGTCGACATTGGCGGCGGGATCAAGCGGATCGACGGCCAGGTCCTTGGCCGTGCCAGGCATCAACTGCATGACGCCCAGCGCGCCCTTCGCGGACCGCGCTTGCGGGTTTAGTCCGGATTCGCGACGGGCGACGGCGGTCAACAGGTCGGGGCTGATCTGTGAGCGCTGCGCTGCATCTTCGAGGAGGCGTTTGACCGGCGCGGTCGGCGTGCGGTCGCTTCCCATCCGATGACGCTCGGCGCGTGAAGCAGCCTGAAGGGGAACCGGCGGACCATCGCCTAGGAATTGGGTGGGACCATCAAAGCGGCGAACGGCGCCTTGGTCGTCGATCTCCAAGACCTGAGCGTGCCCCCGAGCGGCGCAAAGCAAGCCGATCGCGGCGACGCCGCAGGCCCAGGCCAGGCCAGGCGCTGAACGGGATCGAACAGAACGGCGCACCAACTCCCCCAGTGTGTCCTCCATGACTATCACGCGCTTCGTACGCGCCGCACAAGGTCAGCCTTTTCACGCGCTCGGGAGCCAAGTCCGTCGCTGTGACAAAAAAGATCTTCGCCTTGCGACGGATTCCTTTTTCCCAGCGCGTTTCAGGTCCAGTTCCGCATCCAAGCGGGCCTCAGCCAATGTGACCAAGCGTCCCGCCAAGTCGAGAACGTTAGGTTAAAAAGCAGTTTTGATTAGACGTTAGGGAAATCGTCGCTTGCCGCGTGTGGGATGTTCGTGCGGGCGACCAGCGGGGAGGGTCTGATGGCCACGGGCGCGTCAAACACTACGGCCTCGACGGCGGTGATCGCCGCCACGGCGGCGGCGGCCGCGACGGTCGCCATCCTCGCCACCAGCAGTGGCGGTGTGCTGAGCGGCGCGGAGGCGGGCGATCCGACCCCCGCCGACCTTGACGCCGCGCGATTGCTGAACTTCGCCACCTTCGGCGCGACGGCCGCAACTGTGACCGAGACCAAGGAGGTCGCGCCGGCGCAATGGGTCAAGCGCCAGGCCGACATCGCGTTCAGCGCCACGCATTTCATCGACTGGTATGTGCGGCGCGACACCGAGATCAACGCCGCCGATCCCAAGAAGAAGGCCCGCGCCAGCTTTGATCAGGTCCAGGAGGCGTTCTGGGCCGCAGCCTTGGCCGGTCCCGAGCAGCTGCGCACGCGCATGGCGTTCGCGCTGTCCGAAATCTGCGTGGTCTCGTTTCAGGGCTCGACGGTCACGGCGCGAATGGGCGCGGCCTATTTTGACATGCTTCGCGCGCGTTCGCTGGGAACCTACCGCGATCTGATTGAGGCGGTGTCGCTGTCGCCCGCCATGGGCACGTATCTGAACATCATCGGGAACATCCAGGCTGACAACGACAAGACCCGTCGGCCGGACGAGAACTACGCCCGCGAGATCATGCAGCTCATGTCGATCGGGCTCTATCAGCTCAATATGGACGGCTCGGCCAAGCTCGACGCGCAGGGGGCGGCGATCCCGACCTACGGGCAGGACGATATCGCAGGCTTGGCCAAGATCTTCACCGGCTGGGGCTTTTGGTCAGCCAAGCCAACCAGCGCGACCTTTGCCAAGCCCCGCGACGTCGACGCCGACATCAAGCCGCTGATGGGCTACACGGCCTATCACTCGCAGCTGTCCAAGACCTTCCTTGGCGCTAGCTTTCCGACCTACAGCGCCTGGACGCCGCCGGCCGGCACGACCAAGAGCGTCGGGGCCTATCAGGTGGCGGGACTGAAGTTCGCCCTCGACACCCTCGCCAACCACCCCAACACCCCGCCGTTCATGGCGCGGCGTCTGATCCAGCGGTTCGTCAAGAGCAACCCTAGTCCGGCCTATATCGAGCGCGTGGCCAAGGTCTTCGTGGATGACGGGGCCAAAGTCCGCGGCAATCTCACCGCTGTGATCGCGGCGGTGCTTTCAGATCCCGAGGCGTGGCCGAGCAGTTTTGGTGAGTTCGACGGTAAGCTGCGCGAGCCAATCTTGCGCCTTTCAAGTTTCCTGCGGGCTTTCTCGGCGGCGTCGGAGTCGAAGAACTATCGCTTGCCGTACGACTTTAGCCCCGCGGCCGCCTTCAACCAGGCGCCGCTCATGGCGCCGTCGGTGTTCAATTTCTGGATGCCTGATTTCGCGCCCTTGGGCAGCGCCATCGCCAAGGCCAACAAGGTCGCACCCGAGTTCCAGGGGGTCGATGTTCTGACGACCGCCAGCTACGCCAATAAAATCCTGAGCAACGTCCAGGAGCAGAACTGGGGAAACAAGGACGTCACCACCACCTACGCCAGAGAGCTGGCGCTCACTGACGTCAACGGTTTGGTGGACGGTAAACGCTTGGCGCGGCGTTTGAACATGCTGCTGTTCGGCGGCCAGATGGGCGACAAGCTGGCCAAACGGATCATTGAGGTCGTCGGCTCAACGACCATCGCCAAGCCGACGTCCGCTCAGCTGACCACGCTCAACCTCAACCGTGTTCGAAACGCCGTGGCTCTGGCCATGGTGTCGACCGACTTCTTGATCCAGCGCTGAGGGAGACGGAGATGACGCGCCCAAGAACGCCCAGCCGTCGCGACGCCCTGAAGGGTCTGATTGGCTTTGGAACCGCCGCGCCGCTGGTGTTGAACCTGTCGGCGGTCGGCGCCGCCGCAGCCGCCGAGAACCCGACGGACTACAAGGCGATCGTTTGCCTGTTTCTCGTCGGCGGCAACGACGCCAACAATCTGCTCGTGGCGACCGATGACGCCAGTTGGCAACGCTATTGGTCCGCGAGATTCCGCGGCGCCACGCCGATCGCGCTTATGCCGCCGGGGACGGCTCCCACGCCCATCGGGTCGGTGAATGCTGTGAGCAAGCGCACGGTGAGCGCCACCAATTTCCCAGAGTACTGGGGCGGCGTGCTGCCGATCACGCCAAAGACGCCGCAGCGCGCGGCCGGAGCGGCGCCCGGCGCGCCGGCGCGCACCTTTGGTCTGCATCCGTTAATGCCGAACATGCAAAAGGCCTTCAACGCCGGACGGCTGGCCGCCTTGGCCAATGTCGGGACATTGGTCGCGCCCTTGACCAAGGCGCAGTATCAGAAGCCGACGGCGGGCGTGCAGATCCCCCCAAGGCTGTTTTCGCACAATGACCAGCAGCAGACATGGCAAACCGGCCAGGTTGGTTACGGCGCCTTGGGTTATGGGGGGCAAATGGGCGATGTGTTCGCCGCCTCCAGCAGCGGTGCGGCGAGCATCAACTTCACCGCCTTTACGACCGCAGGACTGACCGGGTTTCCGGTGGGCGCCCAAGTCAAGGCGTATCGCATCTCGGTCGGTCCCACGGGCGGCAGCGCCGTGCGGGTTGATTTGTTGCAGAAGACGGGCTCGTACAACAACTCGCCCACCTTCCTGTCGGCGCTGTCGGCGACGCTTCTGGGCAATGACGCCGAGGGCAGTGTGCTCGGCCAGGCCTATGCCGATGCGATGGTCACGTCCAACAACACGGCGGCGGCCTTTAGCACGGCGCTCGCAAGTTCTCCGGTGAGCGCGCCCCCCGCTTTCACCAATCCCCTGACCGGTGCGACGCAGACCAACAGTCTCGCTGATCAATTGCGCGCCGTGGCGCAGACGATCGTCGCCCATGGGACCCTGGGGCCAAAGCGCCAAGTGTTCTTTGTGCAGATCGGCTCGTTCGACACCCACGATGGCCAGAACGATCGGCAAAGCCTGTTGTTGGCTCAGGTGGACCACGCCTTGGCCTATTTCGACGCCGAGATGACCGCCAAAGGTTATGGCGAGGCTGTCACGACGTTCACCGCCTCGGACTTCAGCCGCACCTTCACCACCAACGGCGACGGCACCGATCACGCCTGGGGCGCGCACCACCTTATCCTTGGCGGCGCGGTCAAGGGCGGCGACATCTATGGACAGTTTCCCACGGTCGGCGTCGATGACGCGGCGACGGGCTTCAACAACCCCGACATGTCCGGCACAGCCTTGATCCCGACCACGTCGGTGGATCAGTACATGGCGACTTTGGCCAAGTGGTTTGGCGTTCCCTCCGACAACCTCGCCAAAATCATACCCAGGTTACCGGCGTTTGCGACGCCCGATCTTGGCTTCATGACGTCGGTTTGATTCCAACCTACCGCGCGTGCGGGACCTTGGTGATCTGCGCTTGATCGTTCTGTGTCCGCCGTCTCAGGCGCTGGGCAAAGGCGGGGCGTCGCTTCGCGCCTTCCGGTGCATGGGCGCTTTCGAGTCCAAGCCCGCCGTTCGGGCCAGGCTCACCTTGGTCGGCGCTGCGTTGACCAGCAGGACGGGAACGCTCGTCCCAACAAGAGCGCGGCCGATGACGCCCCCCGGCCGCCGCCAGCACCAATCGCCAGTTCTGATGGCTGGCCAAGCGTGCGCGCCAGGCCCTACACGCCCAGGACCAACGGCAAGGCCTAGCGCTTCATCCAGACGAGCCTGTGGGAGTTGGGCCTACGGCCGGCTCTTACGCCCCATGTCTAGGCCGCTTAGAGATGTCGCTCTGGCCGCACGCCGGGGCGACCCTGGCTGGGTCGTCAGTCTTCCGAATGCGGGCGTGTCGCCAGCAGCAGGCTGACTAGGCCGCCCAGGGCGATGACCGGCATCAGCGCCAGCAGCACCTGGTTGGAGGATCCTCCGGCCCCGATCAGGGTGGCGGCTAGCAATGGGCCGGCCGCCGAGCCGAGCCGTCCCACGACCACCGCCGCGCCCACGCCGGTGCCGCGCAGCCGGGCCGGGTAGAAGCCCGGCGCCAGGCCGTAGACCACCGACTGGACGCCTGACACCGTGGCGCCCAACGCCGCGCCGACGATCAGGAACACGGCCAGTGACGCCGGCGCGGCGGCGGCTGTCGCCATAGCTGCGGCAGAAGCGCCGAACGCGCCCAGGATCGTCAGGGTGCGCCAGCGACGGTGATCCATCAGCCAGCCTGTGGCGACGCTGCCGGCCGCTCCGGCCAGATTGAACGCCATCTGGATCAGTCCAGCGTCGGAGCGGCTGAGGCCCCGCCCGATCATCAGCGATGGCAGCCAGCTGAGCAGCAGGTACATGATCAGCAGCGCCAGGAAGAAGGCGATCCACAGCAGCAGGGTGGTCAGGCCTCGACCCTCGCCGGCCAGCGCTTCGACGAAACCTGACTTCTGGTCGCCGACCGGGCCGACCTGGGCCATGGGAGTATCGGGCAGCAGGACCATCGCAAGCAGCATGGCCAGCAGCGGTCCGACGCCTCCGACGAAGAAGACGATGCGCCAGTCTGAGGGATCGGCCCCCGCTAGGCTGACGAGGCTGGCCAGGGCGCCGCCACAGGGCAAGCCGGCATAGAGGAAGCCCACGGCGCGACCACGAAGCTTGGGCGAGACGCTCTCGGCCACGATGGCGATCAGGTTAGGCAAGGCGCCGCCCAGCCCAACCCCGGTTAGAAAGCGAGCGACCAGCAGGCCGTTTAGATCCTGGGCCAGGCCCGTGGCGATCGACAGCAGACCAAACGCCGCAACGGAGACCAGCAGCGTGACCTTGCGGCCGAAGCGATCGGAAAGACGCCCGCCCAGCGCGGCGCCGACCATCAGGCCGAACGTGCTGATGCTGAAGAACCAGCCAAGATCCTCCGGCTTCAGGCCAAGGTCAGGGGCCAGGCGCGGCGCGGCGACGCCGGCGGCCTGGAGGTCGAACCCCTCGAAGACCGCCAGGAGGCAGCAAATCGCGACGGCGACTAAGCCACCATGGGTTCCGGGTGCGGATCGGCCTTTGGTGGTCATGGGAGCTCCTGGCGTTTCCTCGATGTCGAACTCTGCGGTTCGATCTGGTGGCGCGCCGTTCAGCCGAGTTCGGACATCACGTCCACGGCCTCGGTGAAGGCGGTGTTGGCGGCGGGCACGCCCGCGTAGATGGCGATCTGCATCAGCACCTCCTTGAGCTCGTCCTGGGTGAAGCCGCCTTGTTCGAGACCGGCGCGGACGTGGAGGCGGAACTCCTCCCAGCGCGCCAGGCTGGCGCAGATCGCTAGCACCAGAAGGCGGCGCGTGCGGTGGTCCAGGCCCGGACGGCCCCAGATCTCGTTCCAGGCGTAGCGTGTGATCATCGCCTGGTAGTCGGCGGTGAAGGCCGTGCGCTTGGCTAGCGACTTGTCGACCCAGGCGTCGCCCAGCACCCTGCGTCGCGTCACGAGGCCGGCCTCGAACAGTACGGCCTTGGCGTCGCTGACGGCGGCGCCGTGAAGGACTTCGGCCAAAAAGCCGCGCACAGCGCCGGCGAAGGCGGCGGGAGCCTCCAGGCTGGGCAGATGGGCGGCCTCGATCACGGCGTGGCGGGCTCCGGGCACGGCCGCGACTATCCGATCCGCGTGGCCTTCGAACGGCGTCGCCACATCCTTGGAGCCGGTCAGCACCAGGGTCGGTGCGGCGATCTTCGGCAGGCGGTCCAGCAGGGCCATATCCCGGATCGCCGCGCCGCAGCCGCAATAGCCGTCGGGGTTCTGGGCCAGCATGCCGGCGCGGACCGTCTCGACCACCTCGGGGTGCAGCGCGCGGAAGTCATCCGAGAAGAAGCGGCTCATCACCGCCTCGACGATGGCCGACAGCCCCTCGGCGCGGATCACGGCCAGGCGCTGCTCCCATGACGAGGAGTCCATGGCCGGCGAGGTGCAGGCCAGGACCAGCGCCTCGACCCGGTCCGGCGCCCTGGAGGCTAGGGCCATGGCGATCATCCCGCCCAGTGATGTGCCACAGATCGTCGCCTTGGCTGCGCCCGCCGCGTCCATCACCGCCAGCACATCGTCGGCCAGTAGGTCGAGGCTGTAATCGCCGCTCGGCGCGTCCGAGGCGCCGTGGCCGCGTGTGTCGATGCGTAGGACGCGGAAGTCGGGCGTCAGCAGGGGCGTGACGGGATCGTGCAGCGAAAGATCGCAACCGATCGAGTTCAGCAGCACCAGCAAGGGCTTGTCGGCCGCGCCATCGGTCCGCCAGTAGATCCGGGCGCCTTGCGAGACAGCGAAGGGCATCAGCGGTCCTTTGGGTGGGCGTTGAGAGCGCGTGCGACCAGGCGCTCGGATTCGCCGGTGTCGATTCCGACCCGGGCGGCCGCGAGGTTGGCGGCCATGCGGTCGGCGTCGACCTCAAGGCCCTCGACCACGACGGCCATCGCCGCCAGGGCGCCATGCGCCAGTTCAAACAGTTCGGCCAGCACAGGACCTTCGACCTGCCAGCCGCCCAGTCCGCGCTCATGCTGTTGAGGCAGGGCCGACAGGATGGTCGCGGCTAGGTGCGGCGCGCGGATCGACGCTGACAGCGCCACCTGGCAACCGGTGGGATTGCGCTTGTGCGCCATGGTCGAGGAGCCGCCGCGTCCGACGACCTTGGGCTCGAAGGCCTCGGCGACCTCGGTCTGGGCCATCAGGGCGATGTCGCCGGCGATCTTGCCGACCGCTCCGGTGAGGATGGCCAGGCTGGAGGCCAGGCCCGCCAGGCCTTCGCGGCGCGCGTGCCACGGCGTCTCGGGCGCGGGCAGGCCAAGCCGCGCGGCCAGGCGTTCGGCGACGTCGCCGGCCCGTCCGTCCAGTCCGGCCAGCGAGCCTGTCGCGCCGCCCAGTTGCATCTGGATGGCACCGGTCTCCCGCTCGAAACGCGCCAGGGCGCTGGCGACGCCTTGCAGCCAGCCGGCGGCCTTGAGGCCGAAGGTGATGGGTTGGGCCGCCTGCAGCAGGGTCCGGCCCAGCATGGGCGTGGCCGCGTGCCGTTGCGCCAGAACCGCCAGCGCCTGGGCGAGGCGCGACGCGTCGCGGAGCACCAGGGCTGCGCCGGTCTTGGCTTGCAGCATAAGGGCGGTGTCGGCCAGATCCTGGCTGGTCGCGCCCTTGTGGACCAACTTGGCGACTTCGGGATCGGCGATGCGCTCGCGGATCAGGGCGACCAGCGGGATCGCCAGGGTGCCGGCGTGGGCCGCGGCTTCCGCCAGGGACACGACATCGGGAAGCTCGGCGCAGGCGGTCGCGATCGTCTCGGCCGCGTCGCTCGGGATCAGACCCACGTCCGCCTGGGCCCGAGCCAGCATGGTCTCGAAGGTCAGGGCCGCGCGCAGTAGGGCCTCGTCGCTGAACGCGGTCAGCATTTCCGGCGTCGAGGCCGGACGGTCGCGCAGCAGGCAGCTCAAGACGGCGGCTCCTTTCAGCTCAGATGTCGAAGAAGACAGTTTCGCGGTCGCCTTGTAAGACGATGTCGAAGCGCCAGGCTTGGCCGACCTTGCGGGCGATCAGGGTTTGGCGGCGCTCGGCGGGAACCAGAGCCAGGATCGGGTCGGCGGCATTGGCGGCGTCGTCCTCGAAATAGAGCCGCGTCGCCAGCCGCTTGATCACGCCTCGCCCGAAGACGCCGATGGCGATGTGCGGCGCCTGTTGGTCATCCACGCGGCCGGGGCGGATGGTGACGAAGCGATAGACGCCGTCCTCGCCGGTCGAGGCGCGACCCCAGCCGATGAAGCCGCTATGGCTAGACCCGTCGACATAGCGACCGGCCGCGTCGGCCTGCCAGATCTCGATCATGGCGTCGGATACGGCCTTGCCGTCGGCGTCCAGCACCGCGCCCTCGATCACGATCGGTTCGCCCGCCACCTCGCCCTTGGCGGTGGGGGAGGCCAGGACGTAGTGCTCGGCCGGAAACAGCTCGGGGCGAGCGCCGATCTCGCTGTCGCCGATCAGGTCGGCGCAGCCCTTCCAGGGCAGGCCATAGTGGAAGAAAGGGCCAACGGTCTGGGAGGGCGTCTGGCCGAACAGGACCGGATCCTGGTTGTCGAGGCGCGGGGCCGGATTGACCTGGTCATGCATGATGGTCGTCCTCGAACGGCGTCTGATCCCGCCCGCGCAGAACCACGTCGAACAGATAGCCCAGCGCCCAGTTGGGTTTGGTGGTCTCGATATCGAACCGGGAGACCAGGCGTTGGCGATAGGGCAGGGGCACGGCGTTGGCGATCGGATCGATTTCGATCAGCGGATCGTCGGGGAAATACATCTGCGTCACCAGCCGCGTGGCGAAGGCCGGACCCAGCAGCGACAGATGGATATGCGCCGGTCGCCAGGCGTTGTGGTGGTTGCCCCACGGATAGGCCCCCGGCCGGATGCTGACGAACTGGTAGCGGCCCTCGTCGTCCGTGATCACTCGGCCCGCGCCGGTGAAATTGGGGTCCAGCGGGGCGTCCCACTGGTCCTTCTTGTGGATGTAGCGCCCGGCGGCGTTGGCCTGCCAGATCTCCATCACGGTGTTGGGCACGGGGCGGCCGTCCTCGTCCAGGACGCGACCCGAGACGATGATCCGCTGGCCCTGGGGCATGGCCTTGTGCTGGGTGGTCAGGTCCGCCATCGCCCCGCCCATCAGGCGCGGCCAGGCGTTGGACGGGCCGGTCGTCTCGGTCAGGGTGTGGGGGATCCTGACCAACGGCTGGCGCGGCGAGCGCGGGACGGTCGAGGCGTAGGGAGCGTGCAGCGACGGCGGTTGGCCTGCGTCCTCGCGCTTGAAGTTCGGGTTCATCGGCGGCTCCTAGACGCGTTCGAAGGCCAGGGCCGCGCCCTGGCCTACGCCGATGCAGAGGGTGGCGAGGCCGCGCTGGCCGCCGATGGCTTCTAGCTGGCGCAAGGCGGTGAGGACCAGGCGCGCGCCGGACGCGCCGAGCGGATGGCCCAGCGCGATGGCGCCGC
>NZ_PJRR01000007.1 GCF_002858865.1 Caulobacter vibrioides | reverse complement strand
TCCGATCCCACGCCGCGTCGCTCAGCACTAGCCGATCCATCACACCCAAGACCGCCTCCAAAAGACAGCCTTGAATCACGCATCAGCGATCCTGGGAATCCTTAGAGTCCACACCACCTAGGCCTCGGGTTCCGCCCAGGCGCCTGCGTCCGCCAGGTAGGCTTCGTGGAGCGGCAGGGCTTCGACCGATCGCCGCAAGCGCCGCGCCGTCGCAGCGTACTCCGTGGCCAAGGCTGCAGGACTCACACCGTCGTAGAGCGGACTGGCTCGCCGCGGTCTAAGGCCCTGTCCATGCATGACGGCCATCCAGGACGAAGGCGAAAACAGCTCATCACTGCCGCTGACCAGGACGCCGCGCTCGGCGTAGAGGGCCACCCGTTCGGCCAGGCTGTCGGGGATCGGCATGGTCCGGACATAGTCCCAGAAGGGGTCTCCGGACCGCCGCGTGGCGTGATAGTGCAGGATGATGAAGTCGCGGATCAGCTCGCCTTCGGCCTTGACGGCGGCGTTGTAGCCCGCCCGCAGGACGGGGCTGAACGACCGATCCGGGAAGAACTTCAGCAGGGCCTGCAGGCCGGAGTGAACCATGTGCAGGCTGGTCGACTCCAGCGGCTCGATGAACCCGCTGGCCAGACCCAGGGCGACGACATTGGCCTTCCAGGCGGCGCGACGGCGGCCCGTCACGAACCGCAACTTGCGCGGTTCGGCCTCCAGGGCGCCGTCCAGGCCCTCCCGCAGAACCGTCTCGGCGCGGTCATCATCGGTAAAGGCGCTGGAATAGACATAGCCGTTGCCGGTGCGGTGTTGCAGCGGGATCCGCCAGCGCCAACCAGCCTCCTGGGCGATCGACTGGGTGTACGGAGCGGCGGGACCGACCTTGGCGCAGGGCGCGGCGATCGCGCGATCGACCGGCAGCCAGCGGCTCCAGTCGTCATAACCGGCCGCCAGCGCGCCCTCGATCAAGAGGCCCCTAAACCCGGAACAGTCGATGAAAAGCTCGCCCTCGACTGCGCGACCGTCCTTCAGCCGCAAGCGTTCGACAAAGCCGTCCTCGGGCCGTTGGTCGACAGCCACGACCTCGCCCTCGATCCGCCGAACGCCGCGCCCCTCGGCCAGTCGCCGCAGAAAACGGCCGTAGAGCACCGCGTCAAAATGATAGGCCGACATCAGCTGTGACAGCGGCGTCGCTGGATCAGTGGCGGCCGGCCCCGCCCTTCCGAGCCGCGCGGCCAGGGCGCAGACCGAATAGTCTTCAAGGCTCGCGTCGGGATCGGCGGCCATCAGCCGCAGAAAATGCTGCGGGAACACGCCCAGGGTCGGCTGGCCGCCCAGAACGCCGAACGGATGCAGGTAGCGCTCGCCCGAGCAGCCCCAATCGACGAACTCGATGCCCAGCTTCAGCGTGGCGCGGGTCGCGCGCATGAAGGCGGGCTCCTTGAGCCCGACCATGGCGTTGAACTGTCTGATCGCGGGGATGGTCGCCTCGCCCACCCCGACCACGCCGATCTCGGCGGACTCAACCACCGTAACAGCGCATCTCTTGCCTAGGGCGGCGTTGAGCAGCGCTGCGGCCATCCAGCCGGCCGAGCCGCCGCCCAGGATAACAATCGACTGAATCGCCTCGCCCATGGGTCTCCCTGCGCCCGCTCCGGTCTTCCGACGGCTTTGTCGACGATCCGGCCGCACCGCGCCAGCCGCTTGCGCCCCGAACCTAAGTGCGCGATGTCCGGCGCTAGGAGATCCCGCCCATGCCCGGCCTTCGCAAACGCTCTGTGAACCTTGCAGGCCACGCCACCTCCTTGGCGCTGGAACCCGAGTTCTGGGCGGCCTTGGAGGCGGCGGCCGCGGCCGATGACCGGAGTCTGGCCGCCCTGATCCAGAGTATTGACAGCACCCGCGGCGATCGCCCCCTCGCCTCAGCCTGCCGGGTCTTCGCCCTGGAGCGCGCCGCTCAGACCCTGCCTTCCAGACTCGCGCCCCGCGCCATTGACTGACCAAAATACATTCGCAGCAGACCGCCGACGCCCATGCCAGCCGGATCGGCTTCGCGTGTCAGATGGGCCCGGACGGCCTCCGAGATCGACCCTTCGGGCGCCAGCGGAAAGCCTTGCGCGGCGATGAGGCCCTCGTAGATCCGCACATCCTCCTCATCGTCTCCGGTCAGATCGCATATGCGCTCAAGCAGGCAGGTGGAGGCGGCCGGCGAGCCACCCGCGTCCCGCAAACAGGCCAGGGTCACGCCATCCAGAATCTCGGCCTTTTGGCGCGCGACGCCATTGAAGATGCTGAACAGAAGCGTGCCATGGGCCTTGTCCGCAGCGATGCTGAACAACTGGTGTTGCAAGAGCAACGCGCCGCCCTCGTAGCTGACGCCCTCGACGCCCGTACGAAAACGCAACAGGCCGCGAGGGTCGCGCTGGATCAGGAGATGATCATGCAGGAACCGGCCGGGCAGATCGCTTGACGGTCGGGTCGATCGCCAGATCCCCACATAGGTCCCCCCGCGCGCAGCTGTCCCCTGCAACGCCTCCCGCAGGATCGCCGGCGGGATCCAGTCGATCAGCGTCTCGGCCGCATCGGCGGCCGTCTCGACCCCCAGGGCTGCGGCGAGGCCATCCAGGTCGCGATCCCAGTCCAGCATGGTGAAGCCGGGACGCTTCTCGGCGATCAGGGTCGTCAAGCGGGCCAGATTGTGGGCGGAGGGCACAACCTTGCCCGCCACCCAGCGCCCCACCAGCGACTTGTCCACCGCAAGCTCAGCGGCCATGCGCGCTCGGCTCATCGACAGCGCCTTCAGCGCCAACTCCAGCTTGGATCCCAGACCGTCCATCCCCCCAGCTTGGTACAGACCTGACCAGCATGCAACGGGGGGTGCATCCCGGTGCTGTTCGCCGCCCGTCATTGCAACTGGTCGCTGGCGTCGGCGCGGGGCCATCTGCGGGCCGGGACGACAACCAAGAGGACAATCCCGTGACCAAGACTTCCACCCTGGCCAAGCTCTTCGTGGCCGGCGCCCTGCTGGCGACGATCACCGCGCCGGCCGCCTTCGCCAAGCCGCAGTATATGCACTACGACGGCATCAAGGGCGAAGCCGCCAAGACGCGTCCGCGCGTGGCGGCGGGCGATGTGAACGGCGACGGTCGCGCGGACGCGCGAATGATCCGGGACGCGGAGCTGAAGACCCGCAAGGACACCGGCGCCCAAACGACCAAGGGGCGTAAGGACGCCGTGCAAGCGCCGCGGACGACAGGCCTGCTGCTCCCGGCCGTCCAGAAGGCGCACTAACCGTCGCACGGTTGGCGGGCGAGCGGATGTGCTCCATATGTTCTGGATGTCCGACTCGCCCGTCCCTTCTCCCCGCATCTCAGACCTGGCTCGCGCCCAGCCCCCGGGCGCGGCCCAGCCCGGCTATCTGGACGGCCTGAACCCCGAGCAGCGCGAGGCGGTCGAGACCACCGAAGGCCCCCTGCTCGTCCTGGCCGGCGCCGGTACGGGCAAGACGCGCGTGCTGACCACGCGCCTGGCCCACATTCTCGCGACCGGTCGCGCCCGTCCCTGGGAGCTGCTGGCGGTCACCTTCACCAACAAGGCCGCCCGCGAGATGCGCGAGCGGATCACCCACATCATCGGCCCCGAGGCCGAGGGTCTGCGCTGGCTGGGCACCTTCCACTCGGTGGCCGCCCAGATCCTGCGTCGCCACGCCGAGCTGGTGGGCCTGAAGTCCAACTACACGATCATCGACACCGACGATAACGAGCGCCTGCTCAAGCAGCTGATCGAGGCCGAGAACATCGACGCCAAGCGGTGGACGCCCCGTATCCTGTCGCAGATCATCGACGGCTGGAAGAACCGCGGCTGGACACCCGACCGCGTGCCGACCTCGGAAGCCGGCGAGTTCGCCAATGGCAAGGGCATCAGCCTCTATCGCCAGTATCAGGAGCGCCTACGCATCCTGAACGCCTGCGATTTCGGCGACCTTTTGCTGCACAATATCAGCCTGTTCACCGGCCATCCTGACGTGCTGGAGGACTTCCAGCGCCGCTTCAAATACGTGATGGTCGACGAGTACCAGGACACCAACGTCGCCCAGTATCTGTGGCTGCGCCTCCTGGCCCAGGGCCGCCAGAACGTCTGCTGCGTCGGGGACGACGACCAGTCGATCTATGGCTGGCGCGGGGCCGAGGTGGACAACATCCTGCGCTTCGAACGCGATTTTCCGGGCTCGAAGGTCGTGCGCCTGGAGTGCAACTACCGCTCGACCGAGCACATCCTGGCCGCCGCTTCGGGCCTGATCACCGCCAATAAGGGCCGCCTGGGCAAGACCCTGTGGACCCCGTCCAAGGGCGGCGAGAAGGTCAAGGTGTCAGGCGTCTGGGACGGCGAGGCCGAAAGCCGCCTGATCGCCGACGAGATCGAGCGCGCCAAGAAGGCCGGCCGCAAGCACAGCCAGATGGCCATCCTGGTGCGGGCCAGCTTCCAGATGCGCGCCTTCGAAGAGCGCTTCGTGCTGCTGCAGATCCCCTACAAGGTGGTCGGCGGCCCGCGGTTCTTCGAGCGCGCCGAGATCCGCGACGCTCACGCCTATCTGCGCCTGATCCAGTCGCCCGACGATGACCTGGCCTTCGAGCGCATCGTCAACACGCCCAAGCGCGGCATCGGCGACACCTCGGTGCAGAAGCTGCTGCAGATCGCCCGCCTGGGCGGAATCTCGACCACCGAGGCCGCCCGTCAGATCATCACCAGCGACGAGCTGCCGGCCCGCACCCGCACGGCCCTGTCGAACTTCATCCGCGACCTCGACCGTTGGCGCTCGCTGGTCGGAACGGTGCACCACCAGCGCCTGCTGGAGACGGTGCTCGAGGAGAGCGGCTACACGGACGCCCTGCGCCTCGACAAGGGTCCGACCAGCCAGACGCGGCTCGAGAACCTGAAGGAACTCGTTCAGTCGATGGGCGCGTTCGACACGCTGGAGGCCTATCTCGAGCACGTGTCGCTGGTCATGGACCTCGACCGCGAGGCCACCGGCGACGCCGTCTGGATCATGACCCTGCACTCGGCCAAAGGGCTGGAGTTCCCGCTGGTCTTCCTGCCGGGCTGGGAGGAAGGCGTCTTCCCCAGCCAGCGCAGCATGGATGACAAGGGCGAGAAAGGTCTCGAGGAAGAGCGGCGCCTGGCCTATGTGGGCATCACCCGCGCCCGCGAGGAGGCCCGCATCAGCTTCGTGGCCAACCGTCAGGTCTACGGCCGGTGGACGTCGCAACTGCCCAGCCGCTTCGTCGACGAGTTGCCGATCGCCCACGTCGATGCGGCGTCCGAGACCGGCTATTACGGCGGCGGCCCCGGCATGCAGTCGACGGCCGCCTCGCGCTGGGACGATCCGGGCACGTCGGCGTTCCAGGCCGGCAGCTATGACAGTCCCGGCTGGAAACGCGCCCAGGAGCGCACCTCGGGCTTTGGCGAGCGCGGCGGATCCTGGCGCGGCGCCCAAGGCGTTCGATCGGGTTCGTCCGCCCGCTCGGCGCCGATCGAGGGCGAAGGCCGTCTGGTCGCCGTCTCGGCCCCGACCAACAGCGCCTATGCGCGCGGCGACCGGGTGTTCCACGTCAAGTTCGGCTACGGAAAGGTCACGGGGATCGAGGGCAACAAGCTGACCGTCGCCTTCGATAAGGCCGGCGACAAGAAGGTGATCGACAGTTTCGTCGAGAAGGCCTGATCGACAGGGCGAACCAATATCGCGGCGGCGCGCTATGCTGGCATGGCGCGCTTGGACATCACTATTGGACAGATCAAGGCCTTCGGCGCGTCGCGGCCCGTGGTCTTCGGCGCCCTGGCCTGCGCGCTGATCGGCGCGATGGCCGGCCTGGCGATGCAGACCGGTCCTCAGGACGGGGCGTTCCAACCGGCCATGGAACCCGCGCGGGCGATGAGCGAGGCCGCGCCCGAGCCGATCGCCTATCCCTCCGGCGACCTACCCGACTATGTGGTCGGGACCGATTTTCTGAAGGCGACGCAGTCTCCCCCGATCACGTACGTCGCCGATGAGCCACCCCTCCTGCCCGCGCCACCGCAGTTGCCGCCCCATGCCTCGGCGCGCCCCGGTCCGGTCGCGCCGCCCCCGATGACGGAGGGCTCCCGCTGGGCGTCCGAGCACGGCGACATCCTGGATGTTTCGCTCCCCGAGGATCGCGCCGCCGCCATGGACGCCCTGATGCTGGCCGACGTCGCCGCGACCGGCATGACGTCACGCTGAAGGCTCGCTTTTCGGCGACTTTGCCGCTAACGGAGCGGCATGACCGACTATACGCCCCAGCAGATCGTCGCCCGAGGCGCGCGCCTCGAGGCCGAGACCGCCGCCGACGCCATCGACAACCATCCGGGCCTGGAAGGCGCCACCTACTCGATCCTGGAAGAGGACGAGGATCGCGGCGTCTGGCGCATCGACGCCTTCCCGACGACCGACGAGGAAGACGCCAGCCTGATGGCGCTGCTGGGCGGCTACGACCTGAAGGTTTCGCGCGACACCCTGGCCGACGCCGACTGGCTGGCCATGGCGCTGTCGGGCCTGCCGCCGGTGCGCGCGGGTCGCTTCTTCGTCTACGGCATGCATGACCGGGGCCGCCTGCCGGCCAGCACGGTGAACCTGCGCATCGAGGCCGGCGCGGCGTTCGGCACCGGCCACCACGGCACCACCGTCGGCTGCCTGCAGGCCTATGACCGCCTGATCAAGGCGCGCAGGTTCAACAAGGTGCTCGACGTCGGGGCCGGCACCGGCCTCCTGGCCATCGCGGCGGCCCGCACCGGCGCCAAGCTGGCGGTCGGCACCGACATCGACAAGCCCAGCGTGCGGATCTCCAAGGAGAACGCCCTGGTCAACAAGGCCAACGCCCGCTTCGTCCACGCCTCGGGCCTCTCCAACCGCCTGGTCGCCGAGAACGCGCCCTATGATCTGGTGTTCGCCAACATCCTGGCCCGCCCGCTGATCAGCCTGGCCCAGGACATCAAGCGCGCTCTCGTTCCCGGCGGCACGGTGATCCTGTCGGGCCTGCTGCGCACCCAGGAACGGATGGTCAAGGCCGCCTACCTGTCGCGCGGCTTCAAGGTCGTCACCCGCATCCACCGCGACGCCTGGGCGACGCTGGTGCTGCAGCGGCCGTAGATAGTTGAAATCCAAATCCTCCCCCTCGCGGGGGAGGTGGCCCGAAGGGCCGGTGGGGGAAGGTCTGCAAACCTTGCCTCTTCCCCCTCCGTCGTCTCTTCGAGCCGACACCTCCCCCGCTAGGGGAGGATTGAACATCTTCCCTGCGCGCTCGGAGAGGCCTAAATCCTCCCCATGCGCCAGACCTTCGACGAATCCACCGATCCCTCCTTCGGCCCCAAGCACGTCCCGCTGATCCGCCAGGCCATGGCGGCGCAGGGGCTGGACGGCTTCCTCGTGCCGCACGAGGACGAGCACCAGAACGAATATCTGCCCGCCGCCAATGACCGGCTGGCCTGGGCCAGCGGCTTTACCGGTTCGGCCGGCGCGGGCGTGATCCTGAGCGACCGCGCCGCCGTCTTCGTCGACGGCCGCTATACGCTGCAGGTCCGCGAGCAGGTCGATCAGGGCGTGTTCGAGATCCGCGACCTCGTCGAGGGCGGCGTGCCCGCCTATCTGGAGACCGTGTCGAAGGGCGCCGTCATCGGCTACGACGCCCGCCTGCACAGCCCAGCCGCCCTGGACGGCCTGAAGGCCGCCGCCACCCGCGCGGGCGCGGTGCTGAAGCCCGTCGAGGCTAATCCCGTCGACCAGGCCTGGGGTTCGGCGCGCCCGCCGCAGCCCATGGCCCCCGTCGTTCCGCAGCCCCTCGAACACGCCGGCGAAGAGTCCAGCGCCAAGCGCGCCCGCGTCGGCGCCTCGGTCGCGGCGCTGGGCGCCGACGCCGCCGTGATCACCGCCCCGGCCTCGATCGCCTGGCTGTTCAACGTGCGCGGCGGCGACGTGATCCGCACCCCGCTGCCGCTGTCGCAGGCCATCCTCAATGCCGACGGCACGGCGCGCCTGTTCCTGGAGCCGGCCAAGGTGACCGCCGACCTGCCGGCCTGGCTCGGCAACCAGGTTTCGCTGGAGACCTCGGACAAGCTGGAGACGGCCCTGGCCGACCTGTCAGGCAAGAGCGTCGTCGTCGATCCGGCCCAGTCCTCGGCCTGGTACTTCGACACCCTGACCGCCGCCGGCGCGACCGTGGTGCGGGCGATGGACCCCTGCACGATGCCGCGCGCCTGCAAGAACGCCGTCGAGCTGGACGGCACGCGCGAGGCGCACCGCCGCGACGGCGCGGCCCTGACCCGCTTCCTGCACTGGCTGGCCACCGAGGGCCAGATCAACCCGCCGGACGAGAAGGAAGCCGTCGCCAAGCTGGAAGCCTTCCGTGAGGCCACCGGCGTGCTGAAGGATCTTTCCTTCGACACCATCGGCGCGGCCAACGGCCACGGCGCCCTGCCCCACTACCGCCCGACCGAACGCAGCAACGAACGCGCGAAGATGGGCTCGCTGCTGCTTGTCGACAGCGGCGGCCAATACCTGGACGGCACGACCGACGTCACCCGCACCGTCGCGATCGGCGAACCGAGCGCCGAGATGGTCCAGCGCAATACGCTCGTGCTGAAGGGCCATCTGGCCATCGCCCGCCTGCGCTTCCCGGCCGGCACCACCGGCTCGGCCATCGACGCCCTGGCTCGGATGGCCCTGTGGGCGCATGGCCTCGACTACGACCACGGCACCGGTCACGGCGTCGGCGTCTATCTGGGCGTCCATGAGGGACCGCAGCGGATCTCCAAGGCCCCGAACACCATCGCCCTGCAGCCCGGCATGATCGTCTCGAACGAGCCCGGCTATTACAAGGACGGCGAGTACGGCATCCGGATCGAGAACCTGGAGATCGTCATGCCGGCCGAGGACGTGCCCGGCGGCGAGCGGCCGATGCACCGCTTCGAGGCCCTGACGCTCGCGCCCATCGATCGTCGCCTGATCGACAAGGCGCTGCTGACGGCCGAAGAAATCGCCCAGTTCGACGCTTACCACGCCCGCGTGCTGCGCGAGATCGGCCCGCGCGTGGAGCCGGAGGTTCGGGCGTGGATGGAGCAGGCCTGCGCGCCGCTCTAGGCGCTGCGCTTGACGATCACCCCTCGGTTGTAAACAATCTCTCGGCATCACAGAGAGGTCGTTTCAGTGCGCCTATCCCGCCGTGATTGGATTATCGGCGCCGGCGCTTTGGGCCTCGCGGGTCCGGCCCTGGCGATGGATGAGCCCTTCCATGGCGTCTGGTCGACGGCCCTCGTCGTCGACGAGGTCATGACACGCTTTCTGGTCGATATCGGCCCAAACGGCGCGATCTTGACGGTGATCGACACAGGCGGTTTGCGGCTTCCCGCCGCGACCATGGCGTTGACCCCGCCCTCTCTGTCGCTGACCTGGTCTGAAGGGCTCACCATCCAAGGGCGCCTGGCGACAACAGACCGGATTGAGGGGACGTTCACCCAGGATGGCGTCACCCAGCCCCTGGTCCTGACCCGAGGCGCGCGATACCAGATCGACAACACCGTGCTTTCAGTCGGCCCCATGGACCGAGCGCGGTTGAGACGGCTGCGGACGCTATCCGGCGCGCCTGCCATGGGCGTGGCCTTTGAGCATCCTGGGCGTGAACCGGTCATCATGGTGGACGGGCGTCGCTCGGCGGACGCCGCCGCGCCCGTCGCGGAGACTGACGCCTGGCACATCGGCTCGGACACCAAGTCCATGACCGCGACCCTGGTGGCGCGGCTCGTCGAGGCCGGCCGCCTGAATTGGACCACAACGATCAGCGACGTGCTCGGCGATACGATGCCGGACATGCATCCGGACTATGGCGACGTAACCCTTCTGCACCTGCTGTCACATCGCGCGGGTCTGCCACGAGAGATCGAGCAAAAGGACATGAGGGACTTCAAGGTCCCGCCGCCTCCCGATCCTCGCGCCGTGCGACGGGCGTACGTCCAACTCGGCCTGAAACGACCACCGATCGGTCCCAAAGGGACGACGCTGTCCTATAGCAATCTTGGCTATGTTGCTGTCGGGGCCATGCTGGAGACCCTCGAAGGCGCGCCATGGGAAACGCTGATGCGCCAAAGGCTATTCTCGCCGCTTGGACTGCGCAGCGCGGGCTTTGGTCCGCCAGGCGATCCCATCGCGCTCGACCAGCCCTTTGGTCATCTACGCCGAGCGGACGGCCGTCTGCATTCAGTGGCCGACCCGCGCAAGAACGACCTCCCCTTCGTGTATGGGCCCGCTGGACTGGTCCATATCAGCCTTGGCGACATGTTGACCTATCTGAAGGCCCATCGCAACCAGAGCGCGAACTTCCTGAGGCCGGAGAGTTGGCGAACCCTGCATGCGCCGCCCTTTGGCGGCCAGTCCATGGGCCTGGGATGGGGCGTTGGGCCGAACGGCGAACTGGGCCACGCGGGCTCGAACGGCCAGTGGTGGCACCAGGTGCATATCGAACCCAAATCCGGCCTCGTGTTCTGCGCGGCTCTGAACGCAGCGACGCCAGAGGCGCAGTCTGTCGTCGATCAAGCCCTGAAGGCGGCGCGGCGCAGCGTCTGATGCGCCCTACCGAATCCGCGTCCACTTCTGCGTCTTGCACAGCGGCGCGACGACACAGCCCTTGAGCTTCAGCTCGGTGGTGCTGACCAGCTCGATCGTCCCGGCGTAGACGCCGCCGTCCTCGGGATTATAGACCTTGCCGCCCGTCCACTTGGTGGGACCGCCGCTGAAGTCATAGAGCATCTGCAGGTTCTTCAGGGTGCGGCTGCGCTGGCTTTCGTCCTTGTTCTTGATGTCCTTCAGGCCCGGGTTGGTCTTGATGTGGTCGGACGTCACCAGCTTGCCGCACAGGCTGTTGCCGCAGCGCGAGATCTCGACCTGACCGCCGTTGCCGGGCGTAGCCCAGAGGCCCACCACATCGGCGGCGAAGGCGGGCGCTGAAGCTGCGAGGCTGGCGGCGAGCGCGGTGGCGGCGATCATGGCGGTGCGGATCATCGAAATCTCCCTGTTCGCGCTTTCGGCGCGCGTCTTGACCGCTTGGTTGCGCGATCCTGTTCCCGGAAACAAGCGTTCGCACGAAATCGCGGCGAGAATTCGGAAAGCGGTCAGCTCAGCCCCAACGCCGACGTGGCGCCGTCGCGGCGCGCGAGGGCCGGTAGCCATCGGGGTCGAGACGGCCCGGGGTCATGCCCAGGCGCTGCGGCAACGCCCGGATATCGGACAGCGCGTTCAGGCCCGTCGCCGCCAAGGCCACGCGACCACAGGCATAGGCGTCGGCGGCCGCATCGTGGTGGGCGAAATCCACGCCCAGGTGACCGCAGACCACGTTCAGCTTGTGCGACGGAAGCTCGGGCCAGACGCTGCGCGCCACTTGCACCGTACACAGATAATCAAAGCCCGGCGCCGGCACGTCATAGTGCTCGCAGGTGCGCCGGATCACGCTGATGTCGAACGAGGCGTTGTGCGCCAGAACGAGCGCGCCCTCCAGCTCAGGCCGAATGCGTTCCAGCACGTCCGGCCACTCGTCGGCGTCCGCGACATGTTCGGGCCGGATACCGTGGAACGCCATGTTGAACGCCGCGAAACGGTTGCCCGGCGGGCGGATATAGTGGTGCTCGACGCGCGCGACCTCGCCGTCCTCGATCCAGGCCAGGCCGATAGAGCACGGACTGGCGCGCTGTTCGTTGGCCGTCTCGAAGTCGATGGCGATGACCTTCATCCGGCGACAAGCTCCAGCCACTCGTCCTCGGTCATCACCTGGATGCCCAGGTCCGTGGCGGTCTTCAGCTTGGAGCCGGCGCCGGGTCCAGCAACCACCAGATCGGTCTTCTTCGACACCGAAGACGCGACCTTGGCGCCCAGCCCTTCGGCCTGAGCCTTGGCCTCGTCGCGGGTCATCTTCTCCAGCGAGCCGGTGAAGACGATGGTCTTGCCGGCGACGGCGGTGTCGGTCTTGGGCTTGGCCACCGGCTGAATGTCGAGCTCGGCGACGAGATTGGCGACCTTCTGCCGGTTATGATCCTCGGCGAAGAACCGCGCCAGGGACTGCGCCGCGACCGGTCCGACGCCATCGATGGCGGCCAGATGCAGATAGTCGTCGCCCGGCGCCCCCGAGGCGGCGGCGACAAGCCCGTCGGCGAAGGCGTCCCAGGTTCCGTAGCGCTGCGCCAAGGCCGCGCGCGCCGGCTTGGTGAGCTTCGGGACCGCGTGGCCGATCTTGAGTTCCAGGTCATCAGTCTGCGGCCACGGATCGGCGACCACACCGCCCTTCCCCGCCTCGACCAGCATGTCCAGCGCCTTGGGTCCGACGCCGGGCGCGGTCGAGAGCTCCAGATAGGTCTCGCCGGGCAGCGCCCGCGCGGCGGCCTCGGCGGCGGCCTGCAGGTCCTCGAAGCGGTCGAAGTTGCGGGCCAGCACCGTGGAGGTGGTCTCGCCGATGTCGCGCGCGCCCAGGCCATAGATCATCCGGTCCATGCCGATGGTGCGCCGCGCCTCGATCCCCTTGACCAGATTGGCCACCGAGGTCTCGCCATAGCCCTCACGCTCGCGCAGGACGGCCAGCTTTTCCGCGTCGCGGGCCAGCTTGAAGATGTCGGCGGGTTCGGTGATCCAGCCCTCCTCGAAGAAGGCCTGCAGCTGCTTTTCGCCCAGCCCCTCGATGTCGAACGCCCGGCGGGAGACGAAGTGGCGCAGGTGCTCGACCCGCTGGAACGGACAGGCGAACTCGCCGGTGCAGCGGCGCACCACCGACTCCTGGCCCGACGCCGTCACCTCGCGCGCCAGCGGCGTCTGCAGCGGGCACGGGCAGACATGGGGGAATTGGTAGGGCTCCGGCGCGGGATCAGGCCGCGCGTCCAGGGCCACTTCGACGATCTGCGGGATCACGTCGCCGGCCCGCTGGATCACCACGGTGTCGCCGACCCGGACATCGAGCCGCGCGATCTCGTCGCCGTTGTGCAGGGTGGCGTTGGTCACCGACACGCCGCCGACCGTCACCGGCTTCAGCCGCGCCACGGGGGTGATGGCGCCGGTGCGGCCGACCTGGAGATCGATGGCTTCAAGGACCGTCCGGGCGCGCTGAGCCGGGAACTTGCGGGCGATCGCCCAGCGCGGCGAGCGCGAGACAAAGCCCAGACGGCGCTGAAGCTCCAGGTCATCGACCTTGTAGACCACGCCGTCGATGTCGAAGCCCAGGGTCGGTCGCAGGACCTCGAACTGGGCGTAGATGTCGAGCAGACCTTGCGCGTTCTCCACGCGCTGGGCGGGCGGCGCCGTGGTCACAAAGCCCCATTCGGCCAGCTTTTCTAGAGCGCCCCACTGGCTGTCGGCGAAGCCCTCCGAGACCAGCCCCCAGGCATAGCCGAAGAACCGCAGCGGCCGCTGGGCGCTGATCTTCGGGTCGATCTGGCGCAGTGATCCGGCCGCGAAGTTGCGGGGATTGGCGTAGATGCGCTGACCGGCCTCCTCCGCGGCCTGGTTGAAGGCGGCGAAGGCCGCAAGCTCGACATAGACCTCGCCGCGCACCTCGATCACGTCGGGCCAGCCTGACCCCTTCAGGCGCTGCGGAATGTCGGCGATGGTCCGCAGATTGGCGGTGACGTCCTCGCCCACGCGCCCATCGCCCCGCGTCGCGCCCTGGACCAGCACGCCCTTCTCATAGCGCAGCGAGGCCGACAGGCCGTCGATCTTGGGCTCGGCGGTGTAGGCGACCGTCTCGGACGGCGCGATGCGCAGGAACCGGCGGATGCGCGCGTCAAACTCGATCGCCTCATCGTTCGAAAAGGCGTTGTCGAGGCTGAGCATCGGCACGCCGTGCTCCACCGGCGCGAACTGCTCGGCCCGGGTCGCGCCGACCCGCATCGACGGGGAATTGTCGCGCACCAGATGCGGGAAGCGCGTCTCGATATCGAGGTTCCGCCGCTTCAGCGCGTCGTACTCGGCGTCGCTGACCGTCGGATTGTCCTCTTGGTGATAGGCGATGTCGTGCGTCGCCAGAAGGTCGGCCAGACGCTCCAGTTCCTCGACGGCCTGGGCTTCGGTGAGGTCGGCGACGGGGATCTGGGACACGGGGCGAATCCGAACGGCGGGGAACGCAGGCAGGTTAGCAACGCGGCTCCGGCGGGGGGAGTCGCCGATGCGCTCGCCCGCCAGGCGAAACTTGGCCCGCCCCTTGCGGCGTCTGAGGCGAAGGAGTCTCCGATGTTCAATGCCGGCACAGGTTTCGCCCAAGCGAGCGCCACGCCCGTCCTGTCACGGGACGGTCCGCTGGACGCTCTGCGCTTCCTGGCCGCCCTGTTCATCGTGCTCTACCACGTCGCCGAGCGCGCGCCGGTGTCGCTGTTCAGCCTGTCGCCGGCGTTCGGGCGCGGCTATCTGGCGACCGACTTCTTCCTGATGCTGTCGGGCTATGTGCTGGCCCGGACCTATGGATCGCGCGTGATCAAGGCCGAGGTCGACACCTGGACGTTCCTGAAGCGCCGGGTTCAGCGGATCTGGCCGCCGCACCTGGTGATGCTGGCCCTGTTCGTCGCCTTCTTCCTGGCCAGCACGGCGATTGGCCTCGCCCCGCAGAACCCGCAATGGTTCCAGTGGGACCAGTTGCTGCCGCAGATCTTCCTGGTGCAGGCCTGGTTCGTTCCGGGGACCTCGGGCTGGAACATGCCCACCTGGACCCTGTCGGCCCTGATCGTGGCCTATGCGCTGTTCCCGATGGTTTGGCGCAAGGTCGCCGCCAGCACCCGTCCGCTGCGACTGCTGGCCATGGGCGTCTGCGTCTGGATCATCATCGACCAGGCCGCACTGCTGGTCTTCGGCGTACCCAGCTATCAGTTGCCGCTGCGATTTGGTCTGATCCGCGGCGTGCCGCTGTTCCTGATCGGCGTGCTGGTCGCGCGTCTGCCGGTCACGCGCCTGGCCCAGCAGCAAGCCCTGCCGCTGGCGGCGACCAGCCTGGCCATCGTCATCGGCGTCCAGGCTCTCGGAAACTTCGACTATTTCAGCCTGGCCCTTCTGGCCTTCCTGATCTACGCGGCCGGGGCCTCCAAGCCGCGCGCCTGGCGCTGGGCGGGCGCGGCGGGGCGCCTGTCGTTCCCGCTGTTCCTGACCAACACCCTGACCGCCGTGGTCTGGTTTGGCCTCGTGCGGATGCTCGACGCCAAGCTTGGCCTGCCGGTCGCCGCACAGTGGACGCTGTGGGCGCTGGCCATCCCGGCGACGATCATCGCCGCGTGGCTGTTCGAGCGCCTCGTCGACGCGCCGCTGCAGACCTGGATCAAGTCGCGGTCTCGTGGGGTGGCGGCCCCGCACATCACCAAGATGCGCGAGGCCTCGGCCTAGGCTTCTAGGACGCCACCCTGCGTCCCCGCACAAAGCCAATTCCGCCGACCAGCGCCGTCATCAGGACCACGCCGCCAAGCAGCGCGACGGGCCAGCTTCCGGCGGCCGGCGCCGCCCGATATTCCGGCGCGCGCGCGAAGTCGGCGCGGCCGAACGGCCGGTCTTCGAACAGGTACGGATAGTAGAAGCGCCGAAGCTCACCGTGGAACGCGCGAATGCGGTCCTGGTAGGCGATCTGCGCCGCAGGATCGGTGGCGGCCAGGCGGTGCAGCGCCAGCTGCGTCGCCACGCCCGGCGTCACCAGGCCCAGGCGCTCGCTCCAGGCGGCCCGCTCAAGAACCCCCTGGCGATACTGGCGCGACAGATCGCCGGCCAGTTCGTCGCCCACCTGGTGGAAGGCGAAGTACCATTTCCAGTGGAACGCCTCGCCCAGCGGCGCGGTGTTGCGCCACTGCGGATGGGTGCGGAAGAACGCGTCCATAGACTCTGACTTGGGGATGTCCCAGGCGCGGTGGACGGCGGTGCGCTGGGTCTGGCCAAGCTCCATCCCCTGGCGCAGCGGGATGGCGCTGTTGATCGCTACGTGACCGATCGCCGGAACGATCAGGGTCAGGGTCATCCAGGCCGCCGCCAGGGTCATGGCGTTGGCCAGCGAGCTGCGCGCCGCGCGGGCCACCACCATGCACAGCACGATCCAGAAGGCCAGATAGGCCAGCACCACCGCCAGCACCGCTCCGACCTTCCAAAGCGCTGTGCCGGCGACGAAGGCTCCCACGAAGAATGGGAGGGCCAGCGCCAGGAAAAGACCCAGTGCGCGAACGGTCAGACGCGCGCCCCAAAGCGCCGAGGGCGCGCCGACCGAGGCCTCAAGGGCCCGCAACCGCCCGGCCTCCCGCTCGCCCGAGCGCAGGTCGTGAAACAGCAGGATCACGAACAGCGGGGCGAGGTAGACCAGCACGAAGGCGAAGTCGAAACGTCCCGGAAGCGCGGCTTCCGGATTGCCGATCTCGCCCTCATAGAGCTGCGCCTCGAGGCCCAGGGCCCGCACGCGTAGGACGTAGGGCGAGACATCGCGGGTGCCGATGGCGGCGAACGCCAGATCCGACGGCGGGTCCGACGTGGCGTGGAAGGTGTAGTAGGCGGCGTTGCCGGGGTCCTTGCCCTGCGACACCCAGTCGGTGACCGCAGCGACATCGGACGCCTGCTGCGGCCCGATCCGGGCGATGGCGGCCTCCTGGCGCGCGACCTCGACGAGGCCGGCGCTGACCGCCACAGCGGTGAGCGCAAACAGGGCGACCATGGCCGCGACGGCTGATTTAAGGCCCAGCAGGAAGCGGGCTTCGCGAAGCAGGGCGTTCATGCGGCGCTCCGGTTCAGGCGATGGCCGGCGCGGGCCGCAAACACCGCTCCAGCGGCGAGCCAGAGCAGCAGGGCGACCAGAGCCGGCACGGCGCGGCCCACGACGTCGGCCGCCGAGGGCCGTTTTGGGTCGAAGTGCGGCATAGCCTGCCAGTGGTCGGCCGAGATGCGGCTGCGAGCCTCCGCCGCAGCGTTCTTGCTCTTGGCGGCGTCATCAGCGGCGGTGACCGCCGTGGCCTGCAGGCGGTTGAGGCGCTGCACCAGATCGTAGCGATAGGCCTCGGCCTGTTCGAGGAACCGGCGGTAGGCGAACAGGTCGGTCTCGGCCAAGGTCATGGAGACACGGCGGATCGCCACGGTCGGGCTGACCACCGCCAGGGCGTCCATCACCCGCCCCTGCGCCTCCATCGCGCCGAAGGCCTGGTCGGCGTAGCGGTCGAACAGGCTGGAGGTCAGCTTCTCGCCTTCAATGGCCAGCAGGCCGCGATAGTTGACCGGCAGGTCCTCGACCCGCGTCACGCCGTACTGTTTCAGCGTCTTCTGCTTGAAGGCCGCGAAATAGGGGTCGTTGGGATTGTGGCTGTCGCCCATGGACCGCAGGTCGCGCTGGACGGCGATGTCGGTCTCGACCCGCGTCGGCAGCGGCGCCAGGGCGGCGGCGGCCTCGGGCGCGACGCGCGGAACCAGCACCACCATGAACGCCCAGGCGCCGACAAGGCCGATCAGGGCCGAACGGCTGCGGTTAGCCGTAGCGGAGACGGCGATGATCAGCAGGGTCCAGAAGGCGAGGTAAGCGACATAGCCCAACGTGGTCAGTCCAACGGCCGAGAGCCGCGCCCCGCCGCTGGCGCCGAGCCACAGCAGAAGACCAAAGGCCGGGGTCGAGATGGCCAGGGCCGCTAGGCCCAGCGCCAGGGCCTTGCCGCTCAGCAGCGCGCCGCCGGAAATCCCGGCCAACAGCGACTGGCGCAACGTGCCCCGCTCGCGCTCGCCGGCGATCATTCCGGCCCCGATGAACACCAGCAGCAGCGGCACGATCACCTGCAGCACCAGCGCGGGCGACAGCTGTCCGAACCGGACGAGCAGCGAGGACTGACGGGCGTCGCCGAAGTTGGCGCTGTTCTGCCGATGACCCTCGAGGAAGATCATGTTCCCCGTATAGGCCTCGACGCCAGGATCCATCGCCGCCAGGCCGCTGGCCGGCCGGATGGCGAAGTGGCCAAAGTGCACGACGCGGTGCGGGTGCCGGTTAGGCTGGGCCGCGAAATCCTGATCGGCGGCGTGCTGCAGACGCTCGCGGAGACCGGCCTGGTCGGCCTGATAGGCGTTCGAGGTCAGCGCTGCAGCGAAGGTCAGCAACGCGACAAGGATCAGGCCGGTCAAGGCGACCCGGCTCCGAACAAGGTGACGCAGCTCGTTGCGCGTCACCGAAAGGATCACGCTCATGCCGCCCGCGCCCTCGAGAAGCGGTTGTGCAGGGCGCGAAGGTCGAAACGCTCAGGGCCCTCGGCGACCATCTCGTCACTGATCCGGCCACGCTCCAGAAACCCGATCCGGTCGGCGATGTCGGCGACGCCGATCAGGTCGTGGGTGACGATGAGGATCGCCGCCCCCTCCCCGCGCAGGCGCGACACCAGGGCGTTGAAGTCGGCGGTGGCTCCGGGATCAAGGCCGGAGGTCGGCTCGTCCAGCAGCAGCACCGACGCGCGGCGCAGCACCGCCAGGGCGATGGCCGTCTTCTGCCGCATGCCCTTGGAGAAGCCCGACACCCGGCGCTCCCAGGCCTCTTCAGCCAGACCGACCGTGCCGAACGCCTTGTTGATCTCGTCGGCGACCGGGCGCAGGCCCGCCAGCCGCAGGAAGTAGTCGATGTTCTCGCGCGCGGTCAGGTGCTCGTACAGCGCCACGTTCTCGGGAATGTAGGCGATGGCGCGCCGCACCTCGGCGGGCTCCGACGCAGGATCGCGGCCGACCACGCGGACGCGTCCGGCGCTGGGGCGGACAAAGCCGAGGATCGCCTGAAGCGTGGTCGACTTCCCCGCGCCGTTGCCGCCGAGCAGGCCGTAGACCTCTCCGGCCCTGACCGTCAGGGCCAGGTGGTCGATCACGGCGCGATCACCGTACCGCACCACGAGATCTGCGATCTCGATCGCTTTGTCGCCATCCACGGTCTTCACGCCACCCTCTTGAGCCTCTGCGGCGCCGCTTGCGCCATCAAGTGATGTTATATCATAACAATTGCCTTGACCGTCGATCAAGCCCTCGCCTATTCGACCGCCCCAACCCAGACCGCCGTTCTCCAGCGAGATCCAGACATGACTTCCAAGGCCCTCCTCTTCGCCCTCTGCGCCGGCGTTTCGCAGTTCGCCTTCGCGGACCTGGCTGTCGCGCAGGACAAGACCGACGAGGTCGAGGGCGTCGTCGTCACCGGCTCGCGAGCCGCCAGCGCCAGCATCAACGGCGTCGTCATCGACCCGATGCGACTGCCGCAAAGCGTGCGGGTGCTCGACGAGGCGCTGATCGTCGACACCGGCGTCACCAACCTGTCAGACCTCTTTGATTTCGCCGGCGGCATGGCCCGCCAGAACAGCTTCGGCGGCGCGTGGGACGCCTATGCCATTCGCGGCTTCTCGGGCGACATCAACCAGGGCCCGGACCTTTTGGTGAACCGCTTCACGGCCAACCGCGGCTTCAACGCGCGGCGCGACGTGGCCACCGTCGAGCGCTTCCAGGTGCTCAAAGGCCCCGCCTCGGCCCTGTCGGGCAAGGGCGAGCCGGGCGGCTCGATCAACATCGTGACCAAGGCGCCGACCGAGACCGCCCAGGGTGCGGGTGAGCTGTCCTATGGCAGCTTCGACGCCAAGCGGATCATGGGTGATCTCAGCGGCCCCGTAGGCGGCGGCGTTTCGGCCCGCATGATCGCCGTTTATCAGGACACGGACGGTTGGCGCGATCATGTCGGCAGCGACCGCCTGCTGCTGGCCCCGTCGCTGGCCTGGACGCCGTCCGACGACCTGCGGCTGCTCTACCAGCTGGAGGCCAACACCGTGCACTTCGTGCATGATCGGGGCCTGGTGGCGGTGGCCGGCAACGGCAAGGCGCTGCCGCGCGAGCGGTTCCTCGGCGAACCGAACGACGGCGACATCACGCAGAAGACGATCCAACACCAGCTGACCACGACCTACAACTTCAGCCCGAGCGTCGCGGTGGAAGCCGGCGTCCAGTATCGCGACGGCTCGTTCCGGGGGCAGTCCACGCACAACGGCGCGCTGATCGGAACCCAACTGCGCCGCCAGCTGCGCATCCACGACTATACCTGGGATGATCTCTCCGGCCGGATCGAGGTCAGCTTCGATGGCAAGCTCGGCGGCCTGGAGCACCAGCTGCGCGCCGGCGCCGACGCCTTCACCTACGAGCAGCGTCGGATCTTCTATCGCTTCAATCCGACGGCCGCGACGCCCTACGCGATCGACATCTTCAATCCGGTCTACGGTCAGGCCAAGCCGGTCGCGCCGCTGAACCAGAATGTGCTGGAGGAACTGCGCGGCGAGAGCCTCTACCTGCAGGACCTGGTGACGCTGAACAGCCAGTTCACCCTGCTGGTCGGCGTGCGCCAGGACTGGATCCGCCAGACCAACACCAACCTCCGCAACAATACGGTCACCCGGCAGTCGCCGTCCCAGGCCTCGCCGCGCGCGGCCCTGACCTGGGCGCCGAACGAGAGCTTCTCGGCCTATGTCAGCTGGGGGCGCTCGTTCCGCTACAATCAGGGCTCCGACGCTGTGGGCGGCGCCTTCCCGCCCGAGAAGGGCGAGGCCTTGGAAGCCGGCGTGAAGTGGGATCTGGCCGGCCGCCTGACCGGCACGGCCTCGCTGTTCCGCATCGACAAGGAGAACATCCTCGTCAACGACCCGGCCAACAGCGGCTTCTTCATTCCCGTGGGCGCCGCGCGCAGCCAGGGCTTCGAGGCCGAGACCAATCTGCGCCTGCCCCAAGGGATCACGGCCACGGCGGTCTATGCCTATACCGATACTGAAATCACCCGCGACACCCGCACCAACATGATCGGGAGCTCCTTGAGCAATGTCCCGAAGCATTCGGGCGCGCTGTACGCCAACTGGCGCTCGGCCGGCGATGCGCCGGGATCGGTGACCCTGGGTGGCGGCTTGGTCTATGTGGGCGAGCGCGCGGGCGATGACGTCAATACCGGCTTCAAGCTGCCGGACTATGTGACGGTGCGCGCCAACCTCGCCTATAACGTGTCGAAGGCGGTCTCGCTGCATCTGGATGTCGAGAACCTGTTCGACACCTATTATCTGGAAAGCTCGTACAGCAATGTCTGGATCACCCCGGGCGCGCCGCGCACGATCACCGGCCGGCTGCGCGTAAGTTTCTAGACCCCACCCCAGCGTTCGCGCCGGTCGGCGGTTCTCGATCGAGCGCGAACGCCAGAACCGCCAAAAGAAAAGCCCGGCGAAAAGCCGGGCTGGAATAAGTAGGGAGGAAACGCCCCAGGAAGGGCAGAGGCTCTCAGCCTCACGTTGGTGATCTATGTTCACTTTTCGGGTGTTCAAGAGCCGCCTTGAAAATTCTTCGTCAGCCGCCCGCTTGGCTTGCCCCGGCCGTGTGATATGAGCGCGCTCGACGATTGAGGGCCTGCGCCCGAAGCGAGCGCCAAGCCTATGTCTGATCCTACCGACCCTGCAGACGACGTTCCCGCCGCGCCGGCGCCGAAGCCTCGGCGGCCGCGAAAGCCGCGCGCCCAGACGGTGATGACCGAGGCCGCCGGCCTGGATCCCGCTGCGCCCGAAGACGCCGCACAGAAGCCGCGCCGTCCGCGCAAGTCGCGCCGCGCCCAGCCTGAAGCCGTGGCCGCCCCCGAGGCGCAGACTCCCTCGACCTCCACGGCCGCCCCTGACGACGCCGACGCGGATCTGTTCGAGCCCCTGCCCTCGCCCGAGCCGGACGCCGAGCCGGTCTCGGTCGAGGCAGACCGCGCCGAAACGCTCGAAGCCGACGCCGCGGCGGACCTTGAGTCCCCGACCGAACCCGAAGTCGAGCCCGCGCAAGACGTCCCGCCCGAGGCCCCTGCAGAGCCTCCGACCACGGCCGAGGCTGAGGACGCCCCGGAAGCCAAGGCCGAGACGTCTGTCCCGACGCCGCCCGAGCCGGCGAAAGGCGCCGCCAAGCCGCCGATCTGGAAGCGTCCGGCCTGGCTGATCGGCGCGGGCGCGGCGGTGCTGCTGGTGATCGTTCTGATCGCCTCGCTGTTCTGGTCGCTGCCGCTGAGCCGCGCGCTGGAGCCGCTGGACAACTCGGCGATCGTGCTGGTGGCCGAGGACGGCTCGCCCATCGCCCGCCGGGGCTCCTACAAGGAAGCGCCGATCGATGTGGCCAAGCTGCCGCCTTACGTGCCGGGGGCCTTCATCGCCATCGAGGATCGTCGGTTCTACAGCCACATGGGCGTCGACCCGAAGGCCATCGCCCGCGCGCTGGGCCGCAATGCCCAGGCGGGCGGGGTGTCCGAAGGCGGTTCGACCATCACCCAGCAGCTAGCCAAGAACGCCTTCCTGTCCAGCGATCGCAATCTGCGGCGCAAGGCGCAGGAGGCGCTGATCGCCGTCTATCTGGAAGCGCGGCTCTCCAAGGATGAGATCCTGTCGCGCTACCTGTCGTCGGTCTATTTCGGCGACGGCGCCTTTGGCCTGCGCGCCGCAGCCCGCCACTATTTCGGCAAGCCGCCCGAGCAGCTGTCGATCGGCGAGGCGGCGATGCTGGCCGGTCTGGTCAAGGCGCCCTCGCGCCTGGCCCCGACCAACAATATCGAAGGCGCGCGCGAGCGCATGCGCGTGGTGCTGGGCGCCATGGTCGAGACCAAGACCATCACCCAGGCGGAGGCCGACGCGGTCGGTGAAGTGTCGCCCGTCGAACCGGAAGACAAGCTGCCGACCGGCTCCTACTTCGCCGACTGGGCCCTGCCCCAGGCTCGCGCCCTGATCGGAGCCCGCTACGGCGAGACCATCGTCAAGACGACGCTGGATCCTGAGCTGCAGGAGAAGGCCGAGCGGATCCTCAACGACCATATCGAGCGCGACGGCCAGGTGCTGAACGTCACCCAGGGCGCCCTGGTCGCCATGCGCAGAGATGGCCGAGTCGTCGCCATGGTCGGCGGTCGCGACTACAAGCAGAGCCAGTTCAACCGCGCGGACGCCGAGCGTCAGCCGGGCTCGGCGTTCAAGCTGTTCGTCTATCTGGCCGCCCTGCGCGAGGGCATGACGGTCACGACGCCGATCCTAGACACCCCCGTCCAGGTCAGCGGCTACATGCCCAAGAACCACGAGGGCAAGTATCACGCCCGAGAGGTGCCGCTGATCACCGCCTTCGCCGGCTCGTCCAATGTGGCGGCGGTGCGCCTGGCGCATGATCTGGGTCCCGCCAAGGTGATCAAGGTCGCCCGAGACCTGGGCGTCACCGAGGAGATCCCGTCCGACCTGACCATGGCGTTGGGTACAGGTCCGATGAGCCTGACCCGCCTGACCGCCGCCTATGCCTCGGTCGCGGCCGGCGAGTATCCGATCGTTCCGCATGGGGTGACCGAGTTCAAGAAGCCCAAGACCAAGGCCTATGACCCCAAGGTGCTGGCCAACATGCGCGACCTGCTGCGGTCGGCGACCCATCGCGGCACAGGCGTGGAAGCCGCCATCCCCGGCGCCTTCGGCAAGACCGGCACCACCCAGGACTATCACGACGCCATCTTCGTCGGTTACGTCGAGGACCTGGTCGTGGGCGTCTGGCTGGGCAATGACGACAACAGCTCGATGAACGGCGTGGTCGGCGGCGGCGAGCCCGCCAGGATCTGGAAGGCGTTCATGCTTTCGGCGCTGGGCCGCGATGTCGCCCCCGTCGTCGAGGAGGACCCGCTGGAGGACCTGGGCCTGCCGCTGGAGGGCGAGCTTGGGCCGGACGGCTTGCCGCTGGCGCCGTTCACCTCGCCTACCGACGAACCCGCCCCGCCGGCCAATAGCGGCGTTCCGCTGGCCCCGCCGCCGCAGGAGCCGCGCCCCTGAGGAATGGGTCGAGCTTCGTCGATCGACGGATTTACTGTCTTAAAACTGTCGTCAAACTGTGACAAAAGCCCGTCATCAGTCTGGCACGCTTCCGTTGCGTCCGGACGAGACAGGATTTGACGACATGAACAAGCTCATCGGCGCGGTCGCCACCGTCGCTCTGCTCGCCGTCGCCGACCAAGCCCATGCGGCCCGCGATCAGATCTGGGCGGTCGGATCTTCGACCGTGTTCCCGTTCTCGACGCGCGTGGCTGAGAACTTCGCCAAGAAGACCGGCAAGAAGTCGCCGCGCATTGAAGCGCTCGGCACCGGTGGCGGCATCAAGATGTTCTGCGGCGGCGCGGGTGAGAAGTTCCCCGACATCGCCAACGCCTCGCGTCAAATGAAGAGGTCCGAGTTCCTGGCCTGCCAGAAGGCCGGCGTGAAGGACATCGTCGAGATCAAGATCGGCTTCGACGGCATCGTCGTCGCGTCGAACAAGAAGGGCCCGGACTTCAACTTCAAGCTCGAGCAGCTGTATCTGGCCCTCGCCGACCAGACCCTGCGCGGCGGCCAGGTGGTCAAGCAGCCCTACAAGTCGTGGAGCGAAGTCGGCCCCGGCCTGCCGAACGCCCGCATCCTGGCCTACGGCCCGCCGCCCACCTCGGGCACCCGTGACGCCTGGATCGAACTGGCCATCGAGGGCGGCGCTGGAAAGCTGCCGACCCTGGCCAAGATGAAGGCCGCAGACGAGAAGAAGTTCAAGGCCACCGTGTCGCCGATGCGCACCGACGGCGGCTGGGTCGACGCGGGCGAAAACGACAACGCCATCGTCGGCACCATCGAAAAGACCCCCAACGCCCTGGGCGTGTTCGGCTACTCGTTCCTCGAAGAGAACGGCTCGCGCATCAAGGGCGCGTCGATCAACGGCGTGAAGCCGACGGCCCAGACGATCGCCAGCGGCCAATACCCGCTGTCGCGCTCGCTCTACATCTATGTGAAGAAGTCCCAGGTCGGTGTGACGCCGGGTCTGAAGGAGTTCGTGTCCGAGTTTGTGTCCGACGCGGCGACCGGTCGCGGCGGCTATCTGCAAAATCGCGGCATGATCCCGCTGCCGCCGGCGGTGCACATTCAAATGAAGCAGAAGGCCAACGCCCTGACGCCGATGCCGGCGCCGAAGAACTAGCCTTGGCCAAAGCCTGAACGACAGAGGCGGTCGCTGACGCGGCCGCCTTTTTCGTGCGCGCTGGATCGATCAGACTTCAGCGCGACGCCAGAATTGGCCGTCCGCAACAAACTCATGGAAGTCGGGCGTCAGGCGCACGCCATCGTCCAGGCAACTTGCGGCGATCGCCAGGACACGCCCGGAAAACGGGTCTCCCAGCGCCGTCCCGCAGCGGGCGCAAAAGCAGCGATTGAACCGCAGCGGCGGCGTTGGCGCGTAGCGGGCGACCAGATCGCGACCCGAAACCCAGAAGAACGCCTCGGCGCGCACATAGGCGTAGACGCTCGATCCCGCCTTGCGGCAGCGCGAACAGTGGCAAACGCCAACCATGGCCGGACGCTCGAAGAGTTCAAACTGAACGCCGCCGCAGCAACAGCTTCCCTTGATGGCCACGCTGGTTCTCCCTGATCATCCAGGGACCCTGCGCCCACCTTGTCGCCAGCGATGTGTCAGCAGGCTTGCGCCGCCGCTGAGGCGGCGTGTCGCACCCTGGGCGGGCGAAGCGGGTTAGCGCGTGCGCGAGGTCATGCCCGCGGCCGCCGCGTCGTCGGCGACCTGAGGATCGAGCTCCGGCGCGGGTCCCGTCTGACGGATCGACGGATTGGCGGGGACTTCCGGCGGGGGCGCGACGGCCTCGGCCTTTGGCGGCGCAGGCTGTGTCGCCTTGGCGGCCATCGCGGCCGCTGCGGCATCATCGGCGGCGGTGCGGGTCTCGGCGGGTCCGTCCTCGTAGCCGCCGCCGCTGGACGTCAGGAACAGAATGGTCCCGAAGGTGGCCAGCACGCCGACGACGAAACCCAGCAAGAACAAGCCAAAAGGATTGCCACGACGCTCGCTCATCTCAACGGTCCGCCATCCACGCCGACTTAGCCTTGAAGCCCGCTATCACGGTCTAAACAGGTGAACCAGAGCTTGGTTATCGAATTCGGCTAAGAGGCGAGTAGCGCCTCAGGTCCCCGTCCACTTGCGGACCGGTCCGACATCGACATGGACGAAGTTGCTGGTCGGATAGTAGCCGACGCCGCCAACGCTCAGATCCAAAGCTGCAGCGCGGACGTGCTTGAGCTCGACATCCTCCAGGAAGATGTCCATGGCCTTGCCATCCATGTGCAGGCTCTTCTTGGCCACCTCGCCGCTGCGCTTGGACAGCAGACGGTTGGTCGCCGGAGAGCGGTAGCCCGAGATCACCTGGAACGGACCCTTGCTCTGGGTCTTGCGGGCGATCTGGTCGAGCAGGTCGTAGAGGCCCCGGTCGATGGGATGGACTTCATCGTTGCGATAGTCGCGCAGCACCTTGTCCAGCGCACTCACGGCGTCCGGAACATAGTCGCCGTTCTCCCAGTAGACCGCTTCCAGCTTCTCGCCGGTATGGACGTTGTGGAGATGAACCCAGCGCGGATCCACAGCAGGCTTCAGCGCGGGCGGATCGATCGAAGCGACCGTCGCAGCGACGGTGCTCGGCGGCGGAACCGGCGTGGCCTGAGGCATCTTGCCCTCCAGCAGCGCGCCGATGATGTCGTCGTCGGCGCGCGCCGCCAATGGCAGAAGTCCAGCCCCGATAGCGCCCAGCCCCCACTGGAGCAGCTTACGTCGATGCATGATTACGCCTTACCCGACACGGAAGGTCGGGAGGACACCTCATGACGGGCCTGAATGCAAGCTGAGCCGTATCAGAGTGCGGCGATACGCTGCACCAGCTGCCGATCCCAGCCATAGGGATCCTGGCGGAAGTTCACCTGCCCGTCCGGCGTCACATACGCCGTCCAGTACAGCAGGTAGACGGCGATCTGCTGGGGCAGCTTGGCCCGCACCGTCTCGCCCGAGGCCAGGGTTTCGTTGACCTTCTCGGGCGTCCAGGTCGGATCGTCGCGCATCACCTCGTTGACCAGCTCGATCGGCTTTTGCAGGCGCACGCAGCCGTGGCTGGCCAGGCGGCTGAAGCTGTCGAACCTCGAGCGGCTGGGGGTGTCGTGCAGATAGACGCCGTAGGGATTGTTGAAGTCGAACTTCACCTTCCCCAGCGCCGCCAACGGGCCGGCCTTCTGCTGCAGACGCGTGCCGCCGCCCTCGGTCGGGATCACGATGAAGTCGTTGCGCGCCAGATAGCCGGGGCTGGCCCGCTCCTTGGGCCAGATCTCCTTCGACGCGATCGACTGCGGCACGTTCCACGGCGGGTTCAGCACGATGCTGTGGATCATCGACGACAGCATCGGCGTCTCATCGCCGGGGCGGCCGGTGACCGCACGCATCGTCAGGGTCGGGGTGTCGTGATGGAAGACCGACAGGATGGCGGCCGCCACGTTCACCTGGATGCGCTCGGCCGGCAGGGTCTGCGGCAACCAGCGCCAGCGCTCCATATTGGCGACGATCTGGTCGATCCGCCGCTCGACGGGAATGTTCAGCGCCGCCAGGGTGGCTCTGTCGACGATCCCGTTCGGATTGAGACCAAACCGCTTCTGCGCCCGCTGCACGGCCTGGGTCAGGGCCGCGTCGAACACCGGTGCGGCGTCCACCGCCACCGTGGGGTCCTCGGCCGCCAGCCGGGCCTCAAGGGCCACGACGCGCGCGCCGGTCGCCCCCTCCTTCAGCTCCGGACCGGCGGCGATGGGCAGCCAGCCGCCTTTGGCGGCGATGTCGCGATAGGTGGCCAGGCCCGTCCGCAGGGTCTGGTATCCCGTGTAGGGCGGCGGCAAGGTCTCCAGCCATTCGGCCAGGCGGCCCTGCTGCACGGCCGCCACAAACTCGGGCGCGGGATCATAGGCCGCCGGCCGCAGCCCCCACTCGGTCTTGAAGGCGCTGATCGGCAGCCGTCCCGTCCGCACGGCGCGGGCATAGGCCAGGGTGAGGCTGACCAGTTGCGCCTGTCCGGCGGCGCGCGAGGCCGGATCCCCGGCCATGTAGAGCTCGATCGCCCGATCCGGCGAGAAGGCGGTCATCGCGAAGCCGTGCGAATAGGCATCGCCCAGCACGGCGCGCAGCACCTCGACCTGTTCGACGCTGAGCTGCACCGCCGACAGATCCGGCGGGATCACGGCAGGCCGGGGCGCGACGATCGGGCCGCTCTGCACCGGACGCGCGACCACCACCGGCGGACGCTGCGACTGCGCCTGGGCGACCTCGAGGGACAGGAGGCTCAACGTCGCCGCCAAGGCGCCGCAGGTTCTCGTAAATCGCATCACTGTCGAACGGTCCGCCGCACTCGCGCGGCCAAGCCGCGTTAAGGGTTACAGATGGCCGTGCGGGGCCTTCCGCGTCAACGCGGGTAGCGTGAAAGGCGAGCCCTCCCCTCGTCCCGCGACGACGTTTTTCGACAACAGGAACCCTCAAGCCACACCGTTGGTTTCACCGCGACCGGGGCCCGGCCCGAAAGATCGCGGGGCGATGACGGGCAAGGCCTTGCAGCGAGGGACCCGCGACCTCTTGGTGATCGGCGACTGCGCCGTCAGCGCGATGATCGACGCCGCCGGAAAGGCCATGGAGGCCCGCCAGGTCCGGCCCGTAACGGGCTCGCTGAAAAGCCTACTCGCCCATCTCGTCGATAAGCTTCTTGAGCTTGGCCACTTCGTCGGGCTTCAGCGGCCGGTGCTGGGCGAAGTGGCTGATCAGGGGGGCCAGTTGGCCGTCGAACAGGCGGTCCAGAAGACCCTGGCTTTCGGCCTGGACATAGGCGCTGCGGTCGACCAGCGGCCGATAGCCGTGCTTGCCCTCGGCGCGCTCGGACTTGATGGCCTTCTTCTTCAGCAGACGATTGATCAGCGTCTTGACGGTGGCTTCGCCCCAGCTTTGCGCCGCGCCGACCTCGGCCACCAGTTCGTCGGCCGACAGCGGCGAGCGGCGCCAGAGCGCTTCCATGACATGGGCTTCGGCGGCGGTGATGTGCATAACGCTTACATCCGTAATTCAACGCGCGACGCTATACGCGCTATTACGGGTGTCAAGTCGCGACGACGGTGATGGGCCCTGCGCGCGCAATGCTCGTGCTCTGAGCAGCCTCGGATTTCCATGCACGAGGATGTTTCAGCCCCGATTGTCAATGACACCGGTTTCCTCTAGAGACATCGCAAACCCCGAAAGCGGGGGACGTGCCGGATTCGAGGGAGGACTTGCGGCGTGACCGTTTCTAAGGCCGACAGTGAGATTTTCACCCCTACGGCCATCGCTCCCCAATTCGTCCAGGCTCGCCAGCAGGGGGTCAGCGTCCCCGGCTATCCAGGCGGCGTGATTCCTTCGAGCATGGCGGACGGCTATGCGGTGCAAGACATCGCCATCGACCTTTGGCCCGACGAACTGGTCGGCTGGAAGGTCGGCCTGGTGCCGCCGCAGCATCGTGAACGCCTGGGCGCCGAGCGCCTGGCGGGCTGCATCTTCAAGTCCAAGGTGCAGCAGGCGTCGGCCGATGCGCCCAACACCTTCCGCGCCATCGAGGGCGGCTTCTGCGCCGTCGAGGCCGAGTTCATCATCCGCCTGGGCAAGGACGCCCCCGCGAACAAGACCGACTGGACCGTCGAGGAAGCCGCCGACTATGTGGGCGAACTCCTGGTGGGCGTCGAGATCGCCGGCAGCCCTCTGAAGACCATCAACGCCCTGGGCCCCACGGTCGTGGCGTCGGACTTCGGCAATAATGATGGTCAGATCATTGGTCAGGCCATTTCCAACTGGCGCGACCTCGCCTGGGAGGATATGCCGGTCGAGACCTTCATCAACGGCAAGTCGGTGGGTACGGCGACGGCTGCGGCCATTCCGGGATCGCCGATCGCCGCCCTCGCCTTTCTGCTCGGCGCTGTCGCCGCGCGCGGCAAGCCGCTGAAGAAGGGCCAGATCGTCACCACCGGCGCCACCACCGGCATTCATGACGTGGTCGCCGGCGACGTGGCCCACATCAGTTTCGGCCCGTTCGGAACTGTGGACTGCGTGGCCGTCCCGGCCTGACGCTAACGACAGAACGACAAGTCACCTCTGGGGAAGGAAGCCAAGTCGATGGACGTGCCAAAAGCACCCGAACCGTCCGAAAAGATCGGACGGTATCGCTGGATTATCGTTACGCTGCTGTTTTTGGCGATGGTCATCAACTACGTCGATCGCCAGACGATCGGCTTCCTGAAGACCGACCTGTCCAAGGAGTTCGGCTGGAGCGAGAGCGACTACGCCAACCTCGTCTTCTACTTCCAGCTCTCCTACGCCGTGGCCTACCTCGTCTGGGGTAAGATCATGGACAAGATCGGGGCCCGCTGGGGCTTCGGCATCGCCTTCCTGATCTGGCAAGTCGCCCACATCGCCCACGCCGGCGCGCGCGGTCTGACCGGCTTCATCTTCGCCCGCATGGCGCTGGGCGTCGGCGAGGCCGGTGGCTTCCCGGGCGGCATCAAGGCCGTGACCGAGTGGTTCCCCAAGAAGGAACGAGCCTTCGCCACCGGCATCTTCAACGCCGGCACCAATATCGGCGCGATCGTCACCCCGCTGGTGGTGCCCGCCATCGTGCTGGCCTGGGGCTGGCAGATGGCGTTCATCGTCACGGGCGTCGCGGGCCTGATCTGGCTGCCGATCTGGCTGCTGGTCTATCGCACGCCGCGTGAAACCAAGAACCTGTCGGCCGCCGAGCTTGCGCACATCGAGCAGGATCCGGCCGACCCGGTCGAAAAGATCGCCTGGACCAAGCTTCTGACCAAGCGCGAGACCTGGGCCTACGCCATCGGCAAGTTCCTGATCGACCCGATCTGGTGGATGTTCCTGTTCTGGCTGCCGGACTTCCTGGGCAAGCGCTATGGCCTGGACCTCAAGACCTTCGGCCCGCCGATCGTCGCCATCTATCTGCTGTCGGACGTCGGCAGCGTCGGCGGTGGCTGGCTGTCCTCGAACTTCATGAAGATGGGGTGGAGCATCAACAAGGCCCGCAAGATCACCATGCTGATCTGCGCCCTGCTGGCCGTGCCCGTCATGTTCGCCTCGTTCGCGGACTCGCTCTGGGTCGCCGTGCTGATCATCGGTGTCGCCACCGCCGCTCACCAGGGCTTCTCGGCCAACCTCTACACCCTGCCCTCGGACGTGTTCCCGCGCGGCGCCGTCGGCTCGGTCGTCGGTATCGGCGGCATGCTGGGCGCCGTCGGCGGCATGGTGTTCTCGAAGTACATCGGCGGCGTGCTGGAAAGCATCGGCACCTACACGCCGATCTTCATCGTGGCCGGCAGCGCCTATCTGCTCGCCCTTCTGGTCGTCCACCTGCTGACGCCCAAGATGGAGCCGGTGAAGATCTAACCGCCGCGCTTCATGCAAAGACGATCTGGGCCGGGGAGCGATCCCCGGCCCTTTTCGCATCGACCCCGAGCTTGGGGACATCCGGGGTGGCGCGGCGCGAAAAGCGCTCTAAGTAGGAGTCATGCGCTCCACCTTGCTCACCGCCTCCGCCGCCCTCGCCGCCGCCTTGGCCGCCTGTGGTCCCGCCCCCGCTCAGCCCGGCCAGGCCGGCGCGCCCGTCGAGAGTCGCGCGCCCAACTCGCCCGATCAGAAGCCCGCCTTCGCCGGCCAGACCCGCGCGCCGGGCCTGGTCTCAGGCGTCAGCGGCCAGTACCAGACCCTGGCCAGCGGTCTTGAACATCCCTGGGGCATGGCGTTCCTGCCTTCAGGCGAAATCCTGGTGACCGAGCGCGCCGGACGCCTCCGCGTTGTCGGTAAGGACGGCAAGCTCTCGCCCGCCGTCACCGGCCTGCCGGCCATCTACGCCGAGGGCCAAGGCGGCTTGCTGGGCGTCACGCTCGATCCCGACTACGCCAAGAACGGCCTCGTCTACTGGGCCTACGCCGAAGAGGTCGACAGCGTGAACGGCACGGCCGTCGCGCGCGGCAAGCTGACCCTGGGCGCCGCGCCCAAGGTCGAGAATGTCCAGGTGATCTGGCGCCAGACGCCCAAGATGGCCAGCCCCCTGCACTTTGGCGGACGTGTAGTCTTCGACCGCGCCGGCAAACTCTTCATCACCACGGGCGAACGCGCCTACCCTGCGGGCCGGGTCCAATCCCAGAACCTGGACGGCACGCTGGGCAAGGTGGTCCGGATCAACGCCGACGGCTCGATCCCTAGCGACAACCCGTTCGTGAACACCGCCGGCGCCAAGCCCGACATCTGGTCGCTGGGCCACCGCAACATCCAGTCGGCGACGTTGGACGCCCAGGGCCGTCTGTGGACGGTCGAGCATGGCGCGCGCGGCGGCGACGAGCTGAACCGCCCCGAGCCCGGCAAGAACTATGGCTGGCCGCTGATCACCTATGGCGAGGAGTATTCGGGCAAGGCGATCAGCGACGGCGCCACCCAAAAGGAGGGGCTGGAGCAGCCCGTCTACTACTGGGATCCCGTCATCGCCCCGTCCGGCATGGCGCTCTATGACGGCGCCCTGTTCCCGGCCCTGAAGGGCAGCCTGCTGATCGGCTCGATGCGCGAGCAGCATGTCGCGCGCCTGGTTCTGAAGGACGACAAGGTGGTCGGCGAAGAGCGCCTGTTCACCGACATCGGCGGCCGCGTCCGCGACGTGGCGGTCGGCCCCGACGGCGCGATCTATGTGCTGACCGACGAGGGCGACGGCAAGCTGATCAAGATCACGCCGAAGGGCTGATCGCTCAAACGGGGCCTGGGCGGCGACGCCCAGGCCCTTTTCTCATCGCGATCAGCGTTCGTCACCGGGGCGTGGTCTCGTGCTTCATGGCCTCGGCCGCCAGCGCGACATGCTCGGGGATGCGCCCGTGCGCCCTCCGCTCGCTGTAGCGATCGACCAGATAGTCCGCGCGGTCGCGCGTCAGCAGGGTGAACTTCACCAGCTCCTCCATCACGTCGACCACGCGGTCATAGTAGCTGGACGGCAGCATGCGATCGTTGTCGTCGAACTCGCGGAAGGCCATCGCCACCGACGACTGGTTGGGGATGGTGATCATCCGCATCCAGCGGCCCAGGAGGCGCAGGGTGTTGACGGCGTTGAACGATTGGGACCCGCCGCTGACCTGCATCACCGCCAGGGTCTTGCCCTGGGTGGGGCGCACGCTGCCGATCTCCAGCGGGATCCAGTCGATCTGAGCCTTGATGATCCCGGTGATCGCGCCGTGCCGCTCGGGGCTGCACCAGACCTGACCTTCGGACCATTGGCACAGCGCGCGCAGCTCCTGCACCTTGGGGTGATCGGGGCCGGTGGCGTCAGGCAGCGGCAGGTCACGCGGATCAAAGATGCGGGTCTCGCAGCCCAAGGCCTGAAGAATACGCGCGGCTTCCTCGACCAGCAGGCGGCTGAACGACCGCTCCCGCAGCGACCCATACAGCAGCAGGATGCGCGGCGGATGGGCGGCGCGGGCGTCGACCTCCAGGCGCGCCTCGTCGATCTTGGCCAGGAACTTGGGATCGAGGGCGGGGAACTCGGACAACGGCGCCTCCAGCATGGTCATTGAACTGTCGAATAATTCGATCATATTGGAAATATGGAATCGAAAGCCGCTGTCAACATGCTGTCCGCCCTGGGCCATGAAGGGCGCCTGGCCATCTTCCGCCTGCTGGTGCAGGCCGGACCCGCCGGCGTCGCCGCAGGCGAGATCGCACGGGCGCTGAACGTGCTGCCCAATAGTCTGTCGGCCAATCTCAATGTGCTGTCCCACTCAGGGCTGATCGCCTCGCGCCGCGACGGCCGCTCGATCATCTACACGGCCGACTACGACGCCATGACCGGTCTGCTGGGCTTTCTGATGGAGGATTGCTGCGCGGGCGCGCCGCAGATCTGCGCGCCGCTCAGCGCCATCGTCAGCGGCGGCATGGCCTGCGGGGCGGCCAAGGCGTGAGCCCGTTCGATACGCCCCGCCGTCTCGTCGCCGAAGCCCTGGGCACGGCCCTCCTGCTGGCCGTCGTGGTCGGCTCGGGGATTATGGGCGAGCGCCTGTCGGACGGAAACATCGCCATCGCCCTGCTGGGCAACACCCTGGCCACCGGCGCGGCCCTGGTCGTGTTGATCTGGGTGTTCGGTCCGATCTCCGGCGCGCACTTCAATCCGGCCGTCACCCTGGTGGCGGCGCTCCGCCGGGAGCTGCCCCTTACCCTGGCCCTGGCCTATCCGTTGGCCCAGATCCTGGGCGGGATCGCCGGCGTCTGGACGGCGCACGCCATGTTCGGCGAGCCGATCCTGCAGGTCTCGACCAAGCTCCGGTCCGGCGGCGACCAGGCCTTCGCCGAGGTCGTGGCGACCTTCGGTCTGCTGGCGACCATCCTGGGCGTCAGCCGCTTCCGCCCCGAAAGCACGCCGATGGCGGTCGGACTTTACATCACCGCCGCCTACTGGTTCACCGCCTCGACCTCGTTCGCCAATCCGGCGGTCACGGTGGCGCGCAGCCTCTCGGACAGCTTCGCCGGCATCGCGCCGGCCAGCGCGCCGGCCTTCATTCTCGCCCAGCTTGTCGGCGCCCTCTCTGCGGCGGCGCTGTTTGGCTGGCTTCTCAAGACGGACACCTCTCGATGACCGACATCGCCTTCCCGATCACCATCTTCCACAACCCGGCCTGCGGCACCTCGCGCAACACCGTGGCCATGGTCCAGGCCGCCGGCTACGCGCCGCAGGTCGTCGAATATCTGAAAACCGGCTGGACCCGCGAGCAGCTGCAGGACCTCGCCGCCAAGTCCGGCGGGTCGCTGCGCGCCCTGATGCGGGAAAAGGGCGCCCCGGCGGAAACCCTGGGCCTGCTGGCCGATGAGGTGTCGGACGAGCGCCTGCTGGACGCGATGGTCGAGCATCCGATCCTGGTGAACCGCCCGATCGTCGTCACGCCCTTGGGCGTAAAACTGTGCCGCCCGTCCGAACAAGTGCTCGACCTGCTGGACCGCAAGCCCGAGCAGTTCAGCAAGGAAGACGGAGAGGTCGTCACCCCGTAACGGGCGGGCGACGTGCATTGGCGGCTCGGCGCTGAGCGATCACGGCGTCATCGATCGCGGGCGCTGGATTTCCATCGTGAGCGGCGGGACGGCAGGTCGCCTGACATAGGTCTGGCCATCGAGGATCAGCTCGCCATCGCCAACAAAGCGGATGACCTGCCCGGTCAGGGGAACAAGCTCCACCCGAAGCGTCTCGGGCTGACCGCCCGCCTCCGCCGGCGACGCCATCGCCCCGGCGCGGACCATGAGGCGCGCGTTCGCCTCGACGATGTCCAACCGCCCCATCTGCGGGTTGTGATAGGCGCCGAGATAGTCCGCGGTGGCGCGGCTCAGCGACCACGGACGCGCTGCGCGTTCGGCGCGACTGGCGGTCAGGCTGGCGCGCCGTCTTGCGACCCGGTCCTTCAACGCCGACAGTTCGTTTTCGTAGACCGTTTCCAGATCAACCCGCCCGGCTAGGCAGTCATAGACGTAGTTGGCCACCAGGTCCGTCACCTCCCCGGCCAAGGCGTCCTCGTTCGCCATCACCGCGACGCCGACACCGCGCGCGGGCATCAAGGAGACATGGGCCCGAGCCCCGGCGAAGTTGCCGAAATGATGGATCAAGGGCTGCTCGCCATAGCGGCCTGTCTGCCAGCCCAGTCCATAGCCGTCGCGGACATAGGGGCCGAACTTGGCTTGCTGCGGGACCAGCGGTCGATGCGTGGAGGCCACAAGCCCTTCGGGAAAGAGGCGACGCCCCTCCAGAACGCCATCGTTCAACTGGATCTCCAACCATCGCGCCATCTCGCGGGCGGTCGAGACCAGGCCGCCGGCCGACTGCATGGTGGCGTCAGTCTTCTGCAACGGGCTGGGCGCGATGCGACCGTCAGCGGCGGGCGTGTGCCCAAGAGCGACGCCCTTTCGCCGGCGAGCGGCGTCGATCCGCGCGGTGGTGCGCGCCATGCCGGCCGGCCGGAGCACCTCCCGGTCGACCATGTCACGCCAGTCCAGGCCAAAGCGGTCCTCGATGAGCGTCGTGGCGAGATTGTAGCCGGTGTTGGTGTAGCGAAAGACGCCATGCGGCGTGTCCTTGCTCCTTATGGTGCTTCGCAACAGAGCGCTCATGGCGGCCGGGGTGTGCTCGCCCGTGAAGGCGGCGCGATGCGCGATCGGCTGGTTCTCCAGGCCCGAGCGGTGACACAGAAGATCCGAGAGACTGACCGAAGCGGCCAGATCGGCGGGGAACGGACTGTCGCCGATCCAGCGGCTCAACGGCGCGTCGAGCGCGAACGTCCCGCGCGCGGCGATGGCGGCGATCGCCAGGGCGGTGAAGGCCTTGGTCGAGGACGCGATGTAGAACGCGGTGTCGGCGTGTGCGGGACGTCCGGTCGCGAGATCGGCGACGCCATAGCCGGCCGCCATGACGACCTCCCGCCCTTGCACCACGGCCAGCGAAAGACCAGGCACGGTCGCAAGCTCGGCCAGGGCGCGGCGAGCAAAGTCGTCGATCGCCTGGGCCTTCGTCCGGCGCCGTAGCGTCGAACTGGCCAGGACTTGAATGGGCGCAACGGCCATGGGGGCGAACGCCAGGGCGGCGATAAGCGGGCGGCGTGTGATCATGCGATACGCTCTGGGGAGTGGGAACCGCAGCTAAGCGGCAAACAGCGGCGCGGTCTTGAACGCAACAAACCGCGGCTCAGCGTGTGAACAGCCGACGCAAGGCGCCGGGGCTCCAGCCGCTGGCCCGCCGCACGGCCCGCGTCATGTGGGCCTGGTCAGCGAAGCCGGTGTCTGCGGCGATATCGGCCAAGGCGGCGGCCGAGCGCACGATGCGCTCTATCGCGCCCGCCACCCGCCAGTCGTGGCGATAGCGGGCGGGCGAGCGGCCATAGGCGCTGCGGAAGGCCCGGGCGAAAGCGACAGGATGCCGCCCGAGCCCCCGCGAGACGGATGCGATCGGCTCGGCAGGCGCGCCGACCAGACGTGTCCGCGCCTCAAGCAGCCAGGACGCCGGCGTATCGCCAGACCTGTCGAACGATGTTGCGCTCAGGCGAGCCAGCGGCGCTTCCCGCCCGGTGGCCGCGACCGCCAGCGCCGCGCGGCCGGCTTCGCGCGACCCGCAGGCCGCCAGCCCATAGCGGGCCGGCCCCGCGATCGCGTCTGCGCCCCGAACCGACAGGATCAGCGCCCCGACATCACCAAACTGATCTTGATGTTCAAACAGGCTCGGCTTGCGGCTCAGGTGCGGTCCCTCGACCCGCACGACGCCTTCAAGGCTCTCTTCCACATAGTCTCCCGCCAGCAGGAGCGAGGTCTGCGCCTCGGCGTGTCGATGGGCGCGGCAGACTTCGCCGGGGGCGTAATGGGACAGGACCCACCGATGATCGGACGATGCGGACAGGGTGATGCTGACGGGCATGAGGCGGCCTCCTGTCTGTTAGAGGCCTTGGCGGAGCGCTTTGGAGGCGCGGCGCAGAAATTTACCCGGGAGACGGACAGGGACCCGCCGAAGCGAGCCCCCGTCTGACCTCTAAGCCCGCTTAGCGTCCGGAACGGCGTCCAGTTCGCCGCGCTCGCGGGCCTTCTTGCCGTAGACGATCTCGAACAGCGGGCTGGCCATCATCGTGGTGACGATCGCCATCAGCACCAGCATGGCGAACAGGGTCGGGCCGATAATGCCCTTCTGCAGGCCGATATTGATGATGATCAGCTCCATCAGGCCGCGCGAGTTCATCAGGGCGCCGATGCCCATGGCCGTGGCGTGATCCTCGCCGGTGGCGCGGGCGGCCACATAGCAGGCGCCCCACTTGGCCAGGATGGAGCAGGCCAGGATCCCCAGCGCGATCAGCAGCAGATCCAGCGAGTTGACCATGTCCAGCCGGGTGTTCAGGCCCGAATAGGTGAAGAACATCGGCAGCAGCAGCACCACGACCAGCGGCTCGACCTTCTTCTTCAGCTCCTGGGTCAACAGGCCGCGCGGCATGACCACACCCATGATGAAGCCGCCGAAGATGGCGTGAATCCCGACCGCGTCCATCAGGAAGGCCGAGACGCAGAAAGCCAGGATAACCAGGGCCAGGGCGTGAGCGCTGAGCTCCCCCTCGCGCTCGACCATGCGGCCCAGCGGCGCCAGGATCTTCGGACCCAGGGTCAGCACGAACAGCACCCACAGCAGGCCGCCGCCGATCGCCAGAACCGCCACGCCGGGTCCGCCGCCGAACATCGCCAGCACGACGGCCAGAACGCACCAGGACACCGCGTCATCGAAGGCGCCTGCGGTCAGCGACAGGGTGCCCAGCGAGGTCTTCTGCAGACCGCGCTCATTGATGATCCGCGCCAGCATCGGGAAGGCGGTCAGGGCGATACAGGCCCCCATGAACAGCGTCGCCGCCCCCGGCGTGATGGTCGGCGCAAAGAGCCCAGGAACCTTCAGCAGGAACGGCGTGATGATGACGGCGATGGCGAACGGGGCGGCGATGCCGGCGAACGAGACGCTCATCGCGCTCCTGGCCTTGGTCTTGAAGTGCCCCGCCTGAAAGCTGGCCCCGACCAGGAACATGTAGAGACCCACGCCCAGCTGGGCGCCGACATAGAGGATGTTCCGCGTCTCCTTGGGGAACAGCGAGAGTTGGAAGTCGGGGAACAGCAGCCCAAGCAGCGACGGGCCCAGGACGACGCCCGCGATCATCTCGCCCACCACCTGCGGCTGGGCCAGGAACTTCTTCCCGAACCAGCCCGTCACGCGGCAGGCCAGCAGGATCACCGCCAGCTGCAGGAAGAAATGGATCGAGTAATCGTTCGGCGTATAGCTGTGCTCGGCCGCCTTGGTCGCCGGGCCGTGCGGCCCAAGGATGTCGCCCACGGTCTGCAGTGTGTGCGCGAGCAGGTCTGACACGTCTGTACGCTCCCCAAAATATCGTACTGGCTTTGCGCCTTGCCGCATGCCGCGCTGAGTCAAGTCGCGGACGCAACCCACCGATCGCTCAATTTGACAGCCTTGTCACCCGACGAATTCCCGGCGCCGAGACCCCCGATGGCCGAGCAGACGACTACAGCCTGGGCAGCCCATCCATGATCGCGGTCAGGGCGATCACCGTCTGGGCCTCCATGGCGCTGTGGCCGGCGTCGGTGATGACATAGGTCGCCGGCGGCAGCCCCGCCGCCTCCAGGGCCTGGACCAGCCGCGAGCCCTGGGTCAGCGGGCAGACCTGGTCGAAACGACCATGCACGATATGGACCGGCACGCCCGTGAGCGCCGCCACGCCGTCGGTGATCTCGTCCTCTTTCAGGAACAGGTCGTGGGCGAAGAAGTGGGCCTCGATCTGGGCGAAGCTCAGCGCGAATTCGGCCTCGCCGAACTTGCCCGCGTCCTCGGCGGCCGGGATCATGTTCGAGATCGTGCCTTCCCACACCGACCAGGCCAGGGCCGCCTTCAGCTGCGCCGCGCGCTCGGTGTCGGTGGTCGGAACCGTGTCGAAGATCGCCTTATAGGCGGCCATCATGTCGCCGCGCTGTTCGGGCGCGATCACCTCGACAAAGGCCTTCCATTCGTCCGGATAGGTGATGTAGGCGCCCGGCGCGGTCAGGGCGTAGGGCTGGGCCTGATAGGTCGCGGCGTTGCCCTGATACATGTAGAGCAGGTCCTCCTTCCGCCCCAGGAAGATGCCGCGCAGGATCAGCGAGGCGACCTTCTCCGGATGACGGATGGCATAGACGAGGGCCAGGGTGCTGCCCCAGCTGCCGCCGAACACATGCATCTTGCCGCTGATCCCCAGCGCCTCGCGCAGGGCGTTGATGTCGGAGACCAGATGGTCGGTGGTGTTGTTGGCTAGGGCCTTGTCCGGGCCATCGGCCGCCACGGTCGGGCGGCTCTTGCCGCAGCCACGCTGGTCGAACAGGATCACCCGATAGCGGTCCGGATCGAAGAAGCGCGACATCACCGGCGCGCAGGCCCCGCCGGGACCGCCGTGCAGGAACATCACCGGCTAGCCGTCGGCGCGGCCGTATTCCTCCCAGTAGAGCTCATGGTCGGGCGCCGTATCGACCCGCAGCCAGCCCGTGCGCAGCGGCGCGCCTTGCGGATAGCTCCACTCGGTGGTGACCTTGCTGGTGGCGCGAAGCTTCGAGAAGTCCATGGTCGAATCCTGCCGAAAGGGGTTGGGCACTCTCGCGCTGAAAGATCGGAATCTCTAGGCTCGAAACCGACGCTTTTCCGTGTCATCCCGGCCGTAGCGCAGCGGAGCGCCGGGACCCAGGGGCCGGCGCACTGCAGTGGCCCCTGGGTCCCGGCTCTACAGCCCGCTTCGCGGTCTTTCGGCCGGGATGACACGACATTTGGAACGCCCATGACCCTCGACATCGAAGACCGCCTCGCCGCCGCCGCCTTCCGCCGCCTGGTCGAGCATCTGCAGATGCGCAGCGACGCCCAGAACATCGACCTGATGGGCCTGGCCGGCTTCTGCCGCAACTGCCTGGGCGACTGGGTCCACGAGGCCTCGGACGGCGCAATCAGCAAGGAGGCCGCCCGCGAGGCGGTCCACGGCATGCCCGCCGCCGAGTGGAAGGCCCAGCACCAGTCGCCCGCCACGCAGGAGCAGCTGGCGCGGATGGAAGAGAGCCTGGCGCTGAACGCGAAACTGCGGGCTGAACGCTCGTAGGGGACGGGGATTGGGTCCCTCTCTCTTAGAGAGAGGGAGGGGCCCGCGCCGCAAGGCGTGGGAGGGTGAGTGGTTACGGGGCAAGCCGTGAACCCTCCGCCAATTCAATGCCTTCCACTTCCCTGCCCTGTCCGGAGAAGGTGAAACCACTCACCCTCCCATGCTGCGCATGGGCCCCTCCCTCTCTCTAAGAGAGAGGGCTTTTGTGAGCATTCGACGAGCGCTCCTGCGATTTCATCCCCGGCTCCGAAACCTGCCCTATCCTCTTCCCACCTCGAAGCACTGGGGAGGGCGCGCGGCCAGCGACCTTCGCGGCTTTGAGGGGCGGTCGAGCGGGGACAGGTTCGAGGGGGATACTCGGACGGTCCGGGGATCTGGTTGCTGGCCAGACCCGCCCGCCGTCGGCGTGGTTGGGGATAAAGGGATGTGTCTTAGCCTGTATTGGCTCGTCCTCTCCGACCGCTGGGCCTCTCGGAAACGAGTGCGCCCAGGTCCCGGTAAGGCCTGAAGAGGGCCACCTGACGGGACGCTGGCGGATAACGATCGCGCGGAGCGTCGGTCTTCGTCGAAACGGTAACAACACAACAGAACTCCGGGCGTCGCCCGGCGCTCCGCATCCCTCCCCGCACCTCACGGTCACACCGCTGAGCGGCTTCCGTGCGCTCCAATCCTCCCCCCAGCGGGGGAGGTGTCGGCCCGAAGGGACGACGGAGGGGGAAGAGGCAGGCGCGGTAGGACTTCCCCCTCCGGCGCTTCGCGCCACCTCCCCCGCTGGGGGGAGGATTTCAGGAGCCCCAAATGCCCTCCCCTCGAAAACCTCATCGCTCCGGCGGATCGCGCTCGGCGCGTCGTCGTCGCCACGAGCAAGCCTGGCTGACCCGCAAGCTTCAGGAGCGCTTCACGCGGTTCGCCGAGCTCCTCGCGGAGAAGGAGCGCGAGGAGGCCGACATCTACAACCCGCCCTGCGCCAAAGAAAAAGTCCCCGGCCTTGCGACCGAGGACTTCTCTTTGCTCTTCAAAGAACGAGAGACGCTTAGCGGATGACCCGCGCGCCCTTGCCCTTCATCACGGCCTCGACCTCTTCCTTGCGCACCATCGAGGTGTCGCCCGGGGTGGTCATGGCCAGGGCGCCGTGAGCCGCGCCGTACTCGACGGCGGCCTGGGGGCCCTTGCCTTCCATGAAGCCGAACGCAAGACCAGAAGCGAAGCCGTCGCCGCCGCCGACGCGGTCGTAGATCTCGAGGTTCTCACGCATCATCGAGGCGTAGAACTGGCCGCCCGCGTACAGGATCGCCGACCAGTCGTTGACCGAGGCGGTCTTGGCGTTGCGCAGGGTGGTGGCGGCGACCTTGAAGTTCGGGAACTGCTTCACAGCGGTCTCGATCATCTTCTTGAAGTTGGCCGGGTCGATCGAGCTGATGTGCTCGTCCAGGCCTTCCACTTCGAAGCCGAGGCAGGCGGTGAAGTCTTCCTCGTTGCCGATCATCACGTCGACGTACTGGGCGATGTGACGATTGACCTTCTGAGCGCCTTCCTTGCCGCCCTGCGACTTCCACAGGCTGGCGCGGTAGTTCAGGTCGTAGGACACCACGGTGCCGTACTTGCGGGCCACTTCGACCGCTTCGATCACGGCTTCGGCGGTGTTGCTGGCCAGGGCCGCGAAGATGCCGCCGGTGTGGAACCAGCGCACGCCTTCTTCGCCGAACAGCTTTTCCCAGTTCACTTCACCGGGGCGGATCTGCGAGGCGGCCGAGTGACCCCGGTCGCTGCAGCCCAGGGCCGGACGAACGCCGAAGCCCTTCTCGGTGAAGTTCAGACCAACGCGCGTGTTGCGGCCCAGGCCGTCGAAATCGCGCCAGATGATGTGGGAGGTGTCGACACCGCCCTGCATCATCAGATCCTCGACCAGCCAGCCCAGATCGTTCACCGGCAGAGCGGTGACGGCCGTCGAGCGCTTGCCCCAGCACTTCTTGAAAGCGCGGGCGACGTTGTATTCGCCGCCGCCTTCCCAGACCTGGAACTGACGGGCGTTGCGCACCCGGCCAAAGCCCGGGTCGAAACGCAGCATCACTTCACCGAAGCTGGCGCAATCCCACTTCGTTTCCGAAGCCGGGCGGATGTTGAGGATATTGTCGGTCATTTGGTTTTAGGCCTTCCCACGAACCTTCTTGATCAGGTCTACCGTCTCGCGGACCTTCTTGGAGATGCCCGCGTAGTCCTTGGCGTCCAGCATCTCTTGCGTGATCAGCTTGGAGCCCATGCCGGCGGCGACGATGCCCGCGCCGAACCACTTCTTCACCGAGGCCTCGTCCGGATCGACGCCGCCCGTCGGCATGATGCGGGTCCAGGGCATCGGGCCCAGCACCGCCTTGACGAAATCGGGGCCGCCGACCGACGAACCCGGGAACACCTTGACGATCTCGCAGCCCAGCTCTTCGGCGTACGAGATTTCCGAGGCCGAACCGCAGCCCGGCGAATACGGGATCTTGCGACGGTTGCAGACCTTGGCGACGTCGGCGTTCAGGATCGGGCCGACGACGAACTTGGCGCCGTTGGCGATGTAGATGCCGGCGGTCGGAGCGTCGACGATCGAGCCCACGCCCATGATCACGCGCGGATCCGCCTCGGCGAAATAGCGGGTCACTTCATAGAAGACGTGGCTGGCGAAATCGCCGCGGTTGGTGAACTCGATGCAGGGCGCGCCGCCGTCGGCGCAGGCCTGGATCACGTTCTTACAGACCTCGACGTCCGGGTGGTAGAACACCGGAATGACGCCCTGGTCCATCAGGGCGGTCAGCACCGCCATACGGTCTTTCACCATCTCAAACTCCTTCCCGAAGGATCGTTCTTGCGCGAAGGACCGCATGGGCCGCCGCGCGAGCAATATTTCGCCGGAATTGGCTCAGGGCGTTCCCTTAGACCGCGTCGCGCTCGCGCGCCACACCGGGCTTGCCGCAACGTCAAACTAAGGGATGCGACCGCGCTGAAATCGGCCTTGGCAGCCGGCTTCGCGCGAAAGCTTTCCGATGGACGCTTCCTTCCCCTGACCTTTTCCGTCGGCCCGCCGCGCTCGCCGCCCGACACAAAATTGAGGCGTCGGACTCCGCCGACGCCCCGAAAGTTTGCGCAGGAGCGAGCTCAAAGAGCCGCAAAACGAGACGGACCGACCACAACGCCGAACCGAAACGTAATGACACCGGTTACCGAGAGCAGCAGAGCCGTCTTTGCCACCGGTGTCATCGGCAGATAATCAGAAACCGAAGAAGAGCGCAAGCACCGTTACGCGAGAATTTTCTAGTCCTAACCCCTTGGATTCACGAGCCTTCCGAGACCTGAAGAAACACCGCTCCCTCAGCCCGTATTGCGCAGGCCCGCCGCGATCCCGGCGACGGTGAGCTGAATCGCCAGACGCAGCTCTTCGTCGCTGTCCCCCGCCCGGCGGCGCGACAGAAGCTCCAGCTGCAGATGGTTCAGCGGATCGACCGAGCGACTGGCCAAGGCGACCGACTCGGCGAGATCAGGCTGGTTATCGAGCAGCGCGGCGCCACCCCGGATCGCCAGGGCCAGACCGGTCGCGGCCTCGTGCTCACGCCGGATGGTCGCGAAGATGCGCTCGGCATTGGCCTTGTCGGGCGACAGGCCGACATATCGCGCGGCGATGCCCATCTGGCTCTGGGCCAGGGCCAGCTCCATGTTCGACAGCAGGGAGGCGAAGAAGTCGAAATTTCCAGCCAGATCGCGCAGCTGCTCGACCGAAAGGCCGGCCCGCTCGACGCCCGAGGCGAAGCCGTACCAGCCGGGCAGCATGAACCGCGCCTGCGACCAGCTGAACACCCACGGGATGGCCCGCAGGTCCTCGATCTTGCGGCTGGCGGTGCGGCTGGCCGGACGGCTGCCGATATTCAGGCCGACGATCTCGCTGATCGGGGTGACCGACCAGAAGAAGTCCTCGAAGGCCGGATCGTCATAGACGAGGGCCCGATAGCCTTCGAACGAGCTCTGGGCCAGGGCGGTCATGGCGCCCTCGACCATGGGATCGCGCTTGGGGATCGGGCGGTCGCTGGCCATCAGGACCGCGGCGGCCAGGCCGTCGAGATTGCGGCGCGCGGTGGGCTGGTCGCCGAAGCGGCGGGCGATCATCTCGCCCTGCTCGGTCATGCGGATACGCCCCTGGACGGTGCCGGCGGGCTGGGCCAGCACGGCCTCGGCGGCCGGTCCCCCGCCCCGTCCGACGCTGCCGCCGCGGCCGTGGAACAGCTGCAAACCGACGCCCATCCGATCGGCCTCGTGGGCCAGGGCCGAAGCGCCCGTCGCCACGCCCCGCCGGCTGGCGACATAGCCGCCGTCCTTATTGCTGTCGGAATAGCCGAGCATGATCTCCTGCACCGGCCGATCACCCAGGATCGTCCGACTCAGCGGCAGCTCCAGCCACTGGCGCAGCACGGCCGGACCGTTTTCGAGGTCGCCGATGGTCTCGAACAACGGCGCGACCTTGACCGAGGCGCGCGGCGCGGCCCCGCCCCAGACCAGTCCCACCTGCTTGAGCAGAACGAGCGGCTCGAGCATGTCGGACAGGGTCGCCGACTTCGAGATGATGTAGGCGCCAAGGCACCCGTGGCCGTAGTCGCGCACCGCCTGAGCGGCCGCCTCCATCGTGGCCAGCTCCTTGCTCGTCTCCTCGCCATAGGCGGTGAACGGCGAGACCAGCGGGCGCTGGTGCGACAGCTCGTCGATCAGCACCTTGCAGCGGGCGTCTTCGTCGAGCTTCAGATACTCCACGCCCGTGCCGGCCCGGCGGAACAACTCGTCCAGGGTCCGCTCATGGACATCGGCGTTCTGGCGCAGGTCCAGGCTCATCAGATGGAAACCGCAGGCCTTGGCCACCTCGACCAGGGTGCGCAACGCCGAGCCCACCAGGCGCTCGCCGCCATTGCGCTCCAGGCTGTCGATGATCACCGACAGGTCGGCGACGAAGGCGTCCGGATGCGCGTACGGCTCGACGCTGGTCACCCCCGACGCGAAGGCCACCGGAGCGCCGGTCAGCTTCTGCGAGACGGCGGTCAGGCGGTCGAAGATCAGCTCCAGCGCCAGACGATAGGGCTCGTCGATCCGGTGGACCGAAGGGTCCTTGGCCTGGGCGGCCAGGGCCAGCAGCTCGTCCGACACCGGCGTATAGGCGGTCGAGACCGCCAGGTTGGACCACAGCTTGCGCACCTCGCCGGCGTACCAGTCGAGGATCACGCGGGACTGCGAGCTCAAGGCCAACTTCAGCGTCTGGCCGTTGACGCCGGGATGGCCATCGCGGTCGCCGCCCAGCCACGAGCCCATCTTCAGCAGCGGCGCCAATTGGCCGTGCTGGCCGATCTTGCCGGTCCAGTCGCCGTAGAGGTCGATGATCGCCGGCAGGATCGAGGTACGGACGATCGACAGCGCGTTGCGGATCTCGTCCTTCACCGTGATCCGCTCGGGACGATAGAGGCGCGTGCGCCACATCAGGGCGATCTCGCGGAACAGGCTCTCGCGGATCTCGGCGTCGAGGTCCGGCGGCAGGTGATGGCGACGCAGGGCCATCAGGCGCGAGATCTCGGTCTCGCGGTCGACCATGCTGCGGCGACGCACTTCGGTCGGGTGGGCGGTCAGCACCGGCACGACGTTCATCGCCGCGAAGATCTTAGCCATCTCGGCGTCAGACTTGCCCGCGGTCTTCAGCGCCTTCACGGCGTCGATCAGGGTGCGGGGGCGCTCGTCACCGGGCTGGGCGTCCGCCTCGGCGTGGCGACGGCGGCCGGCGACGTCCTCGCCGATATTGGCCAGCAGCGAGTGGCTGGCGAAGGCCCGCGCCAGAAACACGGCCTGCTCGGTCGTCAGGTCGGAGAACAGGTGGTCGAGCAGCGGCGTGTCGCCGTTGACCACGTCTTCGCGCGAGGCGGCCTTGCGCGCCTTGGCCACCAGCTCGGCCTTCTCCTCGCCCTCCAGATAGGTGATCGCCTCGATCAGCAGATCGCTGAGCAGATGGGCGTTCTGGCGGACGTGGCGGCTGGTCGGACGGTCGACGTCGATCGACAGGGCCGGGTTGCGCATGCGCGGACTCCAGGGGCCGCACGACCGGCGGTCCCGAACGGGATTGGATCAAGAAGACGCCTCGACGCTCCGGAACGACGCCGGGCGCTTTACGTCGCGGCGCCCTCTAGCGCGCTTCACCGGGCGGGAAAAGCCGCCCGGCACGATGGTTGCGCTACCATCGTTTTTTTGCGCGTTTTTGTTTCGCTAGCGGGCCAGCCAGCCCCCATCCACGGGCAGAGTAATGCCCTGAACATAGTCAGACGCCGACGACGCCAGGAACACCGCCGCGCCGCCGATATCCTCCGGACGCCCCCAACGACCGGCCGGAATACGCGCCAGGATGGCGGCGTTGCGGTCCTGGTCGGCGCGCAGAGCTTCGGTGTTATTGGTGTCGAAATAGCCCGGCGCGATGGCGTTGACGCTGATCCCCTTGGTCGCCCACTCGTTGGCGAGGATCTTGGTCAGGCCCGCCAGGCCCGATTTGGAGGCCGTATAGGACGGCACGCGGATGCCGCCCTGGAAGGAGAGCAGCGAGGCGATGTTGATGACCTTGGCCTGACCGCCCTCGAAACCCTGCTTCAAAGCCTGCTTGGCGAAGGCCTGGGTCAGGAAGAAAACCACCTTCAGGTTGGTGTCCATCACCGCATCCCAGTCGGCCTCGCTGAACTCGATCGAGTCCGCGCGACGGATGATGCCGGCGTTATTGACCAGGATGTCGACCTTGCCGAACGCGGCGACCGTTTCGTCGACCACGCGCTGGACCGGTTCGATCGAACCAAAGTCGGCCTTGATCGACAGGAACTTGCGCCCCAGGGCCTCAACGGCGGCTTGGGTTTCGGTCGGTGCGCTGCGGCCCGCAGCGGCGATGTCCGCGCCGGCGGCGGCCAGAGCGATGGCGATCCCCTGCCCGATCCCGGTGTTGGCGCCGGTGACGAGCGCGACCTTGCCTTCGAGGCTGAACGGATTGGCCATGGTTCTGATTTCCTGATCCAAAATTCGTGTCATCCCGGAAGCCTCGCAGAGGCTATCCGGGACCCAGGGGCCGACGGCAAGGCGCCGCCCCTGGGTCCCGGCTCTACGCTGCGCTCCGGCCGGGATGACACGGGAGCGCGATGGCCAAAGGCCCTACTTCAGCTGGCAGATGTCCAGCACGTTCATGTCGGTATAGTCGAGGTTCTCGCCACCCATCGCCCAGATGAAGGTGTAGTTGGCGGTGCCCGAGCCCATGTGGATCGACCACGGCGGGCTCATCACAGCTTCCTCGTTGGCGATGACGATGTGACGCATCTCGTCCGGCTCGCCCATGTAGTGGAAGACCCGGTCGTTCTCGCCCAGACCGAAGTAGAAATAGGCTTCCGAGCGACGGTCGTGCAGGTGGGGCGGCATGGTGTTCCAGACGCTGCCCGGCTTCAGCACGGTCATGCCCAGCAGCAGCTGAGCCGACTTGCAGGTGGTCGGCACGATGTACTGGTAGATCGTGCGCTCGTTGCTGGTCTCCAGCGCGCCACGCTCCAGCGGGATCGCATCGGCGAAGGCCAGCTTCTTGGTTTCGAAAGCAGCGTGGGCCGGCAGGCTGACGAGATAGAAACGCGCGGCGCCATCGACGCCTTCGAAGGTGACTTCCTTGGCGCCCATGGTGACGTACAGGCCGTCACGCGGAACGATCTCGTAGGCGACGCCGTCGACGGTGATCTTGCCGGTGGTGTCGCCGACATTGATCACGCCCAGTTCGCGGCGCTCCAGGAACGGGTGGCCGGCGGCCGAAGCGGGTTCGGTCTGGTCGGGCAGCTTGATCGGGCTGGTGGCCACCACGCCGCCGACAACGAAGCGCTCGGCGTGATTGTAGGTCAGGACGATCTGGCCGTCCTGGAACAGCCCCTGCATCAGGTAACGGTCGCGCAGGTCGTCATTGCTGACCGCGAACATCATGTCCGGATGGGTGGCGTGATAGGTCTTGGCGAACATCGGGAAGTCTCCGGAAAAGGTGTTCTATTCTGCGGCGGCGCGCAGGGTGGCGGGACGGGCCCAGTCCGGACGCTGGTCCAGCTTGTAGGCCTTCTTGGGCAGGTTGTAGGTCAGGTCGACGATCAGCTCTTCGGCCTCGACCAGATCCATCCGATGCTCGGCGACCATGCGGGCGAGGAACGCGCTGTCGACGCGCCGGGCCACGTCGTGACGGGCCGGGATCGACAGGAAGGCGCGGGTGTCGTCGTTGAAGCCGACGGTGTTGTAGAAGCCGGCGGTCTCGGTGACCTGCTCGCGGAAGCGCATCATGCCTTCCGGGCTGTCGTGGAACCACCAGGACGGACCCAGCTTCAGCACCGGATAGTGTCCGGCCAGCGGGGCCAGCTCGCGGCTGTAGGTCGTTTCGTCCAGCGTGAACAGGATGATCGACAGCCGCGGATCGTTGCCCAAGCGGGTCAGCAGCGGCTTGAGCGCATCGACATACTCGGTGCGCATCGGGATGTCGGCGCCCTTGTCGCGACCGTGCGAGTTCAGCAGGCCAACATTGTGGTTGCGGTGAGAGCCGGGGTGGATCTGCATGACCAGACCATCATCCAGGCTCATCTTGGCCATCTCGGTCAGCATCTGGGCGCGGAAGAGTTCGGCCTTCTCCGGGGTGACATCCCCCTTCACCAGGCTGTTGAACAGCGCCTCGGCCTCGACGTCCGAGAGGTCGGCGGTCGCGGCAGTGGGATGCCCATGGTCGGACGAGGTCGCGCCGGCGTCGATGAAGGCCTGGCGGCGCAGGCGGTGCGCCTCCAGATAGCTCTTCCAGCTGTAGACGTCCTGGCCGGAGGTCTCGGCGAACCGTTCGAAGGCGCGCGGGCTCCGCTCGTCTTCGAAATCGATCACAGCATCTGGACGATAGGCGGTGATCACATGGCCGCCCCAGCCGCTTTCGCGGATCGCGGCGTGATGCTGAAGGCTCTCGTGCGGACCTTCGGTCGTGGCGAGCGTCTCGATATTGAAGCGGTCGAACAACGCGCGGGGGCGGAAGGCGTCGGTGGCCAGCGCGGCGGTGATGCGGTCGAAATAGTCGTCGGCGTTCGACGCTTCGAGGAACTCGGTGAAGCCGAACACCTGGCTGAACACGTGGTTCAGCCAAACCCAGGACGGCGTGCCCCGGAAGAGATAAAAGTGCGATGCGAACACCCGCCACGCCTCGCGCGGGTCGGTGTCGGGAACCCCGGCCTTGGAGCGGACCTTCAGCGCATCCAGGCTGACGCCCTGGCTGTAGAGCATGCGGAACAGGTAGTGATCCGGCGCCAGCAGAAGGTCCGTGGCGTCCTGGAATGGCGCGTTGGTCGCGAACCAGGACGGATCGGTGTGGCCGTGCGGGCTGATGATCGGCAGGTCCTTGACCAGCGCATAAAGGCCACGCGCGTAGGACCGGGTGGCCGGATCCGACGGGAAAAGACGATCCTCGTGAAAGCTCAGAGGCCTGGCCATGACTTTGCGTCTGCTCCCTTACGCTCTGGCAGCTTCGCGACGGCTGCCCGTGTCCGCTTGGTAACCGGTGTCATCGCGTGATGCAAGCACCAGCGCGTGGCGCTCACCTAGGCCGGAACCGGCCCGGAAGACTGCCGGATAACCAGATTTGGTTCCATCTTGGTGACATCGCGCGGTTCGCGGCGCTCATCGCCAATCAGCTTTTCGACCGCGATCCTGCCGATCTCGCGCGTCGGCGTATGGATCGTGGTCAGGGGCGGCCACACCGCCTGCGCGATCTGGAAATCGTCGAACCCGACCACGGTGAGGTCCTGAGGCACCGACAGACCCGCTTTTCGGGCCGACTGCAGGACACCGGCGGCCATTTCGTCGTTGCCACAGAAGATCGCCGTCGGACGCGGCGAGCGCGAAAGCAGCTCATCGCCACAGGCGACGCCCGACTCGAAGGTGTAAGCGCCCTGCACGATATCGTTCGGCGACAAGCTCAGCCCGGCCTCGGCCAGGCCATCCTCGAAGCCCCCTCGCCGCTCGTGCGACGAACGGAACGTCTCCGGACCGGAGATGAACGCGATCCGCTTGTGCCCCAACTCGACGATGTGACGGGCCGCCTGCGCGCCGCCCATCCGGTCCTGGCCAACGATCATGTGTTCGGGCTTGTCCAGCTCGACCGACGCGATGCGGATGTAGGCGCAGCCGATCTCGTTCAGCAGCTTGGCCACGCGCTCGTCTTCGGAAACCGACGGCGGCAAGACCACGCCGAAAAGCTTCTGCCGTTCAACGAAGGCGCGGATGTCCGTCAAGAAGGTGGGGCTGGCGCGATTGCAGGGATGAACGACGAGCTCGAACCCAGAGCCTCGCATGCCGTCCAGCAGCCCAAGCTGCATGTTCACGACGTACTGCGGGTTGGGGTTGTCGTAGATCATGCCGATCAGGAACGAGCGGCGGAACGCCAGACCACGCGCCTGCGGATCGGGCGCATAGCCCCATTCGGCGATCACCGCCTCGATGCGCTCGCGGGTCTCGTCGCGGACGAAGGGCGACTGGTTGATGACCCGGGACACCGTCTTCTTCGAAACGCCGGCCAGGCGCGCGATGTCATTGATCGTCGCCCGGCGCCGTCCGCCTTCGACGCCGGTCTCACTTTCTTCCGGGATCGTGGAGGGCGTTTTGGAGGGGCTCACGGGGTTTCCAGCAGCTTTGGGCGTTTTCTTTTGTCATACTCCAGCCAGACAAGCCTCGCCAACCTATGGACAAACATTCGATTGCTAGATCGGTGACACCGGTTACCCTTGCCCAGACAACCCGTTTTGGCCGCCGCTGGTGCGGCAACGATCATAGCCGATGACCAAAAACACCCCTGCTCCTGGCGAATCGATCCACGCGGTGGATCCCCGCGATCACGTTGCGACCGCGCTACGTGATCTGGCCTGCGGCGAGTCTGTCTCGGCGCATGGCGAGCATTTCATTGTCCGCGCAGACGTGCCGAAGGGTCACAAGATCGCCACGCGCGTCGTTCGCTCCGGCGATGACGTCCTGAAGTACGGCTGGCCGATCGGTCGCGCCACAGCCGACATCGCGGTCGGCGACCATGTGCACGTTCACAACGTGATCACCCGCCTGGAAGGCGTCGAAGGCTACGCCTTCGCGCCCCTGCCGCCGGCCGGAGCGCCGTCTGCGGACACGCGAACCTTCCAAGGCTTCCGTCGCAAGAATGGCCGGGCCGGAACGCGGAACGAGATCTGGGTGCTGTGCACGGTCGGCTGCGTCGCCAACACGGCCCGCCGGATCGCCGAGAAGGCCAACCAGCGCTTCGCCGGACGCGTGGACGGCGTCTACGCCTTCCCCCACCCCTTCGGATGCTCCCAGCTCGGAGACGATCTGGCCCATACGCGGAAACTGATCGCCGCTCTGGCCAGCCATCCCAACGCCGGAGGCGTGCTGATCCTGGGCCTCGGCTGCGAGAATAACCAACTCAAGGCGCTGCTCGAGAGCGCTCCGGACATCGACCGAGAGCGCCTTAAGAGCTTCACGACCCAAATGGTCGAGGACGAGCTGGAGGATGGTCTGGCCGCCGTGGAAGCCCTGGTCGAGATCGCCGAGAAGGACCGGCGCGAGCCTGTGCCGGTTTCGGAACTGGTCGTGGGCCTCAAGTGCGGTGGATCGGACGGCTTTTCGGGGATCACGGCCAATCCGCTGGTCGGCCGGATCGCCGACAAGGTCGCTGAGGCCGGCGGCACCCCCGTGCTGACGGAGATTCCCGAAATCTTCGGGGCCGAGAATGTTCTGCTTCAGCGCGCCGCCAGCCGTGAGGTCTTCGACGCCGCTGTGGCGGTGATCGACGACTTCAAGCGCTACTTCATCGAAGCCAACCAGCCCATCTATGAGAACCCCTCGCCGGGCAACATCGCGGGCGGCATCACCAGTCTGGAAGAAAAATCTCTGGGCGCGGTGCAGAAGGGCGGACGCGCGCCGCTGGTCGAGGTTCTGCGCTATGGCGAAACCGTCGGACGCCATGGCCTGACCCTGCTGGAAGCGCCCGGGAACGACGCGGTGTCCTCCACCGCCCTGACCGCGGCTGGCGCGACGGTGATCCTCTTCACCACAGGGCGCGGCACGCCCTTGGGCTTTCCTGCGCCGACCCTGAAGATCGCCTCGAACTCCGGCTTGGCGCAGCGCAAGCCGGGCTGGATCGATTTCGACGCGGGCCAGGTCCTCGAAGGCGTATCCATGGATGTCGCCGCAGAGAACCTGATGGACCTTGTGATCGAAACCGCGTCCGGCAAGACCACCAAGGCCGAACTGAACGGCGAGCGCGAGATCGCCCTCTGGAAATCCGGCGTCACCTTATGAAAACCGGCAAGCCGGATTGCCACCGGTGTCCAAGTTGGCGCATCTAGCGCCCCATCCTCCCCCCACGAAACTCCAGGCGTGCTCCGTTGACCGCTAATTCCGCGACCTCCCCTGCCCTGCGTCTGAACGCCACCAGCTATCCCGGCGTCGTCCCGGGCGTGGCCATCCCCACCTATGACCGGGACAAGCTGCAGATCGGCGTGGTGCATTTCGGCCCTGGCGCCTTCCATCGTGCGCACCAGGCTCACTATTTCGACCAACTTCTGGCGCACGACCCGCGATGGGGCGTCTGCGCCGTGTCGCTGAAAAGCCCGGGCGTCCGGGACGCCCTGAAGCCGCAGGACGGTCTCTATACGCTGGCGCAGCTGGACGCGGAAACCACCTTCCGGATCGTCGGCTCCATCCTTGAAGTCCTGGTGGCGCCCGAGGACCCGCCCTCGGTCTTCGCGCGCCTCGCCGCGCCGACCACGCGGCTGGTGACCCTGACCGTGACCGAGAAGGGCTACACGCTTTCCGCCAATGGCGGATTGGACGAAAGCCACCCTGACATCGTCCACGATCTGGCCAATCCGCGTGAACCAAGGAGCGCCGTAGGCTACCTGGTCGAAGGCCTCCGCCGCCGCTTCGCCGCCGGCCTCGCGCCCTATGCGGTGGTCGCCTGCGACAACCTCGCGGACAACGGCTGGCGCCTGAAGGCCGCCGTCGTCGCCTATGCCGCCAAGCTGGATGAATCGCTCGCCGCGTGGATCGATCGCGAAGGCCGATTCCCCCGCACCATGGTCGACAGCATCACACCGGCGACGGACGATGCGCTGCGGGCGCGCACCCTGGCCGCGACCGGCCTGGAGGACGCTTGGCCCATCCAGCGTGAGGCCTTCGCCCAATGGGTGGTTGAAGACGTGCTCCCCGCCGACGGACCGGATCTGGCCAGCGTTGGCGTGATCATGACCGACGATGTGCGCGGTTTCGAGCGGGCCAAGCTGCGCCTTCTGAACGGCGTGCACTCCACGCTGGCCTATGTCGGCATCCTGCGCGGCCACGAAACCGTTTTCGAAGCCGTCAGCGATCCCATCCTGGCCGCCTTGGCCAGCGACATGATGGCCAAGGACATCATCCCCACCCTGACCCCGCCGCGCGGCCTGGATCTGCAAGCCTATGCGGACGCCATTCTAGGCCGCTTCCGCAATCCTGAGATCCGGCACCTGCTCGCCCAGATCGCCTGGGATGGCTCGCAAAAGCTCCCGTTCCGGATCCTGGGAACCCTCACGGAAACCCTGGAGGCCGGCCGCTCGATCGAGCGACTTGCCGTCCCCCTGGCGGCCTGGATGCGGTTCGTCGCCCTGCGCGCCAAGGCCGGTGAAGCCATCGTCGACCCGCTGCAAGATCGCCTCCTGGCTCTGGGCCTGGCGGCCACGGGAGAGGCCAGCGCAGACGTCGCCGCCTTCCTGGCCCTGGACTCGGTGTTCCCGGCGTCGCTGGCCGGCGATCCCCGCTTCGTTTCGACGCTGGAAAAGGCCTACGCCGATCTCGGCTAACGGGTGACGCCCCGTGCGGTCAGCACCGGGATGACGGTGCTGACCAGGATCCGCAGATCGAACAGAAGCGAGCGGCGGCGCAGATATTCGGCGTCAAGGGCGACCTTGTCGGCGATCGACAGCTCGTCTCGCCCATTGATCTGCGCCCACCCCGTCACGCCGGGGCGCAAGGCGTCAACGCCGGCTGTACGGCGCGCGGCGATCAAGTCGTCCTGATTGAACAGAGCTGGCCGGGGTCCGACCAGGCTCATGTGACCGACGAGCACGCTCCAGAGCTGGGGCAACTCATCAAGACTGAGCTTGCGCATCAGGCCGCCGATCGGCGTCAGCCATTGATCAGGATTGTCGAGAAGGTGGGTGGCCACCTCGGGCGTATCGATGCGCATGGTGCGAAACTTCGGCATCGGAAACAGCGCCGAGGCGCGCCCCACGCGCTGCGACCAGTAGAGACCTGGCCCCGGCGAAGTCAGCCGCACAAGCGCCCACAGCACGACCAGCGGCAGGACCAGGACCGCCAGCCCGATCGCTGCAGCCAGCACATCAAACACACGCTTCATTCAGCCGGCTCGGCCTAGGCCAGATCGCCGCTCGCCGCGTCGAGCAGCAGATAGGCCCGCCCAGCGTCGGAGGACAGCAGGGCGGCGAGCAGGAAGCCTTCGCGATCCTGGCCGGCCGCCTCGTCGATCATGCCCGCATAGCGCTTGAGGAAGCGCTCGGTGTTGCCCTTCAGCGTCGCGTCGGAGAACAGGCGACGGACCAAGCGACGGATCGCGGCCGGCGCCAGGCGCTTGACCACCTCTCGCGCGCCCTCTCCGTCACGCGTCTGGAGCGCGGCGGCGATCTCGTCGATCCGTCCGCGCGGCAACAGAGCGTGGGGGTCGATGCCCATGGCGGTGATCTCTGCGGCGAGCTTCTCACCCAGCCCCGCGTCGCCCGGCGAGCTGCTCTCGATGCCCGACAGCAGGCCACGCCAACTCCAGTTGCCGTCGGCTTCGGCTTCCGTCGGCGGCGTCCCCGTCTGCTTGCGCGCGGAAGCCTGCTCGAAGACCGAGCGGAACTCCTGGTCGGTCGCCGTCGGGGTCAAACGTAGCCGACGGCGGTCCGACGGCGGCTCGTCCTCATCATCGAACTCGACGGTCGGAAGTGCGGAAGGCGGCGGCGCGGCGCGTGAACGGCTGGGCGGCGGCGCGGCGGGGGTCGCGCGCGCTGCGACCGTCGAAATCCCCGAGGCCGTGACGGCGCCCGCCGCCTCGCTCAGCATTTCATAGTTGCGACGAACGCGCTCCTGGAAGGCCTGGTCGATCGCCGCCGTCTCCTCGGCGGTGCGGCGCACGGCGTTCATCAGGTGCTCGACGCCCTGCTCGATCGCGATGCGAACCTCGCCAGCCTTCTGCAGCGCCTCAGCCGGCAGGTCGGCGGTGCGACGGCCGATCTCGGCCAGCATCACCTCCAATTCGTCGAGCGTGCTGCGGGCGGTCTGGACCGAGTCCTGGAGCTTCTGGGACGTCCGCGCGCCGGCCTGCTCGACCATCTGGGCCGAGTGTTCGATGATGTCGCGCGCCTCTTCCATCCGCGACTCGAACACCGCGTCAGCCTTCTGGCCGGCGGCGAAGGCGATCTCGTTCAGCTGATCGACACGGCTACGCGCCGCCTCGACCCGCGCCTCGACGCTCTCGCTGGCTTTCAGCGCCGCCTCGGCCATGGCCTCCATGGCCGCCTTCAGCTCTTCTTCGAGCAGAGTCCTCTGGTTCTCGGCGACATCGCCGATGGTCTCGAGGGTCTTCTTGGCCTCCTCGGCCAGCGTGTCGCGCTGCGACTTGGCGCCGTCCGCCATCTCGCGGAACTGATCGGCCGCCGCGCTGATCAAGCCGCGCAGGATCTCCGCGCCCATGGCGGCGGTGTCCGAAAGCTCGGTCGCGCCGACCCGCGTATAGGCCACGAACTCGGTGAGTTGAGCCGTCCGGGTCTCGGCTTCGGCGGCGAAATCCTCCTGCTCGGAGCGGAGCGCCTGACTGATCTCGACAAGCGCGGCGCGTTGCGCGGCGAGCGTCTTTTCGACCGACGCCACCTGGTCTCCGACCCCGACGCCGGCCGTTTCCAGGCGGGCGATCTGGCGGGACAGATCCTCGGCCCCGACGCGAGCCGCGTCCGACGCCTCGGCCGCCGCAGCGGCCAGATCGGCGGCGCGCGCCGCCAGCGCGGCCTCGGCCTCGCGCAGTTGGGTCTCCGCCAGGTCGGAGGCCTCGGCGACCATTCGCGCCTGGCTGCCGATCGCATCGACCACCGCCGTCGAGCGCGCGTCCAGAGACTGCGACAGGGTCTCCATGGCCGAGCGCTCATGGCTCAGGCCCTGCGCCAGCTGGTTGGCCATACGCGCGGACTCAGCGGCGGCCTCCGCGAGACGCGCCGTTTCTTCGGCAAGAGCCTTGCGAAGTGAAATGATGTGCTCCCGCGCGCGCTCAGCGGCGGCGGCGGCTTCGTCGACGCCCTGGCGCATCGCGTCGACAGCGTTCGTGGCGCCGGCGGCGGCAAGAGCCGCCGGCGCCACCAGGCGGTCGGTCAGGGTACGGTTGCGACGCAGTTCGTCGGAAATGCCGTTGGCCTGGCGCAGCATATAGGCGCCCAGAAGGGTCAGCAGCGCCGGACCGATCGCGAGGCCCGCAAAGACCATCAACGCGAAGCCCTCGATCTTGAAGGCCGGTACGCCGCGCGCATAGCCGAGCGCGAAGGCGATGGGGGCAAGCGCCCAGAGCGCTGCGACCGCCGTCGCCAGCGTCCAGAACAGGACGCCGGACATGCGACGCGGAACAACCTCCGCCTCAAGGGAGGCGGCGGAGGCCGAAACCGAACCCCGAAGATCCAGGGCGGCTTCGCGGGTTTCCGACCGGGCCGGCGGCGCCGATGGCGCACTAGGCTCCAGGATAGGCGCCGGCGGCTGCGGCGTCGCCGCAAGCGAATTGGCGACCTTCATGTCGGGCTCGGCGAAACGCGCGGTCTCCGCCTCGCGACGCCGGCGCGAACGCACGGTCGTCGGCGTCGGGACCGCGAGGTCATCCGGCGCGGCGTCGCTCAACGTCAACGGCTCTGCGAAGCTGGGTTCGGCGTCCGGCGCCGCGAAAGACGCGGACTCCGGAAGTTCAGGCGCAGTCTTGGGTTCCTCGGGAGGGATCTCCGTCGGGGTCGCGGAGAAATCGAGCGGTTGGCGCTTCTTAGGCTTCATACACAGCCGGGGTCCCAAGACGGGGCGTAAAGTGGGCGTCGACGAGGGGGCGCGCTAAACAGTCGCGCGCCGGACCCCACCTTCGCGTGTCGCATGAACCTAACGGTGAAAAGCCTTGGCGAAAAGCGGCTTTGGTTGCGTTTTCAGGAGTTGCGATGCCAGAGCGCGGCTTTCACGTGTCGCTATGAGCCGCCGCCGGTCGCTTCACATCAACAGGCGCGGGACGCATGGCGGCTTCGCGCGTGCGATTGACGGTGCGGGCTTGAGTGCTCTCAGCCTTCGAGGGGCAGACATGATCGAGAACCAAGCCGAACTGGCAAAGCGCGAAGGTCGACAGCCAGACCACCGCAACCGCCAGCATTTCCGCCAGGAAGCCCATAGCTCGCCTCACGATCCCATAGCGGCGTTATGCGAGCATTTCGCAAAGCAGGCGAGTGAACTTTTGGTCATGAAGGGCCGATGGGCGTACAAGACGGCTCCACGGCATCTGACAGCGCCCTTAGAATTCCGATGGTTGTCGCAACCCTCGCTCGGCCCTAGGTGCCAGTCTAGGCCTTGGGACCTTCCCCCAGGTTGCGCCTGAACACTCTTTCCTAGCGGACGCTCGCCTTGGCCTTCACCCAATACGCTCCCGCCGCTTCTCCGCCGGACCCGATGACGCCCGATCTGACCCAATCGGCGATCACGCCGGCCCGCCTGACTCACCTGCAGCGACTGGAGGCCGAGAGCATCCACATCCTTCGCGAGGTGGCCGCCGAGTGCGAGCGCCCGGTCATGCTGTACTCGATCGGCAAGGACAGTGCGGTGATGCTGCATCTGGCGGCCAAGGCGTTCTATCCCAGCAAGCCGCCCTTCCCGCTTCTGCACGTCGACACGACCTGGAAGTTCCGCGACATGTATGCGCTGCGCGACCGGATCGGCTCGGAACTGGGCTTTGATCTTCTCGTGCACAAGAACCCTGATGCTCAGGCCCGGGGGATCAACCCGTTCGACCACGGCAGCGCGGTCCACACCGATTTGTGGAAGACCGAAGGTCTCAAGCAGGCCCTTTCCAAGTACGGCTTCGACGCCGCCTTCGGTGGAGCCCGCCGCGACGAGGAGAAAAGCCGCGCCAAGGAACGGGTGTTCTCGTTCCGATCGTCCGAGCACCGCTGGGACCCGAAGAACCAGCGCCCCGAGCTCTGGAACCTCTACAACACGCGCAAGCATCCTGGCGAAAGCCTGCGAGTCTTCCCGATCTCCAATTGGACCGAGCTGGATGTCTGGCAGTACATCCACCTGGAGAACATCCCGATCGTGCCGCTGTACTTCGCCGCCGAGCGGCCGGTGGTCGAGCGCGACGGCGCGCTGATCATGGTCGACGATGACCGCTTCCGCCTTCGCGACGGCGAGGTCCCGCAGATGCGAAGCGTCCGCTTCCGCACCCTGGGCTGCTACCCGCTGACGGGCGCGGTCGAGAGCACCGCCGCCACCCTGCCCCAGGTCATCCAGGAAATGCTGCTGACCACCACCAGCGAGCGCCAGGGCCGGGTCATCGACCATGACCAGTCCGCCTCGATGGAGAAGAAGAAGCAGGAAGGGTACTTCTGATGGCCCACCAGTCCGCCCTGATCGCCGAGGATATCGAAGCCTACCTGCATCAGCACCAGCACAAGTCGCTGCTGCGCTTCATCACCTGCGGCAGCGTCGACGACGGCAAGTCCACCCTGATCGGTCGCCTGCTGTACGACAGCAAGATGATCTTCGAGGACCAGATGGCGGCCCTCGAGGCCGACTCCAGGAAGGTCGGCACCCAAGGCGGCGCGATCGACTTCGCCTTGCTGGTCGACGGTCTGGCCGCTGAGCGCGAGCAAGGCATCACCATCGATGTGGCCTACCGCTTCTTCTCGACCGAGAAGCGCAAGTTCATCGTCGCCGACACGCCCGGCCACGAGCAGTACACCCGCAACATGGTCACCGGGGCCTCGACCGCCGACGCGGCCGTGATCCTGATCGATGCGCGCAAGGGCGTGCTGACCCAGACCCGTCGCCACAGCTATCTCGTCAGCCTGCTGGGCATCCGCCACGTAGTGCTGGCGGTGAACAAGATGGACCTGGTCGGCTGGGACAAGGGCGTGTTCGACGCCATCGTCGCTGACTACCGCGCCTTCGCCGAACGGATCGGCCTTTCGGTGTTCACCCCGATCCCGATCTCAGGCCTCGGCGGCGACAACATGGCGACCCGCAGCGACGCCACGCCCTGGTTTGAAGGCCCGATCCTGATGGACTGGCTGGAAGCCGTCGAGGTCGAGGACGACCTTCAGGCCAAGCCCTTCCGCATGCCGGTCCAGTGGGTCAACCGACCCAATCTCGACTTCCGGGGCTTCTCGGGCCTGATCGCCTCGGGTTCGATCAAGCCGGGCGACCGTATCCGCGCCCTGCCCTCGGGCCGCGAAAGCCGCGTGGCCCGCATCGTCACCCTGCCGGGCGATCTCGACCAGGCCGTCGCCGGCCAGTCGGTCACCCTGACGCTGGAAGACGAGATCGACATCTCGCGCGGCGACGTCATCGCCGCCGCCGACGCGCCCGCCCCGGTGGCCAACCAGTTCGAGGCCACCCTCGTCTGGATGGACGACGAGCCGCTGCCGCCGGGCCGCACCTATCTGCTGAAGCTCGGCGCGCGCACGGTCGGCGCCAGCATCACCGACATCAAGCACCGCGTGAACGTCAACACGCTGGAGAAGACGGCCGCCAAGCGCCTTGAACTGAACGAGATCGGGGTCTGCAATCTGTCGCTCGACCAAGCCATCCCGTTCGAGGCCTATGCCGAAAACCGTCAGATGGGCGGGTTCATCCTGATCGACCGGCTGAGCAACCGCACGGTCGGCGCAGGTCTGATCAACTTCGCCCTGCGGCGCGCCGACAACATCCACTGGCAGCACACAGATGTGACCAAGGTCTCGCGGGCGGCGCTGAAACGCCAGCGCGGCCAGGTCGTCTGGCTGACGGGCCTGTCGGGCGCGGGCAAGTCGACGATCGCCAATCTGGTCGAAAAGCGCCTGCACGCCCTGGGTCGCCACACCTATCTGCTGGACGGCGACAATGTCCGGCACGGGCTGAACAAGGACCTCGGGTTCACCGAGGAGGACCGCGTCGAGAACATCCGCCGGGTGGCCGAGGTCGCCAAGCTGATGGTCGATGCCGGCCTGATCGTGCTGACGGCCTTCATCTCGCCCTTCCGGGCCGAGCGCCAACTGGCGCGCGACCTGCTGGAGCCCGGCGAGTTCATCGAGGTCTTTGTCGACACGCCGCTGGCCGTCGCCGAGGCGCGGGACGTCAAGGGTCTCTACAAGAAGGCGCGCTCGGGCCAGCTCAAGAACTTCACCGGCGTCGACAGCCCCTATGAGGCGCCGGCGTCGCCGGAGCTGCGCATCGACACCACCACGATCGATCCTGTCGAGGCGGCCGAACGGATCGTCGCCTGGCTGGAGGGCCAGGAGATCGACTACACCATCTAGGCGCGGCGCCGGGTCAGTACCGGAGCCTGTCGGACGACAGGCTCCGCGCCCTGCGCGTCAGCAGGATCGCGCCGGCCAGGCCCAGCAGCGCCATGCCGGCGGTGGCCAGATAGCCAAACGCCCCGAAGGCGTCGAACAGCGGGCCCGACGCCAGGGTGGCGATGCCCAAGGTGAACCCCGACGACAGCGCCGAGTTGATCGCCTGGGCCGGCGAGGCGGCGGACGGCGGGGCCAGCTTTTCGATCAGCCGCAACGACGCCAGGAACGAGGCGGCGAAGGTCAGGGCATGCAGCATCTGGAGCGGAAACAGCGCCCAAAGCGGCGGCTCGAAGGCGTAGATCGTCCACCGCAGCACAGCGGCGCCCGCGCCCAGCACCAGGAACAACTCCGGTCCCCAGCGTCGGCGTAGAGGCTCCAGGAACCACATGAAGGCCACCTCGGCTGCGACGCCTACGCCCCACAGCACGCCGATCATCGGCTCGCTGATCCCCTGCTTGCGCCAGAGGATAGCCGAGAAGCTGTAGTAGAAGGCGTGCGCACCCTGGATCAGGCCGGCGGTCACCACCGCCAGCACGAAGGTGCGGTTACGCAGCAGCTCCGACAGGCCGTTCCAGCGCTCGGACTTCAGCGGCTTGGCTCCCTCGGCGTGGACACGTTCGGGCGGCACCAGGGTCGCAGCCGCCACCGCTCCGAACAGGCAGGCCGCCGCGATCCAGACGGCGATGATGGTCGGCGCCGCGACGGTGAGGATCGCCCCCATGGCGAGATTGGCCGCGATGAAGGCGCTGGAACCCGTGCCGCGCGGAATGCCGTAGTTGAAGCGCTCGACCCGCGCCCGGCGCAGGGTGATGACGTCGATCAACGGTGAAACGGTCGACAGCAAGGTCTGGCCGACAAACCACGCCAGAATGAACCACCAGAGGTTCGCCGGACCCAGCAGAGCGCCATAACCGATCGCCGCGCCCAGCAGCAGCAGCACCATGGGCGTGCGGCGCAGGGTGAAGCCGTCCGCCCAGACCGCCAGCACCGGTCCCGTGAAGGGCTTGACCAGCAGGGGGATGGCCAGGATGAGGCCAATCTCGCCGCCGGTCATCCCGCGATCGCGCAGATAGGTGCCGATATACGGCAGGCTGACGCCCGAGCTCAGAAAGATGGCGGCGTAGAACAGGCACAGGCGAACCAGGGTCGAAAGCCCCTGCCCCTCCGTCCTGTCCGCGCCGCCCGTCACCTTACTCCGCGCCGCCGAAGCGGGCTGTCCATTCGGCGATCTGCTCGTCCTCGATCTTCTTGAACAGGACCTCCGGCACGGTGATCGGCCGGCCGACGCTCAGGGTGTCGAGCTCGGCCTTGGCGTCGTTCGACGGCCAGGTGGCCGGGAAGTCGAGACCGAACGCATCGCCGATCTTCTCGGCGGCGAACGGAATGAACGGGGCCGAGATCTTGGCGTAGAGGGCCGCCAGGTTCAGGGCGGTGCGCACGATGACGGCGGCGCGGTCGCGATCGGTCTTGATCGCGGTCCAGGGTGCGGCCTCCTGCAGATACTCGTTGCCGACCACCCAGAGGGCCCGCAGCGCCTGGGCGCTCTTGCGGATCTCGATGGCGTCCATCTGTTCGGTCAGATCCGCCAGACGCGCCGAGACATCAGCGAACAGCTTTTCCTCCAGCGGACCAGGCTCGCCGCCCGCCGGGACCACGCCCTCGAACTTGCTCTCGTTGAACTTCAGGATGCGGTTGACGAAATTGCCCAGCACATCGGCCAGGTCGCGGTTCACGGCGCTGGCGAACTGCTCCCAGGTGAAGGCGGTGTCGCTGCCTTCCGGCGAATTGGCCGTCAGGTACCAGCGCCACAGGTCGGGCGGCAGGATCTCCAGAGCCGCGTCCATGAAGACGCCGCGCTTGTTGCTGGTCGAGAACTTGCCGCCGTACCAGTTCAGCCAGTTGAAGGCTTTCAGCATGTCGACGCTCTTCCACGGCTCTTCCGAGCCGAGGATCGTGGCCGGGAAGCTGACGGTGTGGAACGCCACATTGTCCTTGCCCATGAACTGGACGTAGCGGACGTCGTCGGCGCCGGCGTCGGTGCGCCACCAGCGCTTCCAGTCGCGATCAGGCGAGCCTTCGGCCCACTCCTGGGTGGCGGCGATGTATTCGATCGGCGCGTCGAACCAGACGTAGAAAACCTTCTCCTCGAAGCCCGGACGCGGCACACCGTCCTGGGCGACCGGGATGCCCCAGGCCAGGTCACGGGTGATGCCGCGGTCGATCAGACCCTCGTCCAGGTGCTTGTAGGCGATCGAGCGGGCCAGCGGCGGCCAGTCGGCGTGGGCGTCGACCCAGGCGCGGATCTTGTCCTGCATCTTGGTCTGCAGCAGGTAGAGGTGCTTGGTGTCGCGCACCTCGATGTTCCGCGAGCCCGAGATCACCGAGTAGGGATCGATCAGGTCGGTCGGGTCCAGCAGGTTGCCGCAGTTGTCGCACTGGTCGCCGCGCGCCTTCTCGAACTTGCAGTGCGGGCAGGTCCCCTCGACATAGCGGTCGGGCAGGAAGCGCTTGTCGTCGACCGAATAGACCATCTGGTCGACCCGCTCCTCGATCAGGCCATGGTCTTCCAGCGCCTGGCAGAAGTGCTGGGTCAGGCGATGGTTCTGCGGCGAGGACGAGCGGCCGAAATGGTCCCAGGACAGGCCAAAGGCGCGGCCTACCGCGTGCTGCAGCACATGCTGCTCGGCGCAATAGGCGGCCACGTCCTGGCCGGCGGCGGCGGCGGCCAGTTCAGCGGGCGTGCCGTGCTCGTCGGTGGCGCAGATGTAGAGTGTCTCGTGGCCCTGGGCCCGCTTGAAGCGCGCATAGACGTCCGCCGGCAGCATGGAGCCCGCGAGGTTCCCCAGGTGCTTGATGCCGTTGATGTACGGCAGGGCGGAGGTAATCAGGATGCGAGCCATGCGGGCGCGGCCTTTCGGGGGAGTCTACGGAACGCTTGGAAGGGTCCGCATATAGAAGGCTCGCGCCCGAAACGAAAGCGCAAGCCGATTGACCGAACAGCGTTCTTGGGATCAGCCTGACGAAAGCTGGGACCATGATGCGTGATCCAGTCGTTCCGGGGGGAAACATCGATGAAACAGGTAAACTGGCTGGGCCTTGTCGTCGCCCTTATCGCTGGTCAGGTGATCGGCGTCATTTGGTACGGAAACCTGTTCAGCGCCGCCTGGATGGAGGCCCAGCGCCTGACCGAGGCCGATTTCGTGGGCCAGGACTGGAAGATGGGTCTGGGCGTCTTGAACATGATCGTCATCCTGCTGGGTCTGGACTGGCTGATCCGCCGTTTAGGGGCCAGCGGCTACATGGCCGGGGCCAAGGTCGCTCTGGCGGCTTGCGTCTGCTTCGCGCTCACAGTGGCGGCTTTGAACTACATCTATGCAGCCGGTACGCTCTCATTGCTGCTGATCGACGGCGGCTATCAGGTCGTGACTTACACGGTCGCCGGCGCCTTGCTGGGTGGTCTGAAGCGCAAGCCGAAGGCGGCTTGAGTTCGCGCCGCAGGAGCGAGACCGGCCCAGCCCAACCCGCGACAAATCCGCCCCTCACACGACCGCGCTTGCTTTTTGCACCGCAACAAGCGCATAAGGTCGCTCATCGAGCCCCCTTCGTGTCGCTTCGGCGGCGGAAGGGGGCTATTTTTGTTGGAATTCGACCAAGAAGCGGTCCGAGGGAAGCGTTCAAGGCTTCAAAGGGGCCCGATTTGGTCATGGCGCGAGCCGCGCGTTTTGTGTGCGCGGTCGCAGACGTGAACTGGACCCATATGCCCTTCCCCGCCTCCCACCCCGCTCTTGAGCGGGCTCTCGCCGCTCAGGGTTACGCCGAGCCCACCCCCGTTCAGGCCGCCGTGCTGGCCGCCGACGCCGCCGACCGCGACCTGCTGGTCAGCGCTCAGACGGGCTCTGGCAAGACCGTCGCCTTCGGTCTCGCGGCCGCCCCGACCCTGCTGGGCGACGCCGAGACGTTCGGCCAGGCCGCTGAGCCGCTGGCCCTGGTCATCGCCCCGACCCGCGAACTGGCCATGCAGGTCAATCGCGAGCTGGGCTGGCTCTACGCCGAGGCCAAGGCCGCCGTCATCAACTGCGTCGGCGGCATGGACGCGCGCCGCGAGCAGCGCGCGCTGAACTATGGCGCCCACATCGTCGTCGGCACGCCCGGCCGTCTGCGCGACCACATCGAGCGCGGTCACCTTGATCTCTCCAAGCTGAAGGTCGCCGTCCTCGACGAGGCTGACGAGATGCTGGACATGGGCTTCCGCGAGGACCTTGAGTTCATCCTCGACGCCGCGCCGGCCGAGCGTCGCACCCTGCTGTTCTCGGCCACCCTGGCCCGCGACATCGTCGAGCTGGCCAAGCGCTATCAGAACGACGCCGTGCGCATCGACACCATCGGCCGCAACGAGCCGCACCGCGACATCGAGTACCGCGCCGTGCGCGTGGCCCCCAACGAGGTCGAGCACGCCGTCGTCAACCTGCTGCGCTTCTTCGAAGCCCCCGGCGCCCTGGTGTTCGCCAACACCCGTGAGAGCGTCCGCTCGATGCACGCCAAGCTGCGCGAGCGCGGCTTCGCGGTAGTGGGCCTGTCGGGCGAGCTGTCGCAGCGTGAACGCGCCGACGCCCTGCAGGCTCTGCGCGACGGCCACGCCCGCGTCTGCGTCGCCACCGACGTCGCCGCGCGCGGTCTCGACCTGCCCGACCTCGGCCTGGTGATCCACGCTGAGCTGCCGATCAACAAGGCCACCCTGCTGCACCGTTCGGGCCGTACCGGCCGTGCGGGCAAGAAGGGCGTCAGCGCCCTGGTCGTCCCCTACACCCGTCGCCGCAAGGCCGAGCAGTTGCTCTACGCCGCCGGCGTCGAAGCCGACTGGGGCGGCGCGCCCAGCGCCGACTCGATCCGCGAAAAGGACCAGGAGCGTCTGCTCGAGGATCCGATCTTCAGCGAAGCCTCGACCGAAGAGGATGTCGCCCTGGCCGAGGCCATGCTGGCCAAGCGCACGCCGGTCGAGATCGCCGCCGCGCTGATCCGCACCCGCCGCGCCAAGCTGCCTTCGCCGGAAGACATCTATGACGATCCGCGCCACGGCGCTGATCCGGGCCCGCGTTCGCGTGAGCCGCGTGAGCCGCGCGAGTTTGGGGAGCGCCCCGAGCGCGAACCGCGCGTCAGCATGGAAGGCTCGGAGTGGTTCCGCATCAGCGTCGGCCGTCGCGGCAACGCCGATCCCAAGTGGCTGATCCCGATGATCTGCCGCCTAGGCCACATCACCAAGAAGGACATCGGCGCGATCCGGATCTTCGACTACGACACCAAGTTCGAGATCTCGAACGAGGCGGCGGTGAAGTTCGGTGCGGCGGTCCAGACCACCGTCCGCGAAGACGTCTCGATCACCCCGACCACGGCGCCGGCGGCGCGCGAAGCCGGCCCGCGCCGGGAGTTCACCCCGCGTCCGCCGAGGGGCGACAACGACGGCCCGCGCGAGTACAAGCCGCGCCCGCCGCGTGACCGTGACGACGCCCCGCGCTCGCCGCGCGCCAACGCCCCCGGCTCGCGCGACCATACCCCGCGCCCGTCCAGCTTCGGCGACGACGGCTTCAGCAACGCCAAACCCTATGGCCGTGGCGAAGAGCCCAAGGGCGACTACAAGCCGCGCCGGGCGCCGCGCGACAACGACGCGCCGCGTCCGTACTCGCCGCAGGACTCCGAAGGCGCTCCCAAGCGCGCCTTCAAGCCGCGTCACGAGGCCACCGGCGACGCGCCGCGCGAGTACAAGCCCCGCGCTCCGCGCGCTGACGGTGACGCGCCCAAGAAGCCGTTCAAGAAGGCTTTCAGCGACAACGCCGCCGGTCCCAAGCCGTATGCCAAGCCCTATGCCGGCAAGCGCGACGGTGATGGCCCCGCCAAGCCGTTCAAGGGCCCCAAGCCCTTCAAGGCCAAGAGCTTCGACGCCAAGCCCGGCGGCAAGCCGGCCGGTAAGCCGTTCAAGAAGAAGTAGTTAGCGATCTAAATCCTCCCCCTCTAGGGGGAGGTGTCGGCTCGAAGAGACGACGGAGAGGGAAGCGGCAGGCTCTCCAGCACTTCCCCCTCCGGCCTTCGGCCACCTCCCCCAGTGGGGGAGGATTTTTACTAGACGCTCTGCCCCGCGCTCCAGCCCGACGCCCAGGCCCACTGGAAGTTGTAGCCGCCCAGCCAGCCGGTGACGTCCACGACCTCGCCGATGAAGAACAGCCCGGGCACGGCCTTGGCCTCCAGGGTGCGGGAGTCCAGCGCTTCGGTGTCGACCCCGCCCAGCGTCACTTCAGCGGTGCGATAGCCTTCCGATCCGACAGGCTTGAACGTCCAGGCGTTGACCGCAGAGGCCAACCGCCCCAGCACCTTGTCCGAGCAGTCGGCGATATTGCCCTTATCGGACGCCTCTTCCTCGGCGATCACCTGCGCAACGCGCTTGGGCAGCAGGGTCGCCAGCACCGTCGCCACCGCCTGACGCGGCGTGGCCGTGCGCGCGGTCTTCAGCGCCGCCAGGGCGTCGACGCCCGGCGCCATGTCGACCCGGATCTCGTCGCCTTCACGCCAATAGGACGAGATCTGCAGGATCGAGGGGCCTGACAGCCCCCGGTGGGTGAACAGCATGCCCTCCTGGAACTTCGTCTTGCCGTGGCCGACCACGGCGTCCAGCGCCACACCCGACAGCGGCGTCAGGCGCGCCAGCATGCCGGCCTCGAAGGTCAGGGGCACAAGCGCCGGGCGGGTCTCGATGATATTGAGGCCAAACTGCTTGGCGATGTCATAGCCCAGCCCCGTCGCGCCCATCTTCGGGATCGACCTGCCGCCGCTGGCCACCACCAGCGAGGCGCAGGCGACCTTGCCTGAAGAGAGGGAGACCTCAAATCCAGACACCGCCTTGGCCACGCTCTCCACGCTGGTCTCCAGCCGCAGCGTCACGCCGGCGGCCTTCATCTCGGTCAGCAGCATGGTGATGATCTGCTTGGCCGAGCCGTCGCAGAACAGCTGTCCCAGGGTCTTCTCGTGATAGGCGATGCCGTAGCGCTCCACGAGGGCGATGAAGTCGCGCGGGCGGTAGCGACGCAGGGCCGACAGCGCGAACTTCGGATTGGCCGACAGGAAGTTATGGATCGACGCGCCGGTGTTGGTGAAGTTGCACCGCCCGCCGCCGCTGATGCGGATCTTCTCGCCGGGGGCCTTGGCGTGGTCGATCACCAGGACCGAGCGCCCGCGCTTGCCCGCCTCGATGGCGCACATCATGCCGGCCGCGCCCGCGCCGATCACCACAACGTCGAAGGTTTCCAAGGCTTTTCCGTTCTCTGCTGGCCCTCCTTCGAGCGGAGGCGGCCACGCAAGTCAACTGATCCAAGGGCGGCGAACCGCCACATCGGCTTGACCTTCCGCCGGAAGGCGTTACGACGCTCGCCCCCTCCCGCCCAGAATTGATCGAGCCCCTCCATGACGGCCGCTTCTTCCGTTTCGGCCCCTGGCGCGCCGACCATCGGCGTCGACTTCGGCACCACCAACACCGTGGTCTCGCTGACCCTGGGCGATGATCAGGCGCGGCTGGTCCGCTATTCGATCAACAACCGCGACCTCTTCGCCTTCCGCTCGGCGCTCAGCTTCCACAGCGTCCAGGGCGTGGGCGAGGCGGCGAACGAGCGTGTGGTCGAGGCCGGCCCCTGGGCGATCGAGGCCTATCTGGAGGATCCGCTGGAGACGCGGTTCATCCAGTCGTTCAAGACCTTCGCCGCCTCGGCCGCCTTCACCGAGACGCGCATTCTCAACAAGCGCTACCAGTTCGAGGACCTGCTGGCCGCGTTCCTGCTGCGCCTGCGCGACCATGCGGGCGCGCAGCTGTCGGACCTGCCGCCACGGATCATCGTTGGCCGCCCCGTGACCTTCGCCGGCTCCTCGCCGGACGAGGCGCTGGCCCTGACCCGCTACGAAGCCGCGTTCGAGCGCCTGGGCTTCACCGATATCCGCTACGCCTATGAGCCGGTCGGCGCGGCCTTCTTCTTCGCCCGCCAACTGAAGCAGGACGCCACGGTGCTGGTGGCCGACTTCGGCGGCGGCACCAGCGACTTCTCGCTCGTGCGGTTCGAGCGCGCCGCGGACGGGACACTGCGTTCCACGCCGCTGTCGCGCTCGGGCGTCGGCGTGGCGGGCGACGCCTTCGACTACCGGATCATCGACCAGCTGGTCTCGCCGGAGCTGGGCAAGGGTTCGGACTACCGGTCGTTCTCCAACAGCCTGCCGATCCCGCAGCGCTACTACGCCGCCTTCGCGCGCTGGGACCAGCTGGCCCTGCTGCGCGCCTCCAAGGACATGCGCGACATCCGCGCCCTGGAGCGTACGGCTGTCGAGCCTGACAAGATCGCCGCGCTGATCGAGGTGCTGGACGGCAATCACGGCTATGCGCTGTATCGCTCGGTCTCGGCGCTGAAGGAGGCGCTGTCGAGCCAGGACCAGGCGACGTTCCGGTTCGAGGCGGGCTCAGTGCGGATCGAAAAGCCCGTGGCGCGCGTGGAGTTCGAGGCCTGGATCGCGCCCGAGCTGGCCGCGATCGAGACGGCGGTCGGCCAGGCCCTGGACCAGGCCGACCTCACCGAGGCGGGCGTCGATCGCGTGTTCCTCACGGGCGGCAGCTCGTTCGTGCCGGCGGTGCGCGAGATCTTCCTGCGCCGCTTCGGGGCGGACAAGATCGAGACCGGCGGCGAGTTCGAGTCGATCGCCTCGGGCCTGGCCCTGATCGGCCGCGAGGCGGATCTTGATCTCTGGACGATGCGCGCAGGCTAGGCCCTCTTCGCCGCATGGTGGCGCCCGACGCTTTGGCTTAGGGTTAACGCGAACGATTCGCGTCGCGACCTTGTGAGGCAACGAGTCCAGTGCCGATTTCGTATCTGTCCGCCGCCCAGATCGCCGCCCTGGCGACGACGACGGTACAGACCCTGTCGACCACCAAGATGGAGGGGCTGACCAGAACGCAGGTCGGCGCGCTGTCGGACTCGGCGATCGGCGTGCTGAACGCCACGCAGGTCTCGGCCCTGACATCGACCCAGGTCAAGGGCCTGACGGCGACGCAGATTCCGGCCTTCGCCCAGAACCTCTTGTTCGATGTCGATCAACTTCAGGCGTTCAGCGGCGCGCAGCTCAACGCCCTGACCTCGACCCAACTGGCCAAGCTGGACGCGGATCGCCTGCAGGCGCTCAGCGCCATCCAGATCGGCGCGATGGACGCCACCCGTTTCACCGCCCTGGACGCCACCCAGATCGCCGCGCTCAGCACGACGCAGCTGGCGCAGCTGACCACCACGCAGATCGCCGCCTTCAGCGCCACCGATCTGGAGGAGCTGTCGGCCGAAAAGATCGCGTCTCTGACCGGAACCCAGATCTCCGCCCTGCCCGCTGATCTCGTTCCGTCCCTGCAGGGCGCCCGCCTGTCGGCGCTGAGCACGACACAGCTCCAGCGCATGACCGCAACCCAGGTCGCCGCCTTGTCGACGACCCAGATCAAGAGTCTGGGCGACACCCTGACCGCGCTCGGCGACACCCAGATCGGCGCCCTGTCCTCAGCCCAGACCGGCGTGCTTTCGGACGCCGTGGTCGCCGGCCTGACGGGAGCGCAGCTTGGCGCGCTCAGCACCCAAGGGCTGTCCGGCCTGTCCGCGACCCAGGTCGCGGGCTTAACCGGCACTCAGCTGGCGGGGTTGAAGCCGACCCAGCTGCGCGCGTTGAGCGAGAATAATCTCGCCGAGTTCACGGCGGCTCAGATGCGCCAATTCAGCACCGCTCAGCTCTCGGCCTTGAGCACGACGGGGTTGAACAGCCTGGCCGCCGACCGGGTCCAAGTCTTCGATGCGACGCAGTTGACGGCGTTGACGACCACGCAGATCGCGGGCCTGACCGGCGATGATCTGGCCGAGTTCACCCCGACCCAGGTCGAGGTGCTGGCCACGACGCAACTGGCCGCGCTGTCGCCGACCGTCCTCAACGGCCTCGGCCGCGACCAAGTCCATGCGCTGACCGCGACACAGTTGAAAAGCCTGAGCAGAACCCAGATCGGCGGCCTGTCCGAAACCAGCATGGCCGCGTTCACGCCTGACCAGGTACAGGTTTTCAGCACGACGCAGTTGAACGCCCTGTCGCCGCGCGCCATCAACAGCCTGAGCGCCAGCCAAGTCCAGGCGCTGACCGCCACCCAATTGGCGGGACTGACCACGACGCAGATCGCGGGACTGTCGACAACTGGCTTCGACAAGTTCTCAAGCACTCAGCTCAAGGCCTTCGCGCCCTCGCAGTTGGCGGCCCTGGAGGCCACCAACTTCAATCGCTTGGGCGCCAGCACGATCCACGCTCTATCGGCCTCCCAGCTCTCAGCGATCAGCACCACCCAGCTCAACGCCTTGAGCGAGACGGACTTCGCGCGCTTCACGACGACCCAGGTGGCCAGCTTCAGCGGCGAACAGATCGGCGCGCTGTCGACGACCAGCTTCAACGGCCTCAGCCCAAGCCAGATCGCGGCCTTGTCTTCAACTCAGCTGGCCGGCGTCAGCGCGACCCAGATGGCGGGCCTGACCGACACCGATCTGGCCGAACTGTCGACGACCCAGTTCGCCGCCCTGACTGGAACACAGATCGGCGGTCTTTCGACGCGACACCTGACCAGCCTGGACCAAACAGCCTTCCAAGCCCTGACGGCCGGGCAAGTTTCGGGCCTGAGCGCGAGCCAGCTCAGCACCTTGTCCACGACTGATATGGGCGAGTTCACCACGACCCAGATGGCCGCTCTGACGCCAAGCCAGATGATGGCGATTTCCGTCACCAATCTGGCGGCCCTGTCGGCCGATCAGTACGGCGCCTTGACGCCCAGCGCGCTGAGGGGCCTGTCGTCCTTCCAGCTGCGCAACATTTCGCCCGGCGCCTTCAGCCAGCTCAGCCAGACCCAGGTCCAGGCGTTGAACGCCAGCCAGCTGGGCTCGCTGTCCACGGCGGTGATCGCCAGCCTGACCACGACCCAGGTGGGCTATCTGACCCCGACCCAGATCCCCGGCCTGACGATCAACCAACTGGACTGGCTGTCGACCACCAACATCGCGGCCATGACGCCGCTTCAGGTCGGGGCCTTCACGCCGGCTCAAGTCGAGAGCCTGGGCTGACGAACGTCAGCGCCCGAGCGTCTTGGCCAGGTAGTCCGCCAGCACCGTAACGCGCGCCGGGCGCGGGCCACCGGGTGGCATGACAAGGTGTAACGCGATCGGCGCGGCGCTCCATTCGGTCAGCACCGCCTCAAGACGCCCGTCGGCCAGGGCCGGGCCCACGATGAAGTCGGGCAACATGGCCACGCCGGTGCCCGCCAGCAGCGGCGGCAACAGCGCATCACCATTGTTGGCCCGCAGCACCGAGCGCGGCCGCACCGCCGCCTCCTCGCCCCCCGCCCGCTGAAAGCGCCAGGTTTCCGGCGAGGCCTGGTGGCCATAGGTCAATCCGCGATGCTCGGCGAGGTCCGCCGGGTGCGTCGGACGCCCGTGCGCCGTCCAATAGGCCGGTGCGGCCACGACGTGGCGCTGCACCGCCCGCAGCCGCCGCGCCACCAGCGAACTGTCGGGCAAGTCCGCGACGCGCAGGGCGATGTCGAACCCCATACCGATAAGGTCGACGGTGGCGTCCGACAGGTGCAGGTCGATGGAGACGTCCGGATAGGCTTCCAGAAAGGCCGGCAACACCGGAGCCAAACTGGCGACGCCCAGCGACATCGGCGCAGCCATGCGAACAAGCCCGCGTGGCGCTGCAGACTGGCTGGAGGCCTCCTCCTCGGCGGCCTCGGCCTCGGCCAGCACCCGGCTGGCACGCTCGACGAGCGCCTGGCCGGCGTCGGTCAGGGCCAGGCGTCGCGAGGTGCGATTGAGGAGCCTAGCCCCAAGGCGCAGCTCAAGCCGCGTCACCGCCTTCGACACGGTGGCCTTCGAGAGGGCCAAGGCTTCGGAGGCGGCCGCAAACGAGCGCAGCTCGGCCACCTTGGCGAACACGGCGAGGCCTTCCAGATCGGGGAGCTTGGACATCACTGGATGCTATTTTTCGAAACGATGGATTTCAATAGTTTCGATTTATAATCGCGCCGCCGCGCCTATCTTCTTCTCAACAGGACGCGCCGACGCGGCGCGCCAGACCCTAGAAAGGTAGAGCCATGATCGACCGCAAACCGTTCGACAAGCTTGGCGGCGCCGACCACGGTTGGCTGAAGGCCAAGCACCACTTCTCGTTCGCCAGCTACTACGACCCCAGCAACATGAACTGGGGCGCCCTGCGGGTCTGGAACGACGACGAGATCGCCCCGAACACGGGCTTTCCGCCGCACCCGCACAGCGACATGGAGATCATCACCTATGTCCGCGACGGCGCGATCACCCACCAGGACAACCTGGGCAACAAGGGTCGCACGGTCGCCGGCGACGTCCAGGTGATGAGCGCAGGCTCTGGCATCCGTCACGCCGAGTACAATCTTGAGCCGGAAACCACCCGGATCTTCCAGATCTGGATCGAGCCGAAGTCGTTCGGCGGCGCGCCCTCCTGGGGCTCCAAGCCGTTCCCGAAAGGTGACCGCTCGGGCAAGTTCGTGACCCTGGCCAGCGGCTTTTCCGACGACGCCGACGCCCTGCCGATCCGCACCGACGCCCGCGTGCTGGGCGCGACGCTGAAGGCCGGCGAGACGACGACCTACGCCCTGGGCAAGGATCGTAGCGGTTATCTGGTGCCCGCCGCCGGCGTGGTCGAGGTCAACGGCGTGCGGCTGAACGCCCGTGACGGCGCCGGGATCAAGGACGAGGCCGTGATCACCATCACCGCCCTGGAGGACGCCGAGCTGGTGCTGGTCGACGCAGCCTAGCCCCCTTTGGCCCAAAAAGGGGCTGAAACCGTCGCGGAACACGGCGGCCCAAGTTGCACGGGCCAGGAGGTCCGACGCCATCGGCGTTGGACCTCCAAACGCGTCGCCTGACCCTAGCGGCCCGCGACGATGCTCACGTTGAGCGTCGACCCGTTGGGTCCCGGCGCCGTCCAGGTCTCACCCACCTTGTGCTCAACCGTGGGGCTACAGTTGGCGGGCGTCCCGGCCGGGGGCGCAGGCTCGGTCTGGGTGAAGCAGGTCGTTCCGTTCTCGATCTTCCAGGCGCCCTTGGCGGTCGATCCATCGGGCGCCTTGGCGACGTAGGAACCATCGGCGTCGATGTGCATCTTGGTCATCGCGCCGTTCGGATAGGTGATCGTCACGGTGTTGTTGTAGGCGCTGGCCATCGGATCGGCGGCGGCCGCACTCGCCACCGTCATCGCCGCCACAGCGGCGAGCATTGCAATACGCATTGGTCGTTTCTCCCTTCGTCCCGTCTCACGCGGGTACGAAGGGAGCTTAGACCTTGAGCACGACGCTTAGATAACGCCGTTTTCTACTCGACCTTGTTGGCCATAGCCGCCTGAGCGGCGGCCAGACGTGCGATCGGCACGCGGTAGGGCGAGCACGACACATAGTCGAGGCCGACCTTTTCGCAGAAGCCGATCGAGGCCGGATCGCCGCCATGCTCGCCGCAGATGCCGAGCTTGACGTTCGGACGCACAGCGCGGCCACGCTCAGCGGCGATACGGATCAGGTCGCCCACGCCGTCCTGGTCGAGGCTGACGAAGGGGTCCTTCTCGAAGATGCCCTTCTCGATATAGGCGTTCAGGAACTTGCCGGCGTCGTCGCGGCTGATGCCGAACGTCGTTTGGGTCAGGTCATTGGTGCCGAAGCTGAAGAACTCGGCGTTCTCAGCCAGATCACCGGCGCGCAAAGCCGCGCGGGGCAGCTCGATCATGGTGCCGACGGTGTACTCCAGCGCCACGCCCTGCTCTTCCAGCACCGCCTTGGCGACGCGGTCGGTCAGGTCGCGCAGGTACTTCATCTCCTCACCCTTGGCGACCAGCGGGTGCATGATCTCGGGAACAGGAGCAGCCTTGCCCGACTTGGCGATCTCGCAGGCCGCCTCGAGAATGGCGCGGACCTGCATCTCGTAGATCTCAGGGTACGAGACGCCCAGGCGGCAGCCGCGGTGGCCCAGCATGGGGTTGGTCTCATGCAGTTCCTTGGCGCGGCGCATCAGCTTGGCGGCGTCCAGACCCGTGGCCACGGCCACAGCCTGAACGTCTTCCTCGGTGTGCGGCAGGAACTCGTGCAGCGGCGGATCCAGGAGGCGGATCGTGACCGGCAGGCCTTCCATGATCGTGAAGAGCTCGACGAAGTCGGCCTTCTGGAACGGCGCGATCTTGGCCAGCGCGGCGCGGCGGCCCTTCTCGTCATCGGCCAGGATCATCTCGCGCACGGCGGCGATCCGGGTGTCGTCAAAGAACATGTGCTCGGTGCGGCACAGACCGATGCCCTCGGCGCCGAACTGGCGGGCGGTCTTGGCGTCCAGCGGGGTCTCGGCGTTGGCGCGCACCTTCAGGCGACGGACCTGGTCGGCCCAGCCCATCAGGGTGGCGAAATCGCCGGTCAGCTCGGGCTCGATCATCTTCGGCGCGCCGGCCAGGATGTCGCCGGTGGAGCCGTCGATGGTGATGATCTCGCCGGCCCTGAAATCGCGGCCACGAACGCGGAACAGGCCTTCCTTCTCGAAGATGGCCACATCGCCGGCGCCCGAGACGCAAGGACGCCCCATGCCGCGCGCCACGACGGCGGCGTGGCTGGTCATGCCGCCCCGCGCCGTGATGATGCCGCGCGCGGCGTGCATGCCGTGGATGTCTTCGGGGCTGGTTTCCTCACGCACCAGGATCACCGACTCGCCATTGGCGGCGGCCTTTTCGGCGGCGTCGCTGTTGAAGACGATCTTGCCGGTCGCTGCGCCGGGCGAGGCCGGCAGGCCCTTGGCGATCACATCGCGATGGGCCGACGGATCAATGGTCGGGTGCAGCAGCTGGTCCAGCGAGGCCGGCTCGACGCGGCCGACGGCCTCCGACGTCGAGATCACGCCCTCGGCCGCCATGTCGACCGCGATTTTGAGCGCAGCCTTGGCGGTGCGCTTGCCGTTGCGGGTCTGCAGCATGTAGAGCTTGCCCTGCTCTACCGTGAACTCGATGTCCTGCATGTCGCGGTAGTGACGCTCCAGCGTCTCCACGACCGTCTTGAACTGGCCGAACACCTCGGGCATCGCCTCTTCCATCGAGGGGGCGGTGTCACCCATCTCCTCGCGGGCGGCCTTGGTCAGGGACTGCGGGGTGCGGATGCCCGCCACCACGTCCTCGCCCTGGGCGTTGATCAGGAACTCGCCGTACAGGCGGTTGTCGCCGTTCGACGGGTTGCGGGTGAACGCGACGCCCGTCGCCGAGGTCTCGCCCATATTGCCGAACACCATCGACTGGATGTTCACGGCCGTGCCCCAGCTTTCGGGGATGTCGTGCATGCGGCGATAGAACTTGGCGCGGTCGTTCATCCAGCTGGCGAACACGGCGCCCACCGCGCCCCACAGTTGCTCCTGGGCGTCCTGCGGGAACGGCTTGCCCAGCTGCTCGCGGACGGCGGCCTTGTAGTCCTTGATCACTGCGGCCCAGTCGTCGGCCGTCAGACCGGTGTCGACATGGACGTCCAGGCGATCCTTGTGATCGTCGAGGATCTCCTCGAACATGTGGTGCTCGAGGTTGAGCACGACGTTCGAGTACATCTGGATGAAGCGGCGATAGCTGTCATAGGCGAAGCGCCGGTCGCCCGACAGCTTGGCCAGCCCTTCGACGGTCTCGTCGTTGAGGCCCAGGTTCAGAACCGTGTCCATCATGCCCGGCATCGAGGCCCGGGCGCCCGAGCGCACCGAAACCAGCAGCGGGTTGGTCACATCGCCGAACTGCTTGCCGGTGATCTCTTCGATCTTGGCGAGGCCAGCCTGCACCTGTTCGGCCAGTTCGGCCGGATACTGCTTGCCGTTGGCGTAGTAGTGGACGCAGGCCTCGGTCGTAATCGTGAAGCCGGGCGGCACGGGCAGGCCCAGGGACGACATCTCCGCGAGATTGGCCCCCTTGCCGCCAAGGAGGTTCTTCATCGAGGCGTCGCCATCCGCGCCGCCTCCGCCGAATGCATAAACCCACTGGGCCTTGGTCAGCGTCTCAACCGGCATCTTTGAATTCACCCTGCGATAAGTGAAAAGGCCGCGCCCCTCTTTTGGGGGTCGTCTCGCCTTGGAACAGCGCTGCTTTGTTGCGATCCCGCAGTGCAATATCCGGGCGTCTCAGTAGCACTTCGGTCAAGAACGCGTCCACTGGCGGTTAGCGTTCCGGGCGATAACAGGAGAATTCGGCAAATAATTCCAATGACAACGTTGTCCGACTGACGCAAAAGGCCATGTTCTCGGCAATTCCGGCTCAATCGCTCGACTTGGACCGGAGACGGACGATTGTTGCGCCTTGTCTTCGCGCTGCGAAACGCTTTCGATCGCTCCATGGCGGCACGGATCATCCGACTCGGAACCTCGCTCGGCGATGCTGACGCCATCGCCGACCTGCACACGCGCAGTCGCCAGGTGGCCTATCGCGGCCTCTATGGCGATCACTACCTGGACCATGAACTCGCGGCTGTTTCCCGGGCGGTCTGGCGCCGGCGCTTCGAAACCTATGCGCCCGCTCAAGACTTGATCCTGGCCAGCATGGAGAGCGGTGAGCCCGTCGGCCTGGCCTACGCCTCGTTCCGCGTCAATCCGGACGTCGGCCTGCTGGTCGACAATCTGCACGTCGCGCCCGAGCGAAAGGGTCAGGGCCTGGGCTCGCGCCTTCTGGCGACGGTCGCCCGGTGGCTGGTTGATGAGCACGCCGGTGCGCCTCTGCACCTGGAGGTCTACGTGCCGAACCAGGACGCCCTGGGCTTCTACGCGCGCAAGGGCGGTATCGAAGTGGCCCGCTATCGCGAGACCCCGCCGGGCGGTCACGACGTCGAGGTCGTGCGCTTCATGTGGTCAAAGCCTAAGGAGCTGCTGCCTTAACCCCCGGGCGCAAGACGCGAAGAGCGCGAAGAGGACGGCGGAACCCCTTCAGGTCTCCACCGCCCGCCCCCGATCGGTTCGCGTCTTCAGCTCTGACGGCCGTTGCACGCGGAGCCCATCGCCCCACCGGTCCGACTCCCACAAGAGCAGACAAGTCGTTGGTAGACGCCCGCGCCCCCCTGGCGATGTGACGTTTCGCACACCGCCGAATATCGGCTGCCTAGAGCCCTTTAGCTTTAGATGGAATCATCTAAAGCGTTTGAAAGGACTCTAAGTGTTTGATTTTAGGCCCTGTTGATCTGGTTTAGATGGTTCCATCTAAACCAGACAGGCTCTAACGGCGCGACCAAGTCCTATCGCGCGCGGTAGACGCTCCGGAGATAGGCTTGGTCAGCCGGGGTCAAGGCCGCCGGCGACGCCCCGCTGGTGTCGAACAGACTCATGATCGAGTTTGCGGGCGCGGGGCGAACGCGAACATCCGCCAGGGACACCATCGCCAGGTAGTCCGCCAACGCCGAAACCTTCACGTTCTGAGCCATTGCAGCGTCCACGACGACCAGAGCGTTATGAGGCCGCGCATCGCCCGCCGCCGAGCCGCGCACATCACCGCCGTGGACCCAGCGCACCGGTTGGCCGCCGGCCTTGAACGCCTGGACGGCGTCAGCGGGCGCGCCGCGATAGTTAAAGCGCTTCGATTGCGCCGCCTCGCGGATCAACTGATCGGGCTCGGCTGAGAACAGGACCACGACGTTTGGCTCGCAAGCGCGCTTGGCATAGGTCGCGCCCGCTTGCCGGGCGACCTGATGCAGGCGCGCGGCCACATAGGCGTTGACCTCGGCGGAGGCGCCGCGAACCAGCGGACACACCCCGTCTCGAGCGCTGCCGGGCGAGGTCTGCCGCAGGCGGGCCATCTCCGCCTCAAGACCACTCTGACGTCGAGCGTCGCCTATGAGCGTATCAGCCTGTCGCGCCATGGCCGCGGGCGCCACCGCTAAGGCGGCGGTGATGGCGAGACCGAAAATCACGTTCTTCATGACCGTGCTCCGCTTCAGAACGGAAGCGAAACACAACCCTAGAATGATGTCTAGGGAATATTCCCGCAGATACGAGAACGGCGGGTGCTCCGTTCGAAGCACCCGCCGATATGTTCCCGAGAGAGCATGATCGCTCCCCTTGGCGCCTCGACCTAGAACGGGATCTCGTCGTCCAGATCCGCCGAGAAGCTCTCGCGCGGACCACTGGGCTGGCTGCGCTGGCCGCCGCCGAAGCTGGAGCCGCCACCCGAATAGCCGCCGCCGTACTCATCGCCGCCGCCCGACGACATGCCCGCGTCGCCGCCACGGCCGCCCAACATGGTCAGCTCGCCGCGGAACTTCTGCAGCACGATCTCGGTGGAGTACTTCTCCTGACCGGTGTTGTCGGTCCACTTGCGGGTCTGCAGCGCGCCCTCGATGTAGACCGTCGAGCCCTTGCGCAGATACTGCTCGGCGACCTTGACGAGATTGTCGTTGAAGATGACCACGCGGTGCCACTCGGTCTTTTCCTTGCGCTCGCCGCTGTTGCGGTCGCGCCAAGTCTCCGACGTCGCGATACGCAAATTGGCGACGCGGTCGCCTGAACCGAGACTGCGGATCTCGGGATCGGCCCCGAGGTTGCCCACCAGAATGACCTTGTTGACGCTGCCAGCCATCGCTTGGACCTTGCTCTCGCCCGGCGACCCATGCGCCGGAATCTGGAGCGAGACGTTAACGACCCGCTAACCCGGAAGCAAGTTTTGTTCCCATAACGTTCTTGTGGGCAAGAAAGAGCCTTGTGGACGGACGATCACCGCGCCCGATCTGATCGGGTCGATCAGATCGGATGAAAAGAGCGCAATTTCAAAAGTTTAGAGCGATCTTAAGCCCGATCACCATTTCACGCTGATCGAAGAACGCTCCGGAGCCGCCCTACTCGGCTGGAACGCGCCGAACAGCGCCCGGGACCGCCAGACGGCCATCGCCCGTGCGCACGAGCGACATGAAGCGCGGTCCTTCGTAGGTCTGACCCACATAGATCCCTTCCTTCTCGAGGAAGATGAAGGATCCCTGGTAGGCGCCAACCATGCCGCGGTTGTTGGACTGACCCAGGCGCACGAACCGGATGCGCATACCCTCAAGCGTCGCTGCGCATTCCTCCAACTGGGTCACGTTCCGACTGACCGGATTGAAGCGCAGCGTCTTGTCCTTGTTGGTCGCCACGTGGAAGCAGACGCCCGACTCGAACGGCGCCTTGGTCTGCTTTTGACAGCCGGCGAGCACGAGGCCCGAAGCGGCGAGGACAGCGGCGGCGAGGACGATCTTCTTCATGGATTACACTTATAAACCTATCCGACGTTCGGGATAGAGCAGTTCGCGGCCTGCTCGAAAGCGGTGTGGAAGCTGCGGTTATCCGACGAAATCTCGACGCGGCCCGGGACCAGACGCAGCGTCTCCTCGCCCCAACGGCCATAGGTCGCGCCGCCCGGCTTTTCACACCGACCGCCGAACAACTGCTGAGCGCAGGCGTTCAGGGTGATGTCGCCCGGGAGTCTGCGCCATTCGTTGCCGGCATAGCGCCAGCACGCCGCCAGCGGGGCATTGGCCGAGGCGGACGACGGGGTCGCCGGCGCGGTGGTCGCCGTGGGCGTCGTCACCGGTGGCGCGGTGTCGGTCGGGGTCGGCGGCAGCGGGGTCAACACCATGCCGGCCTGATCGGCTGCGGCCAGCGCGCCGGTCTCGTCGACCCCGACGTCCAGCGCGCCGGTGGCGACCCCGTTCTTCTTGGCGCATTCGGCCAGGGTGATCTCGCCGACAAAGGCGCCGCCCACGAAGCAGCGCAGCGGACGGGCCGGATCCAGCTTGGTGTCGTCGGCGCGTCCGGTCTCGACGATCAGCCCCGCGCGAGACGCTGGCGGGTCCTCCGCCGGCTTCTTGTCATGACCCGACATCAGGGCCACGGCGATGCCCAGACCCGCGACGAGCGCCAGCGCCGCGCCGCCGCCCAGGATGATCCGTCGATCTTTTAGAAAGTCCATGACACTTGGCTACGACGCGATGATGACGCTTTCAAGCGTGGCGGCCGTGGAAAAGGTAAGCTTAGCCGCCCGTCAGGCGATTGAGCGCAGCTTGATAGTTGGCGACCTGGTTCTTCAGATAGGCCGGAACCGTACCGCCGGTCTTGCCCGAACCGGTCGTCCCGTCGTTCTTGATGCCCAGCGCCGTGTCGGCGATCTCGCGATAGGCCGTGCGAACCTGCGACATGGCCCGCGTAATGACCATGTTGGCGTTCTTGCGTCCTGCTTCGGTCGTCAGGTCCAGCTCAGGCGGCAATTGCAGCCCATAGACGGGACCGCTGCCGTCCGCTGAAACAGTCTTGCCATCCTCGGTCTTGGTCGCGCGCACCACGCCGCCGGCTATGCCCAGCGAGCGCAGGACGTCGGTTCCGCCCTTGCCGGGCATGATTTCGATCGTGGCGTTATTGGAGGCGGGACTGATCTTCAGGACGCGACTGTTGCCGTTCGTGGCGGTCTCGACCTTGGCGCGGAAGCCAGACGCGCGTTTGATCTTGTCGGCCAGGGTCTCGAGCGTGTCGTTGGCGTCGATCGTGACCGTCGTCAGCGCGCCGCGCTCACGCGTGCGGATCTGGAAGGTGTCGCCGGCCCGCGCCGCCGTAGCCGACACGATGCGGTTGGACTGGCTGAAATCCATCGTCCCGCCAGGCAGGCCAAAAGCGTCCAGGGCCGAAGCGCCGGACGACGAGACCGCAACGGAGGTCGGCGTGGCGTAGCCGTCCTTGCCGGTGACGCGCTGGCTCCAGTCAACGGCGCCGGTGCCGACATTGACCTGGGCGACATAGCCGTCCTTGGTCCCGACCGTCTCTTCGCCGTCCAGGTTCTTGCCGGCCGCGCCGACCAGCCAGGCCGTGCCGTTGGAGACCGCGAAACCCGTCACCGTGTCGTCGCCGGTTCCGCCGTAGTAGGTGAGCGTGTCGTCGCTGGTGTCGGAGATGTCGAGCGACATCCGGCCGACAAAGCCGTCCATGCCGCCCGACGGCGCGGTCGTCGCGCCCCCGATAGACATCAAATTGTTGGCCGTGTAGCCGCCGACATAGAGCTGGCCGCCATCGATCTTCAGGCCGGCGATCTCGCCCCCCTTCAGCGAGCCCAGATCACGGGTCGCGCCGGCGGTGAGGGTCGCGGTCTTGGTGTAGGTGACAGGCACGCTTTCATAGGCGCCGTACTGGTTCAGCTTGGTCACATTCTCGGTCACCACCGATGGGGTGACTTCGAAGCTGCGCAGCATCGCTTGGCCGTTCTCCTTGGACCCGACGATGACCTGCGAACCGTTGACGACAATATCCGACACAGAGTCGTTCTCGGCGGTGCCGAACTTTTGGGTGAACAGCGCCTTGGGTTGGCCGTTGCCGTCGGTCGCAAAGGCCGAGAGATAGGCGTCCCAGCCGCCGGAGGGGTCCGTCCCCACCGAGCCTGGCAGATCAGACTTACTGCGACCGCCAACATAGAGGACGCCGTTGGCGCCGAACGCCAGGGCCGTGGCCTCGTCTTCCTGCAGACCGCCGCGACGCACTGTCCACTGCTCGTCGCCCTTAGCGTCGTAGCGGGTCACGAAGCTGTCGGTGGTGCTCGAACTGTCGCTGTTGTTGATCGGCCCATTGACCGCGCCTTGCAGCCTGCCGCTGACCGAACCCGCCACGGCGACGCTACCGTCACTGGCGACAGCCAGCGACAGGCCGCTGGCGTTGTCGGTGGCGCCCAGCGAACGCGCGTAGAGAAGATGACCCGCGCTGTCGTACTTGAGCAGGGCGACATCGCTCTCGCCCTTGATCGGCTGGCCGTTGATATCCGTCTTGCCGTCGACGGCGGTCGACACATCGGCAAGCATGTAGACCGAGCCGTCCGCGCCGGTGACCGACTTGCGGACACTGGAAATGGTGCCTTGAAGCGTCTCGCTGAAGACCTTGCCGCCGGGCGCTCCCGCGCCAGGCCCACCGGCGGCTCCGGCGGCGCTGTACTTGGTCAGCGTGGTCTCGAACACGCCATCGTCGGTCTCGGCCTTCTTGTCGGGATCCGGATCGCCAGCTCGGGTCGTGACATAAACCGCCGGCGCCGTCGTCGGCGCGCTGAAGGTCAGTTGCTCGACAGAGTCGCCGTTGACCCGAAGCGCAAAGTCATCCCCGGTGGCCGGCAGCTTCACCGGCTTGCCGTTGACCTGTACGGTGCGCTCCTGACCCACCGTCCGCTGAACCGAGAAGTCGGTGTTGAACCCAGCCGCCTTCATCTTGCCGTTCATATAGCTGACGACATTGGACATGGTCCGGGGCGTCGCGCCCATCTCGGACAGGTCCATGGTGACGCTCGAGGTGACCCCGAAGCTCTTCACCGAGATGTCGAACGAGACATTGCCCTTGAACCGGGGGATCTCGTCGTCGAACTGGCCGGTGTAAAGCGTATCGGTCGTGTAGCTGTAGGTGGCTTTCGGCACGCCGACCGTGCCCTTGTCGCTGGTCATGACCGCGCCGGTCGTAAGGCGCATCTGGTCTAGCGACAGGTTCTGGACATAGCCGCTGATCTCGCCGAGGCCCTTGCTCAAGGCCGTCTGCAAGCGGGAAACCTCGCCGTCGGTCACCCCCTTCTCGCCGGCGCGCGTCGCCAAGGCCGAAAGGGTGTTGAGCGCCTGATAGGTGGCGAACAGCTTCTTGTAGTCTGCGCTGACGCCCTTCAGGCTCGATGTGTTGGCGCCCTCGTCGATGAACTTTCGGCCGGCCAGAGCGGTTCGGACGAGATCGCTGGCCGGCGGCGAGGTGTTGCTCAGCCAGGGCGCGTTGGGCACGACGGCTTTGGATCGCGACGGAGAGGCCGAGACACCAGACGCGCCAGCGCCCGTCAGGCCCGTACGGGCCTGATAGTAGCTGAGCAGCGCGCTGGAATCGAAAGTGATCACGGCGAGTCCCGACCGGGGCGCGAATCTCCCCGGTCATACCCTTGCCGCAGGATCGCTGACGACTCGTTAAGGCTTGAGATTAAGCGGCGATAAGGTGCGCGTCCGACAGTGCGCGACGCGCCACTTCGCGCAGTTCGGACCATTCGGAGGCGAGGATGCCAAGCAGCACCACGTCACGCGGCCGACCGTCCTTCAGAACATGGCCGCGCAGGTAGCCTTCGCGACGGAAACCGGCGGCCGATTGCGCCTTCAGAGCCGCGTCATTGTCGGCCATCACCTCGGCGAACACCTTGTGCAGACCCAGCTCCAGGAAGGCGCGATCCAGGCCCAGGACCTGAGCGGCGCGACCGACCCCCCTGCCTCGCGCCTCGGCCGAGCCCAGAAACCAGTTCCAGCTGGCGCGACGATGATGACTGGTCAGCCCGGTGAGCGTGAGAAGGCCCATGGGGGCTCCGCCTCGGGTGATCATCCAGCCCCGCATGTCGGGATCGCCACGCAGTGCTTGGAACCAGACGGCGTGCGCCTCTCGGCTCGGAAGATCGGCATCCGACATCCAGCGGTCGACCTCGGGTTCGGACCGCCACTGAAAGAGAACCGCTTCGTCCTCGTCCAACAAGTCTCGCAGCTCGATCATGCCCGTAGCCGAATCCCCGGTTCGCCCAGCGGCAGCTTAGCCCCTGGGCGCGACGGGACCTAGCCTTACCCGCCCTTGAACAGAGACAGGATGATCTGCGGGGCGCCGTTGGCGATCGACAGGGCCTGGGCGCCCAGTTGCTGCTTGACCTGCAAGGCCTGGAGCCGGGCGCTCTCCTTGGCGAGATCGGCGTCCACCAGATTACCGACGCCGGTCTCAAGCACGTCGTTCAGCTTGGCCACGAAGGTATTGTGCGCGTCGATCTGCTTGGCCTGGGTGCCGATGTTGCCGACGGCCTGGTTCACGGCGCTCAGCGTCGCGTCGAGGCGCGTGAGCACGCCGGCGGCGTTGACCGGGTCCAGGATGTCGTCGGTGGCGGTCAGGGTGTTGATCGTACCGCCCAGCGACAGGTTTTGCAGGGTCAGGGTGATCGCCTGCCCCGCATCCGCGTCGGCGAGGAAGCTCATGTCGGCGGCCTGGCTGCCGTCGAGCAGATTGGCGCCGTCGAACGTTGCGCTCCTGAGCACCTGATTCAGGTTCTTGATCAGACCCTGGAAGTCTGCGTTCAAGGCCTGACGCGACGTCGTGGTCAGCGAGGTGTCCTTGGCGGCGACCACCTTCTCGCGCATCAGCTTCAGGAGATCCGAAACCGACTCCCCTGCGGCCAGGGCCACGTCCGCGATCGATGTCGCCCGATCCAGGCTCATCTTCACGGCGCCCAGAGCGCTCATATCGGCGCGCTGCGCCTGGGCGATCGACCAGACGGCGGCGTTGTCCTTGGCCGTCGAGATGGCTTCACCCGTATTGATACGGGTTTGCACCGCCTGCATGTCGTCGTTGGTGCGGTTGAGATTCTGCAGCGCGATCAGCGCGGGCTGGTTCGTGTTGACGCTAAGCGCCATGCGCGGCCTCCGATCGGCGATTTTGCCGTTGGTTGCGATCGCGCGCGATTCGGCGTGCGATCAAATCGCAGCCGAGATTGGTCTCAGAAAGTAAGATTATGGTTAACGCTTATAAACCATAACTCTTAACACCCGCGACAGGCGGTCGCGGGTCGGGGCGAGCGGCCGGCCAAACGGCCCTAAGCCTGCCCGTCGAACACGTCTCCGCTCTCGTAGTCTGGGCCGTCACGCATCTTCAGGATTTCTTCGCGGGGAAACTGCTGAAGCGTCTCGCCCGTGCGACGATCCACGGTCTTGTAGACATAGGCGCCCGAGGCGTCGTCATGCTCGATCACCAGGCGCAGATCGCCCGGCTGGGGACCGTTATCGACGGGCTTCTCAGGCTCGGCGGCTAGCTGACGCTCGGCCTTGAGCGCCGTCTCGGCCTCAACAGCCTTCTCGGGCTGACCCACAACGACCTTAGCGCCCTCGGAGAGGTCCGGGGCGTTCGACGGCGCGACAGGGGCTATAAAGTCTCTGATGGCCGACAGTGCGGCTTTAGGTTCCATTTTTCAAACGCCGACGTTTATCGGTCGGCCCTCCTTTTCTGTTGAGGAAGATCCCGCAACCGAACCGGAGAAGGCGGGGGCGAACCAGACGACTCGCCCCCGTCCCTGCCCCTTAACGGAACAGGCTCAGGATCGAGGACGAAGACTGGTTGGCGATCGACAGCGCCTGGACGCCCAGCTGCTGCTTGGTTTGCAGCGACTGCAGCTTGGCGCTTTCCTTGGCGAGGTCGGCGTCCACCAGGTTGCCCACACCCGCGTCCAGGCTGTCTTGCAGCTTGCCGACGAAGGTCAGGTGAGTGTCCAGACCGACCGAGCTGGTGCCCAGCGAGGCCAGCTTGTTGGTCGCCGTCTGCAGCGCCGTGTCGATGGTGCCGATCATCGTCTTGGCGGCGGCGGCCGTGGTGAAGGTCGAGGTGGTCGTCAGACCGATACCCGCCAGGGAGATGGTCTTGGCGTTGACCGTGAAGCCGCTGCCGTCCGAGTTGGCCAGGAAGGTCAGCTTGGTGGTCGAACCGTCCGCGATGCTGACACCGTTGAACTTGGCGTTCGTCGCGGCCTTTTCGATTTGGTCACGCAGCGAGTCGAAGTCCGACTTCAGGGCGTTGAACGAGGCGGTGTTCAGCGAGGTGTCGGAAGCGGCCAGGGCCTTTTCCTTCATCTTGCCGAGCAGGTCGGTGATGGTGTCGCCGGCGGCGAGCGCGACGTCGATCGTCGACTGGCCGCGTTGCAGCGAGTCCTTCACGGCGTTCATGCTGGCGGCGGTGGCCGACTGGTTCTTGGCGGTCGCCCAGATGGCGCCATTGTCCTTGGCGCTGGCGATCTTCTTGCCGGTATTGATCCGCTGCTGAACGGTCGTCAGCTCGGAATTCGTGCCATTCAGATTTTGCAGGGCGATCATCGCGCCCGCGTTCGTATTGATGCTGTTCAGCGCCATAACGAAAGAGTCCTTTTCAAGGTGTCCGACGCCATTTTGGCTGCCGGGAGCATTTTGCTCGGTAGGACCTGAAGCAATTGCCGGGCCAATTCTGCCCACCAGCAAAGCTGCGCTAAATCACTGAAAAATATGCGTTATAGTTCCATTAACGACGAAGGCTCCCGGCAATTTCTGCCGAGAGCCTTTCGCCATGGGAAATTGTTGCCGGGCACTATCTGCGCACCCAGCAGGAAAGAGGCGCCGGACGGCTTTTGACAGCCGTCCGGCGTATCGGGGTCACCCCTTGAACAGCGACAGGATCGTCTGCGGCGTCTGATTGGCGATCGAGAGCGCCTGGACGCCCAGCTGCTGCTTGGTTTGCAGCGACTGGAGCTTGGCGCTTTCTTTGGCCAGATCCGCATCGACCAGGTTGCCCACACCGGCGTCCAGGCTGTCCTGCAGCTTGCCCACGAAGGTCAGGTGCGTGTCCAGACCGACAGAGGACGTACCCAGGGACGACAGCTTGTTCGTCGCCGTCTGCAACGAGGTAGTGATCGTCGCGATCATCGTCTTGGCCGTAGCGGCGTCGGTGAAGGTCGAGGTCGCCGTCAGACCAATGCCCGTGAGGGACAGGGTCTGAGCAGTCACCGTGAAGTTGCTGCCATCCTCGTTGGCGAGGAAGGACAACTTCGTGGTGCTGCCGTCAGCGAGGCTGACACCATTGAACTTCGCGTTCGTCGCGGCCTTTTGAAGCTGGTCGCGAAGAGACTCGAAGTCCGCCTTGAGAGCGTTGAACGAGGCGGTGTTCAGCGAGGTGTCGGAAGCGGCCAGGGCCTTTTCCTTCATCTTCGTGAGCAGATCGGTGATGGTGTCCCCTGCAGCGAGCGCCACATCGATCGTCGACTGACCGCGTTGGAGGGAGTCCTTCACGGAGTTCAACGATGACGCGGTCGCGCTCTGCATCTTGGCCATCGACCAGATCGCGCCATTGTCCTTGGCGTTAGCGACCTTCTTGCCGGTGTTGATACGGCCCTGAGTGGCGGCGAGCTCCGTGTTAGTTGAATTCAGGTTCTGGAGCGCCAGCAGCGCACCAGGATTGGTGTTGATCGAGTTCAGCATTTGATACCTACCGTTTTGGTGGGATTTTTCCGGCGTATTGCCGGGCTGGCGTTTTGCCCGCGCGAACCATCGCAAGCGGCGGGCCAGCCCCGCGCCAAAATCGAGGAAAAATATCTATTTGTTTTTGCTGATCTTTTTGGGGGCTATCGGCCAAAAACAAAACCGCCCGGCGAATGCAAAATTCGCCGGGCGGCAGCTTTTTCCAGAATGACTGGGCAAGACATACAGCCTTGCCCGAAAGGCAGAATCAGGCCGCGTCGGCGCGGCCAGCCAGCCCCTGCATGATCATGCGATTGATCTCGATGAGGGGCTCAAAATCCTCCTCCTTGCGCATGACCGCACTGGAGTGACGCCCCACCCAGAGGCTCAGCGAAATGATGCTGGCGCGCAGCTCCATCGGGAGCTGGTTCTCAGGAAGCGCGCAGTCGGTCGCGAGCGCGGACCAGACCTTGCGGTTCCAGTCCAACGCATCGATCCGCGTGGCGATGTCGTCCGCCGGGGCCTGCGACGCATCCATCAGGGCGCGCGTCACCTGCCCGAACAGGCGGTACTCCATTTCACGGGGATTCTCAGCCCGCGTCGCCGCCTGCTGATACGCCCGAAGAGACATGCCCCAACCTCTCGTCTTCGTACTCGATAAGCTTCCGGCTCAACATCAGAGCCTTGTAGTATTCTCGCGCCATCACGTGCTTGGAGATGGCGATGCAGTCCTGGAGGACCACAGGATTCCGCACAACGCCCATGAATTCGTTAAGGCGCGTAGCGAATTCCTCGTAAAATTTCTCCGCCCCGACCTCGTCGAGATACATCATCATCACCGGAAAATAGATGTGACGCGCAGGCGTCGTCACCTGATCCGGTTGCATGATGTCCTTCTCCCGAAGGACGGACGCCTTGTTCTGGAGAACCAGAACACCGCGTCGATCCCCGTTCTGCACGACAGCGCCGTTAAGAACGAACTTTTCCCCAGGCTTCAGCGACAGCTTCAAAGGCACTTGATGCCGCTCCCTTTCGTTGACGCTGCGAGCCCAGATCCGCCAGGGCGGCGGCTTGGACAGCAAGCTAGGCGAACACGTGTTAACGCCACCTTGCCACCCCGAACGACCGCGCTTGCGACCGTAAGACGCAGCTTAGGACTCAGTTAAGCATAGCGCCTCAAAACATGGTTAACAGCAAAGTCTAAGGCCTCCGCCATGTCCCGTAAAAGCGCCCTGGAATCCTCGGCAAGCGTCCTGGCCCAGGCCGATGTCGGCGCTTCGGGCATCCACCCCAGTGTTATCGCCGACGCCATGGGCGATTCGGCGTCCGCCGAGGCGCTGGAGCGCCTGAATCGGGCGGCGCAGGACACCAAGAACGTCGACAACGCCAAGCACTTGGCGCGCGCGATCCAGGCCGTGCAACTGCAGGACTACGCCAAGGCCGACAAGCTGGCCCTGAAGCTGCTGGAGAAGGACGAGCGACTGGGCCTAGCCTGGCACATCCTGGCGATTGCACGCGAGAAGACCGGCGATTTCGCCTCCTCGCTGCGGGCCTATGAAGCCGCGCTGGCTCTGCTGCCCGACCATGGCCCCGTCGCCGGCGACCTGGGCCGCTTGGCCTTCCGCATGAACATGCCGGAGCTGGCGGCCAAGTTCTTCGCACACTACCGTCTCGCTCGGCCCGACGATGTCGAGGGCGCCAACAACCTGGCGTGCGCCCTGCGCGAGCTTAATCGCGAAAGCGAAGCCATCGAAGTCCTCAAGGCCGCCCTGGGCGCCAACCCCGAGGCTGCGGTGCTGTGGAACACGCTGGGCACGGTGCTTTGCAATATCGGCGACGCGGCGGGCTCGATCGTGTTCTTCGACGAGTCCCTGCGCCTCGCGCCCGACTTTTCGAAAGCCTATCACAACCGCGCCTTCGCCAGGCTCGATCTGGGCGAGATAGAGGCCGCGCTGGCCGATTGCGAAGCCGCCATGCGCAGCCCCGGCTCGCCGGAAGATCTGGCGATGATGCAGTTCGCCCGCGCCACGATTCTACTGGCTCTAGGCCGCGTCGGCGAAGGCTGGGAGGCTTATGAGTCACGCTTCTCGCCGGCGCTGAGCGACGCGCCTCGGTTCCAAATTCCTGGCGTCCGCTGGTCAGGACAGGACCTCAAAGGCAAGCGCTTGATGATCACCACCGAGCAGGGCCTGGGCGACGAGGTGATGTTCGCTAACATGTTGCCCGACATCGTCGAAGCCTTGGGCCCAGACGGCTTCCTGTCCCTGGCGGTCGAGCGCCGTCTGGCACCGCTGTTCGAGCGCACCTTCCCGAAGGTCGAGGTGACCGCCCACCGTACGATCGCCTACGAAGGCCGCGTGTTCCGGGCCGCGCCCTATATCGAGAACTGGGACCGCTTCGACTATTGGGCGGCCATCGGCGACTTCCTGCCGAGCCTTCGCCCCACCGCCGAGGCGTTTCCCAAGCGCAACGCCTTCCTGCAGCCGGATCCGGCGCGGGTGGCCCACTGGAAGGCCGAGCTCGAGAAGCTTGGCCCCGGCCCGAAAGTCGGCCTGCTCTGGAAGAGCCTGAAACTGAACGCGGAACGCGCGCGGCAGTTTTCGCCCTTCCACCTGTGGGAGCCGGTTTTGCACACGCCAGGCCTGGTGTTCGTGAACCTGCAGTATGGCGACTGCGAGGAAGAGATCGCCTTCGCCAAGCAAGAGCTGGGCGTGGAGATCTGGCAGCCGGAAGGCATTGATCTGAAGGCCGACCTCGACGACGTGGCCGCTCTCTGCGCGGCGGTGGACCTGGTGATCGGGTTCTCCAACGCCACGATCAATCTGGCCGGTGCGGTGGGGACGCCGATCTTCATGCTGACCGGCGCCTCGTCCTGGACCCGCCTCGGCACCGACTATTACCCCTGGTATCCGAGCGTTCGCTGCTTCGTCACCGAGCAGTACGGGGTCTGGGAACCGACCATGGGTCGCGTCGCCGCCGCTCTGCGCGATTTCGCCGCATCCTGACCGCCCGCCCTACTTGAGACGGATCAAAGCCTGCCCCGTCGGACGCGACAGACTGGTGCGCGGTCGGGGCTTTGCCTCGACTGTTCGCAACAGCGTTTGGCGGCGTGTTCCTGGCCCGAACCCCGAACCGCCGACAGCGCGAGGGTTCAGGATGAGGACCATGGTGGCGGTGAGACTGCGGAATCTCGTCGAGAGCGATCGCGAGAGGCTTCTGATCTGGCGCAACAGCCCGGACGTCTCGGCCTATATGTACTCCGACCACAAGATCGGCCACGAGGAGCACGACCACTGGTTCGATGTCGCGCGGCACGATCCGCGCCGACGCTATTGGATCATTGAGGCCGACGGCGAGCCCGTGGGTCTGGCCAATCTGGCCGATATCGATCTCGTTCACCGTCGTTGCGCCTGGGCCTACTATCTGGCCAGCCCCAAGGTGCGCGGCCTCGGCGTTGGATCATTCGTCGAGTTCCAGATCATCGAATACGTGTTCAACCAACTGCACCTGAACAAGCTGTGGTGCGAGGTGCTGATCTCGAACGAGAGCGTCTGGCGGCTGCACGAACTGTACGGCTTCCAGCGCGAGGCGCTGTTCCGGCAACATGTGATGAAGCAGGGCCACGAGGTCGATGTGATCGGCCTGGGGCTGCTGGCCAGCGACTGGGCCGCCCGACGCGACGCCATGGCCGAGCGCCTGCGCACCAAGGGTTACGCGATCCCCGATCTCACCTGCCGCGCGGCCTGAACGCCACCTTCCCTATCGACACCCTTGCCAAGCGCGCGAGCGCCGGTAGTTTGATCCGCTAAATTTGAACAACTGTTCGAACCGGATCCGATTCCGGCGGAGATAGGCATGAGCCAGCGCTTCGAAGGTACTTCCGACTATGTGGCCACCGACGACCTGAAGGTCGCGGTCAACGCCGCCGTGGCGCTGGAGCGCCCGCTTCTGATCAAGGGCGAGCCGGGCACCGGCAAGACCGTCCTGGCCTATGAGGTCGCCAAGGCGATGGGCGCGCCGCTGATCACCTGGCACATCAAGTCGACGACCAAGGCCCAGCAGGGCCTCTACGAATACGACGCCGTCACCCGCCTGCGCGACAGCCAGCTGGGCGACGAGCGCGTCAAGGACGTCAAGAACTACATCAAGAAGGGCAAGCTCTGGGAGGCCTTCGAGAGCGACGTGCGCCCGGTGCTGCTGATCGACGAGATCGACAAGGCCGATATCGAATTCCCGAACGACCTCCTGCAGGAGCTCGATCGCATGGAGTTCTTCGTCTACGAGACCGGCGAGACCATCAAGGCCAAGGTGCGGCCGGTGATGATCATCACCTCGAACAACGAGAAGGAACTGCCTGACGCCTTCCTGCGCCGCTGCTTCTTCCACTATATCCGCTTCCCGGAAGCCGAGACGATGCAGGCCATCGTCGATGTCCACTTCCCGGGCATCAAGCAGAAGCTGGTCGCCGAGGCGCTGCGCATCTTCTACGACATGCGCAAGGTGCCGGGCCTGAAGAAGAAACCCTCGACCTCGGAACTGCTGGACTGGCTGAAGCTGCTGCTCGTCGAGGATATCGACGATCAGGTCCTGCGCGAGAAGGATCCGACCAAGCTAATCCCGCCGCTGCATGGCGCGCTGCTGAAAAACGAGCAGGACGTCCATCTGTTCGAACGTCTGGCGTTCCTCGCCCGCCGCGAAGGCTCGGGCGCTCGTCCGGGCCAGTAAGGCGTCCGCGGCGAAACGGCCGTTACCGGGATTTCACTGGACGCGCGCCAGACGCGCGGCCACCTTCCCGCCCATCAGGGGACGGCCGAGGAAACACCATGCGTCATTCGAACTGGCGGTTTGCGACGCTGCTGATCGGCGTGGGCGCAGCCTTGAGCGCTTGTCAGCCTGCGGCGTCCGACAAGGATCACCGCGCTGAGCCCCACCTGGGTCGGGACGCCATCCGTGCCATCGAGCGCCTGGATTGTCCCGAGCGCCAGGGCGGGCTCACTCGGATCAGCGCCGCCGCTGACGGACAGTCGTGTTCGTACACCTCGAGTGAGGGAACGGTCGATCTGCGCCTTGTTCGCCTGAACGGCGGCGACGCCGAGGCCGCCCTGGCTCCCATCGAGGCTGAACTGAAGGGCGTGATTCCGACTCCTTCAGCGCCAGCCAAGCCTCCTGAAGCCCAGGGCGGCAAGGACGGCAAAAACAAGACCAGCATCCACCTGCCGGGCGTACACATCGACGCCCATGGCGACACCGCTGACATCCGCATCGGCCACCTGACGATCAACAGCGATGGCGAGACCGCCGAGGTGAAGGTCAACAAGAACGTCAACATCAAGACTGACGGCGGTCAGGCCTCGGTCAATGTCAACGCCCAGGACGCCCAAGAGGGCGACGTCACCATCAAGGCCAACGACAATGGCGCAGAAATCCGCGCCTCAAAGAGCGGCGATGCGGTGCGCTCCACGCTGATCCTGGCCAATGACAAGGCGCCGAACGGTTACCGCGTGGCGGGCTACGAGGCCCGCGGCCCCAAAGGCGGCCCCCTGGCCGTTGCGGTGGTCAAGGCCAAGAACCGCAACACCGACGACCATGACCTGTTCAAGGACATGAAGGCGCTCGTCCGCCACAACGTCGGCGGCTGAGCCGGCGCCAGGGGCCCGGTTCGCCGCCAGAAACGCGCTCGCCCTTCGACAAGCTCAGGGTGAGGGCGGCTGTCAGCCCCGGTTCACACGAAATCCTCATCCTGAGCTTGTCGAAGGAAGAGGGCTTTCCACGCCTACTGTAGCGGCGCGACCTCCATCACCTTGTAGGTCAGCGGACGGCCGTCCTCGTCCGTGACGGTGACATATTCGCCGAGCGCGAACCGGTGCTCGCCCAGGCGATGCAGCGGCTCGTCGTCCGCCTCGTCGGCGGCGTCATAGTCGAAGAACCAGCGCTGGCCGCGCTTGTTCAGGCGACCATCGACCGCGTCCTCGTCGGGCGCAAACCGGCGGACGCTGCAGGACGCCTTGAGCTTGGCGTACTCGCCCTCATCGATATGGCCGTCCTCGGTGAGCGGCGCGGTCAGGGCGTAGCCACGATGGTCGTCGCCGCCGGCGAACTCTGTGCCGGGATTGCGCGCCAGGCGCATGACGATCCGGGAAAGAGACATAAGCCTCCCTTTCTTTTATGATTTCAATAATCTAGTGCGACAGGAACAGGGACGGACCGTCGCTGTTCAGCAAGGTTCTGGTCGTGCCCCCGAAGATGAACTCCTGCAGTCGCGGGTGACCGAACGCACCGGCGACCAGGAGGTTGGCGTTCACGTCCTTGGCCGCGCCCAGCAGAAGCGAGCCGGCGTCACCGCTTCCTTCGAGCGCCCGCACGCCGGCCTTGACCCCGCGCGCGGCGAGGAATTCGACAAGGCGATCCAACTCGAAGGCGCGCGACGACGCCGCCGGAGCTCCGGCCACGACCACAGCGCTGGCCTTTTCCAACAGAGGCAAGGCCGTCCGCACCGCCCGACTGGCCTCCTTGCCGCCATCCCAGGCGATCAGGGCGACGCCATCGGTCCTAAAGCCGGGACGCGCGACCAGGATGGGGCGCTGCTCGTCGGCGACCAGCTGCTGGAAGGACTCCGCCAGGGGCCCCTTCCCGCGCGCGGCGGCGTCGTCGAACACGATGACGTCGGACAGCCGGCCCTCCATCGCCAGGCCCGCCCAAACGGGCGAGTCCAGGCTGATAACGCGGGTGCGCCCATAGCCGAGACCGGCGGCCATCTTGCCGACGGTCTTGGCGCCTTCCTGCGCGGCCTCCTTCAGGCTCTCCAGAGCGGTGACCTGCACCCCGCCCATAAAGCCCTCGCCCATCCACGGCATCAGATCGGCCATGTCAGCGGGAGCATGGACGCAGGCCAGTTCTGCGTTGAAGGCGGCCGCCAAGGTTGCGGCGGAGGTCAAAACACCTTGGTCGTTCGGGGTTCCGGCCAGCGGAACCATAATTCTCGCCCAACTCATGATCGAACTCCCTTTCGAGGGCATTTCCACAGATGACGGCGACGCCCACATTGATCTTTCTCAACCGATGCGCCAGTCAACCGACTTCATCGTGAGGAACGAACACGTGGCCAAAGGGCTGCATCGGGGCGGACCGCCCCGCGCATGGCAAAGGATGCTCTCCGGACGACGGCTCGATCTGCTCGACCCGTCGCCGATGGACATCGAGATCGAGGACATCGCCCATGGTCTGGCGCGCGTGGCGCGCTGGAATGGGCAGACCGTGGGCGATCACGGCTTCTCGGTCGCCCAGCACAGCCTGGTGGTCGAGGAGATCGCCGCGCACATCAAGCCGGACCTGGAGCCGCGCTGGCGCCTGGCGGCCTTGCTGCACGACGCCAGCGAATATGTGATCGGCGACATGATCAGCCCGTTCAAGGCGGCGCTGGGCGTCAGCTACAAGGATTTCGAGACCCGGCTGGAAGACGCGATCCACATCCGCTTTGGCCTGCCGGTGAAGACCCCCGCCCCGATCAAGAAGCTGATCAAGCAGGCCGACCGCGCCTGCGCCTTCTTCGAGGCGACCCAACTGGCCGGCTTCGAGCACGCCGAGTCCCTGGCCATCTTCGGCGCACCGCCGGCGGGCTACGAGCTGCGGATCACGCCCCTGGCGCCGTTTGAGGCCCAGGCGCGCTATGTGAAGCGCTTCCACGTATTGTCACGGGCGGCGGGCTATGAATCCGCGCCAGGCGAGGCGTTCGAAACCGAATGAACGGAGCGGCATGAACACGGCGGTCGTCATCGGTCTGTCGGCGGTGGTCGTCGCGATCCGCGACGGCGAGGCTGTCGTCCTGACCGTGCGCCCGCACGATGCCGTCACCGACATCGCCTCGCCGCTGTCGGGCCTGCCGTTCGGCCCGTTCGATCCCGAAGCGCACCGCACCTTCGAGCTGGGCCTGCGGGCGTTCGTCACCCAGCAGACCCGCTTCCAGCTGGGCTATGTCGAGCAACTCTACACCTTCGGCGACAAGGGCCGGGACGCCCCCCGCGCCGAGGTCGGGGCCGGCGCCGCGCGCGTCGTCTCGGTCGGCTATCTGGGCCTGACGCCCAAGGCGGTCGACACCGACGCCCCCGACACGGCCTGGGCCCCGTGGACCCGCTTCTTCCCCTGGGAAGACTGGCGCGCCGGCCGCCCCGCCCTGCTCGACGACGCCATCGCCCCCGCCCTCAAGCGCTGGGCCGCCGACGATGCGGCCAAGTGGTCGCGCGCGCGCCTGGCCTTCGCCCTGGACGGCGCGCCCTGGAACGAGGAACGGGTGCTGGAGCGCTACGAGCTGCTCTACGAAGCGGGCCTGGCGCCCGAAGCCGCCCGCGACCGCGCCCGCGCCGACGGCCAGGACCCCGCCGAACCGGCCGCCCTGTCCGCCGCCCTGGGCGAGCCGATGATCTCGGACCACCGGCGCATCCTAGCCACGGGCCTCTCGCGCCTGCGCGGCAAGATCAAGTACCGCCCTGTGGTGTTCGAACTGACGCCCGAGGAGTTCACCCTCTCGACCCTGCAGCGCACCGTCGAGGCCATCGCCGGGGTGCCGCTGCACAAGCAGAACTTCCGCCGCGTGGTCGAGCGCGAGGAACTGGTCGAGGGCCTGGGGCGCCTGGACGCCGAAACCGGCGGCCGCCCGGCCGAGCTGTTCCGCTTCCGCCGCGAGATGCTGGCGACGCGCCAGGCGACCGGGCTCTCGCTGCCGTTGCTGCGGGACTAGCGTCGCCGCAATGGCGCAGGATCCTGGTCAGTACCCCGGATCAATCGATTTTTGAAACCGCAATGGTTGCGATTTCGATCCGCGACGCCACATCCGAGCTCTCACCGCTGCGCGCGGATCAAACGAGGGTTTCCTGTGCTGCTTGAAAAACTGAACTGGCGCTACGCCACCAAAAAGATGGATCCGACCAAGGTCGTCTCCGAGGACAAGGTCGAGCGGATCGTGGAAGCCGCGCGACTGGCGCCGACCTCCAGCGGCCTGCAGCCCTTCGAGATCATTGTCGTCACCAACGCCGAGGTCCGCGAGAAGATCAAGGCCATCGGCTGGAACCAGAGCCCCATCACCGACGGCTCGCATCTGCTGGTGTTCGCGGCCTGGGACAACTACACCGCCGAGCGGATCAACCACATGTTCGACCTCGTCAACGAGGTTCGTGGGTTCCGGAACGAAGGCTGGGAAAACTATCGCCAGATGCTTCTGTCGGCCTATCCGCAGCGCGACCCCGAGACAAACTTTGAGCACGCTGCGCGCCAGGCCTACATCGCGTTCGGCCTCGCCTTGGCCCAAGCGGCCTTCGAGGGTGTCGACGCGACCCCGATGGAAGGCTTCGATCCCAAGGCTCTGGACGAAATCCTAGGCCTCCGCGAGCGCGGCCTGCGCTCGGTGACGATCGCGCCGCTGGGCTACCGTCAGGTCGAGGGCGACTGGCTGGTGAATCTGCAGAAGGTCCGTCGCCCGCGCGACCAGTTCGTCACCGAGGTGAAGTAACCTCGACTGGTGGAGCGCGGCAGGTGCGATCGCCCCTGCCGCGCTCCATTCCGGTCCGTCTCGCGCCTTAAGAGGCGCATCAGCCGGCGACGCTGGGCAGCCAGAGCGTTACGGCCGGGATGTAGGTCACGGCCAGCAAGGCCAGGATCAACGCCCCGTAGAAGGGCCAAATGCTCTTCATGACCTCTTCGATCTTGATCCCGGCGATCGCGCAGCCGACGAACTGGACTGTTCCGACCGGTGGCGTCACCAAGCCTATCCCCTGGTTCAGCATCATGACGATGCCGAACTGGACCGGGCTCATGCCTGCGTTCATGGCGATGGGCAGGAAGATGGGCGTGGTGATGATCACCAGCGGGGCCATGTCCATGAAGGTGCCGAGGATCAGCAGGATGATATTGATCATCAGCAGGGTGATGATCGGATTGTCGGATACCCAAGCCATGCCCTCGGCCAGGCGGGCAGGCGCCTCGTTCATGGCCAGCAACCAGCCGAAGGCCGCCGCCGTGCCGATGATCAGCATGATCATGGCGGTGGTCTTGACCGCGTTCTGGGCCGCCTGAACGAAGTCGCGCAGGCCTAGGGTGCGATAGACGCAGAAGGCGATGACTGCCGTATAGATCACGGCGACAGCCGAGCTCTCGGTCGGTGTGAAGATGCCGCCCAGCACCCCGCCGAAGATGATGACCGCCGTGAACAGTCCGGGGATGGCCGCGATTGCTGCGCGTCCGAGGGCGTTCCAACCGGGAAAGACGCCCCTGGGGTAGCCGCGCCGCGCCGCTACGACCCAAGCCGTGATCGCCAGGATGATGCCGGTCAAGACGCCCGGAACGATGCCCGCCAGGAAGAGCTCTGACACCGAGACCGACGCTCCGCCGCTGACCGCTGCATAGAGGATAAGGTTGTGCGACGGCGGCAGCAGCACGCCCAGGATGGCCGCGCAGGTCGTGACGTTGACGGCATAGTCGGCGTCGTAGCCTTCGCGCCGCATCATCGGGATCAGAGTCGATCCCATGGCCGAAACCGATGCGACGGCCGAGCCCGAGATGGAGCAGAACATCATGGTCGCACCGACATTCACGGGCCCGAGGCCGCCTCGCACATTCCCCAGGCAGGCCGACGCCAGGCGAACGAGCCGCTCTGCGATACCCGCCCGCGCCATCAGGTCGCCGGCGAAGATGAAGAACGGGATCGCCATCAGCGAGAAGGTCGAGATGCCTGCCGACATCTGCTGGAAGGCCACGACCGGCGGCACGTCCATGACCAGGAAGGTCAGGAGGCTGGACACGCCCAGCGCGACCGCGACCGGGGCTCGCAGCAGCATCAGCACGAAGAGGGATACGATCAGGATAGTCAGCGCCATAGGGGCTCCACTCGCTTGCCTTGGGCCTCTGCGATCAGATGCTCGACGGCGAAGAAGACGATCAGCCAACCCGCGATCGGCATCGGTAGGTAGGCGAAGCCGCGCGACAGGCCCAATGTTGGAATGTCGTGGCTCCAGACCCGGGCGACGAGTTCCCCGCCCCAGACGCCCATTGCGGCGCCGAACGCGAGGGTCACGATCATGGCGACGATCCGCACCACACGGTTCGCGCGCGCGGACAGGGTGTCCTCACCCAGCTCCAGCGCGATATGGAAACCCTCGCGCACACCCACTGCGGCTGCGATCATGACGTACCAGATCAACAGTACGAGAGCCGACTGCTCGGCCCAGGAGGGCGAGGCGTTCAGCACATAGCGGGCGAACACCTGCCAGCCGATGATGCAGGTCATGGCCAAGAGGCCGACACCCGCGAGCATCAGGGTGGCGCGGCTGATCATTCGCGACAGGAAGGACAGGGCGCTCATCCGGGTATGGCCTTGATCTGATCGACCAGCATGCGGGCGCGCGCTGTTCGGGCGAAGCGGTCCCAGACCGGTGCAACCAGGGCCTGGAACGGCGCGGTCTCGACCTCGTTGATCTGGACGCCTTTCGCCGCTACCCGCGCTCGAGCGGCCGTCTCGCGTGCGTCCCAAAGCTCCCGCATGAAGGGCACCGACTGCCGGGCGCAGTCGCGCACGACGGCCTGGTCTTCGGCGCTGAGGCGATTCCAGGTCCGGGCCGACATGACGAGGATCTCGGGCGTCATGACGTGGCGGGTCAGGGAGTAGAACCCGGCGACTTCAAAGTGGCGACTGTCCTCATAGGAGGGCCAATTGTTCTCGGCGCCGTCCACGACGCCGGTGACCAGGGCCTGATAGACCTCCCCGTAGGACATGGGCGTAGGGTCGCCGCCCATGGCCTGAACGAGAGCGACGAACAGGTCCGAGCTCTGAACCCTCAGCTTGAGCCCCGCCAGGTCGGCGGGCGTGCGGATCGGCCCCCGCGTGTTGTAGAAACTGCGCTCGCCGGAGTCGTAGAAGGCAAGACCGATCAGTCCATGCGGCTCAAGACTGTCCAGGATCGCCCGCCCGGGCGGGCCGTCCAGCGCAGCACGCATGTGGGCCTTGGACCGGAACAGGAAGGGCAGCGATGGCACAATCGTCTCGGCTGCGATCGAGTTCAAGGCCGCGAGATTCACCCGATTGAGGTCCAGCCCGCCGAATATGGTGATCTCCAGCGTGTCGATCTCCTCGCCCAGCTGTCCGCCAGGATACATCGCGAAGCGCAGTCGACCTTTGGTCCGCTCGGCCAGGAGCCGCCCCATCTCGGCGACGGCCGCGACCGTGGGATAGCCAGCCGGGTGCGTATCGGACACGCGCAACGGCCGTTCGCCGATCTCCTGGACACAGGCCGCGAGAGGGGCCGCCAGGGCCGTGGTGATCAACGCTCGGCGAGAGGGCCTCATAGGCGATCGGTTTCCTTGACGAGCCCACAGCCAAGTTCGTGAGCCGGCTCATGAGCCTCGTCTTCCTCGAGCCGGTGTTTCGTGAACCAACCATGCGAGGTAACCGGTGACAATGCGGCTGGGATTACAGTGAGATTACAGTGGAATTACAGGGCGATTACGGGCGTTTCGGCGGCCTGGAAAACGGTGACAGTGGAAAACGGTGACAGTGCACTCAATTCTGCTTCGGCTTGCGCCCCCGCTTGGCGGGACTGAGCGAGCGGCCTGAGCGGCGCTCCAGATCCTCAAGAAAGACCGCCTCCCCCACCGGCCGGCCGATGGTCTCCGCGCGACGCAGCGCCACAGACCCCGCCTCGTCCTCGCCATCGGCGAGCATCGCGGCGAAGTCGGGATAGCGCGACAGCACCGGCTCGGTGCGGGTCAGGCCGTCGCCCCGGGCGGGGTCAAGGCAGGCGTGCAGGCTCGACCAGCGCCAATCCTCAGCCCGGTCGACCAACCGCGCCCGCACAGGGTTGAGCGCCACATAGCGCAGGGCCGCGCCCAGATGCGCCTCATCCATCGGCACACAGCCGAAGCGACCTTGCCAGAAGTGGCCGGTGCGCTTCTCGCGCGCATGGATGACGCCGGCATAGCGGCGATGGGTCGGGGCCAGGCAGCGGCGCAGACCGTCGGGATCGGATGGAACCAGGATGAGGTGGACGTGATTGGGCATCAGGACCCAGCCCCAGACCTCGACATTCGCCTTGACGGCGTTCTCGGCAAGCAGGTCGCGATAGAGCTGATAGTCGGCGTCGCTGAAGAACGTCTGCGCCCGACCATTGCCCCGCTGGGTCACATGGTGGGGAACACCTTCGAAAACCGTGCGGGCGAGCCGGGCCATGGGCGAGGCTCACATGGGGACGGTGGGGCGTCAATTAGTGCACTGTCACCGTAATCCCGTAATCCTTTCAATTTTCAGACGCGGACCGCGCCAAAAAGAGTGCGTGTCCCCGTTTCACCAGCTGACCTCTATCCCGCGCTGCGCGAGCAGTTCCTCGATATCACGGAAGCTCAGGGTGAAGCGAAAGTAGAGCCACACGGCGTGCTGGATGACCTCGGCCGGGAACCGATACCGTTTGAAGGACAAGGCACGCATCGGGCGCTCCTGACCGCCGCAACGAACTGTATTCAGCCCAGAATTCCGGGACCGGAAGTCATTAAATTGACAGCACCAATGCCCGAGACCGCCATCATCTCTTGTAAATATTCATTAACTTCACAAAGAATTCTCTAGAATATTCATTCTCGCATTCAGAGATGTAATCAACTAGGCCATACGGCCACATTTTAACATTGTCGCAAAATATATTTAGTTCGTCTTTATACAATATCATACTAAAATCAGTGTAATCGATACATATAACGATAGATCCATCTGTGGATACAGCAACATATCGCCCATGAAGGTCCGCGTATACGAAATCTTCCACATATGGAAATTTTATTTCGTAGCAATTCTTGAATTGAAGTGGAGATTCCATTCCTAACTCTTGATCGTCAATTTCACATACAATGAAAATGACACCCGAAGGATTTATTGAAGAAAGGTAATTGTAAATATCCTGCGCATACCAAATCCAGCCATCTTCGGGAAATGGGCAGAAATCCATCTTGGCGGCGTTGAGCGCGCTAAATCTAGGAACATATAGGCTTTTAAGTACCCCTGTGGCGGGGTTTATCGCGTCAGGAATGTCGACTAAACTTATAGTTCCATCTTCATTTCCAACATTCATTAGAACCTCACCTTTCCCGTTAAGACAACTTGGTGTTACGGTGGTGTTACGGTGACAGTGCACTAATTGGACGCTAGGCCAAGCGCGGGCCTGCGCTGCATAAGGTTGTTGGTAGCTATTTGCACTGTCACCGTAATTCCATTGCCTACATGGGCGTACCAGTTGAGGCCATCGTCATAGCCGATGGGGTCGGTTTGGAGGAGCCGACCGCTACTCGCCCCCTACCCGCGCCCGCCACTTCGCCTTCAGCGTATGCGAGGTCTCCCGCGAGCCGTCCGGGCTCCAGCCGGGCGGGCCGAACACGTAGCCGATCGCCTCCTTCGGCGACTTCGAGCCCGCCACATCCTTGGCGATGCCGACCCACTCGTGGAAGACGTTGTGCAACAGGTTGAAGTTGCCCAGGTTCTTCACCGTGCCATAGCGGCAGGGCTCCTCGTCGACCTCGGGGATGAAGGTGCCGAACAGGCGGTCCCAGATGATCAGGATGCCGGCGTAGTTGGCGTCCAGATAGCGCGGGTTGCGGGCGTGGTGGACGCGGTGATGCGAGGGCGTGTTGAACACCGCCTCGAACCAGCGCGGCATGCGCCTCACCGCCTCGGTGTGGATCCAGAACTGGTAGACGAGGCTGATCCCCTTCTGGATCGCCACCATCGCCGGCGGGAAGCCGAAAAACACCAGCGGCAGCCACAAGAGCCAGGTCCCGGCCACGCCGCCGGTCCAGGTCTGACGCAGCGCGGTCGACAGGTTGTAGTGGGTCGAGGTGTGGTGATTGACGTGGCTGGCCCACCAGAACCGGCGCTCGTGGGCGATGCGGTGGAACCAGTAATAGGTCAGGTCCTCCAGGAAGAAGACCGCGACCCAGGCCCAGACCGCGGTCATCGGGATCGTGAACAGCCGATGCTCATAGACCCAGACCGTAGCCGCGAAGATCACGCCGCCGAACAGCACGCCGGCGATGGTGCTGCCCAGGCCCATGCTGAGCGACATGGCGGTGTCGCGCGTCTCATAGTTGGCCTTGGCCTTGCCAAAGCGGCCGAGCAGGATCTCCAGCACGATGGCGAGGACGAAAAACGGGATCGCCAGTTGGACGGGATCGAAGGGGGCTTTCAGCATCAGGCGAGCTCTTTCGGCGGCCAGACATCGTCATTGACGGCGAAGGTGGGACGAGCGTCGGAGACACGAACGGTCAGGCGTCCAGCGGCCGGCTTCAGCGCCGCAACGGCGCTCCAGGGCAGGTCTCGGGCGACATAGCCGTCGCCGCGCTTGTAGAGGACCAGCGCGAGGTCCCCATCCCGCGCGATCACGCCCGCCCCATCGGCCGCGATCCAGGTGGCCTGGGGCTGATGGTCGGGGAACTCGATATCGAGCAGCGCCTTGGCCGCGGCGGGGTCCAGGGGCGGCGTGGCGCGGGCCACGCCCAGCCAGCCGGCGAACGCCACCAGAAGCGCCACGGCCACGACCGAGCCGCCCAATTGAATCAACAGCGCCTTGTCCAAGACCGACGCATCCCCCCGTAACTTATTGCCGTTCAGATTGACGACCGGGGGACGGTCGTCAAGCCGTGAACGCCCCAGCCTCGGTGAAAGGCGCAAGGCGCGGGCGCCGGCCCCGGCGAGCCAAGTCCGCCCCCCGGGGATGACAGCCAGACGCTCGAGGAGGGTGACGAGACCGCCAACCGTGCTATCTACGGGTTCAAACAAGTGTCAGAACGCGGACCCGTCTCTTCTGCAGCGAGGTCCGCGCGTATCATCGGGACCGTCGTCTTGCCGCAAGCCGTCATCGCCGCCACGGGGCTGTACACCCCGCCTCACAGCATCTCGAACGCCGAGTTGGTCGAGGCTTTCAACACCTTCGTCGAGCGCTTCAACGCCGCCAACGCCGAGGCCATCGCGGCCGGCGAGGTCGTCGCCCTGGCCCCCTCCTCGCCCGAGTTCATCGAGAAGGCTTCGGGCATCAAGTCGCGCTTCGTGATGGACAAGAGCGGGATCATCGATCCGGAGATCATGCGCCCGATCCTCCCCGAGCGCCCTAATGAGGAAATCTCGATCCTGGCCGAAATGGCCGTCGAAGCCGCCAAGCAGGCGATCGCCCGCTGGGGCAAGCCGGTGTCAGAGATCGGCGCGGTGATCTGCGCGGCCTCGAACATGCAGCGCGCCTATCCGGCCATGGCGATCGAGGTGCAGCAGGCTCTGGGGATCGAGGGCTTCGCCTTTGACATGAACGTGGCGTGCTCCTCGGCGACCTTCGGCATCAAGACCGCCGCCGACTTCATCACGACCGGCAGCGCCAAGGCGGTGCTGATGGTCAATCCCGAGATCTGCTCGGGCCACCTGAACTTCCAGGATCGCGACAGCCACTTCATCTTCGGCGACGTCGCCACGGCAGTGATCATCGAGGACGCCGACCAGGCGCAAGGCGGCTGGGAGATCGTCGGCACCCGTCTGAAGACCCAGTTCTCCAACAACATCCGCAACAACTTCGGCTTCCTGAACCGCGCCGCGCCGGAAGGGGTCGGCGCCAAGGACAAGCTGTTCGTTCAGGAAGGCCGCAAGGTGTTCCGCGAGGTGGTGCCGATGGTGAGCGAGATGATCGTCGAGCACGCCAAGGACCTGGGCGTCGATCCGACCGGCCTCAAGCGCCTGTGGCTGCACCAGGCCAACATCAACATGAACGAGATGATCGGCCGCAAGGTGCTGGGCCGCGACCCGGCCCCGGGCGAAAACGTCATCATCCTGGACGAGTACGCCAATACCAGCTCGGCCGGATCGATCATCGCCTTCCACTCGGCCAACGACGACTTCGCGCCGGGCGAGACGGGCCTGATCTGCAGCTTCGGCGCCGGCTATTCGGCCGGCACAGTGTTCGTCCGTAAGCGTTGATCGAGACCAGCGGCGGAACACCCCGCCCCTTTCGCCATCTACGGGCTAGCGGACCGCGTGCGCCTGTATAGAAATGCGCGAGATTGTTTCGCCGTAAGGTCTGTTCGATGCGATTCCCTGCCCGCCGCGCTGTCCTCTCCGGCCTTGGCCTCGCCCTGCTCGCCGCGTGCGGCAAGAAGCCGGACGCGGGGGCCAGCGGGTGGGACCGGATCAAGGCGTCGGGCAAGCTGCGCGTCGGACTGGAAGGCACCTACCCGCCCTTCAATTTCCAGGACAAGTCCGGGCAACTGGCGGGCTTTGAGGTCGATTTCGCCAAGGCCCTGGCTGAGCAACTGGGCGTAAAGGCCGAGTTCAGCCCGGCGCCGTTCGCCGGCCTGCTGGGCTCGCTGGAGTCGGGCCGCATCGACGTGGTGATCAACCAGATCACCATCACCCCTGATCGTCAGGCCAAGTACGACTTCTCCGAACCCTACACCGTCTCGGGCATCCAGATCATCGCACTGAAGGGTAAGCCCGCCCCGACCGGGCCCGAGGGCCTGACCGGCAAAAAGGTGGGCGTGGGCCTTGGCACGAACTACGAGCAGTGGCTTCGCGCCAATGTGCCGACCGCAGACGTCCGGACCTATGACGATGATCCGACCAAGTATCAGGACCTGCGTGCGGGCCGAATCGACGCTGTTCTGAACGACCGCCTTGTCGCCGCCGACTTCGTGAAGACCTCGCCGGAGTTCGTCGCCTCAGGCCAGCCGTTCGCCGCGCAAGGCTCTGGCGTGGCCATGAAGAAGGATCCGGCCCTGAAGGTCGTGATCAACCAGGCGATCAACGCCTTGCGCGCCAACGGCAAGCTGGCCGCCATCTCGCAGCAGTGGTTCGGCATGGACGTCACCCAATAGCGCCATGGATACCGGCCTCGACCTGCTGCGCCAGTCCGCACCGCTCCTGTTGAAGGGCGCGGGCTACACGATCGTCCTTAGCGTCACCGGCATGAGCATCGGGGTGGTCCTCGGTTTCTTGCTGGCCTTGATGCGCCTGTCGCGTTCGGCGCTGCTCCGCTGGCCCGCCGGCGTCTATGTCTCGGCGTTTCGCGGCACGCCGCTCCTGGTGCAGCTCTTCCTGATCTATTACGGCCTGCCGCAATTCGGTCTGGAGATGCCGCCGCTGGTCGCCGCCGGGATCGGCTTTTCACTGAACGTGGCCGCCTACAGCTGCGAGATCCTGCGCAGCGCCATCGCAGCCGTCGACAAGGGTCAGTGGGAAGCCGCCAGCGTGCTGGGCATGAGCCGGGGCCAAACCCTGCGCCGGGTGATCCTGCCCCAGGCCGCGCGCACCGCCGTCGCGCCGCTGTCGAACAGCTTCATCAGCCTGGTCAAGGACACCTCACTGGCCGCCACGATCCAGGTGCCGGAACTCTTCCGCCAGGCGCAGCTGATCACCGCGCGGACCTACGAGATCTTCACCCTGTATCTGGCCGCAGCGGCGATCTACTGGATCCTCTCCACGATCCTGGCCGCCGCCCAGACGCGCCTTGAGCGCCGCGCCGCGGAGGGCCGCCGATGAGCGCGATCGACGCCAAGTCCCTGAAGAAGAGCTTCGGCGACACGCCCGTCCTGGCGGGCGTGGACCTGGCTGTGGTCCCCGGAGAAGTGGTCGCGATCATCGGGCCCAGCGGCTCAGGCAAGAGCACCCTGCTGCGCTGCCTCGCCGGCCTGGAGCCCCTGAATGGCGGCGACCTGACGATCGCGGGCGTCACCGCCGGCGGCAAGACGCCCCTGGCCAAGGCCTTGAACGGAAGGGTCGGCTTCGTCTTCCAGAGCTTCAACCTGTTCCCGCACCGTACGGCGCTGGAGAACGTGATCGAAGGCCCGATCGTCGTGCGCCGCGAAGACCCCGCCAAGGCGCGCGCCAAGGGGTTGGCCCTGCTTGAAAAGGTCGGGCTGGCCGATCGCGTCGACGCCTATCCGTCGGCCTTGTCCGGCGGTCAGCAGCAACGCTGCGCCATCGCCCGAGCCCTGGCGATGGATCCCGAAGTGATCCTCTTCGACGAGCCGACCTCCGCCCTGGACCCCGAACTGGTCGGCGAAGTCCTGGCCGTCATCCGGGATCTCGCCGCCGAAAAACGCACGATGGTGATCGTCACCCACCAGATGGATTTCGCCCGCGATGTGGCCGAGCGAACGATTTTCATGGACGGCGGCGTGATCGTAGAGCAAGGACCTTCGCGTCAGCTCCTCGCCTCGCCGCGCGAAGAGCGGACCCGGCGTTTCTTGGCCAGATCGGGCGTCCTCCAGCCATAATTTGGCCCACGGGACGCTTCACGATCTGAGCGCCGACGCCGGGTGATTTTAATGGCGAGGACAGCTTGAAGCCTTACATCGAACTCAAGGGCGCCTCCGGCGCCGTGTACCGCTACAAGCTGGCCGAGAACGGCGAACCCGGCACCACGATCGCCGGCAACTTTGTCTATGTCGACGCCAAGGGCTTGGTCGTCTTTGCGGGTCAAGCCAACAACCTGGTGGACGCCAAAGCCCGCTGGTCGGAGGCCTGCGCCCGCCACGGCGCGACCTGCCTCTACACCCGGCTGAACGTCTCGGGCGCTTCGCGGGCGGACGAGTACTCCGACCTCGTCATCGCGCTTCAACCCGTGATGAACCAGGCCGACTAGAGCATTTTCCGCCGGGCGGGGACGCGGATAAGGTCGTGTCGCATGCGCCCGGAGATTCTCTTTCCTCTGTTCACCTCGGTCTCCACGCTGAAAGGCGTGGGCCCCCGCGTTGCGCCGCTGGTCGAGAAGCTGGCCGGGCCGATCGTGCGCGACGTGCTGTTCACCGCCCCCTCGGGCCTGATCCGGCGGACGACGACCACGGTCGACCAGGCCGTGGAAAATCAGGTCCAGACCTTCATCGTCACCATCGACGGCCACCAGCCGCCACATCGCCTGGGACAACCCTGGAAGGTCCGCGCCTGGGACGGCACGGGCTTTCTGACCTTGGTCTGGTTCAAGGGCCACGGCCCACATCTGGAGCGCCAGCACCCCAAGGGGGCGCGCCGCGCGGTCAGCGGCAAGGTCGAACGCCCCGAGGTCTTCGCCTCCGAGCTGCAGATCGCCCATCCGGACTACATCGTCGCCGAGGACAAGGCTGGCGACATTCCTCTCGTCGAAACCGTCTATCCCGCCACCCACGGCCTGCCCTCACGGACGTTCCGAAAGCTCGCCCTGGAGGCCCTGGCGCGCGCCCCTGACCTCGCCGAATGGCAGGACGCCGCCTGGATAGAGCGCGAGAAGCTGCCCAGTTGGCGAGACGCCCTGGCGGCCCTGCATGCGCCGGCCAGCGAGGCTGATCTTTCGCCGCTCTCGCGCCCACGCCGCCGCCTGGCCTATGATGAGCTGCTGGCCCACCAACTGGCGCTGGCCCAGCGCAAGGCCGCGCGCCGGTCGCATCCGGGTCCGCGCATCCCGGCGGGCCCGCTGTCCGAAGCCGCCGAGAAGGCCCTGCCCTTCAAGCTCACGGACGCGCAGATCCGCGCCCTGTCCGAGATCCGCGGCGACCTGGCGTCAGGCGAGCGGATGAGCCGGCTGCTGCAGGGCGATGTCGGTTCGGGCAAGACCGTGGTCGCCATGCTGGCCATGGCCGACGCCGCCAGCTCAGGCTTTCAATCGGCGCTGATGGCCCCCACCGAGATCCTGGCGCGCCAGCACTTCGAGACCATCGCTGCGCCTCTGGAGGCGCTGGGCCTGTCGGTGATCCTGCTCACCGGCCGCGACAAGGGCGCGGGTCGGGCGGCCAAGCTGGCGGGGCTCGCCGAGGGCGCCCATCACATCGCCGTGGGCACCCACGCCCTGTTCCAGGACGACGTTGGTTTCCGCGCCCTGGCCCTGACCATCATCGACGAGCAGCATCGCTTCGGGGTCAATGAACGTCGCCGACTGCAGGAGAAGGGCCCCGCCAACGCCGATTGGGGCGTCCACCTCTTGGCCATGTCCGCCACCCCCATCCCGCGCACGCTGGAGCTGACGGTCTTTGGCGATCTCGACGTCTCACGCATCGACGAGAAGCCGCCGGGCCGCACGCCGGTGGCCACCCGCGCCGTCCCCACGCCGCGCGTGCCCGAAATCATCGAACGCCTGCGTGTCGCCATCAGCAGCGGCGCCCAGGCGTTCTGGATCTGCCCGCTGGTGTCGGAGTCTGACAAGGTCGACCTGCGCGCCGCAGAGGATCGCGCCGCCGATCTGGCCCGCCATCTGCCCGGCGTCGGCCTCGTCCACGGCCAGATGCCGCCGGCCGAGAAGGACGCGGTGATGCAGCGCTTCGTCGACGGCGAGGTCAGCGTGCTGGTGGCGACCACGGTGGTCGAGGTCGGCGTCAATGTCCCCAACGCCAGCATCATGGTCATCGAGCACGCCGACCGTTTCGGCCTCGCCCAGCTACACCAGCTGCGCGGCCGTGTGGGCCGGGGCACGCGGGAAAGCGCCTGCGTCCTGCTCTACGATCCGCCACTCTCCGAAGTGGCCCAGCAGCGCCTCGACATCCTGCGGCGTAGCGACGACGGCTTCGAGATCGCCGAGAAGGATTTGGAGCTGCGGGGCGGCGGCGATCCACTGGGTCTGAAGCAGAGCGGCTTCCCGGCCTATCGCCTCGCCGATCCTGTGGCGCATCGCGATCTGATCGCCGTGGCGGCCGACGACGCCCGCCTGATCCTGGCGCGCGACCTGGCCCTTACCTCGCCGCGCGGCCAGGCCCTGCGCACACTGCAGGAACTGTTCGACTGGAAGCCGACCTCGGTGCTGAACGAGGCGGGCTAGTGAGAATGTCGAACATATACGACCCAACATTCGTCAAAGGCGTCTTCGACCGTTGCTCGGGCAAGTATATCGCCTTCAGCTGGATTTGCTCATTCGGCTTCACCGAGCGCTGGCGACGGCAGTGCGTCTCAGCATTACCTCAGCCCTCCAGCACGACACCCGTTGGCTACGACTTCATGGCCGGCACAGGCGAAGTGTGGCCACACCTGCTGAGGCGCTTTCCCAGACTGACGTCGATCACGGCGGTCGATATCTCCTCGGGCATGCACCAGCGGGCCCTGGAGCGCCTGCATCGCCATCGCGCCCACAGAATTGCGTTCATCGAAGACGATATCCTGTCGAGTGCGCTTCCGCCGGACAGCGCCGACTTTGTCGTCTCAACATTCGGATTGAAGACCTTCAATCCTGAACAACATGTCCGTCTTGCTGCTCTAATCGCCCGCAGCTTGCGCCCCGGCGGCGTCTTCTCGTTAGTCGAGGCGTCCGATCCCAAAGGCTGGATCCTGCGCCCACTCTATCTATTCCAACTGAAGAAGGTGCTGCCGTTGATTGAACGAATTTTCCTGGCCGGAGCCCAGGACTTCACGATGATCGGGACCTACAGCAGCAACTTCGGTGACGCCTCTGCCTTTGGCGAGATGCTTCGTGCAGAGGGCCTACAAGTCGAGTTCAAGCGTTGTTTCTTTGGTTGCGCAACGCTCGTAGCAGGCCGAAAGCCGAACTAGTGCGCCGCCACACCCTTGCGGTGATGCCACAGGTGCATCACGCCCGCCAAAACGCCGCCGATCACCAGACCGACGGCGGCCGAGCCGAGGGCGAAGGCCAACCAACCGGTGACCGGCCCCACGACCGGCGCCTGGCCCGCCCAATGCGAGAGACCCTCGACCCAGTGCGGGATCGGCGTGAGATGGAAGTGTTCCAGGCCGTGCACGATAATGCCGCCGCCGACCCAGAGCATGGCCGCCGTGCCGATCACCGTCAGCGCCTCCATGGTCACCGGCATGGCCTTGACCAGGCCGCGTCCGAGCGCTTGCGAGCCCTTGTTCGGACGGCGGGACAGATGCAGGCCGATGTCGTCCATCTTCACGATCAGCGCCACCGCGCCATAGACCGCCACCGTCAGCAGCACACCGACCAGGGCCAGCGCCCCCGCCTGCATGGCAAGGCTCAGATGCGCGACCTCGGCCAGGGCGATGGCCATGATCTCGCCCGACAGGATCAGGTCGGTGCGGATCGCCCCGTCGACCTTCTGCTTTTCAAGATCTGGACCGCTGAGCGCCAGCTCCTCGATCGCCTCGCCTTCGGCTTCCGGTGTAAAGGCCTCGAGCACCTTCTCGGTCGCCTCGAAGGCGAGATAGGCGCCGCCGAGCATCAGGATGGGGGTCACGGCCCAAGGCGCGAAGGCCGATAGGATCAGCGCGCCCGGCAGCAGGAAGATCAGCTTGTTGCGCAGGGAGCCCATCGCGATCTTCCAGACGATCGGGAGCTCGCGATCCGGCGTGAAACCCATGGCGTAGCCGGGCGTCACCGCCGCGTCGTCAACCACCACGCCGACGGCCTTGGTCCCGGCCTTCCCCGCAGCGGCGCCGACGTCGTCCAGAGAGGCGGCGGCGAGCTTGGTGATGGCCGCGACATCATCGAGCAGCGCGGCGAGGCCGGAAGGCATGGAAGATCCTGTTTCAAGCGCTTGAGCGCCCTGTGCGTAAGGCGCGCCGCGTTCATCGTAAAGCGCGGAGGCTCTTGCGTGACGCTGGGTGAAGGCGGGAACCATTCGCTCATGGACGTCGCCACAGCCATCGACCTGCTCGCGCCTCGCCTGTCGCCCGCCGCGACCGGAGCCCGCAACGTGCGACGGCTCTCGGGCGGGGCCAGTCTGGAAACCTGGGCCTTCGACTTGAGCGACGGCACGCCGCTGATCCTGCGTCGCCGCCCGGACGGCGCTCTGCCCCGCGAGACGGCCCTGCCCCTGGCCTCCGAGGCCGCCTTGATCCGCGCCGCAGCCGCCGCCGGCGCGCCGAGCCCCGGCGTGGCCCATATCTGTGAGCCTGGCGACCAGCTGGGCGAGGCCTATGTGATGCATCGGCTCGAGGGCGAGACCCTGGGCCGTCGCATCGTCCGCGACGAGGCCTTCGCAGCCGTCCGTCCCGGGCTCGCCCGGCGCTGCGGCGAGGTCCTGGCCCAGATCCACGCCACGCCGACCGATCACCTTCCGCCGCTGGCGACCTCGGACGCGCGCGGCGAACTCGCCCGCTACGAGGGCGTCTATCGCGATCTCGATGCACGGCGACCGATCCTGGAGGCCGCGTTCCGGTGGCTGGAGGCTATTGCGCCGGCGCCGCCTGAACGGCCCGTGCTGGTCCACGGAGACTTCCGAAACGGCAATCTGATGATCCACCCGGACCGGGGCCTGGTCGGCGTCCTAGACTGGGAGTTGGCGCACCTGGGCGATCCGGCCGAGGACCTCGGCTGGATCTGCGTCAACTCTTGGCGCTTCGGCGAATGGCGCAAGCCCGTGGGCGGCTTTGGCGACTATGCCGAACTGTTGGCGGGATATGGCGGCTACATCAGCCTGGACCGCGTCCGGTTCTGGCAGGCGCTGGGATCGCTGAAGTGGGCGGTGATGTGCCTGATGATGTACCAGAGCTTCGCCACCGGCGCGGACCGCTCGGTAGAGCGCGCCATGATCGGGCGGCGGACCAGCGAGGCCGAGATCGACCTGGTGACCTTGATGGAGGGCGCGGCGTGATCACCCACCCTACCGCCGCCGAGCTGGCTCAAGCGGTCGCCGCCTTCGACGCCGAGGTCGCCACGCCCGGCGATGCGCGCCATGCCTTCCTCTCCCGAGTCGCCGACAACGCCCGGGCGATCCTGGCGCGCGAGGCGGAACAGGGCGCCACGCTGGAGGCCGAGGCGACCGCGCGACTTGGTGATCTGCTGGGAGAGACCGGGGACTTCGAGGCGCTGAATCACCAGCTCTGCGAGGCGCTGAGGCGTGGTGGGATATCACCCCTGGATGCGCGCCTCCTCGCCCATCTGAAGGCGACGGCGATCGGTCAGATCGCCATCGACCAGCCGACCTATGGCGGCCTAGCCGCCCTGCTCTCCGCTGGCGGCGGGGCTTAGCGGCCGGCCGATCTTGGCTTCAGCGCGCGCCATCGCATCGGCTTCGATATCCGCATAGAACAGGTTGAACCCATCGACCTTGCGCCGATCCGCCCAGGAGCCGGTATCACGCAGGGCGTTGGACTTCGGCCGGCTGGTGCGCAGCAGACCATTCTCGCATCCCGCCGAGACCTGGCGCTGCAGAAAAGCCGGGCGTGCGCCCCAGTCCAGGCCGGTGGCGTTGGCGGCGCCCAGGTTCATGCGCGCCGGCGCGCGCTCGGTCGTGACGCCGCCCAGCAGCGGGTTGAAACACAGCGGCTGGCGATGCTCGAGATTCACCAGCTGGTCCGCGCCATCCCACACAAGCGAACGCCCGGTCAGTTCCTGGGCGGTATGAAAGTCGCCCTCCTGCGCCGACGCCCAGGCCGCCACGCAACCGCTCAGCCCTCGCCTCTGACAGGCCGGAAGGGGCGCTGTCGCGCCGTACTCGTCGGCCGGAACCACGGTCTCGATCAGATAGGCCGCCACCAGACGACGCTTGAGGTCGGGCTTGCCGGCGATCTCCTCCCGCAGGAGGCGCGCGACCAGCGAGCCGCCCTGCTCCACCCCGACAATCACGAACGGCCGGTCCTGGCCATAGCGCGAGACATAGGCGCGGAAGGCTTGCAGGACGTCGCCATAGGCGAAGCGACGGGCGTCACGAGCGTCATCGCGCAGGGTCAGATAGGTGTAGAGGCTGGCCTGCCGATAACGCGGCGCGAACAGGCGCCCGACCCGCTCGAAGGGCCCCGCATAGTTCGGCAGCACCACCCGCGCCAGAAAACGCTGGGCCTTGGGTTGGTCGATGCCCCCGTTCCAGTCGCGCCCGCCGTCAAAGGTGGTGGGATGGACGAAGAAGACGTCGACCAGTGGATCGGCGGCGCCCGGCGCCTCTGGTCGCGCCGGCAGCAGGGCCCAGGCCTCCCGCTTGCCATAGTCGGGCGCGGGCGGCGGCTTATAGGTCAGGAATGGAACCTTGGGATCCAGCGCGTTGCTGAGGATGTCGTAGCGCCAGATGAAGGCGGCCGCGAGGATCAGCGCTAGGAACAGCGTCGCCCCGGCGAAGATCCAGCGCTTGAAGCCTTTGAACGAACCGCCCATGCGCCTGGGTTACACCAAGCCTTGGGCGGCTTTAAGCCCCTTCCTGGCCGATGATGGCGACCGAGCAGACATTGCTGGCCGGCGCGCCGCCCAGGTTGTGGGTCATGCCGAAAACCGGGTTGGCCAGCTGTCGCTCCCCCGCGCGGCCCTGAAGCTGCAGGTACATCTCGTAGAGCATTCGCAGGCCCGATGCGCCGATGGGGTGGCCGAAACACTTGAGGCCGCCGTCGATCTGGCACGGCACGCCGCCGTCGGCGTCGTAGAAGCCGTCCAGCACGTCGCGCCAGCCCTGGCCCTCGGGCGAGATGAACAGGTCCTCCATCGTCACCAGCTCGGTGACCGAGAAGCAGTCGTGCACCTCCATCATCGAGATCTGCTCGCGCGGGCGCTCGATGCCGGCCTCGCGATAGGCCTTGCCGGCCGCGATACGGGCGGTGTGGAAGTGACTGCCGTCCCAGCCGTTGTACTGGCTCTCGTAGCCGTTCGAGACCGACAGCTGCAGCGCCTTGACCGTGACTAGGTCGTGCTTGCCCAGCGCGCGGGCGATCTCCGGCGTGGTGACGATCGCGGCCGCCGCGCCGTCCGACACGCCGCAGCAGTCGAACAGGCCCAGGGGCTCGGCGATCAGCGGCGCATTGAGGGCCTGCTCCTCGGTGATCGGCTTGCGCAGGTGGGCCTTGGGGTTCTTGGCGCCGTTGGCGTGGCTCTTGACCGAAACGTGGGCGATGGCCCGCTTGAGGTCTTCCTTCGAGACACCGTGCTTGGCGCGATAGGCGCTGGCCAGCTGGGCGAAGTTGCCGGGCGCGGAGCCATTGGGCATCACCTGCGGGCTCAGCGTGCCGGGGTTGGCGACCGGCAGACCGCCATAGCCGGTGTCCTTCAGCTTCTCGACCCCGACCGCCAAGGCGATGTCGGCCGCGCCGGCCGCCACCGCATAGACCGCGCCGCGGAAGGCTTCCGAACCCGAGGCGCAGAAGTTCTCGACGCGGGTGACGGCGATGTTGGGCAGGCGCAGGGCGATCGACAGCGGCGTGCCGCCCTTGCCCGAACCGATCTCGTCGATGTGGGTGGAGAACCAGGCGGCGTCGAGCTGGGTCGGCTCGATGCCGGCGTCCTGCATGGCCTCCAGATAGGCCTCAACCATCAGGTCGTCCGGACCGGCGTCCCAGCGCTCGCCGAACTTGGAACAGCCCATCCCGAGAATGGCGACCTTGTCGCGAATACCTTGAGGCATGTCGGTCTCCCTATTCGGCGGCTTGAGCGGTTTGCGCGGCGATGGCGGCGCGGTCGGGCGTCGCCTTCCAGAAGTAGCGGACGAAGCCGCGCTTCTCGTCGACTTCCTTGATACGGAACACCATCCGCACCGGTAGGCCGGTCTCGACGTCGCCTGGAGACACGTCGGTGATGTCCATCATGATCCGACCACCGCCCTCGAAGACGACCATGCCGTAGTGGTTCGGCGGCGCCATGGAAAAGGTCAGGTAATCAGCGGAATAGCTGAGAATGCTCGCACGTCGCTCGGCGAACTTGTACGGCTCCTGGGTGTCGACGGCGGGATTGTTCGGCGCCACCGAGATGCGGGTGCGCGGGAACTGGATGACGCCCGTCTCGCGGCAGCGGCCGCCGACCAGGCCCAGGATCATGTCCTCGTTGCGATAGAGGGTGGTCAGGGCCGTCTTGTTGTCCTTCTCGGCCCGCATCCCCTTTTCCCAGTCAACAAGGCCGTTGAAGGTCAGGAATTTCAGATAGTTGGTCTCGACTTCTCGATCGGCGAGCGACCCCGTCACGCCGCGCGCCGGGCGCGTTCCTTCGCCCGTGGCCCGGAACACCAGGGCCTCTGCGCCTTGGCCGAATTGGGCGACGAGGATGATCTCGCCGGCCTTGGCCTGCTCCAGCGCGTGGGCCAGCATGATCGGGCCATGCGCGCAGCCCGCCTCGCCCATCACGGCGGCGAGGTTGTCGCGGACCGCCTCAGGCTTGATCCCGACCGACTTCGCCACGGTGGCGGCCATGCCGGAGAATGTTGACGGGAAGCAAAAATGATCGACATCCGAGGCGCTTAACCCCGAAACCTCAAGCGCCTTGCGGATCGCCGGCGGGACCAGCTTGACGATGCCCTCGTCGCGGATCCACCGCTCTTCCCAGTAGTAGTCAAAGCCACCGTCATCGCCCCGGAAGTGGTCGACGAAGTCGTCGGTGACACTGCCACGCCCCAGGAACTCGGCCGCGCCGGGACCATCAGAGATCACGAAGGCGGCCGCGCCGTCGCCGAAGTCCAGCTCCTGGGCCGAGACCGCGCGGGCCTTGCGGCGCTCGCCCACCGCGACCAGCGAGGTTCCGCCGGCGGCGAGCGCCTGCCCCAGCGCCGTCAGCCCGCAACGCTGCGAGCCCGTCACGTCGCTGGCCGTGATCGACTTCTCCAAGGTGAGCGCCGCCGACACGATCCCCGCGTTCAGGCGGTCGGCGAACGGCGCGGTCGTCGAGGCGAAATAGAGGCTGTCGATGTGCGAGCGATCGTCGTCGGGCCCAAGCGCGTCACGCGCCGCCTCGACCGCCATGGTCAGGGCGTCCTCGTCCCAGTTGGCCATGGACCGCTCGCCCTTGCCCTTGGCCTTGAGGTTCGGCGCAACCCAGGCGTTGGCCTCGGTGACGGCCTTGCGGCTCAAACGCAATCGCGGCGCATACGCGCCCCAGGCGGCGATGCCGACCATGTCTCGCTCCCTGACCGTCGGGCTCTTCCCGACTTATCGACGGTCAGCTTACGCTCGCGGAAACGGACGGCAATCGTGCCCCGACGTTAGCGGGGCGCGGTTCAGCGATAGGGATCTTCGGTGTTCAGATAGCCCGCCACATAGTCGGCCACGCCGTCTTCCAGCGCGGTCATCGGCGCGTTGTAGCCGGCCGCGCGCAGGCGGCTCATGTCGGCCTGGGTGTAGTACTGATACTTGCCGCGCAGCACCTCGGGCATGTCGATATAGGTGATGTCGGGCGCACGACCCGCGGCCTCGAACGTGGCAACCGCCAGATCCCGGAACGAACGCGCCTGGCCCGAGCCGAGGTTGAAGACGCCGTTCACGGCGGGGCTCTTGGCCAGCCAGCCGACGACGTCGACCACGTCGCGGACATAGACGAAGTCGCGCAGTTGGCCGCCGTCCTCGTAATCCGGGTGATGCGACTTGAAGAGCTTGACGCCCTCGCCCGCCGCAATGCGTGGCCAGATCTGGGCCACGACCGACTTCATGCCGCCCTTGTGGTCCTCGTTGGGGCCGTAGACGTTGAAGAACTTCAGACCCGCCCACTGGGCCGGCGCGCGACCGCGCTGGGCCTCGCGCACGGCGTAGATGTCGAACAACGCCTTGGACCAGCCATAGGCGTTCAGCGGCCGCAGGGCCTGCAGCGACGCCAGATCGTCCCTGCCGTCGAAGCCGAGAGCCCCGTCGCCATAGGTGGCGGCCGACGAGGCGTAGATCAGGCGCTTGCCGTGCTGGGCGCACCAGTCCCACAGGTCGCGCGAGAGCACGAAGTTGGACTGCACGATCTTGTCCGCGTCGACCTCGGTGGTCGACGAGACCGCGCCCATGTGGACCACCAGCTCGACCTCGGCGCCGCGCTTAGCGAGCCAGTCGAACAGCTGCTCGGGCGCGACGAAGTCGGCGATCGCATGCTTGGCGATGTTGCGCCACTTGCCGCTGGCCGCATCGCGCAGGCGGTCGCAGACAACGACATCCAGCGCCGGGTCCTCGCAGAGGCGCGCGACGATGTTCGAACCGATGAAGCCGGCGCCGCCGGTGACCAGGACGATGCGGCGGCTCATGCTCAGGCGGCCTTGGTCAGGGCGTCGTAGCGCAGCAGGTTGGCGACCAGAGCCTCGAACTCTTTCATCGGCACCATGTTGGGACCGTCCGACGGCGCGTTGTCAGGATCGGGGTGGGTCTCGATGAAGACGCAGGCCACGCCGACGGCGACGGCGGCCCGCGCCAGGGTCGGCACGAACTCGCGCTGGCCGCCCGAGGACGTGCCCTGCCCGCCCGGCTGCTGGACGCTGTGGGTCGCATCGAACACGACCGGGCAGCCGATCTCCTTCATGATCGGCAGGGCGCGCATGTCGCTGACCAGGGTGTTGTAGCCGAACGAGGCGCCGCGCTCGCAGGCCATCACGTTCGGGTTGCCCGCGCCCGTGACCTTGGCGATCACGTTCTTCATGTCCCACGGCGCCAGGAACTGGCCCTTCTTGATGTTGATAGCGCGGCCGGTGCTCGCGGCGGCGACCAGCAAGTCGGTCTGGCGGCACAGGAAGGCCGGGATCTGGATGACGTCGACGGCCTCGGCCACGATCGAGCAGTGGCTGGTCTCGTGCACGTCGGTCAGGGTCGGCAGGCCGGTGACCTCGCGGATCTCCTGGAAGATCGCCAGGCTGTCCTTCAGGCCGATGCCGCGCTGGGCGTTGGCCGAGGTGCGGTTGGCCTTGTCGTAGGAGGTCTTGTAGATCAGCCCTACGCCCAGACGGGCGGCCATTTCCTTCAGCGCGTGGGCCGTCTCCAGGGCGTGCTGGCGGCTTTCCATCTGGCAGGGGCCGGCGATGATCGACAGCTTCTCGCCGTTGCCGATGCGGACAGGCGCGCCGGTGGGAGTCTTGATCTCGACGACGGCGTTGGGGGCGACGGCTTTGGGCTGATCCACGACGGCTATTCCAGCGTATTAGGGCTTCGGGCGCCCCAGAGGTGACCCTTGGGGCAAGACGGTGCAAGTGCGGAACGACTCTGGCGACAGCAAGGCGAACCTGGACGCCGTCATCGTGTGGTTTCGCAAGGATCTGCGCATAGCCGACAATCCGGCCCTGCGCCATGCTGCGCAAAGCGGTCGCCCCGTGATCCCGCTCTACATTCTGGACGAAACACCCGGCATTCGGCCTATGGGCGGCGCCTCGCTGTGGTGGCTCGACAAGTCGCTCAAGAGCCTGGCCGCCAGCCTTGAGACACTCGGGACCAAGCTCGTCCTTCGCAAGGGCGTCGCCGCCGAGGTGCTTGACCAGCTCATCGCGCAGTCGGGCGCGCGCAGCGTGGTCTGGAACCGCCTCTACGATAAGCCGTCGACCGATCGCGACGCGGCGATCAAGGCCGCGCTCAGGGATCGCGGCGTCGACTGCCAGAGCTTCAACGCCGGGCTCCTGAACGAGCCCTGGACCGTCAAGAACGGCTCGGACCAGCCCTACAAGGTCTTCACCCCCTACTGGCGCGCCGCCCGTGAACACCTGACCGACGTCGCGGTCACGGCGGCGCCCGGTCATCTTGTAGCGCCGGCTCGTTTCCCAGCCAGCGAAAGCCTGGCCAGCTGGAACCTGCATCCGACGAAGCCGGACTGGTCCAAGGGCTTCGACCTCTGGACGCCCGGCGAGGCCGGCGCTCATGCGCGGCTCGACGCGTTCCTGAAAGGACCAATCAAGGGCTATGGCGACCAGCGCGACATCCCGGGCGTCGAAGCGACGTCGAAGCTGTCGCCCCACCTGCATTTCGGCGAGATCGGCCCACGACAGGTCTGGTTGGCGACCCGCAGCGCCGCCGACCAAGGCGACATCCCGCTCGCCGAGGCCGATAAGTTCCTGTCGGAGATTGGCTGGCGCGAGTTCAACCATTCGATCCTGTACAACTGGCCGCACATGCCCAGCGCAAACTTCAAGCCTGAGTTCGACAGCTTTCCCTGGGTGAAGGACGAGGGCGCGCTGGAGGCCTGGAAGAGGGGCCAGACCGGCTATCCGATCGTCGACGCCGGAATGCGCGAGCTTTGGACCACCGGCTTCATGCACAATCGGGTGCGCATGATCGTCGCGTCGTTTCTGATCAAGCACCTGATGATCGACTGGCGCGAGGGCGAGGCCTGGTTCTGGGACACGCTTCTGGACGCCGATCTCGCCAACAATGTCGGCAACTGGCAGTGGACGGCGGGCAGCGGCGCCGACGCCGCGCCCTACTTCCGGATCTTCAATCCGATCGCCCAGGGCGAGAAGTTCGACCCCAAGGGCGACTATGTCCGGCGTTGGGTTCCGGAACTTCGCAACGTTTCAGACGATGTTATCCACAAGCCGTGGACCAAACCCCTACATCTGCCGGCTGCCGCCAAACGTCTCTATAGCCGACCGATCGTCGACCACGCCATGGCGCGGGCGCGGGCGCTGGAGGCCTATCATGGCCTCTAGCCGAGCGCGGGGTTTACGAGCCGGTCGCCAACGGCCTTAACTGGTGTGTAACCGCATGCGAGATCCCGACTTGCAAACCGCGCTCTGGAACGACCCTGATCTGCGAACCGCACCCACGGCGTTTCGTGCCGCCCTGCGCGTCATCGACGGCAACTGGGACGCCGGATCGATCACCTGGATCCTGCCGACCGGCAAGGCGTTTAAGGTCACGGGCCCCAACCCCGGGCCGGACGCGACGCTGAAGGTCAATGATTACAACTTCATGCGCCGGGCATTTACGTCCGGCGCGATCGGCTTCGCCGAAGGCTTCATGGCCGGCGAATGGGAGACCCCCGACCTGTCGGCGGTGCTGGAGGCGTTCTCTCTGAACTTCGACAAGCTCGGCGTCCTGGTGTCGGGCAACCCGCTGATGCGGGCCTTTCACGGGCTTTACCACCTGTTCCACCGCAACAGCCGTTCGGGCTCGCGGAAGAACATTCACGCCCACTACGACCTCGGCAACAGCTTCTATTCGCAGTGGCTGGACCCGACGATGACCTATTCCTCGGCGCTGTACGAGCGCCCGGGCCAGTCCCTGCCCGAGGCCCAGCGCGCCAAGTACGCGGCCCTGGCCCGCACGATCGATCTGGCGCCGGGCAAGCACGTTCTGGAGATCGGCTGCGGCTGGGGCGGCTTCGCCGAATTCGCCGCCAAGGAGGTGGGGGCCAAGGTCACCGGCATCACCATTTCTCAGGCCCAGTACGATTTCGCCCGCAAGCGGCTGTTCGAGCAGGGACTTTCCGAAAAGGCCGACATCCGGCTGGTGGATTATCGAGATGTCGAGGGTCGCTATGACGCGGTGGCTTCGATCGAGATGTTCGAGGCCGTGGGCGAGGAGTACTGGCCGGCCTATTTCAGCAAGGTGCGCGACGTGCTGGTCCCCGGCGGCCGCGCCGGCCTGCAGATCATCACGATCCGCGACGAGTTGTTCGACGAGTATCGCGGCCAGACCGATTTCATCCAGCGCTACATCTTCCCGGGCGGCATGCTGCCCAGCGAAGCGCGCCTCAAGGAAGAGACCGAGCGCGCGGGTCTGGAATGGAGCGATCTCAAGCGCTTCGGCCAGAATTATGCCGACACCCTGGCCGAATGGGCGCGTCAGTTCGAGGCGGCCTGGAGCGAGATCCGCAAGGACGGCTTTGACGAGCGCTTCCGGCGCCTATGGCGGTTCTATCTCAGCTATTGCGAGGCCGGGTTCCGGACCGAGCGGACCAACGTGATCCAGCTGGGTCTCAGCAGAGCCTAGTTGATGAGCCTTTTGGCCTGGTATGTGTCGCCGACCTCTTGTGGATAAGGCCCTAACCACCTCAACCTCTTGAGGCTTTCACCGCCCCGATGTCGCACCTTCAGGAAAACTGGGGTTGCGCAGGGGCGGTGCGACACGATCTACCAGCGATCCGCAAAACAGCCCCAAGGCTCGCCATGTCCGCTCTGCCCAGCGTCCTTGACGCGATCGGAAAAACGCCCCTGATCCGCCTGGCCCGCGCCAGCGAAGCCACGGGCTGCGAGATCCTAGGCAAGGCCGAGTTCATGAACCCGGGCCAATCGGTCAAGGACCGCGCCGCGCTGGCCATCATTCGCGACGCCGAGGCCAAGGGTTTGCTGCGCCCCGGCGGTCGGATCGTCGAAGGCACGGCGGGCAACACCGGCATCGGCCTGGCCATGGTCGCCTCGGCGCTGGGCTACAAGACGACCATCGTCATCCCGCGCACCCAGAGCCAGGAAAAGAAGGACGCCATCCGCCTGCTGGGCGCCGAACTGGTCGAGGTGGACGCCGTCCCCTATTCCAACCCCGACAATTACGTCCGCTATTCCGGGCGCTTGGCTGAGGAACTTGCCAGGACGGAACCCCACGGCGTGATCTGGGCCAACCAGTTCGACAACACCGCCAACCGCGACGCGCACTATCACACGACGGGGCCGGAAATCTTCGATCAGACAGGTGGTAAGGTCGACGGCTTCATCTGCGCCGTCGGCTCGGGCGGCACCCTGGCCGGCGTGGCCGCAGCGCTCCGCGAGCGCAAGCCGGGCGTCCGGATCGGTCTGGCCGATCCCTACGGCGCGGCGCTTTACGCCTGGTACAAGGACGGCGAACTCAAATCGGAAGGCTCCTCGATCAGCGAGGGCATCGGCCAGGGCCGGATCACGGCCAATCTCGAGGGCTTGGCGATCGACGATCCGTTCCGGGTGTCCGACCAAGAGATGCTGGAAGTGCTCTATGACCTGGTGCAGCACGAAGGCCTTTGCCTGGGCGGATCGGCCGGGATCAATGTCGCCGGCGCGATCAAGCTGGCGACGGCGATGGGCCCCGGCCACACCATCGTGACGGTGCTGTGCGACCACGGCTCGCGCTACCAGTCCAAGCTCTTCAATCCCGTCTTCCTTAAGGAAAAGGGCCTGCCGACGCCGCCCTGGATGTAGCTTGCGATCGGGGCGCGCGGGGGCGATGTTGCCCGGCCCACAACGTGGCGAGTCAGACCCCGAAAGGCGCCCCATGAGCACCCCGTCCGATCCGCTGGTCACCACCGCCTGGTTGGCTCAGCATCTTGAGGCTCCGGACGTGCGCGTGGTCGACGCCTCCTGGCACATGCCGGCCGCCCAGCGCGACCCGCACAAGGAGTTCCTGGCGGCGCATATTCCAGGCGCGGTGTTCTTCGATATCGACGAGATCGCGGACGAGTCCACTGACCTTCCCCACATGATCCCGTCGCCGACCAAGTTCGCCTCGCGGGTTCGCAAGCTGGGCCTGGGCGACGGCTCGCGGATCGTGGTGTACGACAGCACCGGAATCCTGCCGGCCGCCCGCGTCTGGTGGCATTTCCGGGCCATGGGTCACGAGGACGTCGTTGTGCTGGACGGAGGGCTTCCCAAGTGGATCTCCGAGGGCCGCCCGATCGAGGATGGTCCGGCCTTTCCGCAGGAACGGCACTTCACGCCGCGCTATCAGGCCGACGTCTATCGCTCGCTCGAGCAGATGCGCGACATCGTGGCCACGGGTCGCGAGCAGATCGTCGATGCGCGCGCCGCCGGACGCTTTGGAGGCGTCGATCCCGAGCCGCGCGCCGGCCTGCGCGGCGGTCACATGCCCGGCGCCCGCAACATTCCGCTGTCGGCCCTGATCGCGCCGGATGGGACAATGCTGTCGGCGGAAAAGCTCAAGCCTGTGTTCGAGGCCGCCGGCGTGGATATCAACAAGCCCGTCGTCTCCACCTGCGGCTCGGGCATCACCGCCTCGGTCGTGGCCCTGGCGCTGGCGCGCATGGGCAAGCCCCGTTCGGCGGTCTATGACGGCTCGTGGACGGAATGGGGCGGCCTGGCGGATACGCCGGTCGTCACGGGACCGGCCCAGTAGCCCACCGCACCACCGAGACCCGCCATGGATGAAGAAACCCGCCTGATCCACACGGGCTCGGAGCCTGCTCGCCTGGGGCGGACCGTCAATCCGCCGATCCAGCGGGGCTCGACCGTCCTGCTGCCGGACGCCGCCTCGCTCTACGACGACGACCAGCTGACCTACGGCATCACGGGTCTCTCCACGCCCGTGGCGCTGCAGAACGCCCTGGCCGAACTGGAGGGCGCGACGAACGTCACCCTCTACCCCTCGGGTCTCGCCGCGATCACCGGCGCCATGCTGGCCGTGCTGAAGGCCGGCGATGAGGTGCTGGTCGTCGACAGCGCCTACAAACCCACCCGCCGCTTCTGCGATCGCGTACTGGGCCGGTTCGGCGTTACGACGCGCTACTACGACCCGAAGCTCTCGCCCGAGGCGCTGATGGGCCTGGTGACCTCGAGCACCCGCCTGATCGTGCTGGAAGCGCCCGGCTCGTTGACCTTCGAGATGCAGGACATCCCCGCTATCGCCGCCGCGGCGAACGCGCGCGGCGTCCTGACCCTGATCGACAACACCTGGGCGGCCGGCCTGCTGTTCAAGCCGCTGGCGCATGGCGTCACGATGAGCGTCCAGGCCCTGACCAAATATGTCGGCGGGCACTCTGACTGCTTCATGGGCTCGGTCGCCACCTGCGACGACGCGGTCGCCAAGCTCTTGGGCGACGCCATGTGGGACATCGGTTGGTCGGTGTCGTCCGACGACGCCTACACCATGCTGCGCGGTCTGCGGACGCTCGCGACGCGCCTGCCCCGCCACGCGGAGAACGGCCTCGCCATCGCCCGCTGGCTTCAGGAGCGACCCGAGGTGGCGCGGGTGCTGCACCCCGCCCTCCCCGGCGACGCCGGACACGCGATCTGGAAGCGCGACTTCACCGGCGCCTGCGGCCTGTTTGGCGTCGTGTTGAAGCCCTGCTCGCAGAAAGCGGTCCACGCCTTCCTCGATAGCCTGAAGCTCTTTGGCCTGGGCTTCTCGTGGGGCGGCTATGAGAGCCTTGCGCTGAACTGCGACCCGCAGCTTGGCGCGCGATCAATCCCGGTCGATCTGGAGGGTCCGCTGCTGCGCTTCCACATCGGGCTGGAAGGCATCGAAGACCTCAAGGCCGACCTTCGGCGGGGGTTCGAGGCCCTGAAGGCCGCGAAGGCCTGACGGACCCGCTCAGCAGGCGCTGATCAGTCCCTCGGCGACGTACTGCTTGGCCACGGCTTCGGCGACCTTGATGCCGTCGACGGCCGCCGAGAGGATGCCGCCCGCATAGCCCGCGCCCTCGCCCGCCGGATAGAGGCCGGCGGTGTTGAGGCTCTGGAAGTCCTTGCCGCGCGTGATGCGCACCGGTGAGGAGGTGCGGGTCTCGACCCCCGTAAGCACCACGTCGGGATGGTCATAGCCGGGGATCTGGCGGCCGAAGATCGGCAGCGCCTCGCGCATGGCCTCGATGGCGAAATCGGGCAGACACTGCGCCAGGTCCGTCAGGTGGACCCCCGGCTTGTAGGACGGCGTCACCGCCCCGAACGCGGTCGAGGGCCGGCCGGCCAGGAAGTCGCCGACCAGTTGGCCGGGCGCCTTGTAGGTCCCACCGCCGGCCTGGAAGGCCAGGCTTTCCCACTTGCGCTGGAAGTCGACACCCGCCAGCGGGTGGCCCGGATAGTCGCGCTCGGGATCGATGTCGACGACGAAGCCGGAATTGGCGTTCCGCTCATTGCGCGAATACTGGCTCATGCCGTTGGTCACGACGCGGCCGGGCTCCGACGTGGCGGCGACGACCGTACCGCCCGGGCACATGCAGAAGCTGTAGACCGTCCGACCGTTCTTGGCGTGATGCGAGATGGCGTAGGCGGCCGCGCCCAGGTCCTTGTGGCCCGCGCAGTCGCCAAAGCGGGCGCGATCGATCCACGATTGCGGGTGCTCGATCCGCACGCCGATCGAGAACGGCTTGGCCTCGATATGGACGCCGCGATCGTACAGGACCTGGAACGTGTCTCGCGAGCTGTGACCCAGGGCCATGACCACGTGCCGGGCCGGCAGATGGCCCTGCCCGGCAATGTGCAGACCCGCCACCCGGCGCACGCCGTCCTCGCCGACCTCGATGTCAAAGTCCTCGACCCGGTGCTGCCAGCGATACTCGCCGCCCAGGCTTTCGATCAGGGCGCGCATGTTCTCGACCATGTGCACCAGGCGGAAGGTGCCGATGTGCGGATGGGCCTCGGTCAGGATCTCTTCCGGGGCCCCCGCCTTGACGAACTCGGTCAGCACCTTGCGGCCCAGGAAGCGGGGGTCCTTGATCTGGCTGTAGAGCTTGCCGTCCGAGAAGGTCCCCGCCCCGCCCTCGCCGAATTGGACGTTGGATTCCGGATTGAGCTCGCTACGGCGCCACAGTCCCCAAGTGTCCTTGGTGCGCTCGCGAACGACCTTGCCGCGATCGACAATGATCGGCTTCAGGCCCATCTGCGCCAGGATGAGACCCGCGAACAGGCCGCAGGGTCCTGCGCCGATGACCACGGGACGCGGCCCGTCAAAGCCCTCGGGAGCCTTGGCGACGAAGCGATAGCCAGTGTCGGGCGTGACCCGCACATGGTGGTCGCCCTCGAACCGGCCCAGCACTGCGGCCTCGTCGCGCAGGACGACATCGACCGAGTAGACCATCTGGATGGCCGACTTCTTGCGCGCGTCGTTGGCGCGCCGGGCCACCGCGAAGCTCACCAGGTCGGTGGCCGACAGGCCCAGGCGCGCCAGGATGGCGGGCTCCATCGCGTCCGGCGGATGGCCGAGCGGCAGCTTCAGTTCCGAAATACGCAGCATGACGCGCGTCTTAGCCGGAACGCAGCCGATACGCCATCCGGGACTAGGACGTCGCCCCTTCGCCCCTCGGTTAGTCCAACCTCACAACCACGACGGATTTCGAGGGAATGTCGAGGGTCAGCCGGTCCCCGGAGAGCTTGCCGCCTTTGAACGGGGCCGGAACCACGACGGGCTTGGCGCCGAAGTCGTTCATCGCGTCCATCTTGTCGGCCGTCAGAACCTGGCCGCTCACCGTCTTGGCCTTCAGGCCCGCCAGCGAGACGTTCAACTTCACGCTGTCGTCGAGAGCCATGTTCGCGACCGCGACATAGATTTTGCCGTCCTTGCCCTTGGCCGCCGAGGCGTTGAAGGCCGGGATCTTGCTGCCCGCGACATCGATCTCGGGCGCCGTGATCTCAAGCGGAATGGCGGTCGAGTCCTGGAACGGCATGTACATCTGGTGCGCATAGTAGGTCGGGGTCAGCACCATCTGGTCGCCCTTGGTCAGGATCACCGCCTGCAGCACGTTGATGGTCTGGGCGATGTTGGCCATCCGCACGCGCTCCGCGTGCTTATGGAAGATATTGAAGTTCACCGCCGCCAGAACGCCGTCGCGCAAAGTGTTCAGCTGATAAAGATGGCCGGGATTGGTCCCCGGTTCGGTGTCGTACCAAGTCCCCCACTCGTCGACATAGAGACCGATGCGCTTCTGAGGATCGTTGCGGTCCAGCACCGCGATGTGCTGGCGAAGCAGATCATCCATCCGCAACGTCTGAGCGAAGGACTTGCCCCAGGCGGCCTTGTCGAAGCCGGTGGCCGCGCCCTTCTTGTTCCAGTCGCCGGTCTGGATCGTGTAGTAGTGCAGCGAAATGGCGTCCATCCGCTTGGCCGCCGCCTTGGTCACCACGTCGGTCCAGTTCACGTCGAATGAATTGGCGCCCGACGCCACGCGCACCGCCGGATTGTCGCTGTTCTTGTGGAAGAATGACGAGAAGCGACGGTACTCGTTGGCATAGTACTCTGGCGTCATCTCCCCGCCACAGCCCCAGCTCTCGTTGCCGATGCCGATGAACGGCACCTTCCAGGGCTTGTCGCGACCGTTGGCGCGGCGCTCCTGGGCCAAGGTGTCTTCGCCCGGCGAGGTCATGTACTCGATCCACTCGCGCATCACGGTCGGATTGGACGAGCCGACATTGACGGCGACATAGGGGTCGGCGCCGACCTGCTCGGCGAAATCCATGAACTCGTGGGTGCCGAAGGCGTTGGTCTCAGGCGAGCCGCCCCACCAGTTGTTCTTGCGCGACGGACGCTTGTCGCGCGGGCCAATGCCGTCGCGCCAGTGGTACTCATCGGCGAAGCAGCCGCCCGGCCAGCGGATCACAGGAGTCTTGATCGCCTTCAGCGCGCCGACGACGTCGCTGCGGACGCCTCGGACATTGGGAATCTTCGAATCCGGCCCGACCCAGATGCCGTCATAGACGCCCGCGCCCAGATGTTCGGAGAATTGGCCGTAGATGTAGCGCGAGATCGCCGGACCCGATTGATCGGCCCGCAGCGTCGCCGTCGCGCTGATTTCGCCCGCCTGCGCGCTCGTCGCCACGACCAGTAGCGCGATCGCCGCGCCCAACCACTTGCCGCCCATGATCCTCTCCCCAATCAACGATACGTCGTTGAGGAAGCCATAGCAGGCGCCTATTTGTCCGACAATATAGTTTCCAGATCGCCGTTCGCCGACAACAGGAGCCCGCGATGACCTAGTGGTTGTCGCGCGGCAGGCCCTTGGTCTGGGCGATGCGCTGGTACTTCACCGCCGGTTCAAGCACGGCGCCCGTATCCATCTGGCCGACGACGGCGCGCTGGATTTCCTGCCAAGGCGTCTGGCTTTCGGGATACGCATAGCCGCCCGCAGCTTCCAAGGCCCTGCGACGCTCGACGACTTCTGAGGCGGAGACCAGGACGTCCACCCGGGACTTGCGCAGATCAAAGCGAACGCGGTCGCCAGTTTTAAGCAGCGCCAGGCCGCCGCCCGCCGCCGCTTCCGGCGAGGCGTTGAGGATCGATGGTGATCCAGACGTGCCCGACTGACGCCCGTCGCCGATACAGGGAAGCTGATGAATCCCCTGTTTGATCAAGTAGTTCGGCGCACGCATGTTCACGACCTCGGCCGAGCCTGGATAGCCGATCGGACCCGCGCCACGCATGAACAGGATCGAGTACGCCGTGATCCCGAGCGCCGGGTCATCGATCCGGTGATGGTAGTCCTCGGGCCCATCGAAAACGATCGCATTCCCCTCGAAAGCGTCGGGATCGTCGGGGTTCGAAAGGTAGCGCGCGCGAAACTCTTCGCTGATCACGCTGGTCTTCATGATCGCGGAGTTGAAGAGATTGCCCCGCATGATCGCGAAACCGGCGTGTTCAACGAGCGGGCGCGCAAACGGACGGATGACGTCTTCATCCTCGATGACAGCGCCGCGATATTGCTCGCCGATGCTCTGACCGGAGACCGCACGGGCGTCTTGGTGGATGAGGCCCTGTTCGATCAACTGCCCGAACACGGCCGGAACACCGCCGGCGCGATAGTAGTCTTCGCCGAGATACTCGCCGGCGGGCTGAAGATTGACCAGCAGCGGCACGTCCTTGCCCGCCGTCTCCCAGTCCTCGAGCGTCAGGTCCACGTCCATGTGGCGGGCGAGCGCGTTGAGGTGGATCGGCGCGTTGGTCGAGCCGCCGATCGCGGAGTTGACGACGATGGCGTTCAAGAACGCCTCGCGGGTCAGGATGTCCGAGGGCTTGAGGTCTTCGGCCACCATTTCGACGATCCGAAGACCGGTGCGGTAGGCGTTCTCCTGGCGGTCGCGATACGGCGCCGGGATCGCGGCGGAGCCGGGCAGCGACATGCCGAGAGCCTCCGTCAACGAGTTCATCGTCGTGGCCGTGCCCATGGTGTTGCAATAGCCGGTCGAGGGCGCGGAACTGGCCACGAGCTTGATGAAACCGGCGTTGTCGATCTCGCCGGCGGCCAGCATCTCGCGCGCCTTCCAGACGATCGTCCCCGACCCGGTGCGCTTGCCCTTGTGCCAGCCGTTCAGCATTGGACCGACGGACAGCGCAATCGCGGGAATGTTGACCGTCGCCGCCGCCATCAGGCAGGCGGGCGTGGTCTTGTCGCAGCCGATGGTCAGCACCACGCCATCCAGCGGATAGCCGTACAACAGCTCGACAAGGCCCAGATACGACAGGTTGCGATCAAGGCCCGCCGTGGGCCGCTTGCCGGTCTCCTGGATGGGGTGAACCGGAAACTCCAGCGCGATGCCGCCGGCGCTGCGGATCCCCTCGCGCACGCGCTCGGCCAGCACCAGGTGATGCCGGTTGCACGGCGAGAGATCAGAGCCCGTCTGGGCGATACCGATGATCGGCTTGCCCGACTGCAGCTCCTCAAGGGTCAGGCCGAAGTTCAGGTAGCGCTCCAGATAAAGCGCCGTCATGTCGATATTGTCCGGATTGTCGAACCAGGCCCGCGAACGGAGCGCGCGGCGGGGGACGTTAGGGACGCTCATGACAACCCTTGAGGAGCAGAAACCGGCGGTCGCGCGCCGGAGAAGGACCCGGCATGGCCGCGTCGGCTCACCACCGCCTCGCTTATCGCATTTGTCTGACTATACCCGACACCCTAGAGCGTCAATGCGGGGGCTGCGCCTTTTGGGCGCGCGAGATTGCCCCACGCCTTTAGGCCTTCATCGACGCGCGCGTATCGTCCAGGGCCAGAGTCACGAGCCGCTCCATCGCCTCACGCGCCTGATCCTCGCGTCCGGCGGCGATAGCGTCGAACACCTTCCAGTGATCGGGGACGGGATCGCGCGCGAGATTGCGCGAGCGCTGCTTGAAAATCGTGGTCCAGCGCACCGCAGCGCCGATGCTGCTGCTGAGGGTGTAGAGCGGTCCGTTCGCCGTCGCTTCCAGCACCGCGTCGTGGAAATCGCGATCGGCCGCCTGCCCCGCTTCGGTGGCGAGCGTCTCGTGCTGCATCACGACCAGCGCCGCGCGCATGCGTTCCAGTTGCCCCTGGTCGCGACGCTTCGCCGCCAAGGCCGCAGCGGCGGGCTCGACGATCATGCGCAGCTCATAAAGCTCCTGCAGAAAGGACTCGCTCGGCTCGGACTCGAAAAACCAGGACAAGACCTCCGGGTCCAGCAGCCGCCAGCGCGCGCGAGGGCTGACGCGGGTTCCGGTCTTCGGCCGACTCTCCACCAGACCCTTGGCGGCCAGAATTCGGATGGCCTCGCGATAAGCGCTGCGCGAGACTTGGAGCCTTTCGCTGGCCTCGATCTCGTTGGTCAAAATATCGCCGGGCTGGTGCTTGCCCGAGACGATCGCCGCGCCGAGCGAACGGGCGATCGCTCCATGAAGACGACCGGAGGCCACGTCTTCGCGCTCGATCTCGCCGCCCGCCTCTTCGCCCCTCGCCTTGGCCACCCGCTCGTCGCTCCAGAATGCTCAGCGGGGACCAGCAGGCCCGCGCGACGGGACTCTAGGAAGAGTGCCCCGTCCAGAACAAGGGAATTCGACCAGCCGCCGCCACCCCGGTTTGACACATCAGCTGAGGCCGCTATTTGTCGGACTATTGTTGATCTCGGGAGATCGGGCCGGTGGTGCTTCGATTCGCGCAGCTGAAGACGCCGAAGGGCGAGCGGCGGCTGGTCGCTATCGACAACTCGCGCAGGGCGCGCCGTGTCGAGGTCGCCGATACGCTCTATGAGCTCGCCCAGGTCGCCATACGGGTTGATGCGACGCTTTCCGAGGCGGCTCAGGCACGCCCTCTGGGCGAAGCGGTCGACTTTGACGCCGCGCTCGCTGAGGGCCGCGTTCTGGCGCCCATCGACCATCCGGATCCGGCTCACCTGCTGATGACGGGGACTGGCCTCACTCACCTGGGATCTGCTGAGAGCCGCGACCAGATGCATAAGGCCGCCCTCGCACATCAAGGAGGCGCGGACGAGCCGCTGACAGACTCCCGGCGCATGTTCCTGATGGGCGTCGCCGGCGGCAAACCGCCCGCTGGCGAGAGCGGCGTCCAGCCCGAATGGTTCTACAAGGGCGACGGCTCGCAACTGGTCGCTCCAGGTCACCCCCTGATCTCCCCTGCCTTCGCCGAAGACGGCGGCGAGGAGCCGGAGATCGCCGGCGTGTACATTGTCGGTCCCGACGGTACGCCCTATCGCCTGGGCTATTGCCTCGCCAACGAGTTCTCCGACCATGTCGTGGAACGGGGAAATTATCTCTGGCTGGCGCACTCCAAACTCCGCAACGCCGCGCTCGGTCCGGAACTCCTGACGGGCCGCCTGCCCGAAGAGGTTCATGGCGTGAGCCGGATCATCCGCGATGGTCAGGTGGCCTGGGAGCAGGCCTTCCTGTCGGGCGAAGGCCACATGTCACACGCCTTGGCCAACCTTGAGCACCATCACTTCAAGTACGATCTGTTCCGGCGCCCCGGCGACCTCCATGTCCACTTCTTCGGGACCGGCACGCTCTCCTTCGCCTCCGGTTTCCAAACTCAGGAGGGCGATATCTTCGAGATCGAGGCGACGCCGTTCCACTACCCCGCACGCAACCATCTGGCGCGCGCGCCCGAACGGATGACGACGGTCAAGTCACTTTAAAGCGGTCCGACCGCCAAGAACGACAACAAGGGAGAGAAAGATGACGCTCAAGACCATCGCCCTGTGCGGCGCGACCTTGATGCTCGCCGGCGGGGTCCAGGCGGCCGAGCTCTCGCGGAAGCCCTTCGGCAAGCTCCCATCGGGCGAGGCGGTCGAGGCCCTCACCCTGACCAACGGCGCCGGCGTCAGCGCGACGGTGATCACCTATGGCGCGACCTTGCAGTCACTGATCGCGCCGGGGCGCGATGGCGAGAAGGCGGACATCGCGCTGGGCTTCGCCGACGCCGCTGGCTACGCCAGCAACAACAGCTACTTCGGGGCCAGCGTCGGGCGGTTCGCCAATCGGATCGGCAAGGGTCGCTTCAGCCTCGACGGCAAGACCTACCAACTGGCCCTGAACAACGACGGCGTCGCGGCGCTGCACGGCGGCGTCAAGGGCTTCGACAAGGTGGTCTGGAAGGTGCTGGAGACCAAGGCAGGTCCGGTCGCATCCGTAACGTTCGGCTATGTGAGTCCCGACGGCGAAGAGGGTTATCCGGGCACGCTGACGGTCACGGCGACCTATGCACTCGACGAACAGAACCAGCTGACGATCACCTACGGCGCGACGACCGATAAGCCGACCATCGTCAACCTGACCAACCACGCGCTCTTCAACATGGCCGGCGAAGGCGCTCCCGAAGGCGCGATGGGCAATGTGCTGACCATTCCTGCGGATGGCTACACGCCGGTCGATTCTGAACTGATCCCGACCGGCGCGGTCAGCCCTGTGGCCGGGACCGCCTTTGATTTCCGCAAACCGACGGTGGTCGGGGACCGCATCCGCGATGCGCGCGATCCCCAGTTGGTCATCGGGCGCGGCTACGATCACAACTACGTCTTGAACGGACCGTCGGGTGGCGCTCCGCGACTGGCGGCTCGCCTGTCAGATCCCAAGAGCGGCAGGACCCTGGAAATCCTGTCCACCGAGCCCGGCCTGCAGTTCTACGCCGGCAACTTCATGAACGGCTTGATGGTGGGCAAGAGCGGTAAGATGTACCGCCAGGGCGACGGCATCGCACTGGAGCCGCAGCATTTTCCGGATGCGCCCAACAAGCCGCAATTCGCGTCGACGCGGCTCGATCCTGGCCAGACCTACCGCAACACGATGGTGTTCCGGCTGAGCGTCGACCGCTAGCGCGGTCAGGACCAAGTGCGCGGCTCTTTGAGCGCCTCGTCGATCAGACGCTGCGCCGTCTCCACGCGGCTTTCCCCCGCACGCGGATCAGAGTCCAGCAGGCGCTTGATGCGCGCTTCCCGCGCCTTCGCGCGCCTGGCGTCGGCCAGGCGCTCGTCAATCACCGCCATGCTCAACCGGATGCTGTCGCCTTGGAGGGCGAGTCGTTGTTCGAGCTCGGCGATGGTCTGGCGACTGTGCTTGAGCGCGACAAGGGCCTCGTCGCGCTGATCAATCGCGCGCCGCAGTGCGTTCTGAATCTCACCGAGACGCCCATGCGCGGTGATCGCTCGCACGACCAGGAATGTCGCACCCGCGACAGACAAAAGCCAAAGCAGCTTCACCCACAGGTGTGCCTGGCCAGCGGCGGCGAGACTCTCCATCACCCTACCCTACGAAGCTTGAGGCCCTAGACCCCACCTCGACCGAACCGGACTTCGTTGATCGTCGTCGTCGCGTAGCGCAGGACATCGTTGACCACGCCCGACAGGGTTTCCCCCGTCAGATCATGCTCACGAGCCCAGACATTCACCGCGTGACGCAGGAACGTGGAAGCCACCTCCGAGGCGCTGTCTTCGCGCGCAGCGGCGATCGCCGAGTTCGAGATCAAATCTTGGTTCAGGCTCATGCTCGGCTCCTCCGCGCGGTTGGCAAAACCAACGGCGCGCCATGGCAATCTCGAAAAGGCGGACCCAGCCGGCGGGTGGCCAGGTCCGCAGTCGGTTCACGCGACCACCGCCCCTGGCGTAGTCCGGCGGATCCCGCCTCTGGGAAGGCGCGAACCGTTTCGTCTCCACAAGGCGCGACGCGGTCGACGCCTGCAGAGTGTTCGAGATGCCGCCGTCTGGATGTGAGGATTTGCACAGCCCGCCGATCCGGCGCCGGAAATGCGCCTAGATCACACGGGTCAGGCTGAAGATCGGCGTCGCGGGAAACCCCTTGCGCCCTTGGGTGCGCCCCACATAGCCACAGCGGACCTTGTCGCCATGGAAGGTCGCCAAGGCCCCCGCCAACGCCTCGCTGACATAGACCGAGCCCGGCGCGACATCAGGCTCTATCCTGGCGGCCACCACCACGTGAGCGCCCATGACTGCGGGCGTCTTTGTCAGGGGATTGGTGCGCAGGTGCACGGGTCCATAATGGCCGCCGATACGCAGCCCAAGACTTCGAGGCAGTCCCAAGGCTCGCAGGTCCTGCGCCCGATGCGCCTCCAGAAGCGCCAGCGCCGCCAAGGCGGCGTCGATCGGTTCATCGAACACCAGGAACAGGCCATCGCCCCATGTCTCGACATGAACCGGTGGAGCGGCAAGCGCCTCGATCGCCCGCGCCAGGGTCCCCATTACCCCATCTACGAAGACAGGAATCTGATCGTCGCGCAGCGCGCCGAATCCCTGGATGTCGGCGAACAACATCGCCTTCATCGCGCGACGGGGGTCGGTCGCATCGCCCGTAGTCCGGGGCTTAGGCGCCGGTCGCTCGATCGGGATGACGGCGCGGTGACGCCCGCTCCGCGACCAATAGCTCAAGTCTGCATGCACCCCGGCCGGTCCCGCGCCCGTATGGCCGTCCCAGATCGCCAGTTGCACGGCTTTGGTCGAGAGCGTCTGGGCGCGCAGGACTGCGCAACCCATGGCGAACTGGCTCGAATAGGCGAAGACCTGTTCATCGCCGCGATAGGGATCCGCAGACGCGTATCGCACTGAGGTGGCTCCAGACAGACACCGCTCGAAACGCTTCACCCAGGCCTCGCCGAAAGGCGCGACCGACACCGCGATGAACGACTCGCGTTCGACGGGCAGCACGACGTGGAGCTCAGCGCCCGCGGCCAGTAGCGCCTCGGCGAAAATGATGTCCGCGCCCGCCGCCAATCCTCCATAGCCAAAGCCGACCTTTTCAGCTGCGAGCAGTTCATCAACACCCTGGCGCAGCGCCGGGCCGCGCAACGCCACGCCCGTCATGTCGAGAATGTGCCCCGTGAAGTGGGCGCAAGCCGGCGCACGAAAGGGCTCGAGCCAAGCGGTGTCCGCGCCGACTTCGCGACACAGCATGTCGAACTGCCGCAGCGTTGAGGCATGCGCCGCATAGGCCGTCGGCGCGAGCGCAATGGCTTGGACCATGGCGTTACCGGCCGCATCCAGATCACCGGTCAAGAAAAACGCTTCGGCGCGGCTCGCTGCGTCGTAATAGGCCCCCTCACCGGTCAGACCCGCCGGCGGGGGCATCGCCAAGGCCGCCCTCGCCCGCTCTGCGGCGCTCAACGCGTCGCCGGCGACGCGCGTCATGGTCGCGGCGTTGATCGCCCCGTAGATGCCGCCAAACAGTCGAAACAGCTTCTCGTACTGACAGATCGACGCCTTGGCGAACGCCGCACGCCGAGCCCCCCGGGTCGCCAGCGCGACATCCTTGAGCAGGCGTGCGCCAAGCGCGACCGCGTCATGGTTGTCGGCATGGCCCAACCCAAGCCGCGCATATTCCAACCGCGCGAAATCGAGAGCGCCTGCCCGCGCGAGGCATAACACGGCGAAATAGGCGGCTTCGTCGCCGCCTTCCCCGGTCTCCAGCGCGGCGCGGGCGATGTCGTAGGCCGCGAGAACCTCGCCTCGCCCAATGAGGGCGACCACATGCTCGCGGTCAAACATCAGCCGGGATCAGGGAATGCGGCCCGCGCCGTTTTCGATGTCCGGATCAAGGTCGATCTTCTGACCGCGCGAGTCCATCATCAGAAGGCTATAGGTGTACTCGCCCATCCGCTGATCCTCATAGATGATCTTGAAACGGGAACGCGGCGCCGGATCGCCGCCGTCGATCGAGTAAGGCACCCAGACATAGCTCGAGAAGTTCACGCCGAAATCGCGGTGGATTTCGATCGGTCGCCGCTGAAACGACCAGCCCGCATTGATGAGCTGATCGCTCAGCGTAAACACCAGTTCGCAGCGCTCGGTCAGATCCAGAAACAGGCGCCTAGGCCGTCGCGGATCCACAAAGTTCATGAAGCAGTAGTTCTCGTCCAGACCAATGACGAGCTCGACAACTTTTCCGGGTGTTGGTTCGGTCATTTCAGCACTCCCGATTGAGGGGGCCCACCTGCGGGCGACTCTCGCCAAAACGCAACAAATCCCGGGTGCGCGTATCCCTCTTGTTTGAGATCGCGCACAATCCGCGCGGCCGTCTCGCGTTCGCCGACCGCCGCATAAGCGCGCGCCAGAACATCCAGGCTAGCCGGCGGCAAGGCATTGCGGCGTGGCGAAAGGGCCTTGATGGCTGCGCTGGGCTTTCCGTCGACCAATTGGGCCAAGCCGAGAAGATCAGTGCGACCAAACGCTGTCTCGCGGTCCACCTTCGACGTCTCCAAGGCCTCGACAAGGCTCTTGGCCGCCCTCTTGGCGGTCGCGACATCGCCCACGCTCAGGGCCAGAACAACCGCCTGTCGGGCCAAGCGTCCGTCAAGGTCGGGACGCCAGCTCCCACCCTCCTGGCCTTTTCGCGTCCGCGCCAGATTCGCGAGCGCCGCAGCATGCAGCGACCTGGCCTGGACCGGTTGACCAGACCAGATCGCGAAGTCGATGAGGTCCAGCTCCCCGATCAGAACATACTCCCGCCAGCGCGTGTTGGTGGGGTCCAGAGCCGCCAACTCCCGCAAACGGTTCATCGCGGCCTTTGACCGGCTTCGCGCCTCTGCGACGCGACCCAAGTCGAGTTCAAGCCGGGCCAGACCTAGCTGCGTGGCGACGCTTTTGGCCGCCAGTCTCTGGTCTGTCGGGAAGGCCGCCTCGCCCTTCGCCAGCAGCTCGGCTGCGGCCTTGCGTTCGGTGAACGCTTCGCGCGGCTTGGCCATCAGGAGAAGGCAGTCGGCCACCCAAGCCCGCGCGTTCGCTGAGTCCATAAGTCGCTGCTTGTCGGTCGGAGCCCTGAGACGCTCAGCTTCGAGGATGCTGAACGCAGCGCGGAACGACGCCAGCGCCTCACTGGCGCGTCCCTCTTCAAAGAGCAGCGTGCCGAGGTTGTTTTTGGCGTAGGCCACCTCGATGCGCCAATCCGCGCGATTGGGATCGATCACGACGAGGCGCTGAGCAAGCTCGGCATAGCGTTTGAATCCACGCTCGGCTTGCGCGATCTCGCCCCGACGCCATTCCATATAGGCGAGCCAGAACACGTTCTGGGCTTCGTCAAAGACCCGATCGCCATCATTGGGAGACCGCTCCACCAGGGCGTGCGTGGTCGCGGCGGCTTGGGCGAAGGCGTCCTGCGCGCCCTCCAGATCTCCGCGCTGCTCACGGATCGTGCCCAGGAGGGTTTGCGCCTTGGCCCGCTGAGCCAACGCCTTGTCGTCGAGCTGATCGCTTTGCGCCTTGGCGTAGTACGCCAGAACCTTGGCGCTCACGCCGTCGAGGAGGTCGAGCCGACCGACGGGCTCCAATTGCTCACGGAGGTCTCCCAGCATGTAGGCGACAAGCGCCTCGGTCTCGTCGCGTTGCTCACGCGCGATCTGGCGCGACTTCAAGGTCACGACGGTCATCGCCCCCATGCCGACAGTGATCGCCAAAGCAACGCCGCTCACCGCTGTCATCAGACGTAGCCTCCGACGCGCGTCACGCTGCACCAGCCGATCAAGGCTGACCCCCAACAGCCGCGCGGCGATCTTCAACTTCGCCAGCCTGCGGCCGTCAGCGTCCTGCCGCAGATCCACGGCCAGCGGTTCGACGCCCTCGGGAAGCGCCGCTCGCAAAGCCGGGGGCAGGAGCTCCATCAGGGGGAGGCCTTCGGGCGCGCCGGGCGCGATGACGCTGATCACGTGATCCGCGCCCCTCAGCGTCAGGAAATGGGCGACTTCCTTGTCCACCCAACGGGAAGTCGCAGCGTGGGACGAGCACAGGATGATGAGGGTGTCGGAACGATCCAAGGCGTCGCGGATCGCCTCGCTCAGATCGGCCGCCGCCGATAACTCGTCGCGGTCCCGAAAGATCGGCTTAAGGGCGTTCCCGGACGCCTCGCCGAGCCCGGCCCGCAGACCGGCGGGCGGCCGATAGCTCTCCAGGGACCGATGAAGCCATTCCGCAGCTTTGCGGTCGTGATGACTATAGCTGATAAAGGCCTTGTAGCGTTGTCGGCTATTCATCATCGCCCCCAGATCGACAGCGCAGGAGCGTACCAGATGACTGTGATTCCTCCGTCGGCTCAGCGCGTCGGAACCCATACGCCGAACGGGGGGACGCCTGAAGACTATCGGACCAACAAGCTCTTTCGATACATGAGCCGCGACGAAGTCGAGGCACTGGGGTCGCGCCTCGAGCAGCTGCGGTTCGGCAAGGGCGAGATGATCGTCCAGCGCCGCGACCAGGATGAAGGGATCTATCTCCTCCTGGAGGGCGCGCTCCTGGCCAACCAGTACGCGCGTTCAGGCCGTGAAGTCGGCTATCGGCGACTGAGTCCCGGGGCCTATTTTGGCGAGATCTCGGCCATCGATGGCCTGCCCCGATCCGTCAATATCGTCGCGGTGGAGGACGTTCGTCTCGTGCGCCTGCCGCCGCGCCTGATCCGGGAGTTGTTCGAGACCTCGCCACGCTTCATGCGCGCCTTGCTTGAGGACATGGCTGCGCTGACCCGGTCCTTGACGGACCGCCTGTTCGAACTGACAGCGGTCTCGGTCGCTTGTCGCGTGGACATCGAACTGCTGCGCATGGCCTCCATCGCCAGCGAAGATGGACGGACGGCGATCATCCACCCCTGCCCCACGCATGCCGAACTCGCCGTTCTCGTGGGCAGCCAACGCGAACCTGTGACCCGCGAACTCAATCGCCTGGCGGGCCTCAAGATCGTCCGCCAAACCGGCCGCTCGCTTCATGTCCTCGACATGGACGCGCTGGCCCAGGAGGTCGAGCGGATCGGCGGGGAGCTTTAGACAGCCTTGGCGTGGCGGGTGACCGTGGCGGGCAGACGGTCATCGAACGCGGCCGCGACCACGCGCATCAGGCGACGCGCGTCTTCAGGGATGGTGACGACGGCGCCGTCAAGCACGCAGAGGCCGGCCACCTCGATCGCCGCCAGACTAGCGAGACTTCCCGCCAGATGGTCGGTCGAGAAGCCATGCGCCTCGCAGATGGCTGCAACGTCGACCGTCATGTCGCACATCAGTCGCTCGATCACGGCCGCGCGCAGACGGTCCTCATCACTGAACGCCAGGGCGCGCCCCAGCGGCAACTCATCTCGGGCGATCCTCGCCGCCCAAGCGTCGGTCGGGGTCAGGTTCTGGACAAAGCCCTCACGGAACTGGCCGATCGAGGACGGGCCGATGGGAACCAGCACTGGCGCAGGATCATCGGTGTAGCCTTGGAAGTTGCGCCGCAGCCGCCCTTCCGCCGCGGCTCGGCTGAGGGAGTCATCGGGCAAGGCATAGTGATCGAGGCCGATCCGGACATAGCCCGCCTCGGTCAAAGCCGCATCCGCCGCGTCCGCCTGCGCCCACCGGCCGTCGATATCGGCCAGATCCGTCTCCTGGATCATCGTCTGGTGCTTCTTCATCCACGGCACGTGGGCGTAGCCGAAGACGGCGATCCGATCCGGGCGCAACGCGACGGCTGTTTTCGCCGAAGCATAGACATTCTCGACGGTCTGCCCCGGCAGTCCGTACATCAGGTCGAAGTTCAAGCCGCCAACCCCGACAGCGCGGAGACGCTCGACAGCCGCAGCAACCTGCTCGAAAGGCTGAACGCGGTTGACCAGCGCCTGGACGGTCGGGTCGAAGGTTTGCACGCCGAGGCTCACGCGGGTGACACCCGCCTCGCCGGTCGCGTCGACAAACGCGTCTGAGAGCATGCCGGGGTCAAGCTCGGCGGCGATCTCCGCACCGGGTCGAACTCGGAACGCCGTCTTCAGCTGGGCCACCAGGCGCTTGAAGTCCGAGGGACTGAGGGCGTTCGGGCTGCCGCCGCCGAAGTGGAGATGCGCCAGCCCGTCGTGTTCTCCCAGCCGCCGGGCCGTCAGATCGATCTCGCGCGCCAGAACATCGGCGTAGGTCCCGACCCGTTCATAGGTATGGGCGATCGAGGTGTGGCAGCCGCAATACCAGCAAAGCCGACGGCAAAACGGCACGTGGACATAGACCGACAGGTGATCCTCCGACCGCGTCTTGGCGAACCAGTCCGGCGCCTGCGTCACTTGCGCGGCGTCGAAGGCGACGGCCGTAGGATAGCTGGTATAGCGCGGCAGGTTGCGCTCGGCGTGCGCCCGTTGGACGGACGAAAGAACGGTCTGGGTCATCATCTGGCGGGCTGCTCTGCGGGCGATTGTGGTCCGGGGCGTCGATGCTAGTGCGCTGCGATGGCGGTGCGGCCGCCACGGCGCCGCTCGCGCTCAGCCTGGCTGAAGCTCTCGCCGATCGGGTTGTCGATCATGGGGTCGGGCCGGGCCAGTTGCGCCAAGCCTTCGGGCTCGCGAAGCGTCACCGTGGAGCCGTCGATCTCGACCCCATGCGGCCCGAGACTCGCGAAGGCCCGCGAAAGGTTCTCAGGCGTCATCCCAAGCAGCGAGGCCAAAACTCGTTTGCGGCAAGGCAGCTTCACCGCCGCTCCACCGCCCTGCCTTTGATGCTGCGCCAGGAGATAGCTGACCAGACGCTCCCGAGCGGTGCGGAGCTTGTTGTTCTTCAGGGAGCGAACCGCTCCGCTGAAGCAGCCGGCGAGCTCTTCCGCCACCGCTCGCCCCAGCCCGGCGTCCTCTTCAAGCGCCTGCCTGAAGGCGTCTCCCGGCACCATGAGGATCAAGCTGCCCTTGGTGGTTCTGGCCGTCATGAGGCTGGGGCCGTCCAGAACGATCGAAGCCAGGCATAGCGAGGCGCTGGGCCACAGCAGGGCCAAGGTGGACTCTCGATCGCTGGAGCTTCCTTCCAGTTCGATCGCTCCCTCAAGCAGGACGAACAGAAAGTTGTCCGGCTGCCCCTGGGTTGTCAGCTGAGAGCCACGCGGAAAACGCTGAAGAAAGGCGCCGCGCATCAGCCGATCGAAAACCCCGTCGTTCACGGCTTCGAAAAGCGGCAACGCCCGAATGCGAAGGAGATCAGGGGCTTCTAAGGACATGAGGTGGCGCTCCCCAGCTTCATATCCCCTTCATGCGCGGTTCCTGGCCGCGCGACCTTGACGCTGATCAATCGCCGCCACGATCTCCGTCACGTCTGGTCCTGGCCGCACAAAGAAAAGCTCCCCGCCGGCGAACGACGGGGAGCCAGAGGACGGACGACCGGGGACGTCCGCCGGGGGGTTAGAATTTGCGCGACAGGCCGATCGAAGCGACGACCGGATCGAGGTCGACCTTGGCCTTCAGCGCGCCGCCGTTGATCTTGGCGTCGGTGCTGAAATAGACCTTCTTGACGTCGGCGTTCACCAGCCAGCTGTTCTTCATCTTGATGTTCACCCCGGCCTGCAGCGCATAGCCGACGCCGTCATCCACCTTCACGGTGAAGCCGTTCTTGTTCTTGCCGCTGTAGAACAGCATGTAGTTCAGGCCCGCGCCGACATAGGGGCTGACCTGCGAGGCCGGCAGCGGGTGGTATTGCAGCGTCACGACCGGCGGCAGCACCCAGGTCTTGTGGACCAGCACGTCAGTGCCCGGGCCTTGAGCGCGGATGTTGTGCTGCGTGGTGCCCAGGATCGCCTCGACGGCGACCTTGTCGGTCAGGAAGTAGGTGAAGCCGAGCGTCGGCTTGATGTCATTGCCGACATGCGCCTTGAGGCCCGAACTGGCGCCGGCGGCGGTCAGGATGGCGGCGTCCTTGGCCGGCGCGACCTGCGTCAGGCGCGCGTGGACGATCAGGTCGCCCTTGGCGTTCGGCGTGAAGTCTTGAGCCTGGGCGGCGCCGGCGGCGAGCGCGCCAAAGGCGACGAGCGAAAGAGCGAGCTTCTTCATGGTCTATCCCCAATTCCCGCGACGTCTTGTTTCTTGTCGCGAGGGGAATGTGGACGACTTGCCCGCCTCAGTATTTGACCTGTGTCAGACTGGAAAGCCGCAGAAGCACCTGCGGTTCCTTAAGTATAGCTCACCTTTCGCTGGCGGGTGGCTTGTCGTCGAGATGGTCATAAAGGATCCGCTCGGCGTCCCCCTTGGGGTCATCGTACTGACCCGCCTTCATCGTCCAGAAGAAGGCCAGCAAGCCCAGTGCGCCCAGGCCGATTGAGGCCGGCGCCAGGAAAAGGACGATGTTCATCGGTTGAAACTCCGAAGACGCGGACGCGCCGCGTTGAGCAACACCACAATCGACGAGCCCGACATCGCCAGGGCCGCCACGAACGGATTGACCAGTCCGAACATCGCCGCCGGCGTGGCGACGAGATTATAGAGCGCCGAGAAACCGAAGTTCTCCAGCGCCCGTCGGCGCGCCTCCCGGGCGGTCTCGATCGACTCGACGACGGCGCCGAGTTCATCTCCCGTGAAGACGAGATCGGCGGCGTTCTGAGCCGCATCCACCGCCGCGCCCGGCGCCATCGAGGCGTGCGCTTTGGACAGGGCGGCGGCGTCGTTGAGGCCATCTCCCACCATCAGCACCTTTCGGCCCTGCGCCTTCAACGCATCGATCGCCGCCGCCTTCTCGACGGGCATGAGGCCCGCGCGCCAATCGCTGACCCCGACCTCGCGCGCCACGTCGCGGACCGGACCCTCGACGTCGCCCGACAGGATCTCAACAGACAGGCCCAGCGCCCGAAGCTTGGTGATCGTATCCCGGGCGTCGGCTCTTGGACGGTCCTCGAAAGCGAAGCGGATCTTCACGTTGTTCTCGAAGCCGAACCACAGCTCGGTCTCCCGAACATCGCCCGCCTGGACGCCGACAAAGGCGGCGCGCCCCAGGCGAGCGCGGCGACCGTCGATCACGCCCTCCACGCCCTGCCCAGCCGTCTCGACGCAGTCCTGCGCCACAGGACCCGCGCCGGCTTCGGCCGCCAGGGCGCGCGCCAGCGGGTGCCGCGAGGCGCGGGCCAGCGGCGCGGCCTGCGCCACCAGATGGGCGGGCGCGTCGATAAGCGCCGGACGCCCTTGCGTCAGCACCCCGGTCTTGTCGAAGACAACGTGATCGGCCTCGGCCAGACGCTCCAGAGCCGCCCCGGACTTGACCAGAACGCCTCTGCGAAACAGCCGGCTGCTGGCCGCGATCTGGACCGCCGGCACCGCCAGGCCCAGGGCGCACGGGCAAGTCACGATCAGCACCGCTGCGGCGCGGAGCAGCGCCTCGCGCGGCCCCAGCCCCAGCGCCCAACCGCCCACGAAGGTCAGCGCCGCCGCCGTGTGGACTACGGGGACATAGAGCGCGGCGGCCTTGTCGGCGAGCCGCACATAGGTCGAGCGCGCCTGGGCGCCGGCTTCCATCAGTCGGGCAATGGCGGCGAGCGTGGAGTCCTCGCTACGCGCAGTGGCCCGCATAACCAGTCGACCCGACAGGTTCAGCGCGCCGGCATGCAGTCGGGCCCCGGCGGCGACGGGCGCCAGCGCCGTCTCGCCGGTGATCAGGGCGTTATCCAGTTCGGAAGCGCCCTGCTCGACCAGACCGTCGACCGGGATGCGCTCGCCGGGCGTAACCGCCAGCAGGTCGCCCACGCGGATGTCCGCGACGGGAACGCCTTGCTCGACGCCATCGGTAAGACGCATGGCGATCGGCGCCTGCAGCGCCAGCAGATCCCGCGCCGCCGAACGCGCTCCGGCCCGCAGACGGTGGTCCAGGTAGCGGCCGATCAGCAGCAGGAACAGCAGCGTCACCGCCGCGTCGAAATAGGCATGCTTCCCGCCCAGAAGGGTCTCGGAGAAGCTGACGATCAGGGTCAGGATCACCCCGATCGAGATCGGCACGTCCATATTGGCCTTGCCGCGCCGCAGCGAGGCCCAGGCCGAGCGGAAGAACGGGCGGCCGGCGAACAGTGCGCAGGGCGTGGCGACGATCGCCGCCATCCAGTACATCAGGGTCAGCGTGGCCGGGGTCAGTTCCTGTCCGAACAGGCCAGCCCAGGCCGGCACGGTGAACATCATGACGTTGCCGGCGCCGAAACCCGCGACGCCGAGGGCGAGGGCCAGTTCCTTGCCTTCCTTATCCTGCGCCGCCTCAGCCTCGGCCGGGTCGAACAGGCAGGCGCGATAGCCGAGGTCCTCGACGGTTTCCAGCACCCGCCCCGGATCAGAGATCTTGCCGGCCAGCTCGACCGACAGCTTGCCGGTCGTCAGGTTCAGCCTCGCCGCCTCCACGCCCGGAAGGGCGCGCACCGCCTTTTCGATCTTGCTGATGCAGCCGGCGCAGCGCGCGCCGCGCACGAGCAGTTCGAAGCGCCCTCGCCCGGCGTCGTCGCGCCGAACGAAGGCCTCCAGGTCACGATGCAGGGCGAGGCTGTGGCTCATTTCGACACCAGGCGGGCTTCCAGCTCGAACGCGTTCTGGGCGTCGCGCGCCGTCGCGCGCAGATCCCAGGCGCCGTCCAGACGGGCCGTGGCCCGATAGCGGCCGTCGCCGAGCGGCTTGAAGTTGAGGGTCTGCTTGCCGACCTCGGTGGCCGGACGCGCGAGCGACCCCGTCAGCGAGAGGCGATCCAGCGGCCGTCCCCCGCGGTCACGCACACGAATGACCACCGCGTCGCCGTCCACGGTCTCCACCGCCGCCGCCCAACCGAGGGCCGCCTCGCGCTCCCGCTGGGCCAAGGTCTTGTTGAACGCCAGACCCGCTTCATAGGGGTTGGAAGCGACCTGGCCGGAGAAGGTCCGGTAGGCCAGCACCATGAACACCACGTCCACCGCGATGATCAGGGCGAAGAAGGTGACCACGCCGATCAGCACATGCCAGCCGGTGATCTGGCCCTTGCGTGAGGTCGCGGTCGTGACGGATTGCGCGGCGATCGTCATTGCGGGTTCGCAGCTCCAGAGAGGAAGACGGTCTTGGACTGGGTGATGATGTCGCCGGACTTGGCGATGAACCGGGCCGGTACGCTGCTGGCGAGATCGGCGTCCGCCGGCGCGGTGACAAAGACCCGGGCCGAGACCACCTGGTCGGCGGGCACGATCAGGGTCACCCGCTGGGCGGTCTGTCCGGGCTGGCTCAGCCGCGCGCCGGCCACGCCGTCGAACGTGACGTCAAAGCGGCGCTCGGCGAAGGTCCGGTTGGTGATCTTGAGGGTGTAGCCGTCGCGCACGGCGCCGTCGTGCATGCGCACGAAGGTCGGATTGCGGTCACGGATGACGTGAAGGTCCGCCTTCGGTCGCGTGACCAAGGACCACAGGGTCAGGCCGCCGACGAGGGCGAGGGCTACGGCGTAATAGACCGTGCGCGAGCGGACGGGCTTGTAGACCGCCTTCTGACCACAGGTGCGCGCTGCGACCGCCGCGTCGGTGTCATAGGCGATCAGGCCCGTGGGCCGGCCCAGCTTGCCGAGGATGTCGTCGCAGGCGTCGACGCAGAGGCCGCAGTTGATGCACTCCAACTGAGAACCGTCGCGGATGTCGATGCCCATCGGGCAGACCACGACGCACTGGCGGCAGTCGATGCAGTCGCCGCGATCTTCCCAGCTCTGGCCCTTCTTATGAGCGCCGCGCGGCTCACCGCGCTCACGCAGATAGGTCACCTGCAGCGAGTGCTGGTCCAGCATCGCGCCCTGGATCCGGGGCCAGGGACACATGTAGGTGCAGACCTGCTCGCGCATCCAGCCGGCGAAGATGTAGGTCGTCGCCGTCAGCAGCGCGCAGGATACATAGGCCGTGGCGGGCGCCTGGCCGATCCAGAACGTGCGGATCAGGGTCGGCGCGTCATGGAAGTAGAAAATCCAGGCCCCGCCGGTGCCGAAGGCGATGCCCAGCCAGGTCAGGTGCTTGCCGGTCTTGCGCCAGATTTTGTCGAAGGACAGGGGCGCGGCGTCCAGGCGCATCCGGGCGTTACGGTCACCCTCGAAAAGCCGTTCGACGACGATATAGAGGTCGGTCCAGACGGTCTGCGGACAGGCGTAGCCGCACCACAGACGACCGAACAGCGCCGTCGTGAGGAACAGCGCCAGCGCTGCGGCGATCAAGACTCCGGTGAAGAGATAGACTTCCTGGGGCCACAGCTGGATGTCGAAGAAGTAGAAGCGCCGGCCGGTGAAATCGACCAGCGCCGCCTGCTGCGGGAAGCCTTCCGGCCGCCCCCAGCGGATCCAGGGCGTGATGTAGTAGACGCTTAAGGTAGCGATCAGGAGCGCCCACTTCACCATCCGCCACTTGCCGTGGACAAGCTTGGGATAGATCGGCTGGCGTGGCTTGTAGAGGCCACCCTTGGCGTCGCCCTTGCCCTTGGCCCGCTCGGCGGCGGAGACCGCCGAGCGATTGTCGGGCTTGGGCGTCTTGTCGATGAGCGTGGGCATGGGCCCTACTGACCGCCCGCGTTGCTGTGGATGTAGACGGTCAGCGCCTTGATGGTCTCAGGGCTCAAGCGGCCGCTCCAGGCGGGCATGACCCCGCCGTTGCCGGCATAGATCTGGCCGCGGATAGAGGCGCGATCGGCGCCGAACAGCCAGTCGGCGTCGGTCAGGTTCGGCGCGCCGAGCTGCTGATTGCCCTGGCCCTGCGGGCCGTGGCAGGCCGAGCACTGGGCCTCGAACAGAGGCGTCGCACGGGCCACCGCCGCCGCGTTCGCAGGGCGACGCGACAGGTTCACCACATACTCGGTCAGATCGTCGATCTGCTCGGGCTTGAGCATCTCGTCTCGACCATAGGCCGGCATTTGCGAGATGCGCGCGCCCTCAGCGCCAGACCGGATGCCGTGGGTGATCGTGTACTGGATGTCCTCCAGCTTGCCGCCCCACAGCCAGACGTCGTCACGCAGGTTGGCGTAACCCTTGGAGCCCGTGCCGCCGATGCCATGGCAGGTGGCGCAGTTGTCGCCGAACACCGACTGGCCGACCTGCTGGGCGTAGGCTTGAAGCTTCGGGTCCTTCTCGATCTGCTCGAGGCTGGCGGTGCGCAGCATAGCCGCGCCCTCACCCCGATGCGCCTCGAGCGCCTTGAGCTCCTGGCCGACCTCAGCCCGGTCGGACTTGTTCAGCAGGCCCTTGGTGTAGCCATTCAGTCCCGGCCAGGCGGGCATCAGCACCCAGTAGCCGATCGAGAAGGCGATAGTCGCGTACCAGATCCACAGCCACCAGCGCGGCAGCGGATTATCCAGTTCGCGAATGCCGTCCCACTCGTGGCCGGTGGTTTCGACGCCCGTGGCGTCATCGATCTTGCGGTCGGCCATCAGGGTTGCTCCCCGTCGTCCAGCGGCATGCGCGCGGCGTGTTGGAATTCGGCCTTCTTGGAGGGCCGGAGGGCGTAGGCGACGCCCGCGAGGAAGATCAGGCCGAAATAGATCAGCCCGAACTGCTGCGCGAAGCGCGCCACGGTTTCGTAGGAGAGACCGCTCATCGTTGGTTCTCCGGCGCGTGGGCCTTGTACGTCTTGAAGTCGACGGTCGTGCCCAGCATCTGGAGATAGGCCACGATGGCGTCCATCTCGCTGACCTTGTTCGGGTCGCCGTCGAAGTCGCGGTTGACGACCTTGGCGTCGTACCGGCCGCGCAGGGCGACGGCGTCGGTCGAGAACGGATCGGCCTGCGCCTCGAGATCCTTCTTGGCGTTGGCGATCTGGTCGGCCGTGTAAGGCACGCCGACCGTCTTCTGGGCCTTCATGCGATCAGCGATGTCGCTGTAGTCCAGGTCATTGGTGGCCAGGAACTTGTAGGGCGGCATCACCGACTCCGGCACGACCGAGCGCGGATCGATCAGGTGATCGCGGTGCCAGCTGTCGGAGTACTTGCCGCCGACACGCGCCAGGTCAGGACCGGTGCGCTTGGACCCCCATTGGAACGGGTGGTCGTACATGCTCTCGGCCGCCAGGCTGTAGTGGCCATAGCGCTCGACCTCGTCGCGCAGCGGGCGGACCATCTGCGAGTGGCAGAGGTAGCAGCCCTCGCGGACATAGATGTCGCGGCCGGCCAGCTCCAGGGGCGTGTAGGTGCGCACGCCCTGGACCTTTTCGATGGTGCCCTGCAGCCAGAACAGCGGGGCGATTTCGACGAGGCCGCCAATCGAGACGACCAGGAGGATGCCGACGACGAGCAGCAGCGAATGCCGCTCAAACTTGGCGTGGTGCTTCCAGATGGACATCAGGGACCTCAGGCGATCGCGGTGGCGGGAGCAGCCGAAGCGTCGGCCGGCGCGGCGGAGGGCGAAGCGATCGTCTTCCACATGTTGACGATCATGATCAGGGCGCCGCTCAGGTACATGAGGCCGCCGACCGTCCGGATGACGTTCTCGATGTGCTTGGCCGAGACCGTCTCGATGAAGCTGTAGGCCAGGAAGCCTTGCGGGGTGTATTCCCGCCACATCAGGCCTTCTATGACGCCCGACACCCACATCGCGGCGATGTAGAGCAGGATACCCGTGGTCGCGATCCAGAAGTGCCACTCGATCAGCTTGTTCGAGTACATGCCGGGCTTCTTCCACAGCCAGGGCACCAGGCAGTAGATCGCGCCGAAGCTGATGAAGCCGACCCAGCCCAGGGCGCCGGAGTGCACGTGGCCGATGGTCCAGTCGGTGTAGTGGCTGAGCGCGTTGACCGCGCGGATCGACATCACCGGACCTTCGAAGGTCGACATGCCGTAGAAGGCGATCGAGACGACCATCATGCGGACCACCGGATCGGTGCGCAGCTTGTCCCACGCGCCCGACAGGGTCATCAGGCCGTTGATCATGCCGCCCCAGCTGGGCATCCACAGCATGATCGAGAAGGTCATGCCCAGGGTCTGAGCCCACTGCGGCAGCGCGGTGTAGTGGAGGTGGTGCGGACCGGCCCAGATGTAGATGAAGATCAGCGCCCAGAAGTGCACGATCGACAGGCGGTAGCTGTAGACCGGGCGCTCAACGCGCTTGGGCACGAAGTAGTACATCATGGCCAGGAAGCCGGCGGTCAGGAAGAAGCCGACGGCGTTGTGGCCGTACCACCACTGGACCAGGGCGTCCTGCACGCCGGCGAACACGCCGTAGGACTTGTGGTTCAGCAGGCCGACCGGAACGGCGGCGTTGTTGACCAGGTGCAGCAGGGCGATCGTCACGATCATGGCCAAGTAGAACCAGTTGGCCACGTAGATGTGCGGTTCCTTGCGCTTCCAGAGCGTCCCCAGGAATACCAGCAGATAGGCGACCCAGACGATGGTCAGCCACAGGTCGGTGTACCATTCGGGCTCGCTGTATTCCTTGCCCGAGGTCGCCCCCATCAGATAGCCGGTCGCGGCCAGCACGATGAACAGCTGATAGCCCCAGAACACGAACCACGGCGTGATGCCGCCGGCCAGACGCGCCTTGCAGGTACGTTGGACGACATAGAAGGACGTCGCGATCAGGGCGTTGCCGCCGAACGCGAAGATCACCGCCGAGGTGTGCAGCGGCCGCAGACGGCCGAAGTTCAGAAAGCCCAGGTCCGGGAAGTAGAAGATCGTCGGCCAGGACAGCTGGGCGGCGATGATCACGCCGACCAGAAGGCCCGCCGCGCCCCAGAACATGGTGGCGATCACGCCCGCCTTGACCACGTTGTCTGAATACTGATCGGGATGATCCTGCAACGTCCCGCCCGCCAAGCCGGCGTTCAGGGCGAAGGCGGCGATGACGCCGGCCAGCGCGAAGGTTCCGATCTGCAGACGGAACATCGGATCGTGTGTGAGACCAGCCCCGAGGATCGCCAGGAAGGCGCCGACGACGGAGATGGCGAGAAGCGCTCCGGAGCCCGCGGGTGGGCCTGCGCTTCTAAGTGTGGTTGCGGACATACGGACTCCCTGGGGCGAACCTCGCCCCTGGATGTCACGCCCAGACTCCCCCGGCTTTGACACGCATCAAAGCCTCCCGCCGACGCGCGGGTCATGGTGTCCTGGCGTCATGGGAGATTGATCTGGTGCCCCAACTCGAGGTTCTGGTCCGCAACAGCGTTCCGTTCACCGCCGCGCTGACCCTGGTCAGCTGGGCGGTCGCTCTTGGTGAAGCTGCGCCGCGTCTTCTGGCGGGTCCCCTCTGTACCTCCAGCCAGGACAGCTGGGCGTTCGCGGGCCATTGCCCAGCGTGCTACGTCGCCGCCGGCTTCACGCTGGCGACCCTCGCCCTGGTCATCCGGCGCTACTGGAGCCTCGAAAGGGCCGCTGTGCGCTGCGCCGCTCGCTGACCTTTACGGTAGACGGCTCTTCATTCGATCACCGCTTCATAAGGATCGGAAAGCGCTCCAGCGCGTTCGCTGGTCTGGACCCGCCGCCGCAAGGCGGTTCAGCGCAGATGCCAGAAGCCGACTAAGCCGCTTGACGGCGGGCGCCGCCGATGCGGCCCGTGATCTTGAACAAGCCGATGCGGTCGCTGAGGTCTTGCGCCTCGGAGCGCAGGGCGTGAGCGGCCGCAGTGGTTTCTTCCACCATGGCGGCGTTCTGCTGCACCACCCGGTCCATCTCGCCGACGGTGGTGTTGACGTCGCGCAGGCTCTGCGCCTGATCGTTCGCCGAGCGGGCGATCGCATTGACCTGCCCGTCGATCTCGGCGACCCGCGCGACGATACGCTGCAAGGCTTCCCGCGTGCGCGCAACGCGCTCAACCCCCGCCGAAACCTGAGCCGTCGAAGCGCTGATCAGAGTCTTGATCTCACTGGCGGCGTTGGCCGAGCGCTGCGCCAAGGCGCGAACTTCCTGAGCGACGACGGCGAAGCCCCTGCCCGACTCGCCGGCCCGTGCGGCCTCGACGCCGGCGTTGAGCGCCAGCAGGTTCGTCTGGAACGCGATCTCGTCGATCACGCCGATGATCCGACCGATCTGACCCGAGGAGGTTTCGATCTGGGTCATGGCCTCGACAGCCTCGGTGACCACGGGGTCGGACCGCTCGGCCTCTTGGCGCGCGCCCTCCGCCGCAGCGTTGGCTTGCCGGGCGTTCTCAGCGGTCTCGTTCACCGCGACGGTCACCTCGCCCAGCGCCGTGGCCGTCTGGATCAGACTGGCGGCCTGCTGTTCGGTTCGGCGCGCCAACTCGTCGGAGGCGCGGCTCATCTCGTTGACCCCGTCGGTCATGGTGGAAGCGCGCGTGGTCACGTCACCCATGGCGGCTTCCAGTCGCTCCAGCGCCCGGTTGAAGTTGGCCCGCAGATCTTCATAGCGCTCGGCGAAGCTCTGCTGCAGCCGCCAACTCAGGTCCCCGTCGGCAAGCTTGGTGATCGCCGCGTCGAGTTCGGTCACAACCAGATTCTGTTCGGCTTCCATCGCAGCCTTCAGCGCGGCGCGCTCTGCGACCGACTGCTCGCGCGCATTGCGTTCGGCCACGACCGCCTCACGCGCCTCCTCGGCCTGTTCGGCCGCGCGCTCGGCGTTGCGGGTCCGGGCGGACACCGTCGAGAACAGTCTCGAAACGCCGGCCGTCATCCAGATCAGCGACCAGGCGGTGGCGGCCGTCACCCCAATCGCGAAGGCCGTCGCCATCAGACCCCCGCTCCCGCCCAGCGCATGCGGCGAGACTAGCGCCGCGGCGCCATGACAGGCTGCGACCGCAAGCGCGCCGGCGGCGATGATCCGCCAATCGCCATAGGCGACCAGCAGGGCCAGCGCGGCGAGAAAGGCCAGGCGCGCTTCGGACTGCAGCGGACTGCCGCTGAAGGCGAGCACGAACAGGGCGACCTGTCCGACCAGAACAAGGGCTGAGACCAGGCGCTGGCCGAAATGATCCGCCGCGACCCGGTAAGCCACGAACGCTACGAGCGCCAGGACCGTGGCGATTCCGGCCAGTTTCGCGACCGCATTGCCCGCGACAAGACTGGCCAGCGGCGTCAACGCCACCATCGCCGCATTGCAGGCCAAGACCAGTTTTCCGCCTGTGCGCCGCTGCGCCTCAATGCTGTCGAACTCGATCATGGCCGCCCCTGGAGATTCCGGCCAAGCATTGGATCTAGGGATTAACCGTCCGTGACTTCAGTGCGATCGCGCGCATTTTGTCGCATACGCGTGTCTACGTAGCGTCAAGGCGGGCCCCTGTTTTGGCGCGCGTCAAAAGCACCAGGATTGTCGTCAAGCTTTGCCTTGACCCGGAGCCACGGCCTGCTGTCCTCTAGAACTCCATTCTCGAAACGGAGCTCCATGATGCGTATTGCGACCGGCCTCGTGCTCGCCGCCCTTTTGGCCACGCCGGCCTTGGCCCAGAACGCCGCCCCGCCGCCGGCCGCCGCCTCGGCGAACGCGTTCTCCGCCGACACGCCACTGGAAGCGGTCGTCGCCAACCCCGCCGCCAAGGCGGCTCTGGACAAGACCCTGCCTGCCCTGGCCAAGCATCCGGCCTTCGAACAATTCAAAGGCATGAGCCTGCGGGAGCTGCAAGCCTACGCCGAGGGGCAGATCACCAACGAAATGATCGCCAAGGTCGACGCCGATCTGAAGGCTTTGTCGACCAAGCCCTGAGCCTGAACCGAGCCGTCTGCTGACGGCTCTCCCCTTCTGGCGCGCCCCCATGCGCCCAAAATGGACTTGGGGGCGTGACATACGCGAATCTTGTGTCTAGGCTTCGCTTGATGACCCTCGCCGCCTGCCAACAGCAGTTTTGGTATTTTAGCTATCCGACGCCTCTGGCGCCGGGAGGGTGTCGTTTGGCCTGAGATCAGCGCCATCGAATGTCTTCACCAGCCGCCAGGGGTCCCCCGGGCGGCTTTTTTGATGGCCGCCGGACCTCCAAGTTTCCGGAGTCGCGCCAATGCCGTCCACGTCCACCGCTCACCTCGTCACCCTGCCCGTTCCGACCGATGACCTGCGGATCGAGAAACTCCAGACCCTGAACCCGCCGGCTCAGGTCATCGGAGAAGCTCCCGCCACCTCGTCAGTGGCCGAGATCGTCGGCGGGGCGCGCCAGGCGGTTCATCAGATCCTGCATGGCCAGGACGACCGCCTCGTCGTGGTCATCGGCCCCTGCTCCATTCACGACCCCAAGGCGGCGATCGACTACGCCCGCCGCCTGGCGGCCGAGCGCGAGCGCCACGCGGGCGAACTGGAAGTGATCATGCGGGTCTATTTCGAGAAGCCGCGCACGACCGTGGGCTGGAAGGGACTGATCAACGATCCGGGCCTCGACGGCGGCTTCCGGATCAATGACGGCCTGCGTCTGGCGCGACGGGTTCTGCTGGACGTCAGCGCGCAGGGCCTGCCCGCCGCCTGCGAGTTCCTGGACGTGACCACCCCGCAGTACATCGCTGACCTGGTGTCCTGGGGCGCGATCGGCGCCCGCACGACCGAAAGCCAGATCCACCGCGAACTGGCCTCGGGCCTTTCCTGCCCCGTCGGTTTCAAGAACGGCACCAATGGCGATGTGAAGATCGCCGTCGACGCCGTAATGGCCGCGTCCCAGCCGCACCACTTCCTGGCCGTCACCAAAGAGGGCCGCGCGGCGATCGCCACCACGACGGGCAATGGTGACTGTCACCTCGTGCTGCGCGGCGGCAAGACCCCGAACTACGACGCCGCCAGCGTCGCCGCCGCCGCCGAGGTTCTGAGCAAGGCCGGACTGCCGCCGCGCCTGATGGTCGATGTCAGCCACGCCAACAGCGGCAAGAACCATGAGAACCAACCCGCCGTGATCGCCGACGTCTGCGCCCAGGTCGCGACCGGCGCCTCGCCGGTCATGGGGGTGATGATCGAGAGCAATCTCGTGGCCGGCCGCCAGGATATCGTCCAAGGCCAGGCCCTGACCTATGGTCAGTCGGTCACCGACGCCTGCGTCGACTGGGAAACCTCGGTGCGGCTGCTGGACGACCTGGCGGGCGCAGTTCGCGCGGGTCGCCTGGCGCGGGGCGCCTAGAGCTTTGCGCGTCGCAAACGGAATCGTTCCGACGCGATAACAAGTCTCTAAATCAAACACTTAGAGCGTGACGAGCGCCGAAACCGGTTCCCACTTTCGGCGTCACGCTCTAGCCCCAACCACCCTGCCTTCAATGGGCGGGGACACGGCGAGGTTTCTAGACACCCGGGTGCCTCGAAACCTCGGCCGCCCCCTTCAAACATGCGTTTGTCGCGCTAGAGTGTCCGGGAACAAAGAAGAACGACACGGGAGGGGCGCGGCATGGCCCATTACGGCGACTATCAGAACGAGATCTATGGGGCCGGGCTGCAGGGCGTGCGCCCCAAATGGCCGGTCGACTTCAAGACGCTGGAAGCGCGCGCGACCGCCGCCATGTCCCCCGATCTACTCAGCTACGTGCAAGGTGGCTGTGGCGATGAGTTCACCCAGCGCCGGAACGCCGACGCCTTTCACGACTGGGGCGTCGTCCCCCGGATGATGGTCGACGCGTCCAAGCGCGACCTGTCGATCGAACTCTTTGGCCTGAAGCTGCCCACGCCGCTGTTCATGAGTCCCATCGGGGTCATCGGCATGTGCGCCCAGGACGGGCATGGCGACATCGCCACCGCCGTCGCGGCGCAAAGGACGGGCGTGCCCGTGATGGCCTCAACCCTGGCCAACGATCCGATTGAAAAGGTCGGCGCGGCGCTGGGCGACGGGGTCGGCTTTTTCCAGCTCTATACGCCCAAGGACCGCGACCTCGCCGAAAGCCTGATCCGCCGGGCCGAGACCGCCGGCTTCAAGGCCCTGGTGGTGACGCTCGACACCTGGGTCACAGGCTGGCGGCCGCGGGATCTCAACGACGCAAACTTCCCCCAGCTTCGGGGCCATGTCCTGCAAAACTACTTCACCGACCCGCGCTTCCTGGAGATCCTGGGCAAGCCGGTGGCCGAGGATCCTGCGACCGCGATCCGCACCTGGGGCGGCCTGTTTGGCAAGACCCTGACCTGGGAGGATCTGGCCTGGCTCAGATCGGCCACCAAGCTGCCCATCGTTCTCAAGGGTATCTGTCACCCGGACGACGCGCGCCGGGCCGTGGACCTGGGCGTTGACTGTGTCTTTTGCTCCAACCACGGCGGCCGTCAGGCCAATGGCGGCATCGCCGCGATCGACCTGCTCGAAGATATCGTCACGGCCAGCGGGAACACGCCGGTCCTTTTCGATTCCGGCGTGCGATCCGGATCGGACGCCGCCAAGGCGCTGGCGATGGGCGCGCGGGCGGTCGGGATCGGTCGGCCTTACGCCTATGGCCTGGCGATCGGCGGCGTCGACGGCGTCGTCCACGTGTTGCGGAGCATCCTCGCCGAGCTCGACCTGCTGATGGCCGTCGACGGTTTCCCGACCCTCGCCGCGCTCCGTGACGCAGGCGTGCGCCCGGTTCGAAGGGCCGGCGTCTAAAGCGCCTGTCGCTACAGACGGTCGCTCAACGCGTCGCCCGCCGCGACGTGGGCGCGGCAGTCCACCCGCACTGCATCGTACTTGGCATCAGCTAGACTTGGACTTTGTCGTGATCGCTCGTGCTGTTGCGCAGAGCGCCGTTGTCGCCCCGATAACGCCCCTCACTTCATCGCACCACAATCCGGCGCAAAGCTGGCGAGTGTGTTGCGACGGCCGCGCTGAAATCAGCGGCGTGAAGCTTGACCTTTGACGCTGAGATCCATGCCCAAAGTGGGACCGATGCCATCTGGGTGATCGCCGAAGACATTGGGGAAATCGCGATGCTGCGCCAAGGCCTGGAGCCGTCTCCGGAGGTCATCGTCGAGCGCGGCAGGCGCAGCCATGGGCTGCTCCTCGTCGTGAGCCGGCGGGGTAGCCAGCACGAGCGCAAGAGCGATCATGAAGTCCGCGTCCTCGTCTGTGCCATGGGCGGGCGGATGCTCGAGCCCCTTCAGAACGCATTCAAGCGCGTCTTCGAAACTGGCCGACATGGCGAAGCCTTTCGTTGGGCAGAGCGACTATGCGAGCGGCTCAATCAAAAAGCCGTGCTCGCCTGAGATTCGGATCTGGCAGGCTCTTCCCTGCCCAAAGCAGGCCTGAGCGCGCTTGGCCGCCGAGGCCTTGACGATGTCCTTGTCCGGTGACGCGACAAAAAAGACCCCCTCCTCTTCGGCCGCCCACATCCCCGCCCTGCGGCGAACCGTGATGATGACCCGCTGGATGATCGGCTTGTTCATCGAACTGTTCCTTGTCTCGTCCGAACCACGTCGAAGAGCACCCGGTGCCCGCAAACGCTCCGCGCTCGGGTCTAGCCTTCAAGGCGTGGAGGCGGTCCCGCCTGTATGGCCACACCGACGGATTTCTGCCCGAGCTTGTCGGCCAGCCAGCCAACCTGCGCGGCGAGCGCATTCAGCTGACGCTGACAATCATCGCAGCTTTGCCGAAGCTGCTCGCGCGCCTGCCGCAGATACGGGAGGTCATCGCTCATGCGCATCCTTTCGCCCTCATCAAGAGTGGACATCCGCACTCCGCGCCGCGTCGGCGCTCGCAACACGTCACGGACCAATCAGGCGAAGCCTTGCGGGCCAAGCGCCTTGTCGCTCTTGCATCGCTCCAGATAGGCCAGCCCCTCGGCCGTTGGCCGCCATCCGCCCCGGCCGTGCTGCGCCAAGCCCAGCGCGGCAAGCTGTTGAACGTCGCGGATATTCACCGGATCAAGATGGCCAGTGCGTATCCGCCGCTCCAGCTGCCTCAAGGCTCGCAGCACGTCGATCGCGAGATGATGATCGCCGTGATCGCAATCCGACTTTGTAACGAGTCGAAGATCAGGAGGCGTGGAGCGGCTCTCAGGATCAGACATGGCGGGTTTCTCCAAATTCAGCGCCCTACAGGCGCGACTGAGGGGATCGCCCGTCGACTGGTCCGCAGATGAGCGATCATCCAGCGGCGCAGATCCCGCCCCTGCTCTTTGGTTCCGCGCTGATCGTCAGGTAGGCCCAACGCCGCCATCAGCGTCTCATGCACAAGAAAGCGCGCGGCGTTGCGATCGGGCTGCAGCCGGTCGGCAAGAGAATGGAGACCGCGGGCTTGGCCGATGAGCCGGGTGTTTCGTTGAGGACGGGGCAGCATCCGGGCGCACCTTCGTAAAGCGCTCGATAGCGTATCGATACGCCGAAGCGAGCTAAAAATCTTGAATTTTAGAATAGAACCTGGCCACCCATCTTCGATGGGTCCAGACTAAAGCGAAATTTTTACTTAGTTATGGTGCGCCCATTTTCGCCGCACGTCGACAACATATTTAAATTATATTTCTGATGGATACGATAGAGTGGACATAATCTGCGTATTGATCTACAACGCAAGCGCCTGCGCCGCCTCCACTCGGCAAGCCATGCGGTTCGAGATTGACGTTTCGCTGACCTACGACTTTCCAGGGCATTGCAAGGCGCGGCTCCGGGTCGAGGCCTAGCGCTGACCTTGAGCGCCTATGCCCGGGGCCTGGAGCCGCCAGACCTGCACGCCGTCGCCGAGATCAATCTGGGGCGACCGCTGGCGGCCGATCAACGTAACCGGGCCTGAGCACACGGAAAGCCTATCGCATGCCGCCCCTCCAGGACGCCGCCGATATCGCCCACGACCAAGCCAGGATCGACCTGACCCAGCGGACCAGGCGTGCAGACACCTAGGCTAGAACCGGACCTTCCCAGCGTGACCTAAGCGTCAAGGTGTATCGCCCGCTACACGCACGCCTACGATATGGCGCGAACAAATCGTCGTGTCGGCGGCGCTGAGGCGAAACCTCGCGCTCTGGCATAGTTTTGGCGCGCCCTGCAGGATTCGAACCTGCGACCGTTCGCTTAGAAGGCGAATGCTCTATCCGTCTGAGCTAAGGGCGCGCGCTCGCCGGCTCAAGTCGCGACAGACCTAGTGAGTCCAGGGCTGCTTGCGATTGGCCGCGAAATTGTCGGCGTAGGCCTTGAGGATGCGCTTGGGCGCCTTGGGCTCAAAGAGCTGAAAGGCGATCTCGTGGCGCTGAGCATAGGCGACCGCTTCGTCGCGGGTCTCGAAGGTCAGGCGGATCTGGCCGTTCATGTCGCTCGAGGTCGTCCAGCCCATCAGCGGATCGGACTTGCGCGCGCTCGCCGGCTCGAACTCCAGCACCCAGTCCTTGGTCTTGGCCTTGCCGGACTGCATGGCGTTCTTGGCGGGGCGATAGATGCGGGCCAGCATGGACCTCTCCCAAAGTGCCTTACCGATGGTCGGAGCGGCAGGATTTGAACCTGCGACCCTCTGCTCCCAAAACAGATGCGCTACCAGGCTGCGCTACGCTCCGAAACATCAGCAGGCGGCTGCTCTACAGGGGTTCGGCGCGCGGATCAACAAAGGCGCGCACCTGTTTACTTCGGAAAGATGCGATGCAGCACGCGATCACCCGGCAGGATGCCGAGTTGCGCAGCGCGGCCGCCCGCGATTTCCAGCACCCCCAGCACCGGCCCGCCCGAAGCCAGCGGCGTCAGGTCGTGCGGGCGAGCGTTGCGCGCGATCGACAGCACTCGGCCATCGGCCTGGATGTAGAGGATATCCAGAGGGATCAGCGTGTTCTTCATCCAGTAGGCGACCGGTTGCGGGCGCTTATAGGTGAAGAGCATGCCGCGATCAGGCGCGAGCGACTTGCGGAACATCAGGCCCCGCTCCTGCTCCGCCTTGGTCGCGGCGATCTCGACCTGAAACCGCGCACGGCCACGGCTGGTGACGATCTCGACCGTCTCCAGCTTGCCGGCGGCGAACGCTGGGCCGCCCCCGGCGGCCAGCGCCAGGCCAGCCAAGAGGGCTCGCCTGTGGATCATCACTTCGGTCACGCATCGCCTCACGGAAAGCCAGTCTCTTGCGAGACTAGCCTCCTGCGGCCAGTGGCGAAAGTCAGGCGTCGCCGGCGGAAATCTCGGCGACAACCAGTCCCTTGGGCCCGCGTGCGAACCGCACCAGGACGTCGTCGCCCGGCTGCAGATCCTCAAGCCCGCCTCGGCGCAGCGTCTCGATATGCACGAAGATATCGCCTGGCTCTGCGTCACGGATCACGAAGCCATAGCCCTTGGTGCGGTTGAACCATTTCACCTTGGCGTGCTCGGCGGGTCCTTCCGGCGTCAGAGCGCTGCGCCCGTGACCGTCGCGCAACCCGTCGCGTCGAACGGGACCTTCGGCGAAGGTCCGCCGCTGACGCTCCAACGGAGACGGCGCGCCGCTCTCATCGAGATTGACGACCTCGCTGACCTGCCAGCCCTTGGGCCGCCGAACCACATCGCAAACGATGATGGCGCCTTCCATGGCGGTCTCGCGGCCGCAATTGCGCAGCGACGTCACATGCAGAAGCACGTCCTTGAGTCCGGTCTGCCCAGGATCATCCGGTACGATGAACCCGTAGCCCTTGCCGGCGTCGAACCACTTCACCTTGCCGCTAATGCGCACGAACTCCTCGTGCGCCGCAGCGTCCTCAAAATCGTAACCAGACATCCCACCCCTCTGGCTTGCCCAATCAGCCCATCGGAGCAAGCACTACAAGAACAGTGTTCTCGCGTGAGGAGAGCCGTCAATGACGAAATCGCGTCAAAACAGCGCACAAGCGGGTACCGCGACATTTCGTCGCAGCCACAATGCGGAAACAAATTTGAAATACAGCCGAAGATGGCAGTCCCTAGGGGAGTCGAACCCCTCTCTCCAGATTGAAAATCTGGCGTCCTAACCGATAGACGAAGGGACCACATCGCCGCCGAAGCGGAACATAGCCGTTATATGGCCTCGCGGGTGGCAGTCCCTAGGGGAGTCGAACCCCTCTCTCCAGATTGAAAATCTGGCGTCCTAACCGATAGACGAAGGGACCACGGCCCCGCGAGGAAGCGGGTGTATAGCCGCGCCGTTTGGGGCGCGCAACCCGCTCCAAGATACTTTTTTCAGTCCGTCCACATCCCCGTCTGGGCCTGCCAAGGTGCGGGCTCGCCCCCTGAAATCTCTAGTCCGCGTAACGCGCGCGAGGATCGTGGGCGTCCTCGATCTCGAACTGCACGCCATTTCGGCCCATGTAGTCGTCAGGCTTGAGCTTGCCGACGACGTCGAGAGGTCCGCCCCCCGCCAGCAATCGCTGCCCCAGCGGGGTCTCGGCGCTTCGCCAACTGATCGCCTTGATGCGGTCGCCCGTCGGACCGACCAGGTCCATACGTACGTGCCCGCCCTTCAGCGCCGAGACGCGCTCTGGCCGCACCTGGCTCAACGCGAACAGGGGTTCGGGGTTACCCGGCCCGAACGGCGCGAGACGCTGAAAGTCATCGAGCAGCGCACGGTTCGCCGCGCGAGGTTGGACCAAGGCGTCGACCTCGACGGCCTCCACGCCCACGGCCTCCATCTCACCCGCCAGGCGCTCCTCCAGAAAGGCGCGGAACTCGGGAATCATCTCGGGACGAATCGACAGCCCGGCCGCCATGGCGTGACCGCCACCGGCCATCAGAAGGCCGGCCTCGAACGCCGCCTGGATCGCCCGGCCAAGATTGACCCCGGGCTGCGACCGGCCCGAGCCCTTGCCGACATTCGCGGCCCGATCAATCCCGATCACCACGACAGGCTTGCGATAGCGTTCGCGCAGGCGACCCGCGACGATGCCGATCACACCCGGGTGCCAATCGTCGCCCGCCACCACGATCACCGGCGCGTCGGGATTGAAGTTGCTGCCGCGCTCCAGCATCGCCGCCGCCTCTTCGACGACGGCGGCCTCCACGGCCTTTCGCTCGGTGTTGAGGCTGTCGAGCTCCTCGGCCAGCGCCCGCGCCTCCAGCGGATCGTCGGTCGACAGAAGCCGCGCACCGAGATCGGAGCGACCAACCCGGCCGCCGGCGTTGATGCGCGGCCCCAGGATAAAGCCCGCCGTGAACACTGACGGCTCGCCCGAGCCTTTGCCGACTTCAAACAACGCCTTCAGCCCGGGATTGGCCCAGGCGCCCATGGCCCGAAGACCCAGGGCGGTCAGCGCGCGATTGAAACCAACCAACTGGGTGACGTCGCAGACCTCGCCCAAGGCGACGAGGTCCAGCCATTGGCGCGGGTCGGGCTGCGGTCGATCCTCGGTAAAGAGGCCACGCTTGCGCGCCTCGCGGTTCAGCGCGGTCAGCAGCACGAACGTCACCCCGGCCGCCGCGAGCACGCCCTGCCCGCTTGGGCAGCCCGGCCGGTTTGGATTGACCACGGCCGCGGCGGCCGGCGGGTCCTCGCGCATCAGGTGGTGGTCGATCACCACGACCTCCAGCCCGATCTCTCCGGCGCTGGCGATCGCGTCATAGGCCGCCGCGCCGCAATCGAGGGTGACCACAAGCTCAGCGCCGCCATCGCGGATCTTGCGGAACGCCGCCGGGCTCGGGCCATAGCCCTCGGTCAGACGGTCGGGGATGTAGATCGGCAGCTCGACGCCCATATGGCGAAACCACCGGACCAGCTGCGCGGCGCTGGTGGCGCCGTCGACATCATAGTCGGCGAACACCATGGTCGGGCGACCGCGCTCCAGCGCGTCGATCAGGATTTCGGCCGCCCGGTCCATATCGGTGAACAGCGATGGGTCGGGGAACAGGGCCTTGAGCGTCGGGCGCAGATAGTGCTCGGCGTGCTCCAGGGTGACGCCGCGCGACACCAGCGCCTTCGCCAGGGGCTCGATCAGGCCATGACGCTGCTGAATTTCGCGGACCACGGCGAGATCGGCCGGCCGCTCGCGCCAGGCGCGGCCGCTCAGCGAGCGTTCGACGCCCAGAAAGGCGCTGGAGGAAATAGAGGTGACACCATCGGCGGGCATCGGGCGAGCCTAGCTTGTCGCAAGGATTCGAACCATGCGGCGCCCGCACGACAGGGTCGGACGTGCGTCAGCCGGCGCGCATCTCGGCCCGGATGACCTCGACCTCATTGGCCGAGCCCAGGACGACGGGCACGCGCTGGTGCAGCTTGGCCGGCTTGATATCCAGGATTTCGGTCAGGCCTTCAATCGACTTGCCGCCCGCCCGCTCGACGAGAAGGCTCATCGGATTGGCCTCGTACATTAGGCGCAGCTTGCCGGGCTTGTCCGGCTCGCGCGCATCCCAGGGGTACATGAAGACCCCGCCGCGCATCATGATGCGGTGGACGTCTGCCACCATCGAGGCGACCCAGCGCATGTTGAAGTTCTTGCCCCGCGCGCCATCCTTGCCCTGCAGGCAGCCGTCGATGTAGCGGCGCACGCCTGGCGCCCAGTGGCGCTGATTGGACATGTTGATCGCGAACTCAGCGGTGTCCGGCTTGATTGCCAGGTCCGGGTGGGTCAGCAACCAGCGGCCGTCGGCGCTGAGCGTGAAACCGTTGACGCCGCCCGACAGCGTGACGACCAGCATCGTCTGGGGCCCGTAGACTGCATAACCCGCCGCCACCTGGTTGCGGCCCGGCTGCAGGAAGTCACCTTCGGTCGGCGCATGGCCGGCCGGCGCGGGCAAGACCGAGAAGATCGTTCCAACCGAAACGTTGACGTCGATATTGCTGGAGCCGTCCAGCGGATCGAAGGTGACGAGATAGCCGCCGACACGACCCGTGGGCTCGACCTCTTCCAGCTCTTCAGAAGCCAGACCCGCCACGGGACCGCAGGCCTTCAGGGCGTCGCTCAGCATGTCATTGGTGATGACGTCGAGCTTCTTCTGTTCTTCGTCCTGCACGTTGGTGCTGCCCGCCGCGCCCAGGCTTCCCGACAGGGCGCCCGAGGCCACGACGCGGCTGATCTGCGCGCACGTCTCGGCGATGGTCAGGACCACGTCCTTCAGGGCGGCGTCCGCCGGCTCGGCCGCGAGCCGGGCGGCCAGGTCGACAAAAGCAGTCATTCTCGTCCTCGAACCGAAAGCAGAGCGGCCCATCTAGGCGATGGGCGTGACAGGAAGGTTTCAGACCTTCCGCTTCATGCGGACCTCGCGGACCGTGCCCGTCGAGGAGTTCATCACCAGCGTGTGGGTGTGCACGCAGCCGTCGCGATAGACGACGCCATCCAGCAGCCCCCCGCGCGTCACGCCCGTGGCGGCGAAGATCGCCTCGTCCCGCACGATCTCATGCAGGTCGTACTTCTTGTCGAGGTCCGTGACGCCCCAACGCGCCGCCCGCGCGCGCTCGTCAGCGTTGCGGAACAGCAGTCGCCCTTGGAACTGGCCGCCGACGCACTTCAGCGCCGCGCAGGCCAAGACGCCCTCGGGCGCGCCGCCGGACCCAAGATAGAGGTCAATGCCGGTCAATGGGTCCGTCGTGTTGATCACGCCGGCGACGTCACCGTCCGTGATCAGATGAATACGGGCGCCCACAGCGCGGACACTGGCGATAATCTCGGCGTGACGCGGCCGGTCCAGAACACAGACCGTGATCTCGGAAAGCGCCACGCCCTTGGCGTCGGCGACAGCCTGAATGTTTTCGGCCGGCGAGCGATCCAGGTCGATGACCCCCGCCGGCAGACCCGGGCCGCAGGCGATCTTGTCCATATAGGTGTCGGGCGCATTCAGCAGCGTCCCCTTGGGCGCCCAGGCCATCACCGTCAAAGCGTTGGGCTGGGACTTGGCCGCCAGGGTGGTGCCTTCCAGCGGGTCCAGCGCGATGTCGATGCGGGGGCCTTTCCCGGTGCCGACTTTCTCGCCGATGTACAGCATCGGCGCCTCATCGCGCTCGCCTTCGCCGATGACGATCTCGCCATCGATATCCAGTTCATTGAGGGCGTTGCGCATCGCGTCGACCGCAGCCTGATCGGCGGCCATTTCGTCGCCGCGGCCCAGCATGGTCCACGAGGCGATGGCGGCGGCCTCGGTCACGCGAACGGCGTCCAGGACCAGAGCGCGGTCCAGGGTGTTCGAACTCATCCGTTTCTCCCGACCGCCCCGATCGAGGCGGCCTTGTTCCCAATGTCGCCTTCGTCGCCCTTTTTTGCAGGTCGTTAGATGCGCGCGACGCGCAGAAGGCGCGGACGCTCTAGCACGGTCTGCAGCTTTTCGATGCGGCTAATCGCGTCCAGGAGGTTTGATTCTGGCGTCGCATGGGTAACGAGCACGATCGGCACCCCACCCGCCCCTTCGACAGGCTTTTGCAGGAAGCTGTCGATCGACACGCCGCATTCGGCCAGGGTTTCCGAGATCGCCGCGATCACCCCGGGCTGGTCCTGCACCATCACGCGCAGATAGGCCTTGCCCACCGCCTTGGACGGATCGATCGAGACGAAGGGCTTCAGGTCGCCGGCCGGCGCCTGGAACACCGGGCGCACAGCCTTGGTCATCACGTCGGCGATGTCGGCCGCGACCGCCGCAGCCGTGGGACCCGCGCCCGCGCCCGGCCCCTGCAGGAAGATCCGGCCGATGCGCTTGCCTTCGATGAACAGGGCGTTGAGCGCCCCACCGGCCTGGGCCAGCGGATGATCCAGCGGCACCAGCGACGGATGCACCTTCACTGCTACGCCATCCTCGGACTTGGCCGCGCCGGCGATAAGCTTGATCCGGTAGCCCAGGTCCTTGGCCAGCTTGATGTCGAGCAGATCAACCTCGCTGATGCCCTCGATCTCGGCGGCGGCGAAGTTGGGCGCGCAACCGAACGCCAGCGCGGCCAGGATGCTGACCTTGTGACCGGCGTCGAAGCCGCCGACATCCATGGTCGGATCGGCCTCGGCATAGCCCAGGCCTTGAGCCTCGCGCAGCACGTCGGCGAACGAGCGGCCGGTCTTCTCCATCTCCGACAGGATGAAGTTGCAGGTGCCGTTGAGGATGCCGGCCACCGAGATGATGTCGTCGCCCACCAGGGCCTCGCGCATCATCTTCACGGCGGGAACGCCGCCCATCACCGCCGCCTCGAACAGCAGCGGGGTGTTGGTGGCTTCGGCCAGGGCGGCCAACTCGGCGCCGTGCTCGGCGATCAGGGCCTTGTTGGCGGTGACGACCGGCTTGCCCGCCTTCAGCGCGGTCTCGACGGCGGCCTTGGCCGGACCATCCGAGCCGCCGACCAGCTCGACGAAGATGTCGATCTCCGGCGAGGCGGCCAGGGCCACGGGGTCGTCGAACCAGACGAGGTTGGAGATGTCGACCGTGCGCGGGCGCGACTTCGAGCGGGCGGACACTGCCGTCACTACGGCCAGGTCGCCGGCCGGCGCGAAGCCGGGCCGTTCCGCCAGGAACTGCAGGAGACCGCCGCCAACCGTACCCAGGCCCGCGACGCCGACGCGCCAGGTCTTGTTCGTCATCTTCGAATCCTCGTTACGCCGTCCGACGCAGCCGTCTTAGGCCTGTTCCATCTTGTTGTGGGCCTTGGCCAGGATGGAGTCGGCGTTGGCGATGAATTTCTTCACGTTGCGCGCGGCCTGGCGGATACGGTGCTCATTCTCGACCAGACCGATCCGCACATAGCCTTCGCCGTACTCGCCAAAGCCGATGCCCGGCGCGACGGCGACGCCCGCCTCCTCGATCAGCAGGCGCGAGAACAGCATGGAGCCGGCTTCGCGATAGGCTTCAGGGATCTTGGCCCAGGCGAACATCGAGGCCGGCGGGTTCGGGATGTCCCAGCCCGCGGCCTTCATCGACTTGATCAGCGTGTCGCGGCGGCTCTTGTAGATGCCGCGGATCTCGTCGACGCAATCCTGGGGACCGTTCAGGGCCGTCGCGGCGGCCACCTGCACCGGCGTATAGGCGCCGTAGTCGAGATAAGACTTCACGCGGGCGAGCGCCGCGCAGATGCGGGCGTTGCCGACCACCATGCCCACGCGCCAGCCGGCCATGGCGTAGGTCTTGGACAGCGAGTTCACTTCGACGGCGATGTCCTTGGCCCCATCGACCTGCAGGATCGACGGCGGCGGATTATTGTCGAAATAGATTTCCCCATAGGCGACGTCGCTGATCACCAGCAGGTCGTGCTTTTTGGCCAGAGCGACCGCGTCCTTGTAGAAGTCCAGGTCCACCCACTGGGCCGTCGGGTTCGACGGATAGGACAGGATCAGCACGCTGGGCGGCGGCACCGAGTGCTTCACCGCGCGGCTGATGTTGGACAGATACTCCTCGGGCGACAGCGCCGGCACGTGGCGGATGATGCCGCCGGCCATGATGAAGCCGAAGGCGTGGATCGGATAGGCCGGGTTCGGGCAGATGATCACGTCGCCCGGTCCCGTCAGGGCCTGGGCTAGGTTGGCGAAGCCTTCCTTGGAGCCCAGCGTGGCGATGACCTCGGTGTCCGGGTTCAGCTTCACGCCAAAGCGGCGGCCATAATAGTTGGCCATGGCCTTGCGAAGGCCTGGAACGCCCTTCGAGGCGGAATAGCGCCCAGCCTTGGGATCGCGCGCGGTCTCGATCAGCTTGTCGACGATATGCTGCGGCGTCGGCATGTCGGGATTGCCCATGCCGAAGTCGATGATGTCGGTGCCCTCGGCGCGAAGCCGGGCCTTGATCTTGTTGACCTCCTCGAAAACGTAGGGCGGGAGGCGACGGATACGGTGGAAATCGGTGCTCATGAGGGCTCTATGCGCCGCGTCGGCGCTTTGGGAGCGAAAGTCGGGCATGGATAGACCCCAAGCGGGGCCAAGCCAAGCCAGCTAAAGGAAGATTATGCCTCCGTCGCCCTATTGGGGCTGTGACGGAGGCGCGCTAGCTCGGCCGCGCGCTGCGCGGGCGAAGGCTTCGGTGTTGGCGCGGTCGGTTTCCGTGGGGGCCTGGAGGGCCGGCGGATTGGCCTCACGACGCGCCTTTGCGGCGTAAGCCTCGGAGTCCTTCAGGTCCCAGGTGTTCGGCGCCGTCGCCTTTGCGAGCGCCGCGCCGGCCGCCTGCTGCTGCGCGACCTTGGCCCGAATCTGGCCATCCGTCGGCACATCCGTGGGAACGACGGGGATGTCGGAGAACTTACGGCGCGGCCCCTTGGCCTTTGCGGCGGCTGTCGCCGCGGCCGCGACGGGAGAGCTGGGATCCACCTGGCTGGACGAGAACGGGCTCGCGCAAGCGGTCGCGCCGGCCGCGAAGCCGAGGATCAAACCGATGCGCACGATTTTGCGGGTTTCGCCGTTCATCTTGTTTCTGGTCTTATGCGATGATCGCGGCGAGCGAAAGGCGTTCAGCGCTTTTCTCGAACCGGCTTTGGACTCGCGGAGGAAACCCCATGGCCACGGCGAAGGCCGCCCCCAAGGCTCGAAAGAAAGCCGCGACAAAGGCCGATGAGGCCGCAACAGCGGAGAAAGTCGCTGCAAAGCCCAAGGCCGCCGCCAAGTCCGGCAAGCCGAAGGCCAAGCCGGAAGACATTCAGCCTCCGCCTCAAAGCGATTCGGCTCGCGCCGCGCCGCCGCCGCCGCCGCGGGGTGACGGCCCGCCCTTCCCGCCATTTGAGTCCATGCTCTCGCCCGACCAGTTGAAGATGGTCGAGACCCTCTCGGCGAATCTCGCGCGCGCGGCGGTCACCGCTCAGGGCGCGATCGCCGAGGCGGCGCTACGCCAAGCCGACCGTCCCGCCGCCCTGACGCCCGACCCGTTCCACGTCGCCCCCGCCTTGAACGAGGTGATGACGCGACTTGCGGCGCAACCTGACCGACTGATGCGGGCGCAGGCGGACCTCTTCGGCCAATACATGGAGCTCTGGCAGACCGCCGCGCGCCGCGCCGCCGGCGAAGACGTCGCGCCCGTGGTCGCACCCGCTGCCGGGGACAAACGCTTCAATGACCCGGACTGGGCGTCGAACCCGATGTTCGACCTGATGAAGCAGTCCTACCTCTTGTCATCGAACTGGCTGAACGGCCTGATCGCCGAGGTGGACGGCGTCGATCCCGCCACCAAGCGCCGGGTCGAGTTCTTCACCAAGATGCTGACCGACGCGTTCTCGCCGTCGAATTTCCTGATCTCGAACCCGGCCGCCCTGCGCGAAGTCGTCCAGACTCAAGGGCAAAGCCTGGTGCGCGGCATGGAGAACTTCGCGGCCGACCTCGAGCGTGGCGGCGGCCAGCTGGCGATCAGCCAGACGGATCTGGCCAAGTTCAAGGTCGGCGAGAACGTCGCCACAGCGCCCGGCAAGGTCGTCTACCAGAACGACATCCTGCAACTGCTGCAGTTTGACCCGACCACGGACACCGTCTGCGAGATCCCGCTGCTGATCTTCCCGCCGTGGATCAACAAGTTCTACATTATGGACCTGCGGCCCGAGAACTCGATGATCCGTTGGCTGACGGCTCAGGGCTTCACGGTGTTCGTCGCCTCGTGGGTCAATCCCGACCAGACGCTCGCGGCCAAGACCTTCGAAGACTACATGATCGAGGGCATCTACGACGCCGCCCAGCAGGTGATGACCCAGTGCGGCGTCGATCGCGTCAACACCGTAGGCTACTGCATCGGCGGCACCCTGCTCTCGGTCGCCCTGGCCCATATGGCCGCGCGCGGCGACAAGCGGATCAACTCGGCCACCTTCTTCGCCGCCCAGCAGGACTTCGCCGAGGCCGGCGACCTTCTGCTGTTCACCAACGAGGAATGGCTGCAGTCGATCGAGCAGCAGATGGACCAGGCGGGCGGCTTCCTGCCCAGCCAGTCGATGGCCGACACCTTCAACGCCCTGCGCGGTAACGACCTGATCTGGTCGTTCTTCGTCAGCAACTACCTGATGGGCAAGGAGCCGCGCCCGTTCGACCTGCTGTTCTGGAACGCCGATCAGACGCGGATGCCCAAGGCGCTGCACCTGTTCTATCTGCGCAACTTCTACAAGGACAACGCCCTGACCACCGGCAAGCTCAGCCTGGGCGGCGAGCGGCTGGACCTGTCGAAGGTCAAGATCCCGATCTATGTGCAGTCCTCGAAGGACGACCACATCGCGCCGTATCGCAGCGTCTATCGCGGCGCCAGGGCGTTCGGCGGCCCCGTGACCTTCACCATGGCCGGTTCGGGTCACATCGCGGGCGTGATCAACCACCCCGACGCCAGGAAGTACCAGCACTGGACCAACAGCGAACTGCCGGCGGACGTGTCCGAGTGGATCGCCGGCGCGCAGGAGCATCCAGGCTCGTGGTGGCCGCACTGGGCGGCCTGGCTCAAGGCGCGCTCGGGCGACCAGGTTCCAGCCCGCGATCCGGCCAAGGGCAAGCTGAAGCCGCTGGAGGACGCTCCAGGTTCATTTGTGCTGGTAAAGTCACAACCTTGACGGCAAATGCAGGATTTTCCCCCAGAAGGCTAACAGCGAACCCGGTTCGCCCAAAAGTCGCCAGGATCATGGCCAAGCTTCCGCGCCATGCTCACGCTCAACCGACGGACAGCCTTAGGGTTCTGCGCCGCCGCGCCGCTCCTGGCGCGGGCGGATCTTAGTCACGCCCTGATTCCGGACGCCGGACGAAAGCTGGCCGCCGCCGCACGGGCCCAGATCGGCGTCACCGTCACCTACGACGCCAGCTACCGTTCGATCGGCTATCCGAATGGCGATGTGTTACGGACCAGCGGCGTCTGCTCGGATGTGCTGATCCGCGCCGCGCGTGACGCGTGGGACATCGATCTGCAACAACGCGTGCATGAAGACATGAAGGCGGCGTTCGACGCCTACCCATCGCGGCGCGAATGGGGGCTCACCTCACCCGACGCCAATATCGACCATCGGCGGGTGCTGAACCTTGAGGCGTTCCTCGCGCGCCAGAAGGCCAGGCTCCCCCTTCCCTCGCCGCGCCTATTGGGTGGCGATGCGTTCGAGGGCGTCGCGCCAGGGGACATCCTCACCTGGCGCCTGGCGGGCGGCCGGCCGCATCTGGGGATCGCGGTCAGCGGGCCCGAGCAAGTGCGCGTAGCGCACAATATCAGCGATGGCGTCAGGGAAGAGCCGCTATGGCGCTTCAAGCTGCACAAACCCGCCGGCCACTACCGCTGGCGGGTCTGAGACAGGTCTACAAGCCTGCGGCCTCATCCAGCCCGAGCGCGATGTTCAGGTTCTGCACCGCCGCGCCCGACGCGCCCTTGCCGAGGTTGTCGAGCAGCGCCACCAGACGCGCCTGGCCTCCGGCGTCCGAGCCGAACACGAAGAGCTTGAGGCGGTTGGTGCCGTTCAGACCTTCAGGGTCCAGGGTCGTCAGCGCCTTGGCCTCGTCCAGCGACGCGACCTCGACGAACGCCTCGCCCTTGTAGTGCTTGACCAGCGCCGCATGGATGTCGGCCAGCGACGGCGCGCCGTTCAGGGTCGCCAGATGTAGCGGCATCTCGACGATCATGCCCTGGGCGTAGCGGCCGACGGCGGGCGTGAAGATCGGACGGGTCAGCAGACCGCCGTGCTTCTGCATTTCCGGCACGTGCTTGTGGCTCAGCGAGAGGCCGTAGATGAAGTACGGCGCCCGGGTGTGGTCGGCGGCGCTCTCATCCTCGAACTGGGCGATCATCGCCTTGCCGCCGCCGGTATAGCCCGAGACGGCGTTGTACGAGACGGGCAGCTGGGCCGGCAGGATGCCGGCGCTGACCAGTGGCCGCGTCAGGGCGATTGCGCCGGTCGGGTAACAGCCCGGATTGGAGATCCGCTTGGAGGCCGCGATCTTGCCGCGCTGCTCGCTGTCGAGCTCGGCGAAGCCATAGGCCCAGCCCTCGGCCGTGCGATAGGCGGTCGAGGCGTCGATGATCACCGTGTTCGGATTGCTGACCAGAGAGACGGCTTCTTTGGCCGCGTCATCGGGCAGGCACAGGATCACCGCGTCGGCGCTGTTCAGCATCTCGGCGCGCGCGTCGGCGTCCTTACGCTTGTCCGGGTCGATCGAGATCAGCTGCAGGTCGGTGCGACCGACCAGACGCTCACGAATCTGCAGGCCGGTGGTGCCGGCTTCGCCGTCGATGAAGACCTTGGGAGCGTTCGCCATGGCGGACTCCAATCCGAACAAGAGACAGGACAAGAAAAAGGGCGCTTCGGCTGAACCGAAGCGCCCCTTCCCAAACACGTAATCGTCGCGATTAGCGCTTCGAGAACTGGAAGCTGCGGCGGGCCTTGGCCTTACCGTACTTCTTACGCTCGACGACGCGGCTGTCGCGGGTCAGGAAGCCGTGCGGCTTCAGGACCGGGCGCAGGCCGGGTTCGTAATAGGTCAGAGCCTTCGACAGGCCGTGGCGGATCGCGCCGGCCTGGCCCGAAAGGCCCGAGCCTTCGACGGTCACGACGACGTCGAATTGACCCAGACGGTCGGTCACTTCCAGCGGCTGTGCGATCATCATGCGCAGCACCGGACGGGCGAAGTAGACTTCCTGGTCACGACCGTTGATCGTGATCGAGCCCTTGCCCGGCTTGATCCAAACGCGAGCGATCGCGTTCTTGCGCTTGCCGGTCGCATAGGCGCGGCCTTGGGCGTCGATCTTGGGTTCGGCCGGAGCGGCAGCTTCCGGGTTGCTGGACAGGCTGGCCAGCGCGTCAAAGCCTTGAGCGTCGGTCATAGCTTAGAGGCTCCGGATGTTCTTGGCGTTGCGGCCCGCGAAGTCGACGACTTCGGGGTTTTGCGCTTGGTGCGGGTGCTCACCGTTGTTGTAGATGAGCAGGTGGGTCAGCTGCTTGCGAGCCAGCGGGCTCTCCTTGGGCAGCATGCGCTCAACGGCCTTCTCGAGGACGCGCTCGGGGAAACGACCGCCCAGCACCTTGCGCGGGGTGGTTTCCTTGATGCCGCCCGGGTGACCGGTGTGACGGTAGTAGACCTTGTCGTCCAGCTTCTTGCCGGTGAACTTCACCTTGTCGGCGTTGATGACGACGACGAAGTCGCCGCAATCGACGTGCGGGGTGTAGTCAGGACGATGCTTGCCGCGAAGACGCATGGCGATGAACGAAGCCAGACGGCCGACAACGGCGTTCTCGGCGTCGACCACGATCCACTTCTTCTCGACCTCGGCTGGCTTCAAGGAAGCCGTGATCTTCTGCATTGGATTGATCCGTAATTTCTGGGCGTCCGAACCCGAGAAAACCGGTTTCGTCCGTGTGAGGCGCGGCATGTACGGGAGACGACGAACACTGTCAACAATAGCAGCTCAGAAACTTGCAAAGCCAAACAATTACAATGCACTAGCAAAAGTGGTATTATAATACCGCATCGCTGTGTTTCAATCGTCATGAAATGGCGGCATAGCGACCCCAGCCCCCTCGCGAGAGCAGACACCATGGCCGTATCCCGTCGAATGTTCCTGAGCGCCACCGCCACCAGCATCGCCTTCGGCGCCTTCGCGGCCCGGGCCCAAGATGGCGGGCATCCGGCTGAGACCTATCTGAACGAGGTCACCGGCTATGGCCCCCTGGTGAGCGACCCCAAGGGGATGATCGATCTCCCCGCCGGCTTCCGTTATCGCGTGATCGCCCAGGTCGGCGAGACGATGAGCGACGGCCTGATCCTGCCTGGCAAGTTCGACGGCATGGGCTGCTTCGCGGCGGGCGACGACAAGGTCCTGCTGGTGCGCAATCACGAGATGTCCGCCTCTGACATCGAGAAGGCCGCATTTGGTCCCCGTCAGAGCCTTATCGACCGTATCGACCGCAGCCGCGTCTGGGACTTCAACGGCGACGGCGCGGCCCTTGCGGGCGGGACGACCACCCAACTCTACAATCTTAAGACTGGCCAAACCGAGCGCCAGCACATGAGCATCGCGGGCACCCTGGTCAACTGCGCCGGCGGTGTCACGCCCTGGGGCTCTTGGCTGACCTGCGAGGAGACCACGATCAAGGCCGGCGCAAGGGCCGGCAAGAACCACGGCTATGTGTTCGAGGTGCCCAGCGCCCATGTCGGCCTGGTTGAGCCTGTCGCCTTGACCGGGATGGGCCGCTTTAAACATGAGGCGGCGTGCGTCGATCCGCGAACCGGCGTCGTCTATCTGACCGAGGATGTCGCCGACAGCCTCTTCTATCGCTACCTGCCCAACGATCGCCGCAACCTGGCGGCCGGCGGTCGCTTGCAGGCCTTGGGCCTCGTCGATGCGCCGGAAGGCGGCGACACCCGCAACCAGAAGGAGCAATCCTTCCCTGTGGGGGGCTGGAAAGCCGTGCGGTGGATCGATCTCGACGGCGTCGATAGCCCGAATGACGATCTGCGCCGCCGCGGCCACAAGGCCGGCGCCGCGATCGTCTGCCGGGGCGAAGGCCTGTTCTTCGGTGAAGGAGAGCTCTATTTTACCGCGACTTCGGGGGGAGCCAAGGGCGCAGGCCAGATCTTCCGCTATGTCCCCAGCGCCTTCGAGGGACAGCCGGGCGAGACGGATCAGCCGGGCAAGCTGCAGCTGTTCGTCGAAAGCCAGAACGGTCGCGTCCTCGACTACGCCGACAATCTGGTGGTGGCGCCGTGGGGCCACGTCATCGTTTGCGAAGACCGCTATTCAGACACGCTTCGCAATCACCTGCGCGGCGTGACCCCCGAGGGCAAGATCTACACGCTGGCTCGCAACGTCCACGCGGACAATTCGGAGTTTGCAGGCGCGTGCTTCTCCCCGGACGGCGGCACGCTGTTCGTCAACCTGCAGAACCCAGGCTTCACCCTGGCCATTTCCGGGCCGTGGGGCGCGGTGAAGGTCTAGTCGGCGCGCGTCTCGCCGCCCTTTCCAAGCTGCGGCTTGGTCAAGGGCGGCGAACCCGCCAGGCGAAGGCGGTCGCAACGGCGAGCAGAACGGCCGCGCCGGCCTGATGAAGCACGCCCAGGCTGATGGGGACCGCCGCCATCAGCGTCCAGACGCCAAGGGCGGCCTGCAGGAAGACAACGGCCGCGACGGCCGTGGCGAGGCTTTTGCCCTGACCCACCAGCAGACGATCGCGCCGCGCCAGGACGACCAACACGACGGCGGCCAGGAGCAGGGCGTAGGCGAAGATACGGTGGTTGAACTGAACTGCGGCCTGGCTGTGGGCCAGCGTTCCCCACAGGCCCGCACCGCCATAGTCACCCGGGAAGAACCGCCCGTTCATCAGCGGCCAGTCGTTGTAGACAAACCCCGCGTCATTGCCGGCGACAAGGGCGCCCAGCAGGCTCTGGAAGAAGACGGCGCCCAGGAACGCCAGCGCCCAGCCGCGCCAGGGGCTGCGCTCCTCGACGCGCGGTGAGCCGTTCCAGGCGTCAAGGGCGGTCCAGATCAACAGGACAAACAGCGCAAGGGCGAGGCCCAGGTGGGTCATCAGCCGTTCCGGGGCCACCGAAACCCGCTCGGAAAGGCCGCTGGACACCATCCACCAGCCCACTAGGCCCTGCAGGCCGCCCAGGCCCAGCATCGCGGCGCAACGCCAGATCAGACGGCGCGGAATATCGCGACGGATCAGGAAAACGATCAGCGGAATGGCGTAGACCGCCCCGACGGTTCGCCCCAGCAAACGGTGGGCCCACTCCCACCAGAAGATTTCCTTGTAGCCCTCCAGGGTCATATCCGGATTGACCAGCTGGAACTGCGGGATCTGCTTGTAGAGCTCGAAACTCTCTCGCCAGGCCTGCTCTGACAGGGGCGGCAAGGCGCCCATGATCGGTTGCCACTCGGTGATCGACAGACCCGAGTCGGTCAGACGGGTCGCCCCGCCGACGACGACCATGGCGAACACCATGGCGGCGACGATGAAAAGCCAGATCGCGACGGGACGCGAGCGGTCGGAACGCAGGAAAGACGTCATAGGGTCGGAAACGCGTCACTTGTGAGCCGAAATGCGGCGGCTCTTTCCCTACGCCCGACAATGGCCCGCATCAATCTCTGTGTGGCCCGACATGACGGAGCCGCCGCTTCGTGCGAAACATCAGCACGCGCGGACGAAGCGGAGCGATCAATGAGCGGAATGGGAGTCTTCGCGGCGGCGGTGATCGGCATCCTGGCCGGATGGATCGCCGACATCGTTCTGGCGCGCCGGCACTCGCTGTTCAGCAAGCTCTTGATCGGCGTCATAGGCTCGTTCATCGGAGCCTTCATCGCCTCGCGTATCGACCTACATCTGGCTGGCTTCGTCGGCGAGTTGATCGTCTCGACCGTCGGCGCGATTCTGTTCCTGGCCGTCCTTGGCCTTATTCGGAGACCCGCGTGAACGAACCTTCCAGCCCGCCCCGCCTGATCCCCGCGCGCCTGCGGAAGCTGATCGGCTCGATCGGCGTCATGGTGATCTTGTTCGCATGGATCTGGATCTTCACCAGCCTCTACGACCACCTGCCCCAGAACCGCTTCGTGCATCTGGTCTATTTCGTAGCCCTGGGCATGGGCTGGATACTGCCCGTGATCCCGCTGATCAGCTGGATGGGCAAGGCCGACAAGCCGCTGGACACCGGCGTGCGATAAAGCCGGATACGAAAAAGGCCGCCCTTCCGGGCGGCCTTTCATCTTCCGCATATTCCCGAAGGAAATGGTCGGAGCGACAGGATTCGAACCTGCGACCCCTTGACCCCCAGTCAAGTGCGCTACCAGGCTGCGCCACGCTCCGACGCGGAAGGAGCGCCCTTATAGGCGCCGCCCTGCCCTTGGGCAACACCGATTTGGACAGAAATCAACCGCGCGCCAAAAGTCCGTCGAGGCGGGATTTGATCGCGGTAAGATCGGCGAGCGCGAACGCCAGTCGGTCCCGCGTCTCCTCGCCGACAGGGCGCTCTTTGCCCCGCGGCGCATAGTCATATTCAGCTTCCAGACTCGCCGAACCGTTGGATCCCAGCCCGGCGGCGATCACGTGCGCCAGCCCATGATCGCGATGCAGCTTCTGGACGCCCTTGATGGTCAGCCCTTCGCTGTGCAGCAGGGTGCGGACGCCGTTCAGAACAGCGATGTCCTGTGGACGATAGAATCGGCGCCCACCGGCGCGTTTCATCGGGCGGATGAAAGAAAATTTTGTTTCCCAGAAGCGAAGCACGTGCTGCGGCACGCCAAGCTCCTCGGCGGCTTCGGAGATCGTGCGGAAGGCGTTTGGCCCCTTCGCCACCGCAATCGATCCTTAGCCGCCCAGAGCGCGATCGATGCGCGCCTTCATGACCTGCGAAGCGCGGAAGCCGATCACGCGCCGCGGCTCGATCTCAGCGGGCTCGCCGGTCTTGGGGTTGCGCCCCATGCGCGCGCGCTTGGCGCGGACCTGGAAGACGCCGAACCCGGACAGCTTGACAGTTTCGCCCTGTTCCAGCGCCTCGGCGACGAGATCAAGAGTGCGCTCGACCAGTCCCGCGCAGTCCTGGCGGGTCAGTCCGACTTCCTCATGAACCGCCTCGCACAGGTCGGCCCGGGTCAAAGTAGCGCCCTTCATGCAACCCCCTTCACGCGTATCGGAGCGACCTTGGGGGTCGCCCTAGCTGGAGCACTCGCGGCGAACCCTGGCATGTTGCGGCCGCCCTCAACTGGCCGCGCCCAAGTTCACCGACGACCTCATGCCGCGATTACCGCATGAAGTCAAAGACTCAACGCCAAGAGTTCATGCCTTGGCGCAGGATCGCGCAGCGCGCAGCGCCAGTGCCCTGAAACTAGAGACGGACGACGCAGGCGCCCCAGGTCAGCCCACCGCCCATCGCCTCCAGAAGCAGCAAGTCGCCCTTCTTGATCCGGCCGTCCTTGATCCCGTGCGCGAACGCCAGCGGGATCGAGGCGGCCGAGGTGTTGGCGTGGATGGCCACGGTCGAGATGACCTTTTCCTCGTCAATGCCGCAGCGATGCGCCACGCCTTGGAGGATGCGCTGATTGGCCTGGTGCGGAATGAACCAGTCGACATCGGCGACCGCAACGCCCGCCTTGCCGGCGGCGGCGTGAATCGCTTCGGAGATGTTGACGACCGCGTGCTTGAAGACCTGATTGCCCAGCATCCGGAGCTTGCCGACCGTTCCGGTCGTCGACGGCCCGCCGTCGACATACAGTAGATCCTGCTTGGTCCCGTCGGCGCGCAGGGCGAAGCCCAGCATGCCCCGGTCATCGGTGGTCCCCTCGCCTTCCCCCGGCTCGAGCACGATCGCGCCGGCGCCGTCGCCGAAGAGAACGCAAGTGCCGCGATCGCTCCAGTCCATCAGGCGGGTCATGGCTTCAGCGCCGATCACCAGCGCGCAGTTGGAATGGCCGCGCGCGACGAAGCCGTCGGCGACGCTCATGGCGTAGACGAAGCCAGAGCAGACGGCCTGGACGTCGAAGGCGACGCCGACCGGCGCGCCCAGCTTGCGCTGTACGATGGTAGCGGTCGCGGGGAAGGTTAGATCCCCGGTCGTCGTCGCCACGATGATCAGATCGACATCTGCGGCCGTCTTGCCCGCCGCCGCCAGGGCTTCCTTGGCCGCCTCGAACGCAAGATCCGAAACCGGCTGATCGTCCGCCGCCTGATGGCGCTGACGGATCCCGGTGCGCTCGACGATCCACTCGTCGCTGGTGTCGACAAACTTCGCCAGGTCGTCATTGGTCACGACCTTGGACGGCAGATAGGCGCCGACGCCCGTTACAACGCTTCGCACAACGCTCACTCGGCCACTCCTTGGGCGTCTTCGCCGGGACCCTGCCCGTCGCCGGACTTGATGGCCGCCGCCGTAGCGGTCAGGCGCTTGAGATTTCTGTCGATTTCGGCGCGGAAATCGCTGCGCGCGAGGTTCGTCGCGACCCGAATGGCCGAAGCGAAGCCGTTGGCGTCCGCCCCGCCGTGGCTCTTCACCACGATGCCATTCAACCCCAGCAGCGGAGCGCCGTTCACGCGGCTCGGATCCAGGCGGTGACGCATCTTCTTCAGGGCGCCTGACGCGATCAGCGCGCCCAGCATGGCCAGAGGTCCCGAGGTCAGGGTCGACTTGATCTCATTCGAGAAAAACCGCGCCAGCCCCTCGGCGGTCTTCAGGGCGACGTTGCCGGTGAAGCCGTCGGTCACGACCACATCCACCGTGCCATAGGCGATGTCGTTGCCCTCGACAAAGCCATGGTAGTCGAAATCCAGGGTGGTCTCGCGCAGGATGGCGTGCGCCTCGCGCACCTCCTCGTGCCCCTTCTGGTCTTCGGAGCCTACGTTCAGCAGCCCCACTGTCGGCCGCTTGGATCCGTGGACGGCGTGATGGAAAGCCGCGCCCATAATGGCGAACTCAACGAGTTGCGACGCGTCGCTCTCGACGTTGGCGCCGACATCGAGAACGGTCGTCACGCCCTTCATCGTGGGCCAGTTGGCGACGATGGCCGGACGCTCCAACTCTGCGCCCATGCGCAGGATCAGCTTGGAGATAGCCATCAACGCGCCCGTGTTGCCGGCGGAAACACAGGCCTGCGCCTCGTTTTCGCGAACGGCCTCGACTGCGTTCCACATGCTGGAGCCCTTGCCCCGACGCATGGCCTGGGCCGGCTTCTCATCCATGCCGATGGCCTTGTCGCAGTGGCGGACTTCGCTCACCGACTTGGCGCCAGGATGCTTCGCAAGCTCGGCTTCGATCGCAGCGCCATCACCGTGAAGGAGGAAGCGCACGCCCGGCAGGGCCTGGAGCGCTTGAGCGATCCCGGGGACGACAATGGAGGGGCCGTGGTCGCCGCCCATGGCGTCGACGGAGATGACGAGGGATTGGGACACGTGGCGCTGTGAGCTCCGGCAGGCGGCCACACCGCCCTGAAGGCGGCGGACGATACATCCGCGTGATTATCACGCAAGCAGGCGAGTCGGGCCTAGCCAGCCCGGCTGGCTTGAAATCAGACCCTCTCAATCTCAGTCCAGCGGCTGTCGAGCCGCTCGCAAGTCGCGGAAGACGTTAGTCTTCCTCACGCTTGAGGCTGAGAGACTTCAAGGCGGAGAAGGGCGAAATCTCGGTCGGCTCAGGCGGCTGGACGAACACCGCGCCCGGCTTGCGAGGGAAAGGATCCAGTTCCAGAGCCAGATGTTCCACCACATAGCCCGAAACATCGATCATCTCGCCTTCCAGGACATCGGGCGGATCGTCGCCGTCCGGGTCGGCGCCCAGGTCGCCGAACTCCTCCTGAGGTGCGTTCTGGCTGTTCGCCGGCAGGACTTTCAACGAAAAGCGCGCGTCAATCGGCGTTTCGAAATCGTCGGCGGTCGCGCTGCAGGTCTGAACAACCCGCGCACGGAGAATCCCCGAGATACTGGCGCCATCGAGCCAGGAGGACAGGTGGACCTCGGCGCTGAGCGCTTCCAGACTGACCAAGCTGAGTTGCTTGGCGATCGCCTTGCGCTGCTCAGCACAAGGCTCAAGCCGCAAGCTGACGGCGCCGCGATCCACTTGCGCTAGGGAAATCTCACAGGGCCAGGCTGTGGTCAGGGGTTCGGCCAAGTCACGTCTCCTTGCAGCAAGGCGTCCAGCGGCTGAGCCGCCAGCGCTTCGCGCACCTTGATCACATACGTCGTCAACGCCGCCGCGTCGCCCTCGCTGCGCTCCTCCAACGCGGTGCGCGCGATGAATTCGCGCGTCGCCGTGGTCTCGGGAAGGCCGCCTATGGCGTCGTCATAGGCCTTGAGGCGTCCATAGAAGGCGCCCGCCAGCTTCTTCATCTTCTTGCCGACTGCGGTGTCGGAGACGCCAATCTCGCGGAAGGCGTCGTCGAGCCCCTTCACATAGGCGTCGAACACAGCTTGCGAGGCCTCGGCCGCCGCCTCCCCCTGTCCCTTCAGTCGCTCGACCAGAAAGATCACATGCAGGCTGAAGAGCTCGAAGCGTCCCTCCAGCGAGTCACGGACGCCATAGTCGCGATAGAAGGCCGCCGATCGAGCCTGCCCGACAGCGGACGCATAGAGCTTGGCGCCGGCCAACTTGGCGGGTCTCGGCTTCAGCCACCTATCCAGAAACATTCAAACGCCTCGATTTCGCCGCGACATCCCGCTATGCGCGGAGTCCGCCTTCACGCGGGCATTGAACTAAGCCCGCGCGAGCGATAGGTCAAAGTCTGCATTTTTCCGGTTCGGAGCCTTGATGTCTCGCCCCGCCGTTTTCGTCGCCGCCGTCATGGCCGTGGCGCTCGCTTCTTCGGCGTGCACGCCGCTGACAAGCTATTCCGGTTTCCAGGCCATCGAGGCCAAGCCGGCCGAGATGAAAGTCGGCGAGGACAGCAAGTCCACCCTGATGGAGAAGCTCGGCTCTCCGTCGGCGGTTTCGACCTTTGACAACAACACCTGGTACTACATCTCGCAGACCACCGACCGCGTGGCCTTCTACATGCCGCGCGTGATCAAGCGCGATGTCGTCGCCATCAAGTTCAATCCCGCTGACGAGAAGGTCGCGTCGGTCGACACCTACACGCTGCAGGACGGCAAGGTGATCGCCTACAACGGCCGCGAGACGCCGACCCGTGGCCGCGAGATGACCATTCTCGAGCAACTTCTCGGCAACGTCGGTCGTGGTGGCATGCTGCCGCAGGACGACACGGCGCCGGGCCAGCGACCAGGCGACCGATAGACCTAAGTCGACACGTCGCGACAATAGAGAGGCCGCTCACCAGCAGGTGGGCGGCCTTTTTCGCGCCCAGGTGAGCCCGCCGCGAAAAGCACCACCCAGGCTGGTGAGTTGAACTGCGACACTTTACTCTAAATCCCAGATTCACCCTCACGAACCAGCTTGGCCGGCCTCGGTTGAAAGACTCTATCAACTCAATCCAGCCAATCATCGACTCCAGCCGCCAAGATTTCGCGGCGCGAATTCACGGCCGCGAGGGAGGCGCTCTGTGGAGGGAATGGATTTCCGCGATGTGTCGGTCCTGCTGGTCGATGACAACGCGAACATGCGCAAGGTTGTCGGCACGATGCTGAAGGCGGCAGGCGTGCGCCGGATCCGTGAGGCGAATGATGGACTCGAAGGGCTGAAGATCTTTCAGACTCAGGAGATCGACATCATTTTCACCGACCTGATGATGCAGCCCGTGGATGGTCTTGCATTCATCCGCTGGATCCGGACATCGACGGCAAGCCCGAACCACTTCGTGCCGATCATCATGATGACGGGTCACGCGACCCAGCGCACCCTGAACGAGGCGCGCATGGCTGGCGTGACAGAGTTCCTGGCCAAGCCGTTGACCGCGCGTGGCGTGATGCATCGCATCAACGAGATCGTCAACAATCCTCGCCCCTTCGTGCGCGCCAGCGAATATTTTGGCCCCTGCCGCCGGCGGAGGATCGACCACGACTTCCAGGGCGTCGAGCGCCGCGGGGCGGCTGCGGCTGCGGCTCAGGCCCCGGTCCAGGACGCGCTTGAAGAGATGGACCTCGAAGACATCTACTAGGCCCGCGCTGACCACAGGCGTCCAGATCAAAGCAGAACGCCCCGGAGCAGGCTCCGGGGCGTTCGCCTTTATGACTGGCCCTCTGAAAGATCAGACGCCGTGGGCCAGGACCGCGAGAAGCAGCAAGGCCACGATGTTGGTGATCTTGATCATCGGGTTCACGGCGGGACCCGAGGTGTCCTTGTAGGGGTCGCCGACGGTGTCGCCGGTGACGGCCGCCTTGTGGGTTTCCCCGCCCTTCTTGTGCAGGACGCCGTTCTTGTCGGTGAAGCCCTCTTCGATCACCTTCTTGGCGTTGTCCCAGGCGCCACCACCGCTCGTCATCGAGATGGCGACGAACAGGCCCGTGACGATCACGCCCATCAGCATGGCGCCGAGGGCTGCAAACGCGTCGACCTTGCCGGCGATGGCCTGGATCACGAAGAAGAGCGCCACCGGCGAGACGACCGGCAGTAGGCTGGGCAAGATCATCTCGCGGATAGCGGCCTTGGTGAGGATGTCCACGGCCTTGCCATACTCCGGCTTGACCTCGCCGGTCATGATGCCGGGGTTCTCGCGGAACTGACGGCGGACCTCGGCGACGACCGACTCGGCCGCACGGCCGACGGCGGTCATCGACAGGCCACCGAACAGGAACGGCAGCAGGCCGCCAAACAGCAGACCGACCACGACATAGGGGTTGGACAGGTCAAACGTCACCGCGCCCATGCCGTGGAAGAAGCTACCTGGGGCGGCGTTTTCCGAGAAGAACTTCAGGTCCTCGGTATAGGCGGCGAACAGCACCAGGGCGCCCAGACCGGCAGAACCGATCGCGTAGCCCTTGGTGACGGCCTTGGTGGTGTTGCCCACGGCGTCCAGCGCGTCGGTCGTCACGCGGACTTCCGGCGGCAGGCCGGCCATTTCGGCAATGCCGCCTGCATTGTCGGTCACGGGGCCGAAAGCATCGAGGGCGACGATGAAGCCGGCCAGCGACAGCATGGTCGTAGTGGCGATGGCGATGCCGAACAGGCCCGCCAGGTTATAGGTCACCACGATGCCGACAATGATCGTCAAGGCCGGCAGGGCCGTCGATTCCAGCGACATGGCCAGGCCCTGGATCACGTTGGTGCCGTGACCCGAGACCGAGGCCTGCGCCACCGACTTGACCGGACGGAAGCCGGTGCCGGTGTAGTACTCGGTGATCATCACGATCGCGGCGGTGACGACTAGACCGGCCAGACCGCAATAGAACAGCGCGTCGGCGCCATAGGAGCGACCGTCCACCTCGACGGCGGTCGGCACCAGCTGGTGGATCACGTACCAGACGGCCGGGATCGACAGGACGCCGGTCACGATGAGGCCCTGATACAGAGCGCCCATGATGTTCTGGCTCTTGCCCAGACGCACGAAGAACGCGCCGATGATCGAGGTGACGATGCAGACCGCGCAGATCGCCAGCGGCAGCAGCATCATCGCACTGACGGCCTCGGTCCCGCGGAAGAAGATCGCCGCCAGCACCATGGTGGCGACCGTGGTCACCGCGTAGGTCTCGAACAGGTCGGCGGCCATACCGGCGCAGTCGCCGACATTGTCACCCACATTGTCGGCGATCGTCGCGGCGTTGCGAGGATCATCCTCCGGAATGCCGGCCTCGACCTTGCCGACAAGGTCACCGCCCACGTCGGCGCCCTTGGTGAAGATGCCGCCGCCCAAACGGGCGAAGATCGAGATCAGCGAGGCGCCGAAGCCCAGCGCGACCAGCGAGTCGATGACCACGCGACCGGTCGCCTCGTGGCCGGTGGCCAACAGGACGTAGTAGTAGCCCGCCACGCCCAGCAGGGCGAAGCCGGCCACCAGCATGCCCGTCACGGCGCCGGAGGTGAAGGCCATCGACAGACCCTTGGCGAGGCTCTCGGAGGAGGCTTGTGCGGTCCGCACATTGGCGCGAACCGAGATCAGCATGCCGGCGAAGCCCGCCGCGCCCGAAAGGATCGCGCCCAGCGCGAAGCCAACCGGTTGCTCCCAAGATTTGAAGAAGAACGCCAGAGCGGCGATCACCACCACGCCGACGATGCTGATCGTCGTGTATTGGCGCTTGAGATAGGCCTGAGCCCCTTCCTGGATCGCCGCAGCGATCTCCTGCATACGCGCATTGCCAGCCGAGGCTCGCATTAGACTCGCTGTCTGCACGGCGCCGTACAGCACCGCCAGAAGCCCGGCCCCAATAGCCAGATAAAGCCAAAGACTCATTAGTTCTTCGCCCCTTCGCGTTTCTCAATCACGAGGGGACGCCGATCCGGGGAGAATGGAATGACGCACGTCAAACCCGCCACCCCGATCGACGGGCGGGCCTTTTGGCCTCATGCCCCTCGATGCTCCCTAAATGACACCCGGAACAGTGTCATTCCAACGAGACTGTCAGATGGCTGGGGGGTGCGCAACCCGGCTCGAAACAAGCGTTTGTCGCTGAGGAACTGGGCCAGAAAGCCCGCCTAGGGGCGAACGATGTCGCGATCGACCTGTATCGCCGCGCTGGCCTTGGGAGGCATCAGTTGCTGTCGGGGGATCTGTTTCACGATCTCGACCGAGGCGACCTTGCCCTTACCGAACAGAACAGCGCACTGGCTCAGCACAAAGGCCGTGAGACGTGGCCCGTCCACTTCTTTCCAGGTGTCGGCGCGCGTGAAGGGAGTCTTGTGCGCCGCCCGCACGATCGCGTCCCGCAGGGCTGGCTCCTTGTCCTTGAAGGACTCGACTTCCGTTCCGGAGGTCAACTTGAGCGTCATCGCCACGAAGACGTAGTTGACGATCCTGCCATTGGCGATGATCGGGATGGTCATCGAGCCCAGCTTGTAGGTGGGGTCGAGCGCCTGCTTGCCGTCATCCTTCTTCTTTTCGGAGGCCAGGGCGGGGCTGGCCAAGGCGGCCAAAGCGCCACAGGCGGCGGCCAAGAGGATGCGGCGCGTGGGGGTGTCTGGCGAGGTCATGGCCCCTCCCCTAGCATCCAAGGCCTTGAAATTCGCCTAACCGCAGCCGTGCGGCCCTTTCCGATCCGATTGACTCACTCAGATCGGATAAAAAGGGCTCCATCTCAGACATTCAGAGCGCTTCTCGATCCGATCACCGTTTCCTACGGATCGGCAAATGCTCTAGCCGTGAAGCCAGCCAAGCCGAGAGGGTGTGACGTCACGCCCCTTGTAGTAGGCCGAGACCCCCTCGCCTTCGACAAACTCGCCGATCTCGCTGACCTTCACGCCGGCGGCGGCAGCCGCCACGCGGAAGGCCCAGGCCTCATTGGGGTCAACCGCACAGACGATCTCGTAGTCATCGCCACCGGACGCCAGGGAGATCCGTCCCTCGACCTGTTCGGGCTGTTGATCCAGCCAGGCTTGCGCACCCGGCGAAAGCGGCAACCGCTCAAGATCGACCCGCACCCGGCAGCCGCTGGCCTTGGCGATATGGCTGCTGTCGGCCAGAAGCCCGTCGGAAACATCGGCGGCGGCCTTGGCGTGAACGCGCATGGCGTCGCGGAGGGTCACGCGCGGTTCCGGCTGGCGATAGCGGCGCAGCATGGCTCCATCGGCGTCCATGACCTCGCCCCACTGCGCCAGAAGACCCAGCCATCCGTCACCGATCGTACCGGAGACCATCAGGCGGTCACCAGGCTTGGCGCCCCGGCGAAGGATCGTCTCGCCCTGCGGCGCCCAGCCCAGGAAGGTCGCCGACACGACGAGCGGACCGGAGGTGGTGACCGTATCCCCGCCCAGCAGGGAAATGTCGAACAACGCACCGTCCTCGGCCAGCCCTCGGGCGAAGGTCTCTCGCGAGGCGACGTCGGAGCCGGAAGGCCAGCCCACGGCGAGGAAATAGCCATAGGGCTCGGCCGCCTTGGCGGCGAGGTCGGACAGATTGGTGCGAAGCAGCTTTCGGGCGACGACATCCAAGGCCTCTTCGGCCAGGAAGTGAACGCCCGCGACCATGGCGTCCTTGGTGATCACCAGGTCGTATCCCGGCCTGGACGGCAGCACCGCCGCATCGTCCAGAAGATCCAGAGCGACAGGGTCGCCGCGCGTCAGCGGCCGCAGCAACCGCGCGATATGATCGAATTCAGTCGGCGGCGCCGCAGCGGGGGCCGCAGCGTCGTCTTCAGCGAACCAGTCTTCTTCGTCAGTCTCGTGCATCACGGGCGATCGCGTCGAGGGCGCCATTGATGAAGCCTGACTCGGGACCTTCAAAAAAGGATTTCGCGATCTCTACATATTCATTGATGACCACCTCGGTCGGAACGTCCGATCGGTACATCAGCTCGAAGGCCCCGGCGCGCAGCACCGCGCGGGCCGTCGCATCCAGTCTTTCCAGTCGCCAACCGGACGCCAAACGCTTGACGATGCCCTGGTCGATCTTGGCTTGATTGGTCACCACGCCGCGCGCGAGGTCGGCGAAGAAGGTCTCGTCAGCCGCCGCGAGCTGCTCGCCCTCGACGTCGCGGTCGAAGCGATGCTCGCCGAACTCGCGGATCACCGAATCGACGCCGGCGCCCGAGACTTCCATCTGATACAGCGCCTGGACGGCGGCGAGACGCGCCACCGAGCGCGGTTGGATACGGTTGCCGCTCATCGGGCCTGTCCCAGCAGTTGGCGCTTCAGGCCGATGGTCTCCAGGCAGGCTTTAGCGGCCGCGCCGCCGCGATCACCTTCGCTGACCCGGGCGCGGCTCAGGGCCTGGGCCTCTTCATCAACGGCCAGTACGCCGAATCCGATCGGCAGACGCTTGGCCACGCCAAGGTCCTGCAAGCCACGAGCGGTCTCGTTGGCGACGAGTTCGAAATGGTAGGTTTCGCCGCGGATCACAACGCCCAGGGCGACATAGCCATCATAGCGCACGCCGACCGGACGGTGCCCGGCATCCTCAGCCATGGCGATCACGGTCGGAATCTGCAGCGCGTTCGACACGGTGATCACGTCGTAATCGGCGCCCTGCGCCTCGATGGCTTGGGTGGCTCCGCGCAGCAGTTCGTCGGAGATCCCCGAATGGCTTCGGCCCTCCACGATCAGCAGGCGGATTTTGTCTTCAACCATCTAGCTCAACTCTCCACGGGCACGCGCGCCGCGCGCCCCTACAAACACACATCAGGATTAACGGACTATAGCTCTTCTTCGCCACCGTCGCTCAGACCCTCTTCGGTCAGGAACTTGGCGAAGTCGCTGGTTTCCTTGAAATCACGGTAAACGGACGCGTATCGGACATAGGCGACGTCATCGAGCGATTTCAACGCCTTCATAACCATCTCGCCCACCGTCGACGACGGCAGCTCGGTTTCGCCCATGCTTTCCAGCTGCCGAACGATGCCGTTGACCATCCGTTCGACGCGCTCGGGGTCGACCGGACGCTTCTGGGTGGCGAGGCCGACCGAACGCACCAGCTTGTCGCGATCGAACGGGGAACGGCGCCCAGAGCGCTTCACGATAATCAGTTCGCGAAGCTGAACGCGCTCGAACGTGGTGAAACGTCCACCGCACTCAGGACACATCCGCCGACGCCGGATGGCCGCGCCGTCTTCCGACGGGCGGCTATCCTTGACCTGGCTTTCGGCATGACCGCAGAACGGGCAACGCATGATCTAGCCCCCTCCGCGGCGCAATCACCCTATTAGTTGTAGATCGGGAAGCGACCCGTCAAGGCCAGCACTTCTTCGCGAACCTTGGCCTCGACGGCGGCGTTGCCTTCCGGACCATTGACCGCCAGGCCGTTGACGACCTCGCCGATCAGCTCGCCAACGCGCGTGAACTCGGCTTCCTTGAAGCCGCGCGTCGTACCAGCCGGCGTGCCCAGGCGAATGCCCGAAGTGATCGTGAACGGCGCAGTGTCGAACGGCACGCCGTTCTTGTTGCAGGTCATGTAGGCGCGCTCGAGGCTGTGCTCGGCGTCGCGGCCGGTCACGCCCTTCGGGCGCAGGTCGACCAGCATCAGGTGGCTGTCGGTGCCGCCCGAGACGATATTCACGCCCGACTTCAGCAGCGCCTCGGCCAGGGCCCGCGCGTTCGCGACAACTTGTCGCGCATAGTCCTTGAACGAAGGCTGCAGCGCTTCACCGAAAGCGACGGCCTTGGCCGCGATGACGTGCTCCAGCGGGCCGCCCTGCAGGCCGGGGAACACCGCCGAATTGACCTTCTTGATGATCGCTTCGTCGTTGGTCAGCACCAAGCCGCCGCGCGGGCCGCGCAGCGTCTTGTGCGTGGTCGTGGTGACGATGTGGGCGTGCGGGATCGGGTTGGCATAGGCGCCGCCGGCGATCAGGCCGGCGTAGTGCGCCATGTCCACCATCAGATAGGCGCCGATCGAGTCGGCGATCTCGCGGAACTTGGCGAAGTCGATCTCGCGGCTGTAGGCGCTGCCGCCGGCGATGATCAGCTTGGGCTTCTCGCGTTGGGCGACCTCGGCGACGCCGTCATAGTCGATCAGCTGGTCCTGCTGGCGGACCGAGTAGGAAATCGGCTTGAACCACTTGCCCGACTGGTTGGCGGGGCTGCCGTGCGTCAAATGGCCGCCGGCCGCGAGGTCCATGCCCAGGAAGGTGTCGCCCGGCTGCAGCAGCGCCATGAACACCGCTTGGTTGGCCTGCGAGCCCGAGTGCGGCTGAACATTGGCGAAGCCCGCGCCGAACAGCGCCTTGGCGCGCTCGATCGCGATCGTCTCGATCTCGTCGACATATTCGCAGCCGCCATAGTAGCGCTTGCCCGGATAGCCTTCGGCGTACTTGTTGGTCAGGATCGAGCCCTGGGCCTCAAGCACGGCCTTGGAGACGATGTTCTCCGAGGCGATCAGCTCGATCTGGTTCTGCTGGCGACCCAGCTCGCGACCGATGCGATCGAAGATGTCGCGGTCCGCGGTGGCGAGGTCCGCGCCGAAAAAGGCGCTGAGGTCGGTTTGGGTCATCACGCTCTCCTGGCGTTGCGGGGAGTCGGCAGAGGCGCCCTCTTTAACGGGATAGGCGCGGCGATCAATCTCGGAACCACTCGAGATGTTGCGCGTTGTCGACCGGCAGGGCGCATCTGGCCCCTGCGCGAACGATGACGATAATAACAGGAGTGGGGTATCTCATGGCGTCTCAGGGCGGCGTAAACACGGACACGACGATCGAGAATGACGTCGACATCCTGGGACTCAGCGCCGAGATCGTAGCGGCCTATGTCGGTCAAAATACGGTCGCTCAAGCGGCCATCCCAGACCTGATCCGGACCGTCCACGGGGCGCTGGCCACGCTCAACGACGGCGTCGAGGCGCCCAGGCCCGCAGAAAAGGCCAAGCCCGCCGTTCCCGTAAGCCGTTCGGTGCAGCACGACTACATTGTCTGCCTCGAAGACGGCAAAAGGCTGAAGATGCTGAAGCGCTATCTGCGCTCGCACTATGACATGAGCCCCGAAGACTATCGTCGCAAATGGGGCCTGCCGCCGGAGTACCCCATGGTGGCGCCGGCCTATGCGGCCAGACGTTCGGATTTCGCCAAGCAGATCGGCCTGGGCAAGGGCGTGCGACGAGGCAGCTGAGCCATCATCCAGGCGCACAAACGCCGCCGGTTTCCGGCGGCGTTTTTCGTTTCCAGAGCTTTGCGGGCGTCCGAAGCTGAAGGTGCGCGTCTTCCTTCTAGGCCGCGTAGCCGCCCATCCGGGCGACGTTGCAGTGGGCCCAAAGCTTCTCCATCGCCGCGACCAGCTTGCGCATCATGTCGTCGGTATGGAACGGCGTCGGGGTGAAGCGCAGGCGCTCGGTGCCACGCGGCACGGTCGGATAGTTGATCGGCTGCACATAGACGCCGAAATCGGCCAGCAGCATGTCGCTGATCATCTTGCAGTGGACGGGATCGCCGACCAGCACCGGAACGATGTGGCTGACGCTGTCCATAACCGGCAGGCCCGCCGCCTTGAACATGGCCTTCAGGGTCGCCGCGCGCTCCTGGTGGATCTCGCGAACCTCGGGGTGCTGCTTGAGCCAGCGGACGCTGGCCAGCGCACCGGCCGTCAGGGCCGGCGGCAGAGACGTCGTGAAAATGAAGCCCGAAGCCATCAGGCGAATGGCGTCGATCACCTCGGCGTCGCCGGTGATGTAGCCGCCCATCACGCCGAACGCCTTGCCCAACGTGCCTTCGATGATGTCGATCTCGCCCATCAGGCCATCGCGCTCGGCGACGCCGCCGCCGCGCGGGCCATACATGCCGACCGCGTGAACCTCGTCGAGATAGGTCATCGCGCCGTACTTCTTGGCCAGGGCCACGGTGCCGGCGAGGTCGGCGATGTCGCCGTCCATCGAATAGACGCTTTCGAAGGCGATCAGCTTGGGCGCGTCAGCCGGCGCTTCGGCCAGCAGTTGCTCGAGATGCGCCAGGTCGTTGTGCTTGAAGATCTTGCGCGGACCACCGCCGTTGCGGATGCCGGCGATCATCGAGGCGTGGTTCAGTTCGTCCGAGAAGATGATCAGGCCAGGCAGAATCTTCTGGACCACCGAGAGCGTCGCCTCGTTCGAGACATAGCCCGAGGTGAACAGCAGGCCGGCTTCCTTGCCGTGCAGATCCGCCAGTTCCTGCTCCAGCAGGACGTGGTCATGGTTGGTGCCCGAAATGTTGCGCGTACCGCCGGAGCCCGAACCATGCTCGTCAACGGCGGCCTTCATGGCCTCCAGAACCACAGGATTCTGACCTTGTCCGAGATAGTCGTTGCTGCACCAGACAACGACTTCGTGTTCCGAACCGTCCTGGCGCGTCCAGGTCGCGCGCGGAAACTGGCCGCGCTGACGCTTCAGGTCGGCGAACACCCGGTAGCGACCCTCTTCGCGGATCTGCTCAACGGCGCTGCGGAACGCGGCTTTGTAGTCCATTTCGATCTCTAAACCGCCGCCCCATCGGGTCGACGATCCCCTAAGTCCAGGCCCGGCTTTTCGCACCTGTGGCCCGCAGTGTCCATCTAAGGGCGTTTACCTAGCAAATCGAAAGGCCTGATGGCCTTGATCGAGTTTCTCGATACACGCCCTGAACCATCATCTCTTGGCCGATTCAATGCAGATCGGCCACCCTTCCGCGCAGTAACTCGATGACGGCCGAGAAGTCCTTGCCGCCAAAGCCGTTGGCGTCGAACAGCGCGTAGAGCGCCTCGGCCTGCGCCCCCATCGGCGTCGAGGCGCCGGCCTTGGCGGCGGCTTCCTGAGCCAGCTTCAGGTCCTTCAGCATCATCGCCGAGGCGAAGCCGCCCTCGTAGCCGCGATCTGCGGGCGTCTGCGGCCCCACGCCCGGCACCGGGCAGTACGAGGTGATCGACCAGCACTGGCCCGAAGACTTGCTGGCGATCTCGAAGAAGCGGTCGGCCGCCAGGCCCAGCTTCTCGGCCAGGGCGAAGGCCTCGCAGGTCCCCAGCATCGAGACGCCCAGCAGCATGTTGTTGCAGATCTTGGCCGCCTGCCCCGCCCCATGGTCGCCGGCGTGGATGGTCACGCGCGACATCGGCGCCAAGGCGGCCTCCACGGTGGCAAAGTCGCTCGCCTCGCAGCCGACCATGAAGGCCAGGGTTCCCGCCTCTGCAGCCATGATCCCGCCGGACACCGGCGCGTCGGCGAACCGGAAGCCGGCCTCTGCGGCCTGCCGGGCCACGACGCGGGCGCTGTCCACGTCGATGGTCGAACAATCGATCAACAGCGCGGATTTGGGCGCATTCGGGAGGATCTGCTCGGCGTAGACCGCGCGCACATGCGGCCCTGCCGGCAGCATGGTGATGACGATCTCGGCTTCGGCGACGGCTTCAGCGACCGAGGCGGCCGCCAGACAACCTGCTGCGACAGCACGCTCCACTGCGGCAGCTGAAAGGTCGAAGGCGCGGACCTGATGCTGGGCCTTCGCCTGATTGGCGGCCATGCCGCCGCCCATGTTGCCAAGGCCGATAAAGGCGATACGCGTCATCGAAGAACTCCCTGCAAAAGCGAACCGCGCCTCATGGGCGCGGCTCTTATCGTTGATTTTAATCAGCTTTCTTAGCGCGCCGGCTTGCGGAACTTGTAGACGAACTGGTCGGTCTTTCCGCGAATGCCGGCGTCATAGACGTTGGCGGCGCGCGGATCGGCGGGATTGCGCAGCACCCGCGTCTCGCCCTCGAAGACGAAACCCGCCGCCATCACCTCAGCCTTGACCACCGCAGGGTCGATCCGGTGAAGCGTCTCGGTGTCCCGCAGGCCCGAACCCGCGTCGGCGACATGGTCGAGCACCAGATAGACGCCGCCGGGCTTGAGCGCCCGGAACACCTGACGGTTCACCACGCCAAGGTTGGCCGGGCCCATGAACTTGTTGTGCATGTCGTGGTAGTTCTGGGCCGTAAACACGAGGTCCAGCTTCTCCGGCGCACCAAAGTTGGGAAGCGTGTTCAGGATGACCTGCACGTTCGAATAGACCGGATCGCGCGCGATCGCGTTCACCGCAGGCTCGCGCTTGGCGAGCTTGGTCAGTTCATCGGGCACATAGGCGTAGACCTTGCCCTTGGGCCCGACAGCCTTCGAGAAGATCCGCGTGAAGTAACCACCGCCCGGGATCAGGTCGGCGACCTTGGCGCCGCTCTTGACGCCCGCGAAGGCCAGCACCTCCCCGGGGTGACGATCCTTGTCGCGGATCATGTCGGCGGCGGGACGCGACGGATCGCTGAGCGCGGCCGCGATATTGGCCGGCAGGGCGATCGCAACCGGCCCCGACGGCGGCGGAGGCGGAGGTCCCATCATCGGCTGGCTGGCGCAGGCCGCCAAACCCAGTACAGCGACGAGACTTAGCAGCGGCTTACGCATGGCAATCCTTCCGAACCGACGTGTTCTTGTTTCCGGGCACGTTAGCGCACGACGTCCGCTACGTCAGCGGTGTCCACTCTTCGCCCGGCGGAAGAGGTGCAAAAATCTCGGCCAGTGCGGCGTCCGTGACATCCTCGACCCGCGCCGGCGACCAGCGTGGAGCGTTGTCCTTGTCGACGATCACGGCCCGCACGCCCTCGATGAAGTCATGCTTCATCACCACGCGCGAGCCGATCCGGTACTCCATGGCCATGTTGTCGGCGAAGTCCTCCATCGCCGCACCGCGTTTCAACTGCTCGAACGCCACCTTGAGGGTCTGGGGCGACTTGGTCTTCAGGACCTCCAGCTGCGCCTTGCCCCAGTCGCTGGAGTCGAGGGTCAGGAACTCGAAGATCTCCTCGACGCTTTCGCCGACGAACAACCGGTTCAGATCCTGTTCGAAGCCCAGGAGCGAGGCCTTTCCGGCGTCGGCGCGGTACTTGCGCAGCGTCTCCTCGATGCGGCGCGGATCAGCGATGATCGCCTTCTTCAGGCCCTCCACCGCGCCGAACTCGACGAAGTGGGTGGCGATGCCCAGGCGCATGCAGTCCGCGCCCTTGATCCGCGCACCGGTCAGGGCCAGCCACAGCCCCGCCTTCCCGGGCAACCGCGGCAGGTACCAGCCCCCCCCGACGTCCGGGAACAGGCCGATGCCCGTCTCCGGCATGGCGAAGGTGGTGCGCTCGGTGGCGATCCGGATGTGGGCCGGCATCGAGATCCCGACACCACCGCCCATCACGATCCCGTCCATCACCGCGACGACCGGGGTCTCGTAGGTGAACAGCAGGTGGTTCAGCTGGTACTCGGTGTGGAAGAACCGGCGCGCCTCAACGCCGTCCTTGGCGCCGCTGTCGGCCAGCATGCGGATGTCGCCGCCGGCGCAGAAGCCGCGCTCGCCCGTATGGTCGATCAGGACCATGTAGATTTCGGGATCGTCCTGCCAGTCCAGCAGCGCGCCGATCATGGTCTCGCACATGCCAAGCGTCAGGGCGTGCAGCGCCTTTGGCCGATTGAGCGTAATGCGGCCGACGTTTTTCTCGACGCGGATCAGGACTTCGGGGTCTTCGGTCATCACTTTAGTCCTCGGCGAGTTCGTCGATGGGCTCGCAGTCGAAACGGTCGATCTGACCCTTCGCGAGACGGAAAACCGCGTCCTGGGGAATGTCGAGCCGCAGCGTCTCTTCCCGCGCCAGCCCGGCATAGGCGCCGCGCAGCAGTCGGCCGGCCACGCCATGGCTGACGACGATCAGGCGGCGCTCGGGTTCTGTGGCCTGCTCACTCAGCCAGGATGTCAACCGGACCATCATGGCCTCATAGGTCTCGCCACCCGGCGCCTGGAAGCCCCAGGCGTCGTCGCCGACAAGGTGAGGATTCTCGCCATGCACCTCTTCGCGCAGGCGCCCGGACCATTCCCCAACATCGATCTCGACAAGACGCTCGTCGAAATCGACGGCTAGTCCCAGATGCTCGCCGATCGCCTCGGCAGTGTGACGCGCCCGGCGCAGCGGGCTGGCGACCAGTCGCCAGGGCGCCGGCGGTTCGCGTCGCACGAGGTCACGCAGCAACTGACCCATGGCCTGGGCCTGCATCAGGCCCAGCGGCGTCAGATCGGACTCCGTCCGTCCCTGCAGTCGCCCCTCGCGATTGTGGAAGGTCTGGCCGTGACGACAGAGATAGATCATCCGACGCTCATTGGCGGAACATCTCGCGGGCGATGATGACGCGCATGATCTCGTTGGTCCCTTCCAGGATCTGATGCACCCGCAGGTCGCGGACGAGGCGCTCCAGCGGATAATCCTGGAGGTAGCCGTAGCCGCCATGCAGCTGCAAGGCGTCATTGGCGACCTGGAAGCCCGCGTCGGTGGCGAAGCGCTTGGCCATGGCGCACAGCTTGGTCGCTTCAGGGTGCTTGCTGTCCAGCGCGTGGGCGGCGCGACGCACCATCAGCCGGGCGGCCTCTAGCTCGGTGGCCATGTCGGCCAGCTTGAACTGCAGCGCCTGGAAGTCCTTCAGCGGGCGGCCGAACTGGTTGCGGGTCTCCAGATACGCCTTGGCGGTGTCGAGCGCGAACTGGGCCCCGCCCAGCGAGCACGAGGCGATGTTCAGGCGACCGCCATCCAGACCCATCATGGCGAAGCGGAAGCCTTCGCCTTCCTGCCCGATGCGGTTGGCGACCGGCACGCGGCAGTTGTCGAAATTGACCTGAGCGGTCGGCTGGGCGTTCCAGCCCATCTTCCGCTCATTGGCGCCGAAGCTCAGCCCCTCCATGCCCTTCTCGACCACGAAGGCCGAGACGCCCTTGGCCCCCTCGCCGCCCGTACGCGCCATGACGACATAGATGTCAGAGACACCACCGCCCGAAATGAAAGCCTTGCCGCCGTTGAGGACATAGTGGTCGCCGTCAAGCTTAGCGGTTGTGCGCATATTGGCCGCGTCCGAACCCGAGCCCGGTTCGGTCAGGCAGTAGCTGGCGATCAGCTCCATGGTCGTCAGGCGCGGCAGGTAGCGCTGGCGCAGATCGTCCGAGCCGAAGCGGTCAATCATCCACGACGCCATGTTGTGGATGGTGAGATACGCGGCGACCGGCACATCGCCATAGCTGAGCGCCTCGAAAATGATCGAGGCGTCGAGCCGTGACAGGCCCGAGCCGCCAACATCTTCGTTCACATAGATGCCGGCGAAGCCCAGCTCGGCCGCCTGGCGCAGCACGTCGACCGGGAAGTGCTTGTTTTCGTCCCAGTCGGCCGAATGCGGGGCAAGCTGTCCTTCGGCGAAAGCGCGGGCGGCGTCCTGGATTGCGACTTGATCTTCGTTCAGCGCGAAATCCATGCGCACTTCCTCCCGTTCGGGGCAGAACCGCCCTCGCCTCTTTGATGGCTGACGTGCCGCGCCGGCGACGCGGTGTCAATCATGCGCCACCGCCATTTCACTGCATCATGGAGACTATCGGAACGCCGGAGCTCAATGTGACCTGAAATCCTCCGTTACACGGTGTGAATCGCCTGTTGGAGCGCACCCCCTTGATAACCATGGCCTTTCGCTCCAAATGCCCTGCTCCGGGGTGGCGTCCTCAATCATAATCCTTTGCACTGACTATTATGCGTTTCTTCAAACTCGTACTGGCGGCCTTGACGGTCGCCCTGGCCATGACCGCGTTCGTCGCGCCCGCCCATGCTGGCGGCGACATCACGCGTAGCTATGGCGTCTGGCGGAATCCGAAGAATACGGTCCATCTTGAGATCAAGAACTGCGGCGCGGCCACGTGCGGCGTCGTCGTGTGGGCCAGCGCCAAGGCCGAGGCCGACGCGCGCAAGGCCGGCGCCGACACCCTGATCGGCAAGCAACTGCTCCGCGAGTTCGAAGCGCAGAACAACGGCTCGCTCAAGGGCCGTGTCTGGGTTCCCACCCTGCGGGTCACTCTGGTCGGCACCGCCGATGTGCTCGACGCTCGGACGATGCGCGCCAAGGGCTGCGTGATCGGCAACCTGTTCTGCAAGTCGCAGATCTGGACGCGCCTGGACGGCGGGTCGGTCTTGGCCTCTCGCGCCGCCCCATAGCGGACTTTGCTCGTGAACGCGCTTGATTAAGCGCAAAACACGGGCGACCCTCCAAGTGTACGTCGATAACCTAGACGCCCGTCAGAGGCGTCCGGTCGACTGGCCGCAAAGCGGCCAACACGGGAGGAACGGGCATGGCCGAGGCGGCGACGCTTCAGAAGACCGCGCATGGCGCGGCGACACAGCACTTCGATGTGATCATCGTCGGCGCCGGCATCTCCGGCATTGGCGGCGCCTATCACCTGACGACGCAAAGACCCGGAACGCGGTACTGCGTTCTAGAGGCCCTCGATAGCTTCGGCGGCACCTGGCTGACCCACACCTATCCGGGCATTCGCTCCGATAGCGACCTCTATACCTTCGGCTATCGCTTCAAGCCCTGGGTCGGCCCGCCGATCGCCACGGCCGCCGAGATCCTCAGCTACATGGGCGAGGTGATCGACGAGAACGGCCTGGCTCCGCACATCCGCTATCGACGTCGCATCAGCTCAGCGCGCTGGTCGTCCAAGGACAAGCTCTGGTCGCTGCAGGTGACCGGCCCTGACGGCGTCGAGACCTACACCACCAACTTCCTCTGGATGTGCCAGGGCTATTATCGCCACTCGGTGGGCTACACCCCCGAATGGCCAGGCATGGCGGATTTCGGGGGCAGTATCGTCCACCCGCAAACCTGGCCCGCAGATCTCGACCTGAAGGGCAAGAAGGTCGTCGTCATCGGCTCGGGCGCTACCGCCGCCACCTTGGTCCCCAACATCGCCGGCGATTGTGAGCACGTGACGCTGCTGCAGCGCTCGCCGACCTATTTCGTCCCCGGCCGCAACGAGAACGAGCTGGCCAACACCCTGCGTCAGTTGCAGGTCGACGAAGCCTGGATCCACGAGATCGTCCGCCGGAAGGTGCTTTTCGACCAGCACGACTTCACCCGCCGCGCGATCGAGGAATCCGACGCCGTGAAGGCCGAGCTGCTGGAGGGCGTGAAGATGTTCCTCGGCGAGGACTTCGACATCGCCAAGCACTTCACGCCCCGCTACCGCCCCTGGCGCCAGCGGATCGCCTTCGTGCCCGACGGCGACCTCTTCCAGGGCGTCGCCTCGGGCAAGGCCAGCGTGGTCACCGACGAGATCGAGCGCTTCACCAAGACCGGCCTGCTGCTCAAGTCTGGCGAAACCCTCGACGCCGACGTGATCATCACCGCCACGGGCTTTGACCTGTCGGTGCTGGGCGACATCGCCTTCGAGATCGACGGCCAGCCGCTCGACTTCGCCAAGACGGTCACCTACCGGGGCATGATGTTCACGGGCGTGCCGAACCTTGTCTGGGTGTTCGGCTATTTCCGCGCCAGCTGGACGCTGCGGGCGGACTTGATCGGCGACTTCGTCTGTCGCCTGCTGGCGCACATGGAAAGGACCGGAGCCCGTCAGGTCGATGTCGCCCTGCGGCCCGAGGACAGGGACATGAAGATCGGGAGTTGGATCGACCCTGAGGACTTCAATCCCGGCTACCTGATGCGCAACATGCACCTCCTGCCAAAGGCCGGCGACAAGCCCGAATGGCGTCACACCCAGGACTACTGGACCGAGAAGGACCTCTTCCCGACCATCGACCTTACCGACGCGGCGTTCCGCTATTCGTGAGGCCGCTTAAGGGCGTCTCGGTCTTGCCTAGGCCGGCGGCGCGGTTCACATCAACGCCATGACCACGCCGCCCCTCGCCCCCTATCCGCACACCCGCCTGCGCCGCGTGCGCCAGAGCGACTGGGTCCGTCGCCTGGTTCGCGAGACTGAGGTGCGTCCGTCCGACCTGATCTGGTCGATGGTGGTGCACGAGGGTGAAGGGACGATCCCGGTCGCCTCCATGCCCGGCGTCGAGCGCCTGTCGGTCAAGGAAGCCGCCAAGGCCGCCGTCCGCGCCCGAGATCTGGGCATCCCGGCCATCGCCATTTTCCCGCATATCGACGGGTCGCGGAAGGACGCGGCCGGCTCGATCGCCGCTGACCCGGACGGGGTGATCCCCCGCGCGGTCAAGGCCATGAAGGACGCCGCCCCCGAGGTCGGCATCATGTGCGACGTGGCGCTGGACCCCTTCACCGACCATGGCCACGACGGCGTCGTCGAAGGTGGCAAGATCCTCAACGACGCCACCATCGAGCGCCTGATCGAACAGGGCCTGATGCAAGCGGAAGCCGGCGCCGACATCCTGGCGCCGTCCGACATGATGGACGGCCGCATCGGCAAACTGCGCGCCGCGCTGGAAGCCGCCAGCTATCAGGACGTGATGATCATGTCCTATGCCGCCAAGTACGCCTCGGCCTTCTATGGCCCTTACCGCGACGCGATCGGCTCGGCCAAGCTCTCGGCTGGGCAGGGCGACAAGAAGACCTACCAGATGGACCCGGCCAACACCGAGGAGGCCATCCGCGAAGTCGCCCTCGACATCGCCGAGGGCGCCGACATGGTCATGGTCAAGCCGGGCATGCCGTATCTGGACATCCTGCGCCGCCTGGTCGAGGAGTTCCGCATGCCCACCTACGCCTTCCAGGTGTCAGGCGAGTACGCGATGATCATGGCCGCCGCCCAGAACGGCTGGATCGACAAGGACCGCGCCATCCTGGAAAGCCTGACCGCCTTCAAGCGCGCTGGCGCGGCCGGGATCATCACCTATTTCGCCCCCTGGGCGGCGGAGAAGCTGGGGGCTTGAACCGCGTCCTCGACATCGTCACCGCCGTCATCCGCGATGCGGAGGGCCGGCTGCTGCTGGTCCGCAAACGCGGGACCGCGATCTTCATGAAGCCCGGCGGCAAGCGCGATGCGGGCGAGGACGACCTGGCCACCCTGGCCCGCGAGCTGCGCGAGGAGCTGGGCTGCGAGCTCGTTTCCGCCGAGCTGTTGGGTCACTTCAGCGCCCCGGCCGCCAATGAAGCCGGCTTCACGGTGCAGTCGGCGACCTATCTCGCCGAGGTGACGGGCGAGATCAGCCCGCGCGCCGAGATCGAGGAACTGGCGTGGGTCGATCCGGCTGCGCCAGGCGATCGGCGTCTGGCGCCGCTGCTGACCGACGCTGTCCTGCCGGCCCTGCGCGCGCTAGCCTAAGACCGCGCGGCGGCGACGACCTGATCGATCCGCTCCTGGATCAGCGCCTGAGCCAGCTCGCGCGCCCGGCCCGAAGGGCGACCCAGAAGTTCGCTCAAGGTCGGGCCGAACAGCCCCACACCGACGGCCAGGATGATGTTCAGCAGGATGAAATCGACGACCGCGTCGCGATTGGGCACGGCCTCGCGGGCCACGCGGGTGTCGATGATCTCGTCGACGACATCGCGCACCAGGGTCATTCGCTTGCCCTCGCCGGTCATCTCCAGCCAGGCGGCTAGGCGCGCCGCGCCCTTGGCCTCGAAGGCGTCGAACAGGGCCTGAGCGCCCATGCCGATATACGAGCCCTCCTTCTGGATGACGGCGATCACCTTGTCGGCCAGCTGACGGATCATCCGCTCCATCAGCGCCGCCTCGACGCCGGCGATCGAGCCGAAATGGTGGATGACATTGGCGTGGACCACGCCGGCGGCCTTGGCCACGTCGGCCAGCTTCAGGGCCTGGGGCCCCTGCTCGACCAGGATCGCCTCGGCGGCCGCCAGGATGTTCTCGCGCGCGGCCTCAGGCGAGCGACGCACGCGCGGGGCGCGGATAGGCGAGACCTCTATTGACATTTTTGTCAGTACAACCAAATCTCAGGAGCAACAGGGGCTGACCAAGCCCCAACTCGGCCAAGGATACAACGCCCATGACCGCTGCGACCCAAGCCAAGCACACGCCTGACGACCTTTCCGTCGCCCCGCGCGACATCCGCTTCGACCTGACCTCGGCCCAGAAGGGTCACTGGCTGGGCGGCGACCCGGTCGGCACCGCGGTGTTCAACGCCCTGTCGCTGACCTTCCCCGACGGCGAGCGGATGTTCATGGACGCGGTGAAGGCCTATCGCGACCGCCTGTCGGGCAAGCTGCTCGAAGACGCCAAGGGCTTCATCGCCCAGGAAGCGATCCACTCGCGCGAGCACCATCACCTCAACAGCCTGATCGACCGCGAGCGCTATCCGGTCGCCGAGATCGAGGAGACCATTCGCGGCCGCGTGAAGATGGCCCGCGAGCGCGGGCCGATGGCCATGCTGATCTCGACCATCGCGCTGGAGCACTTCACGGCCATGATGGCCGAGATGCACGCCCGTCACCGCAACCTGTTCGACACTACCGACCCCGAGATCGAAAAGCTGTGGCGCTGGCACGCGGTCGAGGAGACCGAGCACAAGGCCGTGGCCTATGACGTCTTCCTGGAGGTCACCAAGGACTGGTCGCCGTTCAAGCGCTACATGATCCGCTGCCGGGCGATGGTGCTGGTCACCATCATGTTCACCCGCAACATCAGCCGCTACGCCGCCCGCCTGCTGGAGGCCGACGGCTATACGCCCAAGGCGGCGCTGAAGGCGGTGAAGCGCTTTGTCTGGGGCGATCCGGGCATCTTCCGCCGCGGCTGGAAGACCTATTTCGCTTGGTACCGCCCGGGCTTCCACCCGTGGGACCAGGACGACCGTCCGCTGGTCGCCGACTGGATGGCGGAGTTCAACGCGGCGGCGGTGCGGGCTTAGGGGTCAACACATCCGATCTCCCCGTCATCCCGCGCTTTATGCGCGGGACCCATTTGTCCGCCGCAGGTGCGAGGAACACTTACGCTCTCACGCGGAAGCTGAACCATGGGTCCCGCGCATCAAGCGCGGGATGACGGGTTTTGTATGGGGGGAGGTTTTCCCTACCCCCCAATCAGCCCAAAGTCCGCCACCTGGCCCATCGCATCCCGCACCGCCGCCAGCGTGCGCAGGCGGTTTTCGCGGTGTTCAGGCTCGTTGACGAAGACGCCGTCGAGATAGGCGTCGACCGGGCCGCGCAGTTCGGCCAACTGGGTCATGGCGCCGGTGAAGTCTTCCTTGGCCAGAGCGTCCTTCAGTGGTTTGTCCAGCAGACGCAGGGCGTTGTAGAGGCCCACCTCGGCGGCGCTGTCGGCGGCCGGTTCGGCGGGCGCGCCGGTCGGCAGGGCGCCCTTCTTCTCCTCGGCCTTGAGGATGTTGGAGGCGCGCTTGTAGCCGGCCATCAGGGTCTTGCCGTCGTCGGTCTTCAGGAAGCCGTCCAGGGCCTCGACCCGCGCGACGATGCGCGCCAGATCGTCATCGCCCAAGGCGAACACGGCGTCGACGAGGTCGTGTCGCTTGCCTTGATCGCGGAGCGTGACCTTCAGGCGATCGGCGAAGAAGGCGATGACGCCACCAACCACGGACGAAGCACTGGGCTCTTCTCGCTCATCAAGGCTGAAGGGGCGATGTTCGGCCTCAGCTTCAGACGCACGCTTAAATGCCGGCGTAAGGGACTGATTGAGCGACACGCGCAGGCCGTTCTCCAGGATAATCCGGATAACCCCCAGCGCCGCGCGACGCAGCGCATAGGGGTCCTTGGAGCCCGTCGGCTTCTCGTCGATCGCGAAGAAGCCGACCAGCGTATCCAGCTTGTCCGCCAACGCCACCGCCACGCTCACCGGCGCGGTCGGCACGGCGTCCGAGGGGCCTTGCGGCTTGTAGTGGTCGCGCACGGCGTCTGCGATCTCGCCGTCCAGGCCGAAGGTGCGGGCGTAGTAGCCACCCATGATCCCCTGCAGTTCGGGGAACTCACCGACCATCTGCGAGGCCAGATCCGCCTTCGCAAGCCGTGCAGCTTCCTTGGTCTTCTCGACATCCGCGCCGACCAGCGGCGCGATCTCGCCGGCCAGGGCGACGATGCGCTCGACGCGCTGGGCCATCGTCCCCAGCTTGGCGTGGAAGGTCACGCCGTCCAGCTTCTTGAGCCACGGCTCGAAGCCGACCTTGACGTCCTCGTCCCAGAAGAAGCGGGCGTCGGAGAGGCGCGAGGACAAGACCTTGGCGTTGCCGGCCGCGATCACCGCGCCGCCGTCGGCCGCCTGGATGTTGGCGATGGTGATGAAGTGCGGGGCCAGGCCCTCTTCGCCGGCCTTGCGGACGGCGAAGTACTTCTGGTGCGTGCGCATCGAGGTGCGGATCACCTCGGGCGGCAGGCTGAGGAACACCGGGTCCATGTCGCCCAGCACCGGGGTCGGCCATTCGGCCAGGCCGGCGACTTCGTCGAGCAGGCCCTGGTCTTCGACCAGTTCCAGGTGACGCGCAAAGCACAGGGTCTTGCAGCCCTCGAGGATGCGCTGCTTGCGCTCCTCGACGTCGAGCACGACGAAGTGCTTTTCCAGGCCCGCGACATACTCGTCGAAGTCCTTGGCCACGAACGGCTTGGCCTCGCCCATGAAGCGGTGGCCTTCGGTGATGTCACCGCTTTCGATACCCTCGATCGCGAACGGCACGACCTCACGGTCCAGCACGCACAGGATGCGCTTGAGCGGCCGCACCCAGCGCAGCTTCTTGGTGCCCCAGATCATCGACTTGGGCCAGGGGAAGCCGCGCACGATGGCCTCGACCATCTCGGCGATGATCTCGGCGGTCGGGCGGCCCTTCTTTTCGATGAAGGCCATATAGACGCCGTCGCGCTCGACCAGCTGGTCTTGCGTCAGGCCCGCCTTGCGCAGGAAGCCTTCCATGGCCTGCGGCGGGGCGCCGACGCGGGGCCCTTTGAGCTCTTCCTTGCGGTCGGCCTGGGCCAGCGGCAGGCCTTCGGCCACCAGGGTCAGGCGACGCGGGCCGGCGAAGGTCTTCAAGGCCTCGGGCAGGAAGCCGGCGGCGGCCAGGTGCTCGCGCGCCATGCGCTCCAGGTCCTTGGCGGCCTGGGCCTGCATGCGGGCGGGGATCTCTTCCGAGAACAGTTCGAGGAGAAGTTGGGGCATCTTAACTTACGCGGCTTCCTGCTGCTCGACCCAGGCGCTGGCGCACATCTTACAAAGGTCGCGGATGCGGCCGATGTAGCTGGCGCGCTCGGCGACGGCGATCGCGCCGCGGGCGTTCATCAGGTTGAAAAGGTGGCTGGCCTTGAGGACCATGTCGTAGGCGGGCAGCACCAGGGCCTTGTCCTGGTATGAGCGCGCCAGCATCAGCGGCACCTGCTCTTCCATCTGCTCGAACTGCTGCTTAAGCACGGCCACGTCGAAGCCGTGGAAGTTGGCTTCCGACTGCTGGCGCTCGTTCTCGAGGAACACGTCGCCATAGGTCGTCGCGCCCAGGGGCGAGTCCGGGTCGTTGAACGGCAGGTCATAGACGTTGTCGACGCCGAACACGTACATGGCCAGGCGCTCCAGGCCATAGGTCAGCTCGCCCGCCACCGGGTTCACGTCCAGGCCGCCGACCTGCTGGAAGTAGGTGTACTGCGACACCTCCATGCCGTCGCACCAGACTTCCCAGCCCAGACCCCAGGCGCCGACGGTGGGGTTCTCCCAGTCGTCCTCGACGAAGCGGATGTCGTGGGTGCGCAGGTCCAGGCCGATCGCTTCCAGCGAACCCAGATACAGGTCCTGCATGTTCTCGGGGTTCGGCTTCAGGATCACCTGATACTGATAGTAGTGCTGCAGGCGGTTGGGGTTCTCGCCATAGCGGCCATCGCCCGGACGGCGCGAGGGCTGCACATAGGCCGCGTTCCAGACCTTGGGGCCAAGAGCGCGCAGCACCGTGGCCGGGTGCAGGGTCCCCGCCCCCACTTCCACGTCGTGCGGCTGCAGGATGACGCAGCCCTGCCGGCTCCAATAGTCATGGAGCGTCAGGATCAGGCTTTGGAAGGACTTGGGTTTTTCGCGCGACATCGATCGAAGCAGGCCTAGAAAAAGTCGGCGGACCATAGGGCTCGCCGTCCGGGGCTTCAAGCGATGTCCTTGCCGGAAAAGGCCTTATTTGGCGCGGGGCGCGGTGTGTTCGCCAGCGCTCGGCGGCGGCGAGCCTGCAGGGCGCATGGATCGGGATCGCGCTCGCCCCGGTTGGCGGTTCTCCGCCCCCTGGGCCAAGGCGCGAACCCGACACTCGCCAAACCCCGTCGATCGAAAACGCTGAAATCTGATGCAGTCGCGATCATCGTCGCTCAGCTTTTGGGCGCCTCGCCCATTTCGTTTCCAAAACCTTGCTGGCGCGCCCCGTCATGGAACCGTCGCCGATAGCGTGATCGCGCCGGGGAAACGATGCAGCGCGTAAGGGCGGCGTCGGCGGTGATCACAAAACGGGGGCGACATCGCTCTCGAACAATCAAGCAAATCAAGCCCGCGTCTCGGCGGGCCGGAGTAAGGCGGATGAAACTGATCATAGCGGTCGTCAAACCCTTCAAGCTGGACGAGGTGCGCGAAGCGCTCGTCGCGGCCGGCGTTGAAGGCCTGACGGTGTCTGAAGTGAAGGGCTACGGCCGCCAGAAGGGCCAGACCGAGATTTACCGGGGCGCCGAGTACCAGGTGAATTTCGTGCCGAAGGTGAAGCTGGAGGCCGTTGTCGACGACGCCTCGGCCGCCAAGGCCGTCGAAGCCATCAAGGGCGCGGCCGCCACCGGCAAGATCGGCGACGGCAAGGTCTTCGTCCTCAATGTCGAAGAAGCCGTCCGCATCCGCACCGGCGAAACCGGCTCGGCCGCTCTGTAACGCATCGGGAAAAGGGGATACCGACGATGAAACTCACCTTCAAACCGCTGGCGGGGCTTATGCTCGCCGCGACCATCGCGGGGGCTCCGCTGGGGGCGACCGCTTTCGCCCAAGAGGCCGCGCCCGCGCCGGCCGCCGCCGCGCCCGCCGAGGCCGCGCCGGCTCCGGC
>NZ_PJRR01000006.1 GCF_002858865.1 Caulobacter vibrioides | reverse complement strand
CCCGCCGCCTCCGCCGCCTCCGCCCCCGCCTCCGCCGCCGCCGCCGCCTCCGCCCGAGCCGGCTCCCCCGCCGCCGCCGCCGCCGACCGCTCCGGCCTATGAGGCGCGCGAGTTCGTGGTCTACTTCCCGTTCGATCAGTATGTGCTGACGCCGGAAGCCCAGGCCGTGGTCCAGCAGGCCGCCGACTACGCCAAGGGCGGTAACGCGACCCGCGTCGTGGTCACCGGCCACACCGACACCTCGGGCTCGGACGCCTATAACCGCAAGCTCTCGGAACGCCGTGGGCGGGCCGTGGCCGACGGTCTGGTCGGGATGGGCCTGAACGCCGCCACCGTGGCGGTCGACTGGAAGGGCGAAAAGGCCCCGGCGGTCGAGACGGGCGATGGCGTCAAGGAACCGCTGAACCGTCGTTCGTCGGTCTCGATCAACTTCCAATAAGGAAGCCTTGATCGCTGGAATTGGGGGCTGGCCGCGAGGCCGGCCCCTTTTTTCTGGGTGGGTGATCTCAGAGCCGAGCGCCCAACGAAAAGACGCTCCCGATGGGGCGTCGGGAGCGTCTGATCCGGCGGGCCAAGAGGGCGGCGGTCCGCCGTCACGTGGCCGGCTTTTAAGGGGGCGCCGGCCAGATGTGTTCTCGTGGGGCTCAGAGCGTTTCGCCGTCGCCGGAGAAGCTCCGATAACCGCGTTCGACTATACGCGGCTACGCGTCACAGGCGAGTCGAAACGCGTCAGTTTGAGCAGGTGCGACAATTGGCGCGGCAGCGGCGAGGGGACGTCCAGCAGGCGGGCGACCAGATGCTCGGCCAACAGCGGCGCCAGGCAAAAGCCGCGCGAACCCAGGCCGGTCAGAACGATGACGCCGTCTTCTCGAAGATCGGCCAACGGCAGCCGGTCGGGCGTGGTGGCGCGGATGGCCGCGCGTCCCTCGAAGGTCGAGCCCGCCAGGCGTGCGGCCAGCGCCGGCAGGCCCTTGGCCAGCGTCGCGAGGTTTCGCGCGTGGTCTTCGGGGCGCACGTCGGTCTGAGTGTCGTCGCGGTCATGCGTGGCGCCGAACAGCAGGCCCTCGCGGGTCGGGATGGCGTAGCCGCCAAAGGCCGTCGCCGGGGCGCCATGACCGCGCGTCCAACTGGCCTGTCCCCGGACCGGGCGCAGGGGAGCCTCGGCCAGCAGATCCGCCCCCGCCGCGCCGCCGGCCAGGGCCAGCCGGTCGGCGCGCACGATGATCTCACCCGCCGCGTCGAGCAGTCGCCAGCCCTCGCCGTCGCGTTCGGCCTTCGCCACCCGACGACGCACGACGGGGCCCGTCCAGGCGGCCGTCACCTCGGCCGGCGCGATCACCCGCGCGCCCGCCATGGCCAGCGCAGGCGTGGGCGTCTCCAGGCGAGCGCGGGTGTCGTCGGCGTTCAGCGTCCGCATGTCTCCGGGCTCGAACAGGTCCTGGTCCGCGACCGTGGCGAAGCGGGCGGGGTCGCGCTCGCCGGCGGCCAGCTGCAGCACCTCGCGGGCGAGCACGGCGTCGGGCTGCGCCTCGTACAGCGTCACGGCGCGAGACAGGGCCTGGGCGTAAAGCGCCGCGCGCGGACCGCCGCCCGCATCCAGCGCCGGGGTGACCAGGGCGGCGGGATTGCCTGAGGCGGCCACCGCGTCCGGATCGTCGATGACCGTGACCTCGACACTCGCCGCGCGGGCCGCGCGCGCCAGCGCGGCGCCGGCGATCCCGCCGCCGATGATCGCCAGGGTCTCGGGCCGCTGCGCCACCGGCCGCGCACCCGGTCGCCAGGCCTCAAGACGTTCGCGCTTGCGGCCAAAGCCGGGGCGCTTGGCGATCTCGAAGCCCGCCGCCGAGAGGCCCCGACGCACCGCGCCGGCCACCGTGAAGGTCGCCGCCCGCGCGCCGGGCGCCGAGCGCGCGCCGACCGCCGCCAGCACCTCGTCGCGCCACATCGCGGGGTTCAGAGCGGGAGAAAAGCCGTCCAGGAACCAGGCGTCGGCCAGGCCGTCCCAGGCCTCCAGCGCCTCGACCACATCCATCACCGCCAGGTCCAGCACGGCGTCGAACCCCGGCAGGTCCACCCGATGAAAGCCTCGCGCGCGGCCGGGCCAGTGGTCCAGCAGCACCTGCGCCGCCTCGCCAAGTTCAGGCCAGTGGGCCAGGATCCGCGCCGCCTCGTCGCGCGACAGCGGGTGGGCCTCGATCGAGAAGATGTGCAGTCGGCCGCCGGGCGGCTTTTCGCGTCGCCACAGATCGAGCAGGGCGGCGATGTTCAGCCCCGAGCCGAAGCCCAGCTCGCCCACCACGAAGTCGCGCCGCTCGGCGAAGCGCTCGGGCAGGCCGCAGCCGGCCAGGAACACCGCCCGCGTCTCAGCCAGCCCATCGACGCTGGAGAAGTAGACGTCGCCGTACAGACTGGACCGCGGCAGGCCATCGTCGCGCCAGACCAGCGGGGAAGGGGCGGTGGGGGTCATGGGGCTCGTACAGCGCCTTGGAGGGGCTCTGGTCAACGAAAAAGGACCGTTCCAGGGAACGGCCCTTTGAGAGAGGCTGGTGAGCCCGTCCTCGCCCTTCGACAGGCTCAGGGTGAGGACTATTGTGCGCTCGCCGTCGAAAACCTCACCCTGAGCTTGTCGAAGGGCGAGGTTTCTCGAACCTAGTGCGCGGCCTTCTTCTCTTCCGGCTTGGCGGCCTCGGCCGGCGCGGCCGCTTCGGCGGGGGCGGTCGTCGAGGTGGCGCCGGCGGCGGCGGCGTCGGCCGGATCGACCGGCGCGGCGGCGGCGTCGGCGGCGGCCTTGTTGGCGTCGGCGGCGGCCTGGTCCTTGGCCGAGGCGGCGTCGGTCACGGTCGAGGCGTCAGCGGCCGCGGCCTTGGCGGCGGCGTCGTCGGCGCCGGCTTCTTCCTTCTTGCCGCAGGCGGCCAGCGACAGGGCCGAGACGGCGACGCCGGCGATCAGCAGCTTGCGGATCAGGGTGGAGGTCATGAGGTTTCCCCTTCGATTGGCCGCGTCGCCTTGGCGGCGACGTCTTCGGCTCGGAAAGGAATACCGGTTCGAGAGGCCGCGCAAGTTACGAGTCGGTAGGGTGTCCCCGACCTATTCGTTGGGCATTTGCGACAGGGCTTCTTCCAGCTCGGCGAAGCTGGGCTGATAGGCGCTGGGCACGTTGCCGCGACCGATCTCGACCGAGATCTGGGCGGCGTTGCCGTGCAGGTGGGCGACCAGAACCGCTTGGATGATCTTGTAGAAGTTATGGTCCTCGTCCAGCACCCCACCCAGGCGCGTGGCCATCGGGCCGACCAGGCCATAGGCCATGAACACGCCCATGAACGTACCGACCAGAGCGCCGCCGATCATGGTGCCCAGCACCGCCGGCGGCTCAGTGATCGAGCCCATGGTCTTGATGACGCCCAGCACGGCGGCCACGATGCCCAGAGCCGGGAGACCGTCCGACAGCTGCGTCAGGGCGTGGGCGGCGCCGTGCGCCTCATGATGGTGCTTTTCGAGCTGCTTTTCCATCGCGTCTTCGACCTGGTGGGGATCTTCCAGGTTCATGGTCATCATCCGCAGGGTGTCGCAGATGAAATCGACGGCGAAGTGGTCGTGGGCGATCTTGGGGTAGCGCGAGAAGATCGTGCTTTCGTGCGGCTTTTCGATGTGGGCTTCCAGGGCGATGACGCCCTTGGACTTCATCGTCTTGGTCAGCAGGAACAGCAGGCTGAGCAGGTCGCGATAGTCCTGCGCCTTCCACTTGGGGCCCTTGAAGATGGTGCCGAAGCCGCCCAGGGTGGCCTTGATCACGGTCACCGAGTTGCCGATCAGGAAGGCCGCCACGCCGGCGCCGCCGATGGCCATCAGTTCGTGCGGCGCGGCGTGGATGATCACGTCCATCTTGCCGCCAGCCATGATGTAGCTGCCGAACACCATGGCGAAGAGCAGAACGATGCCGATGATCTGGAACATAGTGTGGCGCGCCCCGAATTTATCGGCGCATCATGCCGATTAATGATTAATCCAAGGTTCTCGCCTGTCGAGACTTCGCGGGCGAGCCCGCGACACATTGCGCGGGCGGGAACGCGGGTCTAACGGTTGTTTGATGACTGGGGACACTCAAGACGGCCGGACCAACCGGCGGGCGTTCGCCATTCTCTTCGGCGTGTCGGTGGCGACCGCCCTGGGGAACACCGGCATGTTGTCGGTCCTTCCGGCGATCGGCCGCGAGATCGGCATTCCTGACGCCCTGGTCGCGGGGATCTTCTCGCTGTCGGCGGTGCTGTGGGCGGTGACCTCGCCGTTCTGGGCCCGGCAGTCGGACCTGCGCGGGCGCAAGCCGCTGATCATGCTGGGTCTGGCGGGCTTTGCGGTGTCGATGACCCTGTGCGCGATCGTGGTCTCGGCGGGTCTGCACCATCTGGCGCCGCCGATGGTGATCTTTGTGCTGTTCCTGCTGGCGCGGGCGCTGTTCGGTGGTTTCGGCTCAGCGGCCAATCCGGCGACCCAGGCCTATCTGGCCGAACGGACCAGCCGCGAGGAGCGCACCCAGACCATGGCCAGCCTGGCCGGCGCCTTTGGCCTGGGCACGGTGGTCGGGCCGCTGCTGGCCCCGCTGTTCGTTCTGCCCGGCGTCGGACTGGCCGGACCGATGGTGGCCTTCGCGGCCCTGGCGGCGGGGATGCTGGTGGTGGTGCATCGCGGTCTGCCTGAAAACTTCACGCCCGGTCGGGGCGACACGCCGCCGCGCCGGCGCGGCATGGGTCTTCCCTGGCGCGGCGAGGGGGCGGCCCTGTGGAAGGACCCGCGCCTCAAGCCCTTTCTGATCTACGGGTTTCTGGTCGCCACCTGCCAGACGGCCCAGACCCAGACCCTGGGCTTTCTGATCATCGACAAGCTGGGCCTGTCGCCGATCAAGGCCCAGGGCTTCATCACCCTGGCCATGGCGGCGGGCGCGGTGGCGGGGCTTCTGGCCCAATGGGGCCTGATCCGCATGTTCCGCATGGGGCCGCGCGAGCTGATGCGCTGGGGCGTGGCCGCCGCCGCCCTGGGTAACATCGTCGTGGCTTTCGCACCCGACTATGCGGCCGTCGCCATCGGCTATGCGATCGCCAGCCTGGGCTATGGCTTCGCCCGTCCCGGCTTCACGGCGGGGGCGTCGCTGTCGGTGGAGGCCAAGGACCAGGCCGGCGCCGCCGGGGCGATCGCCGCCATCAACGGTCTGAACGTCGTGGTCGCCCCGCTGTTCGTGCTGCTTTACGAGCAGATCGGCTGGGCGCCGTTCGTGCTCAACACGGTGATCCTGCTCGCCATGCTCGTCTATGCGATGCGGCAGGTGATGCTGCGCTCGGTCAACCAGGGCGACGCGGACAAGGAAGCGACGATCGCGGGCCTGGAGCGGTCCGACGAGGGCGGCGTCTAGCTTTAAGCCACCAGACGCTCCAGCGCGCGGCGGTCCTTCAGCACCATGTGGCGGACGGTCGGCAGGGCGATCAGGCCCTCGTCCTGCAGGCTGGTGAGGGTGCGCGACACGGTCTCGATCGTCAGGCCCAGATAGTCGGCCATGTCCTGGCGGCTCATCGGCACGTCCAGCTCGGCGTCGGCGCGGGTGCGGGTGGCGATGTCGAGCAGCAGACCCACGACCCGTTCCTGGGCCGAGCGGCGGCCCAGCATCAGCACGTGGTCCTGGCAGCGCTGCAGGCCCTCGGCGGTCAGGCGGAAGAGCGCCCGGGCCGCATCGCCGCGCTGGGCGGCCAGGTCGCTGAGCGCGCCGCGGCGGATCATCCGCACGGTGGCGTCCGACATGGCCTCGGCGTTGATCCGGTGGGTTTCGGTCATCTCCAGGCCGAAATAGTCGCCGGCGAAATGGAACTCGTCGATCTGGCGGCGGCCATCGCGCAGGATCCGATAGGTGCGCACCGCGCCCGAGATCACTTGATAGACATAGTCGGCGGCCTCGCCCTCGCCGAAGATCTCTTCGTCGCGGTGGAAGCGGGCGCAGGCTCCCGGGGCGGGCAGGACGGCGTCGAGCGAGTAGTCGTTTTCGAACGTCTTGGCGCGGATCGGAGACAGCATGGGAAACCCCCTCATTTGTTGTGGGTTTTTTGCGCCATCTCAAACGGGTTCGAAATTCGGGGCATGCGCCTAAGGAGCGGTCCGCTAAGGGGAGTCCCTTAGGCGGCGATGCTGATGGCGGCGATTTTGACGCCGATCAAGGCGCGCGGCCTGCCCTTGTGGCGGCTTGCGACGCATGTGCGACCGGCCCGACCTGTCGGACGGCGAAACCGACCGTCCCATGATCCTCCTCTTGGTGGAGGACGAGGCCCTGCGCGACGCGTTGCGCTTCTCGTTGGAGACCGACGGTTATGCGGTGCGCGCGCCCGCCGACACGGACGGCTGTCTGGCGTGTTCCGACTGTGGGGCGGCGGCGTGCGTGGTCATCGATGACGGCGACGCCTCCGTACCGCCCCCCACCGCCGGGCGGCCGACCATCGTCCTGACCGGCGACGCCCAGCGCCTGACGCGGCGGGGGGTGACCGGGGTCACCCTGGTGGAAAAGCCGCTGCTGGACGACAAGCTGGGTCGCGAGCTGTCGGCCCTCCTGGCTCGCGCGGCGCCGGGCCTCTAAACCTAAGGGATACCGGCTGACGGGGCGCTGCGCGTAATCCGCTTGGCCAGATGCCGCGCCAGCGCCACGGCGCCCAGGATGACGATGACGCCCAGGTGCATCAGCAGGGTCGCCAGGGCCAGCGCCGCAAGCAGCACCGCCACCGGGGCCTGCGGACCCAGCAGGAAGACCATCAGATTGCCGAACACCAGGTCCTTGTTGGCCAGCAGCGGAATGCGCGACACCAGATAACGAACGGCCATCAGCACCAGCCAAAGCTGGGCCTCGACCTCGGGCAGGGCCATGCGCCAGATCATCACGGTGAGGGCGGTGGAGACGATGATGCGCAGCGTATGGGCGCTGGTGACGAACAGGAGAAGACGGGGCGACAGCGAGAACACCCAGCGTCCGAAAGCCACCAGTCCGATCGAGATGGCGATGGGGATCAGGCCGGACCACAGCGCCGGGCCCAGCTGCTTGACCAGGCCCAGTTCGGTGAGCTGTGTGACGCTGATCGCCGTCAGGACCAGGGTCAGCAGGTTGCCCAGCAGCGCCGATATGATGCTGGCGTCCTTGATCGCCGCAAACGGGGCGACATCCGCGCCGCTGGCGCGCCGGGCCCACACATAGAGATAGGCCTGGCCGCTGTAGCCCAGCACGATCTCGTTGATCACGTTCTTGCGCAGCAGCACCCCAAAGCCCGACAGGGGCAGGTTCCAGGTCCGCCGATAGACGGCGAAGTCGCAGATCGGCTGGGTCAGATACAGCAGGACCATCGCCGGCCAGACCGCGATCGGCAGCTGGACGATCATCTTCATCCCGTCGGCGGCCGCGCTGTCCAGTTGGAACAGGATCGCCGCCACCAGTCCCACCGAGACGGCCACGCCCAGGACATTCCACCAGAGCGAAGGCGCCATGGGGCCCCAGGCCTCTTGCGGGGGCGAAGCGGTCTCAAGGGGCGGCGATGCGGTCATGGCCTCGCCTCTCCGCCGGCCAAGGCGCGGTCCGCGACCGTCCGATAGTGATCAAAGAGTTCGGCGAAATGGTCGACGTCGGGCCGGACACTCGCCGCCGCCTGCAGCGCTGCGGCCCGGAGCTGCGCGGGATCGCGCGCCAGCAGCCGCAGGAGGGCGGCGGCGGCGGCGCTCGTATCGCCGGAGCGATAGATCTCGGCGCTCTCGGGTTGGGCCAGATCGGCGAAGCCGCCGCGATCAGGGCCGACCAGGGGCAGGCCACTGGCCATGGCCTCGGCGGGCAGCAGGCCGAAGGTCTCGGAGTCGCAGCCGTGCACCAGCACGTCCGCGCTGGCCAGATGGGCCGCCAGAAGGGGACGATCGCGGATCGGCGGGATCAGGTGCACGTTCGGCTGACCGGCGGCGGCGCGCCGCACGCGGGCGCGGTCGATGCCATCGCCCACCACCACCAGGCCGATCGGCGTGGCTTTGGACGCCTTCACCGTCGCCTCGATCACCATCGGCCAGCGCTTCTCGGGATGGAACCGGCCCACCGCCAGAGCCAGCTTGGCGTCCTGGGGCATGGCGCAGGCCTCCAGCAGCCGCGCGCGCAACGCCGGATCCCGGAAATCGGGCGAGAAGGCGGCGCGATCAATGCCCAAGGGGATGCCCGCCACAGGGCCCAGGCCATGCTGCTCGAAGCGTTTGGCCAGCCAGTGTCCGCCGGCGACGGTGGTGTCGAAATGGCGACGCAGTGAGCGGAGATAGCGCCAGAACCATTCGAACCACCGGTCGACGCGCTCGGGGCTGGCCACCCCGCCGAACCAGCGCTGCGGATAGATCGCCACGGGGTCGGCGTGCATGAACATGGCGCGGGCGGCTCGGCCCCGCCATCCGGCGACGACCCACGCGCCGCGCCAGGGCGACGAGGCTTCCACCAGATCGGGCGCCAGGGCGTCCAGATGCTTGTGCACGGGCGCGGCGTCCCAGAACATGTAGTAGTTGGCGTCAAACGGCAGGCGCGGCGCCCGCACCCAGATGACGCCGCCCGATCGGCGTGATTCGAATCGGTCTTCCGGTCCCGGGGCGATGACGAACAGCTCGTGGCCCAGCTGCTCGGCCACCTCGAGCTTGCGGTCGATATAGGTCCGAACGCCCCCGCCGGTGGGTGAATAGAACTCGGCGACGTCCACGATCCGCATCCGGCGGCCCCCCAAAAGAACACGTCCGCCACCGGTAAATCAGTACCATGACGGTCGTGCGTAGAGGACCTTCACAAAAACGACGGCGTTGCCTGCTCTAAGTCATGGGCTGAGCCGCTTCCGGGGGGAAGCGAAGCCGCCCGGGCCAAGCCCGAGGCGCTCACGGGAAAGCATGGCGATGGATTCTAAGGCCTCGATGTTCACCCATGGCGCGCGTCCGGCGCGGATCGCCCTGTTCTCGGGGAACTACAATTACACGCTCGACGGGGCCAACAAGTCGCTGAACAGGCTGGTGGACCACGTGCAGCGCACGACCGGCGCGCAGGTGCGAATCTATTCGCCGACCTCGCCCACGCCGGCCTTTGCGCCCGTCGGCGAGCTGGTGTCGGTGCCCTCGGTCACCATCCCGTTTCGCAGGGACTACCGTCTGGCGCTGGGTCTTCCGGCGGCGGTGCGGCGCGATGTCGAGGCGTTCGCGCCGGACCTGATCCATCTGTCGGCGCCGGACCTGCTGGGAGCGGCCGCGCTGAAGCTGGGCCGGCGCCTCAAGACGCCGGTCGTCGCCAGCCTGCACACGCTGTTCGATTCGTATCTGGACTACTACGGGCTGGGCGGCTTGCGCGCGCTCGCGCGGCGGCGGCTCTGGCAGTTCTATGGCGCGTGCGATTTTGTCATGACGCCGACCCCGGCGATCGGCGAGGAACTGCGCGCGCAGAACCTGGGTGTTCAGGTCCGGACCTGGGCGCGCGGCGTGGACGCCGACCTGTTCAATCCGGCGCGACGCAGCGCGGCCTGGCGGGCGGCGCAGGGCTTTGATCCGGATCGCCCGGTCATCGTGTTCCTCGGACGTCTGGTGATGGAGAAGGGGCTCGCGGCGTTCGCCGATACGATCGATCGCCTGGCGGCCTCGGGCCCGTCGCCGCAGGTGCTGATCATCGGCGACGGCCCGGCGCGCGCCTGGTTCCAGGAACGGCTTCCGATGGCGACCTTCGCGGGCTTTCTGACCGGCGAGGCCCTGGCCACGGCCCTGGCGAGCGCGGATATATTCCTCAACCCCAGCACCACCGAGACCTTCGGCAACGTCAATCTGGAGGCCATGGCGTCGGGCTTGGCCATTGTCTGCGCCGACGCGCCCAACACCCGCGCGCTGCTGCGCGATGGTCGCGACGCGATCCTCTGCGCGCCGAGCGATCCGGCCAGCTACGCCCAGGCGCTCCTGAGCCTTTGTCAGGACCAGAATCGTCTGCGCCGGATGGGCGCCAAGGCCCTGGACCGCAGCGCGGCCTATCGGTGGACCGAAATTCTCGACGAGGTGGTGGACATCTATGCCGAGGCCCTGGACGCGCGCGCCTTGGCGCCGAGCCGCGCCGAGGTCAGCCCGCACGAACTGCGCGCCCGGACCGGACGGCGCGCCAGCCTCATCGACGCCCAGGCCGCCGCGCTGTCGACGCCCTAGAGTGTGGTGGTCGGATCGCCGCGCTCTAAACCTTTGCAATAGCGTCTTTTCGCCGAGCTGACGGGTCAGATCGGATCGGCAAAGGGCGCTCGGTACGACGAGTTCCGCCTTGATCTTTCCGAACACGCTCGATCGCTACCTGCTGCGGCGGACCCTGGCGCCGATGTCGGCGGTGCTGATCAGTACGATGGTGGCGTTCCTGATGGAGCGCCTGATGCGGTCGTTCGATCTGCTGTCGCAGACGACGGAGGGCTTGCGGTATCTCGCCGAACTGCTGGTCAACCTGACGCCGCACTATGTGGGCCTGACCTTGCCCGGCGGCTTCTTCATCGGCCTGTTCGTGGTCGTCAACGGCTTGAACAAGAGCTCCGAGATCGACGCGATCCTGGCGAGCGGCACGTCGCTGACCCGCTTCACAGCGCCGTTTGTGGCGATGGGCGTCCTGCTCATGGTGTTGAGTGTGATCCTGTTCGGGTTCGTGCAGCCCTACAGCCGCTACGCCTATCACGCGGTGCTGCACGCGGCCGAGAACGCCGGCTGGAACGGCGATGTGCGGCCCAAGGCGCTGCTGTCGGCGGGCTCGGACTTTTTCCTCACCGCCGATCGGACCGACGCCAGCGGCCGCTATCTGCAGCAGGTCTTCATCCGGCGCATCGATCCGAACGGGCGTGAAGACATCCTCACCGCCGTGTCCGCGGTGGTCCACAAGAACCCGGCCGACAGCCAGATCGCGCTGGAGCTGACCAACGGACGTCAGATCAGCACCGTGGCCGGCGCCCAGAGCTATGTGGTCAATTTCTCGCGCCTGATGTTCGACGTGCCCTCCGGCGATGCGGGGCTGCTGCGGCTACGCGGCGAGGACGTCAGTGAACTGACGCTGATCGAACTGGCGCGCCAGGGCTTTGGTCTGGAGCCCGCCGCTTTGCCGCGTGAGACCTTGCTCGCGGCGCTCTACGCGCGTCTGGCCCGGGCGCTGATCCTGCCGCTGTTACCGCTGATCGCGGTGCCGTTTGGTCTGAGCGCCAAGCGCGCGGGCTCGGGCGCGGCGGTCGCCGCCGGCGGGGTGCTGTTATTCGCCTTCGAGATCCTGATGGTGCTGGGACAGGCCACCGCCCCCCGCGTCACCGCCCTGGTCGCCATCGCCCTGCCGGCGGCGATCTTCGCGGCGATCTGCATCGCCACCTTCGGGGTCAGCCAGAGACGACCGGGCGAGAACCCGGTCAGCTGGTTCATCGAACAGGTCGCCGCGGTGGCGCAGGCCGTGATCAAGACGGTCCGTCGTCAGCCCGCGCTTCCAAGATGACCGATGGGGCTCAGCCGCCGCGCACCGACAGGGTCATGCGCACCAGGGCCGCCAGGTTGTCGGCCTGCATCTTGGTCATCAGCTTGGCGCGATAGATCTCGACCGTGCGAGGACTGATGCCCAGGTCGCGGGCGATCACCTTGTTGGCGTGGCCGGCCACGACCCCGTCCAGCACCTGACGCTCGCGTTCGGACAGGCTCTCGATCCGCTTAAGGATCACCTGCTGGTCGTCAGAGACCGGCGCGGCCTCGACAGTGGCGAAGGCGCGCTTGAGCGCGTCCAGCATCCGCGACTCCGAGAACGGCTTTTCCAGGAAGTCGATCACGCCCGAGCGCATGGCCTCGACCGCCATCGGGATGTCGCCATGGCCGGTGATCATCACGATCGGCATCTTGACCTTCAGCGCCGACAGGCGGGCCACCAGGTCCTGGCCGCTCATCTCGGGCATGCGCACGTCGGTGATGACGACGCCGGGCCTGGCCTGCGGCAGGGCGTCGAGGAATGCGGGCGCGCTGGCATAGGCGACGACCTCGAAGTCGGCCGACTCCAGCAGGAACGCCAAGGACTCGCGGGCGCTCTCGTCGTCATCCACCACGTGGACCACGGGGGCGTCAGTCATCGATGGTCTCCTTCTCGCCGGCCAGAGACTCGGCTGGCGGTAGCGTAAATCGGAATAGCGCGCCGCCGCCAGGATTCGCCTCGGCCCAGATGCGGCCGCCGTGCGCCTCGATGATCGAGCGCGAGATCGACAGGCCCACCCCCATGCCCTGCGGCTTGGTGGTCATGAACGGCTGGAACAGGCGCTCCAGCACCTCGGGCGCGATGCCGGGGCCGGTGTCGGCGACGCTGACCTCGGACCAGCCTTCCTCGGTCAGGTCGGTGCTGATCAGGAGGGCCCGCTTGCGCGGCTCCTGGGCCTGCATGGCGTCGATGCCGTTGCGGATCAGGTTCAGCAGCACCTGCTGGATCTGCACCCGGTCGGCGAACACGTCGTCGGCCTTTGGATCAAGCTTCAGGCGCACGTCGACCTGACGCTCCTTCTCGCCGATCAGGGCCAGGGCCGAGGCTTCCTCGATCAGTTTCGACAGGCTTTCGGCCTCGCGCTCGCTGGCGCCGCGCCGGGCGAAGTCGCGCATGCGGTGGATCACCTCGCCGGCCCGCAGGGCCTGGGCGGCGGCGCGGTCGATGGCGTCGCGCACCTTGGCCTGGTCGGCTTCGCGGCCGCGATCCATCAGCCGGCGCGAGCCGGTCAGCAGGTTGGCGATGGCCGACAGGGGCTGGTTCAGCTCGTGCGCCAGGGTCGAGGCCATCTCGCCCATCGCGGTCAGCCGCGAGACGTGGACCAGCTCGTTCTGCAGCTCCTGCAGGCGGGTCTCGGTCTCCTGGCGCTCGGTCAGATCGCGGATGAAGCCGGTGAACGAAGGCGTCGGCCCCCGGGTCTCGCCGACCGCCAGCTCCATCGGGAAGGTCGAGCCGTCCTTGCGACGGCCGACGACGACCCGGCCCGCGCCGATGATCCGCTTCTCGCCCGTGCGCGCATAGCGATCCAAATAGCCGTCGTGGGCGGACTGATAGGGCTCGGGCATCAGCAGGCTGACGTTCTTGCCGATCGCTTCGGCCTCGGTCCAGCCGAACATCCGCTGCGCGGCGGGGCTGAACGAGGTCATGATCCCGGCGCGGTCAATGACCACCACGGCGTCGGGCACGGTGTCGAGGATCGAGCGCAGGTGGTCATTGACCGCCGCCGCCCGTCTCCGCGCGGCGTGGAACCAGCCGCCGCCCACGGCCATGCCAAAGCCCACCGACAGGAAGATCGCCGCCGACAGGCCGCTGACCAGGTCGAACGGGATGTCGCGCGTCACCCACCACACCGCCGCCCAGGCGAAGGTGGTGCCGAACACGCCAGGACCCACGCCGCCCAGCGCCGCGCTGATCAGGACCGCCGGCACGAACAGCAGGAAGGACGACGGGGCCGTGAACGCCTCGGGGAGGTAGAGTCGCGCCACCGCCGTCGCCATCACCGCCGCAAACGCGGCGAGATAGGCGGCCGGGTGCGGGTCGCTGAACAGGCTGGCGGATAGGCTCCGGGTCGGCTTCATCGTCGGTGGCGGCTTTCTGAATGTCACGCCGTTATAGCCGCGCCCGTTTGAGCCAGGTCAAGGCGGGCGCTTCGACCTTCGGCCAGCTTGGCGTCTCCAGCAAAGGAGACTGTCGATGTCGGGTGGACAAACGGCCTATCTGGCTTTGGTGATCGGCGCGTTCGCGGCCTTCGCCGTCGCGCTGTTCACGACCCATATCCGGGTCAATCTGAAATAAGCGCCAGTTCATAGGGTGGAAACGAGGCTAGGCGACACGGTCGCCGGGCCTTTTTCTTGCGCGCCGAACTGAACCCTCCGCGGGCAGATCGCCAGGGGTGCGGCGCGGTGACTGACCAAGACGAGGCCCTGTCCGGTGCGCTGCAAGCGCGCATCCAGCCGCGCGACGACCGCCGCCTCGGTGACCGGGTCCAGGCCCTCGGTGGGTTCGTCCAGCAGCAGCCAGGGCGCATCACGCAGATAGGCGCGGGCCAGGGCCAGACGCCGCCGCTCGCCGCCCGACAGCCGCTCGCCGTCATCGCCGACATAGGCCGACAGACCCTCGGGCGCGGCGCGCACGCGGTCGGCGAGGCAGGCCTCGTCCAGCGCGGCCCACAGGTCTTCGTCGCTGGCCTTGGGCGCGGCGAGGCGCAGATTGTCGCGCACCGTGCCGGCCACAAGACCCGCGTCCTGCGGCAGCCAGGCGAAGGCGCCGCGCGGCGTCTCGGAACCGGCCTCGCGCAGGCCCAGCAGGGCCTCGATGGCGGTGGTCTTGCCACAGCCCGACGGTCCCGACACCGCCAGCCGCTCGCCGGGGCCCAGCGTCTGACCCAGCAGCGTCAGGGACTGCGGCGTCGCGGAGGCCGAGGCCGGCCCTGGGCGATGGCGCAGCACGGCGTTCAGCCGCTCGCGCGCCTCGCGCGCCGCGCCGTCCTGGTCGAAGGCGCTGGCCAGGCTGGTCAGGGCGTCGAGGCTCATCACCGCCGCCAGGCCGGCGAGGGCGGCGAGGGCCGCGTCGGCGGGCGCGGCGCTGGCGACGGCGGCGGCGACCGCGAGCCCGGCGATCACCGACTGGCTGGCGATGATCAGGCCCTGGGCGCGGGCGGCGGCGCGTCGGGCGTCCTCCAGGCTGGCGGCGCGGGCGTTGAGCGTCTCGCCCGCCCAGTCGGCCAGACCATAGGCGCGCAGCTCGGCCGAGGCCGAGACAAGGGCGGCCACCGAGTCCTTGAGGGCGCCGGTGCGCGCCTGGATGGCGGCCCGGGCGGGGGCGGAGTAGCGCCGGGCCAGCGCGCGGGCCAGCAGCGTCGCCGCGCTTGCGGCGGTCAGGATCGAGAGGGCCGGGATCCATCCGGCCAGCAGGGCCAGCGCCACGCCCGCGCCCAGGCCGGCGGCGGCGCTCCACGGCGCGGACAGGCGCACGAAGCGGGTCTCGATGGCGTCGACGTCCTGGACGAGCCGCGCCGAGGCCTCGCCGCGTGACAGGGCCAGCGACTCGGTGGGCGGCGCGGCGGCCAGGCTCTCGAACACCGCCGGTCGGATGGCGGCCAGGGCGCGCAGCGCCGCGGCGTGTCCCGATAGCCGCTCGCCATAGCGCGCGGCGGTTCGCAGGATCGCCAGGAAGCGTATGCCCGCGCTGGGCAAGAGCACGTTGAACGCATGGGCGGCCGCCAGGCCCGCCGCGCCGGCCGCCGCGCTGGCCACGATGAACCAGCCCGACAGGCCCAGCAGCAGGGTCGAGGCCGCGCCCACGGTGACGGTGCTGAGGGCGGCCAGGCGCAGGCCGGCGGCGCGCTGGCGCTTCTGGGCGCGGATGAGGTCGTCGAGCGGGCTGGTCACAGGCGAGCGCGTCATAGCCGCACCACCTTGTCCGCCAGGGCGGCCACCGCCTCGGAGTGGGTGGCGATCAGGGTCGTGCGCCCCCGCGCGGCCTCGCGGATGGCCTCGATCATCGCCGCCTCGGCCTCGGCGTCGAGATTGGCGGTCGGCTCGTCCAGCAGCAGGATCGGAGCGGGCTTGAGCAGGGCGCGGGCCAGGGACAGCCGGCGACGCTCGCCGCCGGACAGGCCCGAGCCGCGCTCGTCGAGCACGAAGTCCAGACCGCCGGGACGCGCGGCGAGGGCGGGGCCAAGACCGGCGCGCTCGGCCGCCGCAGCGATTTCGGCCCGGCCGGCGTCGCGGCGGGCGAGGGCGATGTTGTCGGCGATCGAGGCCGGCAGGATCAGCGGCGACTGTCCCGCCCAGGCGGCGTCGCTCGAAATATCCGTAAGCGGATTATTGTTGACGGAAATCGCACCGGCGGTCACCGGCGCCAGGCCCAGCAGGGCGTTGAGGATCGAGCTCTTGCCCGCGCCGCTGGCCCCGACCAGGGCCGTGATGGAGCCCGCCGGCGCGACGAGGTCGAAGTCACGCACGGCCGGAGCGTCGGTGTCCGGATAGCGGATCTCGACACCGTCAAAGCGAAGCGACGGCGCGGCCGTCAGCGGGGCGCGGGCGGGGCGAGGGGCGGGCGCCTCGAAGGTCGAGAGGCTTTCGGCGGCGGCTTCGGCGGCCTGGCGGTCGTGATAGGCGGCGGCCAGACGGCGCATGGGGGCGTAGACCTCGGGGGCCAGGGCCAGCACGAAGAAGGCGCGCGCCAGGTCCAGCTGTTCGGGAACCGGGAAGGGCAGCAGCCGCAGCAGGTTGAAGCCGCAATAGACCGCCACCAGGGCCACCGACAGGGCGGCGAAGAACTCCAGGGCCGCCGAGGACAGGAAGGCCACGCGCAGCACCCGGATCGTCCGCTCGGCGAGGTTGGACGCCGAGCGGGTCAGGGCCGTCGTCGTGGCGCCCTCGGCCTGGAACGCCAGCACCACGGGCAGGGCGCGGACCCGGTCGAGGAACAGGGCTGACAGCCGCTCCAGGGCCTGGAACTGGGCGCGCGCCTCGCTGGCGGCGGCGCTCCCGGTCAGGATCATGGCCAGGATGAACGGGATCAAGGTTCCCAGCATGATCACGGCGGCGATCGGGCTGGCGACCGCGGCGGCGGCGATCATCAGCAGGGGCAGGACGCCGGCGGAGAGGCGCGTAGGCAGAAAGCGGGCGACGTGGCCGTCCAGCGCCTCGACGCCCTCCACCAGGGCGGTGGCGGCTTCGCCGGCGGGGCGGCGCGGGCCGGCGAACACGGCGCGCGACAGGGTCAGGCGCAGTGCGGCCTTGGCGTTGGCCGCAGCGCGGGCGCCCAGCACGCCGGTCGCCATCGCCAGGACGCCTCGGACCGCCAGGGCGAGGGCGGCGACGGCCAGCCAGATCGCCAGCGAGGCCGCGCCCAGCCCCTGCGCGATCGCATCGACGCTCAGCGCCAGCCCCGCGGCGAAGGCGATGGCCGCCAGGCCGTCCACCAAGGCCAGCAGGCTCGCGCGGCGGACCGTCGGCGCGACGGTCCGCTCCCACTGCTTGAGCCAGGTCTTGGCGAGATCGCGACGATCGAACTGCACTATGCGGGCGCCCATCAGTTGAGTGTAGGGTGGCGATATCCGCTCGCCTTGATCCGGATCAAGGAACGGAGGGTTGGGTGGGTCTAGAGCAAGCCTCTCGATCGGCCTGATCATCGGCCGTTCGCCTCGGAGCTGTCCATGGACCCCGCTGTCGTAGACCTGTCGCGACTACAGTTCGCGCTCACCGCCCTCTACCACTTTCTGTTCGTGCCCCTGACCCTGGGGCTGTCGTTCATGCTGGTCATCATGGAGAGCATCTATGTGATGACCAAGCGCCCGATCTGGCGAACCATCACCCGGTTCTGGGGCACGCTGTTCGGCATCAACTTCGTACTGGGGGTGGCGACCGGGATCACCATGGAATTCCAGTTCGGGATGAACTGGTCTTACTACTCGCACTATGTCGGCGACATCTTCGGGGCGCCGCTGGCGATCGAGGGCCTGATGGCCTTCTTCCTGGAAGCCACCTTCGTGGGCCTGATGTTCTTCGGTTGGGACAAGCTGTCCCGGGTGGGCCACCTGTTCGTGACCTTCATGGTCGCTCTGGGCACCAACCTGTCGGCGCTGTGGATCCTGATCGCCAACGGCTGGATGCAGAACCCGGTCGGGGCGGCGTTCAACACCGACACCATGCGCATGGAGGTCGAAAGCTTCCGTGAGGTGCTGTTCAACCCGGTGGCCCAGGCCAAGTTCGTGCACACGGTCAGCGCCGGCTACGTGATCGCCGCCGCCTTCGTGTTGGGGGTCTCGGCCTTCTATCTGCTGAAGGGCAAGTATCCGGGCGTGGCCAAGCGGTCGATGACCGTGGCGGCCGCCTTTGGCCTGGCCTCGTCGCTGTCGGTCGTGGTGCTGGGCGACGAGAGCGGCTACGCGCTCACCGATAACCAGAAGATGAAGCTGGCCGCCCTGGAGGCCATGTGGGAGACCGAGCCCGCGCCGGCGGGCCTGGCCGCCTTCGGCATCCCCAGCATGGCCGACCGCAAGACCCACTACGAGGTCAAGATCCCCTATGTGCTGGGCCTGATCGCCACGCGCAGCCTCGACAAGCCGGTGGAAGGCATCTTCGAGCTGGTCGCCAAGGCTGAGGATCGCATCGAGTCGGGCGTCATCGCCTATGGCGCGGTCGAGGCCCTGAAGGTCAATCCCAACGACATGGCCGCGCGCGCCACCTTCGAGCAGCACCGCCGTGACCTCGGTTATGGCCTGCTCTTGAAGCGCCACATCGCCGATCCGCGTCAGGCCAGTCCTGAGCTGATCAAGCAGACCGCCTGGGATGTGGTGCCGCCGGTGCCGGTGATGTTCTGGGCGTTCCGTATCATGGCCGGGATCGGCTTCCTGATGATCCTACTGTTCGCCACGGCCTTCGTGCTGGTCACCCTGCGCAAGCACCAGACCAAGTGGTTCCTGGTCCTGGCGGTGGCGGCCATTCCGCTGCCCTGGATCGCCGCCGAGATGGGCTGGGTGCTGGCCGAGGTCGGTCGTCAGCCCTGGGCCGTCGAGGGCGTTCTGCCCACCTTCCTGGGCGCGTCCAGCCTGACGGTTCCGCAACTGCTGATCAGCATCGCGGTCTTCACCCTGCTGTACGGCGCGCTGGCCGTGGTCGAGGTCGGTCTGATCCTCAAGACCATCAAGCGCGGCCCGTACGCCCTGCACGATCCCGCCCCCGACGGTTCGCCCGAACCCGAAGCCGCCGTCGCCTAAAGGAGCGCCTCACAATGGAAATCCCCGTCGATTTCGCCACGCTGCGCGTGATCTGGTGGGCCCTGGTCGGGATTCTCCTGATCGGCTTCGCCCTGACCGATGGCTTCGACATGGGCGTCGGCGCCCTGCTGCCCTTCGTCGCCAAGACCGATGAGGAACGCCGGATGGTGATCAACACCGTCGGCGCCACCTGGGAAGGCAACCAAGTGTGGTTCATCCTGGGCGGCGGCGCGATCTTCGCGGCCTGGCCCTTCGTCTACGCCATCAGCTTTTCGGGCTTCTATCTCGCGATGTTCGTGGTGCTGACCGCGATGATCCTGCGGCCGGTGGGCTTCAAGTACCGCTCCAAGCGGCAGGACCCCCGCTGGCGGGCGTTCTGGGACTGGGCGCTGTTCGTCGGCGGCTTTGTGCCGGTGCTGTGCTTCGGCGTGGCCCTGGGCAATGTGCTGCAAGGCGCGCCCTTCCGGCTGGATAGCGACCTGCGCGCCTTCTATGACGGCTCGTTCCTGGGCCTGTTCTCGCCGTTCGCCCTGCTGTGCGGCCTCTTGTCGGTGTCGATGCTGGTGCTGCACGGCGCGGCCTGGATCACCGTCAAGGGCGAGGAAGGCCCCGTGGCCGAACGCGCCCGCCGGATCGGCGAGCTCGCGGGCCTGGCCAGCATCGTGCTGTTCGCGGCCGGCGGCTTCTGGGTGGCGTTCGGGGGCATGGGCTTCCGGATCGAGGGTCTGGCCGATGCGGCGGGGCCCTCCAACCCGCTACGCGGGGCGGCCGCCGTGCGAGAGCCCGGCGCCTGGCTCGACAACTATGGCCGCCACGGCTGGATGATCCTGGCCCCGGTGCTGGGCTTCGCCGGCGCCGCCCTGGCCCTGCTGGGGCTGCGCGCCAAGAGCGCCTGGATGGCCTTCACCGGCTCCTCGGCCTCGGCGGTGGGCATCATCGCCACGGTGGGCCTGTCGATGTTCCCGTTCATCCTGCCCAGCAGCGTGGACCCGCGCTCGAGCCTGACGGTGTGGAACGCCTCGTCCAGCCACCTGACGCTGTTCATCATGCTGGTGGTGACGATCGTCTTCCTGCCGATCGTGCTGGCCTACACCGCCTGGGTCTACAAGGTCCTGTGGGGCCGCAGCACCACGGCCGCCCTGGCCGTCAACCCCGATCTCTACTGATCCGAAGGAAACGAACCGATGTGGTACTTCACCTGGATCCTAGGTCTTGGCCTGGCCGTCGCCTTCGGCGTGCTGAACGGCATGTGGTACGAGTTCGCCCTGTCCGACGAGGGCGATGAAGGCCTCGACGAAGGCTGAGCCGGCGTCCGCATGGACCCGAATTGAGGGGGCGCGACATTGCAACGCGCCTCCTTCGTTCACCAATTAACGGTTGTTAAACGCGATATGGGGTTTTCTGGCATTGACCCAGAGCGCGTCGATCGCAGCTCCGGGTCGAACCATTCGTATCGGGGTACCGTGATGACCGACAACGCCGCGCCCGCGCTGGAACTGATCTCGTTCTGCATCGGTGAGCAGGAGTTCTGCATCGACGTGAAGACGGTGCGGGAAATCCGAGGCTGGACACCGGCCACGCCGATCCCGCATGCGCCCAACTACATGCGCGGCGTCATCAACCTGCGCGGCGCGATCATGCCGGTCATCGACCTGCGCAATCGTCTGGGCCTGGGCGTCACGATCCCCGAGACCCGCCACGTGATCGTGGTCGTCGAGTGCCGCGACCGTCTGGCCGGCATCCTGGTGGACGCGGTGTCGGAAACCTTCACCGTGCCGCGCGACAGCCTGCAGCCGGCCCCGGACGTCGGCGTCGAGGAGCTGCGCTACATCCAGGCGATCATCTCGATGGAAAACCGCCTGATCACCTATCTGCGCATGGACGACGTGTTCCCGGCCCAGGTCAGCGAAGCGGCCTGATCGGTTCAGACATCGGAAAAGAAAAAGGCCGCCGGGTTCGCCCCGGCGGCCTTTTTCTTTGGTCTCAGCCCTGGCTGACGATCCGCGCCGCCTGGGCGTGGAAGCTGGCCTCGGCCTCGGCTGCGTCGGCCACCGCGCCATGGCGGTCGGCTGCGACGCTCATATGGCTCTTGGCGTAGCTCTCGGAGACCTTGCGGGCCTCCTGGGCGCGGAGGGAGGCGTTGGCTGAGGCCGTCTCGTGCCAGGCCGCCAGGTCCTTGGCGGTCAGGGCGCCCTCGGCCGGCGCGGTCGGGTGGGTCGGGACGTCGCCAAAGCCGATGGCCACGAAGCCGTGGATCACGCCGCCATAGTCTTCTTCCGACAGCAGGAAGGTGATCTGCCGCTCTTCGAACTGGCCGGTATAGGTGTCGGTGGCCGGATCGAACTCGCGCAGGACCAGGATGTCGCCGACCGCGAACTCGCGATCGTTGCGGCGGATCTCGAAGCGCTTCTGGCCGGCGCGGACGGCGGCGAAGTACTTGGGCCAGGTCTTCAGGTCGTGGCGGTTCATGGCGGGGAGGCTTTTCTGGAAAACAGGGAGGCGGGGTTCTGGCGGGAGAACCCTAGCGTGGGGTTAACGGCTCGAACATATCCCCAAACCGATCTCCTCGGCGAATGCCGGGGCCCAGATTCATCCGGATGGGTTTGGGTGAGCGCGCCATTCGCCTCATCGGCGCCGACACGCTCCTGGGTTCGATCTGGACCCCGGCATTCGCCGGGGAGATCGGTTTCTCAAGTCACTCGTCGATGCAGAGGCGCACGATCTCGGCGCGCAGTTCGGGCATGCCCAGGCCCTTCTCCGACGAGGTGGCCAGCACGCGCGGGAAGGCCGCGGCGCGCTTGGCGATCGCCTTCTGGGTCTCGGCCACGACCTTGTCGACCTCGGCCGGCTTGATCTTGTCGGCCTTGGTCAGGACGATCTGGTAGGACACCGCCGCCACGTCCAGGGCGTCCAGCGCCTCCAGGTCGACCTTCTTGAGGCCGTGGCGAGCGTCGATCAGCACATAGACGCGCTTGAGATTGGCCCGGCCGCGCAGATAGGCGCGGCCCAGGTCCTGAAACTTGTCGGCGATCGAGCGGGAGACCCGCGCAAAGCCGTAGCCGGGCAGGTCGACCAGCCGCACCTTTTCCGCCAGCAGGAAGAAGTTGATCTCCCGCGTGCGGCCCGGCTCGTTCGAGGCGCGGGCCAGGTACTTCTGGTTCACCAGACCGTTGATCAGGCTGGACTTGCCGACGTTCGAGCGGCCCGCGAAGGCCACCTCGGGCAGGTCGGACGGCGGCATGGCGTCCATGCGCACCGCCCCCATGATGAACGAGACCGGCTGGGCGAAGAACACGCGCGCGGCCTCGATCTGCTCCTCGGTGAAGTCCGCCGCGCCCGGCAGCAGGACCGGCGGTTCCTTGGGGAGCTTCTGTTCCTCGCTCATCAGGTCGCGCCGGCCGTCTTGCCCCGCAGGCGCGCGATGATCTGGTCGATCGGGTTCTCGACCTTGTAGCGGCGCATGATGATGTACTGCTGGAAGATGGTCAGAACGTTCGACCAGCACCAGTAGATCACCAGACCCACGGCGAAGCCCGACAGGGTGAAGGTGAAGATCACCGGGAACCACTGGAAGATCTTCTGCTGGATGGGGTCGCCGGCGGGCGGGTTCATCGCCGTGGTCAGCCACATGGTGAAGCCGTACAGCAGCGGCCAGACGCCCAGGTGGGCGATCATCGCGCCGATCAGCGGCAGCGAACCCGGATCCCAGGGGATCAGACCAAACAGGTTGAACATCGTGGTCGGATCGGGCGCAGACAGGTCCTGAATCCAGCCGAAGAACGGCGCATGGCGCATTTCGATGGTGACGGTCAGCACCTTGTACAGGGCGTAGAAGACCGGGATCTGGATCAGCATCGGAAGGCAACCCATCATCGGGTTGATCTTTTCCTTCTGATACAGGGCCATCATCTCCTGCTGCTGCTTGGCCGGATCGTCCTTGTGCTTGGCCTTCAGCTTTTCGACCTCGGGGGCGATCTTCTTCATCTTGGCCATCGACTCGTAGCTCTTGTCGGCCATCGGATAGAGGACGAGCTTGAGCACGACGGTCAGCAGCAGGATGGCCAGACCGAAGTTGCCGACCAGCTTGTAGAAGACTTCCAGGATGTTGAAGATCGGGCGCGTGAAGAAGCGGAACATGCCCCAGTCGACGGCGTCGTCGAAGCGCGGGATTTCGGCCTTGGTCTTGTTCCAGAACTCCCAGATGGCGGGAGCCGGGGTCGCGCCGTACTCGTACTTGCGCAGCAGCGGCACGGTCTTGGCGCCGGCGAACAGGCGGGTGGTCTGGCTGACGGTGGCGCCGGGGTTCAGCACCTGCACCGGGCCCAGGAAGTTGACGTCATAGACGTCGATGCCCGCGACGTTGGTCACGCGATACTGGGCTTTGATCGCCTGATTCTGGCCTGGAATGAGGGCGGCCAGCCAGTACTTGTCGGTGATGCCGGTCCAGCCGCCGACCGAGTCGAAGGACTGCAGCGGCTTGTCCTTCTTCCACTTGCCGTACTTGGCCATTTCCAGCTTCTGCTCGTCGGTCGCGCCCAGGACGCCGATCGCGCCCTCGTGGACGATCTGGTTCTTGCCCAGGGCGTCGCTGATGCCCTGGCGCTGGACCGTGGCGTAGGGGGCCAGTTGCAGGCCGTTGGTCCCGTTGTTCTTGACGCTGTCGGTGACGCTGAACATCGCCTGGTCGTCGACGGCGATCACGCGCGTGAAGGTCAGGCCCAGGCCGTTGTCATAGGTCAGGGTCACCGGCGAATTGGGACGCAGCACCTGGCCCGGCGCGGCGGTCCAGACGGTGCGGCTGTCGGGCAGGCCCGGCAGGTTGGCGCCGGCCCAGCCGAAATCGGCGAACCAGGCGTGCTCGGCGCCCTCGGGGCGGAACAGTTCGACCGGCGGCGAGTCCTTCTTGGTGGTCTCGTCGTACTTGCGCAGGAACAGGTCGTCGATGCGCGCGCCCTTCAGGGCGATCGAGCCCGACAGGGCCGGCGTGTCGACCTCGATGCGCGGGCTCAGCGCCTTGGCCGCGTCGCGCGACAGGCGCAGCGGCGCGGGATTGCCGTTGGCGTCCAGGGTCACGCCGGCCTTGGCGGCCGACTGTTGTTCGATGGCCTTCTTGGCGCGGAACTCGGCCTCGGCCTTCTTCTGTTGCGGACCCAGGACGAAGAACTGGTACCCGATCAGGATCGCGAACGCGCTGACGATGAACATCAGCGTGTTTTTGTTGTCGTTCTGCATGGAGCGCTTAACCGGAAACTGTGGGATCGGGTTGAGATGAAGGGGCGGCGTCGTGAAGAGCGCCGTTCGAACGCCGGGAAACCTTGGTTCCCCCGCGATCTAGGTCGGCGGCGAGGCTTATCAGCGCGGTTTTGACATCGTCAAGCAAACGCGCCCATTCGCGTGTCCCCGTGCCGCCTCTGGCGATGAACACATAGTCATGCGAGGGGCGCGCATGAAGGGGCAGGACCAGCCTGGCGGCCTCGCGCAGGCGGCGCTTGGCGCGGTTTCGCTCGACGGCCCCGCCGATCTTCTTGGTGGCGGTGAAGCCGACCCGCACCGTGGGGTCCTCGTCGGCGCGCTGGCGCATCTGGATGAACACCGCGCCGCGCGACAGGGCCGGGGCCTTGGCCGCCAGCAGGAAGTCGGGGCGCTTGCGCAGCCGCTCGAACTTCAGGGTTTGCGGCGCTTCAGCCATGAAAAAAGCCGCCTTTCCGGCGAGAACCTGAAGACAGGTCTGTGGAAAAGGCGGCTTTGATCATCGTCTTACCTCCCGAAGGAGGAAAGAGAATTAGGCGGTCAGGCGCTTGCGGCCCTTGGCGCGGCGACGCGCGACGACCTTTTGGCCGTTCTTGGTGGCCATACGCGCGCGGTAGCCGTGACGGCGGGCACGCACGAGCTTCGACGGCTGGAAGGTGCGCTTCACGACGTGGCTCCGAATAATAAACGTTGAACGCGGGCCGGGTGGCTCGCGAGTGAGGCGCGGTGGATAAAAGAACGTCGCGGGGATGTCAACCTGAGTCGGTTGAAGGGCCTGTCATCCCGGCCGGAGCGCAGCGAAGAGCCGGGACCCCCGCAGGCTCAGCGTATCTGGCGGTCCCGGCTCGGCGCGCTTCGCGCTTGGCCGGGATGACAGCCTTTACGGCGTGATCACCGCCTTGCCCACCACCTTGCGCTCGGCCAGCAGGTCGAAGGCCTCGCGCCAGCGGTCCAGCGGCAGCTCGGCGTGGACATGCGGCCGGATCACGCCTTCGTTGGCCATGGTCCAGATCGCGTCGGCGTTTTCGCGGCCCTTCTCCGGGAACTGGCGGCCATATTCGCCGGCCCGTACGCCCATCACCGAGAAGCCCTTGATCAGCGGCATATTGACCGAGACGTTGGGGATCCGCCCCGAGGTGAAGCCGATCACCAGCAAGCGCCCGTCGAAGGCGATGCAGCGCACGCTCTCGTCGAAGACGTCGCCGCCGACGGGGTCGTAGATCACGTCGGCTCCATGGCCGCCGGTGATGGCCTTCACCTGCTCCCGGAAGCCCTGGGTGACGTTGACGGTCGCGTCGGGGGCGTAGAGCGCCTTCACCTGCTCGAGCTTGGCGTCAGAGGCCGAGGTGGCGATCACCCGCGCGCCGAGCGCCTTGGCCAGGTCCACGGCCGCCAGACCCACCCCGCCGGCCGCGCCATGCACCAGCACCCACTCGCCGGGCTCCAGTCGCGCGCGGCGCACCAGGGCGACATAGGCGGTGAGATAGGCCGCGCCATAGGCCGCAGCCTCGGCGAAGGACAGGCGGGCCGGCTTGGGCTTGAGAGCGCCCGCCGACAGCGCCGCGTACTCGGCGAATCCGCCCAGCCGCGCCCCGCCGACCACGGCGTCGCCGATCGCCAGACCCGTCACGTCCTCGCCCAGCGCCACGACCTCGCCGGCCAGATCCAGGCCCGGGGTGAAGGGCAGGGGCGGTTTGAGCTGATACTCGCCGCGCGTCATCAGGAGGTCGGGGAAATTGACGCTGGCGGCCCGCACCCGAACCAGCGCCTCGCGGGGTCCGGGCTGGGGCGTGGCGACCTCGCGGATCGCGCAGCCGGCGTAGTTCGGGGCGAGGTCCTCGACGACGAGGGCGCGCATGGTGGGTTGCGTGTTCAAGCTTCCATCCCAAACAAGGGTGTCATCCCGGCCGGACCCCGGCCTCGAGCCGGGGGTAGAGCCGGGGCCCAGGGGGGTGAGGACGTGCCGCGCTTGCCGCCCCTGGGTCCCGGATAGCCTCTGCGAGGCTTCCGGGATGACACGGGAATCAAGGGGCGATCACAGCGTCCGCTTCTCGAACGCCTCGCGCACCAGCCAGGCGATCTCGCGGCAGGCGTCGTCGGCGGCGGGGATGGCGCCCGTGAAGGCGGTGAAGCCGTGGGCCAGGCTGTCATAGCAGCGGTAGCTGACCGGCACGCCGGCCGCCTGCAGCCGCTTGGCGTAGCCTTCGCCCTGGTCGACCAGCGGATCAAAGCCGGCGGTGGCGACCACGGCGGGGGCCAGGCCCGTCAGGTCGGCGGTCTTGTCCGGCGACAGGCGCGGATCGGCCGGGTCGGCGTCGGCGCCGATATAGTGGCCCATGAACCAGTCCATGGTCGCGCGGGTCAGCGGATAGGCGTCGGCATAGGTGGTCATCGAGGCGGTTTCGCTGGCGACGTCCACGGCCGGATAGATCAGGATCTGGAGCGTCGGCTGCGGCTCGCCCGTGCGCTTCATCTCCTGGGCGATGATGGCCGAGAAGTTGCCGCCCATGCTGTCGCCGCCGATCGCCGGCGGAACGGGCGCCGCGCCGAAGCGGGCGGTGTTGTCGCGCGCCCAGCGATAGGCCGCCAGCACGTCCTCCAGGCCGGCCGGGAACTTGTGGTCGGGAGCCAGGCGATAGTCGACCGAGATCACCGTCGTGCTGCAGATGCGCGACAGGATCGAGCAGAAGGCGTGGCAGGTCTCCAGGTCGCCGATCACGCCGCCGCCCATGTGGGCGTAGACGATCAGCGGCGCCTTGGCGTCGGTCTGCGGCGGGCGATAGGCGCGGCAGGGGATCGAGCCGTTGGGCCCTTCCACCGACAGGCTCTCGGTGCGCACGCCCGTCTCCAGCGGCCCCTGCACGGCGGCCAGGCCCTTGGCGCTGCCGGCCACGGCCTCGGCGGGCGACAGGCTGGTCATCGGCGGCAGCTTCTTGGCCGCATTGGCGAAGAACTGGAAGCGCGGGTCCAGGGTGCGCCCGCCCTTATAGACGACCCCGCCGCCGGACATGGCCCGCAGGATCGGGCTGGGCAGGGACAGGATCAGTTTCAGGATCGTCTTCTGGGCGGCGTCGGATGCCATGGTTTTTCCCTGCTTCTTTGTTGTTCTTACGCACTCAATATCCGTGTCATCCCGGCCGGTCCCCGGCGAAAGCCGGGGGCTGAGCCGGGATGACACCAGGATGAGGGGCCGGAGATCGTCATGCGCCCTACAACCGCGGCAGGGCGGGAAGCCCGCCCAGGATCAGTTTCACGGCGAAGTCGGCCGCGCCTTGCGTGTCGACGGGGCGGCGCTCCAGCATCTTCTCGCCGATCTCGCGGGCTACGGCGATGCAGGCGGTGGTCAGATAGTCCAGGTCGACCGGCGGGGCGTGCTCGCGCGCCAGCACCCGGGCGAAGGCCTCGCGGACCTCGTCGAACACCGCCACCACCTCGGGCGTCGAACGCGCGTGCGGCAGCGGCTCGCCGGGCGGCCGGTCCAGGCGCCAGGCTTCCTGCTCGTTCGCGACGAAGTTGAAATAGGCCAGGATCGCGCCGCGCACGAACGACTCGAAGTCGGTCGCCTTCTCGGACTCCGCGCGCAGCAGCGGACGGAAGCGCCGGGCGCCGTCGTCGGCCAGGGCCTCGAACACCTCTTCCTTCGACTTGTAGTAGTTATAGAAGGTGCCCGAGGCCAAACCCGTGCGGCGGATGATGTCGCGCACCGTGGCGGCGTCATAGCCCAACTCGCCGAACACCTCGCGCGCCGCGTCCAGGATCGCCTGACGGTTGGCGGTCTTGGTGCGTTCCCGCTTGCCCGGTCGCTGGTCGATATGGGGCTTGGGGAAATAGGCGATGTTCGACATGGAAAACGACTCAAGCTCGGGGCGATCGTGACGCCCCGTCATGATCGTGGCCCCAATCGACCATGCCGAGCAAGCCCCTTCGCTCACAACGGCTTCACCGGCTGCTCGATGTCCCACACCGCCTCGGTGATCGCCTCCAGCTTCTCGCGGTACAGGGCCGCAGCGTCGTGGAGGCCCTGGTTGTAGTAGTAGGGGCCCAGCCGCTCGCTGATGAAGTCCAGCAGAAACTCGGCGTCGAAGCCCTTCACCTCCAGATCGAGCTCCGTCCGCAGATAGTCGGAAAGGCCGCCGACCAGCCTGGCGCGGGTGTCCTTGTCGAAGGTGATCTTGGGCATGGGGGGTCAATCTTTCAGCGTGTCATCCCGGCCGCAGCGTAGCGGAGAGCCGGGACCCAGGGGCAACCGCAATGTCGCCGGCCCCTGGGTCCCGGATAGCGCCGCGCGCTTCCGGGATGACACCTTTTTTATTCGGCGGCCAAGGCCTGACCCTCCGCCCGCGCCGCCACCGGCAGCTTCCCGCCCGCGTTCCGCGCCCGGGCCTCGCCCTTGGCGATCTCCTTCTTCAGGTCGGCGCAATAGACGTTGAAATCCACCTGGATGGTGTGGCGGGCCGAGTCATAGAAGTGGCCGGTGTGGCGGTGCTCGTCCTTGGCGGTGATGCGGGCCATCTCGGCGGGAGCCGGGAGCGCGTACTTCCCGGCCAGATAGGCCGCCGCCAGCTTGGCCTGCTGCTCGGCGAAGTTCACCAGGGTGGGCAGCGGCTGGGCCAGGCCCATATAGAAGAGGTTGGAGACTTCCGGCTTCATCATCCGCTTGAACAGCGGCAGGCGGTGATCGGCGTCGGGCAGCAGGGCCGGGTCGTCGAAGAACGGGAAGCTGATCTTGTAACCGGTGGCGAAGACGATGGCGTCGACGTCCTCGACGCTGTCGTCGGCGAACCGCACGCGCTTGCCCTCCAGCGCCTTGATCGCCGGCTTGAACTTGATGTCGCCGCAGCCGGCGCGGGTCAGGAACTCGCCGGAGACGGACGGATGGGCCTCCAGCGGCTCATGGTCGGGCTTGGGCAGGCCGTAGTCTTCCATCCGGCCGATGGTCTTTTTCAGCACCGAGCGGGAGAGGGCCACGCCCAGCTTGCGCGGCATCCAGGCGGGCAGGGCGGTCTTATCGGCCGGCTTGCCGTTCAGGTATTTGGGGAACACCCAGACCCCGCGCCGGGCCGAGACCCAGAGATTTTTCGCGATCGGCCGCTGGGAGAGCTCGCTGGCGATGTCCATGGCCGAGTTGCCCATGCCCACCACCACGACGTTCTTGCCGCGCATGTCGACGGGATCGAACGGGTCGCAATAGGCGTGGGCGTGGAAGGCCGGGCCGTCGAACTCGCCCGGATACTCCGGCACGCGCGGGTCCCAGTGGTGGCCGTTGCAGACGAACAGCACGTCATAGAGCCGCGTCTCGCCGCTCGACAGCGTCACCGCCCACAGGCCCTCGGCGGTGCGTTTGGCGCTCTCGACCTTGGTGTTGAAGGTGATGGTCGGGCGCAGGCCGAAGTGATCGACATAGTCCTTGAAGTACTGGAAGAGCTGCGCGTGATGCGGAAAGTCCGGCCAGTCCTTCGGCACGGGGAAGTCCTCGAAGGCCAGCCGCCACTTGCTGGTATCGATATGCAGGCTCTCGTAGCAGGCCGATAGGCCGTTGGGGTTCTTGTAGTACCAGTTGCCCCCGACCTCGTCGGACATCTCAAAGCAGTCGTACGGGATCCCGTAGTCCTTCAGCCGCTTGATGGTGGTGAAGCCGCTGCAACCCGCGCCGATGACGCATGCTTTTGGGAGCTTGCCCGTCATGTCCCGCCCTCTGACTTATCGTTGTTCAGGTGAGCGTATCAGCGTTATGCGATGCGGCAAGCGGCCGTTGCGGAAGGGGCGTGGGTAGCGCCCCCTCCGTCACGCGGCTTTCGCCGCGCGCCACCTCCCCCGCGAGCGGGGCAGGAGGGGAAACATGTCTTCCTCCCTTGCGAAGCGGGGGAGGTGGCTCGGCGCGAAGCGACGAGACGGAGGGGGCGCTTTCGCCCTACCGCCCAACCCGCGCCGGCGAGTACGTCGCCGTGCAGGCGGCGTTGCACTGGGCCCAGCGGCCGCCGCAGCTGTCGTCGTCACCGGCGGAATGACAGAAATAGAGCGTCCGCGCGCAGGTGGCCTTGCACTGGGTGACATCGCCGCCGGGACGTCCCACGGCCAGCGGGATCGGCGCGGGCAGGACGAAGCTCGGCGTGGCGATCGGCGTCTGGGCCACGGCGGCGGGCTTGGGCTTGGGCGCGGTGGGAATCCTCGCCTGACCGGCCAGGGCCGGCGCGGCTGTCGTCAGGACCAGCAGGGCGAGCAGGACGCGGCGCATGGCGCAATCCTAGCCCCGCCGGGTAAAGGGGCGATTAACCATAAATCTTGTCATCCCGGCCAAGCGCGAAGCGCGCCGAGCCGGGATGACAGGTGAGCCTAACCCCGCAGCATCTCGCGTCCCGCCCAGACGCTGTGGGTGCCGCTGCTCAGCTTGTGGGGCAGGGCGATGCGGCAGACGACCTCGAAGCGCTTGGCGTCGACGATCAGGCACTCGGACGCGCCCTTGTTTTCGTCGATGATGAAGCTGACCAGATAGCCGTCATCCTCGTCGACCGCGCCGACCTTGGGCGCGAACGGCGCCTCGCTGGCGTAGCGGCCTTCGGGCAGGGCGATCGACCAGCTCTCGCCGGTTTCCAGGTCGTGCTTGACGAAGCCGTTGAACAGGAACCAGCCCGGCTTGGCGGTGGTGGAATAGGCGTAGCGATAGGGCTTGCCGGCGTATTTCTGATTGAACATGCCGAACTCCAGCACCCGGTCGTCCAGGTGCTTCTCGGTCGTCTCACCGGTCTTCAGGTTGAAGCGCCAGCGGTGCAGCTTGGGCAGGAAGCTGTGCTCGTCCAGATAGGCCATCAGGTGGCCGTGGCCGTCGGGGGCGCCTTCCAGCGGGCGGGGGATCGGCTTTTCCTGGAAGTAGCCGTCCAGCACCACCTCGTCGCCGTCTTCATACGCATTGAGCCAATGCAGAACATAGGTCGGCTCGGCCTCGAACCAGCGCGGCTCGCCGCCCTCGCGCGGCACCAGGGCAAAGCGGCTCGGTATGCCCTTGTGCAGGCGCACCGCATGGATGTCGCGGGCCATCAGCTCCTGGTCCCAGAACACCGGCAGGTCGTTGAGGATCGCGTACTTGGACGAGAACGCCATGTCGTGCGGCAGGCGCGGCCCCGGCAGCGGCACGCCCTGATAGAGCCTACGCTTCCCGTCCGGCCCCACCACGCCATAGTGCATGTAGGGCCAGGCCTTGGAGTAGTTGAAGAACATCAGCTCGCCCGTGGCCTCGTCGACCTTCGGGTGGGCCGAGACGCCCTCCAGCGGCGCCCAGCTGGCGACGCCCAGGTTTTCCAGGGTCAGCGGATCCAGCCGATAGGCCTCGCCGCACTGGTAGAAGGTGGCGATGGCCTCGCCGTTATGGACGACGATGTCAGTGCTGGCGCTGTCCTTCAACGCCCCGTGGGCGCCGAAGCCCGGACGCTTGGAGACGCCGGGGCCGTCCATCAGGCCGCCCCACAGGCCCTCATTGACCTCCTGCTCGGCCTCGAAGCAGCGGGTGCGGACAAAGCGGTTACGATAGGTCGCCGCGCCGCCCTTGAACTCGATCTGGTGGATCATGCCGTCGCCGTCGAACGGGTGGTAGCGGCCGATCGGGTCATGCACCGGGTTTTCGGTGTTGCGCAGATAGACGCCGTCCAGGTCGGCCGGGATCGCGCCCTCCAGCACCTCCAGGTCCCAGGCGTTGACCTCCTCGTGCTGCGGCGTCCACGGGCCGGTCATGTACGGGTGGTTGGTCGGCCCCAGCGAGGTCCGCACGGGCGGCAGGCGTTCGACTTTCATGGGCGGATCCTCCTGTTTGAACGGAGCTTACGGCTAGTCAGTCTTGTTACGCAAGTTTCCCTTTGGGGCGGGGGGAAGGGTCTGGTTTCTGGAGAGTGGCTTGAGCTCGCTTCCGACCCGGAGGGGACGTTCAGATAGTCAGCTTAACGTCCTTCTATCCCGACCTCCCCGGCGAATGCCGGGGCCCAGATTCATCCGGAACGTCTGGGGATGACGCGCCCTGGCTCCGCGCTGAAAGGATAAGCGTGAGTGGGTTCGATCTGGACCCCGGCATTCGCCGGGGAGGTCGGGTTTTGCAGATGCAGGCGGCCATTAGAATTTGCGTGCGCCTGGCTCCGCGACCAACTGGTGCTGATCCTGCCAGATGATTTCGCCTGGATCCCGGGTGGTGAGAAGATCGACGTGTACGCCGCAGGCCTCGAGAGCCAGCTTTAGGCGGTGCATCTGGCGAATATGCTCGGTCGCTGCGGGCTTGAACCAAGACAGGCCTGGCTGACCGCGACCCTTCCAGCCCCCGCGCGAGAACTGGCCGGGCACTGCCAAGTTCTTCTTGAACCATCCATAGATCTCACCAATCTCCTTCAGCGCCCATGACGGCGCGAAGTCGCTTTCACGCGCATGATCCAGAGCTTGAAAGAGGCCGAGCCGCTGCCGCTGAGATTCTACGGTCTGATAGCAGACGAACCGAATGTACGTGCGTGCCGGCGCAGCCATCGCCGTTCCTCGGTGGTGTAAGCTTGAAAAGGGGCTAGAGCATTACTCTTCCCGGTTAAACTATCGTCCTGAAGGTCTTCTCACCACCCAGACCAGAACTTCATTCCGTCGCCTACCCGCGCATCAAGCGCGGGATGACGGCGCAAGGCTAAACCTACCGCCCCGCGCTGACCCGCCAGACCACGTCGCCGACGTCATCGGCCACCAGCAGCGCGCCGTCGTTGTCGACCGTCACCCCCACCGGCCGTCCCTGAGCCTTGCCTTCCGCGTTCAGGAAGCCCGTCAGAAAGTCCTCGACCCCGCCCGCCGGCTTGCCGCCGCTGAAGGGGATGAACACCACCTTGTAGCCGGCCTGCGGATTGCGGTTCCACGAGCCGTGCTGGCCGACGAACACGCCGTCCTTGTAGCGGGCCGGGAAGCTGGCGCCGGTATAGAAGCTCAGCCCCAGCGAGGCGGTGTGGGCGCCCAGGGCGTAGTCGGGGACGATGGCGCGCGCGACGAGGTCAGGGCGACGGTCCTTGTCCTTGATCCGCGTGTCGAGGGTCTGGCCGAAATAGCTGTAGGGCCAGCCATAGAAGCCCCCGTCGCGGACCGAGGTCATGTAGTCGGGCACCAGGTCATTGCCCAGCTCGTCGCGCTCATTGACCGAGGTCCACAGCTGGCCATTGGCCGGGTTCCACGACAGGCCCACGGGGTTGCGCAGGCCCGAGGCGAACACCCGCTTCTTGCCCGTGGCCAGGTCGACCTCGAGGATCGCGGCGCGGTCGACCTCGTTCTCCATGCCGTTCTCGCCGACATTGCTGTTGGAGCCGACGGCCGCGTAGAGCTTGGTCCCGTCCGGGCTGGCGATGATGTTTTTGGTCCAGTGGTGATTGAGCGGCCCGCCGGGCAGGTCGGCGATCTTGCGGGGCGCCGCGGAGATCGTCGTCGCGCCCTCGGTGTAGGGGAAGGCGACGATGGCGTCGGCGTTGGCGACGTAGAGGGTGCTGCCCATCAGGGCCATGCCGAACGGCGAGTGCAGATTGACCAGGAACGGGGTCTTCAGGTCGGCGATGCCGTCGCCGTCCTGGTCGCGCAGCAGGCTGATCCGGTCGGCGCTGGGCGCGCCCGCGCCGGCCTTCTTCATCAGCATCGACTCGGCGAAGGCGCGCAGGCCCTTGGGCTTGTCCTTGCGGGCGGGCTTGTTGCTTTCGGCCACCAGCACGTCGCCGTTGGGCAGGACCAGCAGCCAGCGCGGATGATCAAGCCCCGTCGCGAAGGGCTGCACCTCAAAGCCGGCCGGCGCGCGCGGTTTGGCGTCGTTGGACCAGCCGACGACCTCCGAGATCTTGACCGTCGGCAGCAGGGTCCGGCTGGGTTCTGGCAGGGTCGGGTTGGGACCGTAGCCGACCGTCGTGTTCTGTTGGCCCGGGCTTTGGCCGCAGGCGGCGAGGGCGCAGGCCGCCGCGCCGATGATCAAGATTTCGCGAACCTGTCGACGCATCGGCGTTTCTCCCCTTCAGCCTGCGTTCAACGCGCAGGGTCATGATTATGGTCCCAGCCAGAACGATACGGGTTGCCCGGGGTGATGTCCCGGCCCTTGTTCGCCCGTCCTGCTCCCTGCGCGCGGATCGTGACCCAGGCCTTGCGGGGGTAGGGGCGGCTAAACGCTGGGCGGCCCGTCCTGCTGGGCGACCTGGGCGCGCAGGAAGGCCGGCCGCTCGCGCATGCGGGCCCAGTAGGCGGCCACGGCCGGCGGGAAGTCGCTGTCCAGCTTCAGCGACTGAGCCAGCAGCAGGGCATAGGCCACCGAGATGTCGGCGCCGGTGAAGCGATCGGCGGCGACGAAGGGCGCGCGCTCCAGAAGGGTCTCAACGCCCCGCAGCCGGGCCAGGAACCAGCGCGCATAGTCGGCCGCGACCTGCGGCTGGCGGCGCTCTTCGGGCTCAAGCCGCGTGTAGCGCAGCACCAGGGTCTGGGGGAAGGTCAGGGTGGCCTCGCCAAACAGCAGGCCGTTCAGATAGGCGCCGTAGCCCGGCTCCTCGGGACGGACCGAGAGGTGTCCGCCGCCGTGGCGCATCGACAGATACTCGATCATCGCCGAGGACTCGGTCATCCGCGTGTCGCCGTCGACCAGCAGCGGGATGGTGCCCAGCGGGTTCTCGTCCAGATATTCCCGCGCCAGGAAGCGCGGCGGGAAGGGCAGGAGCTTCAGGTCGTAGGGCAGCTCCAGCTCCTCCAGCGCCCACAGCGGGCGGAAGGAGCGGGCGTCACGGCAGTGCCAGAGGGTGATCATGGGGGCTTCTCCAATCCCTCTCCCCTTGCGGGAGAGGGTGGCCGCCGAAGGCGGTCGGGTGAGGGGTTTCTCGGCGGCGCCGGAGCCACCCCTCATCCGTCATCCTGCGGATGACACCTTCTCCCGCAAGGGGAGAAGGGGAAATCAAAGCCGCTCGACGATCGTCACGTTCGCCAGGCCGCCGCCTTCGCACATGGTCTGCAGGCCATAGCGCGCGCCGCGGTCCTTCAGGGCATGGACCAGGGTGGTCATCAGCTTGGCGCCCGAGCCGCCCAGCGGGTGCCCAAGGGCGATGGCGCCGCCGTTGACGTTCAGCTTGTCCGGATCGCCGCCGGTCACCTGCATCCAGGCGGTCGGCACCGAAGCGAAGGCCTCGTTGACCTCGTAGAGGTCGATGTCGTCGATCTTCATGCCGGCCCGCTCCAGCGCCTTCTGGGTGGCCGGGATCGGGGCCTCCAGCATGATCACCGGGTCATGGCCGATGACGGTCATGTGGTGGATGCGGGCCAGGGGCTGGACGCCCAGGGCCTTCAGGCCGCGCTCGTTGACGATCATCACGCCGGCCGCGCCGTCGCAGATCTGGCTGGAGGTGGCGGCGGTCAGGCGGCCGTCTTCGCTGAGCAGCTTCACGCCGCCGATCGACTCCATCGTGGCGTCCCAGCGGATGCCCTCGTCGGCGTCGTGGGTCTCAACCGAGCCGTCGGGCAGGGTCACCTTAATCGGAACGATCTCGGCGGCGAACTTGCCGCCCTTGGTCGCGGCCATGGCGCGCTGGTGGCTGGCCAGAGCGAAGGCGTCCAGCTGCTCGCGCGACAGGTCGTACTTCTTGGCCAGCATCTCGGCGCCGGCGAACTGGCTGAACTGGATCCCCGGATAGCGCTCCTCCATGCGGGGGCTCTTGTAGGTTCCAAAACCGTTCTTGTAGGGCAGGGCCGACGACAGGCCCATCGGCACGCGGCTCATGCTCTCGACGCCGGCGGCGATGACGATGTCCATCGCGCCCGACATCACGGTGGCGGCGGCGAAGTGGATCGACTGCTGGGACGAGCCGCACTGGCGGTCGACCGAGGTGGCCGGTACGCTCTCGGGCAGCTTGGACGCCAGCACCGCGTTGCGGGCGATGTTGATGGCCTGCTCGCCCACCTGGCCCACGCAGCCCATGATCACGTCCTCAATCAGAGCCGGATCGGCGCCGCTGCGGTCGACCAGGGCGTTCAGCACCTCGCCCGCCAGATCGGCCGGATGCCAGCCCGAGACCCGTCCGCCCTTGCGCCCGCCGGCCGTGCGCGCGGCCGCCACGATATAGGCTTCGCCCATCAGTTCCTCCTCTTGGTTGGCGGGAGAAAAACAGGCGCCAGAGACTATGTCAGCCGTGACGCGGCGTCAGGCGCTGGCGGCTTGCCGCCGGGCTTCTGACCCAGCGCGCCGAGGAACAGGGACAGCATGGTCAGGTAGCTGAACACGCCGCTGGCGATGAAGCCCGAGCGGCTCCAGACCCTGGGGTCGGCCAGCATGGCCAGGGCCAGCACGACCGTAAGTGCGTGGAACGCGCAGGCCCACATCGGCCACCAGCGATCCGATTTCAGCGCGATGCTCAGCAGCACCAGAAAAAGGGCGAGGTCGACCGCCATAATCAGGCCCTGGGGGCCATGGAGCTGGTCAGCGTTGTGCAGGACCGCGCTGGCCGACCAGGCCAGGATCATTGCGGTGGCGGCCGCCCGTTCCGGCCAGCGTCCGCGCCAAAGGGCGACGCCGGTCGAGAGCAGCAGGGCCACCAGATTGGCCCATTGGTAGAGCGCGCCGAAGGTCATCGCCGACAGGTTGAACCCTGGGCGCGGAATTGCAACTCCCCTCCGACGGTGTCGGAGGGGAGCGCAGAGGTTCAGGCCGCGTCGACCACGGCCAGGCGACCGGACGGCGGCGCCTTGGGCTTCTCGCCGCCCGTGCCGAAGGACACCGCGCCCAGGCCGATGTCGTGCTGGGCGATCGACAGCTGCTTGTGGGTGGCCACGATGTTCTGGCGGGCCAGGGCCAGGGCCTGCATCGTTTCGATCGCGCCCATCAGCGCCTCCTGGCCGACGACGGCCGAAAGGTTGGCGGACTGGCGGGTGGCGGGCATCAGACCCGCCAGGGCGGCGGTCTGGGTGATGGCCGCGTCGATGGCCTTCTCGGCGGCGAACAGAGCTTCGGCCACGGTCTCGGCCGCCAGGCGACGTTCCTTAAGCATGCGCTGTCTCCTCGCGCCGAGCGATGTCGGCGCGTTGCAAGGGTTCATGTGCGGGGTGAAGCCCAGCTCCCGGGGCGAACGCTGATTAGGGCCCTTTGGTCCGATCTGATTTGTTCGATCAGATCGGAAAGGACTCTAGGGGAACAAACCTTCGAGCGCGTGGAGCCCTGCCAGGATCGAACCGAAAGCCAAAGCGGTCACGATCATAACGGTCGCGATGAAGGCTAGTCGTAGGGGAAGACTTAGATGGTTAGGTCTTCCGCCTCCGAGTCCGACGAGGAGGAGTCCGGCGGGAATGTCTCGTCCATCACCGCGCTGGCGATGCACAGGATCTCCCGCACCAGCAGTTCGGTGGGTTTGAACGTGGCCTGCTTGCGGGTGGCCGCCACCAGGTCGTGAACCATGGACGCTCCAACCGGCGTCGCCGACAGGCTGCTGAGCTGCCGCTCCAGCTCGCTCCAGGTGATGGGCGGCAGCAGGTCGGCCGAGTTCAGGCGCGGCCAGTCCTGTTGAAAGCTCATCACTTCTCGGCGCAGATGGGCCGCCCTGCCAATGGCGTCCTTCTGGCGCGGCGTCAGGTCGGTGTGTGGCGTCTGCTGGGTCATGGGAGGCTCCTTCCTCAACGCCCTCAGCAGAGCGTGCGAAAGCCTCAGCGCCTAGCCAGATCGGATCGGACCCCGACGCGATCGGAGGGGGGGCTAGCCCCTGACGAGCGCGCGCGAAAACCCGCCGCGCCGCATCGTAGCGATCGACCGCGCCCAGGCGACGGCGAGCCTTGTCCAGGTGCCAGTCGACCGTGTGCTTGGACAGGCCAAGCTCGCGCGCGATTTCCTTGGAGCTCATATGGCGGTCGACGAGGCGAAGGCATTCGCGCTCACGCTCGGTGAGGCGATCAAGGTTCTCGACCTGATCCGACAGGGTGGGTTCGCCCTTTGCCATGCCGAGAACCTTATGCGAACGCTTCAGTTCGGCAAGGCGCCGGAACATTAAACCTTGGCTATGAAGTCCGGCCCGGGCGCCTTACGCCTCGCGGCGCGCAGCCTCGCTCTCGGTCGCGGGCGAGGCGGCGCGGATCAGCTCCAGCACGTCGACGATGATCTCGCGCATCACCGCCGCAGCCCGCTCGCAGTCGCGCGCCGCGATCGCGTTGTAGACATCCTCGTGCGAGGGGATCGACGCGGTGCGGCCCTTGATGCGGTTGGTGAAGCGGATCGAGATCCGCAGGGCGGTGTTCACCAGCTCGTGCAGCTCGCGATAGAACGGGTTCTTGGTCGCGTTGAGGATCGCGATGTGGAACGCGATATCGGCCGACAAGGGGTCGTCCTCGCCCTCGGCGGCGGCCTTCATCCGGCGCAGGCCCTTGCGGATTTCCTCCAGGCCCGCCTCGTCGGCGTGCCGCGCCGCCAGGGCGGCGGCGGTGGGCTCGATACCCATCCGCATCTCGGTGAAGTCGGCCAGCAGCCGCAGCGAGAACTTGCGCTCCAGCAGCCAGCGCAGAACGTCGGGGTCGAGCATGTTCCACTCGGCCTCGGGCTCCACCACGGTGCCGTGCCGGGGGCGGGCGCTCAGCAGGCCCTTGGCGGTGAGCATCTTCACCGCCTCGCGCGTCACGGTGCGGCTGGCGCCGAACTGCTTGGACAGCTCCCCCTCGGTCGGGAAGCCGCCCTTGGCGTATTCGCCTGTGACGATGGCCTGACCGAGCTGCTCGACCAGGCCATAGGTCAAACTCAGGCCGGGCTGAGTGCGCATCTGCGGCTCTTCTTTCCTGCGACGGCGAAGCGAAAGGGCGCTCGCTGCTGTGTAGCTTGGTTTGCTCCATCCGCAACGGGACGATTGCGGTGAGTACAGCCCTCGCCGTGGCGTTCGGCAAGCGTGTTTGGGGCGAAGGCCGCCCGGCGCCGCGAAAAGGGCTCAGCCATTCCAGGCGGCCACCAGCCGGGCGGCGCGTTCGGCGACGTCGGCGGCGCGGTCGCCTGGGCGATAGAGCTCGCCGCCGACGCCGATCCCGTCAACGCCGACGGCCCGCCAGGCGTCGAGATTGCTCGCGCCGACCCCGCCCACGGCATAGACCGCCACCTCGCGGGGCAGCACGTCCTTGACCGCCTTGATGTGTCCCGGGCCGAAGGTCCCGGCCGGAAACAGCTTCAGGGCGCGGGCGCCGGCCTTGACGGCCGCAAACGCCTCGGTGGGCGTCGCAAAGCCGGGCATGACCGTCAGGCCGCGCGCCACCGCGTGGGCGATCACGGCGGGATCGGTGTTGGGGGTGACGATCAGCCGGCCGCCGGCCTCGGCCACGGCGTCCACCGCTTCGGGCGTCAGGACCGTGCCGGCGCCGCACAGGGCTTTATCCCCGAAGGCGTCGCATAGCCGGCGGATGCTCTCCACCGGGTCGGGGGAGTTCAGCGGCACCTCGATCGCGCCGACGCCGGCCTCGACCAGCGCCGCAGCGATATCGACCACCTCGTCGGGCTTCACCCCACGCAGGATGGCCACAATGGGGGGCAGGGGAGAGAGGTTCACGACGAGGCGTCCTGGTGTCTGGTGATCATCGAAAGGCCCGCCAGCACCGCAGCGTCGCCGTCCACGGCGGACGCGGTGACGCCGGTGGCGGCCAGGGCCTGGACATAGAGCGCGGCGAGCGGCCCGTCGCCGATCACGGTCACGGCCTCCATCGGACCGAACCAGTCCCGTGCGGCGGCGACGTCGGCGCCGATCAGCAGGCCCGACAGGAAGCCCATGGCGTCGGCGGGCGTCATCGCTTCCAGAAGCTGGCGGGCGCGGGTCTCGAACATCAGGTGCGTCAGGCGCCCCGCGCCCTGTTCGGCGATGCGCGTCAGGCCACGGGCGAAGCCCGCCGCCGAGCCCTCGGCCAGACTGCCGCCGCCGGCGCCCAGGGTGGAGTGGGCCTTGAGCAGGGCGAAGGTCTCGCCGATCGGGGCGGTCAGGAAGGTCGTGATCTGGCCGTCCTCGACCACGGCCCACTTGTTGTGGGTGCCGGGCAGCACCAGGAGATGGCGGCCCGATCGCAGCGCCGCGTCCAGCGACATTGCGCCGAGGATCTGGGTTTCCTCGCCGCGCATCACATCGGGTCCGCCCAGCGGGTTCACGCAAGACAGGCCCGGAACGATCCGCACCGGCAGGCCGGCGGCTTCGATGCGCACGGCGCGCGCGGCGATCTCGCCCGTCGTGGCGGGGCAGGGCGCGTAGGGCGCCTCGGTCCAGCCCATCCGGGATCCGACCATGCCGCACAGGATCGCATGGTCGGGACCGGCCTCGCGCCAGTCGCCGACCAGGTCCAGGAAGGTCTTTTCCGGGCTGTCGGTCAGAGCGGTGACGCCAGGGCCGTCCCGCCGGTGGATCACGCTCTTGCCCTGGCGCAGCCAGAGGCGCAGCCGCGAGCCGCCCCAGTCGCCGACGATCACGATGCTCTGGTCCATCAGGCCGATTCCAGTCTCACGGCCCGTGCGAAAGCGCCAAGCGGGAAGTCCGTCAGGGATCGTTTATAGTACAATATGCGGGGCAACAATCGGGGCCCCGGCGCGCCGGGGGTGGAGACGCTTTCGTTCCTCTTCAAGGAAGCGACCGGTGTCAACGCGGTGGTGTGTCCAAAACGGCGCCGTGTGGTGCGAGAAATGATAGCGCTATCAAATTCGACTTGAAGGTATCAATTATACGATTATAGGTTCCGCCTTGAGCAGCGGCGAGGGGCCGCGCGTAACCGGTCTCCGCAGAACGGACCGGGACGGCTCCTGAACAGGGGGAAGGGAACGGCCATGCAGCGCCTTGATTCGTCTCATCGGAAACTCATGCTGGCCGGCGCTTCTGCGCTGGTGCTGTGCCTCGCCGCGCCGAGCGTCGTGTTCGCGCAGCAGACGGCGCAGGACGACCAGACCGTCGAAGAAGTGGTCGTCACCGGCCAACGCGCGGCCATCCAGTCGGCCCAGAAGATCAAGCAGAACGCCGAGCAGCTGGTCGACTCGATCACCTCGACCGACATCGGCGCCCTGCCGGACCGCTCCGTCACTGAAGCCCTGCAGCGCGTCGCCGGCGTGACCATCGCCCGCACCTCGTATGGCCGTGACGTCGACCGGATCTCGGTCGAAGGTTCGGGCGTCCAGGTTCGCGGCCTGTCGTGGGTTCGCGGCGAACTGAACGGCCGTGACAGCTTCTCGGCCAAGAGCGGCCGCTCCCTGAGCTTCGAAGATGTCCCGCCCGAACTGATGGCCGGCGTGGACGTCTACAAGAACCCGTCTGCCGATCTGGTCGAAGGCGGCGTCGGCGGCACGGTCAACCTGCGCACGCGTCTGCCGTTCGACAGCGCCAAGCGCATCATGGCCTTCTCCGCCGACATGAGCATCGGCGACATGTCCAAGAAGTGGAAGCCGACCGGTTCGGCGCTCTACAGCGACCGCTGGGACACCAATATCGGCGAGCTGGGCTTCCTAGTCAGCCTGTCGGAGTCGGAACTGGCCAGCCGCACGGACACGATCTCGGTCGATCCGTACTTCGCCCGCACCGATCTCGTCCCCGGCAGGACGGTTTATGTTCCCGGCGGCTTCGGCTACCGCAGCCTGGACTTCGAGCGTGTACGCAAGGGTATCGGCGCCGCCGTGCAATGGCGTCCGAACGATCAGTGGGACGCGGCTCTGACCTTCCTGCGGTCGTCGGCCTCGCAAGCCTCGACCGAGCGCGCCGTGGGCTTCAACCCGGGTTCGAGCAACGGTCCGGCCGCCGGCACGACGTTCACCTATGACTCGGCGGGCCATTTCCTGAAGGGCACGCTGGCCCAGTCGCCGGGCGGAAACAGCCTGGGTTCGTCGACCCTCGACACCCGCTTCGCCGACCGCAGCTCGGTGACCTCGGACTACGCGCTGAAGGTCAACTACAATCCGAACGACAAGTGGGCGTTCTCGGCGGACATTCAGTACATCTACGCCAAGACCAAGACCGTCGATTTCACGGTGTTCAACGCGCTGGGTTCCGACGCGGCTCCGGCCACGCTGGACCTGACCGGCGACCTGCCGGCGATCACCATGAACAACAACAAGGCCTACACGTCGAACCCCGCCAGCTACTATCTGAGCGCGGCCATGGATCACCATGACCGCAACGACGCCAGCGAGTGGGCCCAGCGCTTCGACGGCGCCTACACCTTCGACGAAGGCGGCTGGCTGCGCTCGTTCCGCTTCGGCGTGCGCAACACCTATCGCGAGTCCACCACCCGCGAGACGACCTATAACTGGGGCGCCGTCGCGCCCAGCTGGTCGGCGCCGTCGATCAACAACCTGGCGTCCTATCAGGGCTACTACGAGCTCTATCCGTTCACGAACTACTTCCGCGGCGCGACCAACCTGCCGGCCACGTTCATCCTGCCGACTGCGTCCCTGGTCCAGAACTACGCCGCCGGCGGCGCCCTGGTGGCCAAGCTGGCTGCCGCCAACGGCGGCTGGTGGGGAACCTTCAACGGCGACTACGACAGCCTGACCGCCGGCGGCAGCGGCGGCGGCGTCAACCGCCAGAAGGAAAAGACCCTGGCGGCCTACGCCCTGCTGCGTTTCGGCAACGAGGTGTCGTTGTGGGGCGAAGGGCGCGAGATCGACGGCAATATCGGCCTGCGCGTCGTCAAGACCGAGAGCGAGGGCAAGGGCCTGCAGTTGTTCTCCCGGAACAATACGCCCACCGTGCCCGCAGCTGAGCTGGCCTTTGGCAACGGCGCCAGGCGGGACCTGACCGGCGGCCGCGACTATGTCAGCGTCCTGCCCAGCCTGAACGCCCGCCTGAAGATCACGCCGCAGATGTTCCTGCGCTTCGCGGCGGCCAAGTCGATCGTCCGTCCGGACTTTGGTCAGTTGCAGCCGTTCTTCTCGATTGGCGCGACCAACGGCTATCTGAACGGCTCGGTCTGCTCGACCTCCATTCCGGACGGCGCGCAGAGCAACTGCGTCTTTCAGTATACCGCCACGGGCGGTAACCCCGAGCTGAAGCCGACCCGCTCGACCCAGTATGACCTGGCCTACGAGTGGTACTTCGCCTCGACCGGTAGCCTGACGGCGACGGTGTTCTACAAGGACATCTACAACTTCGTGACCAACGGCGTGAACACGGTGAAGTTCACCAACAACGGCGTGACCCGCGACGTTCTGGTGACCCAGCCGTACAACGCCGGCCACGGCACGATCAAAGGCTTCGAAGTCGCTTATCAGCAGTACTTCAGCTTCCTGCCGGGCGCGCTCAAGGGCCTCGGCACGCAAGCCAACTTCACCTATGTCGACAGCGAGGGCGCCCGCAACGCCGCCTCCAACCCCTACGACTCCAGCCAGGTGTCGAGCCTGGTGGGCGGCGCGCGCGACGACCTGCCGCTCGAAGGTCTGTCGAAGACCAGCTACAACGTCGCGGCCCTGTACGACCTGGGCAAGGTCTCCGCGCGTCTCGCCTACAACTGGCGTGAACGCTTCCTGCAGACGACCTCGGCCGCCAACAAGAACATCCCGGCCTGGTTTGATGACTATGGTCAGTTGGACGGCTCGATCTTCTACACGATCGACGACAACCTGAAGGTCGGCTTCCAGGCGGTGAATCTGACCAACACCAAGACCAAGGTGCTGGTCAGCTATCCGGGCAACAAGGCCATCGGCCTGACCGACACCAACTGGGTGGTGGCCGACCGCCGCTACTCGATCGTTCTGCGCGGCACCTTCTAAGGTTTCGTAAGGTTTGATCAACGTCGGCCCCCGTCGCCCCGTCCGCCTGGATGGACGCGGCGGGGGCCTTCTTGTTTTCGGGGCGCAGGGCTAGCGTCTCGACCTAACCGAAGTTCGAGGCGTCGCGTGGACGGAAAACCTTATCGCAAGTTCGTTGTGGTCGGCGGCGGCACGTCGGGCTGGATCGCCGCGGCGACCCTGATCCATGCCCTCAAGGGCAAGCTGGCGCAGGTGGAGCTGGTCGAGTCCGACGAGATCGGCACGGTCGGCGTCGGCGAGGCGACGATCCCGCCGATCCAGTTCCTGAACAGCATCCTGGGGATCGACGAGTTCGATTTCATCCGCAAGACCCAGGCGACGTTCAAGCTGGGCATCCAGTTCCGCAACTGGGGGCGCCAGGGCCACGAATACTTCCACCCTTTCGGGCCCTACGGTCAGTCGATCGAGGGGGTCAGCTTCCATAACTACTGGATGCGGCTGCGGGCCAATGGCGAGGGCGGCGAGCTTGATTCCTACGCCCTGGCCACGGTGGCGGCCAAGGCGGGCAAGTTCGCGGTTCCGCCCAAGGACCTGCCGCCGGGGGTGCCGGGCCTGGGCTACGCCTATCACTTCGATGCGGGTCTCTACGCCCGTTACCTGCGCGCCTACGCCGAGGCGCGGGGCGTCCAGCGCACCGAGGGCAAGATCGCCAAGGTCGAGCTGCGTCCCGAGGACGGTTTCGTCTCGGGCCTGACGCTCAGCGACGGCCGCCGGGTCGAGGGCGACTTCTTCATCGACTGCTCGGGTTTCCGGGGGCTGCTGATCGAGGAGGCGCTGCAGGCGGGCTTCGAGGACTGGTCGCACTGGCTGCCCTGCGACCGCGCCCTGGCCGTGCCGTGCGAGAACGCCGCGCCCCTGACGCCCTATACGCGCTCGACCGCCCATGCGGCCGGCTGGCAATGGCGGATCCCGCTGCAGCACCGCACGGGCAACGGCTATGTCTATTGCAGCGCCCACATCAGCGACGACGAGGCCGCCGCGACCCTGCTGGCCAATCTGGACGGCAAGCCGTTGGCCGATCCGCGTCCGCTGCGCTTCACGGCCGGCCGCCGCAAGAAGAGCTGGAGCAAGAACGTCGTGGCCCTGGGCCTGGCCGGCGGCTTCATGGAGCCGCTGGAGTCGACCAGCATCCACCTGGTCCAGAGCGGCGCCATGCGCCTTTTGTCGCTGCTGCCGCTGGGCGGCTACGACCCCGCCGCCGAGGCCGAGTACAATCGCCTGACCCAGATCGAATACGAGCAGATCCGCGACTTCATCATCCTGCACTATTGCGCCACCGAGCGGGACGACGCGCCGCTGTGGAACCACTGCCGCACCATGGCCATCCCCGACAGCCTGACCCACAAGATCGAGCTGTTCCGCAACCGCGCCAAGATCGCCCGCTTCGACGAGCAGCTGTTCGCCGAGCCCAGCTGGCTGGCGGTGTTCCTGGGGCAGGGGATCGAGCCCAGGGACTATGACCGTCTGGCCGACGCGCCGGCCTATGACGAGGTGGTCGCCGCCGTCCGCCGGATCGGCCAGACCAACGCCAATCTGGTCGCGCGCCTGCCCACGCACGAGGCCTTCATCGCGGCGACCTGCAAGGCCGAAGCCCTGGGCTGAGGTCACGCGTCTGCTGACAACGCTATCAAATCCGCTTGCTGGTCTGAATTATATGATTATAGTTTCGGTCACTGCCGGATCGGGGCCATTTACCGGTTCGGTGGCGCGAGGAGGGCCTCACCGGCCTTCGAGCGCTTCGCGCGGCGCCTCTCCCCGAGGTCGCGCGACGTCCTCCCCCGCGCATCGTCACCTGCGACGGTGCGCGGATTTTTTTGACCGGTGAGCAAACCCGGACTTGCCGTCGCTCCAGAGCCCGGCGATCGTCCATCAATAGCTGGTAGCGCTACCAAGTAGAGCGCACCATGAGTGGAGGAGGCGATGGGGATGTCACGCTTCGCGACGGCGGTCGGATTGGCCTTGGCGCTGGTCGGCGGCCCTCTGGCCAGTGGAGCCCATGCGGCCGACGCCGCCATGCCGCAGCTGGTGACCAAGGACGGCCGACACGCCCTGATGGTCGACGGCGCGCCGTTCCTGATGCTGGCCGCTCAGGTCAACAACTCGTCCGCCTGGCCCTCGCAGATGGCCAAGGTCTGGCCGGCCATCGAGAAGGTCGGCGCCAACACCGTGCAGGTCCCGATCGCCTGGGAGCAGATCGAACCGGTCGAGGGCCAGTTCGACTTTTCCTATCTCGACCTGCTGTTGGAGCAGGCGCGCGAGCGCAAGGTGCGCCTGGTTCTTCTGTGGTTCGGCACCTGGAAGAACTCCTCGCCGTCCTATGCGCCCGAGTGGGTCAAGCTGGACGACAAGCGTTTTCCCCGGCTGATCAAGGACGACGGCGAGCGCTCCTATTCGATGTCGCCGCTGGCGAAGTCGACCCTGGACGCCGACCGCAAGGCCTTCGTCGCCCTGATGACCCATCTGAAGGCCAAGGACGCGGTGCAGAAGACCGTGATCATGGTCCAGGTCGAGAACGAGACCGGCACCTATGGCTCGGTGCGCGACTTTGGTCCCGCCGCCCAGAAGGTCTTCAACGGTCCCGCGCCCGCCACTCTGGTCAAGGCGGTCGGGGCCAAGCCGGGAACCTGGTCCCAGGCCTTCGGCAAGGACGCCGACGAGTTCTTCCACGCCTGGCATATCGGCCGCTTCGTCGACCAGGTCGCCGCCGCCGGCAAGGCGGTCTATCCGCTGCCGATGTACGTCAACGCCGCCCTGCGCGATCCGATCAAGCCGGGCGATCCCAAGACCTATTCAGCCGGCGGGCCGACCGACAACGTCATCGGCGTCTGGCAGGCCGCCGCCCCGTCGATCGACCTGATCGCGCCCGACATCTACATGAAGGAGTCGGTCAAGTACGAGGCGGTGCTCAAGCACTACGCCCGGCCAAACAACGCCCTGTTCGTCGCCGAGACCGGCAACGATCCGGCCTATGCCCGCTATGTGTTCTCCACCCTGGGCAAGCAGGGCATCGGCTGGTCGCCGTTCGGCATGGACTATACCGGCTATGGCAACTACCCGCTGGGCGCGGCCAAGGTCGACGAGGCCTTGATCGAGGTCTTCGCCGCCAACTATCGCCTGCTGGCGCCGATGGCTCGCGAGCTGGCCAGACTGTCCTTCGAGGGCAAGGTCTGGGGCGGCGCCGAGCCTGATGACCGCGCCGCGCAAACGACGACCATGGGCGACTGGACCGTCAGCCTGCGCTACGGCAAGTGGCAGTTCGGCGCCTCGGACTGGACCTGGCTGAAGGATCGCCCGCCCGGCCCACAAGGCCCCGAGGGCGGCGGCCTCGTCGCCCAGCTTTCGCCCAACGAATTCCTGGTCACCGGCCGCAATGTCCGCGTCGAGTTCGGCCGCGCCAAGGCCGACGGCAAGCCGATGATGATGGCGCGCGTCGAGGAAGGCCATTTCGAGAACGGCCAGTGGGTCTTCGACCGTCTGTGGAACGGCGACCAGACCGACTACGGCCTCAACTTCACCGGCGGCTCGCAGATCCTGCGGGTCAAGCTCGCCACCTACTGACGGGAACAGCCATGCGTATTCTTGCCCTCTCAGCCTTCGGGCTGGCCCTCCTGGCCTCGACCTCGGCCCTGGCCCTGGATGGAGGCTTTGAGAAAACCGCCGACGGCGTGGTCATCACGCCCGCCAATGGCCCGGCCAAGAAGGTCCGTCTGCAGGTGATGAGCGACCGGGCCATCCGCGTCACCGCCTCGCCGACCGACACGATCAGCGTCCCGCCCAGCCTGCAGGTGATCGCGGCCCCCAAGACCAGCGGCTTCACCGTCGAGCAGGTCGGCGGCAAGGTCGTGCTCAAGGCCGGCAAGGCGACGGCCGAAGTGACCTTGGCCACCGGCGCGGTGTCGTTCAAGGACGCGGCCGGCAAGACCGTGCTGACCGAGCAGTCGCGGTCGAACTTCAAGCCGCTGACCCTCGACGGCAAGGGCTTCTACGCCATCAGCCAGCGCTTTAATCCGAATACGGACGAAGGCTTCTATGGCCTGGGTCAGCACCAGAACGGCCAGATGAACTACAACGGCCAGGACGTCGAGCTGGCCCAGTATAACCGCGCCATCGCGCTGCCGTTCGTGCTGTCCACCCGCAACTACGGCCTGCTGTGGGACAATAACGGCATCACCCGCTTCGGCGACCCCACGCCCTACGCCCTGGCCTCGCGCGACCTGAAGATCTTCGACGCCAGCGGCAAGCCGGGCGGCTTCACGGCCAAGTACTACATCAATGGCGAGCTGAAGCTGACCCGCGTCGAGCAGGACATCGACTACCAGTATCTGGAGGACCTGCCCAAGTGGCCGGCGGAGCTGACCGGGCCCGACAAGAAGCCGCTGCGCGGCGCCAAGGTCGTGTGGGAAGGTTCGGTCGAGGGCCAGGTCGGCGGCCAGCAGAAGTTCCAGCTGTACTCGTCCAGCTACGCCAAGCTGTGGATCGACGGCCAACTGAAGATCGACCGTTGGCGCCAGAACTGGAACCCGTGGTTCCACAACTTCACCGCGCCGATGAAGGCGGGAAGCCGCCACAAGGTGAAGGTCGAGTGGGAGCCCAACGACGGCTATATCGCCCTTCTGCACAACAACCCGATCCCGGCGGCCGAGCAGAAGTCGCTGACCCTGACCTCGGACGTGGCCCACGCGGTCGACTACTATTTCGTGGCCGGCGAGAACCTGGATCAGGTGATCAGCGGTTATCGCGACCTGACCGGCAAGGCCCAGGCCATGCCGCGCTGGGCCTATGGCTTCTGGCAGAGCCGCCAGCGCTACGAGACGCAGGACCAGCTGGTCGGCGTCGTCAAGGAGTACCGCAAGCGCAACGTGCCGCTCGACAACATCGTGCTCGACTGGCGCTACTGGAAAGACGACAGCTGGGGCACTCACAAGTTCGACGAGACCCGCTTCCCCGACCCGAAGAAGATGCTGCAGGACGTTCACGGCATGAACGCCCGCTTCATGATCTCGATCTGGCCGAAGTTCTATCCGACCACCGACAACTTCAAGGAGCTCGACGCCAAGGGCTTCATGTACAAGCGCAATATCGAGCAGGGCGCTCTGGACTGGGTGGGGCCGGGTTATCTGAACTCGTTCTACGACCCGTACGCCAAGGAAGCGCGGGACATCTACTGGCGTCAGGTCAAGGACAACCTGAAGGGCCTGGGCGTCGACGCCTGGTGGATGGACGCCGACGAGCCTGACCTGCACTCCAACGTCGATGTCGCCGAGCGCACCCTGCGCATGGGACCGACCGCGATGGGGCCGGGCGCGGAGTTCTTCAACTCCTACCCGCTGGTCCACACGACCGGCGTGTTCGAGGGCGAGCGCGAGCTGGATCCGAACAAGCGCAGCTTCATCCTGTCGCGCTCGGGCTTCGGCGGCATCCAGCGCAACGGCGTGGCGCTGTGGAGCGGCGACGTGGTGGCGCGCTGGGACGACTTCCGCGACCAGATCTCGGCCGGGGTGAACCTGTCCATGTCGGGCGTGCCCAACTGGACCACCGACATCGGCGGCTTCTCGGTCGAGGATCGCTACCTGCGCAAGGAGGCCCAGCACTGGCCCGAATGGCAGGAGCTGAACCTGCGCTGGTTCCAGTTCGGCGCCTTCAGCCCGCTGTTCCGCAGCCACGGCGAAGAGCCGTTCCGCGAGATCTGGAACCTCGCCGATGAAGGGACGCCGGCCTACGAGTCGCTCGTCTGGTACAACAAGCTCCGCTACCGGCTGATGCCCTACACCTTGACCCTGGCGGGCGAGACCTATCACCGCGACGGCAGCATGATGCGCGGCCTGGTGATGGACTTCCCCAACGACCTGAAGGTCCGCAACATCGACGACCAGTACCTATATGGTCCCGCGTTCCTGGTGGCCCCGGTCACCCAGTTCAAGGCCCGTTCGCGCGCGGTCTATCTGCCGGCCGGAACCACCTGGTACGACTTTGAGACCGGCAAGGCCTATGCCGGCGGCCAGACGATCCAGGCCGCCGCGCCGCTGAACCGCATGCCGCTGTTCGTGAAGGCCGGCGCGATCGTGCCGACCACCGAGGTCCAACAGTATGTCGGCGAGAAGCCCAACCTGCCGATCACCCTGGTGATCTATGCGGGCCAGGACGGCAAGTACGAGCTCTACGAGGATGACGGCCTGTCGACGGCCTATCAGCGCGGGGCCTACAGCCGCATCCCGATCAGCTATGACGACGCTACGGGTCGGGTCGTGATCGGCGCGCGCTCGGGCAAGTTCGACGGCATGCAGGACAAGCGGGTGTTCAAGATCCGCTTTATCGGCGCGGGCGCCAAGCCGACCGACTTCGACGCGGCGGGCGACGCTACGATCGAGTACGCCGGTCAGCCGGTGGTGGTCGTGGCGCGGAAGCACTGATGTTCCTTCTCCCCTTGCGGGAGAAGGTGTCGCCGGAGGCGACGGATGAGGGGTTTCTCGGCGTCGCCGCGCGACCCCTCACCCGACCCGCTGCGCGGGCCACCCTCTCCCGCAAGGGGAGAGGGCTCACCCCGCCTGTCCCCGAAACCGTTCGATCAGGAACGCCGTCGCCGGTCCCGGCGGCGTATCGGTGCGATAGACCGCGTGCAGCGGATAGATCGCCTCCTTCAGGTCCGGCATGTCCAGGCGCGTGAGGCGGCCGGCGGCGAGGTCGTCGCGGACCATGGGCTCGGGCATGTTGCCCCAGCCAAAGCCCTCCTTCAGCAACAGATGCTTGGCCCCAAGGTCGGCCAGCCGCCAGGTGTGGGCGCTGGCCACGGCGAAGTCGCGGCCTTGCGTCAGGCGTGAGCGGTCGGTGAGCACCAGCTGGGTGTGGCTGCGTCCCGCGCCCGGCGGATTGGCGCCTTTCGCCAGCGGATGGTCGGGCGCCGCGACCGGGATCAACCTGGTCGAGCCGACGGCGATATAGTCCAGCTCGTCGCCGCCATGGACGACCTCCAGCGGCCCCGCCACGCCCAGGGTCGCGGCGCGGTCCAGCACCATCTGGGTCACCGCCCCCAGGCCTTCGACATGCAGGCGCAGGGTCACGGTCGGGAAGGTTTCGCGGAAGGCCCGCAAGGCGTCGACCACGCGGGCGGTGGGCAGCATCACGTCCAGCACCAGATTGACCTCGGCCTCCAGGCCCCGGGTCAGGCCCTTGGCCTTGGCCCGCAGGTTGGCCACGTCGCCGGCGATCACCCGCGCCTGGGCCACCACCACCTTGCCGGCCTCGGTCAGCACCGGCCGCTTGGCCGCGTCACGATCGAACAAGACCAGGCCCAGCTGCGCCTCCAGATTGGCGATCGCGTAGCTGATCACTGAGTTGGCGCGGTTCAGCCGTCGCGCGGCTGACGCAAAGCCGCCGGTCTCCACCACGGCGAGCAGAACGTTCAACTGGTCCAGGGTCGGCGCGCCGGGTTCGTTCAAGACCGCCTCATCGTTCGAATTTATCGAACATAATAGACGATTTTATTCGGCTGTTTCGCAAGGATGTTCCGGCGCAAAACCTTCGCCAACGCCGGGACGTTTCGTCTCGCCCATCGTTCAAACCCAAGGGAGGCCCTCATGGCCAAGGTTCTGGTTCTCTACTATTCGTCCTACGGCCACCTTGAAGTCATGGCCAAGGCCATCGCCGAGGGCGCGCGCGAAGCCGGCGCCAGCGTCGACATCAAGCGCGTTCCCGAAACCGTGCCGCTCGAAATCGCCAAGGGCGCGCACTTCAAACTCGACCAGGACGCTCCGGTCGCCAAGGTCGAGGACCTGGCCGACTATGACGCGATCATCGTCGGCGCGCCGACCCGCTTTGGCCGGATGGCCTCGCAGATGGCGGCCTTCTTCGACGCGGCCGGCGGCCTGTGGGCGCGCGGCGCGCTGCACGGCAAGGTGGCCGGCGCCTTCACCTCGACCGCCACCCAGCACGGCGGCCAGGAGACGACGCTGTTCTCGATCATCACCAACCTGCTGCACTTCGGCACCACGATCGTCGGCCTCGACTATGGTCACGCCGGCCAGATGACCCTCGATGAGATCACCGGCGGCAGCCCCTACGGCGCCACCACCATCGCCGGCGGCGACGGCTCGCGTCAGCCCAGCGAGAACGAACTGACCGGCGCCCGCTATCAGGGCCGCAAGATCGCTGAAACCTCCATCAAGCTGCACGGCTGATCCGGCGCTCGCCGGTCACTCAGCCTCCCCCCCATTGACTGACCGGCGATAGGGCTGGCCGGCTCCTTCCCCTCCCAGGGAGCCGGTCGGCCCTTTCTCTATGAAAAAGGGCGGGCTCCGCGCGCGACGGTCTCAGGTCGCGGAGCGCGAAATGACTCTGTTCCTGTCGAGCATAGGTGCTGTTAGCGCCGAGAGGGTGTTCTGCTGAATCATTGGCGCGCCGCAGAGTCTGCCATTTTGAGACAAGTCGGCTCGCGTCGAGAGCATCTCTATTCATTGATGTTCGTTTCACGATTAACAAAATAGCTTCAATTCTTAATTCTGTTTCAGTTTTTCCTCAACGAAGTGGAAAGCTCGTTGCGGGATACTGCTTGTGGGCAAAATGCCCACCGACAGTCAAAATGACGTCGGAACACCTCGAATAGGAGTTGTTTCGTTATGGCGCTGAACAGCATCAACACGAACTCGGGCGCTCTGATCGCCCTGCAAAACCTGAACTCGACGAACGCCGAGCTGACCCAGGTTCAACAGCGTATCAACACCGGCAAGAAGATCGGTAGCGCCAAGGACAACGGCGCCATCTGGGCGACCGCCAAGAACCAGTCGGCCACCGCCGGCAGCATGAACGCCGTGAAGGACTCGCTGCAACGCGGCCAGTCGACGATCGACGTCGCGCTCGCCGCCGGCGACACCATCACCGACCTGCTCGGCAAGATGAAGGAAAAGGCCCTGGCCGCTTCCGACACCTCGCTGAACACCGCTTCGTTCAACGCCCTGAAGTCGGACTTCGATTCGCTGCGTGACCAGATCACGAAGGCCGCTTCGAACGCCAAGTTCAACGGCGTCAGCATCGCGGACGGCACGACCACCAAGCTGAGCTTCCTGGCCAACTCGGATGGTTCGGCCTTCACCGTCACCGCCAAGACCCTGACCCTCGGCGGCCTGGGCCTGACGGCGACCTCCAGCTTCACGACGGCGGCCGCCGCCAAGACCATGATCGGCACCATCGACACGGCGCTGCAGACGGCCACCAACAAGCTGGCCTCGCTGGGCACCAGCTCGACGGGTCTGGACACTCACCTGACCTTCGTCGGCAAGCTGCAAGACAGCCTGGACGCCGGTGTGGGCAACCTGGTGGATGCTGACCTCGCCAAGGAAAGCGCCAAGCTGCAGTCGCTGCAAACCAAGCAGCAGCTGGGCGTCCAGGCGCTGTCGATCGCGAACCAGTCTTCGTCGTCGATCCTGAGCCTGTTCCGCTAAGCCGGACTTCGACGCGTTCGTCGTCGAGAAGGGCGGATCTTCGGATCCGCCCTTTTTCTATGGCTGTATTCGCGTTGAGTGTGGGCGCTCACGCGGTTGGAAATCCTCGTCCTTCGACAAGCTCAGGATGAGGATTTTGTGCGAACCGAGGCCAATAGTCGTCCTCACCCTGAGCTTGTCGAAGGGCGAGGGCGGTCGCCACAACGCGTCCACATCCAATGTGAATTCAGCCTTTTTCTATGGCTCATGCCGGGCAGGTTCTGTGAGCCATTCTGGGCTGTTCGCGCGCGCTTCTGCTCTAGCGCTCTTTGAAAACTCGTAAGTTTAAGCGCGCCTGCAAGGTAAACATATATTATCGTTAAAATCTAGGTTGTTCATGTCTGTACTTGATGAATGTCGTCTATACTATTCTTGTGAAAACTATAGAAAGAGCGTTTAGGTACTGGTGCGGTGGGCAAAACGCCCACCGGTCGTCAAAACGACACCGGCAACCTCCAAAGGAAGCGTTTCGTTATGGCGCTGAACAGCATCAACACGAACTCGGGCGCGCTCATCGCCCTGCAAAACCTGAACTCGACGAACGCCGAGCTGACCCAGGTTCAACAGCGTATCAATACCGGCAAGAAGATCGGTAGCGCCAAGGACAACGGCGCCATCTGGGCGACCGCCAAGAACCAGTCGGCCACCGCCAACAGCATGAACGCCGTGAAGGACTCGCTGCAACGCGGCCAGTCGACGATCGACGTCGCGCTCGCCGCCGGCGACACCATCACCGACCTGCTCGGCAAGATGAAGGAAAAGGCCCTGGCCGCTTCCGACACCTCGCTGAACACCGCCTCGTTCAACGCCCTGAAGTCGGACTTCGATTCGCTGCGTGACCAGATCACGAAGGCTGCTTCGAACGCCAAGTTCAACGGCGTCAGCATCGCCAATGGTTCGACCGCCAAGCTGACCTTCCTGGCCAACTCGGACGGTTCGGGCTTCACCGTCACCGCCAAGACCCTGACCCTGACCGGCCTGGGCCTGACCGCGAGTTCGACCTTCACCACCGCCGCCGCCGCCAAGACGATGATCGGCACCATCGACACGGCGCTGCAGACGGCGACCAACAAGCTGGCCTCGCTGGGCACCAGCTCGACGGGTCTGGACACTCACCTGACCTTCGTCGGCAAGCTGCAGGACAGCCTGGACGCCGGCGTGGGCAA
>NZ_PJRR01000005.1 GCF_002858865.1 Caulobacter vibrioides | reverse complement strand
ACACGGCGCTGCAGACGGCGACCAACAAGCTGGCCTCGCTGGGCACCAGCTCGACGGGTCTGGACACTCACCTGACCTTCGTCGGCAAGCTGCAGGACAGCCTGGACGCCGGCGTGGGCAATCTGGTGGATGCGGATCTGGCCAAGGAAAGCGCCAAGCTGCAGTCGCTGCAAACCAAGCAGCAGCTGGGCGTGCAGGCGCTGTCGATCGCGAACTCCTCGAGCTCGGCGATCCTGAGCCTGTTCCGTTAAGCCGGACTTCGACGCGTTCGTCGTCGAGAAGGGCGGATCTTCGGATCCGTCCTTTTTCTATGGAGTTTAAGCTTTCATATCGAAATGCAAGATTTTCTGCGCCTCTAAAGTCGTAGATGAAATGTCGTTTTCTTGCCTGTACGTCCAGATCGGCGCGCTTCATTAAATGCGGGTTACGACAGGATTTTTGTAGAGTTAAGAGAGTCTTGTCGCGTTAATCGAATAACGACGTTTCGTGAACTATATCGAAAGCGGAGCGTCATATTGTCGCGGTGGGCAAAACGCCCACCGGTCGTCAAAACGACACCGGAAACCTCCAAAGGGAGTGTTTCGTCATGGCGCTAAACAGCATCAATACGAACTCTGGCGCGCTGATCGCGCTGCAGAACCTGAACACCACCAGTTCTGAACTGAACACCGTCCAGCAACGCATCAGCACCGGCAAGAAGATCGGCAGCGCCAAGGACAACGGCGCCATCTGGGCGACCGCCAAGAACCAGTCGGCCACCGCCAACAGCATCAACGCGGTCAAGGACTCGCTGCAGCGCGGGCAGTCGACGATCGATGTGGCCCTGGCCGCCGGCGACACCATCACCGACCTGCTGGGCAAGATGAAGGAAAAGGCGCTTGCGGCCTCGGACACCTCGCTGAGCACCGCCTCGTTCAACGCCCTGAAGGCCGACTTTGAGTCGCTGCGCGATCAGGTCACCAAGGCCGCGACCAACGCCAAGTTCAACGGCGTCAGCATCGCCAATGGTTCGACCGCCAAGCTGACCTTCCTGGCCAACTCGGATGGGTCGGGCTTCACCGTCAACGCCAAGACCCTGACCCTGGAGGGCCTGGGCCTGACGACCGGTTCGACCTTTGCCGACGCCGCGGCGGCCAAGGGGATGATCACCACCGTCAACACGGCGCTGCAGACGGCGACCAACAAGCTGGCCTCGCTGGGCACCAGCTCGACGGGTCTGGACACTCACCTGACCTTCGTCGGCAAGCTGCAGGACAGCCTGGACGCCGGCGTGGGCAATCTGGTGGATGCGGATCTGGCCAAGGAAAGCGCCAAGCTGCAGTCGCTGCAAACCAAGCAGCAGCTGGGCGTTCAGGCGTTGTCGATCGCCAACTCGTCCAGCTCGGCGATCCTCAGTCTTTTCCGATAGGCTGACGACCGGACGGGCGGATCCCTCTGCGAATCCGCCTCAACGGTTGCGGCGTTAGACCTGGAAAGGGACGGCCCTCGTGGTCCGTCCCTTCTTCAGGCCAGGGGGCTTCAAGCTAGGCCCGGCCCCTCGATCCGCAGCGCCGGCGTGAAGGCCGGGCGGTGATCGGGCAGCCGCACGACCAGAGCGTCGGCCTCATGGCGGAAGGGCAGGGCCTGATCCCCGCCGACCAGCCCGACCCGCCGCACCTGGCCTTCTGTTCCGCTCAGGCTCTTGATCCGCATCTCGCCCTGCGACCAGTCCATGGCCAGGGCGTAGAGCACCCCGTCCTTGGTGGTGAAGCGGATGTCGGCGGCCTCGAACGGCTTGGCCGCGCCTTCGCCGTGCATGCCCTCGACCAGTCGCGTCGGCCCCTCGCCGAAGATGCGCCAGGGCCGCGTGCCGTGGATCGTCTCGGCGTTGACGGCCATCCAGCCGGCCATGTCCGCCAGCACCGTCTTCTCCAGATCATCAATCGAGCCGTCGCCGCGCTGGGGGATGGACAGCAGCAGGCAGCCGTTCTTGCTGACCACGTCGATCAGCCGCTGGATCACCGCACGCCCGGACTTGTAGCCGCCGCGCTCGTACAGCGGCCGGTCATAGTGCCAGCTGCCGATGCAGGTGCAGGTCTGCCAGGGCTCCTCGCGCAGGCGGTCGGAGAAGCCGCGCTCGACATCCTCGACGATCGCGCGCCGCTGCAGGGGCGACAGCTTCTTGCCGGTCACCACGACGTCGCCGCGCCGCAGGTTGTAGTAGTGGGCGGTGGCGTCCAGCCCCGCCTGGCCCAGCGGCAGGCCGTAGTTGTCGAAATAGACCATGTCGGGCCGATAGCGCTCGACCAGATCGTTCTGCCGCGCCAGCCAGTTGCGGACAAAGCCCGGATTGTTCGGCGGCGGGGTTTCGACCCACTGGCCGTCATTGGCGTCATGCCAGGCGTTGGCGGCGGCGATGCTGTCGATCCCGTCGGGGATCACCATGTTGCGGCCGGTATAGAGATCCTGCGGATCCAGCCCTTCCCACCACTGGCCCTTGCCGTCAGCCTTGGTCAGGCGGAAGGCGTCGTAGCGCTGGCCCTTGCGCGGGCCCTCGGCGTCATAGCCATAGGCCGTCTGCCACCAGTGCCAGGCGTGGGCGCCATGGTTGGAGACGCCGAACCTCAGGCCATGGGCCCGGGCGACCTTGGCCCAGGTTCCGACGATGTCGCGCTTGGGGCCCAGCCGCACCGTGTTCCACGCGTGGTGGCGGCTGTCGAACATGTCGAGATTGTCGTGATGGTTGGCCATCGACATGAAGTACTTCGCGCCCGCTTCCACATAGGTCTTCATCAGACCTTCGGGGTCCCAGTTCTCGGCCTTCCAGCGCGGGATGAACTGCATGAAGCCGAAGTCGGCCGGGTGGCCGTAGGTCTTTACGTGGTGGTCGTAGAAGGGGTTGCCCTGCTGGTACATCTGCCGGCCGTACCAGTCGCCGAACTCGGGCACGCACTGCGGGCCCCAGTGCGACCAGATGCCGAGCTTGGCGTCCCGGAACCAGTCGGGAACCTTGTAGCCGGCGGCCAGTGACTCCCAGCTCGGCTGGAAGCGGGGCGCGGAGAGGGCGGGGGAGGCGGACAGGGCGGCGGCGCCCGCCAGGAGGTCGCGTCTGGTGAAGGTCATTCTACGGCTTCCTTGAAGTTCAGCGTCCTCCATTCCGTGTCATCCCGGACGGCCCGCAGGGGCGATCCGGGACCAAGGGGCCACGCCCTGGGCGGCCACCCCTGGGTCCCGGCTCTTACCCCGGCTTTCGCCCGGGTGCGGCCGGGATGACACTGTGTTGAGGCGATAGAGATTTTGAGGGTTTGATCGGTGGTCACCGAGGGCTGATCCGGATCACGCCGCCGCCGCTGGGCGCCAGCTTCAGGGTCAAGGTGTCCTTGCTCGCCACCGACTGGGTGCGGGTCTTCAGCGCCGTCGGCTCGGCGCCGTCCTCGCGGATCTCCGCCGAGAAGGCTCCGTTCCCGAGGAAGCTCAGCGGAACCTTCACCGTCCGTCCCGCCTCGTTGGTCATGGCCCCGACCCACCAGTCCGCGCCCTTGCGGCGCGCGATGACGATGAACTGGCCGATCTCGCCCGACAGCACGCGGGTCTCATCCCAGCTGGTCGGCGCCGCGCTGATGAAGTCCAGCCCGGCGGGCGACGCCGCATAGGTGATCGGACTGTCCGAGACCATGGTCAGCGGGCTGTCATAGACCACGTACATGGCCAGGGCCTGGCCGCGGGTGGTCTGCACGGTGGGCAGGATGAACTGGCTCTTGAAGGCCTCAGGCGCGACATTTCGGAAGCCGCCGGGCGTATAGTCCATCGGCCCCAGCAGCATCCGCGTGAAGGGCAGGGTGACATTGTGGGTGGCGGTGATCCGCCGGCTCCACTTGTTGTACTCCGCGCCCAGCACGCCCTCCTGGGTGACATAGTGCGGATAGGTGCGGACCAGGCCCGTCGGGCGATAGGCGCCGTGCAGGTCGACCATCAACTGATGCTCGCCGGCCTTGCTCAACAGGCGGTGATAGAAGTCGACCATCTGCTGGTCGTTGCGGTCCATGAAGTCGACCTTGATCCCCTTGACGCCCCACGCCTGGTAGGCGGCCAGGGCCTCGTCCATCTGGGCGTCCAGCGCTTTCCAGTGGACCCACAGCATGATCCCGACGCCGCGCTGGCGGCCATAGGCGATCAGGTCGGCGATATTGATTGCGGGGATCGGCCGCGTGACATCCGTGCCCGGAAGAACCTTCGGGGCTTGGCCCGAACCGACGTACCAGCCGTCGTCGATCAGCATGTATTCCAGCTTGTGGGTGGCCGCGAAGTCGATGAAGCCCTTCATCGCCGCGTCGTTCATGCCCTCGGCGCCGGCGACCTTGCCGCCGTTCCACCAGTCCCACGCGGCCTTGCCGGGCTTGATCCAGCGGGTGTCGGTCAAGGCCGTCGGCGGGTTCAGGCTGGTCATCAGGTTTGAGGCCACCAGGTCGCCCGGCGTCTCGCCGACCATGACGACGCGCCAGGACGAGACGGTGTCGGTCCCGATCCGCGTCAGCACGGCCTTGCCCGGATCATCCAGGCGCGGCGACAGCTGCGTCTGCAGGCCAAGGCCGCCGTCGCCGCGTCCGGTCAGGTAGAGGCCGGCCCAGTTGCGCAGGTCCGCCTCGGCCAGGGCGAAGGTCGCGCCCTTGGCGGTCTGGCAGACCACGGGCAGCTCATACAGCGCCGAAGCCCGGAAGCCGCGGGCCATGACGGGATCATACTCGCCCTCGTGCGAGGTGCCGAACCGCCCCAGATTCAGCGCCCAGCAGCGATCGTCGCCGGCGAAGTCGAAGCGGGTTTCCTCGCCGACCACGGCGACGCCCGCGAGATCGGCCTGGTCGGGCAGCACATAGCGGAACGCCACCCCGTCGTCATAGGCGCGGGCGATGACCGTCAGCCGCCGCTGCAATCCGCCCGTTTCGAGAAATTCTACGGTGGTCTCGTTGTAGCGGTCGCGGACAGTGCGGGTTTTGCCGACGACCAGCGCGTAGGTCTCATCCACGCTGCGCTGCGTGGCGCCGGTGATCTTCACCCCGCCCGACAGGGCGCCGCCCTTGTCGAGCACAAGCCCCAGCGGCGAGGGGGTGATCAGCGTCTGACCCTTGAACTGCAAGGTGAAGTTGGCTTGGCCGCCTTGATCCGAGAGGCTGATCCGGGTCCGGCCATCGGGCGAGGCGATCACGTGATCGGCGGCGTGGACCGGCGCGGCGGTGGCGCTGATAGCGCCCAACGCTGTTAGCGCTGTCAGAAAGTGGCGTGGGGCCCACATTTGAAGTTTCCAACCCGATCTTGTCTGTCTATTTGTCATACAAACTAGACGGCCTCTGGATCGCCGTCGAGGGGTATGACAACGTTGTCTGTGCGGCGCATGGCCGTCGAACGAAAAAGAGTTGGGGAGTATGAACACCAAGACCCTTTGCATCGCCCTCTTGGCGTCCACCTTCCTGGCCGGCGTCGCGTCGGCCGAGAGCACGGCTCAATCCACCGCCCAGCCCGCCAAGTGGCCTGCGGCCAAGAGCCAGGGCCTGGTTGATCCGGCCACCGAAGCGTTCGTGGACTCGGTGCTGGCCAAGCTGACCCTCGAGGAGAAGGTCGGCCAGCTGATCCAGGCCGATATCGGCTCGATCAAGCCCGAGGACCTGAAGACCTATCCGCTGGGCTCGATCCTGGGCGGCGGCAGCTCGCCGCCGCTGAACGCGCCCGACCGCTCGCCGCAAAAGCCGTGGGTCGACACCGCCAAGGCCTTCCGCGAGGCCGCCGCCCAGCGCGTGGGCGGGACCCATGTGCCGCTGATCTTCGGCATCGACGCCGTGCACGGCAACAACAACGTCGTCGGCGCGACCCTGTTTCCGCACAATATCGGCCTGGGCGCGGCGCGTGATCCTGAGCTGATCCGCCGCATCGGCAAGGCCACGGCGCTGGAAACCTCGGCCGCCGGCTTCGACTGGGCGTTCGGCCCGACCCTGGCCGCGCCGCGCGACGACCGCTGGGGCCGCACCTACGAAGGCTATTCGGAAGATCCGGCCATCATCCGCCAATATGGCGGCGAGATGATCCTGGGCCTGCAGGGCGCGGTGGCCCCGTTCACCGGCGGCAAGGGCGGCGTGATCCAGCAGGGTCTGGTCGCGGCCAGCGCCAAGCACTTTTTGGGTGACGGCGGCACCGACAAGGGTGTCGACCAGGGCGACACCAAGGTCTCCGAGGAGGAGTTGGTCCGCATCCACGCCCAGGGCTATGTGCCGGCCATCAACGCCGGCGCCCTGACGGTCATGGCCTCGTTCAACAGCTGGAACGGCCAGAAGATGCACGGCAACAAGAGCCTGCTGACCGACGTGCTGAAGGGCAAGATGGGCTTTGACGGCTTCATCGTCGGCGACTGGAACGGCCATGGCCAGGTGGCGGGCTGCAAGCCGACCGATTGTGCGCAGTCGATCAACGCCGGCCTCGACATGTTCATGGCCCCCGACAGCTGGAAGGGGCTCTACGACAACACCCTGGCCCAGGCGAAGTCGGGCGTGATCCCGATGGCCCGCATCGACGACGCGGTCCGCCGTATCCTGCGGGTGAAGGCCAAGATGGGTCTGTTCCAGGCCGCGCGTCCGTATGAGGGCCGCCAAGGCGTGATCGGCGCGCCCGAGCACCGCGCCATCGCCCGCGAGGCGGTCCGCAAGTCGCTGGTTCTGCTGAAGAATGACGGCGTGCTGCCGGTGAAGGCCTCGGCCAATGTCCTGGTGGCCGGTTCGGGCGCCGACGACATCGGCAAGCAGTCGGGCGGCTGGACCCTGTCGTGGCAGGGTACGGGCAACACCAACGCCGACTTCCCCAACGCGGACTCGATCTGGACCGGCGTGAAGTCGGCGGTCGAGGCCGGCGGCGGTCGCGCGACGCTCAGCGTCGACGGCAAGTTCGACAAGAAGCCGGACGTGGCCATCGTCGTCTTCGGCGAAAATCCGTATGCGGAAGGTGTCGGCGACCTGAAGTCCACGCTCGAGTATCAGCCGGGCGCCAAGGCCGACCTGGCCCTGCTCAAGAGCCTGAAGGCCCAGGGCGTGAAGGTGGTGTCGGTGTTCCTCACCGGCCGTCCGCTGTGGGTCAATCCCGAGATCAACGCCTCGGACGCCTTCGTGGCCGCCTGGCTGCCGGGCTCGGAAGGCGCAGGCGTCGCCGACGTGCTGATCGGCGACAAGGCCGGCAAGCCGCGCCACGACTTTGCGGGCAAGCTGTCGTTCAGCTGGCCCAAGACCGCCGGGCAGTTCCGACTGAACAAGGGCGATAAGGGCTATGACCCGCTGTTCGCCTACGGCTATGGCCTGTCCTACGCCAAGCCGGGCAAGGTCGGGCGCCTGTCCGAGGTCTCGGGCGTCAAGGTGGTGGCCGAGAACACCGCCAACTACTTCGTCGGCGGCAAGACTCCCGAGCCGTTCGCCTTCCAGGCCACGCCCAGCACGTCGGTGCGGATCGCGCCGGTCGACGCCGGCAACGTCCAGGAAGCGGGGCGCCAGATCACCTTCTCCGGCGATACGCCGGCGGCCCTGGCGATCGTGGGCGACAGGCCGATGGACCTGTCGTTCCAGACCAACGCCGACATGGCGCTGAGCTTCGCCTATCGCCTGGACGCTGCGGCCGCCGGGCGCGTGACCCTGGCCATGGGCGCGGGCCGTCTGGACGTGACCCCGCCGGCCGGTTCGCCGACCGGGCAGTGGGCCAGCGTCAAGATCCCGCTGAAGTGCTTTCAGGCCGCCGGGACCGACGTCACCCAGGTGACGGCGCCGTTCGAACTGAGCTCGGCGGGCGCCTTCCAGGTGTCGATCGCCGAGGTGAAGCTGACCGCCGATCCGGCCGGGGCGGTCTGCCCGGCCAAGGCGCAGTAGGACGCCCTCAAACCCCGATCTCTCCGATCTCCCCGGCGCATGCCGGGAAGGTCGGGGGAGGGGAGGCGACTAAGGTCCGCGCCCACCCCGTCGAGATCATTTTCTGTCGTCATCCCGGCCGGAAGACCGCGCAGCGGGCTGTAGCGCCGGGACCCAGGGGCGACCGCACTGCCGCTCGCCCCTGGGTCCCGGGTCGGCTTCGCCGCCCGGGATGACGAGAGATTTAGTTGTCGCGATATCGGGGGCTTTGGCCTCCGCATTCGAGTCCAGGCCCTAGAACCGGAAATCCCCATGTCGCTGAAAGCCCTGATCCTGGCCACCGCCATGGGTCTTTCCACCCCGGCGCTGGCCGGCCCGCTGGCGTCGGTGTTCAGCGACCATGCGGTGCTGCAGCGCGATCAGCCGATCCGCGTCTGGGGGCTTACGGCGCCGAACGCGACCGTGGCGGTCGACCTGTCGGGACAGGGCGTCACAGCGAGCGCCGACGCTGACGGCCGCTGGAGCGCGGTGCTGCCCGCGCGTCCGGCGGGCGGCGGCGCCCTGACCCTGACGGCGCGCGCCGGTGATGAGACCCAGACGGTCTCGAACCTGGTCATGGGCGATGTCTGGCTGTGCTCGGGTCAGTCGAACATGGAGTACCCGCTGCGTCAGGCGCTGAACGGCGACGGCGAGGTGGCGTCGGCCGGCGATCCCGACATCCGTCTGCTGCAGACGGGCAAGATCAGCAGGCCCGCCCCGCAGGACAGCCTTCCGGCGGGCGTCGTGTGGAAGGTCTCGACCCCCCAGACGGCGGCCAATTTCAGCGCCGCCTGCGTCTTCATGGGCCGCGAACTGCGCAAGACGACGGGCGTTCCCATCGGCCTGATCGACGCCACCTGGGGCGGTTCGGTGATCCAGGACTGGATCAGCCGCGAGGGCCTGGCCGCGCTGAAGACCTATGACGAGGGCCTGTCGGTGCTGTCCGACTACGCCCGCGACCCGGCGCTGGGCGTCGCGCGCTGGAGCCAGTCGCTGGGCCGCTGGGCGGGCGCCAAGATCCCCGCCGCCAAGGGCTGGGAGAAACCCGATTTCGACGACCGCGCCTGGAAGCCCATGCCCACCGAAGGCTTCTGGGAGCAGGCCGCGCCCGACCTAGCCGGCTTCGACGGGACGGTCTGGCTGCGGCTCGAACTGACCCTGACCAAGGCCCAGGCCGCCCAGGGCGCGACCCTGGCGCTGGGCCCCGTGGATGACATCGACACCACCTTCCTTAACGGCCGCGAGATCGGCTCCACCCAGGGCTGGGACACGCCCCGGACCTATCGCCTGGCGCCGGGCGCGCTGAAGGCGGGACGCAATGTCCTGGCCCTGCGCGTCATCGACATGGGCGGCGGCGGCGGTCCTTGGGGCAAGGCGGCGTTGAAGGGGCTGACATTGGCCGATGGAACCTTCGTGCCGCTGCCGACCGCCTGGCGCTACAAGATCGCCGCGCCGCTGTCGCAGACGGCCTTGCCGCCCAGCGCGCCGTGGCTGGGCGCCAGCGGGCTCACCACCCTGCGCAACGGCATGATCGCGCCGCTGGTCCCGTTCGGGGTCAAGGGCTTCGCCTGGTACCAGGGCGAGGCCAATGTGACCGAGGCTCAGGAGTATGCGCGGCTGATGCCGGCCATGATCGCCGACTGGCGCGCGGCGTTCGGCGGCGGCAACCAGCCGTTCCTCCTGACTCAGTTGGCCGCCTTCGGTCCCGAGGTCGACCGACCGGTGAACTCCGCCTGGGCTGCGCTCCGCGACGTCCAGCGCCAGGTGGCGGCGGCCGACCCGATGGTGGGCATGGCCTCGGCCGTCGATGTCGGCTCGCCCTATGACATCCACCCCGCCGACAAGGCGCGCGTGGGTCAGCGGCTGGCCCTGCACGCGCGCAAGCTGGCCTATGGCGAAGCGGTCGTGGCCTCGGGCCCCGCGCCGCTGTCGGCGCGCCGCGAGGGCGAGACGGTGATGGTGACGCTGGACCAGCCGGCGGTCGTTCATGCCGGTAACCGACCGATCGGTTTCGAGCTGTGCGACGCCGCCGCCTGCCGCTTTGTCGACGCCACGGTCGAGGGGGGCAGCGTGCGTCTGGCCGCGCCCGCCGGGATGTCGGCGACCAAGGTCCGCTACGCCTGGGCCGACAGCCCGATCATCAATCTGTTCGGCGCCAACCGCCTGCCGGCGACGCCGTTCGAGCTGGTGATCCCGTAGGGAGCGGCCTCACGTCCCGAACTGCGTGAACGGCACGCGGTTGAAGAACTCGCGCTCGACGCCGCGCGGGTCGTCCTCCAGCAGCGAGACGGTGTCGAACACCATCGTCTGGCGGCGGGGCAGGGTATAGGGCTCCCACCGGGGCAGGGCGCCGCCATTGGGATCGCCGGTGCGGGCGAACGCGATGAAGGCGTCGCGCATGGTGTTGGACATGGCCACCGAGTCCGGCCCCGTCCCGACGATCGAGCCCTTGGCGTCCAGCGTGCCGAACACCAGGCCGATGTCGATGGTGTGCGGCGCGCCGAAGATCCCGCCCTGGATCGGCGAGCGCCAGTTGACCTGATAGGCGAAAGCCGGCGCGCCGGCCCTGGCCCGCTCCTCGTCCTGGATGATCGCCGCCTTCCACGAGCGCCCCGCCGTCGAGGCGGCGAAGAAGACGTCGGCCGGCGAATAGCGGGGATAGGTCTGGCGGTAGAAGGCCACCACCGTCTCGGGATCGATGTCGATCCGGGCGGCGAACTGTCCCGGCAGGCGGGCGATCACCTCGTCCCAGGTCTGGGGGAAGGCCTTGGCGTCCCAGCCGACGAAGCCCTTGGTCTCGTCGTGGGTGTTGCCGACCATCATCGGGATCGACAGGCTCTGGGGCGCGGCGTCGGGGAAGAACGGATGGCGGAAGAGCGAGCGCTGGTCCAGCACCGGCCCCACATAGACCCCGCCCGAGCCGGCGATCGGATCGACCGCCTTCAGCCCCGCCAGCATCTCGGCGGCGGGCAGGGCGCGCAGGGCGGCCAGGTCCTTGACCCCCAGCTTGTCGAGGAAGGCTTTCGCGCGCCGGGTGGCGTTGAACGGGCCGCCGACCGTGACCTGCTGGCCGCTCATGGTGGCGGCGCGGTGGAACAGGCCCTTGGCGCTGGGCATGGCCATCAGGGTGGCGATCTTGGCCCCGCCGCCCGACTGGCCAAACAGCATGACGCAATCGGGATCGCCGCCGAACCTGGCGATATTGTCGCGCACCCATTGCAGGGCCAGCACCAGATCCAGCTGGCCGACATTGCCGCTGTCGGCCACCGACGGGTCGTTGAACAGGCGGGCCAGATAGAGATAGCCGAAGGCGTTCAGGCGGTGGTTGACCGTCACCACCACGACATCGCCGCGCTTGGCGAGCTTGGTCCCCTCATACCAGGGGCTGCCCCCCGACCCGCCGTTATAGGCGCCGCCGTGGATGTAGACCATCACCGGGCGCTTGGCCCCATCAGCCAGGCCGGTCTTCCGCGAGGCCCTGGCCGGGGTCCAGACATTGAGGAAAAGGCAGTCTTCCGAGAGGGTCTCGCCCTCCTCGCCCTTGCCGGTCTGCATCGAGGCCGGACCATAGGCCAGGGCGTCCTTCACCTCGGTCCAGGGCTCGGGCCTGACCGGGGGCATGAACCGCCGCGCCCCGCCGGTGTCGGCGCCATAGCGCAGGCCCTTGAAGACGCTGACCCCGTCATCAACATAGCCGCGCACCTTGCCGTTGGTGGTCGCCACCACCGGCGAGCGCGCCGCAGCGTGCGCCAGGCCGGACGGCAGCAGAAGGCCAGCGGCCCCGGCCAGAACCCAGCGTCGATTCAGGCCGGGCGTAGGCGCGGTCGACGCATTTGGAATAGTGTTCGACAAGGCTTCCTCCCGGGGCGTACTCCGGCGCTTGGGCGCGGTTGTCTTATGGCTCGGACACCGGTGTCAACAAGGGGGCTGGCTTGGCTGTTGAGATGATCCGGACAGGCGCGCGCCGCATCGGCTTGGGACTGGCGGCGGCTGCGTTGGCGGTCGTGCTGGGCGCCGGCCCTGCGGCGGCGCAACTGACCGTGCGTGGGACCCAGATCGTCGAGGCCTCGGGCCGGCCGTTCGTCATGCGCGGGGTCAATGTCCATCACGCCTGGGCGCCCGAGCGCACGCCGGCCTCGCTGGCCGCGATCGCCGCGACGAGGGCCAATGTCGTGCGGATCGTGCTCAGCGACGGCTCGCGTGTGCTGGGCGATGGAGCGCGCTGGCGGCGCAACACCCCGCGCGAGGTCGAGGGGATTCTCGATCAAGCCGAGCGGCTGAAGCTGGTGGTGATCCTGGAAGTTCACGACGCCACCGGCTTTGGCGATCCGTCGCCTGACGCCCGGGGGGCGACCCATCTGGGCGGCGTCATCCCCTATTGGCTGTCGCTCAAGCCGGTGCTGGAGGGGCGCGAGGACCGGGTGATCATCAACATCGCCAACGAGCCGTTCAGCGTTCGTGATGGCCCCAGTCCCTGGTTCGAGGCCCACCGCACGGCGATCGTCGCCCTGCGGGCGGGCGGCTTGAAGCACCTTTTGATGGTCGACGGCGACGACTACGGCCAGGACGGGCGCGGCGCCATGCGCGACCGAGCCGCCGAGCTCTTGGCCGCTGACCCGCTGCGCAACACCGTGTTCAGCGTCCACATGTACCAGGTCTATGGCCGCCCCGAGGCCGTGACCGCCTATCTCGACGCCTTCCAGGCCGCCAATCTGCCGCTGGTGATCGGCGAATTCGGGCCAGACCACATGGGCGATCCGGTCGCCGAAGAAACGATCCTGAGCGAAGCGGCGCGCCGCCGGATCGGCTGGCTGGCCTGGTCGTGGTCGGGAAACAGCCCCAAGACCAGCGACCTGGACATGGTCGAGAAGTTCGATCCGTCGCGCCCAACGCCCTGGGGGCGACGGATCATCGACGGGCCAGACGGTCTGCGGGCCAGCGGCCGCGCGGCGGAGGCGTTCGATCACCCCCGCCCGCGGCCTAGCCTTTGGCGTTGGCTCCGGGCGCGCTGGCGCTAAGCCCTAGAGAGCCTTCACCGCCGCCGCGTGCTCGGCGATCACCGCCAGGGTCGAGGCGTCGGCGTCGAACACGCCGAACAGGCCCTGTTCCTCCTGGGGCGGATCGCCGACATAGCTCTTGTCGCCCTTCTTGAACCAGGCGTCCGGCTGCTGGGCGCGGCCCTCGCCGTTCCAGGCCCAGAAGTTGACGCCGGCGGTCGGCCCCCCGGCCTTCATGTCGGCGAGGGCTAGGTCCAGCATCGTCTTGTAGAAGCGGTCGCGATAGGTGGTCGGCGAGCCGGGCGCGAACTGCCGGCCGTCGCGGATCAGGCCGAACTCCTCGATGGTCAGCGGCTTGTTCAGACGCTTGGCCAGGGCGATGTGCTGGGCCACGTAGTCGCGGCACTTCTGCTCGCCGGCCTCATAGGTCGAGGGTTGGTCGGTCATGCTGATCCAGCCCCAGTTGTTGGGCCAGATGTGGAGGGTCATGTAGTCGATCACCGGCGGGGCGTGGGCGTCGACCACGCAGGACTCAAGGCCCATGCAGCCCATGGTTCCCTCGCTGCCGGTGCTGACCAGATGCTGGTTGTCCAGGCGCTTGATCAGGCCGGCGGTGTCGCGGATCCAGGCCTGGTAGGCGGGCATGTTGCTCTGGCCAAAGGCGTCCGAGCCGCCCGGGCGCGGCTCGTTGGCCAACTGCCAGGCCATGATCGTGGGATCATCGCGATAGGGCTTGCCGGTGACGGTGCTGACCCGGCTCACCAGGCTCGTCACATAGTGACGGAAGAGGGCGTTGGCCTTCTGGTTGGCGTAGAACCGCGCTGAATAGTCCGCATACTGAGGCCAGGGGTAGGCCGGGTCGCCCTGCTGGAACCAGGGGCCGTCGCCCACCCAGTTCAGATAGGCGGGCATGCCGCCCGACCAGTCCCAGAAGTTGTTGACGTAGATGACCGCCTTCATGTCGCGCTTGGCCATCTCGGCCAGGGTGACGTCAAGGCCCTTGAGCAGGTCTGCGTTGTAGTCCTCGCCCGGTCCCCGGAAGGTCGGGTCCATGGCCACCTTGGCCGGAGACTGCTCGCCCGCGCCCAGGATGCGCAGGTTGGTGACGCCCATGGCCTTCAGGCGATCCAGCTCGCGGCGCAGACGGCCGAGGTCCCCATAGCCGGCCGGCGCGCCCAGCCAGGCGGCGTACCAGACATTGGTCCCGGCGAAGCGATAGGGCTTGCCGTCGAGGCTCAGGCGGCCGTCCTTGACGGTGACGAAGCCCTTGGGTGGCGTCGGCGCCTTGGCCGCGCCGATCGCGGGCAGGGCCGCTGCGGCGGCGATCAGGTGGCGGCGGGAAAGGGTCATGGCGTCCTCCGGCGAACCTCTGGGGGGGCTCTCGGCGGGTAACATGCCGCGCGTTGATAGCGCTAACAACTCCCTTCTACCGTTGCTCAAGGCTGTGCCAGATCCGGGTGACATGTACGCTGGAGCCGAGGAGCCGGTAGCGGATCACATAGGCGCTCTGACCAAAAGGAATGCTGATCTCGCGGGTGGTGGGACCAACCGAGCGACCTCGCGATGGCGCCTCGGTCAAACTGTCGAGGGCGGCCTCCAGAAGTGGGCCCAGTCTAGCCGCTGCTCGGGGGTCGCGCTCCACAAGCCAGACGATGAGACGGTTGAAGTCTCTCTTGGCCCTGACGGACACCGAGACCGTGAAGGTCACCCCAGGCCCGCAGTCACGCGACGCATATGAGCGCGGAACTCATCGCGTGAAATCGCCGGCTCGTCGCCCCGCTCGATGGCGTCGGCGATGGCCTCGTCGATGGCGGGGTCCGGATCGATCGCTTTAGGCGCCGCGCCTGTCAGGCCTGCGTCGATCAGCGCAACGGCGTACTCGGACACGGACATACCCAGGCGGTCGGCAACGACCTTCAGCCGGGCGGCCTGCTCTTGATCGATATGAATGTCGAAGCCATCGGCCATCCGCGCAGAGTCCCGCCGATGGCCGATGGCGTCAAGGGCTACAGGTTCAGCAGCGCCGGGTCGCCGCCCTGGGCGGTGATGTTGACGCTGAGCGCCCGCTCGACCGCGAAGCGGAGCAGGGCGTGGGGGCCGCCGGCCTTGGGGCCGGTGCCCGACAGGCCCTCGCCGCCGAACGGCTGGACGCCGACCACGGCGCCGGTCATCGAGCGGTTGACATAGGCGTTGCCGGCCGGGACCAGGCGCTGGACGTCGGCCGCGAAGCTCTCGATCCGCGAATGGATGCCGAGCGTCAGGCCATAGCGGCGGGCCGCCAGGGCCCCGGCGACCTTTTCCAGGTTCTCCGGCTTGTAGCGCACGACGTGCAGGATCGGACCGAACACCTCGCGCTCCAGGAAGTCGGCGGTCGGGATCTCGGCCAGGACCGGGGCGAAGAACGTGCCGCCGGCGGGGGCGGCCAGGGCGTGCAGCACCTTGGCGTCCGACTTCAGGCGAACCAGATGCTTGTCCAGCGCGTCCTTGGCCTCGGCGTCGATCACCGGGCCGACATCGGTGACGGCCAGGGCCGGGTCGCCCAGCACCAGGGCGTCCATGGCGCCCTTGAGGCCATCGATGATGTGGTCGGCGGTGTCGTGCGGCAAGAACAGCAGGCGCAGGGCCGAGCAGCGCTGGCCGGCCGACCCGAAGGCCGAGACGATCACGTCGTCGATGACCTGCTCGCGCTGCGCCGTCGTGTCGACGAACATGCCGTTGAGGCCGCCGGTCTCGGCGATGAACGGCACGATCGGGCCCTGGCGCGCGGCCAGGGTCTGGTTGATGCGCCAGGCGGTGTCGGTGCCGCCGGTGAAGGCCACGCCGTCCAGGCCCTCGTGGCTGGTCAGGGCCGCGCCGACGGTCTCGCCGCGACCGGGCAGCAGGGCCAGCAGGCGCGGGTCCAGGCCCGCGGCGTGATAGAGCTTCACAGCCTCGAAGGCGATCAGCGGGGTCTGCTCGGCGGGCTTGGCCAGCACGGCGTTGCCGGCCGCCAGGGCCGCGGCGATCTGGCCGGTGAAGATGGCCAGCGGGAAGTTCCACGGGCTGATGCAGACAAAGACCCCGCGCCCGGCCAGGCGCAGGCTGTTGGTCTCGCCCACGGGGCCTTTCAGGATCTCGGCCTCGCCGAACTGGTCTTCGGCCAGCATCGCGTAGTAGCGGCAGAAGTCGACGGCCTCGCGCACCTCGGCGATGCCGTCCGACAGGGTCTTGCCGGCCTCGCGCGACAGGATGGCGATCAGGCGCTCGATATTGGCTTCCAGAGCATCGCCCATGGCGCGCAGCACCTGGGCGCGGGCGACGCCGCCGGCGCGGTCCCAGGCGGGTTGCGCGGCGCGGGCCAGCTTGAAGGCCTCGTCGATCTGACCGGCTTGCGCCTCGGAGACCACGCCGACCGTCTTCTGGTCGTTGGCGGGGGCGATGACCGGCAGCGGCGCGCCGCCGGCGGCGACCTTGCCGCCGACCAGCGGACCGGCCGACAGGGTGACGCCGTCCAGGGCCGCGACGGCGGCGGAGAGGCGGTCGCGGTCGGCCTTCACCGACAGATCCAGACCCGCGCTGTTCACGCGGCGCTCGCCATAGACGTTGATCGGCGTCGGGATCTTGGCGTGACGGTCGGGGTGGGCCTCGACCGTGTCGATCGGGTCGGTGACCACCTTCTCGACCGGCACGCGCTCGTCCAGCAGGGCGTGGACGAACGAGGTGTTGGCGCCGTTCTCCAGCAGGCGACGGACGAGGTAGGGCAACAGGTCCTCGTGACCGCCCACCGGGGCGTAGGCCCGCAAGGTGATGCCGTCATAGAGGTCGTCGGCGGCCTTGTAGAGAGCCTCGCCCATGCCGTGCAGGCGCTGGTGCTCGATCTTCACGCCGGCGTTCTTGGCCATGCGCACCACGGCCGCCAGGGTGTGGGCGTTGTGGGTGGCGAACTGGGCGTAGACGTGCGGGGCGGCCTCGATCAGCGCCTTGGCGTTGACCAGATACGACAGGTCCGTGGCCGGCTTGGTGGTGAACACCGGGTAGTCCGGGCGACCGGCGACCTGGGCGCGCTTGATCTCGCTGTCCCAGTAGGCGCCCTTGACCAGGCGCACCATCAGGCGGCGGCCGGTCTCTTCGGAGAGGGCCTTCAGGCGCGCGATCACCTCGCCGCAGCGCTTCTGATAGGCCTGGACGGCCAGGCCCAGGCCCGTCCAGTCGCCCAGCTCCGGCTCGCGGCACAGCTTGTCCAGCAGCTTCAGCGACAGGGCCAGGCGGTCGGCCTCTTCGGCGTCGATGGTGAAGTTCAGGTTGTGGCGGGCGGCGATTTTGGCCAGGCGCAGGGTGCGCGGATAGAGCTCTTCCCAGACGCGGTCTTCGTGGGTGGCCTCATAGCGCGGGCACAGGGCCGAGAGCTTGACCGATACGCCATGGCCGGCTTCCGGGCCCGCGCCGTTCGACAGCTTGCCGACCGTCTCGATCGCGTCTGCATAGGCCTTTTCATAGCGCGCGGCGTCAGCGGCGGTGCGGGCGCCTTCGCCCAGCATGTCGAAGCTGCACATGTCGCCTTCGGCGGCGGCGCGCTTGATGGCGGCCTCAATCGTCCGCCCCAGGACGAACTGCTCGCCCATGATGCGGATGGCCTGGCCGACGGCGGCGCGGATCACCGGCTCGCCCAGCCGCCCGGCCAGCTTCTTGATGAAGCCGGGCATGTCGTTGCGGGCCGTCTCGTCGGGCTCGACGATCTTGCCGGTCAGCATCAGGCCCCAGGTCGAGGCGTTGACGAACAGGCTGTCGCTGCCGCCCAGGTGGCTGGCCCAGTCGGCCGAGCCGATCTTCTCGGCGATCAGCTTGTCGCGCGTGTCGTCGTCGGGGGTGCGGAGAAGCGCCTCGGCCAGGCACATCAAAGCGAGACCCTCGCGGGTGCCCAGGCTGAATTCCTGCAGGAAGCTTTCGACCACGCCCTGCTTGCGGACGCTGCGGCGGGCCCCGCGCACCAGCGCCTCGGCCTCGGCGCGGACGGCCGCGCGGTCCTCGCTGGAGAGCGGCTTGGCGGCGAGCAGGTCGGCGATCACCGCGGCTTCGTCGCGATACTTGCCGGCGTCGAGGCTGTCCCAATCGGTCATGGTCGTTTCCGCTTGTTGGTATATCGTCGGTCTAACTTGCCCCTGACGGAAGGTGCTTCGTTTGTTTTATGGCAGCGCCGAAACTTGTTCGGTCAGGCGGCGAAAAATCGTCGTCTGCTCCAGCGCGTTAACGCGCGGGCGGACGCGATCGACGCGCAAGCATGCGCCGAAGACGGCGATAAGGAAAAGGGGAGGGAGGAAGGGACGCGTTCAGGGGGGGAGACGCTCGCGTCCCTTCCTCTCTAGCGCGACGCCCGGTTAGGGGGAGAGGGCGAGCGTCGCGTCAGTTCCAACCCACGGCGGCTGGCCGTGTCCGTCGGCGCCATCAGGAGGAGGAAAGCGACGCCAAACGGGGTTGGAATGAGCGAGGGTATAACGCTGAGCTTCCCGAATGTGCTACGTTTGTGTTCCTAAATTTTCGAAGCTTCTTCGGTGAAAACTCGATATGGCCATTTCCGCTCTAGATGACACCGATCGCAGGCTGTTGAAGGTTCTGCAGTCCGACGGCCGGATCACCAACGCCGAGCTGGCGAAACGCTGCAACCTGTCGCCGGCGGCCACCTTCGACCGGGTGCGGCGTCTGCGCGAGCGCGGCTTCATCACCGGCTACGCCGCCCTGCTGGATCCGGCCAAGGTCGACCGGGCGCTGCTGATCTTCGTGGAGGTGGTGCTGGAGCGAACGACCGGCGACGTCTTCGAGGAGTTCGGGGCCGCCGTCCGTCGCGCGCCCGAGATCCTGGAGTGCCACATGGTGGCCGGCGGCTTCGACTACCTGATCAAGGCCCGCGTGCGCGACATGGAGGCCTATCGCAGCTTCCTGGGCGACATCCTCGTGAAGATGCCGGGCGTGCGCGAAACCCGGACCTATGCGGTGCTGGAAGAGGTCAAGAGCACGGTGCAACTGCCGCTCTAGGGGCGGCGTCACCGCTCAGATCAGGCCTAGATTCCGCCTTGGGCGGAATGGGCGAACATGCGCGCCCGCTCGGGCGTCAGGTCCTGCGGCGGGCAGACCGCCGCCAGCACGACGGCGGTAAGGGCCAGGATCGTCGCCGTGGCGATACCCATCAGATGAAGGACTTGCTCTCTTTCTTGCGAAGTCGACATAGGCCGTTTCCGAGTCAGTGCAGATGCAAGTTGTAACACAATCGTTTGCATGATTGTGATCACGACGAGCCGGTCGTCCCCGTTTTGAGGAGGCGCGCACGTGCTCGTCTGTCGGGCGGGTGGAACGGGCGGCTCAGGGGGGGGGAGGAGCGCGCCCGTTCCGTTCGCGGCCATCGGGGGGGGATGATGGTCGTCGAACTCCCCCGGCGAGGCCGGGGAAGCCGTTTGGCCTCAGGTGGCGGGCGCGCCGCCGCCGAGGGTCTTGTAGAGGGTGACGAGGTTGGTCGCCTGGGCCAGACGCGTGCTGATCAGACCCTGTTGCGCGGTGTAGAGGCTGCGCTGCGCGTCCAGCAGGGTGAGCGCGCTGTCGAGGCCGGCGTCGCGACGCTGCTGGGACAGGCGGGTGCTGTCGGCGGCGGCGGCGGCCAGGCGCTCCTGGGCGGTCAGGCGATCGGCGACCGTGGCGCGCACCGACAGGGCGTCGGACACCTCGCGGAACGCGGTCTGCATCGTCTTCTCATAGGTCGCCACGGCGATGTCGCGGTCGGCCTTGGAGATGTTCAGGTTCGCCACATTGGCCCCGCCGGCGAAGATCGGCAGGCTGATCTGGGGCGTGAAGCTCCAGATGCTGGTCCCGCTCTTGAAGAGGCCGTCCAGATCGGTGCTGGCCGAGCCCGCAGAGCCGGTCAGGCTGATGCGCGGGAAGAAAGCCGCCCGCGCCGCGCCGATATTGGCGTTGGCCGCTTGCAGCTGGCGCTCGGCGGCCAGCACGTCGGGACGACGCGCCAGCACGTCCGAGGGCAGGCCGGCCGGCAGATCGGCCAGAACGCTGTCGGCGTCCAGGCGTCCCGGGGGCAGCAGGTCGACGGGCAGGTCGCCCCCGGCCAGCAGGGTCAGGGCGTTGCGGTCCTGAGCGACCTGGGCGGTGTAGACGGCGACGTCGGCCCGCGCCGTTTCGGCCAGGGTCTCGGCGTTGCGCAGGTCGAGCAGCGAGCCTGCGCCGCCGTCGACCCGCTGACGCACCAGACGCAGGGAGTCCTCGCGGGTGGCCAGGGTGGTCTTGGCCAGGGCCAGGCGCTCCTGGTCGGCGGCCAGGGTCAGCCAGGCGTTGGCGGTCTCGGCGATCAGGCTGACCCGCACCGAGCGGCTGGTCTGCTCGGTGGCCAGATAGCTCTGCAGGGCGGCGTCCTTCAGGCTGCGGACGCGACCGAACAGGTCCAGCTCATAGGCGGTGAAGCCGATGGTGGCGTTGAACACATCGGTCTCGAAGGGCTGGCCGGTCGGCGAGGTCGAGGCCGGGGTGCGGCCGCGCTGTTCGGAGACCGTGCCGCTGACGCCCGGGAACAGCGCCGAGCGCTGAACGCCGTACTGGGCGCGGGCCTTCTCGATGTTCAGCACCGCCACGCGCAGGTCGCGGTTCTGCCGGAGGGCCAGATCGACCACGCCCTGCAGGCGCGGATCGACCAGCACCTGGCGCCAGTCGAGATCGGCGGCCGAGACGGCGGTCGCCGCCTCGGGCGCGGGCGTGGACCAGGTCTGGGCGACCGGGAGAACCGGCCGCTCGTACTGGGGCGCCAGGGTGCAGGCGCCGACCGCCGTCGAGGCGACCAGGATCAGGGTGAGGTTACGCAGCATCTCAGTGAGCCTCCGTCGACGACACTTGGCCTTGGGCGGCGTCGTGACCGGTGTGCTTGGGTTTGAAGATCTTCTCGACCACCACGAAGAACAGCGGGACGAAGAGGATGGCGAGCAGGGTGGCCGAGATCATGCCGCCGATGACGCCGGTGCCGATCGCGTGCTGGGCCCCCGATCCCGCCCCGTTGGAGATCGCCAGCGGCAGCACGCCGAAGACGAAGGCCAGCGAGGTCATGATGATCGGGCGCAGGCGCAGGCGGACGGCCTCCAGCGTGGCCTCGATCAGGCCCATGCCCTTCTCGTAGAGGTCCTTGGCGAACTCGACGATCAGGATGGCGTTCTTGGCCGCCAGGCCCATGGTCGTCAGCAGGCCCACCTGGAAGTAGATGTCGTTGCTGAGGCCGCGGGCGAAGGTCGCCAGCAGCGCGCCGATGACGCCAAGCGGGATGACCATGATCACCGCCAGCGGGATCGACCAGCTCTCGTAAAGCGCGGCCAGCAGCAGGAACACCACCAGGATCGAGATGGCGTACAGGGCGGGGGCCTGATTGCCGGCCTCCAGTTCCTGGGCCGACAGGCCGGTCCACTCATAGCCGACGCCGGGCGGCAGCTTGGCCGCGATCTTCTCCATCGCCGCGATCGCGTCGCCCGAGCTCTTGCCCGGGGCCGGGGCGCCCTGGATGTTGACCGAGGACAGGCCGTTGTAGCGTTCCAGGCGCGGCGAGCCGTAGGTCCACGACGCCGTGGCGAAGGCCGGGAAGGCGACCATCTGGCCCTGGTTGTTGCGCACGTACCAGCGGTTCAGGTCCTCGGGCGTCATGCGGAACGGGGCGTCGGCCTGCATGTAGACCTTCTTCACGCGGCCGCGGTCGATGAAGTCGTTGACGTACGACCCGCCCCAGGCGGCGCTGAGGGCGCTGTTGATGTCGGCGGTGGTCAGGCCCAGCGCGCCGGCCTTGGCCTGGTCGACCTCGATCTTCAGCTGCGGGGTGTCGTCCTGGCCGTTGGGGCGCACGCCCACCAGGCTGGAATCCTGCGAGGCCATGCCCAGCATCATGTTGCGGGCGTTCATCAGGGCCTCGTGGCCGACGCCGCCGACGTCCTGCAGCTGGAAGTCGAAGCCGGACGAGTTGCCCAGCTCCTGCACGGCCGGCGGGACGATGGCGAACACCATGGCGTCACGGAACTGGCTGAAGGCGCCCATGGCGCGACCCGCCACGGCCTGGGCCTTCAGGTTGGCCGCCTTGCGGTGCTCGAAGTCCTTCAGGCGAATAAAGGCGAGACCCGCGTTCTGGCCGGCGCCGGCGAAGCTGAAGCCCGAGACGGTGAACACCGACTGGACGGCCTCCTTCTCGCCGACCAGGAAGTGGTCGCGCACCTGGTCCAGCACGGCCAGGGTCTTTTCCTCGGTCGCGCCGGCGGGCAGCTGCACCAGGGTGAACATGGTCCCCTGGTCCTCTTCCGGCAGGAAGGCGCTGGGCAGGCGGACGAACAGCAGGCCCATGGCCACGATGATCGCGGCGTAGATGGCCATCCAGCGGCCGCTCTTGCCCAGGATCTTGCGAACCGAGCCCTGATAGCGCGACGACATGTCGTTGAAGCTGCGGTTGAACCAGCCGAAGAAGCCGGTCTTCTCCTCGTGGTGACCGGCCTTGACCGGCTTCAGCATCGTGGCGGTGAGGGCGGGCGTCAGCACCAGGGCGACGACCACCGACAAGGCCATGGCCGAGACGATGGTGATCGAGAACTGGCGGTAGATCACGCCCTGCGAGCCGCCGAAGAAGGCCATCGGCACGAACACCGCAGCCAGAACGAGGGCGATGCCGATCAGGGCGCCGGTGATCTCGTTCATCGACTTGCGGGTGGCTTCCTTGGGCGAGAGGCCTTCCTCGCTCATCACACGCTCGACGTTCTCGACCACGACGATGGCGTCGTCGACCAGAAGGCCGATGGCCAGCACCAGGCCGAACATGGTGAGCGTGTTGATCGAGTAGCCGAAGGCGGCCAGCACGCCGAAGGTGCCCAGAAGGACGACCGGCACGGCGATGGTCGGGATCAGGGTCGCGCGCCAGTTCTGCAGGAACAGGAACATGACGATGAACACCAGGATGACGGCCTCGACCAGCGTCTTGACCACTTCCTCGATCGACAGCTTCACGAACGGCGTCGAGTCATAGGGAATGACGTACTTGTAGTTGGCCGGGAAGTTCTTCTCGAGCTGGGCCATCCTGGCGTTCACGGCGGCGGCGGTATCCAGCGCGTTGGCGCCGGGGGCCAGCTTGATGGCCATGCCGGCCGCCTGATAGCCGTTGAACTTGGCGATCGAGGCGTAGCTTTCCGCGCCCAGTTCGACACGGGCCACGTCGCTCAGGCGCACGGTGGCGCCGCCGCTGGTGTTCTTGACGATGATCTGGCGGAACTGCTCGGGGGTCTGTAGGCGCGACTGCGCCGTGATCGTGGCGTTCAGGCCCGTGCCCGGCAGGTTCGGCGTGCCGCCGATCTGGCCGGCCGAGACCTGGGCGTTCTGGGCGCGGATCGCGGCGGCGACGTCAGCCGGCGTCAGGCTGAAGCTGGCCAGCTTCTGCGGGTCCAGCCAGATGCGCATCGCATATTGCGAGCCGAACAGCTGGATGTCGCCGACGCCGTCGACGCGGCTCAGCGGGTCCTGCAGGTTCGAGGCCATGTAGTCGGCCAGATCCGCGCCGGTGGTCTTCGGATCCTCGGAATAGAGGCCGATGACCATCATGAAGTTGCGCGCCGACTTGGCGACCGTCAGGCCTTGCTGCTGCACTTCCTGCGGCAAGAGGGCGGTGGCGGTCTGCAGCTTGTTCTGGACCTGGACCTGGGCGATGTCGATGTCGGTGCCGGCCTTGAAGGTCAGGGTCACCGTGGCCGAGCCCGAGCCGTCGCTGGTCGAGGACATGTAGTCCAGACCGTCCAGGCCCTTCATCTTCTGTTCGATGACCTGGGTGACGCTGTCCTCGACGGTCTTGGCCGAGGCGCCGGGATAGTTGGCCGAGATCGACACCTGCGGCAGGGCGATTTCAGGATATTGCGCGATCGGCAGGGTCCGGATGGCGAGCGCCCCGGCCAGCATGATCACGATGGCGATGACCCATGCGAAGATGGGCCGGTCGATGAAGAAACGCGAGAGCATGGGGAGCTTGCCTTAGCGCTGAGCTTGGGCGGCCGGCGCAGCGCCGGCGGGGACGGCCTTGATCGGCGCGCCGGGACGCACCTTCATCAGGCCCTCGACGATGACCTTGTCGCCGGCGTTCAGGCCGCTGGTGACCAGCCACTTGTCGCCGACCGTCTGGCCCAGGGTGACCGGACGCGGCTCGGGGCCCTTGGCACCGACCAGCATCACGGTGGCGCCGCCCTTGGGGTCGCGATTGACGGCGGTCTGCGGGATCAGGATGCCGCTGGGGGCGACGCCCTGGCTGAGCACGGCGCGGACATACATGCCCGGCAGCAGCACGCCCTTGGGGTTATCGAACACCGCGCGCAGGCCCACCGCGCCGGTGCCCGGATCGACGGTGATGTCGGAGAACTCCAGGCGGCCCGGGATCGGATAGGTCGAGCCGTCTTCCAGCTTCAGCGTCACCTGGGCCGAGCCCGAGCGACCGACCTTGCCCGAGGCGAACTGGGCCTGGAGCTTGAGAAGCTCGGCCGAGGTCTGGGTCAGATCGACATAGACCTTCGAGAGGTCCTGCACCGTGGCCAGGGCGTTCGCCTGATTGGCGGTGACCAGGGCGCCGGCGGTGACGCTGCTCTTGCCGATACGGCCCGAGATCGGAGCGGTCACGCGGGCGTAGTTGAGATTGATCCGGGCGCTGTCCAGCGCGGCCTTCTGCACGCCGACGGCGGCGGCGGTCTGCAGGGCGGCGGCCTGGGCGTCGTCATTGTCCTGCCTGGAGACCGCGCCGGTCTCGACCAGGGCCTTGTAGCGGTCGGCCTTCAGCTTGGCGGCGGTCGCCTGGGCCTGGGCCTGGGCGAGGGCGGCGGCGGCGCTGTTATAGGCGGCCTGATAGGTGGCGGGGTCGATCTGGTACAGAGGCTGGCCGGCGCGGACGACCGCGCCTTCCTCGAACAGCCGCTTCTGGATGACGCCGCTCACCTGCGGGCGCACTTCGGAGACCAGATAGGCCGAGGTGCGGCCGGCCAGTTCTGTGGACAGGCCCACGGACTGCGACTGGGCCACGATATAGCCGACCTCGGTCGGCCCGCCCATGCCCATGCCCATGCCGCCGCCCGGCTTCTGGCCGCAGGCGGAGAGGGTGAGCGCAATGGCGGCGAGTCCCACGGTCGTCGCCGCGACCGAGCGTTGGAAATGCATGTTTGACCCCGGGAGGCGAGGGTCGCGCGGGCTATTACCCTTGACGCGGCCACTATGATGAACGATTTGAGAATGAACGTTCATTCTCACGTGGGCTGGACATAAGAGCTGGAGTGTCGCAAGTCAACCTCCGGCGCCGCGCGTTTGGCTGACCTAACGGAAATGTAATGCCGCACAGGACTTCCATAACTGACGAGACCCCGACGGCCCGTCCGTCCCCTGAAACGCGCCGTCAGCAGATCCTGGACGCGGCGTGCGAGCGCGTGCGTCAGTCGGGCTTCCACGGCGCCAGCATGGCCGAGATCGCCAAGGCCGCCGGTCTCAGCGTCGGCCAGATCTATCGGTACTTCGAGAACAAGGAGGCGATCATCGCCGCCATCGTCGCCCAGGACCTGGCCGAGATGCGCGACAAGTTCGCCGAACTGGAGCGCCAGCCCGGCACGTTGCGCGATTCCATCGACGACCACCTGCCCGAGGCGATCGACAAGTGCTTTGATGAGCGCCGCGCGGCCCTGGCGCTGGAGGTCGTGGCCGAAGCGGCCCGCAATCCCAAGGTCGCCGCCATCGTCCGCTCGGCCGACGCGCAGGAGCGAGCCCTGGCCCGCGCCATGATGGAGCGCGACCGCAAGCCCGAATGGAGCGAGGCCGAGTTCCACGCGCGCTGCGAGGTGGTCGGCCTGCTGTTCGACGGCCTGCTGCTGCGCGGCGTCAACCACCCCGACCTCGACCGCGACGCCCTGACGGACGTGCTGCGATCCACGGTGCGGCACCTGCTGAGCTAGAGCTGGACTCGATTGCGGCGGCGAAGGTCCCCGCAATGCCGCAACGACCAAACCGCGCGTCATCCCGGCTCTCCGCGCTGCGCGCTGCGGCCGGGATGACGAAGGGAAATGTGGGCCCTAAGCCGTCGGCAGCCTCAGGCCGCAGTCCACCAGCTTGTCCCACACCGCCTCGGCGTCGTCGGCGAAATGGACCAGCTCAAGGTCCGCCGGCGCGATCATGCCGTGCTCGACCAGGGCCTCGAAATTGATGATTGAGCGCCAATAGGCCTCGTCGAACAGCACGATGGGGATCGGCGGCGCCTTGTCGGTCTGGCGCAGGGTCAGGATCTCGAACAGCTCATCGAAGGTGCCGAAACCGCCGGGGAACACCACCAGCGCATTGGCCCGCATGGCCAGGTGCATCTTGCGCATCGCGAAATAGTGGAAGCGGAAGGTCAGCTCCGGCGTGCAGTACGGGTTTGGGACCTGCTCGTGGGGCAGGGTGATGTTGAAGCCGATCGACGGCGCGCCGACCTCGAAGGCGCCCCGGTTGGCGGCCTCCATCAGGCCCGGGCCCCCGCCGGTGGCGATGACATTGTCGCGGACCTTGTCGCCGTTCTGATGCTTGGCCCCGCCACGCTCGGAGACGATGCGGCCCAGGCGCCGCGCCTCGGCGTACCAGCGGGCGCGCTGCGGCGGTCCGTCCTCGCGCACGCGGGCGCTGCCGAACACCACGATGGTCGAGCGCACGCCCCAGCGACGTAGCGCCTCGTCGGCCTTGGCGAACTCCAGCAGGAACCGCACGCCGCGCATCGAGTCGCCGAGCAGGAAATCCTGGTCCAGCGCCGCCAGCCGATAGGACGGCGAGGCCAGTTGGGCGGTGTTGTCGGGGGCGTCGGTCACGATGGTGGCTCGCAAGGGTTTCTGGGCGCAGACTATCGGGCGATCGCCGCGCGGACTTGACCTAGATCAGGGCGCGGGCGGCGCGCGCAAGCCCTGCTGCGGGGCTGTGACCCTCAGGAAGGCCTACGAATGACCATCAGCTTGACCTTCCACGGCGCGGCCGGCTGCGTGACCGGCTTCTGCGCCCGGCTTGTCACGCCGCGCACCACCGTGCTGATCGACTGCGGCATGTTCCAGGGCTCCAAGACCCTGAAGGCCCTGAACTATCAGCCGTTCCCGTTCGATGCGGGACAGGTCGACGCCGTGCTGCTGACCCACGCCCATATCGACCATTCGGGCCTTCTGCCCAAGCTGATGCTGGCGGGCTTTGAGGGCCCGATCTACGCCACGGCCGCGACCCGGGACCTGGGCGCGGTCATGCTGGTCGACGCCGGCGGCATCCAGGAGAACGAGGTCGAGAGCCTCAACCGCCGCAACCTGCGACGCGGTTTTCCGCCGGTCGAGCCGATCTACACCGCGCGCGACGGCGAGCGGGTGGCCAAGCAGTTTCGCAAGGTCAAGCTGGGCGAACCGGCGCGCATCGCCGAAGACATCGTCGCCACCTGGTGGCCGGCCGGGCACATGCTGGGCGCGGCCTCGATCGCGCTGGATGTGGGTCCGGAAGGCCAGGCCAAGCGGATCCTGTTCTCGGGCGATCTGGGGCCGGGCGGCAGTCCGTTCCTCGACGATCCCGACGCCCCCGCCGGGATCGACCATCTGATCCTGGAGTCGACCTATGGCGACCGCGACCGCGTTGGGATCGACAGCGCCGCGCGCAAGCAGCAGTTGGCCGACGAGGTCCGCGCCGCCCATGCGGCCGGCGGTCCCCTGCTGATCCCGGCCTTCGCGGTCGAGCGCAGCCAGGAGCTGCTGATCGACCTGCTGGACCTGATGGACCAGGGCGAGGTTCCCCGGGGCGATATCTTCCTGGACTCCCCGCTGGCCATCGAGGCCACCAAGGTCTTCCAGGAACGCGGCTGGAACCCGCAGACCCAGACCAATCCGTTCGAGGCGCTGCGGCCCTCGCAGCATCTGCGGTTCCTCGACTCACCGGCCGAGAGCGATGGCCTGGACCGGCTGAAGGGCTGGCACGTGATCCTGGCCGCCAGCGGCATGTGCGACGCCGGGCGGGTGCGCAAGCATCTGAAACGCCTGCTTTGGCGGCGCGAGGCGACGGTGCTGCTGTGCGGCTATCAGGCCACCGGCACGCTGGGCCGCCTGCTGGCCGACGGGCGCAACCGGGTGACGATCCGGGGTGACGAGATCAGCGTCCGCGCTCGCATCCGCCAGCTGGACGCCTATTCCGGTCACGCCGACGCGGCGGGGCTGGTGCGCTGGGCCAAGGATCGCCTGCCGATCACGGGCTCGGTCTTCCTGGCTCACGGCGAACCCGACGCGACCGAAGGCTTGCGGCGGCGTCTGGTCGAGGCGGACTTTCCGGCCGAGCGCCTGGTGATCCCGGCGCTGGACGAGGGCTTCGCGCTCGACGGCGTGGGCGCGGCGCAGCCGATCGGCGAGGCCCGGCCGCGTCTGCCGGCCGCCGCGCCGGGCAAGCTGGACTGGCACAATCAGCGGGTGGCGTTCCAGCTGGCCCTGGGCCAGGCGCTGGCCGCCGCGCCCGACGACCGTGCGCGCGAGGCCTTGCTCAAGGCGCTGTCGGCGACGCTGGAGGGGCGCCCCTAAGGCAGCAGATTGCGCCGCAGCGTGGGCGCGACGTCGGCCAGCGCCTTGGCGACCATGGCCGAGAACAGCGCCGCGCCCTCGGGGCCCAGGTGGGTGTAGTCGAACGCCGGCTTGAAGCTGCCCATCGCCCCCGGCGGGGAGGGCGGCGCGGCCGGCGGACGGGGCGGGGCCACCGCGCCGGGCAGGACCGGCTCGTAGAACATCGCCCCCGTGGTGGTTCCCGACGCGGCCGAGGCGGCGACCTCGGGCGGCGGCGGAATTTCGGCCAGGCGCATCGCCGCCACCGGCCCCATGGCCTGGACGGCGTCGCGGCTCAGCGCGTGCAGGTCCACCAGCGGGGTGTTGGTCTCGGCCGCCAGCTTGCGGATCGCCTGCGCCCAGGGCGCGAGGTCGTCGTACACCTGGCCGTCCTTGAACTGCCGGCGGATCAGCGGCGTCACCAGCACCGGCCGCGCGCCCGCCGCGCGGGCCTCCTCCACAAAGCGCCGCAGGTTGGCGGGGAACTCGGTGGCCAGGTCCGTCGAGCGCTCGGGGCGGCCGGGCTGGTCGTTGTGGCCCAGCTGGATCAGCACGAAGGTCTGCTCGAAGCCGCCCGTGCTCATCTCCTTCAGCGCCAGGGCCCAGGAGCCCTCCTCGCGATAGGTGCGGCTGGACCGGCCGCCGCGTCCCAGGTTCACGCAGGCGATGTTCGAGGTCACATGCGTGGCGCAGAACGCTCCGCCCCAGCCGCTGTTCACCGCCACGGTCGAGTCGCCCACCAGCACGATCTTGGACGCCTTGAAGATCGGTTCCTGGGCGTGGGCCGTCAGGGGGAGGGCGAGGAGGGCGGCGGCGGCCAGCACGATTTTCAGCATTTCAATCCCCCTGCGCCAACACCGCTTGTCATCCCGGAAGCGCGAAGCGCTATCCGGGACCCAGGGGGGGACAGAACGCGGTGCGCGCCGCCCCTGGGTCCCGGCTCGGCGCGCTGCGCGCTGGGCCGGGATGACAGTTTTTACGGCAACGCCCGATACTTGAACCCCCGGAACCGCGCCGAGCCCTTGCCCGCCGCATAGAGCCCCGGCTTCAGCATCAGGAAGCCGCCGCGCACATTGTGGTGGTAGCCGCTGACTTCCATGCCGCGATCAAAGCGCTTCCAGGTCTTTCCCCCGTCGCCGCTGGTGTGGAAGCTGACGATGTGGCGGTTGTTACGCAGGCGCATCAGCATCCTGGCGCCATGCGGATTGGCGGGGCGGCCGCGCTCGATGCCGTACTGGTGGGTGACGAAGTTCTTCGCATCGAAGCCCAGGCCGCAATAGAGCTGGCGGTCATAGAACAGGATCAGGCCCGCGCGGGTCTCCGGCTCGATCTCGATCTCGCATTCGATCTCATAGGCCTGGTCGCCATTGACGAAGATCAGCGGCGAGCCGGTGGACGGGGCCTCGCCCGCGCCCTTGAGGATCAGGGCGCCGCCTTCGCGCTTGATGCGGTCCTGCTCGCCGGGCTTGGGATCGAAGAAGTTCCACTGCACGCCGTACTTGTCGGTGGAGAAGTCGTCCGACAGGGCCATGCCGTGCGGACCGGGCTTGCCGCCCTTGGGCTTCTTGATGGGCTGCGAGAGATCGCCGCCGCCGATGTCGAACCAGCCGTCGGCGGTCCAGGTCACCGGGGCCAGCAGGGTCTGGCGGCCCAGCGTGTAGTAGCCGTTCTCGTAGCCGTGATAGACGGTCCACCAGTCGCCGGGCGTGGGGCCCTCAACGAGGGTGGCGTGGCCGCGCGACCACCATTTCTCGGCGTTGTCGGTGGTGCGCACCAGCGGGTTGCGCGGATGGTTCTCCCACGGACCGGCCAGGGACTTGGCGCGGGCGGCGATGACCATGTGACCAGTCGGCGGACCCGCCGTGCCGCCCACGGCGGTGATCATGTAGAAATACTCGCCCCGGCGCATCAGCTTGGGCCCCTCGGGCGAGAAGCCCTCGACGTCCCAGTCGTCCGGATAGCGCCAGGGATCATAGACGTGCTCGGGCTTGCCCACGGTCGACAGGCCGTCCGGCGCCAGCTTGATTCGGTCGCCGCCCGACAGGAACAGCCAGCGCTCGCCGGCCTCGTCGACGATGTGGCCAGGATCGATATAGCGCGGCAGCTTCAGGTCGATCGGCTCGGACCACGGGCCCTCGATCTTGTCGGCCCAGATCACATAGCTGGTGTTGTTCCCCGGGAACTTGGCCGGCAGGTAGATGTAGTAGCGGCCCTTTTGCTTGCAGAGCTCGGGCGCCCAGATCGAGCCGACATTGGTCTTCAGCGTGGTGGTGACCGGCGTCCAGTTCACCAGATCGCGGCTGTGCCAGATCAGCAGCCCCGGATAGGCGTCGAACGAGCTGTGGGTCATGTAGTAGTCGGCGCCGTCCTTCAGGATGGACGGGTCGGGCCGGTCGCCGGTCAGGATCGGATTGAGGAAGGTTCCATCGCCCAGGTCGGCCTTGCGCTGGCCCTCGATCCCCGTGGTCCAGGTCGGACCGCTCGTGGGCTTGGCGGGGAGAAGGCCCATCTGGGCGGCCTCGGCGGAAGCGGGCAGGGCGGCCAGGCCGGCGCCGGCCAACAGCGAACCCAGCGCGCCTCGGCGGTTGATGTCGACCATGGTGGTCCTCCCTTACGCAGACTTGTCTTGTTGCCGCCAAGCTAGCGGTAACATGCGTTTTGTCTACCGGTGTCATGGCTGCGGGGCGCAAAAGAAAACGCCCGGAAGCGAGGGCTCCCGGGCGTTTGGCTTTTCCCAAATCCTCCCCCGCGAGGGGGAGGATTGGCTTCATCAGCCCTGCATCGCTTCCAGTTCCTTGCCGCGCGTTTCGTGGACCAGCTTCTGGACCAGGAAGAACGAGACGACAGCGCTCAGCGCATAGAAGCCGTAGGTCATCGGCAGGCTGGCCGCGGCCAGGGCCGGGAAGCTGACCGAGATGGCGAAGTTGGCGATCCACTGGGCGAAGCCGCAGACGGCCAGGGCCGAGCCGCGCATCTGGTTGGGGAACATCTCGCCCAGCATCACCCACATGACCGGACCCCACGAGAGGTTGAAGAAGATCACATAGAGGTTGGCCGCGATCAGGGCGGTCAGGCCGACCTGGTCGCCCAGGGTCAGGGCGCCGTTGACCGTGGTTGCGGTCGAGAAGCACCAGGTCAGCACGCCCAGGGTCACGGCCATGCCGGCCGAACCGATCAGCAGCAGCGGCTTGCGGCCGATCTTGTCGATCAGGCCGATGGCCAGCAGACAGGCCAGGATCGACAGCGTGCCCGACAGGATGTTGATCTTCAGGCTGTCGTCCTCGGTGAAGCCCACCGACTGCCACAGCACCGAGCCGTAGTAGAAGACGATGTTGATGCCCACCAGCTGCTGGAACACGGCCAGGACGAGGCCCGCCCACAGGATGACGCGCAGCTTCTTGGTCGTCGGGTCCAGAAGGTCCGAGAATGTCGGCTTGTGATCGGCCGACAGCGAGGCGCGGATTTCCTCGACCTTCTTGGCGCCCTGGCCCGCGCCGAACAGGCGCGAGAGGATCGCTTCGGCCTGGGCGTCCTTGCCCTTGGCCACCAGGTAGCGGGGGCTTTCGGGAATGCCCAGCAGGCAGAGGAAGAACACGCCGGCGGGAATGATCTGCATCCAGAACATCCAGCGCCAGGCCGGCAGGCCCAGCCAGAACTCGGCCGTCGAGCTGCCGGCGGTGTGGGCCAGGGCGTAGTTGGCCACGAAGGCGCCGGTCAGGCCGGTGATGATCATGATCTGCTGCACGGACGACAGGCGGCCGCGGATGTTCGCGGGCGTCACTTCCGAGATGTAGACCGGGCACAGCACGCTGGCGGCGCCGACGCCCAGACCGCCGACCAGGCGGAAGATGATGAACACGATCGAGCTCTCGGCCGCGCCGGTGCCGATGGCGCTGACCACGAACAGCAGGGCCGAGATGATCATCACTGTGCGGCGGCCCCAGACGTCGGCCAGGCGGCCGGCGGCGAAGGCGCCGATGGCGCAGCCGATCAGGATGGCGCCGACATTCAGGCCGGTGCCCAGCTTGCTGAGATTGAAGGCGCTTTCCAGGCCCTCTTGCGTGCCGTTGATGACGCCGCTGTCGTAGCCGAACATGAAGCCGCCGATCGTGGCGACGGCGACGATCGCGGCGACGAAGGTCATGTTGACCTTCCCGCCGTCCGCGCTCATGCCGGCGCTGGGACCGGCGTTGGATACTGAAGCCACAGGTGTCCTCCCCATGGGGCCGTACCGGCCCGTTGATGCCCTACTGGTCCTTGTCGGACCTTTGGTTGCCGGCGACATTAGTGTTACCGGTATCAGCGCGCAAGCGGTGGTTCTGACGACCACATCGCCGACACGCGGGACTCACCCTGCGGCGGTATCGATAGCAGACACGCGCCGGTTTCCGCGACGGAAGAGTGTCGAGGCGGGCGCATACGCCTGTGGCGCGAATGCCACTTGGAGTCCCTCACCCGCAACATTGCCGAAAAGAAATTTGTCCCGGCGCGTCGGAGCGTCTTTACGGCTGGGGGTCGAGACCGCGCGGACGTCCGCAGCGTATCGCTCGACACTTGAAGTTGAGGTCTCCCCTTGCGACTGAAGTTCGCCCTCCTGGCCGCCGCTGCGGTGATCGTTCCGCCGACCCTGGGCCTGGCCCAAACCGCCCCGGCCCAGACCGCCCCTGCTCAGGCCGCCCCGGCCCAAGCCGCGCCGGCCAAGCCCTCGGATGCGCCGACCGCCGTCGAGGGCGTGGTGATCCGCAGCGATTCCACGGCCATGCGCACCGACATCGACCGCCGCAGCTACAGCGTCGCCAATGATCTGAGCGCCAAGACCGGCTCGATAAGCGACGCCCTGCGCAACGTCCCCTCGGTCGAGGTCGACGTGCAGGGCAATGTCAGCCTGCGCGGCGATCCGAACGTGACCATCCTGATCGACGGCAAGCCCTCGGGCATGTTCAACGGCGACAACCGCGCCGACGCGCTGCAGCAGCTGCCGGCCGACCAGATCGACCGCGTCGAGGTGATGACCAACCCCTCGGCCGCCTACCGCCCCGACGGCTCGGGCGGCGTCATCAACCTGATCACCAAGAAGACCCAGAAGCCCGGCGTGACGGGCACGGTGCGCGCCAATATCGGCACCGACGGCCGCTACAACGGCGGGATCAGCGCCACGCGCCGCGAAGGCAAGGTCACGCTGTCGGGCGATGCGAGCTACCGCTACGACCGCCAGGAAGTCACCTCGATCGTCGATCGTCAGTCGCTGAGCGCCACCGGCGCGACGGTGCTGGACGCCGACCAGACCGCCGAGGTGCTGAACAAGGGCGGGGCGCTGTCGCTGCGCACCGGCGTCGACTACGACCTCGACAAGAAGACCCGCCTGTCGGCCGAGCTGCGCTATCGCGGCATGGACTATGAGGGTGACGGCCGCGAGACCTATCTGTCGCGTAACGGCGCGGGCGTCATCCAGCAGGCCTATCTGCGTGACAGCACCGGCGTGATGATCCGCGACAACTCGGCGATCGCCGGCGACTATCGCCGCCAGTTCACCGGCGCCGGCCACGAGCTGACCTCGCGCGCCGAGTACGAGATCACCCGCTTCAAGCGCGGGGGCGACGCCTTCGCCGACTACTCGGCGGGCGCCTCGGACTTCTATGAGGCCTTCAGCTTCGGCTCCGAGCAGAAGCGCGCCAACTGGAAGCTGGACTACACCAAGCCGCTGGCCAACCAGTCCAAGCTGAAGACGGGTCTGGATTTCGAGGGCGCCGACAACGACTACAACAACTACGGCGCCCGGGGCGCGACGCTGCGTGGCCAGAGCATCGACCCGGCCCGCACCAACCGCTTCGCCTATGACCAGGACGTGTTCGCGGCCTATGTCACCTATGAGCGGCCGTTCGGCGACCTGACGGTCCAGACCGGTCTGCGCGCCGAGCAGGTCGAGATCCGCACCGACCAGATCACCACGGGCCAGAAGGGCTCGAACGACTATCTGCGGCTCTATCCGACGCTGAACGCCGGCTACCGTCTCAACGACGCCAACAGCCTGAGCGCGGGCTTCAGCCGCCGGGTGGCGCGCCCCGGCCCGCAGGACCTGAACCCTTATCCGATCTACCAGGACCCCTATAACTTCCGGGCCGGCAATCCGGACCTGAAGCCGCAGGTCACCGACTCGTTCGAGCTGGGCTGGCAGTACCGCAAGGGTCCGACGACCTATCTGGCCACCGCCTTCTATCGCGACACCCGCGACGGCGTGACCGACGTGGTCAAGGACCTGGGCGGCGGTGTGTTCCTGACCACCCGCGAGAACCTGGCCAAGAGCCGCAACGGCGGCCTGGAGTTCGTGGTGGTGGGCCGCCTGACGCCCAAGCTGACCTACAATGTCAGCGGTCAGGCGTTCTGGAACGAGATCGACGCGGCCAGCCTCGGCTTCACCGGCAAGCGCTCGGACACCGCCCTGTCGGGCCGGGCCAATGTGAACTATCAGGCCACCCCGAAGGACTTCTTCCAGGTCAACGCCTTCACCTCGGGCCGGCGCATCACGCCGCAGGGCTATCGCGAGCCGGTCCAGATGATCAATCTGGGCTATCGCCGCAAGGTCAACGACAAGCTCAACTTCGTCGTGACGGTCAATGACGTGGTCGACAGCTTCAAGATCGCCGGGGTCACCAACGCCGCGCGCCTGCGCGACCGCAACGAGACCAAGGTCAATGTCCGCACCGCGTTCATCGGCTTCAGCTACGCCTTCGGCGGCGGCAGGCCGCGTCCGGAGCAGTTCGACTTCAGCACGGGCGGGCCGAACTAGGGGGAGGCTCCAAGCCGTGTCATCCCGGCCGTAGCGCGCAGCGCGTAGAGCCGGGATGATACGGGTTTTGAGATGGGTAGTCGCGCGGGCTTTCATGGGCGTCTGAGCGCCCCCTCCGTCACGCGGCTGCGCCGCGCGCCACCTCCCCCGTTTTACGGGTGAGGAGGATGCCGCTCCCCTCCTGCCCCGCGACGCGGGGGAGGTGGATCGCTGCGGATACGCAGCGAGACGGAGGGGGCGCTTCTACGCTCACCACTCGCCCGGCCGGCTGACGGCGTCCTTCAGTCCCCAACCAACCCCAGATGCCGCTCCGCCTCGGCCAGCCCTGCGGCGATGTCGAGTTCGGCATAGAGATCGCCGGCCTCGCGCCAGGGCTGAAGGGCGGGGCGGCCCAGGGCTTCCAGGGCCAGGGCGGTCAGCCGCAGGGCGTTGGCGAGATCCAGGCGATGCTCGCGTCCTAACCCGCCATAGAGCGTGGCGGCCTCCTCGGCGGCGGCGAGGGCGGCTTCAAGGCGGCCCGCCTCGCGGTCCATGTCCGAGACATGGCGCAGGGCCTTGGCCAAGCCCTCGGTCTCACCCGTCGCCCGGGCTTTTTCCAGGGCTTCGTCATAGAGCGCCCGCGCCGGATCAAGCTCGCCGCGTTCGCGCAGCGCATGGGCGTCGGTCAGCAGCCAGTCGATGTCGCGCATGGGCCCTCCGTCGGTCGTGCGCATAGTGGCCGGGCCGCTTGGGCGCGCCAAGGTCTCAGTGGCCGGGGGCGCGGCGGATCTTCGAGCGGCGAAACGCGCCGCGCGCCAATGTCACGGCCAGCATCGTTAACGCCGCCAGCGCGGCGGGGATCAGCGCCACCAGCCAAACCACAACAACGAGGCCAAGCTGGAGGATCGTGGTGGCGATCACCAGGCTGGGCGACTCCGGTCGTTGATCAAGGGCTCGGCTCACTGACAACATCCTGTCCGCGCTCAATAAATGGCCCGACACCTCATCAATACACCCGAAATGGGTTTCAACCCAGGGAAGAATTTTACAATTCGCAACGTTTCTCTTAACGCTTTCTAAACCTTCGTTGATCGGGGTTGGGTTGTTAACCAGAGCCGCCGAGCCCTAGCTGTAGTGCATCACGTCCGTACCGTTCAGGACCAGCCAGGCGAGCAGGAGCGCGGGAACCAGCGCGCGATGCACGATCGGTCGCTGCAGGAGGATCAGGACCACCAGCGGCAAGCAGTAGACCGGCAGCTCCCAACCGAACGTCCAGAACCATGCCGACAGGCTCGCCGGATCGTTGATGCGCAGGAAGACCGAGGCGGCGGCGAACGCCGTGATCATGCCGATCAGGGACGCCCAGACGAACCGGTTCTGCGACCAGTAGTGAGCCATCAGGTCGACCTCTTCGGCGTCGCTGTCGTCCGGCAACACGGACTTGGCGGCCAGGAACAGGCAGGTCAGCTGGATCAGGATCAACAGGAACTGCCACATCGGCGTGTTGACCCAATCGGGCTCCCAGGCGATCCACCAGCTGCGGACGATGACGACGAAAACCAGGGCGGCGGCTGTGAGCGGCAGCCAATCCCATCGTACGCGGCTGACGCGCCGTAGCAGGCCGTGCACGCTCAGGATCATGTCGGTGATCGCCAGGCCGGTGATGATGGCCAACAGGCCCAGAAAGTATTCCTTGAGTTCCATGGCGCCCCCCAGCCCCGTCGCATTTCAGCGTTTGGCGACGGAGAAGATGCGATTCGGCTGGGTGTTGTGAAGCGGGGGCGGGCGATCCGGGGGGCGCAAAGAAAAGGGCCTCCGGATCGCTCCGAAGGCCCTTCGCATCAGTGGTTGTGGCGCGGCAGCTTGGCCGCCAGGTCCTGGTACTTGACCGCGAACTCCAGCACCCCGCCGGTGTCGAGCTGACTGGCGTGGGCGCGGTAGATTTCCTGCCAGGGCGTCATGGTGGCGGGAACCGCCGGGATGCCGTCCTGCTTGCGCGCGGCGATCGTCGCTTCGTCGACCAGGGCGTCGCAGCGGCCGGTGTTGAGGTCGATGCGGATGGTGTCGCCGGTGCGCAGCCACGACAGGCCGCCGCCGATCGCGCTCTCGGGCGAGGCGTTCAGGATCGAGGGGCTGTCGGCGGTGCCCGACTGACGGCCGTCGCCCAGGGTGGGCAGGCTCATGATCCCCTTCTTCAGAAGGTGATCCGGCGGCTGCATGTTGACGACCTCGGCCGAGCCGGGCCAGCCGATCGGACCCGCGCCGCGGATCACCAGGATGCAGCGCTCGTCGATCTCCAGGGCCGGATCGTTGATCCGCTTGTGATAGTCGTCCGAGCCGTCGAACACGATGGCGCGGGCTTCGAACACGCCTTCCTGGCCGGGCTGCGACAGGTAGCGCTTGCGGAATTCCTCGCCGATCACGCTGGACTTCATGATCGCGAAGTCGAAGAGGTTGCCCTTCAGAACCAGGAACCCGGCCTTCTCGGCCAGCGGCTCGTGGTACGGGAAGATCACCTCGCGGTCGCTGGTTTCGCGGCCTTGCAGGTTCTCGCTCATCGTCTTGCCGGTGACGGTCAGCACGTCGCCATGCAGGCGGCCCTGCTGCAACAGCTCCCACAGCACCGCCGGCGCGCCGCCGGCTCGGTGGAAGCGCTCGCCCAGATACTTGCCGGCCGGCTGCATGTTGACGATCAGCGGGATGTCATAGGCCGCGCGCCAGTCGTCGGCGGTGATCTCGACGCCGGCGTGACGGGCCATGGCCACGATGTGCGGCTGGGCGTTGGTCGAGCCGCCGGCCGCCGCCACCAGGGCGATGGCGTTCTCGAAGGCTTGCTTGGTCAGGATGTCGAGCGGTTTGACGTCGTCATAGGCCAGATCAACGATGCGCTGGCCGGTCTTGTAGGCCATCTGGCCGCGCTCGCGGTACGGGGCGGGAATGGCCGCGCAGCCGGTCAGAGACAGGCCAAGCGCCTCGGCCACGGCGTTCATGGTCGAGGCCGTGCCCATGGTGTTGCAGTGGCCCGCCGACGGCGCCGAGCTGGCGGCGCGGTCGATGAACTCTTCCTCGGTGATCTCGCCGGCCGCCAGCTTGCGACGCGAGCGCCAGATGACGGTGCCCGAGCCCACGAGCTCGTTCTCGTGCCAGCCGTCCAGCATCGGGCCGCCCGACAGCACGATGGCCGGGATGTTGACCGTGGTGGCGGCCATGATCCCGGCCGGGGTGGTCTTGTCGCAGCCGGTGGTCAAAACGACGGCGTCGATCGGATAGCCGTGCAGGGTCTCGACGAGACCCAGATACGAGAGGTTCCGGTCCAGCGCCGCCGTCGGGCGACGGCAGTTCTCGAAGATCGGATGGACCGGGAACTCCATGGGGATGCCCCCGGCGTCGCGGATCCCGTCCCGCACCCGCGCCACCAGGTCGAGGTGGATGCGGTTGCAGGGCGAGATGTCGCTGCCGGTCTGGGCGATGCCGATGATCGGCTTGCCGCTGCGCAGCTCCTCCGGCGTGATCCCGTAGTTCATGAAGCGCTCCAGATAGAGCGCGGTCATGTCGATATGGTCGGGGTTATCGAACCAATCGCGGGACCGGAACCGGCGGGGCGTGCGGTTAGACAAGGCGGACCTCATGCTGGGGTTGGCCGGCCACATCGACCGGAACGGCGAACACACCGCCGGCCAGCGGGTACTGGGCCAGGGTCTCGTCGCTCAGGCCCTTGCGGGCGGTGGTGAAATAGAGGGTCTTCAGGTCAGGCCCGCCGAAGCAGGGCTTGGTGACGTTGGGGGCGGGCAGTTCGATGCGCGTCACGGCCTCGCCTTGCGGCGAGAAGCGGACCGCGCCGAAACCGCCCCACAGGGCCGTCCACAGATAGCCTTCGGAATCGACGACCGAACCGTCCGGATAGACCTCGTCGCCCAGGGCGAACTGCACGAAGACGCGCTTGTTCGACAGCAGGCCGTCCTCGGACAGGTCGAAGGCGTAGATCGTCTTTTCCAGGGTGTCGGTGTGGTAGAAGGTCTTGCCGTCGGGCGAGACGCACGGACCGTTGGTGATGCAGATGTCGCGGTCCATCCGGGCGACGCCGGTGAGGTCCATCCGATAGAGCGAGCCGCTCTTGTTCTCTTCCCCGTCGTGCATGGTGCCGAACCACAGACGGCCTTGCGCGTCGACCGTGGCGTCGTTGGGGCGGTTGTTCAGCGCCGCGTCCTCGACCTCGAGCAGCAGGCTGAAGCCCGTGGCCGGGTGGAAGCGGTGAATCCCGGCCTTCAGACCGACGACAAAGCCGGTCGCGCCGACGATCGGCCCCAGGAAGGTCACCTGATCCGGCGCGTCGAAGCTGAAGCGCTCGCCGGTGGCGGGGTGGTAGTTGTGGATTTTACGCTGCTTGATGTCGACGAACCACAGGGTGTCGCCATGCCAGATCGGGCCTTCGCCCAACGTGGCCTTCAGATCCCATACGCAAGTGACTTGAGCGGTCATACAATCATTCCTCTGTCATCCCGGCCGTAGCACAGCGGAGAGCCGGGACCTCCGGACGCGTGGCGCTTGCCGTGGTCCCGGCTCGGCGCGCTTCACGCTGGGCCGGGATGACAGTTTTCTTAGGTCAACGCCAGCCGGCGTCGATCCAGTATTCGTGGCCGGTGCACAGCGAGGCGTCGTCCGAGGCCAGGAACAGCACCAGCGCGGCGACGTTCTCCGGGACGATGCGGCCCTTCAGGCATTGGGCCGCCACGATCTGGGCCTCGCCTTCGGGCGTGTACCACTTCTCCTGGCGCTTGGTCTTGACGTTGCCCGGCACCACGCAGGTGACGCGGATGTCGTCGGGACCCAGCTCCCGGGCCAGGGCGCGGGTCATGCCCTCGATGCCGGCCTTGGCTGTTTCGTAGAGGACAAGGTCCTCCAGCCCCAGGTGCCAGCTGATCGAACCGAAGTTGATCACCGCGCCGCCGCCGCGCTTTTTCATGCCCGGCGCGACGGCCTGGGTGCAGAACAGCATGTGGCGCAGGTTGACGTTGATCCGCTCGTCCCAATAGGCGCCGGTCACGTCGCCCAGGCTGTGGCGGTCGTCATTGCCGGCGTTGTTGACCAGCACGTCGATGTCGCCGATCTCGGCGAAGGTGGCCTTGATCGAGTCGAGGTTCATCAGGTCGCAGCGCTTGTAGACCGGCGGGATCGGCGAGCCGGCCAGCTCGGCTTCCAGGGCCCTGGAGTCTTCGTCGACGATGTCGAGGAAGATCACCTCGGCGCCCTGACGGGCGAAGCCGGCGGTGAGGCCGGCCCCAATGCCCGAGCCGCCGCCGGTGATGACGACGCGCTTGCCCTTCAGGCTGGGATAGATGGCTGAGGACATGCTGCTTACGACCACGAGTAGGAGGTTTTGGTCTGGGTGAAGAACTCGACCGCCGCGAAGCCCTGCTCGCGGGCCCCGTACGAGCTGCTCTTGGTGCCGCCGAACGGCACGTGATAGTCGACGCCGGCCGTGGCCAGATTGACCATGGTCATGCCCGCGCGCGCATAGCGCTGGAAGTGGCGGGCGTGCTTGAGCGAGGTGGTGGCGATGCCCGCCGACAGGCCAAACTCGACGCCGTTGGCGATCTCCAGGGCCTCTTCGTAGCTCTTGACCCGGATGGTCGAGGCGACGGGGCCGAAGACCTCTTCGTTGTTGATCCGCATGCCGGCCTCGGTGTCGGCGATCAGGGTCGGACGCACGTACCAGCCCGGATTGTCGAGCTTGATGCGGTCGCCGCCGGTGACCACGCGGCCGCCTTCGGACGCAGCGATGTCGATATAGCGGTACGAAGTCTCCATCTGGTCTTCGGAGACGGCCGGGCCGATCTGGGTGTTGGGGTCCAGCGCGTCGCCGACGCGCAGGGCGGCGACCTTTTCGGCCAGCAGGGCGACGAACTTGTCGTGAATCCCGTCCTGGACGATCAGGCGCGAGCTGGCGGTGCAGCGCTGGCCGGTGGCGAAGAACGAGCCGTCCAGGGCGATGGCGACGGCGCGTTCCAGGTCGGCGTCGTCCAGAACGATCAGCGGGTTCTTGCCGCCCATCTCCAGCTGCACGCGGGCCTGACGGGCCACGGCGGCGGCGGCGACCTGCGCGCCCACGCCTTGCGAGCCGGTGAACGAGATCCCGTCCACGTCCTTGTGCTTGATCAGCGCATCGCCCATCGAGCCGCGACCGAACAGCATGTTGAACACGCCGGCGGGGGCGCCGCACTCGGCCATGATGTCGGCCAGAACGTTGGCGGTGGCGGGCGTCGGGCCGGCCGGCTTGATCACCACGGTGTTGCCGAAGGCCAGGGCCGGGGCGGCCTTCCAGGCCGGGATGGCGATCGGGAAGTTCCAGGGCGTGATCAGGCCATAGACGCCCACGGCCTGACGATAGGTCTGGATCTCGACGCCCGGACGGGTGCTTTCCAGGTTCTGGCCGTGACGGCGCAGGGCTTCACCGGCGAAGTACTTGAAGATGCGGCCGGCGCGGACGGTCTCGCCGACGCCTTCCGCCAGGGTCTTGCCCTCTTCGCGGGCCAGCAGGCGGCCGATGTCGGCGCTGCGGGCGATGATGGTCGAACCGACCTTGTCCAAGAGGTCCGAGCGGACCTCCGGCGAGGCGTCGGCCCAGGCCGGGAAGGCCTTGCGCGCGGCGTCGACGGCGGCGTCGACCTCGGCCTGGCCGCCCATCGGGACCTTGGCGACGACGTCGTTGGTGTTGGACGGGTTCAGGCTCTCGGCCGGGGCGTCGGCCGCGACGCGTTCGCCGCCGATGTAATGGCGCAGGGTGTCGGTCATCGCGGGAAGCTTTCGATTAGAGGAGGCCGCGGCCGGCCAGGTTGCGGATCAGGGCCGAGATGCCGAACGTCCACGGCTTGGCCTTGTCGCAGGTGGTGACTTCGTTCTCGAGCACGCCCAGCTTCGGCGTCGAGACACGCACGCGGTCGCCGACCTTGTGGGTGAAACCCTGGCCGGGGGTGTCGCGGTCCTGGATCGGGGCGAACATGGTGCCCAGGAACAAAGCAAAGCCGTCCGGATACTGGTGCTGCTTGCCATAGGCCTGGCCGGCCAGCACGGCCGGGTCGCGGCTGATCAGGCTCATGTTCGACTTGCCGTCGAGCACGAAATTGTCGCGGCCGGTGATCTTCAGCTCGACCTCGGCCGAACGGACGTCGTCCAGGCCGAAGGTCTCGTCGAACAGGCGGAAGAACGGACCGATGGCGCAGCTGGCGTTGTTGTCCTTGGCCTTGCTGAGCAGCAGGGCCGAACGGCCTTCGAAGTCGCGCAGATTGACGTCGTTGCCCAGCGCCGCGCCGCGGATCAGGCCCGAACCGTCGCACAGCAGCACGACTTCCGGCTCGGGGTTGTTCCAGTGGCTGTCATTGCGGACGCCGACCTGGTCGCCCCAGCCCATCGAGGACAGGGTCGGACCCTTGGTGAAGATCTCGGCGTCGGGGCCGATGGCCACTTCCAGATACTGCGACCACAGGCCGTCGGCGATCAGGGCGTCCTTCAGGCGCTGGGCGCCCTGCGAGCCCGGCTCGACGCTCTTGAGGTCGCCGCCCATGCGTTCGGCCAGCAGGGTGCGGATCTTCAGCGCCTCGCCGGCGTCGCCGCGCGCGCGCTCCTCGATCACCCGCTCCAGGGTCGAGACCGCGAAGGTCACGCCGGCGGCCTTCAGGCATTGCAGGTCGACGGGGGCCAACAGCTTGACCGGCGCGGCCCCGTCCGGGTCTTCCCAGACGGGGCGGATGTCGAGGGCTTCCAGCGGACCCTTGTCCTCGCCGCGCGGGATCGCCGCGCCGGGCTGGAAGGCGTTCATCAGGTCAGCGACGGTGGGGGCGATCTTCGACACGTCCTCGACGCGGCCGCCGCGCACCAGCACCGGCGTCGGGCCTTCGCCAAAGTCGATGCGCCCCAGCAGGGTCGCGGCTTTCCAATCTTCCGGCAGGAATTCACTCACGCCCACGGCGTCGTCTCCCCAAAACTCGAGCGTCTGAAGCGCCGACACCGTCGGCGGCGCGCGTTCGTCGGCACTTGGTAGCGCTAACATGTAGGGACGGCAAGTAGGTTGTCTGACCAGCGCGAAATCCTCGGCCTCACGGGCGCGGGCGGTCCATGCTAGAAGCCGCCGACAAACCACGACCTGGACCTCTTGCCCATGACCGACCTGACCCCCGACCAGGAAGCCGCCCTGCTGGCCGCGCTCACCGACACCTGCCGCGCGGCCGGCTATGTCGTCGAAGCCATCGACCGGGGGCTGGAGGTTTCGGGCGAGGATCAGGACGAGGGCGCCTTCTACCTGCTGCCCGACCACGGCTGGCTGCAGATCCGCTGCCTGGTGCTGGACCACGACGACTTGGACGCCGCCCGCGACCTGACGGCCCTGTTCGAGACCATGGCCCGCGCCCAGTTCCGCCTGATCGGCTGCCGCTTCGCCTTCGATCCCGGCACGGGCCTGTGGCTGGTGGAGGACCTCTACCCCGGCTTCGACCCGGCCAGCGTCCCGACGATCATGGAGCAGATGGCCTTCATCTGGTCATCGCTCGAAGACCTGTTCGACGCCGCCCTGGAAGGGGCGGTTCCTGGCGACGACGCCCTCGACGCCGCGTTCGATCTGGAAGCGGGCGGCGCGCCGAATTAGAGCTTCTCACCCAAGTGCTTAAACCCGTGTCATCCCGGAAGCGCGGAGCGCTATCCGGGACCCAGGGGGTGACGAAGCGCCGTGCTTGTGGCCCTGGGGCCCGGCTCTCCGCTGCGCTTCGGCCGGGATGACACGCTTTGTGGTGGCGATGGATCGTGCGCAGGCCTTAGAGTTCGTGCCGAGGGACTTGCGGGCGGGAACCGGCGGCGAGGCGTGCCGTTCCCGTGGCGTGTTTTTGTCGGGAGGGCGTTGTGACGCCGAAAACCCTATTGATCATCAGTGGAGCCGCCGCCGTGCTGCTGGCCTCCAGCGCCCACGCCCAAGTCAAGCCGCCGGCCAAGCCCGAGGAGCCGTCCGGCCGCTGGGGCGAGGCGGGCAAGAAGGCCGTCGACATCGGCACCCAGCCGGTGCGCGACGTCGGCCTGTCCAAGCGCGAGGTGCCGCCGGTCCTGGCCAAGGCCTTTGACGACCCCTACAGCCTCGCGGGTCTCAAATCCTGCCAGGCCCTGGCCAATGAGGTGAAGGCGCTGAACGCGGCGCTGGGGCCCGACTACAAGGTCGGCGCCGAGTACGCCGAAAACCGAGCCGGCAAGCTGGCCGAGGCCGGTGGCAAGACCCTGATCAACAGCATCATCCCGTTCCGGGGCCTGGTGCGCGAAGTCACCGGCGCTGCCCCCGCCGACCGCCAGATGAACGCCGCCGTCGACGCCGGCCTGGCCCGCCGCGGCTTCCTGCGCGGGGTTCATCTGAAGCAGGGCTGCAAGACGCGGTTCTGACCTCTCTGCCGACCTCCCCGGCGAATGCCGGGGTCCAGATCGAACCGTATCAGCTTGGCCCGATCCCGAGGGGGCGGCGACCAAGGCTACGCCCTGGCTGAAGATCCCCATCGTGTGTCATCCCGGAAGCCTCGCAGAGGCTATCCGGGACCCAGGGGCAAGCGCGCTGCGGTTCCCCCTGGGTCCCGGCTCTCCGCGCTGCGCGCTGCGGCCGGGATGACACCAGAGACAAAATCGAAGAGGCGTAAGGCCCCCCTCAGTTCACATCCGTCTTCTTCGGCGGACCCGGCGGCAGGGGCACCACCTTGACCCCGTCCTCCACCAGCGCCTTGACCTCGGCGGGGGAGGCCTCGCCGTAGATGCCGCGTTCCTCGGAACTGCCTTCGTGGATGGCGCGGGCCTCCTTGGCGAAGGCGTCGCCGACATAGTCGAAGTTTTCCTCGACGTGGCGGCGGACCTCGCCCATGGCCGTCATCATCATCTCGCGCATCTTGGGATCGACGACGGGCTCGGTGGACCGCTGGGCCTTGGTGCCGGCGACGGCCGGGGCCATGATCTGCTTGGAGACGCCCGTTGAGCCACAGACGGGGCATTCGACCAGGCCGCGCGCGGCCTGATCGTCATAGTCGGCCGACGAGCCGAACCAGCCTTCGAACTCATGAGTCCGGTCGCACCGGAGCGCGTACTTGATCATGGGTTAGACATGGTGACGCTCACGGGCCGGTGAAAGCCCGGGCGTTCTTCAGGGCCGGGATCGCCGCGCGCGCCTTGTCGGCGGCAGGCAAGTCGAGATCCGCCAGCAGCACGCCGGGTTCGTCATGGTCGAGCGTGGCGATGATCTCGCCCCACGGCCCCACCACGATCGAGCGGCCCCAGGTGCCGCGACCGTCCTCGTGGAAACCGCCCTGGGCGGCGGCCAGCACGAAGGAGCCGGTCTCGATGGCGCGGGCGCGCAGCAGGACCTCCCAATGCGCTTCGCCGGTCGGGCGGGTAAAGGCCGCCGGAACCGTCAGCACGGTGGCGCCGGCCAGGGCCAGGGCCCGGTGCAGGGCCGGGAAGCGCATGTCGTAGCAGATGGTCAGGCCCAGCTTGGCCCAAGGCGTGTCGACCACTACGGCCTTATCGCCGGGCTCATAGGCCGAGGACTCCCGCGCGGTTTCACCGGTCGGCAGGTCCACGTCGAACATGTGCAGCTTGTCGTAGGTGGCCACGATCGCGCCGGTCGGGTCGATGACCACCTGGCGGTTGGCGGCCTTGTCGCCGGTCTCGCGGCGCACCAGGGCCGAGCCGATGACGATCCAGGTCCCCGTCTGCGCGGCGATCTCGCGCAGACCCAGCACCACGGGGTCCTCGTCCAGGGTCTTGAGCGCCGGCAGCAGCAGGCTGCGGTCCTTCTGGACGACGTTGGTGCATTCGGGGGTCAGCACGAGCTTCGCGCCGCCCGCGATCGCCTCGCGCACCAGCGGCGCCACGTGGCCCAGCGCAGCGGCGTGGGTGGCGGGGGTGCGGGTCTGGATCAGCCCGACGCGGAGGAGCGCAGGAGGGCTCATGCCGACAGAAGGCTGTCCAGCTTGCCCTGATCTTCCAGGGCCATCATGTCGTCACAGCCGCCGATGTGCTGCTCGCCCACGAAGATCTGCGGGAAGGTGTTGCGGCCCGAGCGTTGCATCATTTCCTGGCGCAGGGCCGGGTCCATGCCGGCCTCGATCTCGGTGAAGTCGGCGCCCTTGTCGGTCAGCAGCGCCACGGCGCGCGAGCAGTAGGGGCAGAAGGGGCGGGTGTAGATGGTGACCTTGGCCATGAGGTGACTCGCTGGTGTTCCGACGTCCTCATATAGGGCGCGCCTGCGTTTCTGTAACGCGCGCGACGACGGCCAGGGTCACGCGGGCCGCGCCGGCGGCCAGCAGCGCCCGCGCGCAGCCCTCGGCGGTGGCGCCGGTGGTCAGGACGTCGTCAATCAGCAGGATCTTGCGCCCCGCGACCAGCCGTTGCCGAGACGGTGGAACGACGAAGGCTGCGGCCACGTTGCGTCGCCGCCCCGAGGCGGACTTGCCGCCCTGGCTCTGGGTGTCGCGCCGCCGGATCAGGGCGTCGGGCAGGTAGGCGCGCCCCGCCATCCGCGCCAGAGGGCGGGCGATCTCGGCGGCCTGGTTGTAGCGCCGGGTCAGCATCCGGGCGCGGTGCATGGGGACCGGCGCGATGGCGTCGGCCTCGTCCAGCAGCGGGGCCGCCGCCCGCGACAGCCAGCGCGCGAACAGCCCCGCCAGATCGACGCGGTCGGCGTGCTTGAGCATCAGGACAAGATCGCGCGAGTGCTCGTCATAGACACAGGCGGCCCGGGCCCGGGCGAAGGCCTTGGGCTTGGCCTGACAGGCGGGGCAGCGCTCGGCCGCCGCATCGGCATAGGCCATGGCCAGGCCGCAGCCGTCGCAGACCGGATCGTCGATGAAGGTCACCTTGGCGAACGCCGCCGGCGACAGGCCGCCGCTCAGGGCGGGACCACCGTCCAGGCTGGCGGGCGGCAGGACCAGGTCCAGCAGCCCGCGCCCCAGGCCGCGCAAATGAGGGACGAGGCGCTCTGTCGCGGCTTTCCATGTCGGTTCGAAATCGCCATGTTCCGCGCGCATGACCGCTTCTCCGCTTCTGTTCGACCGCGCCCTGCTTCGCCGGCGCCTTGACCGCGCCGCGCCCGAGTTCGGCGCGGCCGACTTCCTGAAGGCCCGCGCCGCCCAGGACGTGGTGATGCGGCTGGAGACGATCCTGCGACGCTTTCCGATCGCCGTCGACCTCGGCGCGAGAAACGGTCATTTTTTCAAGGCCTTGAGCGACAGCGACGCGCGCGCCAACATCGATACGCTGATCGAGGCCGACCTGTCGGGGCGGATGCTGGCCGGCCGCGAGACCCTGCGCCTGGTCGCCGACGAAGAACGCCTGCCGTTCGGCGACGCCACGCTCGATCTGCTGGTCTCGACCCTGTCGCTGCACTGGACCAACGATCTGGTGGGCGCGCTGATCCAGATCCGTCGAGCGCTGCGGCCCGACGGCCTGTTCGTCGGCGCGCTGTTTGGCGGGGCGACCCTGACGGAACTTCGCCAGTGCCTGCTGGCGGCCGAGGCCGAGCTGACCGACGGCGCCTCGATGCGCGTCTCGCCGTTCGCCGACGCCATCGACGCGGCGGGCCTTTTGCAACGCGCCGGCTTCGCCTTGCCGGTTGCGGACGTCGATCGCGTGAAGGTGCGCTACGCCCATCCGATCGCGCTGCTGAGGGATCTTCGGAAAATGGGCGAGACCAGCGTGCTGCTGGACCGCTCGCGCAAGCCCTTGACCCGCAAGGTGCTGTTCCGGGCGATGGAGCTCTATGCGGAGCGGTTTGCGGAGGCCGACGGCAAGGTGCCGGCCACGTTCGAGATCGTTTCGGTCACCGGCTGGGCGCCGCATGACAGCCAGCAAAAGCCGCTGCGGCCGGGCTCGGCCAAGATGCGCCTGGCCGACGCGCTTGGGACGAAGGAGCAGTCGACCGGCGACAAGGCAGGGTAGGGGCTTAGCTGCCCATCGCGTCGGCGGACTTGGTGAAGGCGGTCTTGATGCCGTCGCTCAGCACGGTGATGGCGCCGATCAGGGCGATGCTGATCAGCACGACGATCACGCCGACCTCGACGGCTGTGGCGCCGGACTGATCGCGCCAGAACGCGCTCAGAGGACGTCGCGCAGCCAGGCCACCAGGGGCTCGTCGGCCGGCGGCATCGGATAGTCGCTCAGCTTGTCCGGTTTTACCCATGCCAGCGCCTCGTGCTCCTTGCGCGTCACTTGGCCTTCCCAGCGACGCAGCAAGTAGAGTGGCATCAGGAGGTGAAAAGACTCGTAACTGTGAGACGCAAAAACAAACGGCGCCAGACAAGCTTGCGCCACCTTGATCCCGAGTTCTTCTTGCAACTCGCGGATCAGGCACTGTTCCGGCGTCTCGCCGGCCTCGACCTTGCCGCCCGGAAACTCCCACAGGCCGGCCAGTTGCTTGCCTTGCGGGCGCTGACAGATCAGCACGCGGCCGTCGACATCGATCAGGGCGGCGGCGGCGACGAGGACGATGGGCTTGGTCATGGGCGGGGTTTGGCGCGGAGCGCGGCGCGGATCAAGGCTTCATCCAGCGAACCTGCTCTGGGGTGGCCAGCAGGGAGCGGACAGGGCCATCAGGCGTTCTGGGCGGCTCGTCGCGCCAGCAGTTCGCCATAGCCTTGAGGCTTCGCGCCCACCATTGCGGCAAGGGACCAAAATATTCGCTGCGGATTGCTCGAACGCCCGCCCAGCCTTTCTGGTCCCCGACGGCGGGCCCTGCGAGCCGCGTCTCGGTGACATCGGAAGGCGCTGGCGCACCCACAGGGTCATCCGGACCGGCCATCTTCAGCGGTGGCAGCTTGGCCATCTCCGTCAGTACGGTTTTCAAAGCGGGGCACGACCGCCCGTCCGCCCATTGGTGCTTGTCCTGCAGCACTGTGCGCAACCGGACCTCCTTCACCTTCCGCTCGACGGTCCAGAAGGATTTGGGATCCCGGGTGATACCGACGCGACTGAAGATGACGGTTTCGTCGATCGTGTAGCCAAGGCCGCCGCCGTCCCGCGAGAGCCGATAGCGGGGATCGCTCATCGGGCCATTCGCCCTGGCCTGATCAACCGCCGCACCGGCCACCAGAACGCTGATCAGCACGATTGAGCCGCGCAACCCGCGCATGAAGCCCTCCAAAGCTTACCGGATTGGAACCCTAGCAACCTCCGGCTGAAGCGCAAAACTTGACTTTCCCGCTAGGATAACCGATACGGACCCCGCGCCACTCCGGCGCTATTGGCGCTCCAGCCGCGTGAGGGTCCGTTTTCGGACCAGCCTGTCGAGCGCCTTGAGAGCTTTTCTCACCCGATCGCCCGTGCACGCGGGGCGCTCCCCCGAACGATAGCCGACAGGCCAGCCGTGCGAGAAACGCATGGGCTGCCTTTCGGCGCACGAAAGACACAACACACGTGACTCAATTTTCCGACCTTGGCCTGGCCAAGCCGCTGCTGAAGGCGCTTGCTGAAAAGGGCTACAAGGAACCGACCCCGATCCAGGCCCAGGCCATTCCGGTGGTGCTGCAAGGCAAGGACCTGTTGGGCATCGCCCAGACGGGCACCGGCAAGACCGCCGCCTTCGCCCTGCCGATCCTGCAACGCCTGGCCGAGGATCGTAAGCCCGCGCCGCGCCGCGGCTGCCGCTGCCTGGTCCTTTCCCCGACCCGCGAACTGGCCACCCAGATCGCCGAGAACTTCAAGGCCTACGCCGTCCACATGGGCCTGTCGGTCCACACCATCTATGGCGGCGTCAAGTACGGCCCGCAGATGAAGGCTCTGGCCGGCGGCATCGACGTGCTGGTCGCCACCCCTGGCCGCCTGATGGACCACATGGCCGAGAAGTCGGCCATCGTCTCGGGCACCGAGATCTTCGTGCTCGACGAAGCCGACCAGATGCTGGACCTGGGCTTCGTGGTGCCGATCCGCAAGATCGCCGCCCAGCTGACCAAGAACCGCCAGAACCTGTTCTTCTCGGCCACTATGCCGAGCGAGATCGGCAAGCTGGCCGGTGAGCTGCTGAACAACCCGGTGCAGGTCTCGGTGGCGCCGCAAGCGACCACGGTCGAGCGCATCGACCAGCGCGTGCTGTTCATCGAGGCCCAGCGCAAGCGTCCGCTGCTGGCCGAGCTGTTCGCCGACACGAGCTTCTCGCGCACCATCGTCTTCACCCGCACCAAGCGCGGCGCCGACCGGGTGGCCAAGTATCTGAACGCGGCCGGCATCGAGGCCGCCTCGATCCACGGCGACAAGACGCAGGGTCAGCGCGAACGCGCGCTCGCGGCCTTCAAGGCCGGTGAGATGCGGGCTCTCGTGGCCACCGACATCGCCGCGCGCGGCATCGACGTCAACGACGTCAGCCACGTGATCAACTACGAGCTGCCCAACGTGCCGGAGGCCTATGTCCACCGGATCGGCCGCACCGCCCGCAAGGGCAAGGACGGCATCGCCATCAGCTTCTGCGCCGATGACGAGCGTAACCTGCTGAAGGACATCCAGAAGGCCACCCGCCAGACGATCCCGTCCTTCGACCGTCGCAACGACAAGCAGCTGGCCGCCGCCGCCGCCGTCGCCGACAAGCTGGTCCCGGCCGAGAAGTATGTCGACCCGCGCAAGGCCGACCCGCGCAACAACGTCCCGTCGGAACTGCGCCGCAAGCGTAACCGCAACGGCGGCGGCGGCGGCGGCGGTCGCGCCGAAGGCGCTCAGAAGGCGCAAGGTCGCGGCCCCGGACAGGGCAAGGCCGGCGCCAAGCCGGGCCAGAAGGCCGGTCCCGGCCAGAACGAGTTCCGCGGTCCCAAGCGCCAGTCGGCCACGGCCGAGAAGCGCTGGTCGCCTATCGACTAATTTATAATATAAACAATAGGTTGTAGTGGCCGGGCGAAGAGGCTCTCTTCGCCCGTTCGCCGCGCGGTTTCGCCAAGGCGACGCTTGAATCCGCCTGAACTATAGGGTCACCTTGCGGCTAAGCCCGGTCGGGGAGCCGGATGGGGGATCTAGCGAATGGGCGAGGGCGGCCAGCGAGCCACGCCTTCTGTAACCAAGATCGTGGGCGGCGAGATGGCCGCGCGCGTGCGGGCGTTCGACTGGTCCAAGACGCCCCTGGGCCCGCGTGAGGACTGGTCGCCGGCGTTGCGACTGGCGACCGACATCGTCCTGGCCAGCAATTTCCCTATGGCCCTGCGCTGGGGGCCCGAACTGGTCCTCATCTATAACGACGGCTATGCGCCGGCCCTGCACGAGCGCCATCCCAGCGCCCTGGGCCAGAGCTTCTACGACACGACGCCGGAGTTTCAGGCCGCGCTGCGCGAGCTGCACCAGGACATTCTCACCGGGACCAGCGGCGGTTTCGCCTTTGAGCGCCTGCCCCTGAAGGTGCTGAACAACGGCGTGCTGGAAGCCGCCTATTTCACCGTCAACTACAGCCCCGTGCCGGACGAGACCGCCCCTAACGGCATCGGCGGCGTGCTGGTGGCGGCCGTCGAGATTTCCCAGTCGGTCAAGGCCGAGCAAACCCTGCGCGCCACCCAGGAACGCTACCAGATGGCCCGGGAAGTGGCCGGGGTGGTCGGGGCCTGGGAATGGGACATGAAGGCCGACAAGGTCTATGCCGACGCGCGCTACGCCGAGCTGCACAATGTCGACCCCGCCCTGGCCGAGAGAGGCTTGCCGGTGCAGGCCTTCCTGCCTGCGCTGCATCCCGACGACCGTGACCGTATCCGCGCTATCGCTCAGTCGTCCGCCGCGAACGGTGAGGCGTTTTCCGAGGAATACCGGCTGATCCAGGCGGACGGCTCGATCCGCTGGGTCTACACGCGCGGCAAGGCGTATCTGGACGCCGACGGCCAACCGGCCCGCAACACCGGCGTCATCATTGACGTCACCGAGCGGAAAAAGGCCGAGGCCGAACTGGCGGCCGCGCGCGTCGACCTGGACCTTGCCGCCCAGGCGGCGGGTCTGGGACGCTGGGTGTTGCGGCCCAGTGTCAACCAACGCCACTGGGACGCGCGCGCGCGGGCGATCTTCGGCCTTACCGAGCACGAGCCGCCCAGCACCGCCCGCTTCTTGTCGCTGGTGCACCCCGACGACCGCGAGACGGTTCGGGACGCCATGGTGGCGGCCACCGATCCCGGCGGATCAGGCACGATCAACCTCGACTATCGGATTCGGCGCGCCAATGACGGCGTGCTGCGCTGGATCGAGGTGTTCGGTCAGGCCTTCTTCGAGGACGGGGTCTGCACGCGGTTTGTCGGCGTGGTCTCGGACGTCACCGATCGTCGCGAGGCCGTCGATCGGCTGGTCCGCCAGGAGGAAACCCTGCGTCTGGCCATCGACGCGGCCGATGTCGGCACCTGGGACCACGATCTGGAGACGGGCGAGGTTCGCCTGTCGGACCGCTGCTACGCGATGTTCGGCGTGACGCCGGGCGAGCCGGTCACGCACGAGACATTGATGCCGTTCACGCACCCGGCGGACGTTGTGCGGGTTCAGGAGGCCGTCGCGCGCGCGCTCGACCCGGCGATCCGGGCGGACTACGCCATCGAGTTCCGGGTGAACGGGCGCGACGACCATGTCGAGCGCTGGCTCTCGGCCAAGGGCGAGGTTTCCTTCGACAACGAGGGCAGACCTCGGCGTTTCCTGGGGGCGGTCGTCAACATCACCGAGCGCAAGCGCGCCGAACTGCACCTGCGCCTGCTGGTCAATGAGCTGAACCACCGGGTCAAGAACAGCCTGGCGACGATCCAGGCCATCGCCGCGCAGAGCTTCAACGGCCAGCGCGACATGGACGAGGCCAAAGAGGCCTTCTCCAACCGCATCGTCGCCCTGGCCGAGGCGCACGATCTGCTGACCCGCGAGAACTGGGAAGGCGCGGAGATGCACGACGTCGCCGCGCGCGTGGCCGCCCTGCACGGCGGCGACGCCCGCTTCGAGCTGAGCGGCGTGGCGATCCGCCTGTCGCCCAAGACCGCCTTGTCGCTGTCCATGGCTCTGCACGAGCTGGCGACCAACGCTGTGAAGTACGGGGCCTTGTCCGTTCCGGAGGGTGTCGTCCGCATCGTCTGGGACATGGCGCCCGAGCCGGGCGCGCCGCGCCTGGATCTGACCTGGACCGAGCGCGGCGGACCGCCCGTGACGCCGCCGCAGAGGCGAGGCTTCGGCTCGCGCCTGATCGAGCGAGGTCTGGCCGCCGAACTGGCCGGGGCGGCCGTGATCGACTTCCAGCCCGAAGGCGTGGTCTGCCGTATCCGGGCGCTGCTGGAGGCTTAGGCTTCAGAGCCACGAAACACCGACCTCAAGCGGTGTCATCCCGGACGCCTCGCAGAGGCTATCCGGGACCCAGGGGCCGCAAGCGCGGCGTCGAGTTTGCAGCCCCAGAGCATTTTCCGACGAAGTGGATCCGGTTCGTCGTCAGAAAATGCGTCAATACAAAGGGCTAGAGCATTTCTCCGATCCAAACAGATCGGAAAATGCTCTAGTTCGAGGCCGCCGAGGCTGCGCGCAGGGCGGCGGCGATCTGCTCGTCGGTGCGCCGCAGGGCCATCATCAGCGCGCCGGCGACGATCAGCGGGATCACCGCCCAGACCAGCAGCCCGGCCACGGCCATCGCCGTCGCCCCGCCGATCAGGCTGGCGATCACCAGCTCGGCGAAGCCCACCAGGAACGAGCCGCCGCGACGCTGCTTGAAGTCCGCCCGCTTGCCGGGTTTCTGATGCCAGACGCCGATCAGACCCGCCGTCCAGGCGCACAGCGCCGCGCCGAGCGCCGTCCACAGCCCGGCCAGCGGGGCGTACCAGGTCAGGGCCGCGATGGGGACGATCAGCAGTCCGGCCACCGGGATCAGGGCGGCGGCCAGCTTGGCGCGGTTCAGCACGCGCATGGGGGGGGGGGAGATGGCCAGAAGGTCGGGCGTGTCCTCGGCCGAGACGGTGATCCAGATCAGGCTCCCCGTCACCTGGCCGGCCAGGAAGGTGACCGCCGCCGCCGGCCCCGCCAGAGCCCAGGCGGGCAAGCTCTCGGCGCCGCGCACCATCACGAAGGCGATGGGCACCATGTAAAGAACGCGCAGCAGCACCTGCGACAGCAGCGCGGCGTCGCGGCTGACCAGGCGCAGCTCTTTGCGCAGCGTGGCCTGGAACGCCCCGGCGGCGAAGGCCCCGACCGGCCCCTTGGCCGCCTTGCGGGTCTCGGCCCCTTGCGTGGCGGCGGCCGCGTCGGCGAAGCGTTTGCCCAACACCCGGGCCGCGAACAGGAACAGGCCAAGGCCGATCGCCATCAGGATCAGCAGCGGGATCGGCTCGCCCACCGCCGCGCGCAGCGGCAGGTCGGCGAACGGCGGCGGCTGGATGCGGCCGTCCCGCACGTCCAGGGCGATGCGCGCAAACAGGCTTTCGGAGGCGTCCTCGCCCATCAGGGTGCGATACTGGCTGGCCAGGAAGAAGGCCGCGCCGATCAGCGCCGCCAGGACCTGGGCCACGGTGCGGGTGCGGCGCGGTCCGATTAGGGCGAACAGCGCCATGGCCAGTAGCAGGCCGATCCCCGACGCGCCCAGCGCCGCAGCGACCAGCACCCCGAACACGCCCGCCCAGTGCGGATGGCCCATGAACAGCGACGGCGTCAGCACCAGCACCGCCGGCAGCACGAACCAGAAGCCGGCGCCCACCGCCAGGCCCATCGCCCGGACGAACAGCACCTTGCGCGGCGACAGGGGCGAGGAGAACAGCAAGTCCAGATCGCCGCGCTCGTAAAGCGCATTGGCGGCGGCCGCCAGGGTGTTGGCCAGCATCAGGGTCAGGATCACCGCCAGCACCAGGTCGACGATGATCACCGTGAACGGCGTGATCGGAACCTCATGGCCCCGGGTCGCCAGGGCCAGGAACACCCCGCCCGCCAGGACGACGGCCCCCAGGATGGCGAAGGTGATGATCGTGCCGACGCCCGTCGCCTTTTTTTCCCCCGAGACGCCGCGCCAGGCCAGGCGCATCTCGTGGGCCAGGAGCCAGGGCGTGCTGGCCGGCTTGAACGGCAGGCTCACGCGGCGGCCTCGGCCGTCAGTTGCAGGAAGACGTCTTCCAGCGTGCGGCCGCTGGCCTCGCCGGCCCGGCTGCGCAGCTCGTCCAGCGTGCCCTCGGCCAGCAGACGGCCGCCGGCGATGATGCCGATGCGGTCGGCCATGCGCTCGGCGACGTCCAGAATGTGGGTGGTCAGGATCACCGTGCCGCCCGCATCGACGCGGGCCTGCAGCATATCCTTGACCAGACGCGCGGCGGCGGCGTCCAGACCGGTCAGGGGCTCGTCCAGGATCAAGAGCTTGGGATCGTGGATCAGGGCGCCGGCCAGGGCGACCTTCTGCTTCATGCCGCGCGAGAAGCCTTCGCAGCGGCGGCGCGCCTCGGACGCCAGGCCCAGGGTGGCCAGTAGCTCCTCGGCCTTGGCCTTGGCGGTGCGGGGATTGATGTTCCAGAGCCCGGCGACGAACTCCAGATATTCCAGCGGCGTCAGCTTGTCGTAGATCATCGCCTCGTCGGGGGCCCAGGCCAGCAGGGCCTTGGCGCCCGCCGGGTCCTTGCGCGCATCGACGCCGAAGATGGCGATCTCGCCCGCGTCGGGCTGGGTCAGGCCGGCGACCATCCGCAAGGTGGTGGTCTTGCCCGCGCCGTTGGGGCCCAGCAGCGCATAGAGCTCGCCCGCCCGGACCGTCAGGTCCAGGTCCGACACCGCAGGCTTGGCGAACGTCTTGTTCAACCCGCGAACAACCAAGGCTTCCGTCAACGCCGCCCCCAAAAGCACAACTCAGCGGCGGCTATTGAGCCTGATGTGGGGCGGCAGGCAAGGCGACCCTGCGCGAAGACTGCTGACGCTGCGCTATGGCGCCCTGGACCGGGCGCGTCCGCCAGCGGCTTTGGCCATGTGCCCGGAGCGTTCTCCGATCAGTGTGAGCCGGTGATCGGATCGAAGAACGCTCTATTCGGACAGGCCCATCTCCTTCAAGCGCTCTGGCGCGTACTGGCAGATGATCGCCTCATTGCCTTCGGTGTCGGCGAACTGGCGAAGCTCGCACACGGTCGGGATCGCATGTTTGGGACCCAGAAGCCGGCCGCCGGCCGCTTCGATCAGGGCGCTGGTCGCATCGATGTCGCTGACCGCAAACGAGCACTCGAAGCCCTTGCGGCCGGCCGGCGGCGGTTCGCGGCGTTGCTGCAGGGCCGCGTGTACGCCCGCGCCATCGATCAGATAGAAGCCGGGCGGCCCCCAGGGCGAGAACCGCCAGCCGAAGACGGTCTGGTAGAAGCCGAGGGCGCGGTCGACATCGTCGGCCTCGATCGCGAAATGAGCCAGTTTGTTGGGCATGGCGTGATCTCCTTGACGTGACCGTGGCATGCGCCGCCCTTGTCGCCTACGCCGAGAGCCGTCATTTCTGTCGGATCATGCGACAGAGACTGGACCGAGCCGACGAGCCCTATCTCTTCATGCGGTCGCTCGCCGTCGACTATGCGGCAGGGGGACGCGAGGAAAGCCACACGCATGCCTGGCCGCAGTTTCTCTACGCCCGCAGAGGCGCGATCCGGGCCGAGATCGACGGCCGCCACTGGATCGTCCCGACGCGGCGCGGCCTGTGGATTCCCGCGCGGACGCCGCACCGCTTTTCGATGTCGTCGCGTCTGCAACTGCGAACGCTGTACTTCCGACCGGATCAGGCGGACCCGGAACAGGGCGCGGGCGTCGTTCCGGTCAGCGGCCTGCTGCATGAGGCCATCCTGCGGGTCTGTGATCAGGGCGCGCTCGACGAGCGGGTCGACTATGACCGCTGTCTGGGAACCCTGATCCGGGGCGAGATCCGGTTCGATGCGCCCACGCCGGTGGCGTTGCTGCAGCCGGCGGATCCGCGCGCGCAGAGGCTGGCCCGGATGTTCTTCTCGCCGGCCGAGGCCCATGTTCGCCTTGAGGCGTTATGCGCCCGCGCCGGGCTCAGCCGTCGAACGGCCGAGCGGCTGTTTCAGGCCGAATGCGGCCTGTCGCCCGCGCATTGGCGGCGGCTGGCGGTCCTGTCGGAAAGCCTCGTGGAGATCGCCGGCGGCCTGTCCATCGATCAGGCGGCGGTCAAGGCGGGTTACCAGAGCCGCACGGCCTTCAGCGAGGCGTTCTCCCTGGCGTTCGGCTTTCCGCCCAGCGCGGCGAAGCGGGGCGTCCTCAGTCCTTCGTGACCGTCATCATGTAGTTGATGTCGGTGTCGCTCGACCGGCTCCAGCGGCCTGTCAGCGGGTTGTAGGCCACGCCGAACGGGCCCTGCATCGCCACCGGCTCGCCGGCGAGAAAGGCGCGCAGCTCTTCGGGTTTCAGGAACTGCTTCCAGTCGTGGGTGCCCGGCGGCACCCAGCGCAGCACGTATTCGGCGCCGATCTTGGCCAGGGCCAGGGCCTTGAGCGTGCGGTTCAGGGTGGCGACGAACATAATCCCGCCGGGCTTGAGCAGGCGCGAACAGGTGCGCAGGAACTCGCCCGGATCGGCGACGTGCTCGATCACCTCCATGGTCAGGACCACGTCGAACGGTCCCGCGCCCTCGGCCAGCAGCTGCTCGGCGGTGGCGGGGCGATAGCCGATCTCGAGCCCCTGTTCGGACGCGTGGGTGGCGGCGGTCTTGATGTTCTTTTCCGAGGCGTCGATCGCGGTGACCGAAAAGCCCAGCCGCGCCATCGGCTCGCTCAGCAGCCCGCCGCCGCAGCCGATGTCGAGCAGGGTGAGGCCCTCGAACGGCGCGCGCGCCGCGCCGTCGCGATCGAACCGCGCCAGGGCCTGCTCACGGATGAAGGCCAGGCGGCAAGGGTTGAACACATGCAGCGGCGCGAACTTGCCCTTGGGGTCCCACCACTCGGCCGCGATGGCCGAGAACCGCGCCACGTCGGCGGGGTCGATGCTCCAGGAGGGGGCGGCGGAGGCGGCTTGTGTCATGGTCAGCGTATCAGCACGACTTCCACCGGCAGGTCCAGATCAGACCAAGCCGTATCGGCGGTCAGGACGGGCCGCTTCTCGCGCATCGCCAGAGCCAGACAGGCGCGATCGCCCAGGGAGAGGCCTCTGTGGCTCGTGGTCTTACGCAGAAGGGCGGCCTGCATGGCCAGGTCACGATCGAAATCCGCCACGGCGAGCGAAAGCTCGTCCACTTGGCGGTCGATCTGCTCGGGTGACAGGCCGCGATCCAGCATCTTCGACATCACCTCGGCGAGATTGACCGCGCTGATCGAAGCGCCGGGCAGAGCGGGGGCGACGGATTCCCGGCCCCTTTCCTGAAAGACCACGGCCAGGACGGCCGAGGCGTCGACCACCACCCTAGTCGCCACGACGAAGCCCGGCTTCGTCCATCTGGGCTTCGTCCATCTGAGCCTCGAGCGTCTCGATCGCCGCTTCACGTCGGCGATCCTCGATCAGTGATTCCGACATCAGCGCCCCAGGCGGTGGCGGCTGCGCCAGCCGCGCCTTCATGAGCTGGATGCCGGTCTTGCCGCTGACCAGGGTGAAGCGCTCATCGTCGAGGTCGGCGATGATCAGACCCCCTGGCCGCGCGCCCAAAGCCTTCAGCACCTCGGGGGGCAGGACTACCGATCCGTTGGCGCCGACACTCAGGAAATAGGTGTGCGGCGGCGTGTACTGAAAGAAGGACGCGTCGGCCTCGGCCATGCCCTCCATCGCCATGGAGGAAGGGTCCATGGCGGCCAGTTGGGGCGGCCCCGGCTCCTCCAGCACGTTCCTGACATGCTGGTAGCGCTTGCCCAGCAGGCGGGCGATCTCGGCGCGCGGATAGCCGGCCGCGTCCAGGGCCCGGATCTTGGCGGCGACCGTCTTGCAGCCCGCCAGGGTTTTCGCGAGCTCGGGCGACATGACGTCCTCCGGCGTGGGAAACGGATGATAGATAGTCAGGTAGGTTGTGTGGGGAGTCAAGGCGAGGGCCTCATCCCGTCAAAAAAGACATCCCCGCGACATTGCCGTTGCGCCATCGGCTCGCTAGAAGGCGCATCGCTTGCGCGAGAGGGAGGGTTCCCGCCGCGCGGGCGCAAGAAATAACCAAGTGTCGAGGTACCAAGGACGTGTCACGTCTGGTGATGAAGTTCGGCGGCACGTCGGTGGCCGACCTGGAGCGCATCCGCCGTGTGGCGCGCCTGGTCGCCGCCGAGGTCGCCACGGGTAAGCAAGTGGCGGTGGTCGTCTCGGCCATGTCGGGCAAGACCAATGAGCTGGTCGCCTGGACCGACGGCGCGGGCCGCGCCGCGGCCGGTCTTCCGGAATCTGACGACGAGTACGACGCCGTCGTCGCCTCGGGCGAGCAGGTGACCGCCGGCCTGCTGGCCATGACCCTGCGCAACATGGGCCACAAGGCCCGCTCGTTCCTGGGCTGGCAGGTGCCGATCCTGACCGATGAGGCCCACGGCCGCGCGCGGATCGAGGAGATCCCGCCGGAGAACCTCGAGGAATGCTTCGCCAACGGCGAGATCGCCGTGATCGCCGGCTTCCAGGGCGTGACGCCCAAGCGCCGCATCACCACCCTGGGCCGGGGCGGCTCGGACACCAGCGCCGTGGCCATCGCCGCCGCCGTCAAGGGCGACTGTGACATCTACACCGACGTGGACGGGGTCTACACCACCGACCCGCGGATCGAGAGCAAGGCCAAGCGCCTGGCCAAGATCTCCTACGAAGAAATGCTCGAAATGGCCTCGCTGGGGGCCAAGGTTCTGCAGACCCGCTCGGTCGAGATGGCCATGGCCCATCGCGTCCCGGTGCGGGTGCTGTCCAGTTTCGTCGAACCGGGCGAAGCCCCGGGCCAAGGTACGATCGTCTGCGACGAGGAAGAAATCATGGAAAAGCGCATCGTCTCGGGCGTCGCCTACAGCCGCGACGAAGCCAAGATCACCCTGCTGGGCCTGCCCGATCACCCGGGCGTGTCCTCGCAGATCTTCGGCCGCCTCGCCGAGGCCAATGTCAACGTCGACATGATCGTGCAGTCGCGCGCCCGCAGCGCCGACACCGCCAACATGGAGTTCACCGTCGGCAAGCGTGACGCCACGCGCGCCGTCGAGATCGTCCAGGCCGCCCAGAAGGAGATCGGCTTCGAGGCCGTCGCCGTCAACGAGGACGTCGCCAAGGTGTCGGTGATCGGGGTGGGCATGCGCTCGCACGCGGGCGTGGCCCAATCGATGTTCCAGGCCCTGGCCGAGAAGAACATCAACATCCAGGTCATCTCGACCTCGGAGATCAAGATCAGCGTCCTGATCGACGCGGCCTATACCGAACTGGCGGTGCGCGCGCTGCACGCGGTGTACGGGCTGGATCAGCTTTAAGGTCTAGCGTCCTTCGAGGCCCGCTGTGCGGGCACCTCAGGATGAGGGACACAGCATAGAGCTTTCCTCATCCTGAGGTGCGCGCTCCTGAGCGCGCCTCGAAGGACGCAACGCCCCTGCAAGAAAACGTCGCGTTCGGACGTTATGAGGGCTTCAGCCCAAGAGCCCTGCAAGAAGCCCCCATGCCCGACGTCTTCAAGTTCGACCCCGACGCCAAGACCGTCACCTTCCACGGTGATGCGGGCCTGGAGCTGCTCTACGATCTTTTGCTGCGCGCCAAGTTCGGCGACGGCTACGAGAAGCCGCTGCTGATCAGCCCGTGGCTGGCGGCCCTGCTGCGGCAACTGGATCAGGCCCTGCCGGACGACGGCCAGTGGTTCCCCGAAAAGCCCGGCCAGCCGATCTTCGACACCGACGACCTGCTGGCCATGGGCGACGCGGTCATCGAGGAAGGCCACACGGTCGGCTGGTGGACCATGACCCCGCTGGAAAAGCGCGACTACCTGCGCAAGGTCATCGCCGCCCCGCACCCGCTGACCGACCTCGAGGTCGAGTTCATCGAGAACGATATCGACGCGGCCCTCGAACAGGCCCGCCGTCTGGTCGCCGACGCCGACGATCACCTGGCGACGCCCGGCCACGGCTGACCGCGCCCTCTCGCAGACACTCCCTTAAGGGTGCGCGAGGGGAGGCGTTAACACTGCCTGATTACCCGTCGACAAGCACACCTGGAATATTCGCCGCTCAGTGAATTTTGAGCACGAGTAAGCCATGGATTTCGACGCCGCCATCGCCGCCCACGCCGACTGGAAAGTGAACTTCCGGATCGCCCTGGCGACCCACAGCACCGTGGACGCCCAGCGCGCCTGCTCCGACAAGATCTGCGTCCTGGGCCACTGGCTGCACGGCGAGGCGCGCAGCAAGCTGGCCGGCGACAAGACCTATCTGCAATGCGTCGAAGCCCACCGTGACTTCCACGAGGCCGCCGGCGAGGTGGCGGGCGCCATCAATCGCCGCGACTTCCAGCGCGCCGCCGATATGATCGACGTCGGGTCCAAGTTCCATGACGCCTCGATGCGCGTGGCCGTGGCGGTGCGCCGCCTGAAGACCCTGGCGCCGGCCTGAACGCTACTTCGCCGCGGGCCTCGGCTTGGGGTACCAGAGCGCATTGACGATCACCCAGCGCTCGCCGAACCGGCCCAGGCTGAGATGGTCGACGAACCACGGCGTTTCCACGCGCGCGATCGCCACATTGCCGGCCACGTCCAGCACGCGGACGGTGCGGTCCCACTGATCGCGCGGGGTCTTCAAGGCGCCTTGCCGCGTCAGGTCGATCAGCTCGTCGCGGCTCATCCGGCGCAGGGCCAGGACCTCGTCGGGGTCGGGCTTGGCGCGGACGGCGCGCTTGGCCAGATCCGGGTGCAGGGCGCGGGTCACGCGGGCGGTGTCGCCTTCCAGCTGGCCGTCGACATAGTCAAAGGCCACCGCCTCCACCGCCTTGACGGTCGCCGGATCCAGCGCCGGGGGCGGGGCGGCTTGCAAGGCGAGGGCGGTCAGCAGGGCGGCGATCATGCGCGTCTCCAAGGGGGCGAATCGAGGCGGCAAGCTCGCGACGAATCGTGACGCTAGCGTGGCGAACCGGCGTTCGGTGAGTTGCGCCGCTTAGCGGCCGTCCCGCCGATAGCGCGAGACGAAGGCCCACAGGGCGTCGTTGTCGGCGAGCCAGGTGTGGCCGCCGCCGACGGTCATGCGGCCCACCACGTCGGCGTTGTCCCGACAGCCGGAATAGCGTTCTTCATAAACGCTCGGAGCGACCCATTGCGTGGTCGGCGGGTCCTGGCAGCCGTTCAGCGCCGCCCAGCGCTGCTCGGCCGCATGCATCGTGTACTGCCAGTAGCCCGCGCCGCCGCCCTGGGTGGGATTGGTCGTATCCCTGTCGCCCGCGAAGGCGATCACCGGCATCGGACGGTCGGGCCGGCACGAGGCCGGATCGGGCTCGTCGGGCTTGTCGGGGCGCGGATTGCCCGCGCGCAGCCCCACCACCGGCGCGATGGCGCCATAGCGGTCCGCCGCCACGCAGCCCAGCCAAGAGGCCATGCGCCCGCCGCCTGACAGGCCGGTGACATAGACGCGGGCGGGCTCGACGCAGCCCTGCGCCACAAGCCCGTCGACCAGCGCCGCCAGATAGGCCACGTCGTCGGCGTCCGAGGCGTCGGGGATCTTGCCGGTCACGGTCGGCACGCCCGGAATGTTCCAGGCGAAGCCCTTGCCGGCGGGAATGGCGGCGGTGGGCGCGGCCACCAGGAAGCCGTGACGCTCGGCGGTCGCTTCCAGCCCGGAGGCGGCCAGCATCTTCCCGCCGTCGCCGCCGCTGCCGTGCAGCAGGATCAGCAAGGGCGCCGGCGCGTCGGTGATGGCCGGACGCCGCAGCAGGAACGGCCGGCCCGTCCCGCCGGCGTCCACGCTCATGGTCGCCCCCGGCGCGCCGACGGCGCAGGCGGCGTGCGCGCTCGCGGCGGTCGCCAGAAACGCCAAAGACGCCATCAGCGCCGCGACCCTGCGCGTCAGCGCTCCAACCGTCATTGAACGTCTCCTGCCCCCATATCGTCGCGGGAAGCTTAGCGACCGGTCGAACGGTCTGAAACCCGGTTGTGCGGCGCGGTCGGCCCAAGCCAAGCCGGCGGCGGACTGCTATGCGGCGATCATGACCCCCTCCCGCAACCTCCTGCTTGGCCTCCTGTGCGGCGTCATCGCCGGCGCCTTCTGGGGCGGGGTGTTCCTGGCGCCGAAGGTGCTGGCGGACTTCACGCCGCTGCAGGCCACGGCGGGGCGGTACCTGGCCTATGGCCTGGCGGCGGCCGTGCTGCTGGCGCCCAGCTGGAAGGCGGTCATGGCGCGGATGGACGGCCGCGACTGGCGCGACCTCCTGCTGCTCAGCCTGCTGGGCAACCTGATCTACTATGTGGGTCTGGCGGTCGCGGTGCAGAGCGCGGGCGTGGCCTTGGCCTCGCTGGTCATCGGCCTGTTGCCCGTGACCATCACCCTGGTCGGGGCGAAAGCGGGGGAGGGCACGCCGCTCAGGCGCCTGGTCTGGCCCCTGACCCTGATCGTCGCCGGCGGGGTGTGCATCAATCTGGACGCCTTCGCCACCGCCGGGCGGGCGGGCATGTCCAAGACGCTGGTCGGCCTGCTGGGCGCGCTGCTGGCGCTGGCCGTCTGGACCGCCTACGCCGTGTGGAACGCCCGGCGCCTGGCCGCCACACCCAAATTCAACAGCCACGAGTGGTCGCTGCTGACCGGCGTCGCTACGGGCCTGCTCTCGCTGGTCATCGTGGTCCCCGCCTTCGCGTTCGACGGCAAGACCCATGCGGCCGGCGCCTGGGGTCTGTTCTGGGGCGTCAGCTTCGCCGTCGCCATCGGGGCCTCGGTGATCGGCAACGGCCTTTGGAACGCCGCCAGCCGCCTGTTGCCGCTGTCGCTGTCGGGCCAGCTGATCGTGTTCGAGACGGTGTTCGCCCTGCTGTACGGCTTCCTGCACGAGGGCCGCTGGCCGCGCAGCCTGGAGAGCGTGGCCATGGCGCTGATGCTGGCCGGGGTGCTGTGGTCGGCGCGGTTGCATCGGGCGGGTGGGGCTAAGCCCGCAACCACCCCATAGTCCGACCTCCCCGGCGAATGCCGGGGCCCAGATTCATCCGGAACAGGTGGGGTTGGCCCGCCCACAGCCTCATTCAGACCCGCGACCTCAGCGGGCTCGATCTGGACCCCGGCGTTCGCCGGGGAGGTCGGGGGATTGAATGTGCAAAGGCCCCAGAACCTAAACCCCACCTGAACGCCCTGTCCCCACCGCGTTCAGCCCCGCAGGCCTACAACACCGATCAACGGCTTTCGTAGTCGTTCCAAAGCCGCCGGCGTCTTGATCCCTCCGCCAGCGCGCCAGACTGCGCCGTCCGGTTCCCCTCCGGGCGGCGCTTTTTCGTGAGCGCGCACCTAATCATCGTTCGGTTGACGACCGCGACTGGTCCCCGGGCGAAATCTGCTGTAGCCCCAACCTGGAGGTAAGAGCCGTCTTAACCCTTGGCGTCCGACGCTGGGTTAGGAAGTCTCTTAGGGATAGGGAGCGCGTACAGGCGTCATGGCGGCATCCGGCATCGCCGTTCGAGGACCACGCAGCCTGTTGCGGCAGATCCGCGAGGCCATGGCCGGCGCGGGTCCCGCCCAGGGCAAGCTGGACGTGGTGGTGCGCACCATCGCCATCTCGATGGTGGCCGAGGTCTGCTCGATCTATCTGCGCCGCGCCTCGGGTGATCTCGAACTCTTCGCCACCGAGGGTCTGGCCCGCGAGGCCGTCCACGTCACGCGCCTGAAGCCGGGCGAGGGCCTGGTCGGCGAGACCATGCGCCTGGGCCGGCCGCTGAACCTGTCGGACGCCGCCAGCCACCCGTCGTTCTCGTACCGTCCGGAAACCGGCGAAGATCCCTACCACGCCTTCCTGGCCGTGCCGCTGCTGCGCGGCGGGCGTGCCATCGGCGTGCTGGTCGTCCAGAACCGCACCGAGCGCAACTATGACGAGGAGGAGGTCGAGGACCTCCAGATCATCGCCATGGTGCTGGCCGAGATGGTCAGCTCCAGCGAGCTGCTGGGCGCCGACGAGCTGAAGGACGTCGAGCTGGCGCCGCACAAGCCCGAGCGCCTGAAGGGCTCGCGCTTCGCCGAGGGCCTGGCCTATGGCGTGGCGGTGCTGCACGAGCAGCCGGTCGCGCCCGAGACCCTGCTGTCCGACGACGCCCTGGCCGAGGAAGCGCGGCTGACCTACGCCATCGAGGCGCTGCAGACCCAGATCGACCAGATGCTGGAAGGCCAGCACGGCCTGGTCGGCGCCTCGTATGAGGTGCTGGAGACCTACCGCCTGTTCGCCCACGACCGGGGCTGGAACCGTTCGCTGCAGGAGGCGGTGCGCTCGGGCCTGACCGCCGAGGCGGCCGTCGAGCGCGTGCGTTCCGAGCACCGCGCACGCTTGGGCCAGGCCCGCGATCCCTATCTGCGCGAGCGGCTGCATGACCTGGAAGACCTGAACGACCGGCTGCTGCGGCACCTGTCGGGCGACGTGCACCATGTGCGCCAGCTGCCCGAGGACGCCATCCTGATCGCCCGGAACCTGGGTCCCGCCGATCTCCTGGAATACGACCGCACCAAGCTGAAGGGCATCCTGCTGGAAGAGGGCAGCGCCGCCAGCCACGCCGGCATCGTGGCCCGCGCGCTCGACATCCCGTGCGTCGGGCGCCTGGTGGGCCTGCGCGATCGGGTCAACGAGGGCGACCCCGTCGTCGTCGACGCCGAGACCCAGGAAGCCTGGCTGCGGCCGCGTCCGGACGTGGTCAAGGCGCTGAAGGCCCGGATGGAGGTCCGCGCCCAGCGCAAGGCCGAGTTCGCCCGCCTGCGCGACACCCCGCCGATCACCAAGGACGGCTCCAAGGTCACGCTGTTGATGAATGCCGGCCTCGCCGTCGATCTCGACATCCTGGGCGAGACGGGGGCCGAGGGCATCGGCCTGTTCCGCACCGAGTTCCAGTTCATGGTGGCCGAGGAGCTGCCGCGCCTGGAGGCCCAGACGGCGCTCTACGAAAAGGTGCTGGACGCGGCCAACGGCATGCCGGTGACCTTCCGCACGCTCGACCTCGGCGGCGACAAGCTGCTGCCGTACATGGAGCTGGAGCGCGAGGACAACCCGGCGCTCGGCTGGCGCGCCGTGCGTATGGGTCTGGACCGTCCGGCCCTGCTGCGCATGCAGATCCGCGCCCTGATCAAGGCCGCCAACGGTCGGCCGCTGCGGATCATGTTCCCGCTGGTGGCCAATGTGGACGAGTTCCGCGCCGCCCGTTCGTTCGTCGACCAGGAAGTGGCCTGGGCCCTGAAGCGCGGCCGTCCGGCGCCGGCGCGCCTGGACGTGGGGGCCATGATCGAGGCGCCGTCGTTGCTGTGGCACCTGGACGCTCTGCTGCCGATGACCGACTTCGTCTCGGTCGGCACCAACGACCTGATGCAGTACATGTTCGCGGCCGACCGGGGCAATCCGCGCGTCTCGGATCGCTATGACCCGCTGTCGCCGGCCGCGCTGCGGGCGCTGAAGACGATCCAGCAGGCCTGCGCCGACACCGGCACCCAGGTCTCGGTCTGCGGCGAGATGGCCGGCCGGCCGCTGGAGGCCTTCGCCCTGGTGGCCCTGGGCTTTGATCGATTGTCGATGCCGCCGGCCGGCATCGGGCCCGTCAAGCAGATGGTTTTGTCGCTGGATCGCGAGGCCGCGCGCCGCAATGTCGAGGCCCTGCTGAAGGGCTCCGGCGGATCCTTGCGCGGCGAGATCGAAACCTTGGCGCGCAAGCTCTACGTCGCCGTCTGACAAAAGCTTGGCCGTTAACCAAGTGTCGCGGTTTAGTACATTGAATCCCGCTACTTAGTTTGATATTCACAAACACATATTAAGAACTCCGTATAACCGGGGTGGGGGAGTGCGGCGCGCTTCGCGCGCAGCGCGATTTTCGGGGGCGTTTAGCCGATTATGCCGCTGGATACGGGGAACGTGAGGCGTTTGCACCTCGTCGCCGACGCCGATACGGACGAAGCGCCGATCGCCGTGGGCCAACCCTCGCTTGAGGATGGCGCAGACATTGGTCTGGCGCTGAAGGCCGCGCGCGAGTTTCGCGGGCTGACCACCCAGGACGTCGCCGACGGCACCCGCATCCGCCAGAGCTATATCGAGGCCCTCGAGGACATGCGCCTCGACGACCTGCCCTCACGGCCCTTCACCATCGGCTATGTCCGCGCCTATGCCGGCCTCTTGGGCCTGGACGCCGAAGCGGCCGTGGCCCGCTTCAAGAACGATGCGCCCGACGAGGGGGCCGAACTGCGCGCCCCGGTCGGCGTGCGGCGCGAGCGTGATCCGCGCCTGGCGCTGATCTTCGCCGGCGGCCTTTTGGTGGTCGGCGCCATCCTGCTGTGGAACGTCGCCCAGCGCGCCATTTCCAAGGACGAGCCCCCGCCGCAGATCGCGCCGGAATCGGCCCAGGTCCGCGTCGCCCACGGCGGGACCGTCGGTCCTGGCGGTTCGGTGTCGCTGGGCGCGCCGCTGCCCGCGCCGGTCGAGTCGACCACGCCCGAACCCTACAAGACCCCCGGCCTCGACGACGCCGCCGCCAACGGCGGCTCGGTCGACGCCGCCAAGCTGGCCGCCAAGGCGCGCGCCGAGGCCGAAGCCGCCGCCGGGATCACCGACACCACCAACCAGGTCGTGATCGGCGCGCCCTTCAAGCCCAAGGGCCAGATGCTGGGCGCCGGCGCCGCTGAGGCCTCGGGCGTTCTGATCCAGGCCCGCAAGGCCGGCGCCCTGACCGTCCGCCGCGCCGACGGCGGCATCCACATGACCCGCTGGCTGTCGGCCGGCGACGCCTACAGCGCCCCGCGCACGCCCGGCCTGATCCTGGACGTGGTCGAGCCGGCCCTGTTCGAGGTCTATTACAACGGCCGCCTGACGGGCCGGCTGACCTCGAACCAGACGGCGGTGGCCAGGCTGATCCCGGCCGCACCGGCGCCGGTGGTGGCGGCGACGGCGCCGAACGCGCGCTAACGTCCTTCTCCCCTTGCGGGAGAAGGTGGCCGCGAAGCGGTCGGATGAGGGGTTGATGACCCTCTCCGCCGCCTCAGCGCGACCCCTCATCCGTCGCCTGACGGCGACACCTTCTCCCGCAGGGGGGAGAAGGATGGGGAAGCCCCTTCTATCCCGCCCCAACACCCTCTAAATTAGCGCCATGGCCGCAGACCACACGCACGTCCGTCCCTGGCGCATGATCACGCGCCGGCAATCGCGCAAGATCCGCGTCGGCTCCGTCGAGGTGGGCGGCGACGCGCCGATCTCGGTGCAGTCGATGACCAACACCCTGACCAGCGACGCCGCCGCGACGCTGGAGCAGATCCGCCAGCTGGAGGAGGCCGGCGCCGACATCGTCCGCGTCAGCTGCCCGGACGTGGAGAGCACCGCGGCGTTCAAGACCATCGCCCGCGAGGCCAAGGTCCCGCTCGTGGCCGACATCCACTTCCACTACAAGCGCGGCATCGAGGCGGCCCAGGCCGGCGCGGCGTGCCTGCGGATCAATCCGGGCAATATCGGCAGCCCCGACCGCGTGCGCGACGTGATCCAGGCCGCCCGCGACCACGGCTGCTCGATGCGCATCGGCGTCAACGCCGGCTCGCTGGAGCGCGAACTGCTGGAAAAGTACGGCGAGCCGTGCCCCGACGCGATGGTCGAGAGCGCCCTGAACCACGCCCGCATCCTGCAGGACCACGACTTCCACGAGTTCAAGATCTCGGTGAAGGCGTCCGACCCGTTCATGACCGTGGCCGCCTACTACCAGCTGGCCGAGGCCATCGACTGCCCGCTGCATCTGGGCGTCACCGAGGCCGGCGCCACGCGCACCGGCACGGTCAAGAGCGCCATCGGCATCGGCGCGATGCTGTGGGCCGGCATCGGCGACACCATCCGCGTCAGCCTGGCCGCCGATCCGGTCGAAGAGATCAAGGTCGGCTTCGATATCTTGAAGTCGCTGGGCCTGCGCCACCGGGGCGTCAACATCATCGCCTGCCCGTCGTGCGCGCGGCAGGGCTTCAACGTCATCAAGACCGTCGAGGCTCTGGAAGAGCGTCTGGCCCACATCTCCACGCCCATGTCGCTGTCGATCATCGGCTGCGTGGTCAACGGCCCGGGCGAGGCCCTGATGACCGACATCGGCTTCACCGGCGGCGGCGCCGGGGCGGGCATGGTCTACATGGCCGGCAAGCCCGACCACAAACAATCCAACGAGGGGATGATCGATCACATCGTCGACCTCGTTGAGAAGAAGGCGGCCGAAATCCAGGCCGCGAAAGCCGCGGAGACCCTCGCGGCGGAGTAGGGAGATCACGTCCATGCGGTACAGGCTGAACGGACTGGTGGCGATGCTGGCTCTCTCGGTGGCCGGCGCGGCCAGCGCGGCGAACCCCAAGCCGCCGCCCGAGCAGGTCCTGGCGAAAATGCTGGACGGACGCACCGCCGGCGCGCCGGTCAACTGCATCGACTCCCGAGGCGTCGAGACCGTCGACATCGTCGACAAGACCGCGATCGTCTATCGCCTGCAGGGCGGACGCCTGTATGTGAACCGGCCCCGGGTCGGCGCCGAGTCCCTGCGACGCGATCAGGTGTTGGTGACCCGCACTGTCGGCACGCGTCTGTGCAGCTTCGATCCGGTCAACCTGCTGGAGTCCGGCGCGCGGTTCGACGCGGGCTTCGTCAGCCTGGGCGCGTTTACGCCCTACGACCGGCCCCGCCGCTGACCGCGGGCGACGCGCCGGCTCGATTGACAATCCAGAGCTGTATGTCATCGTCGTAAGCGCTGAAGGCGATCACCATTCGCCGTGACGATGTGGAGAGACCAGTGATGGTCAAATCGTTCCTGGGCGCGGGCCTGGCCGGCGTCATGATCTTCCTCTCGCCGACGACTTCCCTGGCCGATGACAAGCCCAAGGAGATCTACGCCAAGGGCGAAGCCAGCCTGCTGAAGGAGCTGAATGGTCGCGTGGCCGGACAGCCCGTCCCCTGCATCACGCGTCGCCTGGTGGTCGAGACCCGGGTCATTGACCGCACGGCCCTGCTGTTTCGCATGCCGGACGGCACCATGTTTGTGAATCGCCCGATCAACGGCACGCGCTGGCTGCAACATGACGGCGTGGTCGGTCAGATCGGCGCGATCCCGACCGCGATCTGTCAGAATGACGTGGCGGTCGTCTACGATCCCGGCGGCAAGGGCTATCGGCGTCCGGGAGCCTCGGCGCAGTTGGGCCCGTTCATCCCCTATTTCGAGCGCTGACCATGACACGCACCCAATGGAGCGCTTTCGGCGCCGCAGTCCTGACCTTTGCGTTCGCGTCGGCGGCTTTGGCGGCCGACAATGGCAAGGCGGCCGGCGAGGCCAGTCTGGCGCGTGAGCTGAACGGCCGCGTGCCGGGGCAACCGGTCAGCTGTATTGTCGGCCGGACGATCAGCGATACCTGGGTCGTCGAGCGGACGGCGATCCTCTACCGCATGCGCGATGGAACCGTGTATGTGAGCCGCCCGATCATGGGCGCCCAAGGGCTGGCTCGGGACGCCGTACTCGGCGGGACCGGCCCCCGCGCGCTGTGCCAGGGGGACGGGGTCGGTCTGGTCAGCCCAGGCGGCAAAGGCGTCCGCGGTTTGACCGCAGTACGCCTAGGCGCGTTCACGCCCTACACGCGGCCCTGAGGCACCGCTGGCTAGGGCCCCGTACTTAACCCGCTGCAATCACTTTCGGTCGTCATCCCGGCTGGATGTTCGCGCAGCGGGCTCTGGCGTCGGGCGCTGAACCAGAGGGCTATGTTGCCGAGTTTGACAATCCTGGGGGGCGCCATCGTTTCCCTGGAGCTGGGCCGGATATCCTGTCCCGCCCATTTGGAGGGAAGGTTTCGATGACGAAGTTCTCCTTCGGCGCAGGCGTCGCGGCCGCGGTGGCCTTGGTCCTGCCGGCGGTGGCTCTGGCGGGCGAAAGCCCCGACCAGGCCTATCTGCGCGGTGAAGCCAGTCTCATCAGGGAGCTGAATGGCCGCGTGCCCGGCCAGCCGGTGCCCTGCATCACGCGCCGACTAGTGGTCGAGACCCGGGTCATTGATCGCACCGCCATCCTGTTCCGCATGCCGGACGGCACGATGTTCGTGAACCGCCCCGCCAAGGGGACACAGTTGCTGCCGCGTGAAGGCGTGGTGGGCGAGATCGGCGCGACGCCGCGCGCGCTCTGCCAGAACGACTTTGTGGCGGTTCATGAACCCGGGGGCAGAGCGGTGCATATACGCGGGACCAAGGGCCTGCATCTTCCGGGAGCCTCGGCGCAGTTGGGGGCGTTCGTCCCCTACTTCGAGCGCTGACCAAACGTAAGAGGCTCGCAATTATTTGGTTAATTTCTATTGACCACACGTAAGGCGCGTGAGCTTGTAAACCGGTGTTATCTGGGGGTGTTACATGAAGCCTCGCGCTCTAGCGGCGTTGCCGCTTGCCTTAACGTTGGTCGCATGCACCAACCTTGAGGCCGTCAAAACGGCGTCCGGCAGTCTCGTCTCGGCATCCCGGAGTTGGAATGGACCAGCAAAGGACCTGAACGACGGCTGCGTTCGCCAGGCGCAATTCAATGCGCTGGTCAAATGCGACGGCGCGCCGGAGGTGGTGAAGCGCATCACCGACGCCAATGGCATTCTGACCCAGTATTTCCAGGCGCTTGGCGACGTGGCCGCCGACAAGAATTTCACGGTGCAGCCCGGGCTTGAGGCGGCTGAAGCGTCTGCCCTTAAGATCCCGAAGATCAACGCCGATCAGGCCAAGGCAGTGTCGGGCGTCGTCAAGCTTCTGACGGGTTGGGCGACGCGCGCCGCACGCGAGAGGGCTATCCGCAATTTGATAGAGGATGGCGCGCCGCCCGCTATCATGGTCATAGACGCCCTGCGCGAGCATGTCGCGGATGACATTGTCATCGTCCTCAACGGCGAGGCCCGCGAACAGGAAGCGCGCTTCTCGGACTATATTTTCGGCCGGCAGGTCGCGAGCGACAAAATCCAGGCGCTTTGTCCGAACCCGCCCGCCTACGAGTTGAGCGGCCAGCAATTTTTGGTGGCTGCGGAGTACTGCCGGCGGATGATGGTGCTGAAGGGAAAGTACGACGCGGTTGAAGCCTACAAGAAATCATTGGCCAGCGCGAAGACGACGCTTGAGGATCTTAACTCCGCCAAATCGCGGCTGACTGACAAGGAAGTCGTGAAGCTGCTCTACAAGGACGCCAAAGACCTCAATGACAAAGTGGAAGGCATCACCAAGGCCTATGCAGCGGAGGGTGCGAAATGACCACTTTGAGCGCGAGAGATTTCCTTAAGGAGCAGGCCAGGATTGCCGATGATCTGGCCAACGAAGTCCAAAAACGGCTCGTGCATCTACCGGACAGGCCAGGCGCGGCGGATCCTGTAAGCCAGGCCGCATGGGACGCGCAGTACCAGTATCTGACGAGCCAACGTCAACGCTTGTCCGCGCTTGCGACGACATTCGCCGTCCAGGCGGCAGGCGCGGCCATCGACGATGTCGCTCAAGGGCTCAAGGATGTCGCGAAGGCCACCGAAGCGGCGCAAGAGCAGATCAAGCAGATCGAGAAGGTATCGGATTTCGTTACGCGGATCGCGCAGGTGATCGATCTGGGCGTAGCGGTCGCCGCCGCCATCGCAGACCCAAGTGTCGGCACACTAAAGACGGTCGCCGAGAAGGTGAAGGTCCTGGCCTCGCCGGTGCGGGAAGACGATGAAGCTGGAGGCGGCTAGAAAAAGAAAGCTGAAGCCAGAGACCGCCCAACAGCAACGTCTCACGGATCAGCTCTGCCGCCGCCGTTCATGCTTCGGCACTCTTGGCGCGCTAACCCGCCACCAGCGCCGCCCGCTCGGCCGCCGTCAGCAAGCGCCAGTGGCCCTCGGGCATGTCGCCCAGGTCCAGCGGGCCCACGCGGACGCGGAACAGGTCGACGACCTTCAGGTCCACCAGTTCGCACATCCGGCGGATCTGGCGGTTGCGGCCTTCGCGCAGCACAAAGCTCAGGCGCTGATCGGAGATGACCTCGACCTCGGCCGGGCGCAGCTCGCGGCCGTCCAGCTCCAGGCCAAAGCGCAGCAGCTCCAGCTTCTCCTCGGTCAGCTCGCCCATCACCGCGACGCGGTACTCTTTTTCCAACTCCGACTGCGGACCGATCACGGCCTTGGCCACCACCCCGTCCTGCGACAGCAGCAGGAGGCCGCGCGAGTCCTTGTCCAGGCGTCCGATCGGCGGGATCAGGTCGCCCGACTGCGGGATCGCCACGCCGCGCGCGTCGCCCCACAGATTGGCGCGCGTCAGCAGGCGCGCGGCCGGCACCTGGCCCGGATCAGGTTGCGACGAGACCACGCCGCGCGGCTTGTGAACGAGGTAGGTCGGGACAGCGTCCAGCTTGGCGGTGGCGCGGTCGGCCAGGGTCAGGGTCTGGCCGGGCTGGATCTTGCGGCCGACGTCCTCGACCACCTCGCCGGCGATCGAGACGAGGCCGTCGCTGATCAGCTGCTCGGCCTCGCGGCGCGAGCACACCCCGCTCTGGGCCAGCCACTTGTTGACCCGCTGGGGCTCGGCCTCGTCGTAGGTGCGGGTCCAGGCCATCAGCCGAAGCTTTCCTCGAGGCTGGCCAGACGCTCGGCCTGGTCCTCGGCGATCAGCGGGTTGATCACGTCGTCCAGGGCGTCGCCCTCCATGATCCGCGCCAGATTGTAGAGCGTCAGGTTGATGCGGTGGTCGGTCACCCGGCCCTGCGGGAAGTTGTAGGTGCGGATGCGCTCCGAACGATCCCCGCTGCCGACCTGGCTCTTGCGGGCCTCGGAGCGGGCGCTGTCGAGGGCCTCGCGCTGCATGTCGTAGAGGCGCGCCTTGAGGTTCTTCATCGCCCGGGCGCGGTTCTGGTGTTGGCTCTTTTCCGAGCTGGTCACCACCACGCCGGTGGGCAAGTGGGTGATGCGCACGGCCGAGTCGGTCTTGTTGACGTGCTGACCGCCCGCGCCCGACGAGCGATAGGTGTCGATCCGCAGGTCGCTTTCCTTGATGTCGATCTCGACGTCCTCGGCTTCGGGCAGCACCGCGACGGTGGCGGCCGAGGTGTGGATGCGGCCTTGGGCTTCGGTGGCCGGCACGCGCTGCACCCGGTGCACGCCGCTTTCGAACTTCAGCCGGCCGAACACGCCGTCGCCGGTGATCGAGGCGACGATTTCCTTGAAGCCGCCCATTTCGCCTTCCGAGATGCTGTCGATCTCGACGCGCCAGCCCTGGGTCTGGGCGTAGCGCTGGTACATGCGGAAGAGATCGCCGGCGAACAGGGCCGCCTCGTCGCCGCCGGTGCCGGCGCGCACTTCCAGGATGGCCGAGGCGTTCTCGTCCTTGTCCTTGGGCGCCAGCATCAGGGCCAGCTCGCGCTCCATGACCGGCAGCTTCTCGTCCAGCGCCTGAATCTCGTCGCGGACCATCTCGGCCATCTCGGGATCGGCGGCCAGGACGTCCAGCTCGGCGCGTTCGGCCGACAGCTTGGCCAGCCGCTCGACGGCCTCGGCCACGGGGCGCAGCTCGGCGTGCTCCTTGGAGAGCTTGACGATCTCGGCGCCGTCGGTGGCCGCGCCCATGCGGGCCTCCACTTCACGGAAACGGTCGAGAACCTGGTCGAGGCGGGCCTGGGGCAGTCGCAAGGGGAGTTTCGCACGGCTGAGAGGGACGGGCGGTCTCTCTAAAGCCTTTCCCCGCCAAAGGGAATGTGGCGCCGACATGCAGCGCACGGCGCGTGGCGCGGGCCTGCGACAAGTTGCCTCAGGGGGTATTAGGTAGAGCTTAGCTTTGGCCTGCCAGAACCGGCATTCTCTCTCTCGCGGTATTGGACTTTCGCGACCATGAAGGGTGTCGAGGCCCGTCTTTCCGCACCCCTGGCGGCCATGGCGCTGCTGACGGTCGGCGTGCTGGTGGCGGTGCTGTTCATGATGGCCGCCCGTGTCGACCGCGACGCCCTGCGCCATGAGCAGGCGCTGGTCGCGCGGGGCATGGACTCCAAGATCGCCGACATCCAACGGGCCGTCTCGCCGCAGGTGCTGTGGGACGATGCGGTCATCAATCTCGATAACCGGTTCGACGCGGGCTGGGCCGAGGAGAACATCGGCGCCTATCTGATGGGCCAGGCCGGGTTCGACATGATCTTCGTGGTCGACGCCCAGGATCGTCCGCTGTTCAGCGCCCGGGTCGGGAAGCCGACGACGGCGGCCTATTACGAGCGCCGCGCCCCCAGCTTCGCGCCGCTGATCCGCAAGGTCCGCGCCCTCGAGGTCCGGCGCCCGCGCATCACCGGCCCGCGCGTCGACGGCGGCCTTGTCGCCACGCCCGCCCAGGCCAGCGCCGTCGAATCCATCGACGGCGAGGTCTACATCGTCACCGCCAGCCTGGTGCAGCCCGACTTCGGCAAGGCCCTCCCGCGCCAGGCGCGGGCGCCGGTGGTGGTCACCGCCCTTCGGCTGGACGCGGTGTTCCTGGAGGCCTTCTCCAGCCGTTTCCTGCTGGCCGGTATCCACCTGCACAAGGGCGACGCGCGGCCCGATGCCGACGACGCCCATGTCCCGCTGCGCAATCATGCGGGCCAGGTGGTGGCGACTCTGGACTGGGCGCCGCCCCATCCGGGTCAGCGTCTACTGCGCAAGGCTGTGGTCCCGATTCTGCTGGTGGTGGGCGGCCTGGCCGTCGTGGCGCTGCTGTTCGCCCGTCGCAGCCGGCGCATCGCCGAGGGGCTGGTCGCCAGCGAGGCGCGCGCCAAGCACATGGCCATGCACGACGCCCTGACCGGCCTGCCCAACCGGGTGCTGTTCGAGGAGCGGCTGCGGCAGGGCGTCGACGGCCTGTCGCGCCGGCGCGGCGCCATGGCGGTGCTGGCCATCGATCTGGACCGCTTCAAGGCGGTGAACGACACCCACGGCCACGCGGCCGGCGACGAACTGATCCAGGTGATCGGGGCCCGTCTGGCCGGCCTGTGCCGCGCCAGCGAAACCCTGGCTCGCCTGGGCGGCGACGAGTTCGGCGTGGTCGCCGCCGAGATCGACCCGCCGGGCGCGGCCGCCCTGGCCGAGCGCCTGGTCGCCGCCCTGGCGGCCCCGGTCGATCTGTCCTGCGGCACGGTGTTTGTCGGCGGTTCGGTCGGCGTGGCCGTCATCACGCCGGACGAGGCCTTTGTCGGCGCGGTCGAGGCCGCCCGGCGGGCCGACGTGGCCATGTATCGCGCCAAGGACGAGGGGCGCGGTCGCTACTGCTTCTTCGAGGCCGAGATGGACGCGGCCCTGAAGGCGCGGCGCGGTCTGGAAGCCGATTTGCGCCTGGCGCTCAAGGACGGCGGCGTCTGGGTCGCCTACCAGCCGCAGGTCGACGCGGCGGGCAAGGTGCTGGGCGTCGAGGCCCTGGCCCGCTGGACCCATCCCGAGAAGGGCGCGATCTCGCCGGGCGCCTTCGTGCCCCTGGCCGAGGACTGCGGCCTGATCGACGAGCTGGGCCGGCTGATCATGCGCCGGGCCTTCACCGACAGCCTGCGCTGGAAGGACCTGAAGGTGGCCGTCAACGTTTCGGCCCTGCAGATGCGCCAGGCCGGGTTCCCTGATCTGGTCGCCCAGATCCTGGCCGAAACCGGCGCGCGCGCCGAGAAGATCGAGCTGGAGATCACCGAAGGCGCGCTGCTGGGCGATGACGAGGCGACCCACGACGCCATCAGCCGCCTGCGCGAGATGGGCTTCTCTCTGGCGCTGGACGATTTCGGCACCGGCTACAGCTCGCTGAGCTATCTGCGGCGCTATCCGATCGACAAGATCAAGATCGACCGCAGCTTCATCACCCCCCTGGGCGGCGACAAGGAGGCCGGCGCCGTGGTGGCCGCGATCGTCCGCCTGGCCAAGGCCCTGAAGCTGTCGGTCATCGCCGAGGGGGTCGAGACCAACCAGCAGCGCGAGCAACTGCACGAGATCGGCTGCGTCCAGGCGCAGGGCTTCCTGTTCAGCGCGGCGCTGGCCGCCGACGCGATCGACACCATCGTCGACGAGGGCGGCCGCATGCACTTGGCGGCGGTGGCCTGACGGGGGCGCTTTGCGCTAACGCCCCCTCCGTCTCGTCGCTTCGCGCCGATCCACCTCCCCCGCAAGCGGGGCAGGAAGGTTGAGCTTTCCTCCTCACCCGTAGAACGGGGGAGGGGGCGCTTTCCGCTAGCGCCGCCAGAACGACGCCGCCGCTGTCGGGGTCCGGGCCGCCAGGGCGGCCTTGGCCTTGGCGTCGCCCAGAAGCTGCGCTTTCAGGAAGGTGACGCTGAGGGCCGAGGCCTCGGCGAAGGCGGGATTGTCGGGATGGTGCGCCAGGCCGTGGTCGACGCTCTTGCCGATCCAGGCGTACTTCTCGCCGGCGGGGCTTTCCTCGACCGCGCGCAGGTGGTCGCGCCAGTCGGCGACCATGCCCGGCACCAGGTCCAGCTCGCCCGTCAGCACCATCGTCGGGGTGGTCAGCGTCTGGAAGGTGGCCGGACCCATCAGGCCCTGGATCGTCCCGGGGCTTGAGAAGCACAGCACGGCCTTGGCGTTCGGATCGCGGGCCGGGATCATGCCCTCCAGGGCGCCGCCGCGCATCAGCGACATCAGTGAACCGTACGAGTGGCCCGCATAGGCCAGCGGCAGGCCCGGCGCGGCGGCGGCCGCCCAGCCGGCCGCCGCCCCGACGTCGGCGATCCTGAGCGGGAAGGACGAACGCAGATTGTACGCGGTCCTGCGGGGGTGCTTCTGGGAGTCGACGTGCAGCGGCGCCACCACCAGGAAGCCGGCCTGGCGCCAGCCCTCCAGCAGCGTCGCATAGGCCTCCGCCGTTCCGCCGGCGCCGTGCGAGAACACGACCACGCCCTTGGGCGCGGCGGGCCGCAGCACGCTGAGCTCCAGCGCGCGGTCGCCGACGGTGATCGTGATGGGCGAGGCCGCCGCGCGGGCCAGGGTCGGCGTGATCGCCAGGGCCAGGGCGCCGGTCAGCAGGCCACGGCGATGAAGGACGCGTTCGGTCACAGGACTCTCTCAGCTAGGGTCAGCCCAAGGTTGAACGCTTCAGCCAGGCTGTCCAGCGGATTACGGCGCTGCGACCGGCGGGAGGCCCGGGGAGCGGCCGACAGAAAAGAACCGACAATTCCACAATTTCTTGACATGGAAATTTTCTTCCATTCTTCTGGCGACAACCAACAGCGATGCCTGGCATCCGATAATTCGCATTAGAGAGTAGCCCCATGATCCGCCCCTCGATGTCGCGCCGGCGCTTGCTGGGTCTGGCCGCTGGACTGGGGCTGGGGACGGCGGCCCTGGGCCTGATGACCGGCTGCGCCCGTGGGGGCGCCGAGGCCGAGGTGGTGGTCAGCTTCAACGACCTCTCCCAGCCCTTCTTCGTGGCCATGCGGCGCGAGCTGGAGGACGAGGCCGCAAAGCTGGGGGTCAAGGTCCAGGTGCTGGACGCCCAGAACAACTCTTCCAAGCAGATCTCCGACCTGCAGGCCGCTGCGGTGCAGGGGGCCAAGGTCGTGATCGTCGCCCCCACCGACTCCAAGGCGCTGGCCGGCGCCGCCGACGACCTTGTGGAACAGGGCGTGGCGGTGATCTCGGTCGATCGCAACATCGCGGGCGGCAAGACGGCCGTGCCACATGTCGGCGCCGACAATGTCGCCGGCGGCCGGGCGATGGCCGACTGGGTCGTGAAGACCTATCCGGCCGGCGCGCGCGTCGTGGTCATCACCAACGACCCGGGCAGCTCCAGCTCGATCGAGCGCGTGAAGGGCGTCCATGACGGCCTGGCGGCCGGCGGTCCGGCCTTCAAGATCGTCACCGAGCAGACCGCCAACTCCAAGCGCGACCAGGCGCTGACGGTGACCCAGAACATCCTCACCTCGATGCGCGACACGCCGCCGGACGTCATTCTTTGCCTGAACGACGACATGGCCATGGGCGCCCTGGAGGCCGTGCGCGCCGCCGGGCTGGACAGCGCCAAGGTCAAGGTCATCGGCTTCGACGCCATCCCCGAGGCCCTGGCCCGCATCAAGGCCGGCGAGATGGTCGCGACGGTCGAGCAGAACCCCGGCCTGCAGATCCGCACCGCGCTTCGTCAGGCGGTCGACAAGATCAAGTCGGGCGCCGCGCTCAAGTCGGTCAGCCTCAAGCCGGTGCTGATCACCAGCGGCAACCTCACCGAGGCCTCGCGCATCGGCGAGATGAAATAGCGCCGACCCCGGATCCCAGGTCATGACCCTCCTGGACGTCAGCCAGGTCAGCAAGAGCTTTCCCGGCGTGCGCGCGCTCGACCAGGTGGACCTCGTCGTCGGTGTCGGCGAGGTTCATGCGCTGCTGGGCGAGAACGGGGCCGGCAAGTCCACCCTGATCAAGATCCTGTCGGCCGCCCACGCCGCCGACGCCGGAACCGTGACCTTCGCCGGCCAGGTCCTGGACCCGCGGGATGCGCCGCTGCGCCGCCAGCAGCTCGGCATCGCCACGATCTACCAGGAATTCAACCTGTTCCCGGAACTGAGCGTGGCCGAGAACATGTATCTGGGCCGCGAGCCGCGCCGCCTGGGGCTGGTCGACTGGTCGCGGCTGCGCGCCGACGCCCAGGCCCTGCTGAACGATCTGGGCCTGCCGCTAAATCCTGACGCGCCGGTGCGCGGCCTGACCGTCGCCGAGCAGCAGATGGTCGAGATCGCCAAGGCCATGACCCTGAACGCGCGGCTGATCATCATGGACGAGCCGACCGCCGCGCTCAGCGGCCGCGAGGTCGACCGCCTGCACGCCATCATCGCCGGCCTGAAGGCGCGGTCGGTGTCGGTGATCTATGTCTCGCACCGCCTGGGCGAGGTGAAGGCGATGTGCGACCGCTACACCGTCATGCGCGACGGCCGCTTCGTGGCCAGCGGCGACGTCGCCGACGTCGAGGTCGCCGACATGGTCCGGCTGATGGTCGGGCGGCATGTCGAGTTCGAGCGGCGCACGCGTCGGCGCCCCCCCGGCGCGGTGGTGCTGAAGGTCGAGGGCGTGACCCCGGCCGCGCCCCGACTGTCGGCGCCCGGCTATCTGCGCCAGGTGTCGTTCGCGGCGAGGGGCGGCGAGATCGTCGGTCTGGCCGGTCTGGTCGGCGCGGGCCGCACGGACCTGGCCCGGCTGATCTTCGGCGCCGATCCGATCGCCGCCGGACGCGTCCTGGTCGACGACAAGCCCCTGAGCCTGCGCTCGCCCCGCGACGCCATCCAGGCCGGGATCATGCTGGTGCCCGAGGACCGCAAGCAGCAGGGCTGCTTCCTGGACCACTCGATCCGCCGCAATCTGAGCCTGCCCAGCCTCAAGGCGCTGAGCGCGCTGGGCCAGTGGGTCGACGAGCGGGCCGAGCGCGACCTCGTCGAGACCTATCGCCAGAAGCTGCGCATCAAGATGGCCGACGCCGAGACCGCGATCGGCAAGCTGTCGGGCGGCAACCAGCAGAAGGTCCTGCTGGGCCGGGCGATGGCGCTGACGCCCAAGGTGCTGATCGTCGACGAGCCCACGCGCGGGATCGACATCGGCGCCAAGGCCGAGGTTCACCAGGTGCTCAGCGACCTGGCCGACCTGGGCGTAGCGGTCGTCGTGATCTCGTCGGAACTGGCCGAGGTCATGGCCGTCAGCGATCGCATCGTCGTTTTCCGCGAGGGCGTCATCGTCGCCGATCTCGACGCGCAGACCGCCACCGAAGAGGGCCTGATGGCCCATATGGCGACCGGCACGGACCGGGTCGCCGCCCCTGACATGGAACGCCTGACCGCATGACCGCCCCGTCGTCTCCCGCCCCGCTCGCGACCGACAAGCCCCGCTTCGACCTGTTGGCCTTCGCCCGCAAGCACCGGACGATCCTGTTCCTGCTGCTGCTGGTGGCGGTGTTCGGCGTGGCCAACGAGCGCTTCCTGACGGCGCGCAACGCCCTGAACATCCTGTCGGAGGTGTCGATCTACGGGATCATCGCCGTGGGCATGACCTTCGTGATCCTGATCGGCGGCATCGACGTGGCCGTGGGATCGTTGCTGGCCTTCGCTTCGATCGCCGCGGCCTATGTGGTCACCGCCGTCGTGGGCGACGGCCCCGCCACCTGGCTGATCGCTCTGTTGGTCTCGACCCTGATCGGTCTGGCCGGCGGCTATGTGCAGGGCAAGGCCGTGACCTGGCTGCATGTGCCCGCCTTCGTCGTCACCCTGGGCGGTATGACCGTCTGGCGCGGCGCCACCCTGCTGCTGAACGACGGCGGGCCGATCTCGGGCTTCAACGACGCCTACCGCTGGTGGGGCTCGGGCGAGATCCTGTTCCTGCCCGTGCCGGTGGTGATCTTCGCCCTGGTCGCAGCGGCCGGCCACCTGGCGCTGCGCTACACCCGCTATGGCCGTCAGGTCTATGCGGTGGGCGGCAACGCCGAGGCTGCGCGCCTGTCGGGCGTCAATGTCGATTTCATCACCACCAGCGTCTACGCGATCATCGGCGCCCTGGCGGGGCTGTCGGGCTTTCTGCTGTCGGCCCGCCTGGGCTCGGCCGAGGCGGTCGCCGGGACGGGCTATGAGCTGCGGGTTATCGCCTCGGTGGTGATCGGCGGCGCCAGCCTGACCGGCGGCTCGGGCGGCGTCGGCGGCACCGTGCTGGGGGCCCTGCTGATCGGCGTGCTCTCGAACGGCCTGGTGATGCTGCACGTCACCTCCTACGTCCAGCAGGTGGTGATCGGCCTGATCATCGTCGCCGCCGTGGCCTTCGACCACTATGCGCGCACCCACAAGGCGTAGGGCCCGCTAGAGCAGGCTAAGGCTTGGCCTTTGTCCGCGTCCTCGGCGACAGCGTGATCTCGGCCAGCACCGGGAAGTGGTCCGAAATCACGCCGGCGTCGGCGACGTCGGTCGGCACGGCGAAGCGCGCGACGTTCAGGCGGCGGTCCACGAAGATGTAGTCGATGGGCGGGCCGATCGACGCCGGCGTGAACCGGTTGAAGGTGCCCGTCGACGGCGAGAACACGCTGGACGCGGCCGCGCGGGCGTCGCGATAGGGGCCTTCGGGCGCGGTCAGCAGGCGATAGGGCGCTTCTTCCGGCGCGCTGTTGAAATCGCCCAGCGTGATCAGCCGAGCCTTGGGCCAGGGGGCGAGGGCCAGGATCTGGGCGGCGCATTTGGCCCGGGACTCCGCGCCCACATGGTCCAGGTGCGCATTACGGACATCGAAGGTGACGCCGGTGATCCGGTCCTTCAGCACCAGGCGCGTGAAGGTGCGGGGCAGGGCGGCGTCATAGGCCTTGCTGGGGGTGTCGGGCGTGGGCGAACACCAGTAGGTCTTGGCCAGCACCTGCTGGAACCGGTCGGCCCGATAGAAGATCGTCGTGGTCTCGCCGCGCCCCGCGCCGTCGTCGCGGCCGACGCCATAGTGGGCGTATCCGGCCAGGTCGCCGGCCAGCTGATCGACCATCGTCGGCAGGGCCTCCTGCAGGCCCAGGATGTCGGGCGCAAAGAAGCGGATCTGCTCGACCATCGGCCCCCGCCGCGTTCGCCAGTCGGGACGGTCGTCGGGATTGTCGTAGCGGATGTTGTAGCTCATCACCCACAAGGCGCGGCCCGGCTCGCCCGCCTGTGACCCCGTGACGGGCAGGAGGCTCGCGAGAACGGCCGCGAGGATGAGGGAAAGAGATCGCGCTTGGCTCATGCCTGGCCCTTTAGGCGGCGCCGGTGACACCCCTGCGACAGGGGGGCGGGATAGGCGGCAAGGCCCGCGCTAAGCCGTCGCCGCCACCGGGTTGCGCGGGTCCAGCGGCAGGCCGGCCGCCTGCCTCTGCTTCAGCAGGCGCAGCCAGCCATGCAGCGCCTCGCAGTCCAGACCGTGCATCATCAACCGATGCCCCGCCTGCAAGGTCGAGAGCGGCACCAGCGGGTGGCCGTTCTTGACGAACGACATGTGGTAGTCGGTCCCGAGGATCTTGCCGATATAGATCGCCACGGTCTCGTCCAGTTGCAGCGACTGGGCGGCGCGGACGAAGTCGGCGCGGGGCAGCATCAGCGCGTACAGCGGGGTGTAGACCTCGATGGCGGTCTGGGCGTCGGCGAAGTTCAGCCGCCTCCTGGGCAGCTCGCCCAGGGCGAAGGGCTCATCCGAGATCATCGAGAAGTCCGGCCGCTCGACCGGAACCAGGTCCCGCCCCTGGGCCCGCAGGCTGGCGTTCAGCTGGATGATGAAGTTGAAGACGTTGAGGTCGTGCTGCAGGAAGACGTTGTCCTCCAGGTCCCTGAGGGTGCGCGGCCGCAGGGGCACGGTGTCGACCTCCACCGGTCCGGCGTTGGCCTTGATGAAGGCCAGCAGCTCGGTGCCGACATGGAAATGGCGCAGGATCAGCGTGTTGGCCTCGGGCGTGCAGAACGTCTTCAGGCCCCAGTGGATCAGCTTGTGCAGCCCGGTGTTCAGGTTGGGGCGATGGGGCGAGATCCCGCGCAGGATCTTCACCAGGATGAAGAACACAAAGACGCCGGGCCGCGCGATCGGAAACAGCCAGCGGCGCGACCAGGAGCGGTTGCCCTTCAGCAGGGCCACCTTGGCCTCGGGCGCGATCGGCATGCCCTGGTCCAGATAGAGGGCCAGCCAAGGGTCCGGATCGTTGGGATCGTAGCGCGACAGGTCGAAGTCGGGGTGGGTCACGCCGTGATCTCCTCGATTTGCAGCGCATAGAGGCGGGCGGTGACCTCGGCGGTCCGAATGATGCGCGCGGCGACGGCCTCGCTCGGCAGCACCATTCCCAGCATCTGTTCGAACTCGCCGATGTGCTCGGCGTCGTTCTCGCCGTGGTACAGTAGGAACCGGACGGCGGTGTCGGGCAGGTCCAGCCTTTGCTGCGCCAGCGCGCCCCACTCGCAGGCCTTGATCGAGCCCAGGCCCTCGATGATCCACATCGCGCCCAGCAGGCCGAACGGGTTTGGCTTGGAGGCCTCGTGGAACATCCAGGCCGACAGGGCTTCGGAGCCGATGTTCTTCTCGGCGTTGCGGATCGTCTCCAGATCGCCCCCGGCGGCGACGAAGTCGGCCTCCAGCAGGCGGAAGTCCCGGTGCTCGACCACGGCGTGGCGCATCAGGGTCGAGCGCAGCTCCAGGTGATCCTCGTCGATATTGGACGCCGCCCGCGACATCCACAGCGCCCCGTCCTTCACCTGCTGACGCAGGCCGATCAGGAAGGCGTGGTAGTCGGCCATCTCGAACCGGCCACGCGTCAGCTTGCGGATCAGGGGCGTCTGCTCCAGCCGCCGCTCGAACTCGGTGAACACCACGGTCAGTCGGCGCAGAACATCGGCAACGGTCGTTGTGGTCATCCCACGGCCTCCAGCAGCATGAAGCCGACCATGGATCGGCCGCTTTCGGGCACCACGCACAGCACGGTCTGACCCGGTTTCAGCCGGTCGGATCGCAGGAAGGCCTCCAGCATCACCCAGATCGACGCCGAGCCGACATTGCCCACCGTGGCCAGGTTGGAGAACCACTTCTCTTCGGGGATCATGCCGTTGGTCTTCTCCAGCAGGGAGACGATCTCCTCGCGCAGCGACCGGGCCGAATAGTGGCACAGGAGGTGGTCGATCTCGTCGGGGACGATCCGGCCCTCGTCCACCTTCTTGAGATAGACGCCGACCCACGCGCGGATCACGCGCTTGAGCAGATCGAAGTCCTGCAGCAGCGCCAGGCCCCCCGCGCGGTGCGCCGCCTGGGGCCCCAGATGGCTCCAGCCGTCCAGGGCTTCGGCGTGGCTTTCAAGGCCGGCGCCGGCCCACATGCACGGATCGAACTGACCGGCCAGCGAGACCAGGTCGATGAACCGGATCCTCAGGCTCAGGCCCTGGGGGCGGGGAGCGGGCTCGACCAGGACGGCTCCCGCGCCGTCCGACAGCGTGAACCGCAGATAGTCGGCCTGCGGCTTCAGGCGCTGCTTGTCGTCGAGCAGGGACGAGCCTTCGTAGAACGACGGCTGGAACCAGCGCGAGGAGAACTCCCCCGCGCAGGCGGCGGCCACGCGGTGCTCGCCCGTCCGCACCGACAGATAGGCCGACTTGGCCGCCATCAGCGACGAGGCGCAAACCGACTGGAAGCTGGCGATCTCGATCGGGCCGCAGCCCAGTTCGCCATGCACCATGGCCGCGTGGCCGGGGACCAGGAAGTCGCCCTGGGTCGTGGCGGCGGCCAGGAAGCCGAGGTCCTCCGGCCCCAGGCCCGCGTCGTCCAGCGCCCGCCGCACGGCCAGGGCGCACATGCCGGCGTTGGAGTGGTTGGGCCGTCCGCCTGGGCTCAGGGCGTAATGGCGGGTCTCGACCCCGTTCCAGCGCAGGGCCCGGCGGCCCATCAGGCTGCCACGCCCGCCGATCCGCCCGATGAAATCCTCCATCGCCGCCGAGGGCACGGGCTCGCCCGGCAGAAACGCGCCGACGCCGGTGATGTAGGCCTGATCGTTCGAATGCATCACAAAACGTAACCTGGCGGCGAGGCGTTCGCCGTCGAACAACCCGCTTCACCGCCCTTATGCGGGAACACGGCGCGCCTTCCAACGCCGAGGCTCAGGCCTCTCGCATCTAGGGCGTGGTGTAGTCGTCGCAGTCCGGCAGCGGGCTGTCGGGCTGATAGGTCTGGCTCTTCGCGTCGAACGCCAGGACGCGACGATAGCTGCAGGCGAGGTCCGGGGTGGGGACGAGCTCGCTCTTCTTCAGCCGCTTGAACGACGGGGTGGGCGTGTCGCGCGAGGCCTTGGGCGGGAACGCCTTGGCCAGGGTCGCGAACTGGAACTTCGGCGGGCCCGAGGCGGTTTCCGGCGCGAGGGTCAAGGCGGCGTCGAAGGTATAGATGTCCTGACAGGCGCCTTTGCGGTCGGCGAAGTCCTGCTTGCTGAAACAGGCTCTGATCATGATCTCGCCCTTCAAAGGCACGGTCAGCACCGAGCGCGGCGGGCGCGACCGGTCGGGCCAGACCTGGATCAGCTCCAGAACGGTCGTGCTGCCGCCGCCGCCCGAATAGCTGGCGCTGCGGCGGCGCTCGACCCCGATCAGCACGCCCGCGCCGGGCGCCGCCAGCCGCGCCATCTGGGGCCAGACCGCCAGGGTCTCGTCCTCGTCCTGCTCCAGTTCGACGCTGGCGACGGCGGCGCTGGTCGGTCCGGTGAAGACGCTCAGCGTAGCGGAGTCGTCATCGATGCCGGCGCACCAGCGCTGGTCGCCCGTGCACAGGCGCGCAGTCTGCTCGGTCGTCGGCTTGAGCGGCTCAAGCTGATTGCCCGCCGCGTCCCGAGGCGACGGCGAAGCGGCGGCAAGCGCCAGAAGGAGGAGAGGTAGCATCATGCCGCCGCTGTACCGTGATCGCCGGAGCCGCGCCAAGCGGTGTTGGCGAGGTTACTTGTTGGTCGTCGGGCGTTCCTGCTGGAACCTTCCCAAGGGCTCGCGTCTGACGTCCGGTTCCTACCGGCTAGGCTGTGAGCCTCTGACATTCTAGCGGTCGCGCAGCGGCCGCCCTTCCTAGACCGCCCCCAGCACGCGCCGAACGCGATCCCCCACCGGTCCCGGCGCGATCGGCGCAAGCTCGAACCCTAGCTCGGTGTAGGCTGCCTGATGGACCTCTTCGAAGGCCTGGGCGTCATCCAGGCTGATGCGGCGGGCGGCCGTGGGCGTGATGAAGCCGAGGCCTTGCACCAGGAAGACGCGGCGCTGATAGACGCCCTCGCGGACGATCCGCGCCAGTTCGTCTTCCAGCAACGCCGAGACCGGATGGCCCAGGAACCGCGCCAGAGCCAGGGCGCAGACCGGCGAGCGGTCAAAGAAGATGCGGTCGCCGACCGCGCGGGTCTGCCGCTGGCGTTGAAGCCCAACGATGGTGTCGATGAAGCCGGGGTCGGTCCAGGGCTGGTCCACGCCTTGCGCCTGGGCCAGGGCGATGACGTCGGTGGCGGCCTCTTCGACCACGACCTCGCCGGCCGTTTCAAGGGCTCGCAGAAGCGCGGTCTTTCCAGCGCCCGGCGCGCCGGTCAGGATGTAGCGTTTCGTGGGATGTCTCCTGAAGGGCCGGACTCCGACCCCGTTCGCCGCCGCATGATGGAGACCCGCCGTCAAAGGCCCTCCGCCTCCAGGATCGCCTTGAGGATGGCCTCGGACCGGCGTTGTCCATAGCCGCGCCCGTAGGCGCTGGAGGTTATCGCCACCACTAGGCGCTGGTCCGGCGCGATGTAGATCTTGTTGCCGCCGTTGCCGGAGGCGAAGCGGATCGGCACCTTGCGGGACCCGAGGTCGTAGGTCTTGGCGTACCAGAAATAGCCGTAGGCGTCGGCATAGGGATCGTCAGCCTCGGGCGGTATCTGGAGGCGAGGCTGCAGCATGGCGTCGACGCCGGCCTCACTGACGATCCGGTGGCCCTTGTAGACGCCCCGCGCCCTGACAAGCTCGCCCAGCGTCGCGAAATCGCGGGCGGTCAGCCAGAGGTTTCCCTGCCCCTTGGTATGGCCCGCCACATCCGCGTCCCACCGCCAGACGTCGATCCCCAAGGGCTTGAAGAGTGTCTCGTCGGCGAAACGGGACATCGGGCGCCCAGCGGCCTTTTCGACCACCAGTCCGGCGACATAGGCCGTCAGGGAGTTGTAGCGGTAGTGGACGCCGGGCGTATGGGCCCTGGGCACGCCCAGGGTGAAGGCGACAGGATCGGCCGCTTCGTCGAGACGGTCTTCATCGCCAGGGGATGGCGTGTCCGCATCGAACGCCGCGAGGCCCGACCGCATGGTGAGAACATGGTCCAGCCTGACGTCGCCGATCGCGCTGGTCGCGGCTTGCGGCCAGTAGGTCTTAACCGGGTCGGCCAGCGATGAGATCAGGCCGCGATCGACGGCGATGGTCGCCAGCAGGGCCGTGACGCTCTTCCCCGCCGATCTGACATCGTGGAGGGTCTTGTCGGTCTCGCTGTTGAAATAGCGCTCGGCGACGACCTGTCCGTCGCGCATGACAACGACCGCCTTGAGATCGGCCTTGTCGTCCTGATCCCAGCGGGCGAGGACGGCGGTCAGTTCTGGGTCGGCGACGCTGGCGGCGTCCGACCGATCGCCGCAGCCGAGCAGGCTGAGCGCCATCCCGGCGACCAAGATCAAACGCATTCTTCTTCCCTTCGGCTCGCGACAGCAGATCTCCAAGATCGCTGTGGCTATGACGACGACAGGCTGGGCGCTCTCCCGCGCCCGCCTACCACAACAGCATCTTCACCCAGACCGAGCCGTCCGGCGCGGGTGAGGCGGGCTTGAGCTTGTCGAACTGGGCCAGCGGCTGGCCGACGGGCGCAGGCGTAACCGCCGCCTGGGCCGCGCCGGCGGCGACGAGCATGAGTGCGCCCAGCGCCGCCGCGCGAAACTTGAACGCCATGGAGAGTCCCTGAGCCGAAGACGCGGCATCTGAACGCGTCGGCCCGGACGGAGCTACTTAAGGTTCGGTAATGGGGCCCTACAGCCCCTTCTCCATCACCACGAACGCCAGGTCATCGCGCTGCGGCAGGCCAAAGCGCGCGTCGCCATAGGGGAAGGGCTGGGTTTCGCCGGTCAGGCGGTAGCCGCGGCGTTCGTACCAGGCGATCAGGGTGTCGCGGACCGAGATCACCGTCATCCGCATGACCTTGCCGCCGCGGGCGCGGGCATAGGCCTCGCAGGTCTCGAGCACGGCGCGGCCCATGCCGCCGGCCTGACGGGTCGGGGTCACGGTGATCATGCCAACGTACCAGACATCGTCGGCTTGCGGTTCGATCCAGGCGCAGGCGAACGGCTTTTCCCAGGCCTCGTCGCGGAAGGTCAGGAGGGTCGAGCCGGGCTTGGCCGCCAGATCGGCGCGCAAGGACGCCTCGTCGGTGCGCTGGCCGCCCAAAAGCTCGCTTTCGCTGGTCCAGCCCTGGGCCGCTGTCTCGCCGCGATAGGCGCCGTTCACCAGGGCGGCGATGTCGGCCAGTTCGTCGTCCTTGTAGAGCGTCAGCAGCGGCATGGGCGGGTTCCGGAGGGGCGGGGGCGGCAAGCTAGAAGCCGCCCGGCCGATCAACAACTGATTTCCCCGCGAGGTCAGGGGCCGCGCGCCAAGCCTTGCCAGACCTTGAGTCGCGGCCGATGGTCCGGGCCATGCAAGCCCGGATCGTCTCGCTGTACCGCCACCCCGTGAAGGGCTTCACGCCCGAGCGCCTGGAGCACGCCGACCTTGCGGCGGGAGCCTGCTTTCCCTGCGACCGGCTCTATGCGGTCGAGGATGGGCCCAGCGGGTTTGATCCGGCGGCGCCCGCGCACATCTCGAAGATGAAGTTCACGGTGCTGGCCAAGATCCCGGCCGTGGCCAGGGCCCTGACGGCCTATGACGAGAAGAGCGGCGTGCTGACCGCCCGCGCCGAGGGCCGCCCTGACTTCGCCGGCGACCTGCGCCAGGCTTCCGGGCGGGCCGGTTTCGAGGCCTGGCTGGCTGACCTCCTCGGTGACGACGCCCAAGGCCCGCTGAAGGTGATCGAGGGGCCGGGCGCGCACCGGTTTATGGACAGCAAGTCCGGCTATGTCTCGATCGTCAACCTGGCCAGCGTGCGGGACCTGTCGGCCAAGGTCGGGCGCGATCTCGACCCCTTGCGCTTCCGCGCCAATCTCTATGTCGAGGGCTGGCCCGCCTGGGCCGAGAACGACCTGACCGGCCAGACGCTGAGCCTGGGCGCGGCCAAGGCGGCGGTGCTCAAGCCCATTGTCCGCTGCGCCGCCACCCATGTGGACCCCACCAGCGCCGAGCGCGACGTCGATCTGGTCAAGGCCCTGTTCGACCACTACGGCCACATGTTCTGCGGCATCTATCTGAACGTCACCCAGGGCGGGGCGGTAGGCGAGGGGGATGCGGTGGTGGCGGGGTGATCAGTTGAGGTGGCTCGGCGCGTCCATCTGCTGGTGCAGGACGCGAACCACAATGACCGCGTCATCCTCGGGCGCGTAGTAGATGACGTGAGAGCGAAAGATCTGCTTGCGGCAGTCCAGGTCTTCCGCGATCGCGCCGTGGCTTGGATCCTTGGCGATCGCTTCGAACGTCTTGGTAAGCTCACGGATGTAGCGGTCCGCTGCGCGACGTCCCCAGACGCCGACCGTGTAAGCCCAGATTTCGCGCACGTCGTATCGTGCGCGAGGCGTCAGGCGATAGGCGCTCACGACTTGGCGTCGTAGTCGGCGTTCGCCTCCGCCAGAAAGGTCTCCACGTCGAAGGCCTCGGGCTTGCCGCTGTCCCAGCCCTCCTTCAGGGCGTTTCGCAGCGCGGCCAGTTTGGCTTCCTGATTTTCCAGAAGTCTCAGTCCGGCGCGCACGACCTCGCTGGCCGAGCCGTAGCGACCTTCCTCGATTTTCTCGGCGATGAAGGACTGGAAGTGCTCGCTGAGCACGATGGAGGTATTCTTGCTCATGGCCGTTCTCCCATCGGTGCAGCGTGCTCTTAGCTATACCAAAATCTGGTACCTCATTCAATCTCGCCTCCCGGCCGCCGACGCGCTAAAGCCCCGCCCATGACCCTGACCCTCGTCAAAGCCTGGACCGCCGCCAAGGATCGCCTCAAGGACGCCGGCATCGATCAGCCGTCGATCGACGCGCGCCTGATGCTGGAAGTCGCCGCCGGCGTCACCCGGACCGAAATCGTCACCGATCCCTATCGCGAGCTGAGCGCCGAGCAGATCGCCACGCTGAACGCCTATCTGGAGCGCCGCGCGCGCCGCGAGCCGGTCAGCCACATCATCGGCCGCAAGGGCTTCTGGAAGATCCTCTTGCAGGTGAACAAGAACGTCCTGACCCCGCGTCCCGAGACCGAGGTCATTGTCGACGAGGTGCTGAAGGCCTTCCCGGAACACATGGCCTTCTCGATGCTGGACCTGGGCGTGGGCTCGGGCACGATCCTCCTGGCGGTGCTGGCCGAGCGGCCGGCGGCCAAGGGGCTGGGCATTGACGCCTCCAGCGAGGCCCTGGCTGTGGCGCGCGAGAACGCCGCCAATCTCGACCTCAACACCCGCGCGGCCCTGCTGCACGGCGACTGGACGACGGGCCTTGGCAGCGACAGCTTCGACCTCGTCGTCTCCAACCCGCCCTATATTCCGACCGAGGTGATCGACACGCTGGAGCCCGAGGTTCGCATCCACGAACCGCGCCTGGCCCTGGACGGCGGGCCGGACGGCCTTGCCGCCTATCGCGAGCTGGCGCCGGAGATTCTGCGCGTGCTCAAGCCCGGCGGTCTGTTCGCGGTGGAGATCGGCTACGACCAGTCCCAGGCCGTCGAGGCCCTGTTCCGCGCGGCCGGCGCCGGCGAGGTTCGCACGGTCAAGGACCTGTCGACGCACGACCGCGTGGTGCTGGGGGTGAAAAATCCCTTGGAAACCCCCGCGTGAACCGTTAGACGAGTCATGTCTCCTTCCAAATCGCCAGGTGACGGGAAAAGCAGTCGTCGATGACGCTTCGGTGTCTGACGCATGCGTTGCTCCCCTGGCAGGCGCGCCCGGTCCGCCGGTCGCCGCGCCGAAAGAGCAGGATGGGGGCTCTACGGAAACCAGTGTCTCTGACATCGACCAGGGTTCGACCCGCCCAGAGACCAGCAAGGCCGGACGCGCCAGCGCAAGACTGACCTCCGGACAGGTTCAGAAGAGAACATGAGAGATTTCAAAGGCATGAAGCGCCAACGCGGCCGCAACAATCGCGGTGGCAACGGCGGCAAGCCTCAACAGCACAACGCTAACCGCGCGTTCGACTCCAACGGCCCCGAGGGCGTGAAGGTCCGCGGCGCGGCGCAGAGCGTGTACGAAAAGTACCAGCAACTGGCCCGCGACGCCTCGTCGTCCGGCGACCGCGTGCTGGCCGAGAACTATCTGCAGCACGCCGAGCACTATTTCCGTGTGCTGCGCGCCATCCAGCCGAATCGTCCGGTCGCCGACATCGTCGGCAAGGACGTCTACGCCGCCTACGAGATCGACTTCGAGGCCGAGCCGCCGGAAGAGCCCGAAGTCGTCGAGCAGCCCGCCGAGGGCCAGGCCGAAGGCGGCGAGGGTGGTGAAAACGGCGAGCCGCGCCGCGACCGCTTCGAGAACCGCGACCGTAACCGCGACCGCGACCGCAACTTCGAAAACCGCGACCGTGACCGCAATCGCGACGACCGCAACCGCGATGGCGACAGCCGCCGCGACCGCTGGCGCGACCGTGATGATCGTCCCCGTGATGATCGTCCCCGTGACGACCGCCCGCGCGATGACCGCCCCCGTGACGACCGTCCCCGTGACGAGCGTCCGCGTGAGGATCGCTTCCGCGACCGCGACGACCGCCCCCGTGATGATCGTCCCCGCGACGAGCGTCCGGCCGCCGAGGGCGACCAGCCGCAAGGTGAGGGCGAGTTCCGCGAGAGCCGCCGTCGCCGCGACCGCAACCGCGATCGTGACCGTGACTGGCAGCCGCGCGGCGACCGCGACCCGATGGCCGTGATCGAGCCCGAGGCCTCGCCCCTGACCGCTGAAGCCCCGGCCGGCGAAGGCTCGCCGATGCTGCGCGGTCAGGACGGCGCGGTCAGCCACGCCCCGGCGTTCCTCGGCCGCAAGGCCGAACGCGCCCCCGAAGCGGTCTCGTCGGCTCCGGCCGCCGAAGCGGCTCCGGCCTCGGACGACGGCGAAGAGGTCAAGAAGCCCCGCCGCCGCCGCGCCCCGCGCAGCTTCGAGGCCGCCGAAGGCGCGCCGGCCGAAGGCGGCTCGGACGAGGGCTGATCCGCTCGGACATCATGCGAAATGCGAAAGGGAGCCGTGAAAGCGGCTCCCTTTTTCGTTGGCGGGCTGAGTTGGCGTCATGTGCGGCCGCGTATGCGGATGGAAATCCTCGTCCTTCGACAAGCTCAGGATGAGGCTTCGACAAGCTCAGGATGAGGATTTTGTGCGAGCCGGAGCCGACAGTCGTCCTCACCCTGAGCCTGTCGAAGGGCGAGGACGGCCTCCCCCCCCCCCCTTGATCGGCTTATCAGAACACGCGTGGCGACACGGCATGGGCCTCTCGCGGTTGCGTCCCGAAGCTGCGCCGGGGATAAGACTTGTGTCGACTTCGAAACACAGTTCGCCGAGCCCATGACCCTGCCGCGCCTGATCCTTCCGCTGCTGATCGCCGCCGCCTGCGCCCTGGGCGGCTGCGCCTATAATCCGGACCTCGGGCGCGACCAGCTGTTGATCGTCAACGACAACAACCTGGCCCGCGACGGCGAGAAGGCCTGGGCCGACGCTCTGCGGACCAGTCACGTCTCCAGGGAGCCGCGCAAGAACGCCCGGGTTCAGGCCGTGGGGCAGCGGGTGATCGTCGCCGCCGGTCTGGCCGGGCGGCCTTGGGAATATGCGGTGTTTCTGGAGGAGACCCCCAATGCCTTCGTGCTGCCGGGCGGCTATGTCGGCGTGACCGTCGGCCTGCTGAGCCTGGTTGAGAACGACGACCAGCTGGCCGCCGTCATCGGCCACGAGGCCGGCCACGTGGTGGCCCGTCACGCCGCCGAGCGGGTGTCGCAGGAGACGACCTCCAAGGTCCTGTTGGGCATCGCCAAGGCCGCGGCCGGCGGCACCGAGTTCGGCAAGCTCTTGAAGGACCACGGCGAGGACGCCACCCGCTATGGCCTGTTGCTGCCGTTCTCGCGCAAGCAGGAGCTGGAGGCCGACAAGCTGGGCGTCGACTACATGCAGCGCGCCGGCTACCGCCCCCGCGAAGCGGTGAAGCTGTGGCGCAACATGCAGGCCCTGGACGGGGGCAAGTCCGGCGGCGACCTCGGCTCGACCCACCCCTCCGACGCCGTGCGAATCCAGGAACTGGAACGATATCTGACCAGCAAGGGCTGGTGAGGACTTGTGTGGCGTATCGGCCACACATACATCCCCCCTGCGGACGCGTTGTGCTTGATCAAGGCAGCGCGCTCCGATCCGCCTAGCAAGGGGACATCATGAATATCGACCTCTATTCCGACCGCGCCAAACAGGCGGTCCAGTCGGCCCAGAGCCTGGCGCTCGCCCGGGGCCATCAGCAATTCGCGCCCGAACACATTCTGAAGGTCCTGCTCGAGGAGAAGGACGGGCTTAGCCGCGCCCTGATCCAGAGCGCCGGCGGCCGCCCCGATCAGTTGGACGGCGGCGTCGAGACCCTGCTGGCCAAGACCCCGCGCGTCGACGGCGCCGGCGGCCAGCTCTACATGAAGCCCGACACCGCCCGCGTCTTCGCCGAGGCCGAAAAGTCGGCCAAGGCGGCGGGCGACGCCTTTGTCACCACCGAGCGCCTGCTGATCGCCATCGCCAAGGAAGGCGGCGACGCGGCCAAGCTCTTCAAGGAGGCCGGCTCCGGCGCCCAGGCCCTGGAGACCGCCGCCAACGCCCTGCGCAAGGGGCGTACCGCCGACAGCGCCAACGCCGAGGAAGGCTATGACGCCCTCAAGCGCTACGCCCGCGACCTGACGGCGGCGGCGCGCGACGGCAAGCTCGACCCCGTGATCGGCCGCGACGAAGAGATCCGCCGCACGATCCAGGTCCTCTCGCGCCGCACCAAGAACAACCCCGTCCTGATCGGCGAGCCGGGCGTGGGCAAGACCGCCATCGTCGAGGGTCTGGCTCTGCGCATCGTCAACGGCGACGTGCCCGAAAGCCTGAAGGACAAGAAGCTGCTCTCGCTGGACATGGGCAGCCTGATCGCCGGCGCGAAGTATCGCGGCGAGTTCGAGGAGCGGCTGAAGGCCGTGCTGAACGAGACCACGGCCGCCGAGGGCTCGATCATCCTGTTCATCGACGAGATGCACACCCTGGTGGGCGCCGGGAAGGGCGACGGGGCGATGGACGCCTCCAACCTCCTCAAGCCCGCCCTGGCGCGCGGCGAGCTGCACTGCGTCGGCGCCACTACGCTGGATGAGTACCGCAAGCACGTCGAGAAGGACGCGGCCCTGGCTCGCCGGTTCCAGCCGGTGTTCGTCAGCGAGCCGACGGTGGAAGACACCGTCTCGATCCTGCGCGGCCTGAAGGAAAAGTACGAGGTCCACCACGGGGTGCGCATCTCGGACTCGGCCATCGTCGCCGCCGCGACCCTTAGCAACCGCTACATCGCCGACCGCTTCCTGCCCGACAAGGCGATCGACCTGGTGGACGAGGCCTCCAGCCGCGTGCGCATGCAGATCGACTCCAAGCCCGAGGAGCTGGACGAGATCGACCGGCGCCTGGTGCAGCTGAAGATCGAGCGCGAGGCTCTGTCCAAGGAAACCGACGCGGCCTCCAAGCAGCGCCTGGAGAACCTGGAGGTCGAGATCGACGACCTGCAGTTCCGCTCCGACGAGATGACCGCCCGCTGGAAGGCCGAAAAGGAGAAGGTCGGCGGCGCCGCCCAAGCCCGTGAGGCGCTCGACCGCCTGCGCGCCGACCTCGCCAACGCCCAGCGCGCCGGCGACTTCGCCCGCGCCGGCCAGATCCAGTACGGCGAGATCCCGGCCCTGGAGCGCCGCCTGGCCGAGGCCGAAGCCGGCGACACCCAGGCCCTGACGCCCGAAGTCGTCGACGCCGAACAGATCGCCGCCGTCGTCAGCCGCTGGACCGGGGTGCCGGTCGAGAAGATGCTGGAAGGCGAGCGCGAGAAGCTGCTCAAGATGGAGGACGAGCTGCGCGGTCGCGTGGTCGGCCAGGACGAGGCGCTGGAAGCCGTGTCCGACGCCGTCCGCCGGGCTCGCGCGGGTCTGCAGGATCCGTCCAAGCCGATCGGCTCGTTCCTGTTTCTAGGCCCCACGGGCGTGGGCAAGACCGAGCTGACCAAGAGTCTCGCCGAATTCCTGTTCGCCGACGAGGCGGCCATCACCCGGATGGACATGTCCGAGTACATGGAAAAGCACTCGGTCAGCCGCCTGATCGGCGCGCCTCCCGGCTATGTCGGCTATGACGAGGGCGGGGCGCTGACCGAAGCCATCCGTCGTCGTCCCTACCAGGTCGTGCTGTTCGACGAGATCGAGAAGGCTCACCCCGACGTCTTCAACGTGCTGTTGCAGGTGTTGGACGACGGTCGCCTGACCGACGGTCAGGGCCGCACGGTCGACTTCCGCAACACGCTGATCATCATGACCAGCAACCTGGGCGCCGAATACCTGGCGAGCCAGGAAGACGGCGAGGACGTCGAAGCGGTCCGGCCGATGGTGATGAACACGGTGCGCGGCCACTTCCGGCCTGAGTTCCTCAACCGGATCGACGAGATCATCCTGTTCAAGCGCCTGTCGCGCCACAACATGGGCGACATCGTCCGCATCCAGCTGCAGCGTGTCGAAAAGCTGCTGGCCGACCGCCGCATGGCCCTGGCCCTGGACGCCGAGGCCCTGAACTGGCTGGCCGACAAGGGCTATGACCCCGTCTACGGCGCGCGCCCCTTGAAGCGCGTGATCCAGAAGGAACTGGTCGACCCGATCGCCAAGAAACTGCTGGCCGGCGAGATCGAGGACGGCGGGGTGATCGCTGTGGGGGTGGCGGACGGGCAGCTGTCGTTTGGCAAGGCGGTGCTGCAGTAAATGACCTCATCCCTCTCCCCTTGCGGGAGAGGGTGGCCCCGGCGAAAGCCGGGGTCGGGTGAGGGGTTGAAGACAATATCCGCCGCGACCGGCCTTTCCGCTGGTCGCGGCGGTTTTCGTTCGCGCGACCCCTCATCCGTCGCTTTCAGCGACACCTTCTCCCGCAAGGGGAGAAGGGGGAGGGCTTTTTCTCGGCCCCCCTTCGCGCTATCTCCGCGCATGGCCAAGACCACCAAACTCATCACCGAGTTCGACATCGAAGTCGACGGCGACCCCTATGTCTGGCGGCTGCACCGCCTGCCGCAGTGGTCGTATGACCCGTCCGAGCGCCACGGCAAGGTCATCGCCGCGCGGCACAAGGAAGGCCAGCGCGAGGCGCTGATCGAGTTCCCGCCCGGCCCCAAGCCCAAGTTCAGCGCCCCGCCGCTGAAGCCCTCGCAGATCCCCGTCCGCATCGTCGCCAAGGCCATCGCCTCGGCCATCGAGGCCGGCTGGGAGCCGCTGTCGCGCGGCAAGCCGGTGGTGATCTATGTCGATGAGGAGGGGGCGTAGAGCCCCGCGTCAGGGCCGCAGCAGCGCGTCCAGATAGGCCACATGGTCGGCGAAGGCCTTGGCGCCTTTCGGCGTCAGCAGCGCGCGGGTGCGCGGGCGGTTATTGGCGTAGTCCTTGATCAGCTCGATATAGCCGGCCTCGGCCAGGGTCTGCAGTTGGCGGCCCAGATTGCCGTCCGTGGCCTGAGTGACCGAGCGCAGGCGCTTGAACTCAACCGCCTCGTCCGGCGTGGCGGCCAGGGTGGCCATGATCTTCAGGCGCAGGCTTTGATGGATGATCTCGTCCATCTATTGCCTCCATAGCCAGAGGCCCGTGCCGGCCAGCAGCCCGCCGCCGGCCAGGGCCAGGATAAGGTCGAACGCAGGGCGCGCGCCGAACCAGGCCGCCAGCACGACCAGGCCCAGGGCCAGGCCCAGCCAGGCGATCCGCGCGCCGGTCATCAGTCCGACGAAGACATAGGCGGCGGCCACGATCAGGCCAACCACGGCGCTGGCCGCCTGCATGTCGGCGGGACCGGCCACGGCAAGCACGGCGACCAGCAGTCCCGCGAAGGTCGCTCCGCCCAGGGCGCTCTTGAGCGGGGGCCTTGGCCGGCTCGAGCGCCGCGCCAGCAGTCCGCCGGCGATGCTGGCGGCGATCCCGACCAGCATCGCCGCCGACCCGATCACCGCCGCCTGCGACGGCGCCAGCACCTTGGCCAGATTGGTGACGATCCAGACCAGACCCCAGACAGCGATCACCGGCCCGGCCGCAGCGTAGGCCTGGAAGGCCCGCGCGCGCTGGGTGGCGGTTTCGATGTCCTTCCGGGCCTGTTCAGGGTCGAACTGCATCGCGTTGCTCCTGCCGCGCTTCAGAGGCGCGAGACGTCCTGATTTGAAGCCTGTCTAGCGGGTTTGGTTGAGTCCCCCAAACCCTCCAGGCAGTGTTCAAGGCCTCACCGCTTCAGGGCGCCGTCGAAGAAGCAGACCAGCTTGGGCCACATGTCGGTCCGGGCGAAGCGGTTGCCCTCGACCGTGCCGCCCACGGCCTCGTCAGCGCCCTTGTCCGAACCGCCCATCAGCGCGGGCATGCCCGCGGTGTGGCCGGCGTCGGGATAGGCCAGGTGGCTGACCTTATGGGCGAAGCCCTTGGCCTTCAGCCGCGCCACGACCGCGTCCGACATCGCCGAGGACGGCCACATGGCGTCGGCGCGACCGCTGATCAGCATGACCGGACCGTGGATCTTCTCGACCGGGATCGCCGCCTGCGGATGGGCGTCGGCGGCCTTCAGGCCGGTGTCGTAGAGGCCGTAGATGAAGGCCATGTAGTTGCTGGGATCAAAGCGCACGCCCGGGCCGTAGGGCAGGTAGTCGACCGGCTTGCCCGCCAGGGTCCAGCTGGACTTGGCCGCGCCGCCGGTGGTGCTGATGCCCTGCCAGACGAACGACGTGCCCACGCCCGCCCCGGCCGCCTTCAGCGCCGGATTGCGGCTGGCGACCAGCAGCGAGGCCTCCGCGCCCTTGGAGACGCCATAGACGCCGATCGCCTTGGGATCGACCGACGGCTGGGCCGCCAGCCAGGCCACGGCGCGGTCGAAATACTCTAGCGGCAGTTCCTCGGCCGTCGCGGGCAGTCCCGGCGCGGCGAAGTAGGACAGCGCCAGGACCGCATAGCCCTGCTCGGCGAAAGGCTTGGCCAGCTGACGCACGCCGGCCGAGCCACCTTCCGATCCGCCCAGGATCAGCAAGGCCGGATGCTTGCCCGGCGTGGTCGGCTGCAGGAACTGAGCGACCAGGCCCTGTTCGCCGACCTCCTTGGCTGTCGTGGCCGTCGGCGCGCGGGGCGCGCAGTCGGGAGCCGCAGAAGCCGAACCACAGCCCAGCAGCAAGGCCGCGATCGCCGAGGCGGTAAAGGTGAAAGCACGCATCGAAACCTCCTGATTTAGAATACTCTACGAAATAGAGTTCTCTCGCATCGGTGTCAATCGCCGTTCTTTGAGGTGGGTGAAAGGGGAGCTGTGTCCTCCTCCCTCGCAAAGCGGGGGAGGTGTCGCGGCGCCGATAGGCGACGTGACGGAGGGGGCGCTCGAAGCCCCTACCGTCGCTTCAACTTCGTCAGCGCCGTCTGCATGGCCAAGGCCTGAGCCGCCTTTGGGGCGGCGGGTTGGGCGGCCGATTGGGCCTCACGGCGTTTCTCGGCCTCGGCCAGGATCGGGGCGCCGATGGCGTAAGCGCCCGTCCTCACCCGTAGTGAATGTCGAAGGCGCCGGAGCCTGTTCCCACCGTCAGTCCCGTCACGCCGACGATCTTGATCAGTCCGTCGCCCACATTTCTGTCTGACCTCATGTTGAGGCCGGCCACGCTGTCCTGGGCGTAGACATAGGTGTCGCCGCCCCAGGTGAAGACGGCGCCGGTGTTGGCGGCGACCTGCGCCGAGACCGCCGCCAGGGCGTCCTGAAGGCTCGCCTTGCCGTCGGCGTAGGTCTGGATGTTGGCGGTGAGCGCGTGGATCTGCACGTCCAGCACCAGATGATCGACGCCCTTCTGGAAGCCGATGATCTCCGGCGCGCGGTCCGGCGTGACGCCGTTGGCGAGATAGAGGTTCCCCAGGCCGGTCCCGGCGACGGCGGCGCTGGCGGCGGTGTCGAACTGGCTGGCGCCCAGGCTGATCGTGTCGACGCCGGCGCCCAGATAGAACTTGATGGGCTGAGGCGGATTGGCGCCGAACTGCGGATCGAAAAAGACCCGCAGATGATTGGTCTGGTCGCCGAGCAGGAATGTCGTCGGGGCGTCGTTCCGGGTGCTGGCGGTATAGGCCAGGTTGAGGTCACCGGCGCGGCGCGCGTCGATCGTCTTGAAATTCCAGGATATCTGGGCCGTCAGCGCGCCGGCGCCGTCGATGATCAGGTTGGGAAGGCTCCAGGCGTCCCCGTATCGGTTCCACGCCGCGTTGTTGACCGCACCCATGATCATGCCGGCGACGCTGTCGCTGTCGACATGCAGCGCCAAGGTGGCGTTGTTGTCCTGAGGGCCATCGCTCTGAACATGCAGATAGAGGTATCCGCCGTCCACCTTGCGATCGGCGTACCAGCCTGGGGCTGTGGGAATGTCCTGGGTGGTCGGGGCGCCGCGGAAATTCTGAAGATGCACATCGACCCGCGCCCCCTTTGCGGGATCGCCGGGCGTATAGACGTCGACAGCATTCGACGTGCCCTTGAGAACTGCCAGGGCCCCGTTGCCCAGGTTTATGCCGGTCCTCGGGATCGCGGGATCCATCGTGACGTCGTAGACTACGGCGGCGCCGGTGACCTGAGGGCCAGAGCCGGCGTGGAGATAGACGGTCTGGAAGCCGCTGATCGTGCTTCCGCCCCTCCAGAGATTCAGAACATTGCCGGTTCCCGTCGCGGTCAGGCTGCTTCCCGGAACCATGTCGCCGAGCAGGGACACCGTGTTGCCGCCGCCGCCCAGCGTGACGCGCCCCACCTGTGCGGGGGTCCCCTCCGTCGTGGGCGCCACGCCCAGCCGGCCGATCAGCACGGTGTCGCCGCCATCCTGGCTTGTGATCGTGCCGAAGATGTCTCCCCGGGCGCTGAAGGTGTCTCGCCCTTGGCCAAGATCAATCGTCACGCCGCCCGCCACGGCGCCGGTGACAGACACGGTGTCATCGCCCGCCGTGGATCTCAGGCCCGGATCGGTCGCTGTGGGAGACACCGATGCGGCGCCGGTCACCGACAGGTTCACGCCCGGTGTGGCGGTGGGCGTCGGGGCCCCATAGGCCTGGATCAGCCCGTGTTGGAAAAAGGCCACGCCGTCGGCGGCCAGGTCGCTCAGGAAGCCGTTGTTGGCCTTGGCGTAGACGCCCACGTTCTCTTTGGCGGCTGCGGCCAGGAGCCAGCCGACCATGGCGGCCTTCGTGCCGATCCCGTCCGCGCCATCGCCGCCATACGAGGCGAAATAGGCCTGCCGGGTATAGCTGCCGCCGGCTCCGTTGGGCACCGGGCTGTTGAGGAGCTCATCGACCTTGGCGGCGTCGGCGGCGAACCCGAAGATTTCCGCGTAAGCCTTGGCCGTCGCCTGGGCGAGGGTCAGGCCGCCATAGGCGCTCTTGAACGCCGTCGCGCCCTCGCCAAGCTTGCCCAGGTTGATGGCGAAGTTGATGTAGCGGTTCTCGAGGTTGAACGACTGGTAGTAGCTGCTGTTGAGGTTGGCGCCGTTGGGGCCATCCGCCGCGACCAGATAGTTGAACCCCTGCGGATAGGGCGTGGCGCCCGTGAAGAAGGTGTAGGCGAGGCTGGCCACCGAGGTGGTGTTGATCGCCAGGCGGGTGACCTGGGACTGGGCCGCCGACAGGCTCAACTCGCCCTTGTCGACCTGAGCCGACAGCGTGGTCAGGAGATCAAGGTGGGTGGCCGGGATGCGAAGGAAATCCGCCCACATCACGTTGCTGTAGTAGGACTTCAGGCCGTGAAGGGTGCTCGCCATCGTAAAGCCTGCTCCAGACACACGCGGGATGATGTCCCCTGATGATAGAGGCTTGCTTACTCGTTCTCAAGATGTGCTGAGCGCGCGCGATTATTTGGAGGCGAGTAGAAGCCCCTACCGCCGCTTCAACTTCTCCAGCGCCGCCTGCATGGCCACGGCCTGAGCCGCCTTCGGGGCGGCCGATTGGGCCTCACGGCGTTTCTCGGCCTCGGCCAGGATCGGGGCGCCGATGGCGTCGAGGCGGTCGAAGGCCTCGTGGATCGCGGCGGGCAGCTTGCTGGGCTTGTCGGGCTTGGGGTCCAGGGCCAGCACCTTGCGGGCCTCGCTGGCCAGCTGACCGCAGACGCGCGCGCGGTCGCGGGCCTTGGCCAGGACGGCGGGGTCGTCGCTGGCCTCCATCATCGCCCAGGCGGCGTCGATGGCGTCCATCAGCTTCTGTTGCAGGCGGTCGCACCAGGTGCGGGTCGAGGGGCGGGTCTGGCTCATGACCCACAGCATGAGGCCGCCGGCGGGGGCGGGGATAAGAAACCTGCGTTTTTGTGTAACGCCCTGATATTCCATAGAAACGGTGGTTACTGGCCGGGGATAGACGCCGTCCCAGGCCGGTCTGGGGCGCCGCCGGAGACGGCCGAGCCCAGAGCCCCACAGCCCCACAGCCCCGCAGGCCGCGCCGCCCTGTGGATAACTTTGTCTGCGGTGGTGGTGCCGGCGCCCGGCGCAGGCCGGCCGGTCAGCCCCGCTGGGCGCTGGGCGGCTCGCCGATCAGCAGGGCGCAGGCGGCCTCGGCGGCGGCGGGGTCGCGGCGCGCGATGGCCTCGGCCAGGGCCCGGTGCAGGACCACGTCGCGCATCTGATCCGCCGGCGACTGCTTTTCCATCTGCCAGATCCAGTAGCGCGTCGCGGTGTTCTGCAGGGCGATGACGAACCTGGCCAAGGTGGGATTGTGCGTGGCGAAGGCCACCGCGCGGTGGAAGGCGTGGTCCATGGCCAGCATGGCCCGGAAATCGCCGCTTTCGATCGCCGCCTCGGCCCCGTCGAAGGCGCCGACAATGGCCGGCAGGTCTTCAGGGCGATGGTTGCGCGCGGCCAGGGCCGCCGTGCGCCCCTCCAGGATCCGTCGCACCTCGAAGGCGTGCTCGATCTCGCCAAGGTCCAGGGGCGCGACGAGGGTGCCGACCCTGGGGCGCCGGATCACCATGCCCTCGATGGCCAGGCGGCCCAGCGCCTCGCGGACGCCCGACACGCCGCCGGCGTAGCGCGCGGCCAGGGCCTTTTCCTCCAGCACCTGCAACGGGGCCAGGTGTCCCAGGATGATGTCCATCAGGATCAGGTCGTAGAGCCTGGCCTTCTGCAGGCCGGGGGCCCAATCGCCCGACGGCTCGACGCTGGTCAGCGGGCCCTTCATGGCCGGATCGCGGGGAAACTTGCCATCGTGGTCCACACCTAAGCCCAAACGGCGCGAGGGTCATTCCCTGCGTGCCTAACATGTTAGGCTTTCGAAAAAGCTTGCGCGCTTGCGATCGGCGCTCGGCGAGCCCCACTTCGGGGCATGATGATCGACGCCACCCTTTCCCCGGCCCGCGTGATCCAGGGCTTTTCCGACGCCCTGGCGGCGGCGGAAGCCTATGCCGGCGCCACGGCCCCCAATCCGCCGGTCGGCTGTGTGGTGCTGGATGCGGCCGGAGAGACCCTGGCCGTCGCGGCGCACCAGCGGGCGGGTCAGGCGCACGCCGAGGCCGCGGCCCTGGCCGCCTGTCGGGAACGCGGCGCGGCCGCGCGCGTCGACACCCTGCTGGTCACGCTGGAGCCCTGCAACCACCACGGCCGTACGCCGCCGTGTGTCGAGGCGATCCTGGCCAGCCCGGCCCGGACCGTCTGGATCGCGGTCCGTGATCCCAATCTGGCGGTCGCCGGCGGCGGCGCGGCGCGGTTGAAAGCGGCGGGGCTGGAGGTGCGGTTCCTCAGCGATCTCGCCCATCCTGAAGCGAGCGATCTGGTCCGGCGGGCGCGTCGCCTGATCGCGCCGTTCGCGCTGTGGGCCCGCGAGGGGCGGCCCTGGCTGACGATCAAGCAGGCCATCAACCGCCAGGGCGACATGATCCCGCCGCCGGGCGCGAGCACCTTCACCTCCGAGACCTCGCTGACCCTGGCGCACGACCTGCGCCGACGGGCGGACGCCATCATCACCGGCTCGGGCACGGTGCTGGCCGACGCGCCCGCCTTCACCGTCCGCCGCACGCCGGATCCGAGACCGTTCGCGAGGCGGCTGGCCATTCTGGATCGGCGTCGCCGAACGCCCGGAGACTATATCGCGGCCGCCGAGGGGCGGGGCTTTCGCGTCAGCCTGCATGATGCGCTGCCAAGCCTTGTGTCCGAGCTCGCCGCAGACGGCGTCCTGGAGGCCCTGGTCGAGTGCGGGCCGACCCTGCTGGCCAGCGTGCTCGAGACGGGCCTGTGGGACGAGCATGTGGTGATCCGCCAAGCCGCCCGCGCCGGCGAGGCCGACCACGTCGAGCGGTTCGCCCGAACCGCCGACCAAGCCTGAGGAGGGCGCGATGTTTTCCGGGATCATTGAACGGGTGGGGCGGGTCGAGGCGGTGACGCCCGAGGCGGGCGGGGCCCTGCGCCTGAGCCTGGCCACCGGCTATCCCGATCTGGAGCTGGGCGAGAGCGTCGCCGTCAACGGGGTCTGCCTGACCGTGGTCCGCCATGACCCGGGCGGCGGGGCGGACTTCTTCGTCAGTCCCGAGACCCTGGACCGCACCAATCTGGGCGGCGCGCGGGCCGGTCACAGCGTCAATCTGGAGCGGGCGGTGACCTTGTCGACGCGGCTGTCGGGGCATCTGGTCCAGGGCCATGTGGACGGCCTGGCGCGGCTGATCGAGCGTCACGACGACGGCGGCGCCTGGCGGGTCGTCTTCAGCCTGCCGGCCGGCCTGCACCGCTTCTGCGTCGAGAAGGGCTCGATCGCGCTGAACGGCGTCAGCCTGACCCTGAACACGGTCGGCGCATGCGCGCCCGACGGCCGGTTCGCCGTCGGCCTGACCCTGATCCCCCACACCTGGACCCATACCAACCTGCAGCACCTCGCCCTCAACGACCCGGTCAATGTCGAGGTCGATGTGCTGGCCAAATATGTGGAGCAGCTATGTCGCGCCTATCTGAAGCCCTGACCCGCCTGAAGGCCGGCGGCATGATCGTGCTGGTCGATGACGAGGATCGCGAGAACGAGGGCGATCTGGTCATGGCCGCCGAGTTTGCGGACGCTGCGGCCATCGCCTTCATGGCCAAGCGAGCCAGCGGCCTGATCTGCCTGACCCTGGAGGCCGAGACGATCGATCGCCTGGGCCTGGCGCCGATGGTCAGCGACAACCGCACCAGCCGCCAGACCGCCTTCACCGTCTCGATCGAGGCCGCCACCGGCGTGGACACCGGCATCTCGGCCTTCGACCGCGCCCGCACCATCGCCGCGGCCATCGCCCCGGACGCCCAGGCGACGGACCTGGTTTCGCCGGGGCACGTGTTTCCCCTGCGCGCTCGGCCCGGCGGGGTTCTGGTCCGCAACGGCCATACCGAGGCCTCGGTGGATCTGATGCGGATGGCTGGTCTGCGGCCGGCCGGCGTGATCTGCGAGATCATGAAGGACGACGGTTCGATGGCCCGGCGGCCTGATCTGGAGGTCTTCTGCCGCGAGCACGACCTGCCGCTGCTGACGATCGCCGAGCTGGTGGCCCATCGCAAGGCGACCGAGCTGCTGGTGGACGAGGTGGCCGCCGCGCGCCTGCCGTCGGACCACGCCGGCCAGGCCTTCAGCGTCCGCGCCTTCCGTAGCCGGATCGACGGCGGCGAGCATCTGGCCATGGTCGCCGGCCCGCTGACCGGCGCGCCGCTGGTGCGGGTGCATTCCGAATGCCTGACCGGCGACGCCTTGGGCTCGCGGCGCTGCGACTGCGGCGAGCAACTGCGCGAGAGCCTTCGGCAGATCAGCGACAGCGGCAACGGCGCCCTGATCTATCTGCGCAATCATGAGGGGCGGGGCCTGGGCCTGGCCAACAAGATCGCGGCCTATGCGCTGCAGGACCAGGGACTGGACACCGTCCAGGCCAATCACGCCCTGGGCTTCGCCGACGACCAGCGCGACTACGGCGTGGCCGCGCAGATCCTGCGGGCGCTCGGCGTCGGCGAGGTCAAGCTCTTGAGCAACAATCCGCGCAAGGCTGCGGGCCTGCGCGCCAATGGCGTGACGGTGCGGCGCGAGGTTCCGCTGCTGATCCCGGCCAATCCCGACAACGCCGCCTATCTCGAAACCAAGCGCGACAAGCTGGGCCACAGCCTGGCGCGCGCCTCCTGAAGCCAGGGAGCTTCCATGACCGACCCCGTTCCGCCGCGCATCGCCATTGTCGTCAGCCAGTTCAATCCCGAGGTCACCGACGGGCTGCTGAAGGGGGCGCTGGACCATCTGGCCGCGCAGGGCGCCCCGGTGGCCGCGCCCGACATCATCGCCGCGCCCGGGGCCTATGAACTGCCGCTGATCGCCCAGACCCTGGCCCGGACGGGGCGATACGCCGGCGTCGTGTGCCTGGGCTGCGTCATCAAGGGCGAGACCGCCCACTTCGAATTCATCAGCCTGGGCGCCAGCCTTGGCCTGATGGCCGCCGGCCTGCAGACCGAGACGCCGGTGAGCTTCGGCGTCCTGACCACCTATACCGACGAGCAGGCCGTGGCCCGCAGCCGCGACGACGCCGAGAACAAGGGACGGGAGGCGGCGAACGCCTGTCTGTCCACCGTCCAGACCCTGAGACGGATCCGGGCGGACGCCTTGGTCTGAGGCATACGGCGGCGGCGGGGCGCCGCGCCCTTGCAGGACGGCGCGCGGCGCGGCAACGTCCGGCTCCTCTTGTCGTCCGGAGTCGTCATGCGCCTGCCTGTTGCCCTCGCCGCGCCCGCCTTGGCCGGCCTGTTTGTCCTGGGCGCGGCGCCCACGGTCCAGGCGCAGACGGCCCAGCCGTCCACCGACCAGCCCTTGCTGCGCACGCTCGCCGCCGAGGTCGACCCCAAGGCGCTGGAGAGCACGATCCGCTCGCTGGTCGGTTTCGGCACGCGCCACACCCTGTCGGACACCAAGTCGGACAAGCGCGGCATCGGCGCGGCGCGGCGCTGGACCAAGGCCCGCTTCGAGGCGATCTCCAAGGACTGCGGCGGCTGCTTGACCGTCGAGACGCCGTCCCAGGTCGTCACCGGCCGCCGGGTGCCCAATCCGACCGAGGTGATGAACGTCCTGGGCATCCAGAAGGGGACCACCGATCCGAACCGGGTGATCCTGATCGCCGGCCACATCGACAGCCGCGTCACCGACGTGATGGACTTCACCAGCGACGCGCCGGGCGCCAATGACGACGCCTCGGGCGTGGCGGCGGTGATCGAGGCCGCCCGCATCCTGTCCAAGCACAAGTTCCCGGCGACGCTCGTCTACGCGGTGCTGTCGGGCGAGGAGCAGGGGCTCTATGGCGGCAAGATCCTGGCCGACTACGCCCGCGCCCAGGGCTGGAAGGTGGTGGCCGACCTCAACAACGACATCGTCGGCAACAGCCGCGGCCAGAGCGGGCTGATGAACAATACCCAGGTCCGGGTGTTCTCCGAGGGCACCAAGGCCGTCGAGACGCCGGAACAGGCCAACAGCCGCCGTTACAATGGCGGTGAGGTCGACAGCCCCTCGCGCAACCTGGCCCGCTATCTGGACGGCCTGGCCGACCGGTATCTGACCAATTTCGACGTGGTGATGGTCTATCGCACCGACCGCTATGGCCGGGGCGGCGACCAGGTGCCGATGCTGGAGGCCGGCTATCCGGCCGTGCGCGTGACCGAGGCCGTCGAGAACTATGACCGCCAGCACCAGGACCTGCGCACCGAGAACGGCAAGGCCTATGGCGACACCATCGAGGGCGTCGACTTCACCTATCTGGCCCAGGTCACCCGCCTGAACACCGTGGCCATGGCCAGTCTGGCCTCGGCCCCACCGCCGCCGTCGGGCGTCAAGATCGAGGGGGCGGTCAGCGCCGACACCAAGGTCTCCTGGACCCCCACGCCCGGCGCGGCCGGCCACCGCGTCTGGTGGCGCGTGACCACCGACCCGCAATGGCGCCTGAACCGCTGGGTCCCGGGCCCGGCCGCCACCGCGACCCTGAAGGACGTGGTGATCGACGACTACTTCTTCGGCGTCTCGGCGATCAGCGCCGACGGCTGGGAGAGCCCGATCGTGTTCCCCGGCGCGGCGGGGAGCTTCGAGAGCCCACCGCCGGCGGCCGCTCCGAAATAGTTACGACGTCGTTCCGCCGTTGACGACTCCGTCGTGGTCGAACACCGTTCGGACCGATTTGGTCCGGGGGGATGGTTGATGGCGGAGTCCAGCTCTGCGCCGCGAAAGAAACGTCCGGCGCGTCCTGAACCGCTGACCACTACCGATCCGACCGAGATCGCCCTGGAGGCCCTGTCCAAGGACAGGCCGCCCCCCGGCGCGGCCCTGGCCCTGGTGCTGGAGCAGAAGCGCCTGGTCAGCTGGCAAGTGGCCAACGAGCGCGCGGCCTTCATGCTGCGCCTGTGCGGCGCGGTGGTCGCGGCGGCGGCGCTGCTGGTGTTCGCCGCCATGGTGTGGTCCGCCAGTCAGTCTAAGGCGCTGGTCATCGAGCCCTTTTCAGTGCCGCCGGACCTGGCCGCCAACGGCCTGACCGGCCAAGTGGTGGCCAGTCGCCTGCTGGACCGGATGGCTGACATCCAGGGCAAGGCCCAGAGTGTCCGCGCGCCCAACAGCTTCGCCCGCGCCTGGGACGGCGGCATCGAGGTGCAGATCCCGTCAACCGGCGTGACGCTGGGCGAGTTGATGCGCGTTTTGCGCGACTGGCTGGGACAGGATCGTCACATCTCGGGCGAGGTGGTGCGGACGCCTGCGGGCCTGTCCATAGCGGTTCGCACCGGGGAGGGCGCAGCCGTCGTCATCGAGGGACGGGAAGCCGAGATCCAAGGGCTCCTGTTGAAGGCGGGCGAGGCGGCGTTCGGTCAGGTGGAGCCCTACCGCTACGCCGTGTACCTGCGCAGCGAAAAGCGTTGGCCCGAGTCCCAGGCGGTCCTGCAATCCTTGGTCAAGCAGGGTACGGCCAGTGACAAGGGCTGGGGTCATGTCGGCCTAGGGGCGTTAGCGCGAGGCATGGGCGACGAGCCCTTGGCGCTCGCACATTACCGGGCCGGTGTTGCGGCGGCCCCTTGGCAGTATCTGCCTTGGCTCAATCTCAGCCACTCGCAGACCCTCCTGGGCGATCTTGACGCCGCGCGTGTCAGCATACGCAATGCGCAGCAACGCCTGAATCGGCGTGGTGAAGTCAGGCAAGGCATGCTGGAGAGCGAGCGCATAAGCGCCAAATCTCAGAGGGCCATGCTGGAAGGCGACTTTATGACGGCCCGCAACGGCTGGGCTGAGTTGGTCACCGATAAGCACTACGGCCCGGCCGTAGGCGTGGCGACGTCGCGATTGGGTTGGGCTTATCTGGAGCTGCATGAAGTTCAGGCTGCGAAGCGAGCCCAGCTCACCTACGCAAAGGCGGACCAGTATCAGGATACGTTGGAGGAGGTGGGCGTTCGGTTGGCTCTGGCCGAAGACGATCTGCAAGGCGTGTTCGATATCGCGGACCGGACTGCAGAGCGCGTTAAAACTGTTCCCGCCACCAACGCCGTCCGCCGGTGTGCGATCGAACCTTTCGCCGCCCTGGCCATGGCGCGGCTGGGCGACCTGCCCGGCGCGCAGGCGCGGGTGAACGCCACGCCTGAGGACTGCTACGACGCCCTGATCATCCGGGGGCGGATCGCGGCCCTGGCCGGCGATCGCGCCGGCTCCGACCGCTGGTTCGGCCGCGCCGTCGCCCGAGCGCCGAGCGTTCCGTTCGCCCAGACGGCCTGGGCCGATGTCCGGCTGGCCCGAGGCGACCAGAGCGGCGCGCTGAAACAGGCCGAGGCCGCGCACCGCCTGGCGCCGCGCTTCGCCGATCCGCTGAAGCTGATCGGCGATGTCCGCCTGGCGCGCGGCGACGCCAAGGGGGCGGTCAAGGCTTATCAGCAGGCCGCCGAGCGCGCGCCGCGCTGGGGCGGCCTGTACCTCGCCTGGGGCGAGGCGCTGGCGCGTCAGGGGCGGATGGACGAGGCGCAAAAGACCTGGCGCGCCGCAAGCGGCATGGACCTTTCGGCGGCGGATCGGACGCGCCTCACGGGTCTCATGGCGAGGCTCTAGGCGATCAGGTCCGGATCGTTCCGCTTGAGCCACGCCGCCGCATAGGAGCAGAGCGGCACGATCCGCATGCCCTCGGCCCGCGCCGTCTCGGCGACCTTGGCCATCAGGCGGCCCGCCGCGCCCTGGCCACGCAGGGCGGGGTCGGTCTCGACATGGGGGATGACCAGGCGCTGTCCGGCCCGCTGGTAGTCGGCGAAGGCCAGGCGGCCGTCCTCTTCCAGTTCGTAGCGGGACAGTTCGGGGTTGTGGCGGAAGGAGTCGGGCATGGGGTTTCCTTCGCTTGATCAGGCCAGGATATCCAGATCCTCCCCCTAGCGGGGGAGGTGGCGCGAAGCGCCGGAGGGGGAAGTCCTGCTGACCTTGCCGCTTCCCCCTCCGTCGCCGCTACGCGTCGACACCTCCCCCGCTAGGGGGAGGATTGATCGTTTAGACCAGCTCGATCGCCATCGCCGTGGCTTCGCCGCCGCCGATGCATAGGCTGGCCAGGCCCTTCTTGCCGCCGCGCGACTGCAGGGCGTTGATCAGGGTGCAGAGGATGCGCGCGCCCGAGGCGCCGATCGGGTGGCCCAGCGCGCAGGCGCCGCCGTTGACGTTGAGCTTGTCGTCGGGGATGCCCAGTTCCTTCTGGGCGATCATGGCCACGACCGCGAAGGCCTCGTTGACCTCGAAGAGGTCGACGTCGGCGATGCTCCAGCCGGCCTTCTTGAGGGCCTTCTGCATGGCGGGCACCGGGGCGGTGGTGAAGAGGCCCGGCTCATGGGCGTGGGCGGCGTGGCTGACCACCTTGGCGAGGATCGGCAGGCCCAGCGCCTTGGCGACGCTCTCACGGGTCATGACCAGGGCCGCGGCGCCGTCGCTGATCGAGCTGGAGTTGGCCGCCGTGATGCCGCCGTCACGGCTGAAGGCCGGGCGCAGGGTCGGGATCTTGGCCGGATCGGCCTTGCCGGGCTGCTCGTCGGTGTCGACGACCTCGGTTCCCTTGCGGGTGACGACGCTGACCGGGGTGATCTCGGCCTTGAACGCGCCGCTCTCGACGGCGGCCTTGGCCTTCATCAGGCCCCGGGTTGCGTAGTCGTCCATCGCCTCGCGGGTGAACTGGTAGGTCTGGGCGCTGTCCTCGGCGAAGGCGCCCATCAGCTTGCCGGGGGTGTAGGCGTCCTCCAGGCCGTCCAGGTACATGGAGTCCCACATCTGGTCGTGGCCGATGCGGGCGCCGGCCCGGTGCTTGGACATCAGGTAGGGCGCGCCCGTCATGCTCTCCATGCCGCCGGCCACGACGACGTCGACACTGCCGGCCGCCAGGGCGTCATGGGCCATGATCGCGGCCTGCATGCCGCTGCCGCACATCTTGTTGACGGTGGTGGCCTCGACCGAGAGGGGCAGGCCCGCGCCCAGCGCCGCCTGACGCGCCGGGGCCTGGCCAAGGCCGGCGGGCAGCACGCAGCCCATGATGATCTGCTCGACCTTGTCGCCCGCCACGCCGGCGCGTTCGATCGCGGCCTTTACCGCCGTCGCGCCCAGCTCGGTGGCCTTCACCCCGCCCAGCGCCCCCTGGAAGCCGCCCATCGGCGTGCGGGCGTAGGCGACGATGACGACGGGATCAGCGGCGGACATGGATCAAGCTCCCTGGAAGGTATTTTGGGGTGGGATAGGCCCTCATCGCGTCCGAACAGGCAAGAGGGTTGCGGAAACGTGATGCGAAAGGGGCGAGCGGCGCCGCCGAATAAGCGAGCCGCCCGCCAGGTGGCAATGAACCGAGAGAGTCAATTGCGAAAAAAAACCTACGCCGGTTCATCTTCAAACGCAACGCTCTCTTGCTTTCCCCCGCGGAACGCCTCAACCTCGCCGAATGGGTCGTACAGCTGACTATACGAACGAACGGTGCTCGGTCGCCGCCACGCTGGAAGTCGTCGGTGATCCCTGGACGCTACTGATCCTGCGGGACGCCTTCGCCGGCGTTAAGCGGTTCGAGCAGTGGCAGGATCGCCTGGGCGTCGCCCGCAACGTGCTGGCCGCGCGGCTGAAGACGCTGGTGAGCCACGGCGTGATGGAAACGCGGCGCTATTCGGAACGCCCGCCGCGCCATGAGTACTGGCTGACCGAGAAGGGCCTCGCCTTGTCGCCGGTGCTGCTGACCATGGCCGAGTGGGGCGATCGTCATGTCTATGGCCGCGATAAGTCGCCGGTGCTGTTTCGCCACAAGACCTGCGGCTGCGCCTTCCACCCGGTGCTGGCCTGCGAAGCCTGCGGCCAGGTCGTGGATCGCCGGGACATCGAGCGGGCCGGGCCTCAGGACCTGACCGCGCCGACCGTCGGCGAGGCGCTGGACGCGGTGAAGATCGCCGCCGAATAGGCAGCGGCGCGACCTCCGCGACAATCCGCCGCAGCCCTTGGAGCGGGGCGGATTCGGGAAGGCTTCACCGTTCTCGGAACACGGTTTTCCGCATGTTCGGCGCCGCCAATCTCTTCCGACGGATACGGAACCTCTTCGCCATTCGGCGCGACCAGCCCGAGCTGGTGATCGCCCAGGCGCGCGCGCTCGCCTGGCAGGTGCCGCTGATGTACGTGGTGGTGCTGGCCAACGCCTACGCCCTGGCCGCGAGCCATCTGCGTGTCGCGCCGCTTTGGCTGAATATCGGCCTGCCCGCCTTGCTGACCGTGGTCTGCGCCATTCGCGGCGTCGGGTGGCTGAAGATCGGCCGCGCCGGTGTCGACCCCGAACGGGCCGCCCGGATGCTGGCCGGCACGCTCAAGACCTCGGGCTTCCTGGCCGCCCTGTTCGCGGGCTGGTCGCTGGCGCTCTATCCGTATGGCGACGCCTATCAGAAGGCCCACATCGCCTTCTACATGTCGATCACCGTCATCGCCTGCATCTTCTGCCTGATGCATCTGCGCGGCGCGGCGATCCTGGTGACCCTGGTCGTTCTGGGGTCGATGGTGGTCTTCTTCGGGACGACCGGCCAGCCGGTGTTCCAGGCCATGGCCGCCAACATCGTCGTCGTCTCGGCGGTGATGATCGTGATCCTGCTGACCCAGTATCGCGAGTTCTCCGACCTCGTGCAGTCGCGCGTGACCCTGACCCAGAAGGCCGAGGAGGCCCGCCGTCTCAGTGACGAGAACGACCGCCTCGCCAACCTAGACAGCCTGACCGACCTGCCCAATCGCCGCCGCTACTTCGCCGAGCTGGACGCGCGCGTCGAGGCCGCCCGCCAGAGCGGCCAGGGCTTCGTGGCCGGGGTCATCGACCTGGACGACTTCAAGCCGATCAACGACGCCTTCGGCCACGCCACCGGCGATCGCCTGCTGATCGAGGTCGGTCGGCGCCTGAAGGTGTTCGAAGGCGCGCCGATCCTGGCCGCGCGTCTGGGCGGCGACGAATTTGGCCTGATCATCGACGCGGCGCTGGAGCCGGACGCCCTGCGGGTGCTGGGCCGCGAGCTCTGCGCTTCGCTACAGGCCACCTACGATCTGCGCGGCGTGCGCGCCCAGGTCGGCGCCTCGATCGGCTTCTGTCCGTTCCCGTCCGGCGCCGACACCAGCGAGCAGCTGTTCGAGCGCGCCGACTACGCGCTGTACCACGCCAAGCAGAACGGCAAGGGCGCGGCGGTGGTGTTCGACGAGCGCCACGAGGCTGCGATCCGAGACATGGCGGTGGTCGAGCAGGCTTTGCGAAGCGCCGATCTCGAGCAGGAGATGAGCGTCCACTTCCAGCCCCTGGTGGACATCGTCAGCCAGCGCACCATCGCCCTGGAGGCGCTGGCCCGCTGGACCAGCCCCGAGATCGGACCGATCCGTCCCGATGTCTTCATCGGCGCGGCCGAACGCTCGGGCCAGATCGTCGAGATCACCCGCCTGCTGGTCGCCAAGGCGCTGCGCGAGATGCGCGCCTGGCCGATGGACGTGCGGGTGTCGATCAACCTGTCGGCCCGCGACATCGCCTCGATGGAGAACGTCCGCCGGCTGCTGGCGATCGTGTCGGAGAGCTGCATCGCGCCCCACCGCATCGATTTCGAGATCACCGAGACGGCCATCGTCTGCGACTTCGATCAGGCCCGCGACGCCCTGGCGGCCTTCCATGAGCTGGGCGTGCGCACGGCGCTGGACGACTTCGGCACGGGCCATTCCAGCCTGAGCCACCTGCGCCTGCTGCCGCTGGACAAGCTGAAGATCGACGCCAGCTTCGTGTCGGACATCGAGCACAATCCCACCAGCGAGGACATCGTCCGCACGGTGCTGCAACTGGGCCGCAACCTGCGCATGGAGTGCGTGGTCGAGGGCGTCGAGACCGAGGCCCAGCGCGACCGGGTGGCCGCGCTCGGCGCCACGGTCATGCAGGGCTACCACTTCGCCCGGCCGATGCCGGCCGAGGCGGTGCCGGGCTATCTCAACGGCGAAGCCGTCTCGGCCGCGCGCCGTCGGCGTGGACGGGGCGCGGGTCCTGACGTCTGGGATGGGGACTTCTGCCGCGAGGCCGGCTGAGGCCGACGCCGATCAGGCGGCGTTGAGGTCCATCTGCCGGGTCGTGCCGGCGATGAAACCGCCGCCCAGCACCCTATCCGGATCGGCCGGGTCATAGAGCACGCAGGCCTGGCCCGGCGCGACGCCTTCCTCGGCGCCGTCGAACACCACCGAAAGCGCGCCGTCGATCATGGCCAGGCGGCCGGGCACCGGTTCGCGGGTCGAGCGCACGCGGGCCAGCACCCGCTGTCCATCCTCGGCGGCGGCCTCCAGACTGTCCTGAGCGCCCAGCCAGCTTCCTTCCTTCAAGGTCAGGGACGCGGTCAGCAGCGCCTCGCGCGGGCCGACGATCACCTGGCGCTTGTCGGCGTTGATCTTGACCACGAACAGCGGGTCGCCGACGGCGATGTTCAGGCCCCGGCGCTGGCCGATGGTGTAGCGGGTCACGCCTTCGTGGCGGCCCAGCACCCGGCCGTCCAGATGCACCACGTCGCCGGCCTCCGCGCCCTGCGGGCGGATGCGGTCGATGACGGTGGTGTACTTGCCCTCGGGCACGAAGCAGATGTCCTGGCTGTCGGGCTTGTCGGCGATCGACAGGCCAAGACCGGCGGCGACGGCGCGCACGGTCGGCTTGTCCATGCCGCCCAGCGGGAAGCGCAGGAAGTCCAGCTGTTCGCGCGTGGTGGCGAACAGGAAATAGCTCTGGTCCTTGGCCGGATCGGCCGCGCGGCGCAGCTCTGGCCGGTTGCCGCCGTTTCCGGGCATGGCGCGCTGGACGTAGTGGCCGGTGGCCATCGCCTCGGCGCCCAGGTCGCGGGCCACGTCCAGCAGGTCGCGGAACTTGACCGTCTGGTTGCAGCGCACGCACGGGATCGGCGTCTCGCCGCGCAGATAGGCGTCGGCGAAGTCCTCGATGACCTGCTCGCGGAAGCGGCTCTCATAGTCCAGCACATAGTGCGGGATGCCGATGCGCTCGGCGGCCATGCGGGCGTCCAGGATGTCCTGACCCGCGCAGCAGGCGCCCTTGCGCGAGATCGCCGCACCATGGTCGTAGAGCTGCAGGGTCACGCCCACCACATCGTAGCCGGCGCGGGCCAGCAGGGCGGCGGTCACGGTCGAGTCCACCCCGCCCGACATCGCCGCGACGATCCGTGTTCCCTCCGCCAGGCCGACGGCGGCGCGCGCCTGCTCGACCGCGCGCGCGATCAGCGTGTCGGAGTCGGGGGCGGGGGGCGTGTCGATCGAAGCCAAGTCCATCGCGGCCATATAGCGGCTTGACCCGGATTTTGCGAGGCGAGGGCTATGCGGCCTTACTTCAGGACATTCAGCAGCGACGAGGCCTGCAGGCTGCTGAACACCTGGGCCGAGGCCTGCACCGCCAGCTTGGCGGCCTCCAGGCGTGTGACCGCCTCGGCCATGTCCACGTCGACGATGCCGCCGACCATGGTGGTCAGGGTGTCGGCCTGGTTGGACAGGTCGATCTCGGCGGCCTCGAAGCGCTTCTGGTTGACGCCGTTCTTGCCCTGGATGTCGACCACCGACTTGTAGGCGCTGTCGAAGGTGGACAGCATGCCCTTCAGGAAATTGACCTGGGTGTCGTTGAGATTGCCGGTGAAGGGGCCGTTGGCGTCGATATAGGCCTGCACCTGCTTGAAGGCGTCGAAGGTGGCCGTGCCCAGGGCGTCGCCCAGCACGCCGGTCTTGGCGTTGGTCTGTTCGTCCACCCGGTTGGTGGTGATGTACTGGTCGTTCTGGAACAGCGAGGCCGTCGACGGGGCCGCCGTCAGGTCGGCCATGGTGGCGGCGGTGGTGGTCGCGGTCTGGGTCTGGGCGCCGGAGAACACATAGAGCCCGTTGGACTTGGTGTTGACGCCTTGCACCACCTCGCTGAACGCCGCCTGCAGCTGCTGCATCAAGGTGGTGGCGTTGCCTGCGGCCATCGCGTTGGCGATGGCTTCGCGCGCATCCTTGGTGCCGTCGGCGACCCGTCCGATGCCGGTGTTCTGCATCTCCAGCCGATTGGTGACCAGCTTGGTCTGGTCCAGCAGGCCGTTGATCTTGGTCTGGGCGCTGCGCATGGCGGTCAGCACCTCGGCGTTCTTGGCGTAGCCGCGCAGGTCGGTGGCGACCTTCTGGCTGGCCACCTGTCCGCCCACCTCATTCTGGCGGATCTGCGCCTTCATAAGGTTGGACGTCATGACGTTGTAATTCTGGACGGTCGAGACGCGGGTCATGGCTTACCCCAGGATTCCGGTGAGCACGTCGAACATGTCCTTGGTCGCCTGGATCAGGCGGGCCGAGGCGTTGAAGGCTTGCTGGTAGGTGGTCAGGTTGATCAGTTCTTCGTCCAGGTTCACGCCCTCTTCGGACTGACGCTGGCTGTCGACTTCGCTGGACACCGCGGCGGCGGCGTCCTTGCGGCTTTCGGCGGTGGCGGCCTTGCGGGCGATGGAGCCCCCGAAGTCGGCGGCGTAGCGCGAGACGGTCATGGTCACCGAGGCGGCGCTTCCGGCGACGCCGAACGTCGCGGTGCTCTCGCCGGCGTTGGCCAGGGCCAGGGCGCCGCGACCGTCGCCGATCGCCAGGGCCGCATTGCCGCCCACGGCCTGGGTCAGGTCCAGCTTGGCGAAGGGCAGGAGCTTGGGGTTCTGGTCCATCGCCGTGTTGAGGAAGAACTTCTCGCCGCGCGTGCTGCGTTCGGCGGGACCGATGCCGAACAGCTGGCTGGCCGACGGACCGCCGGCGCCGCGCTCGGTGCTGTCGGCGACGATCGACATCGTCACCGGCGTGTTGGTGTTCGACGTGAAGCTGACCTGGCCCTTGGCGTTCATGGAGAACTGGCCATAGAGGCCGACCCCCGAGGCGCGGGAGTTCAGCGCGTCGATCATGTTCTGCATGGTCCCGCCCACGGGCGGGGTGAAGGGGATGTCCCGGATCCGACCGCCCTCGACGTCGGTCAGGCGGATCGTCATCTGGCCGGTGGTGAAGCCGTGCAGGTCCGACGACGTCAGGCCCGTCTCGTACGGCGAGTAGCCGCTGGTGCGGACGATGTCGTTGAGGCCGAAATAGTGGCTGAAACCCTTGCCGGTCTTGCTGGACGGGGTCGTAGCGTCGTCGGCGATGGCCACGCCCAGGCCGCCCACGCCGTTGATGCTCAGGGCGCCGTTCGAGAAACCCGCCGCGCCCTGGCCGCCCAGGGCGGTGTTGAGCTGGGCCAGGAAGTTGGCCGGGGTGAAGGCCGGGCCGGCCGCGCCGTTCACGGTCATCGTGCCGGCGTCGAAATCGATGTCGATCCGGCGCTGGATCACGCCGCTGGCGTTGGTCAGGGCGATCGTGGTCTTGCCGGTGAAGCCGGTCAGGGCCGCCTGGGCGTCCAGACCGGTGTTGCGGCCCGTCAGGCTGGTGGGGGCGGGCACCGACGAGGCGGCGTTGGCGGCGCGGTTGATCTCCTCGGTCGCGCGCGAGGTGAACTCGCCCAGCTGGTCGGAGAGGTTGACCAGGTCGATGTTGCGCACGTCCATCAGGCCGCGGATTTCGCCGCTCGAGATGTTCAGCGGGACCGGATAGTCCGAGCCGTTGGCGAGCTGCACCGTCAGGAACCCTGTCGCGGTGGCCGAGGTCTGGTAGGTGACCTTGGCCGCGCCGTCGCCCGCCAGGTTCAGACCCTCGGTGGACCGCACCACGATCCCGCCCAGGGTGCGGGGCGAGATCTGCACGTTCATCAGCTTGGAGAGCTCATCAACCAGGCTGCTCTGGACGTTCTCGGCGCCCGTGGCGTCCGCGCCCGCGACCTTGGCCCGCGTGATGTCGGTGTTGAGGGCGTCGATCTGGCTGAGCAGGTCATTGACCCGCCCGACGTCGGCGGCGATCCGCGTATCGGCGTCCTTGCCCAGCTTCGACAACGAGGCGGTGATGCGGCTGGACCCGCTGAGGAAGTCGTCCAGCCGGGTCAGCGCCTGGGTGCGCAGCAGGCTGGAGGAGGGGTCGTCCTGCGCCGAGGAGAACGCGGCGTAGACGTCGTCCAGCACGGTGAAGAAGCTGGTCTCGCCGCTGGGGTCGCCGAACAGCTGCTGGGCGCTGTTGAGCGTGCTGGCGACGATCGAGGCGCGGCCGCTTTCCGAGGCGGCGTTCAGGCTGGCTGACTGCAGGAAGGCGTCGGTGGCGCGCTTGATGGCGTCGATATTGACGCCCACGCCCATGCCGTTGGACAGCAGGTTGGACTGGCTGACCGTCTTGCGGACATAGCCGGTGGTGTTGACGTTGGCGATGTTGTCCGACGTGACGCGCAGACCCGTCTGCGCGGCGTTCATGCCGGACGTCGCCGTGCTCATGATCGCATTGAGCGACATGGATCAGGCCTCCTTCGGCTCGGCAAACCGCGCAACGCATGATGCGCCGTTGCCCGGCGAAACTTGCCGGGTCGCGGTGGGGCATGATCCCCGATGATGTGCCAAGCCATTGAAATTCATGGCGATGTGTTCCGGCTGCCGGAAATTCGACGAGAGGTCTTCCGCAAGGACGGCGCCAAGCCGGGGCGCGGCTCGGCGACGCGGCAACTCCCGTCCCTGAAGGCCGCCCGAGCTCGGCAAAAAGCGCCGCACCCGGTGCGATTTTTCTTCGTAAACAAGCCATTAAAGTCATTTATAACAGAGGCTTAGGTCGTGTTTTCCGAGTTGGCCCGACCGTTGCTGAGGGAGGCGACGAAGGCGTGTCCGTCATGGAGCGCCGCCAACCGAGCAACGACTGCGCATGACCGCGATCGCCGCACCCACCGCCGCTCTTCCCGCCGCGCCGACCCCGGCCGGCGGCGTCAAGGCGTCCGCCGAGGGCTTCGACGCCCTGCTGGCCATCGCCGGCCGTTCCGACGACACGCCGTCCCCGCGTCCGACGCCCCAACGCGCCGAGACCAAGGCCGACGATCGGGATGCGGATCGGGACGCGAAGGCCGTCGAAAAGCCCGCCCGGACCGAAACCAAGGCGGTTGACCGCGACGACGAGGCCCGAGCCGACAGCGGCGATGCGGTCGAAGACGCCCGCGACGCCAAGGCCCCGAGCGAACGGACCGCCGACAAGGCGGCCGGCGAGGAGACGGCCGACGCCGAGACGGGCGGGGAGGCTTCGGCCGAGGCGGATACGACCGCCGCCGCCGCTCAGGCCGCCGCGACGCTGATCGCCGCCATGACCGTCGAGCCCACGACCCCGGTCCCCGCCGAAGTGACTGAAGAGGCGGCCCCGGCGGTTGCGACCGTCTCGGCCAACGCCGTCGCGGCCTTGCCCGCCGCCGTCGAGACGGTCGAGGTCGCGCCGGTCGCCACCCCGCAGGCCGCCGCCGATCCGGCGCTTGAGACCGCCGTTGCGGCCTCGCCGCAGGCGCCGTCCCAGGCCCCGGTCGCGACCGCCGAAGGACAGGCGCTGGACGCCGCCGGGCTCGAGGCCCTGACGGCCCTGGCCGGCGAGGAGCCGGCGGTGGTCGACACCGAGGCCACGCCGCAGACGCCGACCACCCCGTCCCAAGCCGCGAAGGCCGCGCCGTCGGCCGCCGCCGCGACCGCCGCGACCGCCCCGCAGGTGGCCAGCCTCTCGGCTTCGGTGGTTGAAGCGCCGATCGCCCCGGCGGCCGCGCCGGTTGAGGTTCCCATCGCGCAAGAGGTCGCCCCGGCGGCGATGGCCGCCGCTGTCGACGCTGCTGAGGTCTCGCCCGCCGTGACGGCGGATATCGCACCGGTCGCGGCCAAGCCGGCCGAAGCGACCAAGGCCCAGAGCGCGCCGGTCGCGGCCCCCGCCGTCGTGGCCGCCGAAGCCGCCGAGACCCCGCAAGCCGTGGCCGCCGTCGCCTCAGGCGCCTCGAGCGGCGACGCCAACGCCAACGCCAACGGCGACACCAATACGAACGCCAAGGGTTCTGAGACCGCCGCCGGCGCCGCCGTGACACTGGAGACTTCGGTCGCCGGCGCGGCGACCACCGAGGCCTCGCCGTCCGCGACGCCGACGCCCCTGGCCCCGACCCCTGTCGCCAGCGCCAACGCGCCCGCCGCCGCGCCGGCGCCGGTGCGCAGCTCGCCCGAAACCGTTGCGGCGCTGTCAGCCGAGATCATCAAGAAGGCCGACGCCAAGACCACCCGCTTCGACGTGGCCCTGACGCCCGACGGCCTGGGCAAGGTCGACGTGCGGATCGAGATCGGCCGCGACGGCGTCCTGACCGCGTCGATGCGCTTCGACACCGTCCACGCCGCCCAGGAGCTGCGCGGCAAGGCCAATGAACTGCGTCAGGCCCTGGCCGACGCCGGCTTCAACGTCGCCGACAACGCGCTCAGCTTCGACGTCTCCAGCCAGGGCGGCCAGAGCCAGAACCCGTTCTTCGCCTTCGAGGGCTGGGGCGACCAGGGACAGCGCGCCTTCTCGGGCCGCGCCTTCCAGGCCGCCCTGACCGGCGAGGAAGACATCACCATCACCCCCGAACTGCTGCCCGGCCTGAAGACGGTCGCCGACAGCGGTCTGGACATCCGGATCTAGGAGATACCGACATGGCCACCGCCGTCTCGTCACAAAACACCGCGTCGGTCCTCGACAAGATCAACAACTCGCGCACGTCGCTGGCGACCAACAAGGAGACCTTCCTGCAGCTGCTGACCACGCAGTTGAAGAACCAGGACCCTCTGTCGCCGACCGACACCACCCAGATGACCCAGCAGATCACGCAGATGACCGGCGTGGAGCAGCAACTGGTCACCAACGACCTCTTGGCCGCTCTGGTGGGCATGAACACCGGCACGGGCCTCTCCGAGGGCGTCGCGATGATCGGCAAGCAGGTTTCGGCGATCAGCGACACCTCGACCCTGAAGAACGGCAAGGCGACCTTCTCCTGGACCCAGCCCAGCGCTTCGGCGTCCCTGAAGGTCGAGATCAAGAACCCTGCCGGCAAGGTGGTCCGCACCCTGACACCGGAAGACCAGAAGAGCGGCGACCACATCATCACCTGGGACGGCAAGGACGACAGCGGCGCCCAGCTGCCCGACGGCGGCGTCTACGGCATCGTCGTGACGGCCAAGACCGGCGACGGCAAGGAAATCAAGGCGACCAACATCAAGGGTCGCACCGAGGGCGTCGTGACCGCCGTCGACAACGCCACCGGTCAGCCGATGGTCGTCGTCGATGGCAAGACCATCCCCGTCGACAACGTCGTCGGCATCAAGGCGGCCGCCGCCTAGAGCACTCAACCAGGCCGAGGCGGCCTGATCCCCCATCGACCGGGCGTCAGAATGACGCCGACGCGGTCCCCGGAAGACGGTCTTCCTGCGGATCCAAACGCAAACAGCGCTGAACCCTCGTCCCCCTTTTTTGTAGGAATTCAGTCATGAGCATCAACAGCGCCATGCTCGCCGGCGTTTCCGGTCTGGTCGCCAACTCGTCGGCCCTGGCCGCGATCTCGGACAACATCGCCAACGTCAACACCGTCGGCTTCAAGCGTTCGACCTCGAACTTCTCGACGCTGGTCACGTCCGGCAACAAGAACCAGACCTACAGCGCCGGCGGCGTGAAGGCCCAGACGCACCAGTTCATCAGCCAGCAGGGCCTGACCCAGTCGACGACCTCGAACCTGGACATCTCGATCTCGGGCTCGGGCTTCTTCGTCACCACGGAAAAGCCGGAGAACCTGACGGCGACCGATACGCGGTCGTTCACCCGGGCCGGCTCCTTCCAGCTCGACAGCCTCGGCTATCTGCGCAACGACGCGGGTCTCTATCTGCAAGGCTGGCTGGCCGACCCGGTCAGCGGCCTGATCACCCCCGATCCGTCGGACCTGATGCAGCTGGCCTCGATCAACGTCGGCAGCGTCGGCGGCACCGCCGAGAAGACCACCCGCGTCGGCGTCAACGCCAACCTGCGCTCGGAGCAGCCGGTGGCGGCGGCGGTCTCGTACAAGGTCGGCACGGCCGGCTCGCCGTCGAAGACCAACGTCGTCGACTCCGCGACCAATTCGCACAACTACGACGTGGTCTACAGCTCCACCGGCATCGCCAATCCGGTCTCGGGCAACAACGAGTACCTGGTCGACATCAAGGAAAACGGCGTGATCGTCGCCACCGGCAAGGTGGCCTATGACGCCGCCACCAACGAGTTGGTCAGCTCGACGATCGACTACAAGGGCGCCAGTCCGGTCACCGGCTCGATGACCACCACCCGCATCAACGCCGCAGGCACCACGGTGAACCTGGCCGATCTGGGCATCGTCAACGCCTCCGGCGCCGACGACGCCGAAGTCGTCGCGGGCAAGCTCTACGACCCGTCCACCTGGTCGATGTCGGACTACGCCAAGGACAACAGCAAGGGCGTGAAGCCGGACTTCGAAGTCCAGATCCCGCTGTCGGACTCCAAGGGCGGTCAGCGCACGGTGACCCTGTCCATGCTGAAGGGCCCCGGTCCGAACCAGTGGTACGCCGAACTGCGCGCCAAGCCCGGTGACCTGGCCAACAACGGCAACGGCCAGATCAGCACGGGCATCATCGAGTTCACCACCGACGGCAAGCTCAAGAACACGGGCGGCCTGTTCGGCAGCACCAGCCCGACGGCGATCACGATCAAGAGCTCCGGCTATATCGCCCCGGCGGTCACGCCGCCGGCCGTGCAGCCGCCCGCGCCGCCGACCTGGGCCGACGCCCTGGGCATCGACGAGCAGGAAGTCCAGATCGACCTGGCCAGCGCCGCCGGCGGCCTGACCCAGTACAACAGCCAGTCGGTGGTCCAGTCGGTGAACACCAACGGCACGGCCTTCGGCAACCTGACCAATATCGAGATCGACGAGGGCGGCTACGTCTCGGCCATCTTCGATAACGGCGTCACCCGCCGCATCGCCCAGGTCGCCATCGCCACCTTCTCGAACCCCAACGGTCTGAAGGGCGTGAACGGCAATGCTTATCGCGTCACCAATGAGAGCGGCACCTACAGCCTGAAGGCTCCGTCGCAAGGCGGCGCCGGCGCTCTGGCGCCTTCGACCCTGGAAGCCTCGACCGTTGACCTGTCGCAGGAGTTCACCGGACTGATCACTACTCAGCGCGCCTACTCGGCTTCGTCGAAGATCATCACGACCGCTGACCAGATGCTTGAGGAACTCTTGAATATTAAGCGCTAATCATAGGGCTTAACATTCTTTAATTCTTGTGTTTCACACTGAGACACTACGGACTGCTAAGGAGCCATCTTGTTTAGGCCTTTCTTTACTATTGGAATTAAGCCGCTGTTATTAGGCGGCGCCTATAGTGGCCTTCAACAGTGATGGTTGTGGGAAAGGCGTAAAGCCATGTTGCAGCAGCAGCGCACCAACAGCCGGGGTGAAAAGTACGTCATCGGTCCGACCGGTGCGCCTCTCACTCTGGCGGATTTGCCGCCCGCGGAGACCCAGCGTTGGGTTATCCGTCGGAAGGCCGAGGTCGTGGCCGCCGTTCGCGGGGGTCTGCTCTCGCTCGACGAGGCGTGCGATCGTTACAAGCTGACGAACGACGAGTTCCTCAGCTGGCAGCAGTCGATTGATCGGCACGGCCTGGCGGGCCTGCGGACCACCCGGATCCAGCAGTACCGTTAAGGTGGGTAGGGTGAGTTGATGTGACCGCCCTTCCTGGCCTCGAAAACCCCACGGGCCTTGCGCCACAAGGGTTTGATGACGTTCAGCGGCCGCGCCTGCAAGGGCGCGGCCGCGACGTTTTGGCGCCGCCGGAAAGCCTGACGATCGGCAGATATAAACGCCTCGTTTACCTTGTACTGGGTAAATCCTGCCTACCGGCGAGCGCTTCGTATGCGTTCGGCGGGCTTCCCCTCGGGGATTGTTGACGCAGGGGATGGGGCTTCGTGGAAAGCTTTCTGGGTTCAATCAGGCAGTTCGGCGTCGGGCGTCTCGCCGCGATGCTGGGTGTCGGCGCGGGTGTCGTCGCCGTGCTCGTGGCCCTGGTCATGTTCATGGGCAAGGAGCCCAGTGAGCTGCTCTATTCCAACCTGGACCTGAAGGAAGCCTCGGAAGTCACCCAGGCGCTGGATCAGGCCGGCATCAAGTATGAAACCAAGGGCGACGGCTCCACGATCATGGTGCCGCGCGACAAGGTCGCCAGCGCCCGCCTGATGGTGGCCGGCAAGGGGCTCGTGAGCTCCGGCTCCATCGGCTACGAAATCTTCGACACCAACAATGCGCTCGGCCAGACCGACTTCGTCCAGCAGCTGAACCGCCAGCGCGCCCTGCAGGGCGAGCTGGAGCGCACGATCAAGGCGATGCAGGGCGTCAACAGCGTCCGCGTACACCTGGTGCTGCCCAAGCGTCAGCTGTTCGAGGAGGACGCCGAGCAGCCCTCGGCCGCCGTGACCATCGGCGTCGGCTCGCGCGAGCCCTCGTCGGACATGGTCCGCGCCATCCAGAACCTGGTCTCGTCGTCGGTGCCGAACATGAAGGCCGAGAAGGTCGCGGTCATCGACCAGCACGGCAAGACCCTGTCGGCGCCCAGCGACGAGAGCCTGGCCGGCAAGATGGCCCAGGACCGCAAGTCCGAGGTCGAGGCCCGCATCGCCAAGACCGTCAAGGACATGATCGAGGGCGTGCTGGGCCCGGGCAAGGCGCGCGTGAACGTCACCGCCGAGCTGGACCTGAACCGCGTGACCACCCAGGAAGAGCGCTTCGATCCCGACGGTCAGGTGATCCGTTCGGAGAGCACGACCGAGGCGTCCAGCCAGGAAAACAAGAACGACGACAACGCCGGCGTCACCGCTGCGGCCAATGTTCCCGGCGGTCAGGGCGCCAACGGGTTCCAGCAGCTGGGTTCGCGCACGGGTCAGAACGACGCCGTCACCAACTACGAGATCTCCAAGTCGGTGACGACCACCGTCCAGGAGCCGGGCACGATCAAGAAGATCGCCGTCGCGGTCGCCATCGACGGCGTCTCGGCCCCGATGGCCGCGGACGGCAAGCCCGGCGCCTACACCCCGCGCACCGCCCAGGAGATCCAGCAGATCGAGGAGCTGGTGAAGACCGCCGTCGGTTTCGACGCCGAGCGCGGCGACCAGGTCCGGGTCACCAACATCAAGTTCCCGCAGCCCGAGGACCAGGGCCTGGAAGAGCAGGGCCTGCTGGCGGGCTTCGACAAGAACGACATCATGCGCGCCGCCGAACTGGGCGTGCTGGCGGTCGTGGCCCTGCTGATCCTGCTGTTCGCGGTCCGTCCGTTCATCAAGAACCTGTCGGCGCCGGCCCCGGGCCAGATCGCTCTGGCCGGTCCTTCGGGCGGTCCGCCCGTCACGCGGCTGGTGACGCTGGCGGACGGCACCCAGCAGCAGGTGGTGGTCGATCAGTCCGGTGAACCGATCGCGCTCGCTGGCCCGCCGGTCAGCGACATCGACCAGCGTATCGACATCGCCAAGATCGAGGGTCAGGTGAAGGCCTCGTCGATCAAGCGCGTGTCCGAGTTCGTCGAGAAGCATCCCGACGAGTCCGTCGCGATCCTGCGTAACTGGCTGCACGAGTCGACCTGATGGCTATGAAGCTCGCCGTCAACGACGTGAAGAACCTGTCGGGGCCTGAGAAGGCCGCGATCGTTCTGCTCGCCTTGGGCGAGGATCACACGCGTATCTGGGAAGCCCTGGACGACGAAGAAATCAAGGAAGTCTCCCAGGCCATGGCGGGTCTGGGCACGGTGTCGGCCTCGGTCGTGGAAGATCTGCTGGTCGAGTTCGTGTCGGGCATGAGCTCGACCGGCGCGATCATGGGCTCCTACGAGCAGACCCAGCGCCTGCTGGCCTCGTTCATGCCGCAGGACAAGGTCGACGCCCTCATGGAAGAGATCCGCGGTCCCGCGGGTCGCACCATGTGGGACAAGCTGGGCAACGTGAACGAGGCCGTGCTCGCCAACTATCTGAAGAACGAATACCCCCAGACCGTCGCCGTCGTGCTGTCGAAGGTGAAGAGCGACCACGCCGCCCGCGTGCTGGCCTGCCTGCCGGAAGACTTCGCCCTGGAATGCGTCACCCGCATGCTGCGGATGGAGCCGGTGCAGCGCGAGATTCTCGACAAGATCGAGATGACCCTGCGCACCGAATTCATGTCGAACCTGGCGCGCACGTCCAAGCGCGACAGCCACGAGATGATGGCCGAGATCTTCAACAATTTCGACCGCCAGACCGAAGCCCGCTTCATCGCCGCCCTGGAAGAACGCAACCGCGAAGCCGCCGAGCGCATCCGCGCGCTGATGTTCGTGTTCGAGGACCTCTCGAAGCTGGACCCGGGCGGCATCCAGACCCTGCTGCGCGGCACGCCGAAGGAGCAGCTGGCCCTGGCCCTGAAGGGCGCCTCGGACAAGCTGCGCGACCTGTTCTTCTCCAACATGTCCGAGCGCGCGGCCAAGATCATGCGCGAGGACATGGACAGCATGGGTCCCGTGCGCCTCAAGGACGTCGACGCCGCCCAGGTGGGCATGGTGCAGGTGGCCAAGGATCTCGCCGCCAAGGGCGAGATCATGCTGGCCGGCTCCGGCGCCGACGACGAACTGATCTACTGAGGGGCATGCGATGACCGATATCCCTCACCGCAAGTTCGCCTTCGACACCGTCTTCGACGACCACGGCGGCGTGGCCTACACCGCGCCGCGCGTGAAGAAGAGCTTCACGCCCGAAGAGGTCGAGGCCGCCAAGGCGCAGGCTTATGCGGAAGGCGAGCGTTCGGCCCTGGTCCGCACCGAGCAGGAGGCCGCCCAGGCCCTGGCCGAGGTGGCGCACGCGGTGCAGCAGGCGTTCGGCACCCTGGCCCATGTCGCGCACGAGCACCGCGAGGGCTCGGCGATGCTGGCCCTGGCCTGCGGTCGCAAGATCGCCGACGCGGCCCTGACCCATTTCCCCGAGGCGCCGGTCACCGCAGCGCTGGAGGCTCTGGCCCGCGAGGTCGAGGCTCAGCCCCGCATCTTCGTTCGGGTGTCGCCCGAGCTTGAGGAGCGCACCCAGCAGGCGCTGGAGAACGTCGCTGCGCAGATCGGCTTCCAGGGCCAGATCGTGGCGCGCGCCGACGGCGCCATGGCCCCGGCGGCCTTCACTTTCGACTGGGGCGACGGCCGCGCGGCCTTCGACCCGGACGGCGCCGCCCAGCGCGTCGCCGAGGCGCTGGAGGCGGCGATCGCCGCTGAAGGCCTCCACGCCGAACCCCTGTTTACCTAGGAAGGCTGACGAACGATGGCCGAAGACAATCTCACGCTCGACGAATTCGGAGGGGCCATGCTGGCCTCCGAGGCTCCGATCGAACTCAGCGACAAGACCGCTGCGGACCTGGCGCCGGTCTTCGACGTTCCGGTCAATATCTCGGCCGTGCTGGGCCGCGCCAACATGTCCGTGGCGCAGCTGCTGCAGCTGGGCCAGGGCTCGATCCTGGAGCTGGACCGCAAGGTCGGCGAGGCGATCGACATCTACGTCAATAACCGCCTGGTCGCCCGGGGCGAGGTCGTCGTCGTCGACGAGCGCCTGGGCGTGACCATGACGGAAATCATCAAGGACGGCGACCAGGGCTAAGGCCCGGTGGTCGTTCGAGAGGGAGAGTAAGAGATGCGGCTTCTGGTCGTTGGAAAACTGAACGGGCAGCTCTCGGTCGCCGTGAAGATGGCGATGAACGCGGGCGCGAAGGTCTCGCACGTCGAAACGACGGAGCAGGCGACCAACGCGCTGCGGGCGGGGCAGGGCGCTGACCTTCTGATGGTCGACTATGTGCTCGACATCGCCGGTCTGATCGCCGCCAACGAAGCCGAGCGGATGCGGGTGCCGGTGGTGGCCTGCGGCGTCGACGCCGATCCGATGCGCGCGGCCAACGCCATCAAGGCCGGGGCCAAGGAGTTCATCCCGCTGCCGCCGGACGCCGAGCTGATCGCCGCCGTCCTGGCCGCCGTCACCGACGACGAAAAGCCGATGGTCGTCCGCGACCCGGCCATGGAGCAGGTCATCAAGCTGGCCGACCAGGTCGCCCCCTCCGAAGCCTCGATCCTGATCACCGGGGAGAGCGGCTCGGGTAAGGAGGTCATGGCCCGCTACGTCCACGGCAAGTCGCGCCGGGCCAAGGCGCCGTTCATCAGCGTCAACTGCGCCGCCATCCCCGAGAACCTGCTGGAAAGCGAGCTGTTCGGCCACGAGAAGGGCGCCTTCACCGGGGCCATGGCCCGCCGCATCGGCAAGTTCGAGGAGGCCGACGGCGGCACCCTGCTGCTGGACGAAATCAGCGAAATGGACGTGCGCCTGCAAGCCAAGCTGCTGCGCGCCATCCAGGAGCGCGAGATCGACCGCGTGGGCGGCTCCAAGCCGGTCAAGGTCAATATCCGCATCCTGGCCACCAGCAACCGCGACCTGGCCCAGGCGGTGAAGGACGGGACCTTCCGGGAAGACCTGCTCTACCGTCTGAACGTCGTGAACCTGCGCCTGCCGCCGCTGCGCGAGCGTCCGGCCGACGTGATCAGCCTGTGCGAGTTCTTCGTGAAGAAGTACTCGGCCGCTAACGGCATCGAGGAAAAGCCGATCTCGGCCGAGGCCAAGCGCCGCCTGATCGCTCACCGCTGGCCGGGCAACGTCCGCGAGCTGGAAAACGCCATGCACCGGGCGGTGCTGCTGTCGGCGGGCCCGGAGATCGAGGAGTTCGCCATCCGTCTGCCCGACGGCCAGCCGATGGCCCCGGCGCCGGACGTCGCGGTGGCCCGCGGCGCCCAGATGGCCGCCGACGCCGCCTCGCGCGCCTTCGTCGGCTCGACCGTCGCCGAGGTCGAGCAGCAGCTGATCATCGACACCCTGGAGCACTGCCTGGGCAACCGCACCCATGCGGCCAACATCCTGGGCATCTCGATCCGCACCCTGCGCAACAAGCTGAAGGAATACTCCGACGCCGGCGTGCAGGTGCCTCCGCCGCAGGGCGGGGTCGGCGCGGCGGCTTAAGACCAGGGCGTCGAGGTGGCGGGACCGAAAACCTCGCCCTTCGACAAGCTCAGGGTGAGGTTTTCTATGCCTGGCCCGGCGCTTCATTCGTCCTCACCCTGAGCCTGTCGAAGGGCGAGGACGACGCAAAGCTCCGGGCCGATCTGGCCGCCGCCGCGACCATCGGTCCGGCGCCGCGCCGCGAAAAATTTGGTTAACAAGATGGCGGCGGGCCGCAAATCGCTCCAAGCGAAAGCCTAGCTTCCCATCTCCGGTTCAAGGTTCCGAATGGCCGACGCCGCCGCCCCGAACGCCAGCTCTATGCCCAGCGCCAAGTCGCTGCTCGACGGGCTGATGCGCGGCGAGATGGGCCTGGCCCTGGGCGTGGTCGGCATCATCGTGCTGCTGATCATCCCGGTTCCGGCGCCGCTGCTGGACGTGCTGCTGGCCATTTCGCTGACGGGATCGGTGCTGATCCTGATGACGGCGATCCTGATCAAGCGACCGCTGGAATTCACCTCGTTCCCGACGGTGCTGCTGGTCGCGACCCTGTATCGCCTGGGCCTCAACATCGCCTCGACCCGCCTGATCCTGAGCCATGGCCACGAAGGCACCGGCGGGGCCGGCGCGGTGATCGAGGCCTTCGGTCACCTGATGATGCAGGGCAACTTCGTCATCGGGGTGATCGTCTTCATCATCCTGATCGTCGTGAACTTCATGGTCGTGACCAAGGGTTCGGGCCGGATCGCCGAAGTGGCGGCCCGCTTCACCCTGGACGCCATGCCCGGCAAGCAGATGGCGATCGACGCCGACCTGTCGACCGGCCTGATCACCCAGGACGAGGCCAAGATCCGCCGCAAGGAGCTGGAGCAGGAAAGCACGTTCTTCGGGGCCATGGACGGCGCCAGCAAGTTCGTGAAGGGCGATGCGATCGCCGGCCTGATCATCACGGCCATCAACATCATCGGCGGCATCATCATCGGCGTCGTCCAGCACAAGATGCCGTTCGGCGACGCGGCCTCGACCTACACCATCATGACCATCGGCGACGGCCTGGTCAGCCAGATCCCGGCCCTGATCATCTCGATCGCCGCCGGCATGGTCGTCTCCAAGGCGGGCGTCGAAGGCTCGGCCGACAAGGCCCTGACCACCCAGCTGGCCATGAACCCCGTAGGCCTGGGCATGGTCTCGGCGTCTTCCGGGATCATCGCCCTGATCCCGGGCATGCCGATCTTCCCGTTCGCGGCGATGGCGCTGGCCGCCGGGGCCCTGGCCTACAAGCGCGTCCAGGACGCCAAGAAGCCCAAGGCCCTCGACCCCGCCGATCTTGAGGCCGCCGCGCCGTCCGAGCCGGAGGAGGAGCCGATCAGCGCCTCCCTGGCCATCGACGACGTCAAGATCGAGCTGGGCTATGGCCTGCTGACCCTGATCAACGACCTGGACGGCCGCAAGCTGACCGACCAGATCCGCGCCCTGCGCAAGACCCTGGCCAGCGAGTACGGCTTCGTGATGCCGCCCGTGCGCATCCTCGACAACATGCGCCTGTCCAACCAGGGCTACGCCATCCGCATCAAGGAGATGGAGGCCGGCGCCGGCGAGGTCCGCCTGGGCTGCCTGATGTGCATGGACCCGCGCGGCGGCCAGGTCGAGCTGCCCGGCGAACACGTCCGCGAGCCGGCCTTTGGCCTGCCCGCCACCTGGATCGCCGACGACCTGCGCGAGGAAGCCACCTTCCGCGGCTACACGGTGGTGGACCCGGCCACGGTGCTGACCACGCACCTGACCGAGATCCTCAAGGAGAACATGGCCGACCTGCTCTCCTACGCCGAGGTGCAGAAGCTCCTGAAGGAGCTGCCCGAGACGCAGAAGAAGCTGGTCGACGACCTGATCCCCGGCACCGTTACGGCCACTACGGTGCAGCGCGTGCTGCAGTCGCTGCTGCGCGAGCGCGTTTCGATCCGCGACCTGCCGCAGATCCTGGAAGGCGTCGGCGAGGCCGCGCCGCACACCGCGTCGGTCACCCAGCTGGTCGAGCAGGTCCGTGCGCGCCTCGCCCGTCAGCTGTGCTGGGCCAATCGCGGCGACGACGGCGCCCTGCCGATCATCACCCTGTCGGCCGACTGGGAGCAGGCCTTCGCCGAGGCCCTGATCGGCCCCGGCGACGACAAGCAACTGGCCCTGCCGCCCTCGCGCCTGCAGGACTTCATCCGCGGGGTGCGCGACAGCTTCGAGCGCGCGGCCCTGGCCGGCGAGGCGCCGGTGCTGCTGACCAGCCCGGGCGTGCGTCCCTATGTCCGCTCGATCATCGAGCGCTTCCGCGGCCAGACCGTGGTGATGAGCCAGAACGAGATCCACCCCCGCGCGCGGTTGAAAACAGTCGGCATGGTTTAGGGGGGAATGCGGACGATTTTTCGCAGAAGATCGTCGAAGTGTGACAATTGAAGGTGGACCGAAGCGCTCTCAGAAGGTGGTGTTTTTGCAACCCGTGCTCACGTCTCTCGTAGCGCTTCTCGCGGCCGGCGCTTGTCTGTCGCCCACCGGCGCTCTGGCCCAGGATCAACTGAGCCCCGATGAGGTCGCCGCGCTTCGGAACGAGATCGCCACCCTGCGCGCCCAGCTTCAAAAGATGGAGCAGCGGCTCGACGCGGTGACCAGCGCGCCGCAGACGACAGCGCCCGCCGCGCCCCCCGCCATCCAGCCGCCTGCGCCGGTCGCCACGACTGTCGCCAAGGCCTCGCCGCCGCCGGCCAAGCCGGCCTCGGCGCCGACCGAGATCACCTGGAAGGGATCGCCGCAGTTCACCAGCGGTGACCGCAGCTTCAAGGCCAAGGGGCGCATCCAGATCGACGTCGGTCAGGTCGACGCGCCGAAGGGTCTGGCGGATCGGGGCCTGGGCTATGGCGCCGAGATGCGGCGTATCCGACTGGGGGGCGAGGGCGACCTCGGCGCCGGCTTCGGCTACGAACTGGAGCTGGAGCTTTCCGACAACGCCGTCAAGCTGGTCGACACCTTCGTGACGTACAGGACCGGTCCCTGGCTGGTGACCGTGGGCAATCACAACCCGTTCCAGTCGCTGGACGAACTGACCGGCGACACGGTGGGCGCGTTCATGGAGCGTGCGGCCTTCACCGATGCGTTCAACTTCGAGCGCCGCCTGGGCGTCTCGGCCCAGTATGAGAAGGGCCCTTGGGTTTTACAGGGCGGCCTGTTCGCCGACGACATCGACGCGCTCTCCAACAGCAGCGATGGTCCCGAAGGCGGCGACGAGAACAACAGCTATGGGTTGGACGGGCGGGCGGTCTACGCGCCAAAGCTTGGCCAGACCCAGCTGCATCTGGGCGCGTCGGCCCACTGGCGAACCCTCAAGCGCGTCACCGACGCGGGAACCCGCTATCGCCAGCGCCCCTATGTCCACGCCAGCAACAGCCGCCTGATCGGAACGGCCGTACTGCCGGTCGAGGAGGAGGTTCACTATGGCCTGGAGGCGGCTTTTGTCAGCGGCCGCTGGCACGGCGCGGCCGAGACCTATTGGCAGGCTGCGGAACTGACGACCGGGACGCGCCCGACCTTCTTCGGCGGATATGCCGAGCTCGGCTACTTTCTCACGGGCGATACGCGGGGCTACAGGGGCGGCCAGTTTAGTCGCACCAGACCTTCCAAGCCGCTGGGCGACGGCGGTGTCGGGGCGCTGCAGCTGAATGTCCGTTACGACTATCTCGACCTGAACGATCGCGGCGTGGTCGGCGGCAAGCAAGACGCCTGGCTGGCGGCGCTGATCTGGCAGCCGCTTGGCTACCTCCGCTTCCATCTCAACTACGGCCTGCTCGACTACCAGGGCACCACGCCGCTGCGAAACGGCGACCGCGACTACAAGGTCAATGTCGCCGGCGCGCGGATGGAGCTGGACTTCTAGGTGGCCGCCTTCGCCGTCTTCGCGCCCGGCGCCGGGCGGTATTGCTCCGCGTCGCTCGTGAACTCCGCATGGCCGTAGCGCGCCAGCTGCTTCTTCAGCCGCGCCACCAGGCGGCGGTCGGTGAGGTCGGCGACGCCGGGGACGTTGCGGGCCAGGCGGTAGGCGGCCAGCTGGCTGCTCACCAACAGGGCCACCAGGCCAAACAGCATGAAGTCGCGCGGGCCGATCTCGACGCCCATCCGGCGCGCCGCGGCGCGGTCGCCGTTCAGGAAGTTCTTCAGGAAGAACACCTTGGCGAAGCCGCGCTCGACCTTGTCGAACAGCTTGTTCTCGGGGCGCTCATTGGGGGGCAGGTAGGCGTTGAGGGTGGCGCGGACCAGCTCGCCGCAGGTGGCGTCGTCGAAGCCGGCGCGTAAGGTCGCGCTGCGGGCGTTCATGGTGTCGACCACGCCCTGCGGGGTGTCGGCCAGGAGGTCCTCGGGCAGGCCCAAGAGGAAGCAGCGATAGCGGGCCAGCTCGACGCGGGCGCGCTCCTCGGGCGTGAAGACGGTGCGGCCCGTGGCCACGATCTTGTAGCTCATCAGGAAGATCGGGATCAGGCCGGCGGGCATCTGGTCGACCTGCGGAATGGGGATCCCGTAGACGCCGACGTCCCATAGGTTGGAGCGCTTCAGGGCGTTGAACCGCACCATCGAGTGCATCAGCCGCACCATGGCGGCGGCCTTGAACCCCGCGCCGTGACGCTCCAACGATCCGGGCAGCAAGGTGGTGGTGAAGAAGGTCGCCGTCTCATTGACCCGGCGGGCGGCGGTGTCGTTCGACAGCGTGCCGGTCAGCGCCATGGGCAGGGCGGCGTACTTGTTCATGAAGGTGGCGATGAACGCGCCCCGGATCGCGAACGGACCCAGATTGGCGGCGGCGTTGCGGTCCAGCTTCTGGCCCTCGCGCACCATGTCCATGTCCAGCCACGCGGGAATGCGCTCCATGTCGGCGATGAAGGCGGCCAGTTCCGGCGGCGCGTCGGGCACGGCGGCGATTCCCTGGTCGCAGGCCGTAGTCAGCATCTGGATCAACGGGCGAAAGCCGTACTTCGGCATCAGCGCCGCATAGGCGTCGGCCACGACGTCACCCAGCAGGGTGTAGGCCTTGATCAGGGCCAGCTTGTCGGGGTCAAGCTTGGCGTGGGCCAGGCGCGGGGCGACGCTGGTCTTCGGGTCGTCGGTGAACCGCTCGGGCGTGATGTCGAAGTCGACGTCGCCATACAGGGCGGGGAGGGCCTGCTTCTGCGAGGCGACCTTGGCGCGAACCCTCTCCAGCGCGGTGTTCATGCGATCCTCCCGGGGCGGTGGTCCCACGCGGACCCTCGTCTCTGATCCCAGCCTATGTAATCGTCGCCCAGCGGCCTACTCGCCTTGCCTGCAAGGGCAGGCAGCGCGGGAGCGATCCGGCAAGTGACTGAAAAGACGAGGCGAACGCCGCGCCAGCCGCGGTCCGAGGCGACGGTCGAGGCGATTCTCGAGGCGGCCTTTCAACTTTTGGAGCACGGCGGCGTCCGGGCCCTGACGACCAACCATATCGCCCAGCGGGCCGGGGTGAGCGTCGGCACGCTCTACCAGTACTTTCCGGGCAAGCAGGCGATCCTGGCGGCGCTGGCCCAGAGGCAGGCGGCCACCGCGCGCGACCGCATCGCAGCGATCGTCATCGACGGGCCCAAGATCAGCGCGGTGCGGATGATCGTGCGCACCCTGGCCACCGCCTTCGAGGGGACGCCGGCGACTCGCCGGGCCCTGCTGGACGCCTTCGCCGGCGAGGCGGGCGACGCGGCGGTGATGCGACATCACCGCCTGTTCTTCGACGCCATCGCCGGCAAGGCCCGGTTCGATTTCGACATGACGCCGGAAGCCGGGTTCGTCTTGACCCACGCGGTCATCGGCTTGCTGCGCGCGGCGACCATCGAGACCGAACTGGCGCTCGATCCGCAGCGTCTGGAGGACGAACTGGTCCGGCTGATGGAGGCCTACATCCTGGCGCTGATCGAGGCGAAAGGCGTGCCAGGCCAGCACGGCATTGCCGAGCGGGCCGGTCGCTGATAGCGATGGCCTCAAAGAGGCGCCTTTCGCCGTCTTGGGGTTACGTATGCCTCCGGCCAACAAGTCCAAGCGTGGGTCCAGCTCGCTGCTTTGGGATCTTCTGACGTTTGATCGCCTGGTCACCGGGCCGGTGATTCATTTCATCTATTGGGCGGGCCTGGGCGTCGTCGCCCTGTTCGGCTTTTCCGTCGTCGGCGCCGCCGTGGGCCTGGCGCTGAAGGAGCCGGGCGTCGGTTCGCTGTTGCTGGCCTTCCCCGTGCTGGTCGCGGGCCTGCTGGTGGCGGGCGCGCTGGTGCTGCTGTGGCGCGCCTTCTGTGAGTTCTACGTCGCCATCTTCCGGATCAGCGAGGACCTGCGAGCCCTGCGCCAGACCAGCGACGCCGACCACGCCGCTCACCGGGCGCGTCAGGCCCAGAAGGCCGCGTCAGAAGCTCAATAGCTACCTGGCCACCGTTTTCAGGCGATCGCGCAGGACGCCCATCGCCTCCAGCGGCATGTCCAGCGCGCAGAAGACCTTTTCGGGAATCGTCACCGCCTGATCGCGCAGGGCGCGGCCCTTGTCGGTCAGCGCGACGATCACCCGCCGCTCGTCCTCCGGATCGCGGTCGCGGGTGACCAGGCCCCCGGCCTCCAGCCGCTTGAGCAGCGGGGTCAGGGTGCTGGAATCCAGGTCGAGCGCCTCGCCCAACGCCCCGACCGTCCGGGGGCTGGCCTCCCACAGCACCAGCATCGCCAGATACTGCGGATAGGTCAGGCCCAGGGCGTCGAGCAAAGGGCGATAGAGCCGCGTCATCCGGTTGGCCGCGCCGTAGAGGGCGAAGCACAGCTGGTTGTCGAGACGCAGGATCTCGACGGGCTGATCGGATGACGCGGGCTTCTGGCTCATGGGAACCCTGTTAGGCGGCCTTGGTGGTGATGGCCACGTCGATGTTGCCGCGCGTGGCGTTCGAATAGGGGCAGACCGCGTGGGCCGCCGCAACCAGGGCCTCGGCGTCGGCTTGCGACAGGCCTTGGGTCTCGACCTCCAGCGCCACTTCCAGGCGGAAGCCGACCTCGGCGGTGGCCAGGCTGACCTGACCGGTCACGGTCGAGCCGGCAAGAGCGATCTTCTGGGTGCGGGCGACATGGCCCATGGCGCTCTGGAAACAGGCGGCGTAGCCGGCGGCGAACAGCTGCTCGGGATTGGTGCCGGCCTCCTTGCCGCCCAGCGACTTGGGCATCGACAACTGGACGTCCAGCAGGCCGTCTTCGGTGCGGGCGTGGCCTTCACGGCCGCCGACGACAGTGGCGCGGGTGGTGTAGAGGGTGGTCATCGGGAAGCTCCTTGGCTTGAAATCGTACGAACGATTTAATCGTGCGCGATATGAATTCAAGGGCGGGCTGCGAAAAAGATCGCGCGCGATGGAATCTTCTGGAGCGCCCCCTCCGTCACGCGGCTGCGCCGCGCGCCACCTCCCCCGCAAGCGGGGCAGGAAGGAGCTTTCTTCTCCTCACCCGTGAAACGGGGGAGGTGGATCGGCGCCGACAGGCGACGAGACGGAGGGGGCGCTTAGGACCTAAGCCGCCCAGGCGGCGGCGAAGCGCTTCAGCAGTGAGCGGGCTGGGCTCTCGCCACGGCCTTCGGACGCTTCCAGGCGCAGGAAGAGATCGCCGGCCTTGTGGTTGGCGCGGGCGGGCAGGCCCTGGCCGGGCAGGCGCACGAGGCCGCGGGCGGCGGCCTTGGTCGAGATCCAGGCGGGGCGGGGGCCCAGCGGCGTGTCGGCGTCGACCCGGCCGCCCTCGGCCAGCACGCGCGGATCGACCTTGCCGGTCAGCCACAGGTCATCGCCGCGCACCATCGCCCCGTCCTGGGCGCGCAGGCGGACCTCGAAACAGACGCCCTCGACCCGGACCTTGTCGCTCTCGCGCAGGCCGGCGGGCAGCTTGAGCCGCAGGCGCCGACCGTCGATGGCCAGCTCCTCGGCGCCGCCCGACAGGGCCGTGGTGATGTCGATCTCCAGAAAGACCCGGTCAGCGATCGGCGGCGGGGTGACGGCCGGCGGGAAATGATGCCGGACGACCGGGGTGTCCTGCAGCAGGCGATAGGCGGCCAGCACGTCGCGGAACAGGGCCGCGTCGCCGGTCGGGCGGTCCGGATGGGCCCGCTTGGCGGCCTCGCGATAGGCCTTGCGCAGCTCGCGCTCGTCAGCGTCGGCCGCCACGCCAAGCAGGGCGCGGGCGGCGGAAAGCGTCAGGGCGGAGTGCCGGGCGGTCATCCGCCGACCCTGGAGTCCCGATGGTCAACGCCCGGTTAAGTTAAGACTTTCGGTTTGGGGCGCTGGATGGTGGTCGCGCCATCGCATGAGGACTATATCCACGCCATGAGCGCCGACCCGACCCTGATCCCCGCCTCGCCCAGCGAGGACGACTATGTCCGCCAGGTGCGGGAGGCTACGCCCCCGCCGCTGCTGAGCGAAGAGGATCCGTTCGCCCTGTTCGCCGAATGGCTGGAAGAGGCGGGCAAGAAGGAGCCGAACGATCCCAACGCCATGACCGTCTCGACGGTCGACGCCGACGGCATGCCTGACTCGCGCATGGTGCTGCTGAAAGACTTCGATGCGCGCGGCTTTGTCTTCTACACCAACACCCAAAGCGCCAAGGGCCAGGAGCTGAACGCCCATCCCAAGGCGGCGCTGCTGTTCCACTGGAAGTCGCTGCGCCGCCAGGTGCGGATTCGCGGGACGGTCGAGCCGGTCACCGAGGCCGAGGCCGACGCCTATTTCGCCAGCCGCGCCCGGCACAGCCAGATCGGCGCCTGGGCCAGCGACCAGTCGCAGCCTCTGCCCGATCGTCACGCCCTGGAAAAGCGCGTCGCCGAGATGGGGCTGAAGTTCGGCCTCGGAAAGGTGCCGCGCCCGCCGCACTGGTCAGGCTATCGGATCACGCCGGTGACGATCGAGTTCTGGCGCGACCGGCCGTTCCGCCTGCATGAGCGGCTGGTCTTCGACCGCGCCGACGGCGGCTGGACGACGAAGCGTCTGTTCCCGTAGGGGACAATCCGTCAGCGCGCGCCGTAGCGGGCCAGGAAGGTCTCGACCGCGTCGTCGGCGATGCTACGGACGCATCGTCGGGACTGGATATCGTCGCCCGCCGCCAGGCCCAGCACCAGGGTCACATGATCCAGCATGCCCAGCAGCTGGCCGGCGGCCCACGACGGCTTGTCGACCTTGAGCTCGCCGGTCTTCACCAGGTCGTTGATGACCGCGATCGCCGCGCCGCCCAGCTCGTCGCGGGCGCTTTGCAGAAAATAGTCCGCGACCTCCGGGAACCGACGGCGCTCGGTGGTGGCCATCCGGAACATGGCGCGGGTGTCCGGACGCGAGAAGAAGGTCGCATAGGCCGTGGACAGGGCGATCAGCCGCGCGCGGGCCTGGCCCTTGACGCGCACGGCCTCGCGCACCGGCGCGGCGATGCCGCTGACCGTCTCGATGACGATCGTCCGGAACAGGTGGGCCTTGCTGGGAAAATAGGCGTAGAGCGTGGCGGTCGAGATGCCCGCCGCCCGGGCGATCGCCTCCATCCCCGTGTCCGCGTAACCCTCGCGTAGGAAGTGCGCCCTGGCCGAGCCCAGGATCTCCTCGCGCTTGTGCCCCGACCGCTTCAGACCTGCCCCAACCAGCATCAACCCACCCGCCATGGTTTGCTGAATACAATCTAATCGCGAAAATCGACGCGAGGCAAGGACTGCGCGAGGGGACTTGCGAGCAGGTTTGGGCTATGGAGCCCCGGCGCCGGATTTCGAGCGCGGAAAGATGGGATTGTCGGCGTGATCAAGGACGCGGAAGCCGCGCGCGAGCAGGAAGTGGCCGCCTGGTTTGGCGAGCGGGCGGAGAACACGATCGAGACGTCGTGCGCGCGCGTTTTCCTGATCGGCGAGTCGGCCTTCAAGGTGAAGCGGCCGGTCGACTTCGGCTTTCTCGACTACTCGACGCTGGAGCTGCGGCGCTGGGCGCTGGAGCGTGAACTGAGCTTCAACCGCGCCGCCGCGCCGGACATCTACCGCGAGGTGCGCCGCCTGACGCGCGCGACCGACGGCGGCATCGAGATCGACGGCGAGGGTGAGATCGTCGAGTACCTGCTGGAAATGCGCCGGTTCGACCAGAACGGGGTGCTGGCCACCCAGCCTTGGGCCATCGACGACGCGCTGGAGGATTCGCTGGGCCGCACCGTGGCGCGCTTCCACGCCGGGGCCAGCTTGCGCCCGCAAGGCGGCGGGGTCTCGGCCCTGGGCTACACCATCCGCTCCAACGCCAACCTGCTGCGGGGCCTGGCGCCGCGTCTGGGCAAGCAGGCCGTCGAGCGTCTGGTGCACGAGACCGACCTGGCGCTTGAGCGCCTGGGGCCGTTGCTGGATGCCCGCGCCGGCGAGGGCTTCGCCCGCCATTGCCACGGCGATCTGCACCTGGGGAACATCCTGATCGAGAACGGTCAGCCGATCCTGTTCGACTGTATCGAGTTCAACGACACCTTGTCGGACATCGACATCCAGTACGACCTGGCCTTCCTCTTGATGGATCTGGACTTCCGCCGTCGCCGCGACGCCGCGGGCCGGGTGCTGAACGCCTATCTGGACGAGGCCGCCCGCACGTTCGGCGAGGGGCTGTGGACGGGTCTGGCGGCGCTGCCGCTGATGCTGTCGGTCCGCGCCGCCGTGCGCACCCATGTCTGGGCCTATACCGGCGATGACGAGGCCGCGCGGGCCTATCTGCAGACGGCGCTGGAGCATCTGGCCCCGAGGCCCGTCAGCCTGGTGGCGGCCGGCGGTCTGTCAGGCTCTGGCAAGTCGACCTTCTCGCGCGTCTGCGCGCCGGGCCTGGGCGCCGCGCCCGGCGCGGTGGTGCTGCGCACCGACGAGATCCGCAAGCGCCTGTGGGGCGTGCCGTCCCTGCAGCGGCTGCCGCGCGAGGCCTATACGCCGGAGATGAGCGCCAGGGTCTATGACCAGCTGTTCCATGACGCCGAGCTGTGCCTGAAGGCCGGTCGCTCGGTGGTGCTGGACGCGGTGTTCCTCAAGCCCGAAGAGCGCGCCCGCGCCGAGGCCCTGGCCAAGACCTGCGACGTCGCGTTCCTGGGCGTCTGGCTGGAGGCCCCGCCCGAAGTGCTGCGCGCCCGCGTGGCCGCCCGCGTCAACGACGCCTCGGACGCCGACGTGGCGGTGCTGGAGAACCAGCTGACCCGCGACGCCGGCGAGATCACCTGGCGCAAGGTCGACACGGTCAGCGCCTTCGAAGACGAGGCGCGAGCGCTTGCGGAGGCGATGGGGTAGGGGGGCTGAGTGGTCGCGCGAGCGGTCTGCCCGGGAGCGGAAGCATAGCCTCGCCTAACCCCGTCATCCCGCGCTTCATGCGCGGGACTGCGACGGAATGTAGTTCTGGAATTGGTGGAAAGCGGCCACAAGGAATCCCTCTCTCATGGAGAGAGGGAGGGGCCCGCGCCGCAGGCGTGGGAGGGTGAGTGGGTAGGCGAAGCCCGTAGACGATTCTGACGCTGTGCTGATCTATGTGCCGGCACGCCGGCTGAAGGCGTAACCACTCACCCTCCCAAGCTTCGCTTGGGCCCCTCCCTCTCTCTAAGAGAGAGGGTTCTTGCGCGAGGTCCGCCCAAGGCCGAAAGCCGTCTCGAGCCGCGCCCGGGGAGGCAGATAACCGTCAGGCCGCCCGTCGCCCTTCATCGGGCGGAGGCCCCACCGCCTTGGCGATCGCCGTGATCAGGTCCACCGGCTTGACCGGCTTGCCCAGGTGGTCGTCGAAGCCCAGCCCCAGGAAACGCTCGCGATCGCCTGTCATCGCCGAGGCGGTCAGGGCGATCACCGGCATGGCGGGGTTTCCCGTGCGGCCGTCGCGGATGGCTTCCAGGGCGGTGATGCCGTCCATCACCGGCATGTTGATGTCCATCAGCACGCAGTGGAACCGCCGCTCGGCCATCGCCTCGAGCGCCTCCTGGCCGTTCTCGACCACGGTGAGCGCCACGCCCAACGGTTCCAGCATCGTGCGGACCACCAGCTGGTTGATCGCGTTGTCCTCGGCCATCAGCACCTGAAGGGGGCCAAGCGCGTCGCCGTTCGCCCCGACCTCTTCCGGCGCAGCGACGGGCGCGGCGCAGGCGGGGGCTGCGAACGTGAAAACGAAACACGCGCCCCGCCCGGACGGGACCAGGACGAGATCGCCGCCCATCTGACGGGCCAGGGCGCGGGCGATCGACAGGCCAAGCCCCGCCCCGCCGTGCTCGCGCGAGATGGTCTGGTCGGCCTGGGTGAAGCTGTCGAACACGCGCTCCATCGCGTCGGCCGGCACGCCAGGACCCGTGTCGGCGACGGTGATCGAGACGCGCTGATCGCCGCCGTTCGCGGGGCGGGCGGCGACCTCCAGCCTCACGCCGCCGTCGACGGTGAACTTGATGGCGTTCGAGACGAGGTTGGTCACCACCTGGCGGATCCGCAGCGGGTCGGCATGGACGCCGGGCGGCAGGTCCGGCGCGTAGTCGACGCTCAGGGACAGGTTTTTGAACACCGCCGCATCGCGCCACGCATCGACAACTTCGCCGACGAGGTCCTGCAAGCTCATGTCGATCGGCGCCAACTCGACCTTGCCGGTCTCGACGCGCGAGAGGTCCAGCACGTCGTTCAGCAGTTGCATCAGGCTGTCGCCCGACTTGATCATCAAGGCGATCTGCTCGCGCTGGACCGGATCCAGCGTCGAGCGTTGCAGGGCGTGGGCCATGCCGAGCAGACCGTTCATCGGGGTGCGCAGTTCATGGCTGGTCACGGCGATGAAGGTCGACTTGGCGCGGGCGGCCTCCAGGGCCTTCTCGCGCTCCTCGCGCAGGCCGCGCGTCAGTTCGTCCATCCGTCGCGCCGCCGCACGATTCTGGATCATCACGTTGAGGGTGGTGCCGACCAGCAGCACCAGGCCCCAGCGCGCGGTCTGGGCCGCCGCGCTGGCGTCGGGCATGAAGAAGAACGGGAAGATCAGCAGGCTGGCCATCGGCGTCAGCCCGTTCAGCAACAGCAGCGCTGCGGATTGGTGACGAAAGTTCTGGGTGTAGATCACCTGGCCGCACCAGATCGCCACAGCGGCGATCTTCATCAGGTCCTCGCCGTGCAGCCACAGCAGGATCGCCAGGGTGGTCCAGCTGATATTGATCGGGATCGAGGCCCAGGCGAACCAGGCCCGCTCGCGCGGGGTTCCAGTGCGTCCATCCTTGAACCTGCGGGTGACCAGCAGCGCCAGGCCCTCGCCGACGTAGAGGCTGAGCAGCCAGCCGGCCGCGATCGCCGGGCCCAGGGCGAAGACCATGATCACGGCCACCAGCGCGGCCGAGATCAGGCGCGACAACGTTAACCGATAGGTGTCGGCTGCGACCTCATCCAGCCGCTCGTCGGACCATGCCTTGGCCAACCAGCCCAAGTCGCCTCACAGGTTTGAATTCAGGACGAGCGAAGCACCTTCACCACACGGCGAAATATCGACCGCCCGCAACCAAAAGTCCCTGAACGACGCCTGCGACCTATGATCGCGCTGCGTCAGCCGTTCGACACTGGAGCACATTCCTGCTCGCGCGATGAGCGCGGCGCGTTGCGTGTTGCGCCGCACACCGATAGCTTTGTCTTAACAACGATAAGCACACGGGAGAGCTGAGGGCCGATGCAGGGGCTGATGCAGCACGGGGCGCTGACCCTCGACAAGATCATCGATCACGCCGCGATGTGGCATGGCGGCCGCGAGGTCGTCAGTCGCTCGGTCGAGGGACCGATCGTCCGCACCACCTATGGGCAGATCCGCGACCGCGCCAAGCGCGTCTCCAACGCGTTGCTGGGCATGGGGATCAAGTCGGGCGACCGGGTCGGGACCCTGGCCTGGAACACCGGCCGCCACATGGAGGCCTGGTACGGCATCATGGGCATCGGTGCGGTGTGCCACACGCTGAACCCGCGCCTGTTCCCCGAGCAGATCGCCTGGATCGCCGATCACGCCGGCGACCGCGCCATCTTCACCGACCTGACCTTCCTGCCGATCATCGCCGCGATCCTGCCGCGCCTGCCGCACGTGGAATATGTGGTGGTCTTCACCGACCGCGCGCACATGCCGGCCGACTTCGCCCCGGCGGGCGACGCGCCGCACTTCAAGGGCCTGCTCTGCTACGAGGACCTGGTCGAGCAGCACCACGCCGACTGCGCCTGGGGCGGGTTCGATGAGGGCACGGCCGCTGGCCTTTGCTACACCTCGGGCACGACCGGTGATCCCAAGGGGGTGATGTACTCCCACCGCTCGAACTTCCTGCACACCCTGATCACCCTGCAACCCGACGTGATGGGCCTGTCGCAGAAGGACGTGATCCTGCCGGTGGTGCCGATGTTCCACGCCAACGCCTGGGGCGTGGCGTTCTCGGCGCCGGGCTCGGGCGCCAAGATGGTCATGCCGGGCGCCAAGATGGACGGCGCCTCGATCTATGAGCTGCTGGACAGCGAACAGGTCACCTTCTCGGCGGCCGTGCCCACCGTCTGGCAGATGCTGCTGCAGCACCTGGAAGCCACCGGCGCCACGCTGCCCACCCTGAAGAAGGTGGTGATCGGCGGCGCGGCCTGTCCTGAGAGCATCATCCGGGCCTTCCACGACAAGTACGACGTCGAGGTGGTCCACGCCTGGGGCATGACCGAAACCTCGCCCGTGGGCACGCTGTCGGTGCTGACCGACGAGCTCTCCAAGCTGCCCTATGACCAGCAGATGCACTGGCGCCTGAAGCAGGGCCGTCCGCCGCTGGGCGTCGAGATCTGCCTGAAGGACGACGAGGACAAACCCCTGCCGCACGACGGCAAGGCCTTCGGCCATCTGAAGATCCGCGGCCCGATCATCGCGGCCGAGTACTTCCGGGGCGCCGGCGGCAAGATCCTCGACGACGAGGGCTTCTTCGACACCGGCGACGTCGCCACGATCGACGAGCATGGCTTCATGCAGATCACCGACCGCGCCAAGGACGTGGTCAAGTCGGGCGGCGAGTGGATCTCGACCATCGAGATCGAGAACATCGCCGTGGGCCACCCCAAGGTCGCCCTGGCGGCGGTGGTCGGTCAGCCGCATCCCAAGTGGGACGAGCGCCCCGTGCTACTGGTCAAGCTGAAGGAGGGCGAGACCGCCACGCCGCAGGAGTTCATCGACTATCTGCAGGGCAAGATCGCCAAGTGGTGGATGCCCGACGATGTGCTGATCGTCGACGACATCCCGCTGGGCGCGACCGGCAAGATCGACAAGAAGCTGATCCGCAAGCGCCTGGCCGAGGACGGCTACAAGCTGCCGGAGACGCCGCTGCAGCCCAGTCCGCCCGCGCCCAAGCCGACCCTGGCGGCGGCCGACGGAAGCCAGCCGGTCAAGATCTACGCGCCCGAGCCTGTCGAAGAGGTCGCGGCTGACGCTGTCTTGCACACGCCGGAGGCCGCCCGCGAAGAGGAGACCCAGCCGGCGGGGGAGCCCGTGGCGGCGTCGGAGGCCATCTCGCCCCAGACGCCGCCGCCCGAAGCCAAGCTGATCGCGGCTGAGCCTGAGGTCCAGGCCAAGGCCCCCGAGGCCCCGGCGCCGGAGGCCAAGCCGGTCTCCGCCGCCGACGCGATCATCGCCGAAGCCGCCGCCATCGCCGCCGCAGGGCCCAAGCCCGCCGCGCCGGTGACGGCCCCCGAGGCCAAGGCGTCCGAGGTCAAGGCGTCCGAGGTCAAGGCGCCGGAGGCCAAGCCGGACGCCAAGTCCGAGGCCGACGCGCCGCTGCGTCTGCACGAACCCGACAAGGCCGAGGCCCCGAAGGCCCGGCCCGTGGTCGCCGAGGCCACGCCGTTCGCCGTGCCGATCACGCCCGGTCGCAAGGGCAAGACCGCCAAGGCGAGCGACGGCAAGAAGGCCAAGCCCGGCTGGGCGTCGACCTATCTGGACTTTGCGGTCCTGGTCGCCCTGACCCCGGCGATCCTGGCCGGCGGCGGCGCTCTCGGCGTCAAGCTGGGCCTGATCGACCTGCCCTTCGGCTACAATATCATGACCCTGGACTGGGCCCCGCGCGCGGCCCAAGCCGGGATCGCGACGGGCCTGATCGGCCTGGTCATCGCCCTGTTCGCCGGCTTTGGCCGGTTGTGGAAGGCCGCGCTCCTGGCGCTGCTGATCACGGGGGCGACCTTCGGCGTGATGTTCGGGGCCAAGGCGCTGTTTGGCCAGGCCCCGCCGATCCACGACGTGGCCACCGACTGGAAGACGCCGCTTTCGTTCTCCGACGCGGCCTTGGCCGCGCGGGGCGGGACGGCGGCGCTGGTCGACGACGATCCCAGCCTGCCGGTCGGCTCGGCCGCCTTCGCTGGTCGCCGGATCGCCGAGATCAACGCCGAGACCTGTCCGGCGGCGCGCCCGCTGGTCAGCAGCCGCTCGCCCGCCGACGCCTATGAGGCGGCCAAGGCCGCCGTCCTGGCGTCCGGCATGACCCTGATCACCGACGATCCGATGGACGGTCGGCTGGAGGCGACGGCCAGCAGCTTCTGGTACGGCCTGACCGACGACGTGGTGGTGCGGGTGCGCCCGGACGCCGCCGGTTCGCGCCTCGATATCCGCTCCATCGGTCGTGACGCAGGGCCGGATCTTGGCCGCAACTGCGACCGCATCGGCGCCCTTATGACGGCGGTCAAGGCGCGCTGAGCCGTCCTCAGGCGAGGCGGTATTCAGCGTCCAGGCCCGCCTCGCCGGCCGTGACGACCCGGCCCTCGCGGACCAGCTGGATCATGTGGGCCAGCACCGAGTGGGCCGCCGCGGGATGCAGGCGCGGATCGACGGCGGCGTAGAGGCTGGGCACCATCGCCTTGATGGTGGTCGGGCCCGCGCCCAGGGCCTCCAGGATCTGGGCCTCGCGCGCCCGGCGATGGGCGACATAGGCGTCGATGAACGGCGCGACCTCGCGCACCGGCGCGCCGTGCGTGGGCCACAGCGTCTCGAACCCACGCGCCCGCACCTTGGCCAGGCTGGCGAAATAGTCGCCCATGTCGCCGTCGGGCGGGGTGATCACCGTGGTCGACCAGCCCATGATGTGGTCGCCGCAGAAGAGGGCGTTCTCCTCGCGCAGGGCGAAGCACAGGTGGTTGGAGGTGTGGCCGGGCGTCGCCACCGTCTCCAGAGTCCAGCCGGGTCCCGTCAGCACCTGGCCATCGGCCAGCACGACATCGGGGCGGAACCGTGCGTCGTCGCCTTCCTCCAGGCTGGGCCCGGCGGCCTCGCCATGATCGCTCGGCGCGGGCAGGCCATAGACCTTGGCGCCGAACGCCTGCGCCAGCGGGTGGGCGAGGGGGCTGTGGTCCATGTGGTGGTGAGTGACCAGCACATGCGTGACCCGCTCGCCGGCCAGCGCCGCCTTCAGCGCCTCGAAGTGCTCGGGCAGGTCGGGACCCGGATCGATCACCGCCACCTCGCCCCGGCCCAAGATATAGACCCCGGTCCCGGTGAAGGTGAACGGCCCCGGATTGCGCGCGATCACCCGCCGGATCAGCGGGCTGACCTGGTCGCAGCGGCCGTACTCGAACTCAAGCTCGCGGACGAAGGGGATCATCGGATCGCTCCTGCTAGAGCCCTTTCCGATCTGATTGAACCAATCAGATCGGACAAAAAGGGCTCTATTTCAAAAGTTTAGAGCATTTTTCGACCCGATAACCGTTTCACACTTATCGGAAAATGCTTTAGAGCCTCGCGCGTCAAAACGGAATCGTTTTGACGCGCGAGGCTCTAAATCAAACACTTAGAGCGTGATTGCCGCCGAAACCGCTCACACTTTCGGCTATCACGCTCTCGGACGGCGCCGGTCTTGCGCTGGGGTTCTCCAGTACCCGAGGGAGAACCGGCCATGGCGGCGGACGCGGCGATTTTTGTGTCAAAACGGCTCCAGCGCGCGGCCTTCGCCATCCTGTGTATCATGCTGGCCCAGTTTGTCCTCGCCAGCTGCGAGGCCGAACCGACGCCGATGGCGGCGCGCGAGTCCGCCGCCTTCTAAAGCTCTAGACGGGCAGCACGCCCGACAGGTCGTAGCCCGCCTCAAAGCCCTGGGCGACCAGGGTCTCACGATCCACGCCCGCCAGCGCCTGACCGATCGACCAGGTGACGATCGAGCGCGTGCCCGAGCGGCAGAACGCCAACACCGGGCCGCCCGCGGCCTCGAACGCCGCGCGCATGATCTCCACCTGGTCCGGGGTCGGACCGCCGCGCACCGGCACATGCAGATAGTCCATGCCTGCGGCCCGGGCGGCCGCCTCGACGCTTGCGCTGGGCGGCTGGCCGGGGTCCTCGCCATCGGGCCGATTGTTGATCACCAGCACGAACCCTTCGGCGGCGGCGCGCGCCATGTCGGCCGGATCGACCTGCGGGCTGACGGACAGGGATTCGGTGACGAAACGGAAGTCGCTCATGCGGGTCGGGTCTCAGGTACGCGCGGCGCGATTTCACCGCCCGGACATCTTCGCCAGCATGCGGCGCCTAGGCAATGGGCGGCGATCATATCGACCTGCCCAAGGTGGAGGCTTCGGCGCAAGAACGTTGCTCAAATCCGCCGGGACAATAAAACAGATTTGTGAAAAATCAGATCTTCCCGGCATCAGATTGGCGGAAGTCAAGATTGTCCGGGGTCGTATTCGCGTCTTGCCTTTCGAAAAAGATCGCTATCGAACGGTGTTTCGGGAGCGGAAAATAGCCTAGAAAAAACAGCCTCATGTTTGTGAGCGCGTGCTGTTTTCGATGCTTGCGTATCCATATTGAGCAATGATTTTCCGAAAAGCGTTCCGCATGTGGCGATTTTGCGACAGGGGGGTCGGGATAATGATTACTTTTTTGCAATCAGAATTGACCCTCGCCCGATCCACCCCCTAACGTCGCTGCAACCGGAAGGGTTTGTTCCGGGACACATGTGATTGCGTGGTGGATTTACAGCGGATTTCGGCTCGAAAACGGACAGGTCGCTGAGGGGCTTCTTGTTCGGCTAACCGCTGCCAACACGTTCAGAGGGGACTAAACAGCATGAATTCGACCAAAAGCAGCGCGCGCGCGCGCCTGCTCTCCAAGGGTGCTAGCCGCCTGGCTCTCGGCGTGGCGCTCAGCGTCATCGTCGCCGGCTCGGCCTTCGCGCAGTCGCAAGGTGCGCTGCGTCTGACCATCACCGGTTCGACCGGCCAGCCGGTCGCCGGCGCGACCGTGGTCATCAAGTCGCCGGACAGCCTGGTGAGCCGTACGGCCACCACCGACGCCGACGGCAAGGTCCGCGTCAGCGGCCTCGACCCGGCCACCAACTACACGGTCTCGATCGTGGCGTCGGGCTACAGGGACTTCACCGCCGACAACGTCGCCGTTTCGGCCGGTAAGGACCTGTCGTCGGGCTACGCCCTGGCTTCGGACGAAAACGCCGTTGAGCAGATCGTCGTCACCGGCCGTTCGCTGGCCGCCGTCGACGTGACCTCGGCCACCGTCGGCACCACCCTGACGCTGGGCATCGTGGAATCGCTGCCCACCGGCCGTAACTATCAGAGCTACCTGCAGCTGGTTCCGGGCGTGAAGCCCTCGAGCGGCGGCAACCCCGCTTCGCGCTCGGGCGTCAACTATTCGGACGTCGGCGGCACGATCGGCGCCTCGACCGACAACGTCTATTATCTGGACGGCGTCAACGTCACCGACCCGCTGACCGGCACCTTCGGTTCGAACATCAACTCGGAAATCATCCAGGAACAGCAAGTCACGGTCGGCGGTCTGCCGGCTGAATCGGCGGGCGGTTCGGGTCTGGTGTCGCGCGTCGTCACCAAGTCGGGTTCGAACGAGTGGCACGGCTCGCTGAACTACTACCTGCAGAACGACAAGCTGGTCGCCAAGGACAAGCACTCGACCTCGGGCGGCTTCAAGACCTACGACACCGCGTTCACCCTCGGCGGCCCGATCATCAAGGACAAGCTGTGGGTCTTCGGTTCGTACCAGAAGAAGCATCGTTCGGACGAAGTGCTGGATCCGGTCACGGGCGCGGTTCGTCGTAACGTCACCCGAGACGAGAAGTACGCCTTCTTCAAGACGACCTGGCAGATCACCGACAATGATCGTCTGACCGGTACGTTCTTCAACGACCCGACCGAAATCAGCGGTTCGCGTTCGGCCTCGACGCTGAACAACCGCGACTCGGCGACCAAGCAGGGCGGCGACAACTACAAGGTCGACTACAGCCGTACCTGGGGCGATCTGCTGATCAACGCCTACTACTACAACCACAAGGCCGAGCTGACGACGCTGGCTGCTGACCAGAGCATCCGCAACACGGTCAATTTCCGTGGCGCGGGTTCGACCCAGGCTCAGCGCGAGCTGGGCGGCGCCGGCGCCAACAGCGAAACGCACCGTAACTCGGAAGAGTGGGGCGCCAAGCTCGAGTACTATCTCGACACCAATTACGGCAGCCACACCTTCAAGGGCGGCTACGCTAAGACCGACAACATCTACAAGCGCAACGCGACCGTTCCGGGCAACGCGACCTACACCTCGATCGCTGCGGCGTTCGCGGGCCGTAACTTCCTGGACTACACGACCGCAACGTCGGGCTGGACCGCCCGTCCGTTCGCCGCCGGCGATATCCCCCGCATTCAGGCGGCGATGTCGGCCAGCCCCAACGCCGCTTACTTCCGCGGCCTGCTGGACACCAACACCGACGGCACGATCTCGGCCGCCGAAGTCAACGCTCTGACCTTCACCAGCACCGCGGGCAACCCGGGCAGCCAGGTCAACGCCTACCGCGCCCTGCGCACGGTCGACGCGCCTTACTCGATCAAGAGCCAAGGTGAGACCGCCTACCTCCAGGACACCTGGACGCTGAACCAGCTGACGCTCACCGCCGGCCTGCGCGCCGAAAAGTGGAGCCACTTCAGCTCGGCCGGCGACAAGCTGTTCACGTTCGACTGGGAACTGGCTCCGCGCGTCAGCGTCGTCTACGACGTCAAGGGCGACGGCCGCAGCAAGGTCTACGCGTTCTACGGCCGCTACTACGACCCGATCCGTTCGGACATGGCCAACTTCGCCGGTAACCTGACCGGCCCGGTCACCGAAGAGCAGATCTACATCGGCAACCAATGGCTGACCTTCCGTACCCGCGGCGGCGCCGTGGTTCCGGACTCGGTCTTCGGCCCGGCGACCAAGACGCCCTACACCGACGAGTTCATGGTCGGTGGCTCGACCACCATCGGTTCGAGCATCGGCGTGTCGACCTCGCTGACCCGCCGTATCACCAAGGACATCTTCGAAGACTACGATCTGGCCCTGTACTCGGATCCGACCTGCACCGTGGCCAGGTGCGCGGCTCTCGCCGAAGCATCGCCGGGCACGCCGTTCTACCTGCCGTACTCGTACTTCGGCTTCTCGTCGGCCCCGAACGCCAACTACGTTCTGGGCACCCTGGCCGGCGGCAAGCGCGAGTACACGGGCTTCGAACTGACGGTCACCAAGTACAAGACCGGCAACTGGCAAGGCCAAGCCTCGTACACCCGCAACTGGGCCGAGGGGAACACCAACTCGGACGGCAACGCCGACTACCAGGGCGACTGGATCGCCGTCGATCCGCGCGCGCCGAACATGTGGGGCCCGCAAGCTGGTAACATCAAGCACCAGTTCAAGGCCTACGGCTCGTATGACTTCGACTTCGGTCTGCAAGCCTCGGCCGTGTTCAACTGGAACAGCGGTTCTCTGTTCACCCCGGCTGAACCGGTCTCGGGTCGTTACTTCGCGCCGCAAGATGCCGCTTACCTGTTTGGCGGCGTCATCGATACCTACACCAAGCCTGGTCTGGTCGGCAGCGAGAAGAACCCGGCTTACTACACGTTCGACATGCGCCTGCGGTACCAGCACGAAGTGCCGGGCCTGGGCGGCAAGGTCGAGTTCTTCCTCGACGCGTTCAACATCCTGAACAAGCAGTCGGCGACGAGCGTGCAGAAGCTGTTGGCCGGCGACGGCACCTACGCCTACAAGCAAGCCAACGGTTGGGTCGAACCCCGCCGCTTCTACCTGGGCGCCCGCTACTCGTTCTAATCGAACGAGCAGTCCGCTCTAAAGTTGAGCGCCGGTGCGAAAGCACCGGCGCTTTTCTTTTGGGCGGCCTTGGGGTTCGGCGTTGGTCGGGGTGAAGCTGCGTTGGCTGCGTTGGCTGCGTTCGTTCGGCGGATCCAGGATCCTTCTCCCCTTGCGGGAGAAGGTGTCGGCGGAAGGCTGACGGATGAGGGGTCTCGCGGGCCTCTCCGGATAGGGCTTTCAACCCCTCATCCGACCTGCTTCGCAGGCCGCCTTCTCCCGCAAGGGGGGAAGGATGAGGTCTAGGCGTGTTCAGCGACAGAGCTCCCCTCATCCTGAGGTGCGAGCCGAAGGCGAGCCTCGAAGGACGCACGGCGTCGGCCTCCCTTCGGCGTTTCAGCCGCGCCCCATCACCCACGAAAAAGCCGCCCGGCGCGAACCGGGCGGCTTGGTCGTTCAGCGGATGGGACCGTCCCCTACCGCACCGGCATGTCGGCCAGCACCGAGGCGCCGCCCGGGGTCGAGCGCAGACGGGCCTTGGCCATTTCGTCGAGGATCGCCTGCGAGCGCGGGTCGCCCAGCACCCAGGCGGCGGCCGCCATGGTCTTGGCCGAGGTCTCCGAGACGCCGAGGAACTTCTCGAAGGCTTCGAACGGCGAGGCGCCGCCCTGCATGTGCTTGATGCGGATGTCGCCCTTGACCTTGGCCAGCGCCTTGGCCTTTTCCACCGCCTCGTAGTAGCCGCCCAGTTCGTCGACCAGGCCCAGTTGCTTGGCCTGTTCGCCGGTCCAGACGCGACCCTTGGCGATCTCGCGCACCTTGGCGGGCGGCAGGTTGCGGCCCTCGGCCACGCGGGTGATGAAACCGGCGTAGATCCGGTCCATCCAGCCGGCGAACTTGGCGCGTTGCTCGGGCGTGAAACCCTCGCCGGCGCCGAAGGCCTGCGAGTAGTCGGCGCCCACATGCAGGTCCTTGGTGTCGACGCCGAAGCGCGCCAGGGCCTCGCCGATGGCGAACTTGCCGCCGTAGACGCCGATCGAGCCGGTCAGGGTCGAGGGCTGGGCGATGATCGAGTCGGCCTGGCTGGAGATCCAGTAGCCGCCCGAGGCCGCATAGGTCCCCATGCTGACCACGACCGGCTTGCCGGCCTTCTTGGCCGCTTGCAGGGCCGCCAGGATCTGTTCGGAGGCCGTATCCGACCCGCCGGGCGAGGAGACGCGGAAGACGATCGCCTTGACGTCCTTGTCCTCGGTCGCGGCGCGGAACGCCTGGGCAACGTCGTCGGAATAGACATTGCTGTCGCCGCCGAACGGCGAGGCGCTGGCGTCGGTGCCGGTGATAATCGCGCCCTCGGCGCCGATCACCGCGATGGCCGGACCGCTTTTCACGGCGGTGGGCTTCGAGCGCGAGGCGTAGTCGTCGAAGTCGAGCAGCTTGGCGCCTTTGCCGGCCTTCTCCAGGGCGAAGGCCTGGATGTCGCTGACCTGGCCGACCTTGTCGATCAGCCCCTTAGCCTGGGCTTCCTGGGCGATATAGGGGCCGCCTTCCAGCGTCTTCATCAGCTTGGTCGGATCCTGCTTGCGATCGACCGCGGCGCTGGTCAGGGCCGTACGATAGACCGAGCCCATCCACGACAACGTCGATTCCCGGTGGGCGGGCGTATAGTCGCTGTGAAGATAAGGATTGACCGCGTTCTTGTACTCATAGCGCTGCTCGTACTCGGCCTTGACGCCGTACTTGTCGAAGAAGCGCTTGAAGAACATCGACTCCGACGAGATGCCGACGGCCTGGAAGCTTGAGTCAGGCTGCATCCAGAACTCGCTGGTGGCCGCGCCCAGCATATAGGTCGAGGTCACCATGCCGGAGGGGTAGAGGCCCTGGCTGTGGGCGTAGATCGGCTTCTTGCCGACCTCGCGGAAGTGCTTGAACGCCAGGCGCAGCTCGTCGGCGGCGGCCGGGGCGACGCCGCCCTCGGGCAGGCGCACCAGGATGGCCTTGACCTTGTCGTCCTTCTCGGCGCGGCGCAGGGTTTCGATGACCGAGATCACCGAGCCGCCGCTGGAGCCGAAGGCCGCGAAGGGGCTCTTGGGTTCCTGATCCGAAAGACCGCTGCGCAGGTCCAGTTGCAGGACGGCATGGGCCGGGACGGGCGCAGGTCGCGCGGCGCCGGCGGCCATCGCGATCAACAGGAAGGGCACTCCGACCAAGAAGAGGAGGAGGCCGACGAACACGCCGGCGACGGTCAGGAAGAACTGCTTCATCGGAGGTCCTGCTTGCGAAACCGCCGCTAAGCTAACCGCTGTTGGGGTTGCAACCAAATGAAGAGCGCGCAACGTGAGGCGCTTTTGTCATGCGAAACGCCAAGCGCCGCTTTCGCGGCGCCGAGGGCTTTGTTTTTAGAGGATTTTCCCGCCTCTGGCTGGCGGGGAGGAAATGGTCGGAGTGGCAGGATTTGAACCTGCGACCCCTGCGTCCCGAACGCAGTGCTCTACCAGACTGAGCCACACTCCGACTTGGAGGCCGGCCTTATAGGTGGGTGTTCCGGGGGGCGCAAGCGCCTTTTTGCAGGTTGGTCGGGAGGCCTGAAAAAAGTTCTGAAAAGGTCGTTGCATCCATCCGAGTCGTGAGCTATCTCCACCGCCTCGCCGGGCCCCGAGGGGTCTCGCCGTTCCTGCTGGGGAATGGTGTAATGGTAACACTGCGGTTTTTGGTACCGTCATTCTAGGTTCGAGTCCTAGTTCCCCAGCCACTTCTCCTCATCGATTGCTCTAGATGCCGAAGTCTTTACAGACCACGGCGCTCTAGACCTTGCATCCGCGGCAAGTGCGACTGCGTAGTAAGGCCCAGAGGGACCGCCCGCAGGTTGCGAGGGCGGCGGCGCGACGTTGGGGGGAAAGCACGCCCCCAGCTTGTCGCAGGGGCGATTGCGGTAAAGAGACATGATGCGGGCGACATCGAGGCTTGTGGTTTTCCTCGCGGCGGCGGTCCTGGCGGTCGCCGTGGTGGCGTGGTTTGTGATGTCGCGACGGCCGCCGGAAGTCGCCGTTCTCGAGATCAAGCCCGCGACGATCGAGCAGGCCCTGTCCGTGGTCGGCCGCGTGCGTCCGCTGGAGCTGGTGCAGGTCGCCTCGCCCAATTCCGGACAGATCGTGCGCCTGTTGCATGACGAAGGCGACCGCGTGGCGGCCGGCGATCCGCTCGCCGTGGTGCTGGCGACGGTGGAGCAGGCGCAGACACAGGTCGATGTGGCGCGCGAGCGGGCGGCGCGGGCCGCCGCCGCCGAGGCGCGGCTCAACTATCAGCGGGTCAAGACGCTCTATGATCAGGGCTTCGCGGCCAAGGCCGCGCTGGACGCCGCCCGGGCTGGTCTGGACACCGCCCAGGCCAATGTCGCGGCGGCCTCCGCCGGGGTCCGGGCCTCGGCCGAGCGCGCCCAGGAGTTCGTCATCCGCGCCCCGATGGCCGGGGTGGTGTTGTTCCGGCCGATCGACAATGGCCAGGTCGTTTCGGCGGGCCAGACGCTGTTTGAGCTGGGCTCGTCCACCGGGGTCGAGATCCGCGCCGAGGTGGAGGAGGTCTATGCCGACGCCCTGCGGCCGGGTCAGGTTGCGCGCGCGGCGCTGTCGGGGTCCTCGACGATCTTTCCCGCCCGCGTGACCGAGGTTTCCCCGCGTGTGGACTCCAGCACCGGCGGGCGTTCGGTTCGGTTGGCGGCCGAGGGCGAGCAGGACCTTTCCCCGGGGCGTTCGGTCGACGTCACCATCGTCGTCAGGCAGCGGCCCGGCGCGATCGTGATCCCACGCGCGGCCGTGCTGGACGCCACCGCCGCGCCCAAGGTCCATGTGGTCGACGCGGGCGACATCGTTCGGGCGCGATCGATCACCGTGGCGCGGTGGCCCTCGGTCAACGCCATTGTCGAAAGCGGCCTGCGGGCGGGGGACAGGGTCGTTCTGGAGCCGGCGGTGGTGAAGCCGGGCGCCCAGGTCACCCCCATCGCCGCCAAGCCGGACCGCTGATCCCGTGTTCGCGTTCAAGGTCGCCCGGCGCTACCTGTTGTCCAACCCCTCGCAGACCCTGCTGCTGATCGCGGGGGTCGCCCTGGGGGTGACGGTCTTCATCTTCATCACCGCCCTGATCGCGGGTCTGGCTGTGCGGCTGACCGATCAGGTGACCGGCAACAGCGCCCATGTCAGCCTGCAGCCGGCCACGCGCGTGGCCCGGGTGCTGGCGGGGCCGGACCTGCCGGTCGAGTCGGTGGCCCTGGTCTCGACCTTCCAGCGCCAGCAGATCCGCGACTGGCCGATGGTGATCGACCTCTTGCGCGCCAATCCCGAGGTGTCGGCGATCAGCCCGCAGATCTCCGGTAGCGCCTTCCTGGTCAGGAGTGAGGCCGTCGCGCCGGTGGCGGTGCTGGGCGTGGAGCCACAGGGGATCGACGCCATTTCCCGCATCACGCCCAACATCATCGAGGGCGACGGTGATCTCGGCGCCAACGGTCTGTTGATCGGGGTCCGCATGGCCGAGGAGCTGGGGCTGGGCGCGGGGCAGTCGGTCCTGCTGCGCACCGAGCGCGGCGTAGAGCGGCAGCTGACCGTCAGGGGCGTGTTCCGCACCGGGCTGCAAAGTCTGGACGAGCGCGTCGCCTTCCTGTCGCTGCAGACCGCAAGGCCGCTGTTCGACCTGCCCGAGGGCGTGACCAATATCGAGGTCAAGCTGAAGGATCCCCAGGACGCCCGCGCCACGGCCCGCTTTCTGGGCGAGGCGACGGGCCTACGTGCCACGCCGTGGCAGGAGAAGAATGTCGGCCTTGAGGACGCCCTGAAGGCGCAAGGGCAGACCGGCACGATGATCCAGATCTTCTCGCTGATCTCGATCATCATCGGCGTGGCCAGCGCGCTTGTGCTGTCCGCTTATCGCCGGCGCAGTGAGGTCGGGATCATGCGGGCGTTCGGGGTGCCCGGCGGGTTCATCCTGTGGGTCTTCCTGTTGCAGGGACTTCTGATCGGTCTGGTCGGGGCCTTGATCGGCTGCGCGTCGGGCTATGGCCTGTGCATCTGGCTCGAGAGCATCACCCGGCCCGACGGCACATCAATTCTGCCCATCGCTCCCCGGCAGGGCGGCTATGCGGCGGCGCTGGTGCTTACCACCCTGGGCGCGGTGATCGCCTCCATCCTGCCCGCGCGCTCGGCCTCGAAGATCGATCCGCTGGAGGCCATTCAGCAATGACCAACGTGATCGAAGCGCGGGGGATCGAGAAGGTCTTCCACAACGGCGATGAGGAAACCCGCGTCCTGAAAGGCATCGACCTGACGCTGGGCCAGGGCGAGCTGGCGGCCATGGTCGGGGCGTCCGGATCGGGCAAGTCGACCCTGTTGTCGATCATCGGCCTGCTGCTGCGTCCCACCGCCGGAACCCTGAGCATCAGCGGCGAGCGGGTCGATGATCTGTCCGAGCGGATGCGCGCGCGGTTCCGCAATCAGCGCCTGGGCTTTGTCTTCCAGTTCCACCATCTGCTGCCCGACTTCACGGCGATGGAGAACGTCGCCTTTCCGGCCGCCGCGCCGGGCGGGGGCATTTCGCGGGCGATGCGCACGCGGGCGCGCGATCTTCTGGCGCGCGTGGGCCTGGAAGACCGGATCGACTTTCCCGCCGCGCGGCTCTCGGGCGGGCAGAAGCAGCGCGTCGCCATCGCGCGCGCCCTGATGAACCGGCCCGACCTGATCATCGCCGACGAACCGACCGGGAACCTGGATCGGGAATCGGCGGATCGCGTTCTGGACCTGATGCGCGAGGTCAATCGGGAGGAGGGCGCGACCTTCTTGATCTGCACGCATGATGACGGTGTGGCGGCGCGATGTGGCCGTCGCCTGACCTTGAGTGACGGCAGGCTGACCTCGAACGTCCGCGACCCTGGCGGCTTTTCGTAAGTCGCCTGTGGGCGGCTCGCTGCGTTGTGACGTCAAGCGCGGCAAGGGTGCGACGTATTCATCGAATAGCGTTATGTAGCCTCAAGTCCAGTTCGCGGTTGCGAGATAGAGGCGCGCCCGGCGGGGTTGAGGCTGCTGTACCGCTCGTGATCGCCGGGTGTTCATCGATTTAATTGCCCGAATTTTCGCCATGTCGTTGGCGATCAACACGCCGCAATTGTTACAACAGTTCACGAAGCAAGTTTGATTTCAGTTTCAAACTACTTGTTTTTCTGAGGCGACCGTGTAATCCCGGATACAAGGGGAACGGAGTTTTGAACGTGGAAGATAAAGCTACCCTAATCGAGCTTACCGCTGAAATCGTCGCCAACTATGTGGCCAATAATTCGACGCCAGTGTCGGAACTTCCGGCCCTGATCCGGGCGACGCATGATGCGCTGGCCGGCATTGGCTCGCCGCCGGCGCCGACGGTTGAAGTGGTGACCAAGGCTACGCCGGCCCAGATCCGCAAGAGCATCACGCCTGAGGCGCTGATCAGCTTCGAGGACGGCAAGCCTTACAAGACGCTGAAGCGTCACTTGACCACCCACGGCATGACCGTGGCCGAATACAAGGCCAAGTGGGGCCTGCCCAACGACTATCCGACGACCGCGCCCGCCTACAGCGAAGCGCGCTCGCAGATGGCCAAGGCCCTGGGCCTGGGCCAGGGTGGCCGCAAGGGCAAGACGACCCGCGGCCGCAAGGGCTGATCGCTTACAGCGCTTGAAAAGACGGGAAGGGGACGCGGCGGCGTCCCCTTTTTCGTGTCTGCTTGTCTGGCTCCGCCTGTCTGCAGCCTGACCGTCTGCGCGGCTCCCGGGCGAGCGATGTCAGGCCGCGCCGCGCGTTTCCACGGCGGCTTCGTCGGCGTCGGCCAGAACATTGGCCAACACTTCCAGAAGCTTCGGCACCTCGACGGGCTTGGGGACGACGGCGTCCATGCCCGCCTCCACGTACAAGGAACGCTCATGGGGCAGCACGCTGGCGGTCACCGCGACCACCGGCGTGCGCATGCGGCCGCCTTGGCGCTCGCCCTCCCGGATCACCTGGCAGGCCTGGAGGCCGTCCATCTCGGGCATGTGAATGTCCATCAGGATGACGTCCCAGCGGTCCTGCTCCCACATCGCCACCGCATCGCGGCCGTCCACGGCGAAATGGGCGTCGGCGCCCAGATGTCCCAGCAGGGTCAGCAAGACCGCGCGATTGGTTTGGTTGTCATCGACCACCAGGATTCGCGGCGCGGCGTCCTCATCCGCTGATGCGGGAGCCAGCGCCAGCGCCGGCGCGGGCGGGGCGGCCACGGCGGGCGGTGGGTCGATCCGGGCCATGGGCAAAGTCAGCTCGAAGCAAGCGCCGCCTTCGGCCGGCGCCAGGAAGCGGATCTCTCCGCCCATCAGCTCGGCCAGCGACTTGCAGATCGCCAGCCCCAGACCCGATCCGCCCACGCGCCGCGTGCTGGAACTGTCGAGCTGGGCGAACTTGGTGAACAGCCGCTCGCGCTGGGCCTCGGGAATTCCGACACCGGTGTCCAACACGCGCGCGACGAGGCCTTGATCGTCGCCGTCCAGGGTGACGCGCACCGCGCCGCTGTCCGTGAACTTGATGGCGTTGGAAATCAGGTTCGACAGCACCTGTCGCAACCGCTCGCCATCGCCCTGGCGCCAGCCGGCGACCGCCGGTGAGGTCTCCAGACTGAAATCCAGATGCTTGTCGCGGGCCAGGCCGCCATAGAGCAGGCTCAGCGTGTGCATCTGGGCGGTGAGATCGAAGGGGCCCTCGACGATCTCCATCTTGCCGTCCTCGATGCGCGAGACGTCCAGGATGGTGTTGATCAGGCCAAGCAGGGACTGGCCCGAGGCGGTGATCGTTTCCAGGCGCCGACGCTGGTCGACCTGCAGCTTTCCCGAGGCCATGATCTGGGCCATGCCCAGCACGCCGTTCAGGGGCGTGCGGATCTCGTGGCTCATGGTGGCCAGGAACTCGGACTTGGCGCGGTTGGCCTTCTCGGCGGCCAGCGCCAGGGCCTGGGCCTCGGTGCGCAGGCGACGGTTCTCGGTCAGCTCCCGCTCGAGCTCGTCATTGAGCGCCTGACTGGCCAGACGCGCGCGCACCTCGCGGCCGACCACGCCCCGCATCAGGGTCGACATGCCGACCGCCGCGAAGGCTCCGGCCAGGCCGACGAACAGGTACTGGTTGACCATATCGCCCGGCGCGCCGCGCGCGATGAAGACCAGGCTGACGAGCGCGGCGCCAACGCTGACATTGGCCACACGGCGGCTCGGCGCCGAGGTGGCGAAGACCAGCGCCAGCAGCACGAAGTAGATCAACTTCTGTGGCTCGAGGTGAAATAGGTGAAAAGCGGTCACGTGCCCTAAAAAGAGCGCGTTCATCCCCAGGACCAGCCACTCCAGGTGGCCGCCCACGATCCGCCGCCGCCGCAACAGAAACCACGCGCTGAACGCATAGATCGCGGTGGCCCCGGTCAGGCTCGTCAGCATGACGAAGGCGAGACCCTTCTCGTAGAACGGATGGGCGATGGCGATCAGCGAATTGTAGATGGCGGCCGCCAGCAGATAGCCACGCGCGATCGGCACGTAGGCTTCTGTCAGGGCGATCCTGACAAGCCGCGAGTCTTCACCTTTAGACGGCGCCAAGCCTGAGCCCCGATCCTCTGTTCTGCGAACATCGTGCGTGGCGACAAGTTAAGTCTTGATTTGACAGCGCTGGCTAGACGCCGCTCAGACTCATCCCAGGCGTGTCTGGCGGGGTTGCTCCACCGCCGTTCAGGGGGCGCTGCATCCAGACGAGGTCCACCCAGCGGCCGAATTTGTGGCCCATATCCGGGAAAACGCCTTTCTTTTCAAAGCCAAGAGCGGCGTGAAGGCCGATGGAGGCCGCGTTGCCGCTGTCGCCGATGACTGCGCACATTTGTCGCACCCCCAAATCCTCGCAGGCGGTGATCAGGGCCGACAGCAGCGCCTTGCCGACCCCCGCGCCGACCGCCTCAGGCGAGACATAGACGCTGTCCTCAACCGTATAGCGATAGGCCGCGCGCAGACGGAACGGGCCGGCGTAGCAGTAGCCCACCACCTTGCCGTTCAGCTCGGCGACCAAATAGGGCAGGCCGCGATCCAGGAAGCCCTGCCGCCGGCGCGCCATCTCGGCCGCGTCGGGCGGGATCTCCTCGAAGGTGCCCAGACCGTTCAGCACGTTCCAGCCGTAGATGGCCGTGATGGCCGGGATGTCGGCGTCGGTGGAGGGGCGGATCATGACGGTCATCTAAAATCCTCTCCCCGTGGGAGAGGTGGCCCGCAGGGCCGGAGAGGGAAGCGATTCCGGCCCAACTTCCCCCTCCGTCCGCTCTGCGGACACCTCCCCCGCTGGGGGGAGGATTTCGAACGTCGCGCTCACGCCTTCGTCCAGCCCTTCTCGACGGCCCAGACCGCGAAGGCGTAGTCCAGCGCGATCTCCTTGAGGAAATCAAAGCGGCCCGAGGCGCCGCCGTGACCGGCTTCCATATTGATCTTCAGCAGCACCGGATTGCCGCTGGTCGTGGCGGGGCGCAGCTTGGCGACCCACTTCTGCGGCTCCCAGTAGGTGACGCGCGGATCGGACAGGCCCCCGGTGGCCAGGATCGCCGGATAGGGCTTGGGCCCGATATTGTCGTACGGCGAGTAGCTGGCGATGTAGTCGTAGGCCTCTTTATCCTCCAGCGGATTGCCCCATTCGGGCCATTCGGGCGGGGTCAGGGGCAGGGTGGTGTCGCTCATGGTGTTGACCACGTCGACGAACGGCACCGCGGCGATGATGCCGGCGAAGAGATCGGGCCGCATGTTGGTGATCGCGCCCATCAACAGGCCGCCGGCCGAGCCACCATAGGCCACCGTGCTGGCGGGCTTGCCATAGCCGGCCGCGTGCAGGTGCTCGGCGCAGGCGATGAAGTCGGTGAAGGTGTTCTTCTTCTTGAACTTCTTGCCGTCCAGGAACCAGCTCCAGCCCTTTTCCGAGCCGCCGCGCGGGCAGGCCGTGGCCCAGATCCAGCCCCGGTCCACCAGGCTGAAATTGCGGATCGAGAAGTTGGGCTCCATCGAGATGCCGTAGCTGCCATAGCCGTACAGCAGCAGCGGAGCCGAACCGTCCAGCTTGGTTCCCTTCTTCATCAGGACGAAGATCGGCACCTCGGCGCCGTCGGCGGCCTTGGCGTTCAGGCGGCGGGTCTCATACTTCGACGGATCGTGGCCCGACGGGATTTCCTGGGTCTTGCGCAGGGTCCGCTGGCGGCTCTTCATGTCGTAGTCGAACCACTGCCGGGGCGTGGTCATCGAGTTGTAGACGAAGCGCACCGTGTCGGTGTCGTACTCATAGCCGCCTTCCAGCGACAGGGCGTAGGCGGCCTCGTCAAAGGCGATGGCGTGCTCGGCGCCGTCCTTGGCGGTGACGACGACGCGGTTGAGGGCGTCGACCTTCTCCAGGCGCACGAACCAGGCCTTGTAGGCCATGGTCCCCGAGATCAGGCGGCCGGGCTTATGCGCCACCCAGTCCTTCCAGTTGGCCTTGCCGGTCGCGGTCTCCGGCGTGGTGACCAGCTTCCAGTCGACCGCGCCGTCGGCGTTGGTGCGGATCACCCAGTGGTCGTTCCAGTGCTCGACCTCGTAGCGCAGCCCCACCTCGCGCGGGTGGAAGACCACCGGCTTGGCCGTCGGGTTCGCCGCCGGAATCAGCAGCGCTTCGCTGGTTTCCTGGTTGCCGCACGAGATGACGACGTACTTCTCGGAGCTGGAGACGCCGACGCCGATGAAGAAGCCCTCGTCGGGCTCGTCATAGATCAGCACGTCGTCCTTGGCCGCGCCCTTGATCGGGCGGCGATAGATCTTGGCGGGACGGCCATTGTCGTCCCGGAACGTCCAGAACAACCACTGGCCGTCGGGCGAGAAACAGAAGTCGCCCGTGGTGCTGTCCACGGCCTCGCCCAGCAGGGCGCCGGTCGCCAGGTCCTTCACATGGATGCGGAAGACTTCCGAGCCCTGCTCATCGACCGCCCAGGCATAGAGCTTGTGATCGGGCGAATGGCTGGCCGCGCCGACCTGGTAGAAGGCCTTGCCCTTGGCTTCCTTCTCCTCGTCCAGCAGCACCTCTTCGGCCCCGCCGCCGACGGGCTTGCGGGCGTGGACTGGGTGCTGCGCGCCCTTGTCATAGCGGGTGTAGTATTCGAACGGACCATCCTTGGCCGGGACGCTGGCGTCGTCCTGCTTGATGCGGCCCTTCATCTCCTCGAACATCGCCGCCTGCAGCGCTTCGGTCGGGGCCAGCATGGCCTTGGTGTAGGCGTTCTCGGCGGTCAGGTGTTCCTTGACGTCGGCCTTGATCAGGCTGGGGTCGCGCAGGACCTTCTGCCAGTTGTCGTCCTTCATCCAGGCATAGTCGTCGGTCCGCGTGCGGCCCAGCTGGGTGATGGTCTTGGGGACCTTCTTGGCCACCGGCGGCGTGGGACGGGCGGCGTTGTCGGCGGTCATGGGCGATCCAAAAGCTGTTCCAGACAGGAGTGCGGTCGATGACGTAAGCGCCGCGGCGGCTCCCGTCATCATCTGACGTCGATCCATGAGAGATTTCCCCCGTACTCTTGAACAACCCGCGCGTGCGGCAGAACGACAACTTGCGGCGCAGAAGCGCTATGGTCAAACTCCCTCAAGCGTCGGGCTAGTGAGTGTCGCGTATCGAGGGGGGGGACGTCATGCCGGTTGACCTCTCCGTCGACCTGATCAGGGCGACGGTGCAGCTGGAACAACCGTTGGGTGACGGCTCGCGGACGGTCGGTACCGGCTTTCTGATCGCCGACACCACCCCTGACGGCAAGCCGCGCACCATCCTCATCACCGCCGCCCACGTGTTCGAGCGGATGCCGTCGATGACGGCCCGGATCGGCTATCGCGTGCAGGGCTCCGACAGCGTCTGGCGCTACGATCCTGAAGCCTTGAAGATCCGCGACGGGGATCATCCGCTGTGGGTGAAGCATCCGACCCGCGACGTGGCCGCCCTGGTCGTCGAGGCGCCCGAGGAGTTCGTCCGCGCGGCCATCCCGCTGAACTACCTGGCCAAGGACGACACCTTCGACGCCTTCAATCTGGGGCCTGGCGACGAGATGATGGCCCTGGGTTTTCCCAGGGGGCTGTCGGCCAATTCGGCGGGCTTTCCGATTCTGCGGTCGGGGCGAGTCGCCTCCTATCCGCTGACGCCGTCGACCGACTTCCCGACCTTTCTGCTCGACTTCTCGGTGTTCCCGGGAAACTCGGGCGGGCCGGTGTTCATGGCGCAGGCCGCGCGTCGCCGCCCGGGCGGGAACGACACCCAGGATGTGCAGTTCATCGCCGGGGTGCTGACCCAACAGGTCGAGCTCTCGGGCGAGCGTCTCGAAATCGGCATCGTCACCCACGCCAAGTTCATTCGCGAGACCCTGGCGATGATCGATCAGGCGCCCGGCGATCCTGTGACCCAGGCCCAGGCCTCTCAGCCCCCGCCGCCGCCCGGGGCCATCGCCGCAGCCTCCACCCCGACCGTCCCCCTCGGCGCCAACCGCTGACGGAACCCGAACAAGGCCGCCGCCGTTTCCTCCGCGACGCACAACAGCAACGCAGAGGATTTGGCCATGAGCACCAATCGCATCGAAGGCGCTATCGACAAGGGCGTGGGCGCGGCCAAGGAAGCCGTCGGCAAGGCGACGGGCAACGCAAGGCTTCAGGTCGAGGGCGCGGCCCAGAAGGCCAAGGGCGACCTGCAGAACAAGGTCGGCAAGGCCCAGGACAAGCTCGGCGACGCGATCAAGCGCTGAACGCCAGGCTATGACTGACAAGGCGGCCGCCGGAGCGATCCGGCGGCCATTTTACATGGCTGTCTTCGCTCAACATCAAAACAGCCTCTTACATTCACAGCAGCATCGCCTGCTCGGCCCGCAGGGCCTTGGCCAGGGCGTCGACATCGGCCGGCGTGCTGAACAGGCCCGGCGTGACGCGGATGACCGGCCCCTTGCGCACGCCGCCGCGCCAGATCGTGTGGATGCGGTGGGCGTCGAACAGGCGCTTCTGCACCCGGCGCGCGGCCTCGTCGGTGGTCATGCCCTTCAGGCGAAAGCTGGTGATCGCGCAGTAGCGCGCGGGATCGTCCGGAACGCAGATCTCGACATTCGCCAGCTCCCTGACCGCATTGACCCAGCGGTCGCGAAGGCCGCGCATGTGCCGCTCCTTGGCCGCGCCGCCGACCGCGAAATGGAAGTCCACCGCTGTCGGGATGGTCATGACCGCGGCGAAGTTCACCGTACCCGACGGGATACGGGTGTTGATGTCATCGTCCGGGAAGTTGCGGTTCTCGAAGGCGATGTCGATGTCCGACAGGCGGCTCTTGCGAACATACATCGCGCCGGTCCCGAGCGGCGCCGAGGTCCACTTGTGCACCGACCACCCGACGAAGTCGGCGCCCAGATCCTCCAGCTGGAAATCCAGGCAGGCCACGCCGTGGGCGGCGTCGACGATGGTGTCCACGCCGCGCGCGCGAGCCATGGCCACGATCTCGCGCACCGGCGTGACGAGGCCGGTCTTGTTGGACACCTGCGTGACCAGCAGCAGCTTGGCCTCCGGCGTCCGCTTCAGAACATCCTCGTAGGCGGCCAGGATATTGGCCGTGGTCGCCGGCTCGGGCATGGCGAACTCGACGACCTTGGCGCCCTTGTGCGTGCCCAGCCAGCGCATGGCGGCGATCATGGTGTCGTAGTCGAGATCGCAGCAGATCACACCGTCGCCGGCCTTCAGCGGCTTGTAGTTGGTGATCAGCATCTGAAGGGCGTCGGCGCCGCTGCGGGCGATGGCGATCTCGTCGGCGCCGCAGCCGACCAGCCGCGCGATCGCCGCCTCGGCCGCGCGGAAGGCGCTGGTCCAGCCTTCGCCGCCCGGCAGGACGTTGCGGGCCCAGATCGCGTTGGCGCGGTTCACCATCGCCGTGTTGCGCGCAAAGGCCTGCGCCACCACGCGGGGCATCATGCTCCAGTAGCCGGCCTCGAGGTTGTGGTAGCCGGGCTCGACGTCGAACTGGCGATGGAGCTCGGCGACGGGGATCGAGTCGGGCGTCAGGCTGGTCGCGGGGCTGGACGCGTCTGCACGTGCGCCGCCGGCGAGCAGGGCCGGCGCGCCAAGACCGGCGACGGAAAGCAGATGGCGGCGGCTGGGCGCGAGGGGCATCGGGGTCCTCTGGTTGGCCGGGGGCGGCGAGGGAGCAGCCCATGAACCGATGGGCGGTGCAAGACGGTCCGACTGCGGGCGCAAAGGCTGGCGGCACAGAGGTCGTGTCTTGGGCAGGGACGGCGCGACGGCGGGCAATCCCTTGCGTGCGCGCCGGGCGTCGAAAAGTGGCTTGAGGGGTGGCGGTCAGTTTGATTGGTGGACGGGGGTAGGAGAGGGAACAAAATGCATAGGTCTATGAAGGTTTGTACGGCCGTCATGGTCTTGGCGATCGCATCGCCAAGCTTGGCCCAGGACTATTCTCAATATTCAGACGCAGCGATCGAGCGGGAGCTGGCTCAGAAGGCCGACGTCACCATGTTCGAGATGGTGCCCATGCGCGACGGTGTGCGGCTGGCCACCAACGTCTACCGGCCCAAGGGCGCCAAGGGGCCTCTGCCGACCATCCTGATCAAGACGCCGTACAACGAGCTCTCCTACAAGGTGGGTAGTAGCCGCAGCGCGCTGGAGGCGATCAAGCGCGGCTACGCCCTGGTGCTGCAGAACGAGCGCGGCCGCTTCTATTCCGAAGGGGATTGGGAGATCCTGGGCAAGCCTCAGACCGACGGCTACGACACCCTCTCGTGGATCGCCAAGCAGGCTTGGTCGAACGGCAAGGTCGGCACCCGCGGCTGCTCGTCCTCGGCCGAATGGCAGCTGGCCCTGGCGGCCCAGAACCACCCCGCCCACGCAGCCATGGTCCCGCAGGCCTCGGGCGCCGGCATCGGCAAGGTCGGCGAGTTCGAAGAGCAGGGCAACTGGTACACCGGCGGCGTGCCGCGCAATCTGTTCTTCGTCTGGCTGTACGGCGTCGACAACCCGCTGAACCCGCAGCCGCCCAAGGGCTTGGACCAGACGACCATCGCGCGCCTGGCCAAGTACAACGACCTGGCGCCGAACAAGCCCGCCGTCGACTGGCCCAAGCAGATCCGCCACCTGCCGGTGGCCGACATGCTCAAGGACCTGGGCGAGCCGACCGGCACGTTCGAGGAACTGATCAACCGCAAGGGTCCGGCCGATCCGGCCTGGCGCAAGGGCGGGCTCTATCATGACGACGCGGGCTGGGGCGTCCCGGCCCTGTGGTTCAATTCCTGGTACGACGTGTCGATCGGGCCGAACATGGCCCTGTTCAACCACGCCCGGAGCGTGAACTCCGACAAGGAGGCCAGCGCCAACCAGTACGTGGTGGTCACGCCCTCGAACCACTGCGGCTTCAATTCGCGGGTCCTCAGCGGTCCTTACAAGTCGGGCGACCGGGCTTTGGGCTCGATCGACTTCGACGCCGAGAAGGAGGTCTACGCCTTCTTCGACCGCTGGTTGAAGGGGGACGCGGCCGCGTTCTCGGCCTCGACGCCGCCGGTCCGCTACTATTCGATGGGCGCCAACGCTTGGCGTGAATCGGCCCAGTGGCCGCCGCAACAGGCCAAGACGGTGCGCTTCTATCTGCGCTCGGGCGGACGCGCCAACAGCCTGAACGGCGATGGCAAGCTGTCGACCGCCGCCCCGGCCGCCGGCGAAAAGGCCGACCGCTATGTCTATGATCCGGCCAATCCGGTGCAGACCATCGGCGGCGGTGATTGCTGCAACGGCGGCCTGGTGATCGCCGGCGCCTTCGACCAGCGCCAGATCGAGGCGCGCGACGACGTGCTGGTCTACACCAGCGAGCCGTTGACCGAGGCCATGGAGGTCTCCGGCTTCGTGCGACCGGTGCTGCACGTGTCGTCGGACGCCAAGGACACCGACTTCGCGGTCAAGCTGGTCGACGTGGCCCCGGACGGCACAGCCTACATCCTCGGCGACACCATCATGCGGGCGCGCTATCGCGACGGCTACGACAAGCCCAAAATGCTGACGGCCGGCGCGGTCAGCGTCGTGAAGCCCACGCCGATCACGACCAGCAACACCTTCCTGCCGGGGCATCGGATCCGGATCGAGATCACCTCGTCGAACTTCCCCAAGTTTGTCCGCAACCTGAACACGGGCGGCGACAACGAGAAGGAGACCAAGTTCGTGGTGGCCCGCAACGCGATCCATCACGCGGCGGGGCAGGCGTCCTACATCGAACTGCCGGTGGTCCCGGCGAAGTAACGCCGCGCGAGGAGGTCTGGCCCTCAGGCCTCCTCGTAGGTCGCCGCGTAGTCGACCGGGAAGTTCACCGATCGGGCGATGAAGCAGACCTTGTGAATCTCATGGTGGATGGCGTCGGCCCTGACGAGGTCGGCGCCGGCCTCCACCACGATATGCGGCCGCAGGGTGGCGCGCAGGAACCGCCCCGCGCCATCGGGCGTGCTTTCACCCACGCCCAGCGGGCTGTCGCGATAGCCGCGCACCACGATCCCGGCGCTGGACGCCAGGTGCAGATACCAGAGCATGTGACAGGCGCTTAAGGAGGACAGCAGCAGGTCCTCGGGATTGTGCAGGGTGGGATCGCCGCCCAGCTGCGGATCGTTCGAGCAGGCTATCGGCGGCTTGCCGGGTGTGGCGATCGTCCAGGTGCGGTCATAGCCGCGATAGGTGCGCGTGCCCTCGCCCCGGTCGCCGGTCCATTCGATCAGGCTGGTGTAGTCGTGCTGCTTGGCCATCTCGCGCTCTCCAGACCGCCGAACGCTATCGCGATTCAGCAGCCTGGGAGCGGAGCGTTGATCAGCCGTAGATGATCGAGATGGTCTCGGCGACGCAGGCGGGACGTTCCTCGCCTTCGATCTCGATCGTGCACTCGTTCTTCATCTGCAGACCGCCGGCCTTGGGCTCGACGCTTAGCAGCTTCTGGCGCATGCGCACCTTCTTGCCGACGCGGACCATGCCCGTGAAGCGGACCTTGTCGCAGCCATAGTTGATGCCGCGCGTCACGCCGGTCACCCGCAGGATGCCCGCGCCCAGCATCGGGATCAGCGACAGGGTCAGATAGCCGTGGGCGATCGGCCCACCGATTTCCTTGGTGGCGCGCTCGACGTCAACGTGGATCCACTGATGGTCGCCGGTGGCTTCGGCGAACAGGTTGACGCGCTCCTGGGTGATCTCGACCCAGTCCGAGACGCCCAGCTCCTGGCCCACCAGGCCGGCGATGTCGGCGTAGGCGACTTCCTTCATGTGATTTCTCCCTCGAACAGTTGTTTGGATTGGTCGCATGCGTCGCCCCGAAGGGCAAGTCGGCTCAAGGCTCCAGGGCGGCGCGCGCGGGCTCGGGCAGCTGTGATACGGCCTCGTCTAGCAGCTCGCGCCAGGCCTCTCCGCGATCGCGCGCCTCGGCATAGGCCTCGCGCAGGGCGAAGGGGTCTTCCTGGGCGAGGGCGTGGATCAAGGTCTCGGCCTGCTCGAAATCCTTGCGCCGCTTGGGATTGGCCTGGCCACGCTTGCGCGAGATGATCAGCTTGTGGACCGCGTAGCGTGCGGGCGCGGGGACACGCACCAGCACCCCGTCACCGTGGAGAACGGCGGCCTCCACCGTGTCGCGGAGCAGGAAATCGAGGAATCGAAGAGGCGTCGCGTCGGTGTTCAGGGCCTCCAGTCGCGAAGTTTCCTCGTCGCCGGCATGGCGGCTGGTCGTCAGCACATCGACCGCATAGCCGTCAGGCGTACGATAGGTCGTGCTCTTGCCGGGATCGAGTTTCGGCACGGCGCTGAAGGCGGGATCCGCGCCGCGCAAGATGTCGAGGAACGTCTGGTCCAGGCGATCGTCCAGCGCCACGGAGATTCCGTAGTCTTGGGCGATGTCGAGGTCGCCGGTCCGGACAGCCGTGGAGGGCAGGGTGAACCCCAGCAGGCCCCCGTAGGTCTGGAACGCCACCGTTCCGACCACAGCGGCTCTTAAGCGAAATGCGCCGGCTTGAGCCAGGACCTGCAGGACCCGTCCCGTGCGATTGTCGGGGGCGTGAAGGCCCGCGGCGCGAAGGACGCGGACCAGCATCCGCCGCCCTTCCGAGGCGTTTTTCACCTGCTTGGCTTGTTCGATCGTCTGCAGGAGTTCGGGCGTTTCAAGTCCGAGATAGCGCTCCCGCCGTTCGCCCTGGGATTGCGGCGATCGGACGTACCAATAGTAGCGCCCCTTGCGTTCACGGCGCAGGAAGCTCGCCCCGTCTCCGAACGCGGTGATCTGGGCGGCGCGAAGCTGGTCCAGCAGTTCGGCGACGTTCGTATGGATCGCCAGGGGAAGGCGTTGGAGAGCCATGTGATCCTCGTTGCCACCACTTTATAAGTTGTGGTGGCAACTTCGAGAAAGATCAACGAGAAAGACGCACCCTAAACGATCTTGCTCTCGCCCTTGCCCCAGTAGGCGTCGCGGATCAGGCGCTTGTAGAGCTTGCCGGTCGGATGGCGGGGCAGTTCGGCCATGAAGTCGATGCGGCGCGGCGACTTGACGTGGCTGAGGTTGGCGCGGGCGAAGGCCATCAGCTCTTCGGCCAGGGCGACCTGATCGTCGCCGAGGTCCATCGGCTGGATCACCGCCACCACCTGCTCGCCCATCTCCTCGTGCGGCGCGCCCACGACGGCGGCGTCGGCGACCTTGGGGTGGGTGATGAGCAGGTTCTCGATCTCCTGCGGATAGATGTTCACCCCGCCCGAGATGATCATGAAGCTCTTGCGGTCGGTCAGGTAGAGATAGCCCTCCTCGTCGGCCCAGCCCACGTCGCCCAGCGTGGTCCAGCCGTGCTTGTTGTAGCTCTCGGCGGTCTTGTCCGGGGCGTTGTGATAGTTCACCGCCGGGCCGTTGGCGAAATAGACCGTGCCTTCGGTGCGCGGCGGCACGGGGTCGCCGGCCTCGTCGCAGATGCGCAGCTCGCCCAGCACCGCCTGGCCGACGCTGCCCTTGTGGGTCAGCCAGTTCTGCGAATTGATCCAGCAGAAGCCGTTACCCTCGGTGCCGGCGTAGTATTCGAAGATCACCGGGCCCCACCAGGCGATCATCTGTTCCTTGACCGGGATGGGGCAGGGGGCGGCCGCATGCACCGCCGACTTCATCGACGAGACGTCGTACTTGGCGCGGACCGCCTCTGGCAGCTTGAGCATCCGCACGAAGTGGGTGGGCACGAACTGACCGCAGTTGACCTTGTGCTGTTCGATCAGAGCGAGGGCCGTTTCGGGCTCGAACTTCTCCATCACGATCACCGTGCCGCCCAGCTTGTGCACGGTCATGCACCAGCGCAGCGGGGCGGCGTGATAGAGCGGCGCGGGCGACAGATAGATGCTGTCGCCGGAGAAGCCGAACAGGCCCTGGGCCATCATCTGCAGGGCGTTGGGCGCATCGATCGGGCCGCCGCTGAGGGCGGGTTTCACCCCCTTGGGGCGCCCCGTGGTGCCCGACGAATAGAGCATGTCCGTACCGGCGCTCTCGTCGGCGATCGGCGTGGTCGGCTGGCCCTCGCGCGCCGCCACAAAGTCGGCGTAAGGGCCGTGCGCGCCGCCCACCGTGAACAGCGACAGGCCCGGGACCAGCGCGGCGATCTCGTCGATCATCGGGCCCATGGCCGTGGAGGTGATGAACACCTTGGCCCCGCAGTCCTGCAGGATGTACTCGGCCTCAGAGGCCGTCAGCTTGGTCGAGATACAGACGAAATAGAGCCCCGAGCGCTGGGCCGCCCAGGCGACCTCGAAGAAGCGGGCGTTGTTCTCCATCAGGATGGCGATGACGTCGCCGGGAACCAGACCGAGCGACCGGAACAGGTGCGCGCCCTGGTTCGACCGCGCGTCCAACTGGGCGTAGGTCACGACCTCGCCGGAGCCGGCCATAATGTAGGCGGCCTTGTCGCCTTGGGACTGGGCGTGGAGGTAGGGGTGCATGTCCGGGACCTCTGCGTCTGTTTCTGGTTCTAATTCGATGTGTCATCCCGGACGGCCCGCAGGGTCGATCCGGGACCCAGGGGATGACGGAGCGCGGTGCGCGCCGCCCCTGGGGCCCGGCTCTCCGCTACGCTGCGGCCGGGATGATACGGGTTGGGCGTTAGGCGGCGACGGACTGCCTGGCGGCGGCCAGGATCATGTCCGCGCCCTTTTCCCCGATCATGATCGAGGGGGCGTTGGTGTTGCCGGAGATCAGGCGCGGCATGATCGAGGCGTCGACCACGCGCAGGCCCTCCACGCCGCGCACGCGCAGTTGCGCGTCCACGACGGCCATCGGCCCGGTCCCCATCTGACAGCTGCCCACGGGGTGATAGAGCGTCGAGCCGGTCTGGCGGGCGAAGTCCAGGAGCTGCTCGTCAGTCTGGACCTCGAGGCCGGGGTTCATCTCGCTTTCGACATACTGGGCGATGGCGGGTTGCTGGCCGATCTTCCGCGCCCACTTCAGGCCGGCGACGATGACCTCCTGGTCCAGCGGATCGGCCAGATAGTTGGCGAAGATGGCCGGATAGACCGACGGATCGGCCGACTTGATGCGGATATGGCCCCGGCTTTCGGGACGCAGTTGGCACGGGGCGATGGTCATGCCCGGCGCGCCTTCCAGCTCCATCTTCTGCTCGTTGAACAGCTTCTCCAGGTCCATGGTCGCGGGCAGGATGTGGAACTGGATGTCCGGTCCCGCGAGATCGGGGCGGGACTTACAGAACGCCGCCACGTGCGCCGCCGACAGGGTCAGAAGGCCCTTGCGGAACAGCAGGTACTTCATCGCCTCGGCGGCCAGGCGTCCGCCCTTGCTCTGCTCGTTGACCGAGACGGTGCCGGACTTCAGCCGGTAGCGGGCGGCGACGATATAGTGGTCCTGCAGGTTCTCGCCGACGCCGGGCAGGTCGGCGACGACCTCGATTCCATGCTCACGCAGCAGCCCGCCGGCGCCGACGCCTGAGAGCTGCAGAAGCTGGGGTGAGTTGATCGCGCCGCCGGCCAGGATCACCTCGCCGCGCGCCATGGCGGCGCGCCGCTCGCCGTTCTGCATGAACTCGACGCCGACGGCCCGCTTGCCCTCAAACAGGACGCGGCCGGCCAGGGCGTTGGTCTCGACGCGCAGGTTCGGACGCTTCATGGCCGGGTGCAGATAGGCGACAGCCGACGAGCAGCGCGCGCCGTTCTTCTGGGTCACCTGATACCAGGTGGCGCCTTCCTGGTCGGCGCCGTTCAGGTCGGGATAGCGCGGGATGCCGGCCTGGTCGCAGGCGTCGATCAGCGCCTCGGAGATCGGGTGGGCGTCGCGCATGTCGGCGACGTTCAGCGGGCCGCCGGTGGCGTGCAGGTCGCAGGCGCCGCGCTCCTGATTCTGAGCCTTGCGGAAATAGGGCAGGACGTCGTCCCAGGCCCAGCCTTCGCAACCCAGCTGCCGCCAGCCGTCATAGTCGGCGGCCTGGCCGCGCACATAGAGCATGGCGTTGATCGAGGACGAGCCGCCCAGCACCTTGCCCCGCGGCCAGACATGGCTGCGGCCGCCCGTGCCGGGGTCGGGCTCGGTGGTGAACAGCCAGTTGACCTTCGGATCCTTCAGGGTCGACGAGTAGCCGACCGGAATGTGGATCATCATGTTCGAGGCGAACTGGGAGAGGTTCTTGGTCGGTCGGTCGTCGCCGCCCGCCTCCAGCAGCACGACCTTGTAGCGGCCGTTCTCCGACAGCCGCGCGGCCAGCACGCAGCCCGCCGATCCCGCGCCCACGATAACGTAGTCGGCCTCGATGATCCCGGTCATCGTTTCTCTCCCTTCGCCGTCCGCGTTCTCGTCGCTGATCGGCGTTTAGTTGAGAGGATGCGCCCAGGTCCGGCCATTGCGCAAGTTGCCGTCGCGGCGCCGTTGGTCGAACGTCGATCTTGGGTATGGTGACGTTAACGGCAACCCATTCCAGTGAGGCGTTAAATGGACCTGATCAGTCAGACGGTGGTGGACGGCAAGGCGGGGCCCGGCGCGCCGCCGACCTATCCGACACTCAAGGACGTCGATCTCGCCGACATCTTCCGTTTCACCAAGGGCCAGCCCTGGGCCGATTTCGCGCGGATGCGGCAGGAGGCGCCGGTCATGTGGCACCCTGAGCCGATGGGCGGTCCGGGCTTCTGGGCCCTGACGCGCTATGAAGACGTCCATCGGGTCAATGGCGACCCCGAGACCTTCTCGTCCCAGCGGGGCGGCATCCTGATGTCGATGGGCGCGCCCGAGAAGCGCCATGCGCTGCTGTTCCGCGCGTCGATGGACACCATGATCAACATGGACGCGCCGCATCATCTGCAGCTGCGTCGCGAGCACATGCCGTACTTCACGCCGTCCTATCTGCGCGGCCTGACCGAGCGGGTGAAGGGCGAGGTCACGCGACTGCTCGACGAGATGGAGCCGCTGCTGGCGAACGGCGCCGAGATCGACATGGTCGAGCACTTCTCCAGCGTGCTGCCGCTGTTCACCCTGTGCGAGATCCTGGGCGTGCCGCCGGAAGACCGGCCCAAGTTCCTGACCTGGATGCACTACCTGGAGCGCGCCCAGGACCTGGCGGTCAAGCAGGCCAATGCGCCGATGCAGCCGACCCTGGAGCTCATGCAGTTCGTCATGGACTTCAACAACAACGTCGAGGAGATGTTCGAGTACGGCCGCACGATGCTGCACAAGCGTCGGGAGGACCCGAAGGAAGACCTGATGACGGCGATCGCCCGCGCCCAGCTCGATGGCGCGGTGCTGCCTGACGAGTATCTCGACGGCTCCTGGCTGCTGATCGTGTTCGCCGGCAACGACACCACCCGCAACACCCTGTCGGGCGCGATGCGGCTGCTGACCGAGTTCCCCGACCAGAAGCAGAAGCTGATCGCCGATCCGTCGCTGCTGGGCGGGGCGGTCGACGAGTTCATCCGCATGGTCAGCCCGGTCGTCTATATGCGCCGCACCGCCACCCGCGACGTCGAGGTCAACGGCCAGCTGATCCGCGAGGGTGAGAAGGCGATCATGTATTACGGCGCGGCCAACCGCGATCCGGCTATGTTCGAGAACCCCGACCAGCTGGACGTCACCCGCGCCAACGCCGGCAAGCACATCGCCTTCGGCTATGGCCCGCACACCTGTATCGGCAAGCGTGTCGCCCAGATCCAGCTGGAGGAGGCCTATCGCCAGATCCTGGCCCGGTTCCCCGATCTGAACTGGACCGGAAACATCGAGATCGCGCCGAACAACTTCGTGCACGCGATCAGCAAGCTGGGTGTGAAGCGGGGATAAAGGGCGCGCCGGCGGCGAGGATTACGTCTCGCGCGCCGGCGCTGTAGGGCGTCCGGATATGGGGGGTTCCGGACGCCCTTAGAATGGCTCAGATCACCCCCCTCGCGCGCCGCGACGCGCGGTCGCAGCAAACCCAAAACAGCAGAGCGCCCAGGCGGCCCGCGACCGGGTCTTGTTCTTCGGTGTCTTCGGGTCATACGATCGTTTAAAATCAGGCCGAGGAGAACGCCATGTCGACACCGACCTTCGAGACCCTGCTGTACGACGTCGAGGACGGGATCGCGACGATCACCCTCAATCGCCCCGACCGCATGAACGCCTTCACCGCCCGGATGATGAAGGACCTGATCGAGGTGTTCGACGTCACCGACGCCGACGATGCGGTGAAGGTGGTGATCATCACCGGGGCGGGGAGGGCGTTCTGCGCCGGCGCGGACCTCGGCGGCGGCGGCGCCACCTTCGACCGCACCAGCCCCCAAGCGCTGGAGCGTGAGGAGGGCAAGGTCGGCGACATCTATCGCGACGGCGGCGGCCGCGTGACCCTGCGCATGTACGACAGCTTGAAGCCGATCATCGGCGCCATCAACGGCGCGGCCGTCGGCGTGGGCGTGACCATGCAGTTGCCGATGGACATCCGCCTGGCCTCGACCGAGGCCAAGTTCGGCTTTGTCTTCGCCCGCCGGGGGATCAATCCCGAGGCCGCCTCCAGCTGGTTCCTGCCGCGTCTGGTGGGCCTGCAGACGGCGCTGGAGTGGTGCTACACCGGCCGTGTGTTCCCGGCGTCCGAGGCGCTGGAGAAGGGGCTGGTGCGCTCGCTGCACGCGCCCGATGAGCTCTTGCCCGCCGCCCGCGCCCTGGCCCGCGAGATCGCCGACAACACCGCCCCCGTCTCGGTGGCCCTGACCCGCCAGCTCTTGTGGCGCATGGCCGGCGCCGACCATCCGATGGAAGCCCATAAGGCCGACAGCCGCGCCATCCAGTCGCGCGGCTCGTCCGGGGACGCCAAGGAGGGCGTCACCTCGTTCCTCGAAAAGCGCGCGCCGGTCTATCCCAACAAGGTCTCGAGCGACGTGCCCGATATCTGGCCGGAATGGGAGCAGCCGGAGTTCCGTTGAGAATACGCTCCGACCTCCCCGGCGAATGCCGGGGTCCAGATCAAGCCCGCACGCTTCGATCATCTTGGCTCAGAATGAAGGTGCGCGCGCCCCGACTGTTCCGGTTGAATCTGGGCCCCGGCATTCGCCGGGGAAATCGGATGAGAAATGGAGGGGGCGCGAGGGCGCATTTGCCGCGCCCTCGCTCACCGCCCGTTAATCACGCTCTGGTCTGTTGGCAAGCATGAGCGAAGCCGCGCTGACCCCCGCGTTCGAAGAGCCCGAGGCCCCCAGGGCCTCGCCGCGTTCGCGCTCGACCCTGCTCAAGCGACTGGCCGACGTCGTCTGTCTGCCCAGCAGCCGGATCAACGCCTTCGAGCGCTCGATGACGGCCGACCTGCTGGTCGAGATGCTGCGCGACGCCAATGTCGGCGAACGCGAGAAGGTGGCCCGTCGTCTGGCCATGCTCAACGAAATGCCGGGCGTGCTGGTGCGCCTGTTGCTGCGCGACGAGCTGCCGGTGGCGCGCGCCCTGCTGGTCGATTCCGAGAAGCTGTCGGACGCGGACCTGATCAGCTGCCTCTATCAGGCCACGACCGAGCACCGCCGCCTGATCGCCCAGCGGCGCGGGGTCAGCGAAGTGGTCGCCGACGCCCTGATCGAGGTGGGCGAACCCGCCGTCATCGAGACCCTGCTGCGCAACGAGCTGGTCAAGCTCAGCCACCAGGGCGTCGAGAACATCGTCGCCGCCACGCGCGACGCCCAACACCTGATCCCGCTGCTGCTGCGCCGCGCCGAGCTGCGCCCCAGCCACGCCTATGTGATGTTCTGGTGGGCGGATTCCGAGGCGCGGCGGGTCATTCTCCAGCGCTTTGCGGTGTCGCGCGAAATTCTCCAGGATGCGGTGGGCGACGTCTTCGCCCTGGCCTCGGCCGAGGGCTGGCAGGATCCGCTGTCGCGCAAGGCCCTGCAGTTCATCGAGCGCCGCCAGCGCAACCGCGCCGCCATCGCCAAGAGCCCGTTCAACAGCCTCGATGAAGCCGTCGCGGCGGGGGAGGGAGGCTTCAACCGCGAGATCGCCGAGGAGATCTCCTACCTGTCGGGCCTGAAGCCGATGACCGGCGCCAAGATCTTCACCGATCCGGGCGGCGAGCCCCTGGCCATCCTGTGCAAGGCGACCGGTCTGCCCCGGGGCTGCGTGCGCCAGCTGTGGCGCGGTCTGCGCCGCCAGGAGGTCGATCGCACCGGCGCCACCGACCCGAACCTCGAGCGTGTGCTGACGGTCTATGACGCCATCGCCGTCGACCGCGCCCAGACGGTGCTGCGCTATTGGAACTGGTCGCTGACCTCGGCCCTGACGCCGGCTCTGCTGAAGGCGATCCGCGACGGCGACGAGGCCGCTGTTGACGAATACTCGGCCCCGCAGCGCGCCGCCATGCTGGCGCTCTCCCGCGACTTTGGCCGCTAACGTCTGGATATCGGCGGTATCAGGTCGCGCGGCATATCGATACTCAGGATATCAAGCCCCGATTTCTAGCCAGTTCCAGTAACCGAGAGCCTTCTCGAACATTTGAGTATTACAAATTATCTCTTGAGAAGGTCCGTATTGCTCGTTGTGGTCAATGTGGGTATGCACCCCTCGACTGATCTAGGAATCAGCCGCACCAGCAAAAAGTTTTGGCGACGGGCGAGGCATATGGAAGATCAATCGGACCTGATCGAGATGACGGCGGGCATCGTTTCGGCCTATGTCGGCAATAACGTGGTTTCGACCGCCGACCTGCCGGCCTTGATCAAGCAGGTTCACGCCGCGCTCGCCAATGTCGGCGCCCCGGCCGCCGAGGCGGCCCCGACGCCGAAGGAGCCTGCGGTTCCGGTCAAGAAGTCGATCACGCCGGACTATCTGATCTGCCTGGAAGACGGCCGGAAGTTCAAATCGCTCAAGCGCCACCTGCGCACCAAGTACGACATGACCCCCGAGGACTACCGCGCCAAGTGGGGCCTGCCCAAGGATTACCCAATGGTGGCGCCCAACTACGCCGAGGCGCGCTCGAACCTCGCCAAGCAGATGGGTCTCGGCCAAGGCGGCCGCAAACCCGCGCGCAAGGCGAAATAGCCGAGTCGGAACAAAAGCTTGGCCGTTCGCGGCCTCTGCCAAGATCAGCGCCCGTCGTCCGAACCCGGACGGCGGGCGCTGTCGTTGTTGGTTGACTCTCCTTGGGAATCTTGTCGCGCGACATGTTTTTCGCTTGCCGCCGATTCGTTCCTTAAGCGATAGTGAATCGAAGTGATTCCAATAGCTTGTTAAGGACTCTGAAGATGTCCGCGCAATTGAGCGCATCCGCCACGGCGGCCCGCGCTCACCAGGAGATGTTCGCCTACTGGGCGTCCCTCCGTCGGGGGGCGAACCTCCCCGCGCGCGTCGACCTGCATCCTGCGAGCATGAAGCGGCTGCTGCCGACCGTCAGCCTGATCGACGTGGTCGGCGGCGCGCCACGCGACTATCGCCTGCGCCTGGCGGGCACCGGGCTCTACGGCGTCTATGGCCGCGAGATCACCGGCCGCCTGATCGGTGACGTCTACAACGCCGCCGCCGTCGACTACTGGCGCAAGGAACTGGACAAGGTCGTGGACGAGCGTCGTCCCGGCGTCGGCGTCCACAGCCTGGCCTGGCGCGGTGCGCCGCACATGTCGATCCTGTGGCTGCGCCTGCCGCTGGCCAGCAACGGCAAGGACGTCGACATGATCCTCGGCTACGACGCCGTGGTCGGCGCGGCGGTCGAGAGCGGCTCGGGTATTCGCGCGGCCTGAGGGCGCGCTTGGTATCTCTGCTCGCGGATGCGGGCGGGACGAGAGTCCGAAATGGGTGGTTTTCGCACCATGCTCCCTCTCCCATAGGGAGAGGGTTGGGGTGAGGGGTTACGGTGTCCGACGGAGCGCCGGCACGCCGTCTGACCTCGTAACCCCTCACCCTCCCACCGCTTCGCGGCGGGCCCCTCCCTCTCCCTTTGGAAGAGGGGTTCGTGTCCGACCAGGGTCGCTAACAGTCTCCACCACTGCTCCAGAAACCCGACCTTCCCGGCGAAGGTCGGGGTCCAGATCAGCCAGCGGCAGCCATCCGGTCAGCGCGGCGCGCTTTCGCATCACCCCCAACCGCTCCGGATGAATCTGGGCCCCAGCGTTCGCCGGGGAGGTCGGGCTTTTACGGCAATGCGTCCTTCGAGGCTCGCCTTCGGCTCACACCTCAGGATGAGGAACACTGTTGCTGAATCCCTCATCCTGAGGTGCGCGCGCCTGAGCGCGCCTCGAAGGACGCAGGGAGCCAAGGTCCGACCAGGGTCGGGAACGAAAATGAGACCCACGCCGACCTCCGGACATTGACCGCCCCTCCCCTGAACCGGACGCTCGGAAGGTCAGTGAGGGGTGGGGATCGGACGTAGCAATCACCGTCATCCCGCGCTTTATGCGCGGGACCCATTTGTCCGCCGCAGGTGCGGTGCGGCGTGAATCTCTCACGTGGAAGCTGAACCATGGGTCCCGCGCATAAAGCGCGGGATGACGGACTAGAAACTGAACTTCCAAACGTCCGCCCAGGGTCATAAGCGGTCTCGAGCCTGCCTCCAGAAACCCGACCCGCCCGCCTTCCGCCTCACCCCTCCAGAAACGCCTCGACCTCGCGGCGGTTCGGCATCGACGGCGCGGCGCCGGCTTTCTGGACGGAAAGGGCGGCGGCGGCGTTGGCCGTCTCGACGGCCTCGGCCAGGTCCATGCCGGCGGCCAGGGTGGCGGCCAGGGCGCCGCAGAAGCAGTCGCCGGCCCCGACGGTGTCGACCGCCTTGACCTTCTTGCCCTCGACCAGGAAGGCCTCGTCGCGCCGCACCACGGCCGCGCCGGCCGCGCCGAGCGTGACGATGATGGTCTGGTCGGGGCGGCTCATCAGCTTGCGGGCGGCGACCGAGACCTCTTCCAGCTTGACGGGCTCGCGGTCGAGCTTGGCGTAGGTGGCCAGTTCGGTCTGGTTGACGATCAGGATGTCGGTCAGCGGGAACAGCGCCGCGCCCTGAGGCAGGGCCGGGGCGGCGTTCAGGATGCGCAGGGCGCCCTTGGCCGAGCCGGCGCGGAACAGAGTCTCGATCGCCGTGGCCGGGGTCTCGAGCTGGCAGAGTAGCACCCGCTGGCCCTCGATCGGCGTGGCGGCCACCTGCTGGGGCGTGACCATGGCGTTGGCGCCGGCGGTCACCACGATCATGTTCTCGGCGCTGTTGGCGACCCAGACATGGGCCTGGCCTGTGGGCACGCCCGGCAGTTCAACCACGTCGCCGACCTGCACGCCATAGCCGGCCAGCTTGGCTTTCAGGCTGGCGCCGCTGTCGTCGCCGCCGACCGCCCCCATCAGGCGGGTGGCCACGCCCATGCGGGCGGCGGCGACGGCCTGGTTGGCGCCCTTGCCGCCCAGAAACAGCTCCAGCGACAGGCCCGCGACGGTTTCCCCGGGGCGGGGCAGATCGTCGACGCGCGCCACGGCGTCCAGATTGATCGAGCCGAGAACGAAAACGGTCATGGTCTTGGTCTTCTAAAGGTCTATCCGCCGGCGCCGCGCTGGAAGCTCTCGACAAGACTGCCGGCCACGAGTCTCCAGCCGTCCACTAGCACGAAGAAGATCAGCTTGAACGGCAGACTGATCGAGGCCGGCGGCAGCATCATCATACCCATGCTCATCAGCACGCTGGCCACGACAAGATCGATGACCAGGAACGGGATGAACAACAGGAAGCCGATCTCGAAGGCGCGCTTCAGTTCCGAGATCATGAAGGCGGGGGTCACCACCCTCAGCGGCGTCTCCGCGGCCGTTCTCGGCTGCGGGATCTTGGACAGGCGCACGAACAGCGCCAGGTCATCGCGGTCCACCTGGCTGAGCATGAACTGCTTGACCGGCCCGCTGGCGGCCTCGAACGCCTCGGGCAGCTCCATCTGCTGATCCAGCAGCGGCTTGATCCCGGCGTCGTAGGAGCGCTCGAAGGTCGGGGCCATGACGATGGCGGTCAGGAACAGCGCCAGGCTGATCAGTACAGGGTTGGGCGGGCTTTGCTGCACGCCGATGGCGGTGCGGAGCAGGCCCAGAACCACCACGATCCGGACGAACGAGGTGGTCATGATCACGATCGACGGGGCCAGGGACAGCACCGTCATCAGGCCCACCAGCTGGACGACGCGTTCGGTCAGGCCAGCGCCCGTGCCCAGATTGATGTTCACGGCCGACTGGGCCATGGCCGCCGCCGGCATGATGGCGCAGGCGATGGCCGCCAGCACCGAGATGATCGCGGCGCGGCGCAGATCTTCCGCCTTGGCGCCGATCACGGATTTGAAGAGGTCGCGGATCATCAGACCACGGGCTCCGGTTCGGCGACGGGGGATGGGGAGAGGGCGGACGCCGGGGGCGGGCCCTTGGGCGTCCAGTCCAGCAGCCGGCCGTCGCCCAGCAGCACCAGGCGCTCCTCGCCGTCCAGGCTGACGACGACCAGTCGCCGGGTCGGGTCCAGGGTCAGGCTCTCGACCACCCTCAGGCGACGGTCCTGGCGCGCGGCGATGGCCCGGCCGATGGAGTCGGGTCCGTACTTGCGCAGCGCCCAGGCCGCCAGGCCGATCAGGCCCAGGGTGAAGGCCAGGGCCGCCAGGGCGCGGATGGATTCGATAAGGTCCATGGGCTCGGGGCCGCTCTCGGCGAGACAACTTGGCGCAGGGAAACGCCCCTACGGACCCTGGTATGGCTGAGGCTTCTTAATGCCGGATTAACCCTGTTTCTTCACCATGTTCGCATGGGTCCGGACGACATCCCTCTTTTCGGCATGCTCAAGAGCCGCCTCGGTTATCTGACCGAGCGCCAGAAGCTTGTCGCCCAGAACGTGGCCAACTCCGACACCCCCGGCTATCGGCCCAGCGACCTGAAGCCGTTCAGCTTCCAGGCCTCGCTGATGAACAACGCGGCGGGGCCGGTCTATCGCGGCGGACGGGCTGCGCCGACCTCCGGCGTCACCATGATCGCCACCACCACCTCGCATATGGGCCGGCCCAACGCCCCCAGCGCGTGGCGGGCGACGGCGGGCGCCGACTCGGAGACGACGCTGGACGGCAACGCGGTCTCGCTCGAGGACCAGATGCTCAAGATGACCGACGCGCGGATGAACTACGACGCGGCGATCAGCTTCTACCAGAAATCCATGACCATGCTCCGCATGGCCGCTCGCAAGCCTTCCGGCTGAGGACTCTAGGCGATGCCCGAGATCAAGTCCCAATCCCTCGCGACCATGGCTGTGGCCTCGTCGGCCCTGCGCGCCCAGCAAGGGCGCATGCGGGTCATCGCCGAGAACATCGCCAACGCCCACTCCACCGCGCGCACGGCGGGCGGCGACCCCTATCGCCGTCAGGTGCCGGTGTTCAAGCCGACCACGGTCCAGGGCGGCGAGGGCGTGCAGATGCTGCGCGTCGATCCCGACCAGAGCGCCTTCAAGACCGAGTACGATCCCGGCAACCCGGCCGCCGACGCCAAGGGCTATGTCAAGCTGCCCAACGTCAACACCATGGTCGAGTCGCTGGACATGAAGGAGGCGCAGCGCGCCTACGAAGCCAACCTCAATGTCATCGAGACCGCGCGCTCCATGCAGTCGCGCACGCTCGATATCCTCAAGAAGTAGGGGCTAGGCCATGATCACCGCGCTCGCCGCCGCCAAGGCCTACGCCAATTCCGGCGCCATGTCGGTCGGCTCCATCGGGTCGATCGGCGGTTCTCAGGACAAGGGCGTCGACTTCGGCGACCTCTTGAAGTCGGCCATGGACGGGGCGACCAAGGCCTCGAAGGTCGCTGAGCACAAGATCGCCGCCCAGGTGGCCGGCAAGGCCGAACTGATCGACGTGGTCACCGCCATCAGCTCGGCCGAAGCCAGCCTGGAGACGGTGATGTCGATCCGCGACCAGGTGATCTCGGCCTATCAGGAAATCATGCGGATGCCGATCTGACGGCTTCGGCGTCCATCTTGTGATTTCTCCCAGAAAAAGGGCCGCGTCCTTGCGAGACGCGGCCCAAGTCGTTTTCGGGGGAGAAGTACGAAACGCTTACGCTCACAAACTCAGGAAGACCTTCGCCACGGCGAACAGGCCGCCCCAGACCACGGCGTTCAGCACCGACGCCACCAGCACGGCGACGCCGAGCGGCCATTGGCGAGGCTCGCGGCGACGCGCGCGCTGCGGCCGGGGATCGAAAGAACGGGTCTGCGAGGCGACGGTCATGAAACGCTCCTTAACCATGACCCCATGGTCGAGATTGACTCGGCCCTTGCGAACGGGACGACCTGTCGCGCGCCGCCTTGTCGCACCCTGATGAGGTTTCAACGCGCTAAGGCGCGTTTGGTTGAGCGTCGCGCTTTCAGAGAATGCCCGGCAGATCCAGGCCCTTCTCCCGCGCGCAGGCTAGCGCGATGTCGTAGCCCGCGTCGGCGTGGCGCATGACGCCGGTGGCCGGATCGTTCCACAACACGCGCGCCACGCGCTTGGCGGCCGCCTCGGTGCCGTCGCAGACGATGACCATGCCCGCGTGCTGCGAGAAGCCCATGCCCACGCCGCCGCCGTGGTGCAGCGACACCCAGGTGGCGCCCGAGGCGGTGTTGAGCAGCGCGTTCAGCAGCGGCCAGTCCGACACCGCGTCCGACCCGTCGCGCATGGCTTCGGTCTCGCGGTTGGGCGAGGCGACCGAGCCGGAGTCCAGGTGATCGCGACCGATGACGATCGGGGCCTTCAGCTCACCGTTGGCGACCATCTCGTTGAAGGCCAGGCCCAGGCGGTGGCGATCACCCAGGCCCACCCAGCAGATGCGCGCCGGCAGGCCCTGGAACTTGATCCTCTGGCCGGCCATGTCGAGCCAGTTGTGCAGGTGCCGATTGTCCGGGATCAGCTCTTTGACCTTGGCGTCGGTCTTGGCGATGTCTTCGGGATCGCCCGACAGCGCCGCCCAGCGGAACGGACCCACGCCCCGGCAGAACAGTGGGCGGATATAGGCGGGCACGAAGCCGGGGAAGTCGAAGGCGTTGGTCACGCCTTCCTCCAGGGCCATCTGGCGGATGTTGTTGCCGTAGTCGACGGTCGGCACGCCTGCGGCCTGGAAGTCGAGCATGGCTTTGACGTGCAAGGCCATCGAAGCCTTGGCGGCTTCGGCCACCTGCGGCGGGTCCTGGTCGCGCATGGCGTGCCAGCGCTCCAGGCTCCAGCCGGCGGGCAGGTAGCCGTTGACCGGGTCGTGGGCGCTGGTCTGGTCGGTCAGCAGGTCGGGACGCACGCCGCGCTTGAAGAGCTCGGGCAACAGTTCGGCGGCGTTGCCCAAGAGGCCCACCGAGATCGGCGTCTTGGCCGCGCAGGACTCCGCGATCCAGGCCAGGGCCTCGTCGACCTTGTCGGTCGAGCGGTCCAGATAGCCGGTGCGCAGGCGCATCTCGATCGACGAGGGCTGGCACTCGATCGCCAGGCACGCGGCGCCGGCCATCACCGCCGCCAGCGGCTGGGCGCCGCCCATGCCGCCCAGGCCGGCCGTCAGCAGCCAGCGCCCCGAGAGATCGCCGCCATAGTGCTGACGGCCCATCTCGACGAAGGTCTCATAGGTGCCCTGCACGATGCCCTGGGCGCCGATATAGATCCACGAGCCGGCGGTCATCTGGCCGTACATGGCCAGGCCCTTGCGATCCAGTTCGTTAAAGTGCTCCCAGCTGGCCCAGCGCGGCACCAGGTTGGAGTTGGCGATCAAGACGCGCGGCGCATCGGCATGGGTGCGGAACACGCCCACGGGCTTGCCGGATTGTACCAAGAGAGTCTGGTCGTCCTCCAGACGACGCAGGGTCTCGACGATCTTGTCATAGCTTTCCCAGTCGCGGGCGGCCCGGCCGATGCCGCCATAGACGACCAGCTCCTCCGGCCGCTCGGCGACGTCGGGGTGCAGGTTGTTCATCAGCATCCGAAGGGCGGCTTCGGTCAGCCAGGATTTGCAGGTGCGCTCGGGGCCCGTGGCGGGGCGGATGACGCGGGTGGTGTCGCGGCGGGTCATGTCGTGTGCGTGCCTTTCGGTATCAGCGTCCTCCCCCGCATGCGGGGGAGGGGGACCGCGAAGCGGTGGAGGGGGCGCTTGCGGCGGGGACGCCCCCTCCGTCACGGCGCGTATCCGCGCCGCGCCACCTCCCCCGTTTCACGAGGGAGGAGAGGAACTGGCGAAATCGAGACACGCCCCAAGCACCGCCTCCAGCACCGCCCGCAGCGGCTCGGCGCGGGCGGCGTGGAAGGGCGTGGGCCAAGTGTCGGGCGTGGGCGGCTCGGCGGGATCGTCCATGTAGCCCCGACAGGCCAGCTCCATCTGGATCGCATGGACGCCGGTGACGGGCCGGCCGTAGTGGCGCGTGGTCCAGCCGCCCTTGAAGCGGCCGTTGGTGACGCGACTGAGGCCCGAGGCGTCGCAGGCCGCCTCCACAGCGGCGGTCAGGGCGTCGGCGCAGCTTTGGCCGCTGTTGGTGCCAAGGTTGAACTGCGGCAGCTCACCTTCGAACAGGCGCGGCACCCGCGAGCGGATCGAATGGGCCTCGTACAGCACCACGGTGGGATGCACCGCGCGAAGGCGTTCGATCTCGGCGCGCAGGGCGGCGTGATAGGGCTCGAACCAGGTCGTCCGGCGGTGGTCGATTTCCGCCGCGTCCGGCGGGCCGTCGCGATAGAGCGGCTCGCCGTCGAAGGTGGTGGTCGGGCAAAGCTCCGTCGTCGCCTGGCCGGGATAGAGCGAGGCGCCGGACGGGTCGCGATTGACGTCGATGACCGTGCGCGAGATCGCCGTGCGAACGATCGTCGCGCCGAGGTTCTCGGCGAAGGCGTAGAGGCGCTCGACCCACCAGTCGGCGTCCTTGCGGGCCAGCCAGGGCGAGACGAGTTGGGCCTCGATGTCGGCCGGGATGTCCGTGCCGGTGTGGGGGAGGGAGATGATGAGCGGGGCTTGGCCCTGGGTGACTTGGAGCCAGCTCATCCTCACGCTCCAAGCCCTGTCATCCCGGCCAAGCGCGAAGCGCGCCGAGCCGGGACCGCCGGAAGCGCAGGCGCCTGTTGTGGTCCCGGGTCTCCGCTTCGCTGCGCCCGGGATGACAAATTGGGGAGCGCCATCCTACGAAACCCCCGGCAACGCACCCACCGCCGCGATCACCGCGCCCGAGCGCACCAGCGCATTGGCCGCCTCCATGTCCGGGTGGAAGTGGCGGTCATCGGTCAGGTGCGGAACCTTGCTCCGCGTCAGCGCCCGCACCGCTTCCAGCGCCGCGCCGGAGCGCAGCGGCGCGTGGAAGTCGCAACCTTGCGCGGCGGCCAGCAGTTCGATGCCCAGCACCGCGTCGGCGTTCTCGACCATGGCCAAGAGGCGGCGCGCGCCGTGGGCGGCCATCGAGACGTGGTCTTCCTGGTTGGCCGAGGTCGGGATCGAGTCGACGCTGGCCGGATAGGCCCGCTGCTTGTTCTCCGACACCAGGGCCGCGGCCGTGACCTGCGGGATCATGAAGCCTGAGTTCAAACCCGGCTTTGGCGTCAGGAACGCCGGCAGGCCCGACAGCGCCGGGTCGACCAGCATGGCGATACGGCGCTCGGCGATCGAGCCGATCTCGCAGACCGCCAGGGCGATCATGTCGGCGGCGAAGGCCACCGGCTCGGCGTGGAAGTTGCCGCCGGAGAGCGCCTCGTCCGCTTCCGGGAAGATCAGCGGATTGTCCGACACACAATTGGCCTCGGTCGCCAGGGTGGTGGCGGCCTGACGCAGGATATCCAGCGCCGCGCCCATCACCTGCGGCTGGCAGCGCAGGCAGTAGGGGTCCTGGACGCGCTCGTCCTCCTTCAGGTGCGAGGCGCGGATTTCCGAGGCGCTCATCAGCGCGCGAAGCGCAGCGGCGGTCTCGATCTGGCCGACGTGGCGGCGCAGGGTGTGGATGCGCGGGTCGAACGGGGTGTCCGAGCCCTTGGCGGCTTCGGTGGAGAGCGCGCCGGTGACCAGGGCCGACTGGAACAGGCGCTCGGCCTCGAACAGGCCCGCCAGAGCGTTGGCCGTCGAGAACTGGGTGCCGTTCAGCAGGGCCAGCCCCTCCTTCGGACCCAGGGTCAGGGGCTCTAGGCCCGCCTCCGCCAAGGCCTGCGCCGCCGGCAGACGCTGACCACCGACGAAGATCTCGCCGACCCCGATCATGGTCGCGGCCATGTGCGACAGCGGGGCCAGATCGCCCGAGGCGCCGACCGAGCCCTGGCAGGGCACCACCGGGGTCAGGCCCTCGACCAGCATCTCCTCCAGCATCCGCACCGTCTCGACCCGAACGCCCGAGGCGCCCTGCGCCAGGCTGGCCAGCTTCAGGGCCATCATCAGGCGGATCACCGGGACGGGCGAGGGCTCGCCCACGCCCGCCGCGTGCGACAGGACGATGTTGCGCTGCAGGGTCTCAAGGTCGGCGTCGCCGATGCGGACGCTGGCCAGTTTCCCAAAGCCGGTGTTGATGCCGTAAACCGGCTCACCCTTGGCCAGGATGCGCTGCACCGCCGCCGCGCTCTCGGCGATCACCGGCCACGCCGTCTCGGCCAGTCGCGCCGACGCGCCGCGATAGATCGCCTTCCACTCGGCCAGCGACACGGCGCCGGGGTTCAGAACAAGCTGGGTCAAAGGCCTCTCCACACGCGCGCATGGAGCGGGTTGAACCCCATGCGATAGACAAGTTCGGCGGGACGCTCGACGTCCCAGATGGCGAGATCACAAGCCTTGCCGGCCTCCAGCGTGCCGCGATCGTGCAGCAGGCCCAGCGCCCGTGCGGCCTCGCGCGTGACGCCGGCCAGGCACTCCTCGACGGTCATCCGGAACAGGGTCGCGGCCATGTTCATGACCAGCAGCGGCGAGGTCAGGGGCGAGGTGCCGGGATTGCAGTCGGTGGCCAGGGCCATCGGCACGCCCGCCGCGCGCAGGGCCGTGATCGGCGGGACCTGCGTCTCGCGGGTGAAATAGTAGGCGCCGGGCAGCAGGGTCGCGACCGTGCCCGAGGCGGCCATGGCGGCGATCCCGGCCGCGTCCAGATGCTCGAGGTGGTCGGCCGAGAGCGCATTGTATTCGGCGGCCAGCGCCGCGCCCGACAGGTTCGACAGCTGCTCGGCGTGCAGCTTGACCGGCAGGCCGTGGGCCTTGGCCGCGTCGAACACCCGGCGGATCTGCTCAGGCGAGAAGCCGATGCCTTCGCAGAAGCCGTCCACCGCGTCGGCCAGGCCGCGCGCGGCGATGGCCGGGATCATGGTCTGGCAGACCAGGTCGACATAGCCGTCCTGGTCGTCGCGATACTCGGGCGGCAGGGCGTGGGCGCCCAGGAAGGTGGTGGTGACGGCTACTCGGCGGATGTCGGCGAGCGCCCGGGCGGCGCGCAGGCTCTTGAGTTCGTCGTCCAGCGACAGGCCATAGCCGGACTTGATCTCGACCGTGGTGACACCCTCGGCCAGCAGGGCGTCGAGGCGCGGCAGGGCGGCCGCGATGAGCTCAGCTTCGGAGGCCGCGCGAGTGGCGCGCATGGTCGAGACGATGCCGCCGCCGGCGCGGGCGATCTCTTCGTAAGAGGCGCCGGCCAGGCGCAGCTCGAACTCATGCGCGCGGTCGCCGGCGAAGACGAGGTGGGTGTGCGGATCGATCAGGCCAGGCGTGATCCAGCGGCCGTCGAGATCGATCGTCTCGGCGGCCTCAAAGGTCGGGGCGTCGGCGGCGGGGCCGGCATAGGCGATGCGCCCGCCCAGGCAGGCGACGACGCCGTCCTCGACGATCCCCAGCCCTTGGCGGCCCGGCGCCAGGGTGGCGAGACGGGCGTTGATCCACACCCGATCACAGCGCATGAGCCTGCCTCCGCCAGCACCGCGCGGCCCTTGCGGCGCGCTTCAATATGTATAGACATATTTGCGAACGATGAGGCTTGTCCAGTGACCGACACGCAAATTCCCGAGTCCGTTTCGACCGTGGTCTGGTGCGAGAGCGCGCTGCTGGCGGACGGCTGGGCCCGGGGCGTGAAGTTCACGATCGCCGACGGCCGCATCGCCCGGATCGACACCGACGCCCCGGCCGGAGACGCCCTGCGCCTGGGTCCGGCCCTGCCGGGCCTGGGCAATGTGCACAGCCACGCCTTCCAACGCGCCATGGCGGGTCTGGCGGAAACGCGCGGCGAGACCGGTGACAACTTCTGGACCTGGCGCGAGGTGATGTACCGCTTCCTCGCGCGGCTCGACCCCGACATGGCCCAGGCCATCGCCGCCATGGGTCAGGTCGAGATGCTGGAGGGTGGCTTCACCCGGGTGGGCGAGTTCCACTATCTGCACCACGCCCCCGACGGCGGCTTCTACGATAACCCCGCCGAGATGGCCGTACGGATGGCGGCGGCGGCGGATGAGACCGGCATTGGTCTCACCCTGCTGCCGGTGTTCTACGCCCACAGCAATTTCGGCGGCCTGCCGCCGACCGACGGCCAGAAGCGGTTCATTCATGACGTCGACGGCTTTGCGCGCTTGGTCGAGGCCTGCCGGGGGATCGTCGCCGACCTGCCCGAGGCGGTGGTCGGCATCGCGCCGCACAGCCTGCGCGCGGTGACGGGCGAGGAGCTGACCGCCATCCTGCCGCTGGCCGCCGGTGGGCCGGTCCACATGCACGTGGCCGAGCAGACCAAGGAGGTCGACGACTGTCTGGCCGCCACCGGCCAGCGCCCGGTGCGCTGGCTGATGAACCACACCGAGGTCGACCAGCGCTGGTGCCTGATCCACGCCACCCACATCAACGCCACCGAGACCGAACGCCTGGCCAAGAGCGGGGCGGTGGCGGGCCTGTGCCCGGTGACGGAAGCCAATCTGGGCGACGGCATCTTCCCGACTCCGGACTATCTGGCCGCTGGCGGACGTTTCGGAATCGGCACCGACTCCAACATCGTGATCGACGCCGCGCAGGAACTGCGAACCCTGGAATACGCCCAGCGCCTGTCGCGCCGGGCCCGCAACGTCCTGGCGAGCGGCCCGCGCCGCGCGACCGGCGGCGACCTCTGGCGCGCGGCGGCGCTGGGTGGCGCCCAGGCGCTGGGCGCAGGCCGTGGCGAGCTGCGTCGTGGCGCGCCGGCCGACTTCGTCACCCTCGATCCCAGCCATCCGAACCTGGTCGGCCGCGCGGGCGACACCCTGATCGACAGCCTGGTCTTCGCCGGGGGCGGGATCGACACCGTCTGGCGGCAGGGTCGGCAACTGGTGTCGGGCGGTCGCCATCACGCCCGCGAGGCGATCACCACCCGCTACGTCCAGACCCTGAAGGCCCTGCTGGCGTGACCGGACCGCTGCATCAGCGCATCCGCGCCGACATCGAGGCTCGCATCCGCTCCGGGGAGTGGCCGCCCGGTCACCGCGTGCCGTTCGAGACCGAGTTGATGGCCGACTATGGCTGCGCCCGCATGACGGTCAGCAAGGCGATGGCCGCTCTGGTGGACGCCGGACTGATCGTGCGGCGCAAACGGGCCGGCACCTTCGTGGCGCGGCCGCGCGTGCATGCGCCGGTGCTCAACATCCCCGACATCCAGTCCGAGATCGTCGCACGCGGCGAGACCTACGCCTTCCGTCTGTTGTCGCGCACGGTGCGGGGCGCTGACCGCGGCAGCCCCGAAGAGGTCGCGCTGGCGGCCGGCGGCAAGCTGCTGGCGCTGGACGGGGTTCACGACGCGGACGGCCGGCCCTTCGCCCTGGAGCGCCGCCTGGTCTCGCTGAAGGCCGTTCCCGAGATCGCCGAGGCTGATTTCGCGCAGACCCCGCCCGGCGCCTGGCTCTTGGAGCACGTGGCCTGGACCGAAGCCGAGAGCCGGATCAGCGCGGTCAACGCCGACGCCGACGACGCTCAGCTGCTGGGCTTGGACGAAGGCGCGGCCTGCCTCGTCGTCGATCGCCGCACCTGGCGCGAGGGCCAGAACGTGACGCGCGTGCGGCAGATTTTCCCGGGCGAGGCCTACGACCTGGTGGCGCGGTTCGGGCCGGGGGCGTGAGCGGCGAGGACTGTTGGGATGTCGGTCCTGGTGGCGGGGGGCGGGATCGAACCGCCGACCTGTGGGTTATGAATCCACCGCTCTAACCATCTGAGCTACCCAGCCAGACCAGGAGGCGCGGCTTATAGGCGAAGAGCGGGCCAGATTTCAAGCGCCTGCGCTTGGCCTTCCGTGACAATCGTCCGCTTCTCTGGTGTGTCATCCCGGCCGAAGCGTAGCGTAGAGCCGGGACCCAGGGGGTGAAAGACCACCGTGCCAGCCGCCCCTGGGTCCCGGCGCTCCGCGCTTCGCGCTGCGGCCGGGATGACACGGGTTTTACGGTCTCTGCGTCTTGTAGGTATCCGGCGGACGAACGGCGTGCGCCAGCGCTACTCCGCCACGATCGCCGCCGTCACCGCGCCTAGCGCCTTCACCGCATCAGCCGGCGCGAGCTTCACCTGCAAACCCCGCTGGCCGCCGTTGAGGAACACATAGGGCTCGGCCAGGGCGGCGGCTTCCAGCACCGTGGGCAGGCGCTTCTTCTGGCCAAAGGGGCTGACGCCGCCGACCTTGTAGCCGGTGATGCGCTCGGCGTCGGGCACGGGCGCCATGGCGGCGGACTTGCCTTTCAGGGCGGCGGCCAGCTTCTTCATGCTGACCTCCTGGTCGGAGGGCAGGATGGCGCAGGCGGGCTTGCCGTCCAGCATCACGATCAGGGTCTTGAGCACCCGGCGCGGGTCTTCGCCCAGGGCCTCGGCGGCCTGCAGGCCTACGCGCTCCGATCCAGGGTCGTAGTCGTACGTATAGAGATCGAAAGCGACTCCGGCCTTGGTCAGGGCGATCGTGGCGGGGGTGCTCTTGGACATGGCTCGCGTGATACCCAAGTGGTTCGGGTGTTGGAATATGGATCGGTGATGACGGCTTTTGATCGACGGACTTTGCTGCAAGGCGCCCTGTCCTTGGGCGCAGCGGGACTGCTGCCGGGCTGGGCGATGGCGCAGAGCGGCGAGCGCTCGCCGCCGGCCTTGTCGGGCGAGGAGATCAAGCTGACGGTCGGCCACACGATGGCGAAGATCGACGGCAAGGCCGGCCATGCCGTGACCGTCAACGGCGCGATCCCCGGGCCGCTGATCCGGCTGAAGGAAGGGCAGAACGTCAGGCTGTCGGTGACCAACACCCTGGACGAGGACACCTCGATCCACTGGCATGGCCTTCTGGTGCCGTTCCAGATGGACGGCGTGCCGGGCGTCAGCTTCCCGGGCATCAAGCCGGGCGAGACCTTCACCTACGAATTCCCGATCCGCCAGTCGGGCACCTACTGGTGGCACAGCCATTCGGGCCTGCAGGAGCAGATGGGCCACTATGGGCCGATGATCATCGACCCGGCCGGCGAGGACCCGGTCGCCTATGACCGCGAGCATGTGGTCGTGCTGTCGGACTGGAGCTTCCTGCATCCGCACGAACTGTTCCGGAAGCTGAAGGTCAGCGCCGGCCACTTCAACATGCAAAAGCAGACCGTCGCCGGGCTGCTCAAGGGCCAGGACCAGTCGCTGAAGGATCGGGTCGCGTGGGGCCAGATGCGGATGGACCCCACCGACATCGCCGACGTCACGGGCTCGATCTACACCTATCTGATGAACGGCCACGGGCCGGGCGACAACTGGACCGGGCTGTTCACGCCGGGCGAGCGGGTGCGGCTGCGCTTCATCAACGCCGGGGCCATGACCATCTTCAACGTCCGTATCCCGGGCCTGTCGCTGGAGGTGGTGGGAACCGACGGCCAGCTGGTCTCGCCGGTGACCGTGGACGAGTTCCAGATCGCCCCCGCCGAGACCTTCGACGTCATCGTGCGGCCCACGCAAGACAAGGCCTTCACCCTGGTGGCCGAGGCCTCTGATCGGTCGGGCATGGCCCGCGGGACCCTGGCGCCGCGCCTGGGCATGACCGCCCCTGTTCCGCCGCTGCGCCGGCGTCCGCTGGCCAACATGAAGGACATGGGCATGGGGAACATGCACCATGGGATGGATATGCCCGGCATGGACATGTCGATGCGGGCCCAGTCCAACGCCCCGAACGTGCCGCTGACGCCGGGCGTGCAGACGATCTCGCCGATGCCGATGGACCGGATGGCCGAGCCGCCGCAGGGGCTGGAGGACGCAGGCCATCGGGTGCTGACCTATGCGGACCTCGCCAGCCTCTATCCGCCCAAGGACTCCAGAGCGCCGGGGCGGACGATCGAGATCCACCTGACCGGCAATATGGAGCGCTTCATGTGGGCGTTCGACGGCGAGGCGTTCGGACCGCTCAAGAAGCCGATCGCCTTCCAGCGCGATGAGCGGGCGCGGGTGGTGCTGATCAACGACACCATGATGGCCCATCCGATCCACCTGCACGGTCACTTCTTCGAGCTGGTCAACGGTCAGGAACGCCAGCCGCTGAAGCACACGGTCAATGTCGCGCCCGGCGGCAAGGTCGCCTTCGACCTGACGGCCGATGAGCCCGGCGACTGGGCCTTCCACTGCCACATGCTGCTGCACATGCATGCGGGGATGTTCAACGTCGTCACCGTGCGACCGCTCGATGGAGCCGCCGCGTGATCGTCGACCTGCAGCACGAGCATCATCACCAAGCCCCGGCCGCGCCGGTGAGCGCGCCCGCGCCTCAGGCGGCGGACCCGCACGCCCATCACAGGGCTCCGGCCTCGGCGCCTCCACCGGCGCTCGCCCCGGCGGATCCGCATGCAGGTCACAAGATGCCTGGACCTGAACAGGCCGCCCCGCAGTCCGATCCACACGCCGGCCACCACATGCATCACGCGATGCCGGCGACCCCCGCCGCAACGACTGCGCCGCCGCCGATCCCGACCGACCACGCGGCCGAGCGCTTCTACAGCCCGGCCGTGATGGCTGCCGCCCGCGCCCAGCTGATGAAGGAGCACGGCGGCGGAACGGCCTGGATCGTCCGCGCCGACGTGGCCGAGCAGCGCTTCCGCAAGGGCGACGACGCTCAGGCCTTTGAAGGCCAGGCCTGGTGGGGGACTGACGCCAGCAAGTGGGTGGTCAAGGCGCGGGGCGAGCATGTCGACGGCCACGGCTGGGAGAAGGCTGAGTTGGAGGGCCTGAAGGCCTGGCCGATCGGTCCCTATTTCGACCTGCAGGCGGGCGTGCGTTACGACCTGGCGCCCAAGGGGCGCGCCTACGCCGCCGTCGGCTTCGAGGGGCTGGCGCCCTACTGGTTCGAGCTGCATGGCGCGGCCTATGTCTCGGATCGCGGCGACGTCTCGGCCCGGGCCGAGGCGTCCTATGACCTGCGCCTGACCCAGAGGCTTATCCTGCAACCGCGCCTGGAGGCCGATCTGGCCGAGGCGGGGGCGGGGCGGCTCGAGGGCGGCCTGCGCCTGCGCTACGAGATCAAGCGCGAGTTCGCGCCCTATGTCGGCGTGGTGCGCGAGCGGGCGTTCGGCCCCGCGCGGGAGGCCGGCGAGCGCGCCGGAGCGACGGCGGTGGTGATCGGCGTCAGCGCCTGGCGGTAGGCGGCCGGTCAGCCTCCCGTAAAGGATAGCTTGCCGCCCGGGTCAACCTGTCCCAACATCTGTTTGACCGGACGCAGAGCCGGCGAACGAGGGAGACAGGCTGGATGTCCGACGCGATCGACTTCGACCGCATGAACACCCTGGGCGACGTGCCGCGCTATCATGCCGAGGCGCGGCCCGACGCGGTGGCCTTCAGCTTCGAGGGGCGCGAGACGACCTTCGCGCAGCTGGACCGGCATACCAACCAGGTGGCCAACGCCCTGCTGGCGGCCGGCCTGTCGACCGGCGACCGCATCGCTTATGTCGGCAAGAACAGCGACCACTATTTCGAGCTGCTGCTCGGCGCCGCCAAGGCCGGGGTGGTGACGACGCCGATCGGTTGGCGCCTGGCCGCGCCGGAGATCGCCTATATCGTCGGCGACAGCGAGGCCAAGCTGGTCTTTGTCGGCCGCGAGCTGATCGACCATGTCGACGCGGTCGCCGCCGAGCTGACCCATCGGCCCGTGGTGATCGCCATGGAGCCCGAAGACGCCGGCGACTACCAAACCTTCGAGGGCTGGCGCGATGCGGCCAGCGCGGCTGATCCGCATAAGCCGATCCAGATCTCGGACATCGCCATCCAGCTCTACACCTCGGGCACCACGGGACGGCCCAAGGGCGCGATGCTGACCCATCACAACCTTCTGGGCATGCGGCGCGAGGCGGCCAAGAACCCGCTGGAATGGAACCAGTGGGGCCCCAGCGACGTCAGCCTGGTGGCCATGCCGGTCGCCCATATCGGCGGCACCGGCTGGGGTCTAGTGGGCCTGATCAACGGCGCCAAGGGCGTGGTCGCCCGCGAGTTCGACCCGACCAAGGTGCTGGACTTCATCGAGAAGGATCGCATCTCCAAGATGTTCATGGTGCCGGCGGCGCTGCAGATCGTGGTGCGGCTGCCAAGGGCGCGCGAGGTCGACTATTCGCGCCTGACTCATATCCTCTATGGTGCCGCGCCCATTCCGCTCGACTTGCTGCGCGAGTGCATGGAGGTGTTCGGCTGCGGTTTCGTCCAGCAGTACGGCATGACCGAGACGACGGGGACGGTGGTGTACCTGCCGCCGGAGGACCACGATCCGGCCGGCAACAAGCGCATGCGCGCCGCGGGCCTGCCCATGCCCGGCGTGGAGCTGAAGATCATCGACGAGGCCGGCAAGAGCCTGCCGGCCAACACGGTGGGCGAGGTGGCCGTGCGGTCCAGCGCCAACATGGCCGGCTACTGGAAGCTGGACGAGGCCACCGCCAAGACCATGGACGCCGACGGCTGGCTGCGTACCGGTGACGCCGGCTATCTGGACGAGGACGGCTATCTGTTCATCCACGACCGGGTGAAGGACATGATCATCTCGGGCGGCGAGAACATCTATCCCGCCGAGGTCGAGAGCGCCGTCTATGGCCACCCGCACGTGGCCGAGGTGGCGGTGATCGGCGTGCCCGATGACAAGTGGGGCGAGGCGGTCAAGGCTGTGGTCGCGCCCAAGCCCGGCGTCACGCCCGACGCCGACGACATCATCGCCTTCGCCCGCACCCGCATCGCCCACTTCAAGGCGCCCAAGAGCGTGGACTTCATCCCGGCCCTGCCGAGGAATGCGTCCGGGAAGATCCTGCGCCGGGAGCTGCGGGCTCCGTACTGGGAGGGGCGGGAGCGGCAGGTGAATTAGGGTCTGTCGAGCGCCCCCTCCGTCACGCGGCTGCGCCGCGCGCCACCTCCCCCGTTTCACGGGTGAGGAGGACACTGCACCCTTCCTGCCCCGCTTGCGGGGGAGGTGGATCGCTGCGGATACGCAGCGAGACGGAGGGGGCGCTCTAAACGCCTACTCCACAAACGCCTCGACGCGCTCGCGATCCCCCACCAGGAACGCATCCGCCACCAGCGACAGCGGGCGCACATCGACCTCCGAACGCCCCTCGGCGATCAGGGTCGCGAAGCGATCGTAGAGGCCGGGATATTCGCGATTTTCGCCGACCGCGACGGGCGCCCCGTCGATCGTCAGCTCGGCCCCGCCCAGCGACAGCTTCAGCACGCCGTCGTCGGTCCAGGCGGTGATGTCCCAGGTCTGCGGACCGGTCTGCAGGAAGTCGAGATCGGCGGTGATCGGCACGCCGCCCAGGGTGGTGATGTCGACATGGCCGGCGATCGGCGCCTGGACGTTTTCGGGGACCTGTAGCTTCGCGCCGGTGACGAACACCTCGGCGGGCATGATCTCGGTCAGGATCGACAGGGCGTTGATGGCCGGATCGAAGACGCCCATGCCGCCGGCTTGCCAGATCCAGGCCTGGCCGGGATGCCAACGCCGGACGTCCTCGCGCCATTCGATGGCCAGCTTGTGCAAGCGCCGCTCCGCCAGCCAGGCCTTGGCCTGCGGCACGCCGGCCGCGAAGCGTGAGTGCCAGCTGGTGAACAGGGTCACGCCCTGGTCGCGGGCGACGGCGGCCAGTTCATGCACCTCGCCGACCGTCACGCCCGGCGGCTTTTCAAGAAAGACGTGCTTGCCCGCGCGCAGGGCCGCCAGCGCCGTCTCGCGCCGGACCTGCGGCGGGGTGCAGAGTGCGACGGCATCCAGGGCGGGGCCGTTGGCCAGCAGGTCGTCGATATCGTGAAAGACCGGCAAATCGCCGTGGGTCGGGCGGCCGTGGCTGGCGGCCGCGACCAGGCTAAAACGCGGATCCCCGGCGAGGGCGGGAAGATGCTGGTCATGGGCGATCTTGCCCAGGCCCACGAGGCCGATGCGGATCACGCTGCTTGTCTCCCCTTCGCCGCGACAGGGCGGTGGCCCTAATTATGCGATCAATGGCGCGAGGCAAACCGACGGGCAAAAAAAGGGAGCGTCGCGGATGGCGACGCTCCTTGAGAGGGGAAGAGACGCAGGGAACGGCGGGAGGCGTGCAGCCGCCTACCGGACGCTCACTACTTCGCCGCCGGGGAAACCGGCAGGCTCCGAGCCGCCAGTGTGACCTGGGCGGTGGAGGCGATGGCCCGGGACGAAGCGCCCAGGGCGATGTCGTACTGGCCGGCCGCGATCGACCAGCCGTGCGCCTTGCTGTCCCACACGGCCAGCAGGCGCGGATCGACCGTGACGGTCACGCGCTGGCTGGCGCCGGGGGCGAGGGAAACCTTCTGGAAGCCGGCCAGGCGCTTGGGCGCCTCCCAGCCACCGGCCTTGGGGCCGACATAGACCTGCGGCACGTCCTTGCCGGGGCGCTGGCCCACGTTCTTGACCTCGAAGCTGACCGTCAGCTTGTCGCCGGACGCGCTGGCCGTCAGGTTCGAATAGGCGAACTGGGTGTAGGACAGGCCGTGGCCGAAGGCGAACAGCGGCTCGATCTTCTTCAGGTCGTACCACTTGTAGCCGACGGCGGCGCCTTCCAGCGTGTAGTCGACGTCGAACATCTCGCCATCGGGCTTGCCCAGACCGTCCAGCTTGGGGCGCGGCAGTTCGGCCACGCTCTTGGGGAAGGTCACCGGCAGGCGGCCTGAGGCGTCGACCTCGCCGGTCAGGACACGGGCGATGGCCTCGCCGCCGGCCGTGCCGGGGAACCAAGCCTCGACCACAGCGCCGACCTTGTCGAGCCAGGGCATCAGCACAGGGCCACCGGTCAGCAACACGACGACCGTCTTCTTGTTGGCCGAGGCCACGGCGTCGATCGTCGCGTCCTGGTTCTTGGGCAGGTTCAGGGTCGTAACGTCGACCGACTCGGTGGTCCACTGGTCGGCGAAGACCAGGGCGAGATCACTGGACGCGGCCAGCTTGGCGGCGCGGGCCGGATCGGTGCCGTCGTCATAGACGACCTTGGCGCCGGGATAGCGGGCGGCGATCGCCTTCAGCGGCGACGAGGGATAGTAGATCACCGGACCCGGCCAGGTCTTGGGCTCCAGGCCCTGCACGGCGCGGCCGCCGACGGGATAGACCTGCGAGGAGCCGCCGCCCGACAGCACGCCCACATCGGCATAGGCGCCGATCACGGCGATGGTCTTGGCGGTCTTGGCCAGGGGCAGCAGGCCGCCGTCGTTCTTCAGGAGGACGATGCCTTCCTCGGCGTCGGCCTGGGTGATCTTGGCGTGGGCGGCCAGGGTCTCGGCGGGCAGAGCCATCGGCGCGCCCGTCAGCGGGTGGTCGACCACGCCGCTGGCGAACATCGCGCGCAGGACGCGGCGGGCCATGTCGTCGATGCGGGCCTGGCTGACGGCGCCGGAGGCGAGATCGGCTTTCAGCGGCGCGGCGAAGAACGGCTGCTTGTCGAAGGCGTCGCCCGCCGACTCCTGGTCAAGGCCCGCGTTGGCGGCCTTGGCCGACGAGTGGGCCGCGCCCCAGTCGGACATCACATAGCCCTTGTAGCCCCAGTCCTTCTTCAGGACCGTGTTGAGCAGCCAGTCGCTCTCGCAGGCGTAGACCGAATTGACGCGATTATAGGCGCACATCACCGAGTGCGGGTCCGACTGCTCGATCGCGAACTGGAACGCCAGGAGGTCGGACATCCGCGCGGCGGTGTCGTCGATATTCGAGCTGACCACGAAGCGCCCGGTCTCCTGGGCGTTCAGCGCATAGTGCTTGATGGTCGAGATGATGTTGTTGGACTGGATGCCGCGGATCTGGGCGGCGACCATCACGCCGGCCAGCAGCGGATCTTCGCCGCCATATTCGAAGTTGCGGCCGTTGCGCGGCTCGCGGACCAGGTTCACGCCGCCGGCCAGCTGCACGTTGAAGCCGGAGTCACGGGCCTCCTTGCCGATCATCGCGCCGCCCTTGAAGGCCAGTTCGGGGTTCCAGGTCGCGGTGGTGGCCATGCCCGAGGGCAGGGCGGTGCGCTCGCGGAACTCCTTGGCGCTGCCCTGGGTGGCGACACCGACGCCGGCGTCGGTCTGGAACTGGGCCGGGATGCCCAGGCGCGGCACGCCCGCGACATAGCCGGCCGAGCCCGGCAGGGACTCAGGAATGCGGGTGTACTTCGGCTTCATGTCGGCGCCGAAATAGCCAAAGATCAGCGTGAACTTCTCATCATTGGTCATGGCCTTGAGCACCAGATCGGCGCGCTTGTCGGCGTCCAGGCTCTTGTCCATCCACGGATGCGCGAGCGCGGCGGCCGGCTTGGCGGCGTCGGCCAGGGCGGGGACGACGCTCAGCGCCGAAGCCGAGGCGCTGATCAGCAGGGCCAGCGAGAGGCTCCGCAAGGTCGTCGAAATCATGTTTCCTCCGTGGTGTTCTTCTTAGAGGCCCCGCGCGGCGTTCGGGCCGCGGCGGGGCAGGGATCAGGTCTTGCGCCGGGGCGGCGCGTCGGTCCGGACCGGACCGGTGGACTCGCGCACCACCAGGCTGTGTTGCGCCAGGAAAGGGGTGTTGGTCTTGCCCGCACCCTCGTTGGCGTTCCACGCCGCGAAGGTCTGCATGGCGCGCAGGGCCATCTGCTCGAAGGGCTGGCGGATGGTGGTCAGGCTGGGCCAGATCACCCCGGCGATCGGCGCGTCGTCGAAGCCGACCACCGACAGGTCGTCGGGAATGCGCAGGCCGCGTCGCTGGGCTTCCATGCAGGTCGCCGCCGCCATGTCGTCATTGGCCGCGAAGATCGCCGTCGGCGGGTTGTCGATGTCCAGCAGCGCCTTGGCCGCTTCGAGCCCGGTCTTGAAGGTGAATTCGCCCTGCACGATCAGCTCGGGCGCGGGGCGGGGCAGGCCGCGCGCGGCATAGGCCTCGAAGAAGCCGTTGCGGCGGTGGGTGCTGGCGGCGTGGTCCGGGTGGCCAGCGATGTGGCCGATCCGGGTGTGCCCCAGCGAGAACAGGTGCTCGACGACCTCGCGCGCGGCGGCGCGGTCGTCCATGCCGATGGCGGGAAACTGCGGGTCGGGCGTCGTCGGCGTGATCAGCACGCAGCGCACGTCCAGCTCGCGCATCAGCTCCTTCATCGGCCCGAAATCGCATTCCGGCGGCAGCAGGATCATCTCGCGGATGCCGCCGTCGCGGACGAAGGCGCGGACGCGATCCTGCCAGCCGGGGATGGGGCCTTCGGACAGGTCGACCGACAGGTGGCGGCCGGTCTCGACACAGGCCACCAGGAGGGCGTGATGGACGCGCGTGTGGTAGCCGCCCGACGGATCGCCCATCAGCACGCCGACCGATCCGGAGCCTTGCGAGCGCAGGCTGCGCGCCACCGCGCTGGGCTGGTAGCCGAGGTCCTGCATGGCCGTGCGGACGCGATCGCGCGTCTTGGCGCTGACGCTCTCATGATCGTTGAGAACGCGCGAAACGGTCTTGGGCGAGACGCCCGCCCGCTCGGCCACGTCATTGATCGTCGTCATAGGTCCCCGTGCCCGCTCACCGCCCGTTTGAAGGCGCGCACCCCACCAGCGAAAGGCGGCGTCCGCAAGGCGGCGAAGGCCTCAAGCCATAGTCCATGTTGTCCACTGTGTCATGTCTTGAGGACAAAAACAGGTCAAAAATGGCGATGAGTAAGACAAATTTCAGGACATTTACGGGGACGTCAGGGGCGCTGAAGTGGCTCGGCGGAGCGTCGCCGGCGCAGCTTGATGGGCGGCGCTGATACGTCGTTTCCGGCCATTTTGCGCCTACTAGCGCCATATAAAAAGTCTAATAAATACAGCGTTTGATCCTGGGGCCACTCTATTAGTGGTAGCGTTATCATTGCTTGCAGGGAAGGTCTTCGTGGGTTGCTGGGTGCTCGGAAGTCGCCTTGGCGGAGAAATGACAACGTTGACATTCTTGTTGACTTGATAGGGACATTTCCGGATTGTGCCAGCGTTCGGTGAAGGCGCGGGGCTGGAATCGGACGTCCGGGCGCCGGGGCCGCCGAGGGATTTGGACAGTCGCAGGACACGCGGCTGGGCAAGCCAGAAAACGCCTCGCCGGGTCTCGTCAGCCGTCAACAGAGCGGCGGCCCGAGGCGCGGTCGAGCGGCCAATAAGAACGATCTACTCTGGGGAGCGAGCAATTGTCACAGGAAGCAAGGAAATCCGTGCTCAAGCGCGGACTGACGCTGGCGCTGGTCGCCGGCGCGTCGCAGTTGGCCCTGGCCAGCGGGGCCTTCGCCCAGCAAGCCGCCGACAACACGCAGGTCGAGGAGGTCGTCGTCACCGGCGTCCGCGGCTCGCAACTGAAATCGGTTGATCTCAAGCGCAAGGAAGCCGCGATCGTCGACGCGATCTCGGCCGAAGACATCGGCAAGCTGCCGGACGTCACCATCGCCGACTCGCTGCAGCGCATCTCGGGCGTGCAGATCCAGCGCAACGCCGGCGAAGGCGCGACGGTCAACATCCGCGGTCTGGCCCAGGTCATCACCCTGCTGAACGGCGAACAGTACCTGAGCGCCGGCAATATGGGCTCGGCTCAGCCGAACCTGCTGGACGTGCCCTCGCAGCTGATGAACCAGGTGCTGGTCTATAAGTCGACCAACCCGCGCAACGCCCTGTCGGGCATCTCGGGCACGCTGGACCTGAAGACCCGTCGTCCGTTCGACTTCAAGAACGGCTTCACCCTCACGGGCGCGGCCGAAGCCCAGCGCGGCGAGCGCACCAAGGAAGACGATTACCTGCTGAACGGCGTCGTCAACTGGCGCAACGACCGCGTCGGCCTGATGCTGTCGGCCGCCGGCAGCAAGGCCAATCTCGGCAACAACTCCTCGGGCGTCGTCGGCCTGTCGGGCAATAACGACTGGGGCGGTTCGGCCGCGACCAACTTCGTCTCGCCGCACGGCTTCGAAAGCTTCAACCGCGTGGTCGAGCGCAAGCGTCTGGGCGTCAACGCCTCGTTCCAGGCTGACCTGGGCGAAGGCTTCACCCTGATCGCCGAAGGCTTCTACGCCAAGCTCGACGAATACAACCGCGGCGCCGGCATCAACATCTCCAACCGCTGGGACGGCGGCGCGTTCGGCAACTGGACCAAGCCGACGGTCTCGCAAAACACCGGCGTCAACAGCCCGGCCAACGGCCGTCCGTGGGCCGCCGTCGACGAATACGACATCGACGCCTGGTGGGTGAACTCGTTCTCGGTCAACCGCACGACCAAGTCGGAGTCCAAGAACTACAACCTCGAACTCAAGTACGACAACGGCGGTCCGTTCACCTCGGAAGTCCGCGCCATCCGCGCCAGCGGCGACCGTCTCAGCATGAACGGCCAGGCCCAGGGCGATCTGTCGAACTGGCAGTACGGTCCGAACCGCTTCACGCTGTTCCGCGACGCCAACGACCGCACGCGCGGTCCGTTCTATCCGAAGTCGATCTGCGACCAGTATCCGGCGGCTCAGCGCAGCAACGCCGTCGTCGGCAGCGCCGGCGGCTGCTATCTGAACCCGAACCCGCAAGGCTACGGTCAGAACCCGCAGCTGCACTACAACATCAGCGGCGATCACCCGGTGTGGAGCGGCTTTGACCGTCCGATCACCGGCGGCCTGGGCGCGGGCAAGTCGCTCAAGGACTACATGGCCAACAAGGACAGCTACGCGATCGGCGCGTTCTCGTCCGAAGGCAATAACGAAGTCAGCTCGGACATGAACGTGTTCCGCGCTGAAGGCCACTATCGCTTCGACGACAAGTTCCTGGGCTTCATCACTAAGATCGACGCCGGCGTTCGCCAGAGCGACCGTTCGGTCAGCGTCGAGCAGTTCCACCTGTTCTCGGGCTTCTACGGCGGCGTTCCCGGCGCCGTGCAGGCCAACGGCTCGGCCATCCCGGCCGGTGGCTGCGAGGCCCAGTGGAAGGCCATCGACGTCGTCATGAGCCAGAACCAGTGCCAGGCCGGCGAGTTCGTGCCCGATCCGATCACCGGCAAGCCGGTGTTCCAGGGCTACACCGTCAACCGTCCGACCAAGCTGACGACCTACAACAACACCATCTGGGTCGATGACCTGGGCGGCGTGACCTCGGGCATCCCAGGCTTCTGGGCCATCGATCCGCGTGACTTCGACGACGCGGAGGCCTTCCACAAGAAGGTGTTCGGCGGCGCCATCCGCGTCACCGTTCCGGGCCAGACCTATGACGTGACCATGAAGGAGCAGAGCGCCTACGGCGCGGCCAACTTCGAGATCGGCAAGCTGCACGGCGACTTTGGCCTGCGCGTGATCCAGACCGAGCTCAATGTGAAGCAGAACCTGACGGGCGACACCCGCAACTACGGCGACACCAACGCCGATGCGGGCGACTCGGTCAGCAAGCGCAAGTACACCGACTGGCTGCCGTCGCTGAACGCGGTCTACGACGTCAACGACAACTGGAAGTTCCGCTTCGCCTACGCCAAGACCATGCAACCGCTGGATCTGGGCAACTACGGCGGCGGTCTGTCGATCTTCACCGCCGACTGCGGCGCGGCCCTGCCGAACGTCCGCTGCGTCACCGGCGCGGCCGCCTCGGGCAACCCGAACCTGGATCCGTGGCGAGCCTCGAACTTCGACGGCGCTATCGAGTACTACTTCGGTCGCGCCTCGATGCTGAACATCTCGGCCTTCCAGCTGAAGATCGACAGCTTCGTGACCGGCGGCACCACCACGGGCCGCTTCCCCGACCAGGACGGCGTCATCCGCCGCACCGTGAACGTCAGCCTGCCCGTCCAGGGCGACGGCGGTTCGGTGAAGGGTCTGGAAGTCGGCGCCAAGGTCGCCTTCAGCGACGTCCTGCCCGACATGGGCGTGATCTCGAACTTCGGCGTGGACAGCAACTACACCTACTCGCCCAGCCACGAGAGCCGTCTGGACCTCGAAGGCAACGAGATCCCGTTCTTCGATAACTCCAAGCACCAGTTCAACCTGGTGGGTTGGTACCAGGACGAGAAGCTGCAGGCCCGCGTGGCCTACAACTACCGGACCGACCGTCTGTCGGGCACGATGGGCGGCGGCGGCAACGCGGTCATCCCGATCATGCAGAAGGCCACGGGCTATGTGGACGTGAACGTCAGCTACAACGTTCGCGACAACGTCACCGTCTACTTCAACGGGTCGAACGTCACGGGCGAGATCGAGGATTACTACCTGCGCTTCGCCAAGGGTAAGACCCAGTACGCCAATCAGAACGAGTTCGAGCCCCGCTACACGCTGGGTATCCGCGCGCGCTGGTAGGCGAGAGCCTGTCCGCTTCTGATGGAAACATCAGAAGCGGATCAACAGGCGCGATCTCGAGCATTTTTGAGCGTGGCGGCCACGCTCAAGTCCCCCTCTCACCTCCTGCGGCCGCTGTGGAACCCCCACGGCGGCCAATTTTTTAGGGAGACGGCGCCTGTCCGGTTCGGGCGGCAGCCGCTAGCCTGAAGACAAGCCGGACACAGAGCCGGAACCGGGAGCGACCATGCAGGATAATCGGATCCGCAAGCTGGTGATCGTCGGCGGGGGCACCGCCGGCTGGATGGCGGCTGCGGCCCTGCGGCGGCACTTCCACGGCGGTCCGCTGGAGATCACCCTGGTCGAGTCCGAGGACATCGGCACGGTCGGGGTCGGCGAGGCGACCATCCCCACCATTCGCGGCTTCTACCAGCAACTGGGCCTGTCCGACATCGAGGTGATGCGGGCGACGCAAGCGACCTGCAAGCTGGGCATCCGCTTCAACGGCTGGCTGCGCGAGGGCGCCTCGTTCATCCACCCCTTCGGCCATTTCGGCCAGGACCTGCGGGGCGTTCCGTTCCACCACTATTGGCGCAAGCTGGCCCAGGCGGGCGAGCCCACCGACATCGCCGACTATTCGCTGGGCGCGTCGCTGGCCGCCGCCGGCAAGTTCATGGCCCCGCCGCGCAACCCGACCTCGACCCTGTCGGTCTTCGACTGGGCCCTGCACTTCGATGCGGGCCTCTTCGCCCAACTGATGCGCCGGGTGGCCGAGGACAACGGCGTGCGCCGGATCGAGGGCAAGATCACCAAGGTCAACCTGCGCCCCGAAGACGGCTTCGTCGCCTCGCTGGATCTGGAAGGCGGCGCGCGCGTCGAGGGCGATCTCTTCATCGACTGCTCGGGCTTCCGGGGGCTGCTGATCGAGGAGGCGCTGCACACCGGCTACGAGTCGTGGAGCGACCTTCTCTTCTGCGACCGCGCCTGGGCCGTGCAGAGCGAGGGGCAGGGCGACCCGCCGCCCTATACCGACGTCACCGCCCACAGCGCCGGCTGGCGCTGGCGCATCCCGCTGCAGCACCGCTATGGCAACGGCTATGTCTTCTCCTCGCGCCACCTCAGCGACGAGGACGCCCTGGCCGAGCTGAAGGCCGCCGTGCCCGATCCGCTGCTGCACGAACCGCGCCTGATCCGCTTCAATCCCGGCCGCCGCGAGCAGGTCTGGAACAAGAACGTCATCGCTCTGGGCCTCGCGTCCGGCTTCCTCGAACCGCTGGAGAGCACCTCGATCGCCCTGATCGAGACGGGCGTCGAGAAGATCAAGGCGCTGTTCCCCGACCGCGATTTCGCGCCCGAACTGGCCGACGAGTTCAACGACTGGTCCCGCCGCGAGATGGAGCGCGTGCGCGACTTCATCATCCTGCACTACTGGGCCAACAAGAGAGGCGACACCGCCTTCTGGCGCGACTGCAACGCCGTGACCCTGCCTGACACGCTGCAGCGCAAGATCGACCTCTTCCTCGGGCGCGGTCACTTCGTGCGCTATCGCTGGGAGATGTTCGCCCCGCCCAGCTGGATGGCGATCTATGCGGGCTTTGAGCTGCTGCCGCAGGCGGTCGATCCCAGCCTGGACGGCGTCGACCCCAAGGCGCTCAGCGCCCCGCTGGCCGAAATGCGCAAGGCCGTACGCGAGGTCGTCGCCTCGGCCCCGCCGCACCAGGCGTTCCTGGATCAGTATTGCCGTCCCGCGCAGGCCCAAGCCTCCAGCGCGGCGGAGTAGGACAAGACCATGACCACCACCCACCCCAACGCGCTTCGCAAGATCGTCATCGTCGGCGGCGGCTCGGCCGGCTGGATCTCGGCGGCGATGCTCAGCCACTACTTCCAGAACGGCGGCTGCGCGGTCGAGCTGATCGAGTCCGAGGAGATCGGCACCATCGGGGTAGGGGAGTCGACCATCCCGCCGTTCCTGCAGCTGCTGGCCAGCCTGGGCGTCGACGAGCGCGAATTCATCCAGGCCACCCAGGCCAGCTTCAAGCTGGGCATCCGCTTCGAGGACTGGAAGCAGAAGGGCCAGCGCTACTACCACCCGTTCGGCGCCATCGGCGGCCCGATCGGCCCGCACGAGTTCTACCAGTGCTGGCTGCGCGCCAAGGCCAACGGCCACCCCTCCAACCTTCAGGACTTCGCCCCCGGCACGGTGATGGCCGACCAGTGGAAGTTCATCCCGCCCATCAAGGCCCAGCGCACCCTGATCGCCGGGGCCAGCTACGCCCTGCATGTCGACGCGCGCCTGGTGGCCAAGTTCCTGCGCGACTATGCCGAGGCCCGGGGCGTCAAGCGCACCGAGGGCATCGTCACCGACGTGGTCACCCACCCCGACGGCTCGGTCGCCAAGGTGATCATGAAGGACGGCCGCGAGGTCGAGGGCGATCTCTTCATCGACTGCACGGGCTTCCGCTCGCTGCTGATCGGCAAGACCCTGGACGTGCCGTTCAACGACTGGTCCGACATGCTGTTGTGCGACCGCGCCGTCGTGGTGCAGACCGAAAACGTCGGCGCGCCGCACCCCTACACCGTGTCCAAGGCCGAAGACGCCGGCTGGCGCTGGCGCATCCCGCTGCAGCACCGGGCCGGCAACGGCTATGTGTTCAGCTCACGGCATCTGAGCGACGATGCGGCCCGCGCCACCCTCGTTGAGAACGTCGAGGGCCAGATGCTGATGAACCCGATGTTCATCGCCTTCAAGACGGGCATGCGCCAGCGCCTATGGCACAAGAACGTCGTCGCCGTGGGCCTGGCCGGCGGCTTCATCGAGCCGCTGGAGTCGACGGCCCTGCACCTCATCTATCGCGGCATGGACTTCCTGCTGCGGTTCTTCCCCGACCGCGACTTCGACCCGGCTCTGGCGGCCGAGTACAACCGCCGCATGACCGCCGACTACGAGGAAATCCGCGACTTCATCGTGCTGCACTATTGCACCACGCAGCGCGACGACACCCCGTTCTGGCGCGACGTCCGCAACGCCCCGATCCCCGACAGCCTGAAAGAGCGCATGGCGCTGTTCCAGGCCCAGGGCGTGCTGCGCGAAGGCGTCGACGACATGTTCCGCAACCCGTCCTGGCAGTCGGTGATGGAGGGCATGGGCGTGCGCCCGCGCCGCTACCAGCAACTGGTCGACACCGCGCCCTACGACGTCATCACCCAGACCCTGGACCAGTCCGCCCCGATCCTGGCGGCCCAGGTGGCGGGCCTGCCGAGCCATGGGGAGTTTCTGGAGAAGCACTGCCCGGCGCCGAAGCCGGAAGCGGTGGTCGCGCCGTTTGGGGCGGTGGCTTAGGGGGGCATCCCTTCAGCAAGCGGACCTTCAGCCCGGCTGCTTATGTCGAGCAGGGTCTAAGGAAGAACCGCTATGGCCGATTTCTACCTGTAGAGTTCGGTTCAGTAGCGACAATCAGCGCCCGGGACACTGATCAGGCTCTTCCGCAGACCGTTCACAAATTCGTTGCGGGCTGGACGAGATCAGAGCTTTGCCGACTGATGTCAGTTCAATGGAGTCAGGGGACTGGGGCCACTAGAGCGGGCGAAAGGTGCGGACATGTCTATCAAGCTGGCCTCTGCGGAGATTAGCCGGTTTTTGGCCTCATCGGACCCCGAGGTCCTTTGCATCCGCGGGCGATGGGGTGTCGGAAAGACGTTCGCTTGGAACCACTACCTGGACATAGCTGCGAAGATGAATGCGGTCTCGGTCGCCCGTTATTCGTACGTGTCTCTCTTCGGTCAGAACTCGCTATCAGACGTTCGCAGCGCGATTGTCGAGAACACCGTGCCGGTCGGTGACAAAAATGGTCCGAACATGGACTCGCTTGGCAAGATGGCGGAACAGGGAGCGCGCGGCCTCGCGAAACTTGCGAAGTTGATCCCTCAGGCGAAGGACTACGCTCCCCTCGGTGAACGCCTCATGTTCGCGATGCTCAAAGAGCAGATTATCTGCATCGACGACTTGGAGCGTGCCGGAACAGGGCTGTCCAAAATTGATGTTCTGGGACTGATCTCCGAGCTGAAGGAGCAGAAGCGTTGCAAGGTCGTCCTGCTTCTGAACTACGAAGAACTTGGTGCCGACCAGTCTAGCTTCGACGCCCAGATCGAGAAGGTGGCCGATACCGTCATTTCTTTCGACCCGACCCCCGAAGAGGCCGCCGACGTCGGCGTCGACCCCACGACGAGTTTTGCCGGCGACCTGTCGAAGCACTGCGCACTTCTCCGCATCACGAATATCAGGGTTATCAAGCGCATCGAGCGGCACGCACGCAGGCTGGAGATCCTAATCGGGGATCGCGATGCTCGAGTGCTCAAACAAGCTATCCACTCGATGACGCTCTTCGCATACGCGAAGTACCAGCCCAACATAGCGCCAAGCTTGGCCTTCATTCGCAAGTACAATCAGGTCGAAGATATTGCAGGGGGCGAGGGCCCAGTGAGCGACCCCGCTTGGCGTGGGCTGCTGACAGACTACGAATTCGGTAGGGTTGACGAGTTTGATCTACCCATCTTGGATGGTGTTGAGCGCGGCTACTTTGACGAAGTAGTGCTGCGCGAAAAAGGGCAGGCTAAAGAGGCCCAGCTGCAGCTTGAGGATCAGGACAGCTCGTTCAGCCAAGCATGGCGCCGCTATCATGACTCGTTCGACGACGACGCAGAGGCCGTGCTCGACGAGACGTACGCCGCCTTTAAGTCTTCAATCGCAGCGATTAGCCCACTTAACGTGGATGGAACGGCAAGGCTGTTTAAGGATCTCGGCCGGCCGGAGCAGAGTCGCGAGCTCGTCGAGTACTACGTCGCCAATCGAAATGAGCGTCGCGATTTCTGGAATATCCAGGAATACCCGTTCGGAGGTGATCTACGGGACCCGGACGTTTTGGCCCTTTTCGCGCAGAGATACGCCGCGATGGGTCCTGAGCAGTACGACGCTGGGGAATTGTTGGTACAAATCAGCCGCAATCGCGGCTGGAGCGAAAGCTACGTAGCATACCTCGCGACGCTTTCTGCGGACGATTACTACAATCTCTTCAAGGCCCTACGGGGGGACGATCTCGACCGAGCCACCCGCGAGGCTTTGCGCTTTCGGCATCGCGGTCCTGTAGGAAGCCCGGAGCAGACTATTGGAATCCGTGCCGATGAGGCGCTTGAGCGCATTGCCGCCGAGTCCGCCATAAACGCACGTCGCGTGCAGCACCGGCGAAGCCAAGCCTAACTTCGATCCTAGACTTGCCAGTATAGCGCCGGAGCCAACCGGAACTACACCCTGCACCAACACCCACCTACCCAAACGCCGCCGCCGCCGTCTCAATCGGCAGGTACAGCGTCCGGCTCTCCTCCGGATATTCCTCGAACTCGGCGCAGCGCAGGTAGAAGCGCCTCGCGGCACCGTCCTTGGCCTGGACCGGCGCCGCGCCGATGCCGATGCTCTGGGAGGCCACGGCGATCCGCCGCAGGGCGTCGGCCAGGAGGGCTGCGCCCAGCTCTCGCCCGGCAAGGGCGAGAAGTCGGCGCGCGATCCGATGAACGCGCAACCGCACACCTTGTGGCGGGCTTGGCAGGAGCGTCGCGCGTCTCCATCTCAGTTTGAAGTTCTGCCGTTCCGCAGCCTGTTAACCGTATCCTCTGACCCAGTTCACCCGCCCCATCACCGGAGATGAAGTCTGTGACCTCTCGCACTCGCGCGCTCGCCGTATCAGCCATCGCCCTGATGGGGGCCTTCGTCGTGACCGCGTCCGATGTGGCCGCCGCACAGACCTTGTCGCGTCCGGCTGAGGCCCCGAGCATCGCGCCGCGCACGGTCAACTTCTCCAACAGCGCCGTTAAGGCCGCGGGCGTGCTGGTTCTCCCCCTGTCAGGGGCGGGCGATCTCGCCAAGCGGGGCGCAGGTCTGGAGGCCGCGACACGACAGGCCATCGAACGCGCCTTGCGTTCGGCCGCCTTCGGCTATGGCGCGCGTCAGACCCTGACGCTGCGCGGTCTTGGTGATTGGGACCGCATCGTCGTCGTCGGCTTGGGCGCATCGGCCGCTGACCCGCAGTGGAGCGGCGCGGTCGTCGGGCGCGCCCTCGTCAGCGATCCCGCCCCGGTCACGGTCCTGACGGGCGGCCTGCCGGCTGAGACTGTGGCGGCCTTCGCCACCGGGATGGGCATTGGCCACTATCGCTCCGACCTCTATCAAGCGGGGCGTCGAAGCGCCGCTCCGGGTGGTCCCGTCACCCTCATCACCGACGTTCCGGACGCGGCGCGGTCTAGCTTCCAGGCGCGCGGCCTAGCGCTGGTCGAGGCCATGACATGGGCCCGCGATGTGTCGAACGAGCCCGCCAACGTCATCTATCCGGAAACCTTCGTTGATCGCGCGCGGGCGGCCTTCGCCGGCGTTCCGGGCGTGCGGATCGAGGTTCTGGACGTTCCGGCCATGGCGCGTTTGGGTATGGGCGCGCTCCTGGGCGTCGGCCAGGGTTCGGAGCGCCCGCCGCGTCTTTTGGTCGTCCGCTATCAAGGGCAAGGCGCCCCCGAGGGTGGTCCGATCGCCTTGGTCGGCAAGGGCATCACCTTCGACAGCGGCGGCATCTCCATCAAGGCGGCCGCCGGCATGGGCAATATGAAGATGGACATGTCCGGCGCGGCTGCGGTCACCGCTTCGGTTCTGGCGCTGGCCCGATCCAAGGCTCCTGTCGACGTGGTCGCGGTCGCCGCGCTCGCCGAGAACATGCCCGATGGCCGCGCGATCCGGCCGGGCGACGTCCTGACGGCCATGAACGGCAAGAGCATCGAGATCATCAACACCGACGCCGAGGGGCGACTGGTCCTGGCCGATGCGCTGGTCTGGACCGAGCGCAATCTGAAGCCGGCGGCCGTGGTCGACGTCGCAACCCTGACCGGGGCTGTCGGCGGGGCCTTGGGCGATGACTATGCCGGGCTCTTCAGCCGACACGACGCCTTGGCCGGGCAGCTCGAGGCTGCGGGGCGGGCCACGGGGGAACGCCTATGGCGACTGCCGCTCAACGCGTCTCATGGGACTGACATGTCCTCCACCATCGCCGATCTGAAGAACACCGGCGAAGGCGGTGGGGGCGCCAGCACCGGCGCTTGGTTCATCGGCGAGTTTGTGAGCCGAGACATCCCTTGGGCGCACCTGGATATCGCCAATATGGCCTGGAGCGGCGCGGGCGACTGGAGCGCGCCTGGCTCAGCGGGCTTCGCGGTCCGTCTGCTCGAACAGTTCGTGCGCGACTGGCGCCCCGTCGCTCGCGAGCCGGGCGCCGGGGGCGGATGACGTCGCTTTTGACGGGGCGCCGAAGCAACCTTCGGCGCCGCGTTTCCAGTTTCGGCGGTCCGCGTCCAGGCCTGGGACAGGGGCGGCGTCACTTGGCCAGCGGAACCGACAGGGTGTGATCGCCCGCCCCGAGGGACCGCGTCAGCGTCGGCAGGACGACCTCGGCGCGACTGTTCGCCGGGACGCGAACCTTCAGAACCGCCTTATCGCCCGTGACACGCCAGTCCGTCTCGATCCGTCCCCGGACGCTGTCGACGGTCGCGCCGGCCGACGGGAGGCGAGGATCGATCAGTGGGGCGACGCGGAACGCGCCAAAGCCCGGGGTGATGGGCTCGACGCCCGCCACCCGCCTGTACAGAAAGCCGCAGATGGCCCCCAGGGCGTAGTGGTTGAAGGAGTTCATCGACACATCGCCGGTGTCGCCGTTCCAGCGCTCCCAGGTCGTGGTCGCGCCCCGACGGACCATGTAGCCCCAAGACGGATACTCGGTGCGGAGCAAGAGGTCGAAGGCCAGGCCGGCATGGCCGTGATCGGCCAGGGCGTCCAGGGCCAGCGGCGTTCCCAGAAAGCCCGTCGACAGCAGGGTCCCACGGCGGCGAATGTCGGCGGCCAGGTGTTCGCCGGCGGCCTTCCGCAGAGGCTGGGGCGCCAGTCCAAGCCGAAGGGCCAGGATGTAGCCGGTGTGGCTGCCGTTGCCGACCGTGCCGTCGGCGCGGACGAAGGCCGAGGCGAAGGCGGCCTTGATCCTGTCGGCTTGGCCGCGCCAGGTTTTGGCCTCGGCGCTTCTGCCGGTCCAGGCCGCCATCTGGGCCAGTTGATCGACTGACCTGGCCAGCATCGCCGTGGCGATCAGGTCCTTGGGCGTGGTCTCGTCGCCTGGCCATTTGCCGTCCAGGGCCAACCAGTCCCCGAAGTCCGCGCCGCGACCGCGCCGCCACAGACCATCGGGGTTCTCGGCCAGCACGCCCGAGACATAGGCGCTCATGGCCGCCCAGTTCTCGTCGACGATGGAGCGGTCGCCCGAATGCAGATAGGCCACATAGGGCAGCATGACACCGCCGTCCGCCCAGCCCGGCGTGGGGGTCGTGGTTCCCCAGCCCAGGCCCCGAGGCGAGGGCGACCACATCGGATAGGCGCCGTTAGGGGCCTGATCATCACGCAGGGTGCGCGCGAAGCCTCGGGTGAAGCCGCCCACGTCCATGTTGAAGGCGGCGGTCTCCCAGAAGACCTGCGCGTCGCCGGTCCAACCCAGCCGCTCGTCGCGCTGGGGGCAATCGGTGGGGATCCCCATGAAGTTGGATCTCTGGCTCCACAGCGAATTGAGCCAAAGGTTCTGAACGAGCGGTTCGGCGGTGCGGAACACCCCGATCTCGGGCAGGTCGCTGGACAGCACCACGCCGTCGATCATGTCCCGGTCGAGCCCGGCGACGCCTTCGATCTCGGCGTAGCGGAAGCCCTGATAGGTGAAGCTCGGCTGCAGGGTTTCGGGGGCGTCGTCGCCGTTCAGGATGTAGCGATCCTCGGCCCTGGCCACCCGAAGGTTGCGGCGATCCAAGGCGCCCTGGCCGTCCAGGATCTCGGCGTGGCGAACAGTGACCTGGGCGCCTTTCGCTCCCTTGACCCGCAGGCGGACGCGCCCGGCGAAGTTCTGGCCAAAATCGACGATATGGCGGCCCGGTCCTACGGCGCGGATGGAGGCCGCCTTCAGGACGCGGGTTTCCCGAATGGGCTCGGACAGCAGCGCGCAGGGCGCGCCTTCCGGCGGCGGCGCCGTCCAGACCTTGCTCCACCCGCTGTCGTCGAACCCCGGCTCGGCCCATCCGCGCGGCCAGAGGCGCAGGTCATGGTCTTCGCCGGCATAGATTTCTGACATCAGGACCGGTGAAAGCGCATGCCGCCACTCGCCGTCGGTGGCGACGCGCTCGACCCGGTCGCCGCTGTCGCGGCTCTCAAGGAACAGCCGGACCCGGCGCGGGCCGGGACCATAGGCGTATCGACCGTCGGGAGCCTGGTAGCTGGCGAACGTTCCGTCCCCGACTATCAGACCCACGACGTTCTCGCCGTCGCGCAAGAGGTCGGTCACGTCGTAGGCGCGATAGGGAACGTGGCGGCGATAGGCGGCGGGTTCCGTCTGTAGCTCATCGTCCCCGACGCGGCGTCCATTGAGCCAGATGCGATAGCCGCCCAGAGCCGACACATAGAGCCTGGCCTGGGTCGGCGGCTTCGCAAGGGTGAAGGTGCGACGCAGCAACCGCGCGGGCGTGGGCGGCCAGGGGAAATGCGGTTGCGCCGTCCGGACAACGGCGGGCGTCCATGCGCCCGCCGCCTCGGTTTCCCAGCCGTCCACGATGCGCCGCGCCGCGCCGTCGGCGGCGAGCACGCGGACCTGGGCGCCCAGCGCCGCGCGTCCAGGACCCTCGCCTGGCCCCGTTGAGGTCACTTCGGCGATCAGTTCGTGGGCCCCGGCCTCCAGCTGGAGCGGGAAGCCGAGGGCTGGAGGGTCGCCATAGCCGTTGGGATCACGCCAAGGCAGCTCGATCGAGCGTCCGTCCAGGACGAGCTTGGACAGCTTGCCCTCGGCCATGATCGCCAGCCGTCCATCGCCGGCCCCGGACCGAAACGACAGTCGAAAGCGGCAGGTCTCGTGGGGCTTGGGCGTCTGGGTCTCCACCCAGCGCACGCCGGCCACGCGATCATCGCGCTCGTCGGCCGCCTCGACAGCCAGCCAGTCGCCGATCCATTCGGTTTGGTCGATGAGGCCCATCTCCCAGGTCGCCGGAGGGCTCCAGTCGGAGGCCCGCCCCGCCACGTCCCAGGCTCTCACGCGCCAGACGCAACGCTGGCGCGGCTTCAGCGGCGCGCCGCCATAGCGCACGCCGACCGACTCCGAACTCTTGACCCGACCGCTGTCCCAGAGGTCGGCGACACCCGCGTGAAGCTTCTCGGCCGTCGAGGCGACCATGATCTGGTAGGCGGACTGGACGGCGCCCGCCGGCCCTTCGAGCCGCCAGGACAGCATGGGTTGCGGGTCGTCGATCCCCAAGGGCTGACGCCGCATCGCTGTCCGCAAGCCGACGGCTCGCCAGCGAGAGGTCTGGCTCGCGCCGTCGGCCAGGGCGCCGCTCGTGACGGGCAAGCCCAGCAGAAGCGCTCGTCTATCGAGCTCGAACATGACTACGCCTCTCCCAGATCATGCCGCGCGCTCTGCCCGTCGCGGGTAAATCTCTCAATCAGCCCCGACTCACACCCGCTTCATGCTGATGATCTTCACCGGCGGGTTCAGGATTTGGCCCTTCATCGACGGCACGTTGGTCGGGCCGTCCGTCCGGCCGCTGAGGATCTTTTTCACGACGTCCATGCCTTCGACGACATAGCCGAACACCGCATAGCCCTGGGCGGCGTCGCTCTTGCCGGGCTTGGCGTCGAGATAGGGCTGGGGGCTGGCGCAGATGAAGAAGTCGGCGGTGGCGCTGCCGGGGGCGTCGCGGCCCATCGAGATGGCGCCGGTCTTGTGCTTGAGGCCGGTCTTCAGCGTGCTCTCGTGGGCGATCGGCGGAGCGCGGCGGGAATAGGGCTTGGGCTGGCCCTGGATCGAGCCCTGGCCCGGCGCGCCCTTGGCCCGGTTGGCGCGGAAGAACTGGCCGCCGTCGAAGCGGCGCTTGTCGACATAGTAGAGGAAGTTCTCCGCCGTGATCGGGGCCTTCTTGTCCTCCAACTCGACGACGATGGTCCCCTTGTCGGTCAGGATCGCCACGCGCGGCTTGCCGGCGGCGAGTGCGGGGGAGGCGGCTGCGACGAGCAGCGGGGCGGCGGCCAGGGCGCCGATCAGGGCGCGGCGGACGATCTTCGAAGCGGTCATGGCGGCTCCCTTGGTGTCGACGGGTGATCGCACGAGGGACGAAATTTGTCTCGCTCCCCATCACGGGGGAAGGGCGGCGCAGAAAAAAGTGACCGCTACCATAATTCCCCATCGCAAGACTGGCGTTCGCTGAGCTAGGGTTCGCGGGTTGGGGGCGACCGCAGATCACATGCGGCGTTTAAGAGGGAAGGGAAGGCGTATGGGGGCCAAAGGCCAAGCCGCTCCGGCCAAGGGGCGTGACACCATGGTCGTGGGGGCGTCGTCGCTCGGCACGGTGTTCGAGTGGTACGACTTTTATCTCTACGGCTCGCTGGCGCCGATCATCACCAGCCACTTCTTCTCGGGCGTCAATGAGACCACGGGCTTCATCCTGGCCCTGCTGGCCTTCGCCGCCGGTTTCGCGATCCGGCCGCTGGGGGCGCTGATCTTCGGGCGTCTGGGCGACCTGTGGGGCCGCAAGAACACCTTCCTGATCACCATGCTCCTGATGGGGGTCTCGACCTTTGTCGTCGGCCTTCTGCCGTCCTACGCCCAGATCGGCGTGGCCGCGCCGATCGCTCTGGTGCTGATGCGCCTGGTGCAGGGCCTGGCGCTGGGCGGCGAGTACGGCGGCGCGGCGACCTATGTGGCCGAGCACGCCCCGCCGGGGAAGCGCGGCTTCTACACCAGCTGGATTCAGACGACGGCGACGATCGGCCTGTTCCTGTCGCTGGCCGTGATCCTGGTCGCCCGCATCCAGCTGGGCGAGGAGGCGTTCAAGGCCTGGGGCTGGCGTATCCCGTTCCTGGTCTCGCTCCTGCTGCTCGGCGTGTCGCTGTGGATCCGCCTGAAGCTGCACGAGAGCCCGACCTTCGAGCGCATGATCGCCGAGGGCAAGGGCAGCAAGAAGCCGCTGGCCGAGGCGTTCGGCAACTGGCCCAATCTGAAGATCGTGCTGCTGGCCCTGGTGGGCCTGACCATGGGCCAGGCGGTGGTCTGGTACACCGGCCAGTTCTACGCCCTGTTCTTCCTGGAAAAGACTCTGAAGCTGGACGGGGCCCTGGCCAACACCCTGGTGGCGGTGGCGCTCTTGATCGGCACGCCGTTCTTCGTGATCTGCGGCTGGCTGTCGGACAAGATCGGCCGCAAGCCGATCATCATCCTGGGCTGCCTGCTGGCGGCGCTGACCTATTTCCCGATCTTCAAGGCGATCACCACCTACGCCAACCCCGCGCTGGCCAAGGCCGAGGCCACCGCCCCGGTGGTGGTGACGGCTGACACCGCCACCTGCGCCTTCCAGTTCGACCTGATCGGCAAGGCCAAGTTCAACACCCCCTGCGACGTGGCCAAGGCGTATCTGGCCAAGTCCGGGGTCAGCTACAGCGTGCAGGCCGCGCCAGCGGGAACGCCCACCGCGGTCAAGGTCGGCGACGTCACGCTGGAGGGACTCGATTCCAAGGGCGCGACCGGCCAGGCCTTCGCCGACGCCCGCAAGGCCTGGGAGGCCGACCTCGGCGCCCAGCTGAAAGCCGCCGGCTATCCGGCCAAGGCCGACGCCGCGCTCGTCAACAAGCCCGCCGTGATCGGGCTGCTGGCCCTGCTGGTGATCTACGTGACCATGGTCTACGGCCCGATCGCGGCGATGCTGGTCGAGCTGTTCCCGACCCGGATCCGCTACACGGCGATGTCGCTGCCCTATCACATCGGCAACGGCTGGTTCGGCGGCTTCCTGCCCACCACGGCCTTCGCGATCGTGGCGGCCACCGGCGATATCTATTCGGGCCTCTGGTACCCGGTGATCATCGCGGCGATCACGGCGGTGGTCGGCGGCCTCTTCCTGAAGGACACGCGGCACAACCGGCTCGAAGATTAGGCGAACACCCGAAAGCGCCCGGCGATGCGTCATCGCCGGGTTGCCATCGGCCGCCCTTTCGGCTTCGCTGAAGCTTGAGGGGAGCGTTGATGGCGCAAGAAGACGACGACCGGCGCGCCTGGTTCCGGCGGGAGATCCTGCCGCTGGAGCCCGATCTGCTGGCTTATGCCCGGCAGTTCTGCCGCGACGGACAGACCGATCCCGAGGACCTGGTTCACGAGGCCTTCGCCCGCGCGATCGCCTGTAAAACCTGGCGCGAGGTCGGCAATCCGGGTGCGTTCGCCACCCGCATCCTGCGCAACTGCGCGCTGGACGCACTGCGTCGTCGCAAGGTGCTGACCATCACAGCGGTGGCCGACTTCGACCGCATCGAGCCGCTGGACGAGGCGCCCAGCGCGCACGCCGTGCTCGAATCACGCGAGGAGCTTCGCCTGCTGGCCGACGCGATCGCGGAGCTGCCGACGCAGTGTCGTCGCGTCTTCACGCTGAGAAAAGTTTACAGCCTGTCGCCTGACGAGATAGCGGTTCGGCTGGGTCTGTCCGTCTCTACAGTCGAGAAGCATTTGGTGAAGGGTCTCCGATACTGTTCCGAAAAGTTGGGACGGCGTATCGGGCGTAAGATTAGAGTTGACGAAGGACGCTCATGGAGCGCGAGACGGGATCACGACGCGAAGCGGTAAGGCAGGCCGCCGCCCTCTGGGTGGTCCGGCTTGACGACGCTGCGTGTTCGGCCGCTGATCGCGCCGCCTTCGAGGCTTGGCGCGACGAAAGCCACGAACACGAAGCCGCCTTCGAACGCGAGGCCGCCGCCTGGACGCGGCTTGAGCGCCTGCGCGCCATGCGCCCGCCGGCCGAGCGGCCCGACCGCGACCTGCTGGCGCCCGAACGGCGCCCCGTGCTGTCGCGTCTTGGCCAGTCGACCTGGGCGCGGGGCATGGCCGCCGCCGCCGTGCTGGCCCTGTCGGTCGCGGGGGTGACGACCTTCGGTGGCGGTACGGCCTACGCCACGGCGATCGGCGAGCGCCGCGTCGTGGTGCTCAGCGACAACAGCCGGATCGAGCTGAATACCGACAGCAAGGTGCTGGTCCGCTACCGCCATGGCGTGCGCGAGGTGCGTCTGGTGCGTGGCGAGGCGGTGTTCGAGGCGGCCCGCGACGCTCGCCCCTTCGTGGTTCGCGCCCAAGACGCGGTCATCCGGGCCGACGAGGTCTCGGAACTGGCGGTGCGCTTGCGCGGCGACGGCGCGGCCGTGACCGTCAAGAAGGGCGCCGTCGCGCTCGATCCGCAGCCCGCCGAACCCAAGGACGAGATGCGCCTGAAGGCCGGCGTCGCTGCTGTCTACAATTCCACCGGAAGCCGCGCCCGCGCCATCTCCGAGGGCGAGATCGACCGCGTTCTGGCCTGGCGCCAGGGCGCGATCGCGCTGAACGGCCAATCGCTGGAGCAGGCCGCCGCCGAGTTCAACCGCTACAACCGGCAGCAGGTGCGGATCGTGGATCCCGCGATCGCGGGTCTGCGTCTGGCCGGCTATTTCCAGACGACCGAGCCGCGCAGCTTCGTCGACGCCGTCACCAACGCCTTCCCGGTCAAGGCGTGGGAAGATGCGGACGGTGATATCCGGTTGTCGCGCAAGGGATAGATATCTCGCCTCATAACCGGGTGTCATCCCGGAAGCCTCGGAGAGGCTATCCGGGACCCAGGGGGTGACGGAACGCTAGGCGCGCCGCCCCTGGGTCCCGGCTCTACCCCCGGCTTTCGCCGGGGTCCGGCCTGGATGACACGGTGAGATTCAGGCAAAAAAAGGTTCCTTCGGCACTGGCGGAAACCCGACATGCGTGCGTCGATCCTTCGAAGGCGGTCCTCCACGGGGATGGAGGCCGCTCCCGAGGGGTACATAAGAAAATGACCATCAACACTCGTCGCCGCGCGGTTCGCGGTTTCCTGATGGCGTCGGCCGCCGTCATGGTTCTGGCTGGTCCGGCGCTGGCGCAAGACGCTCGCCGCACCTTCAACATTCCGGCCGGTGACGCGGTGACCGCGCTGCAGGCCTTCGCCAAGCAATCGGGCAAGCAGGTGCTGTTCCCGTTCGAGGCCGCCTCGGGCAAGCAAACCCCGGCGGTGACCGGCGATCTCGCCGACGCCGACGCTCTGGGCCGTCTGGCCAAGGCCGCCGGCCTTGTCGTGCAGTCGGACGACGGCAAGACCATCACCCTGCGCCAGGCGCCGGCCGAACGCCCCCAGTCGTCTGGCGCGGGGGCCGGCGCGACGAGTGAAGAGGCTCAGATCGTCGAAGCGGTGATCGTCGTCGGCTCGCAGATCGAGGGCGCGCGCACGACGGGCGCCCTGCCGGTCACGGTGGTCGGCGAGCAGGACATCATCGCCACGGGCGCGGTCTCGGGCGATGAGCTTTTCCGTTCGATCCCGCAGGCCGGTGACGTGCAGTTCCAGGAAGCCCGCACGACCGGCAACCTGAACGACGCGCGCGGCGATGTGGCCTCGCTGAACCTTCGCAGCCTGGGCACCGGCAACACCCTGGCCCTGCTGAACGGCCGTCGCGCCGTGCTGGCGCCGGGCACCCAGACCGAGAACCTGGTGCCGGTCCAGACCGTCAACACCAACGCCTTCCCGGTCGCCGGGATCAGGCGCGTCGAGGTGCTGCTGGACGGCGCGGCCGCCATCTACGGCACCGACGCCGTCGCGGGCGTCGTCAACACCGTGCTCGACACCAAGTTCCGCGGCCTGCGGGTCGAGGGCCAAGTCGGCGGCTCCGAAGGCACCAGCTATCGCGAAGGGACCTTCAACGTGAAGGCCGGCACGCGTCTGGAAGACGGCACGCGCCTGACCTTCTTCGGCTCGTACACCGCCCGCAGCCGCCTGATGGCCAGCGAGCGCGACTACTCGGCCAGCGAGGATCACCGCGCCGCCATGGCCGGCACCGCCTGGGCCAATGACACCGCGTTCGACAACCGCTCGACCTCGAGCCCCTGGGGCGCGTTCACGCTGATCCCGGCCACCACGGCGCCGCGTCAGAACGGCGTGGCCCTGACCACCACCGGGGTGTTCCACATCGAACCGGTGTCCAACACCGCCGCCGGCTGCTCGTCGGTCACGCTCGCGGGCGACACCTGCATTCGGGCCGGGACCATCACGGGCGCCAACAGCCGCGTACTGCGCTACGACGAAAACCCGCAGCGCTCGCTGAAGGGCGGCCTTGAGCGGACGAACCTGTTCTCGACCGTCGAGCACGACTTTGGCGAGATCACCGCCTATGGCGAGGTGGGCTACTACCACGCGCTGTTCACCGGCAATCGCGAGCAGTCCGCGCCGCTCAGCACGGCCCCGATCAGCATCGCGGCCAACGCCTACTGGAACCCCTTCGGTCCGACGACCCTGGCCAGCGGCGCGGTCAATCCGAACCGCCTGTCGGGTCTGACCGGCGTGGCGACCACCGGCGTGGCGATGAACATCACCAACTACCGCCCGGTCGACGCCGGCGGCCGCACCTACACCGTGACCGACGACAGCTATCGCCTGTTGGGCGGCCTGAAGGGCGACTGGAACGGCTGGAAGTGGGACAGCGCGCTGCTGTACTCGCAGGCCCGCACCAAGGACATGACCCACAATGCGATCAGCAATACGCGCTTCCAGGCGGCGCTGAACCGCACCGACGCGTCGGCCTACAACCCGTTCAACGGTGGTTCGCTGACCAACTATTCGGGCGCGGACGCCACGCCCAACAGCCAGGACACGATCAACTCGTTCCTGATCAACGTCTATCGCATCAGCAAGACCTCGCTGGCCCTGGCCGACTTCAAGGTGTCCAAGAAGGACCTCTTCCAGCTGCCCGGCGGCGACGTCGGCTTCGCGGCCGGTGTCGAGGTTCGCCGCGAAACCTACGACGACAACCGCGACAGCCGCCTGGACGGTACGATCAAGTACACCAACACCGTCACCGGCCTGACCTACGCCACCGACGTGATGGGGGCCTCGGGCTCGCCCGACGTCTCGGCCGATCGCACGATCGCCTCGGCCTTCTTCGAACTGGCCGTGCCGGTCATCTCGCCCGAGATGAACATCCCGTTCGTCGAGGAGATCAGCCTGCAGATCGCCGCCCGCGACGAGCACTATTCGGACTTCGGCAACGTGCTGAAGCCCAAGGGCGCGATCCTGTGGACGGTCGGCCAGGGCCTGTCGCTGCGCGGCTCGGTCTCGCAGAGCTTCCGCGCGCCCAACCTGCCGCAGTTCTACAGCGAGGGCGCTTCGGTCTCGAACACCCGCACCGACTGGGCGGCCTGCCGGATCAACACCCCGACGGCCGCCACCTGCCCCAGCGCCAGCACCATCGAGATCCGTAGCGGTAACGACAACCTGAAGCCGGAAGAGGTCGACAACGCCAGCGTGGGCTTCGTCTATCAGCCGCGCTTCATCCCGGTGGAGTACGGCAAGCTGACCCTGACCACTGACTTCTGGTCGATCCGCCAGAAGGGCGTGATCGGCATTCTGGGCGGCGCCAACCAGATCGCTCTGGACTGGCTGCTGCGCCAGCAGGGTTCGTCCAACCCGAACGTCGTGCGCGACGCGCCGGTCGGAACCAATACGGTGGGGGCGATCAGCGCCATCAACGACACCTACATGAACCTGCAGCCGCGCATGGTTCAGGGCGTCGACTTCTCGCTGAGCTACGATCTGGACGACACGGCCTGGGGTGACTTCGCCCTGAACCTCAACGTCGCCAAGCTGCTGAAGTTCGACCAGTCGCCCAGCGCGACCGAGGCCCTGCTGCAGCAGGCCGTGGCCGCCGGCAAGCTCCCGGGCGTGACGGTCACCAGCGCCGGCAACCAGATCGGCCTGGGCGGCGCGCCGGAGTTCCGCGGCAGCGCGAGCATGACCTGGCGCAAGGACGGCTGGGGCGCGGGCGCCTTCGTGAACTACATCAGCGAAGTCTACGACACCGGCTCCACCCTGACCGGCGGCGAGTACTACCAGATGCCGCCCTGGATGACGGTCAGCCTGTACGGCCAGTACGCGTTCAAGGAAGGCCGCCTGGACGGCTCCACGGTGCGCGTCGGCGTCCGCAACATCGCCGACAAGGATCCGCCGGTTTCGTCCAACAACTTCGGCTACTACGGCTCGCTGTACAACGCGACCGGCCGCTACTGGTACATGAACTTCTCCAAGCGGTTCTAACCCCTGTCAGCGGGGCGGCCTTACGGTCGCCCCGTTCCTTCGCGCGTACCGTCTTGCGAGGTTCGACTTGAAACCCTTCCGCCTTCTCGCCGCAGCCGCCAGCGTCTTCGCCCTGGCGCTTTCGCCCATCGTCTCGTCCGAGGCGCTGGCCCAGAAGAAGCAGCTGCTGGAATATCCCAGCATCCGCTCACCGGTGGTGGGCGAGCGCGGCATGGTGGTCAGTCAGAACGCCATCGCCACCAAGGTCGGGGCCGACATCCTGCGTCAGGGCGGCAACGCCGTGGACGCCGCCGTCGCCACCGCCTTCGCCCTGGCCGTGACCCTGCCGCGCGCCGGCAATATCGGCGGCGACGGCTTCATGATGGTGCACCTGGCCAAGACCGGCGAGACCATCTTCATCGACTATCGCGGAACCGCGCCCAAGGCCGCCAAGCTCGAGACCTTCGTCGATGCGAACGGCAAGGAGATGGACGACGTGGCCTCGCGCGGCTATCGCGCGCCCACCGTCCCCGGCACCGTCGCGGGTCTTCATCTGGCCCACCAGAAGTATGGCCGCCTGCCCTGGAAGCAGGTGGTCGAGCCGGCCTATCGTCTGGCCGCCGACGGCGTGGTGCTGACGCCCGACGAAGCCTTCGTCTTCAGCTGGGGCAAGGAGCGCCTGTCCGAGAGCGAGGCGGGCAAGAAGGCCTTCTACAAGCCGGGCGGCGAGCTCTATCGCGCCGGCGAGATCCTCAAGCAACCCGAGCTGGCCTGGTCTCTGCGCCAGATCGCCGACAAGGGCGCCGACGCCTTCTATCGCGGCGAGATCGCCCAGCGCTTCGCCGCCGACATGAAGGCCCATGGCGGCCTGATCACCCTGGAGGATCTGGCGTCTTACAAGGCCGAGATCCGCCAGCCGCTGGTCGGAAGCTATCGCGGCCTGACGGTCAAGACCTCGCCGCCCGCCAGCGCCGGCGGCGCGACCCTCCTGGAAATGCTCAACATCCTGGAGACCTTCGATCTGAAGGCCACGGGGCTGGGCTCGGCCAAGACCCTGCACCTGCAGGCCGAGGCCATGAAGATGGCCTATGCCGACCGCTACAAGTATCTGGGTGACACCGACTTCGTGAAGGTGCCGCTGCAGGGCTTCACCTCCAAGGCCTATGGCGTCCAGCGCGCCAAGCTGATCGATCCGGACAAGGCCAGGCCCGCCAAGGAACTGGGCGCCGGCGATCCCTGGGCCTTCGAGAGCCCCAACACCACCCACTTCTCGGTGGCCGACGCCGAGGGCAATGCGGTCTCCAACACCTACACCCTGGGCGCTGATTTCGGCTCGGGCGTGATGGTGGCCGGCGCGGGCTTCGTGCTGAACAACCAGATGAACAACTACGCCCACGAGGCGGCCTGGCGGGCTCAGAAGGCCGGCGGGACGCTGCCGCCCAACGCCCTGCAACCGGGCAAGCGCGTGCTGTCGACCATGATGCCGACCATGCTCTTCAAGGACGGCAAGCCGTGGCTGATCACCGGCACGCCGGGCGGCAGCACGATCATCGACACGGTGCTGCAGGTCATCGTCAACGTCGTCGACTTCAAGCTGAACGTGGCCGAGGCCACCCACCAACCCCGCATCTTCCAGGACGCCAGCGACACCCTGCGCGTCGAGCCGAACTTCAATCCCGACACGGTGGCCATCCTCAAGGCGATGGGCCACCCGATAACCTCGGACGAGACCATGGGCTCAGCCCAATCGATCATGATCGAAAACGGTCTCTTCTTGGGCGGCGCCGATCCGCGTCGCCCCGGGGCCGAGGCGATCGCGCCCTGAGGGTCTACCTCCCCCCCTGATCCAGGGGACGCGATCCGTCGGCGCCGGAGCTGCCCCTCCGGCGCCGATCTTGTTTTTGGGGGGTAGGGCCGCAGCGAGCTGACGTGCCGGAGTCGCGGAAGGGTGGAAAACGGCCCGAGCCATTTGGCCCGAGGGGGTTCTCAGCGCAGAAAAACCGATCCCGCAATGCCGCCAACTAGGACGATGGCCATCATAACCAAGGCGTGGCGTGAAGAAGGGTGAGCCACATTAACGGTCCATCCAAGCGCTGGATTGAGCTTCGGAACAACCAGCCTCGGATCAGCGGGGTCGTTGTAAAATCCCCAAGCGGTGTATTTGTGCTGCATGGTCGAACAGCCTCATTCAGCGAGTGCTGCACCAGCACGCCTTAAATGGATCATGCGCGATCTTGTGCAACTGTAAATAGCTTTGTGGCAGGTCGTCCATCGCGGACGATCGTCCGCAATGGGTCGTGACCAGTCTCCACCACTCCTTCAGAAACCCGACCTTCCCGGCGAAGGCCGAGATCCAGATCGAGCCCATAGCCGCTTGCAGCCTCCCTGCGTCCTTCGAGGCTCGCCTGCGGCTCACACCTCAGGATGAGGAAGTCTGTTGCTGAACACCTCATCCTGAGGTGCGCGCTCTTGAGCGCGCCTCGAAGGACGCAGGGCGCCAAGGTCTGACTAGGGGCGTGAGCGTAGCTTGGCTGCTTTCCCACCGCGCCGACCTTCCTGGCGAACGCCGGGTGGCGGTGCGGTGGATGGCCTTAAGCTCTACTTCCGGCTCACCGCCGGCCCATACAGCAGGCCGTTGAACAGGAACTTGAACGTCCCCCACGACTGGGCGCGCTGGGTGATCTCGGGGCCGAAGGCGAAGAGCTTGCCCTTGCCGAGGGTGATGTCGAGCATCGCCGTCGAGCCCTTCAGCTTCTCCTGGCCGACCGCCCAGCCGCTGCGCAGGGGCTTGTCGCTGTCGAACCACGAGACCCGCGAAATCCCCTTGGCGTCGCTCTTGATCGTGAAGGTCGGGCTGCGGTCGAAGAACACGTCGACCTCGTCGCCCGCGCCATAGGCCAGCGGCTGTTTCGGATCGACCTTGGCCCGCAGCACCGCGCCGGGGATGTAGAGCTCGCGGGTCGAGAAGGCCTTGAGCTGGCCGTTCTCGGTCTTGGCCGTGGCCACCTCGACGGGTGCGCCGAGCGCGGTGGCCAGGCGCGTCGAGGCGCCGATGGCTACGACCGTGCCGCCGCCCTTCACGAACTCGGCGATCTTCGGCACCGTCTTCTCGTCGGTCACCCGGCCCAGCCATGACCGGTACTCGGCCGGAATGTCTTCGGCCTTGGGTTGGGCGCCGCCGCGACCGGCGCGGAACGGGCCGTCGGCGGGCGCGGGCGCCACGCCGTCGGCGAAGACCAGCACGTCGAAGTCCTTGCCGATGTCGCCGGCGTCCAGGCGCTGAGGATAGACGACCTGGAAGGGCGCCTCGAACTGCTCGAACATCCAGCGGTTCCAGCCCGACGGCATCGAGCCGCCATAGACGTCGACCAGACCCACGCGGATCGGCTTCAGCGCGATGGTCGCGCCCGAGGGCTTGGCGGCCACGGCAAAGGCGTCGACGCCCAGATCCTTGACGCTCTTGTCGATCACCGCCTTGGCGGCGGGCGAGGCGGGGACCCAGATCGCGCCGGGGCCGAAGGTCTTGCCGCCCGCCTTGGCGCCGTCCTTGACCCACTGGACCTTGGCGCCGGCCTTCAGCAGGCGGTTGGTCAGGGTGAAGCTGGCGTTGGTCTCGTGGCTGATCAGCCACCCCGCGCCGCCCGCGCCCTTCACCGAACCCGGCGTGACCTTGATCAGGTCGGGAACGCGCTTGGTCGGAGCCTCGAAGGCGTCCAGCACGCGGTCGAACTTGACGCCCATCTGGTAGGCCAGGGTGTAGCCGGTGACGTCATAAGGCGCCTTGGGCGGACCGCCCGGATACTCGGTGTCGTGCGGATGGTCCTGCGGCTCGAACATGTCCATCACGTGCGGGCGATAGGCCTGGGCCGTGCGCACCACGTAGGAGCCGGCCGGATAGGCCTTGCCGGCGACGGTGAAGGCCTTGTCGGCCACCTCGACGTCGACGCCCGCCTTGATCAGCGCGTTCAGGAAGGCGACCACGGTGGGCATGTCGGCCTGGTCGGCGGGCAGGATGAAGCCGCGCGGATCACGCTGCTCGGGCGCCTGCATGATGGTCTTGTAGAGCGAGGGATCCGCCGATCCGCCGCGCGCGCCCGCCAGGGGCTTGTCCTTGCCGGCGGCGATCAGCGCCTCGACCTTGGTCGGGGTGATCGTCCAGGTGTCGCGGCTGCCGCGCTTGATGCTGTTGTCGCCCATCTTCCAGATGTTGAAGAGCAGGCGCTCGCGGTTGCGCGAGGCGTAGTCCAGCACCGAGCGGTTCAGGCTGGTCTGGTAGTCGAGCGTCTGCTGCAGGCGCCAGGTCTGAGGCGCGATCGGCGCGGGCCGGTCATTGCTGGGCAGTTGCACCTCGGGCACCAGATTGATCGTCGTCGGGGTCGGGCCGCCGGCGATCTCGGTCAAGAGGCCGATCGAATTGTGGAAATAGGCGATCGAGCGCTCCATCCCGTTGTGCCAGGTGGAGTAGGGGGCGGCGCTGCGCGCGCCCGTGCCGGGCTTGTCCTCGGCCACCAGGCGGCTGTGCATGGCCATGCCCACTTCCTGCAGCATGGTCATGACCAGCGGGTCGTAATTGTGGTTGGCCGGATCGCGGAACGGCGGCACGAACACCACCATGCCGTTCGGCGCGGTCTGGTGCTGGTTGTAGACGATCTGCGGGAACCACTCGCGGAACAGCTGGCGGTTGATGTTGGTCGTCTCGGCCATGGCCGACATGAAGCTGTCGCGGTTGTTATCGTGGCCGATGTACTTGTGGTACAGGCGCGGCAGCGAGCCGAACTCCCGCTTCTTGGGATCCTCGTGGCGCATGTACCAGTCGGAGATCATCTCCATCCCGTCGGGATTGTCGTGCGCGAACAGGATGATGCAGTCGTCCAGGAACCGCTGGGTCTCGGCGTCCGTCGCGGTCAGCATCTGGTGGATGACCTGCAGCTGGCCTTGCGAGGTGACGGTCTCGTTGGCGTGCAGGCCCGCATCGATCCAGACCACGGCCTTGCCTTCTGCGGCCAGCTTGCGCGCCTCGGCCTCGCTGACGCCTTCGGCCTTGGCCAGCTTGCGGGCGATGGTCTTGTACTGGTCCAGCTTGGCCAGGTTGGCGGGCGACGAAACGATCGCCATCCACATCGACCGGCCTTCCTCGCTCTTGCCCATGTCGACCAGCTTCATGCGGTCGGACTTGGCGGCCAGCGCCTTCAGATAGGCCTCATAGGCGGTGTAGTCGGCCAGGAAGTAGTCGCTGCCGACCGGCTGGGCGAAGGCCGTGGCCGGGGAGGGGAGATCGTCCGCCCAGGCTCGCGCCGTCCCGCCGCCTATCGCGCTGAACGCCAGCACCACCCCGAGGGCCGCCCCGGCCATCGCTGCATGTCGCTTCATTGGTCTCGCCCCATCCATCAGCAGCGCAGCTCTGCGCGCTCATCCTCGCTAGTTGACGAAGGAGGATCGGATTTCCGCCTGCTAGGCAACCAAAGCGCTCGCCCATTTTTTGCCTGATGCGCCGGGCTTGCGGGGAGGCAATTTGGCCGTAACAAATATCGCGGCCAAACGAACCGCTCGCCCGAGACCGCGCCAGTGACCCAGCACCGCATCTACACGACCAGCTTCGCCAGCGTTTATCCGCTCTATGTCGCCAAGGCCGAACGCAAGGGCCGCACCCGCGCCGAGGTCGACCAGATTCTGCTGTGGCTAACCGGTTTCAGCGCCGTCGAGCTTGAAGCTCAGATCGCCGCCAAGTCTGACTTCGCCACCTTTTTCGCTGTGGCCCCGATGCTGAATCCGGCCAGGTCCGAGATCAAGGGTGTCGTGTGCGGCGTGCGCGTCGAAGCGGTCGAGGAGCCGCTGATGCGCGAGATCCGCTACCTCGATAAGCTCATTGACGAGCTGGCCAAGGGCAAGGCGATGGACAAGATCCTGCGGCGGCCGGGATAGAGGCGGCGGCGGAAGGGCTCAGATCGCCGAGCGCCTGGCCAACTCAGTCCGGCGCGCGGCCACCTCGCTGCGGGCGCGTTCGAGCGCGTCGATCTCGGTGGCGGTCAGCAGGTTGTCGATCACCCGGCCCAGGTGTTCGCGCATGGCGTTGCGGGCGCCGGCGGGATCGCGCGCCTTGAGGGCCAGCAGGATTTCCTGGTGGTCGTCGATCCGGGGGCGCACGCCCACCTGACGAGCGCGCTCCAGCATGGCGCGGCAAAGGGGCGACTTGTAGCGCAGGTCCCAGAGGTTCTCGACCACGGTGACCAGGGCGCTGTTGCGGCTGGCGCGAGCGATGGTGACGTGGAAGCGGCGGTCCGCGCGCTCGCCCTTCACATTGGCGTCGTTCTCCACGACCATCTCGTCCATGATCTCGGTCAGCTCCGCCAGTTCCTGGTCGGTGATGGTGGCGGCGGCCAGGGCGGCGACCTCGCCCTCGATCAGGCGGCGGGCCTCGGTCAGCTCGAAGGCGCCGATGTCGAGCTCGGGCGCCGGGGTCTCGGGACGCGGCGCGTCGGTGACATAGACGCCCGAGCCGTGGCGGGCCTCGACCAGGCCGCGGATCTCGAGCGCGATCATCGCCTCGCGCACGGTGGGGCGACTGACCTTGAAGTCTTCGGCCAGATCGCGTTCCGACGGCAGGCGCTGGCCGGGCTTGTGGGTTCCATCGCGAATGGCGTCAGCGATGGCGTTTGCGACCTGCTGGTAGAGTTTCTTTGTTTCGGCCGTCGATGTCGTCATGTGTCCGCGATCCCACCAACGCAACGTCGGCGCACGCGAATCCTATTGTATGACCGGGCGCGGCGCCACCGTTGGCGCGCTCGGCTCACGCCCGGCCGCCACAGGATCAGGCCGGACCTACCCGGAATGCGCACAGCTTGTTGCCGTCGAGGTCGCGGAAATAGGCCGCGTAGAAGGCCTGGGGACCGTCATCGCCGCGCACGCCTGGGGCGCCTTCGCACTGGGCGCCCAGGCTGATGGCCTTCTCGTAAAGCGCATCGACCTTGGCGCGCTCGTCGACCACCAGGGCGATCATCGTGCCGTTGCCGAAGGTGGCCGCTTCGCCATTGTAGGGCTTGCCCACGCCGAACATCGGCTTGGTCCAATCGGCGCCCCAGGCGCAGCCGCCGGTCGGAAACTCCATCAGGCGCTTGACCCCGATCGCGGCGAACAGGTCGTCGTAGAACGCCTTGGCCTTGTCCAGGTCGTTGCTGCCCACCAGGGTGTAACCGATCATGCCGCTTCCTCCATCGCGTCGCGTTGCTGGAGAGTGACCCAGGCGAGGCTTTGCAGCCACAGGAATTTGCGCGCTCGAAGCGGGGGCGCCCGGGGCTGATGATGGCTGGTCCGTGTTGGGCAGGGCGCGGCCGGGTCGCCCAATCCGTCGCTAAGGTCGATCCGGCGGCGACTAAGACTGAAGTCTAGGTCTGACCTTAGATGGTGGACGTCTGACCTCTTTGGCGGTAGCGGTACCAGAAAGAGCCCCTGAAGGCTCGCCCGGGGGAGCCGCCATGCCGAAGTTGAAAGCCCTGCGCTGGTGGATCATCGGCCTGGTGACGCTGGGCGCGGTCATCAACTATCTGACGCGCTCGACCATGGGCGTGGCGGCGCCGACCCTGCTGAAGGAGCTCGGCATCTCGGTGACCGAGTACTCCTGGATCACCAGCGCCTTCCAGCTGGGGATCATGCTGCAGCCCATCTGCGGCTATGTCCTCGACACCCTGGGCCTGCGCACCGGCTTCGCGGTCTTCGCCGTCGCCTGGTCCTTGATCGCCATGGCCCACGGCCTGGCCAACAGCTGGCAGGGCTTTGCGGTGTTGCGCGGGTTCCTGGGCCTGGCCGAGGGCTCGGCCCAGCCGGCGGGGATGAAGACCGTCGCAATCTGGTTTCCGGCCAAGGAGCGCGGCTTCGCCGGCGGCGTGTTCAACATCGGCGCCTCGATCGGCTCGGTCCTGGCCCCGCCCCTGGTGGTCTGGGCGGTCCTGGTCTGGAACTGGCGCGCGGCCTTCGTGCTGACCGGGGTCATGGGTCTGGTCTGGGTCGTCCTGTGGCTCGCCTTCTATCGCTCACCCGAACAGCATCCTTCGATGACGGACGCGGAGCGAGCGGTGATCGCGGCGGGGCAGGAGGCCCATCTGGAGGCCGTCGCGGCGCGTCCCTCGGTCCTGTCGATCCTCAAGCAGGGACAGTTCTGGGGCATCGCCCTGCCGCGCTTTCTGGCCGACCCGACCTGGGGCACCCTGGCCTTCTGGGTGCCGCTCTATCTGTCACAGACGCGCGGCTTTGATCTCAAGCAGATCGCGCTCTTCGCCTGGATGCCGTTTGTGGCCGCGGACCTGGGCTGCATGGCCGGGCCGGTGATCGCGCTCTTCCTGCAAAAGCGCGGTGTGACGCTGATCAACGCCCGCCGCATCGCCTTCACCCTGGGGGCGGTGCTGATGACGGGCATGATGTTCGTCGGCAAGGTCGAGAGCGCCTACGCCGCCATCGCGCTCTTGTGCCTGGGCGGCTTCGCCCACCAGACGCTGTCGGTGACGGTGATCACCATGGCCTCGGACCTGTTCCGGCGTAACGAGGTCGCCACCGTGGCCGGGCTGGCGGGCATGATGGGCAATCTTGGCCTTTTGCTGTTCTCGCTGCTGATCGGCGGGCTGGTGGCCAAGGTCGGCTACGACCCGTTCTTTATCGCGCTGGGCGTGCTGGACATCCTGGGCGCCATCCTGCTGTGGACCCTGGTCAAGGACCCCGCCGCCCGCGCCAAGGCCGCCGCATGAGCAACGACCTGATCCGCAACCCCATCCTGCGGGGCTTCAATCCCGATCCTTCGATCGTGCGGGTCGGCGAGGACTACTATATCGCCACCTCGACGTTTGAGTGGTTCCCAGGCGTGCAGATCCACCACTCGCGCGATCTGCGGAACTGGCGTCTGATCGGTCGGCCGCTGCGGCGACCCAGCCAGCTGAACATGATGGGCGACCCGGACGGCTGCGGGGTCTGGGCCCCGTGCCTGACCCACGCCGACGGCCGGTTCTGGCTGATTTTCACCGACGTGAAGCGCTATGGCCGGACCACGGTCGGCGGGGCCTCGGGCGCGTCGCTGCGCGACTTCCACAACTATCTCGTCACCTGCGAGACCATAGACGGCGAGTGGTCCGACCCCATCCACCTGAACAGCTCGGGCTTTGATCCGTCGCTCTTCCACGATGACGATGGCCGCAAGTGGCTGGTCAACCAGTTCTGGGATCACCGGCCGGGCCGCAACCGGTTCGCCGGCATCGTCCTTCAGGCGTTCTCGGTCGCCGAGCAGCGGCTGGTGGGCGAGCGCAAGGTGATCTTCGCGGGCACGCCGATCGGCCTGACCGAAGCGCCGCATCTCTACAAGCGCGACGGCTGGTACTATCTGCTCACCGCCGAGGGCGGCACGGGCTGGGGGCACGCGGCGACGCTGGCGCGGTCGCGCGCCATCGACGGGCCGTATGAGCTGCACCCCGACACCTACATCGTCACCGCGCGCGATCGCCCGCACGCACCGCTGCAACGCGCCGGCCACGGGGATCTTTTCGAAACCGCCGACGGCGAGACCTACATCGCCTATCTGTGCGGGCGTCCGCTGCCGGGGCGCGGGCGCTGCGTGCTGGGTCGCGAGACGGCCATCCAGAAGCTGACCTGGGGCGCGGACGGCTGGCCGCGCACGCTGGACGGTTCTGGAGATCCCACGCTGGAAACGCCGGGCGCGGGCTTGGTCGATCAACCCTGGCCGACCACGCCGGTTCGAGAGGACTTCGACGGGACCATGCTGCCGGTCGATTTCCAGTGGCTGCGGACCCCGTATCCCGAGACGATCTTCAGCCTGACCGCGCGGCCCGGCTTCCTGCGCCTCTATGGGCGCGAGAGCCTGGGCAGCGTCTTTACCCAGGCGCTGGTGGCGCGGCGCCAGCAGGCGCACTGCTATTCGGCGGCGACGCGTCTGGACTTCGAGCCCGCCCATTTCCAGCAGGCGGCGGGCCTGGTCTGCTACTACAACGGCTCCAAGCTGCACTATCTGCACGTCACCCACGACGATGAGGCGGGCAAGCATCTGCGGGTCATGACCTGCACCCCCGACAGCCCCCAAGGCGACAGCTTCACGGCGCCGATCCCGTTGGGGGCGGGGCCGGTCGACCTGCGCGTCGAGGTCGATTTCGAGCGACTGCGCTTTGGTTTCAGGCAGGCGGGCGGCGACTGGCGCTGGCTGCCCGAGGTGTTTGACGCCTCGATCCTCTCCGACGAGGCCACCGCGCCGGGCGCGCCCAACTTCACGGGCGCTTTCGTGGGCATGGCGTGCCAGGACATGTCGGGCATGGCCACGGCGGCGGATTTCGATTGGTTCGACTATCAGGAGCGCGACTATGTCGCGCAATGGCCCGCCTGATCAGAGGGGCAGATGCGTCAGCCGCAACGCGTTGACCAGTCCCATCCACAGATACAGCGTCAGCGCCACCGGCAGCAGGCGCCGCATCAGGAAGCCGTTGAGGTCAAAGCTTTGCGCGAAATCGGTGGGAAGCATGATCGCGGCTTATGTGCTCGGGTTCGAACGGGCGGGTCAAGGGTGAAGGAAAGACAGACAGGACGCTGAACGAATATCCAAGCCGCACCTTTGGCCTGGAGACGCGATGGCGTGGGCCGGAAAGAGAACCGGCTGACCCGATCCGAGGGATGTCGTCAGCCGGTTCCACATAAAGGTGTCGGACGCGGTGGGGTGCGCCGAGTAGGCGACACATCCAACGAGTCAGGCCGCATAGCAACGCTCCGTACTGTCACAGGACTGCGACAAACCGGCGCAGGCGCCGCTCTTTTGGGCATCTGCGCCCTCAAGCGACGGAAACCGGTGTCGCAATCGCGGCGGGAGGGGTTTCGCTCCACCCGTCGATGTCGATCATGAACGCGGCGCGGCTGCGAATAGCGGCCGACGAGGCGCCGACCATCAGGTCGATCCGACTCCGGATCGCGCGCCACGTCGACGCCCTCAAGCTGGTGCGGTGGTGTGGGGATCACGCTGAGGCTGGGGACAAAAGAAAAGCGGCCCGATCGTGTGATCGGGCCGCTCGTCTCTGGCTTGTCGCGAGACCTTAGAAGGACTTGCGGACCGTCACGCCGTAGGTGCGCGGGGCGTTCGGATAGCCGCTGTAGCTGCCGTCCTGAGCCACGGTCGGGAAGGTCGAGATCAGACCATCGTCGTTGGTCAGGTTGCGCGCCCACAACATGACTTCCAGCTCCTTGGCGGTGTTGGTCACGCCGACGCTGGCGTTGACCAGGTTCTGACCCCAGGTGGAGAGGTTCGGCGGGGTGGTTTCGGTCAGCTGCGTCTTGCTGGTGTAGTCATACTCGACGCGCGCATAGGCCTCGTAGTCGCCGAACGAGTGGTTGACGGTCGCCGAGGTCGAGAACGTCCACTTCGGGATACCGGCCGGAGCATCGCCCGTCAGGTCGCGGAAGTTCGGACGGCGGCCGGTGGTCGGATTGACCGGGCAGCGCACGGTGTCGTAGTTCACGCAGGCCGCGCCGGTGAAGCTGTCATACTTCGGGTCGAGGTAGGTGACCGCGGCCGTCAGGTTCAACCAGCCGGTCGGGCGCCAGGCGCTGTCGATTTCGAAGCCGCGAACCGACTCCTCACCGGCGTTGACCAGGCTATAGCCCAGGCCCGTGAAGGCGTTGGACTGGAAGCCCTTGATCGACTGCTTGAACACCGCGAGGTTGGCGTAGCCGCCCGGGAAGTTGGCCTTCACGCCGGCTTCCAGAACGTCGACGTCTTCGGGGTTGGCGCTGCGGCCGACGCCGTTGGCGTTCGGCGGACGGCTGTCCGACGACAGGTTGTAGGCGCCGGCCTTCCAGCCCGTGGAGTAGCTGACATAGGCGTTGACGGCGCCGAAGTCGTAGGCCGCGCGGACGGCGTAGGTGATCTTGTCACCCTTCAGCTGACCCGACTCGGTGGCGTTCGGATAGTTCACCGGAGCATGGTTGGTGGTGTTGCCGTAGAAGAACTGCAGCGCGCCCAGAGCGCTGTAGATGTTGCCCGGCAGGCCCAGAGCCGTGAACTGCGGCACCGCGCCGAGGTCCAGCGACGAGAAGGGGTCACGCAGGGTGACGAACGACTTGGCCTTCTTGCTGTCCTTCAGATAGGCCAGACCGCCCGTCAGGGTCAGGTTTTCGGTGACCTCATAGTCGAACTGGCTGAACAGCGACACCGAGCGCTGGTTCATCTTGTAGTAGTCGTCGATGCCTTGGCCGGCCTGGAAGTAGGTGGCGCCCGGACGGATCGACGGCGTCACGAGGCTTTGCAGGAACTCGATCGCGTAGAGGTTCGAACGACCGGTCAGGGCCGGGCGCAGCGTCGCGGGCAGGGCGCCGAGCAGGGTGGCCGGAACCGCGCCGGACAGGACGTCGGCATAGGCGCGGATGTCGGTGCCGTAGCTGACGGTGCGGCCGGTATCCAGGCGCTCGTCCTGGAAGAAGCCGCCGACCAGCCAGTTGAACGGACCTTCGCTGCTCGAAGCCAGGCGGATTTCCTGGGTGAACGTCTTGATCTCGTTGGCGGTGCGGTTGTTGGAGATGTCGGCGCCGGTGAAGTCGATGTCCTGGAACGACGCGTTCTTCTGTTTGCGATAGGCCGTGATCGCGGTCAGCTTGGCGAAGCTCAGATCATAGTCGATCTGACCCGAGAAGCCGCGGCCCGACAGGTCGTTCTGCGGGTCGGTGTTGAAGATCACGTTGCGCTCGAAGACCTTGGTCGTGTCGCTGATCGGCTTACGCAGAACGCCGCCGATGGCCAGGGTGGCGGGGCCGTTGAGGATCGAGCTGACGCCGCAGCAGCGCTCGGAGATCTCGTTGTAGTCGGCGATGAAGCGCATCGACAGCTTGTCGGTGGGCTCGATCAGCAGGTCGCCGCGCACCGACCAGCGGTTACGGTTGTTGACGTCGCTGCCGGTGGTCAGGTTGGTGAACAGGCCATCGCGCTTGTTGTAGCTGCCCGAGACGCGCACGGCGACGGTGTCGCTCAGCGGACCGGTGATCGTGCCCCGCAGCTGCTGGGCGTTGAAGTTGCCGTAGGTGCCCTCGATCTTGCCGCCGAAATCGTACTGCGGCTTCTTGGTGACGATGCTGATGGCGCCGGCCGACACGTTCTTGCCGAACAGGGTCGACTGCGGGCCGCGCAGCACTTCGATGCGTTCCACTTCCGGCAGGTCGTCCAGGGCCGCGGCCGAGCGCGAGCGATAGACGCCGTCGATGAACACGCCCACCGAGCTTTCGATGCCGTCGTTGCCGTTGCCGTTGCCGAAGCCGCGGATCACGAAGTTCGTCTGGCCGGTGGCGTTGAACTGCGAGACCTTCAGCGACGGAACCACCGACTGCAGGTCGATCAGGTCGCGCACCTGGGCGCGTTCGATCGTCTGTTGACCGGTGACGGCGACCGAGATCGGCACGTCCTGCAGCGTCTGTTCCCGCTTGGTGGCGGTGACGACGATTTCGGCGACGGAGTTATCGGGCGTGGACTGGCTCTGGGCCAGGGCGGGCGAAGCGATGGCGAGCGCCAGGGCCGACACCCCCAGCAGGTGGACGTTTCTCATGAGATACTCCCTGATTTTTTATTATCTGCCGCACGGCTTCCCATCCCGCCTCGAGCAACTGCGGGTTTCTTTTGGGGAAGGGTGGGCGTGTTGACGTTGGGGAAGGGCGATCCTGACCAACCGAGCGCACCGTTCAAGACGGTCGCCTTGGCTTGGCCGTGGATGAGGACGCTTTGCGTCATGTTATCGCCCCAGCACGCGCGAGCTTGCATCCCGCGCGTTGCAGATACGAACTTAACATGGTCTCGATATTCTAACGCAAGTTAGAATTTATCGGATTGATCCCCGACGCGTTACAGCGGAGGTTGGATATCGATGTTCAGCTGGCGCAGAACCGGCGGCGTCGCGGAGGAGAGCGCGGTTGTCGAAGGGCGGAGACCCTGGCCTCCTGACCGACGAGGTCAGGCCGCTGGCGCAGAGCCAGAAGTCGATGAAGAAGCGCGAGGAGATCCTGCGCGCGGCCATCAAGATCATCAACACCAAGGGTTTCGCGGCGGCCACCATGACCGAGATCGCCGCGGCGATCGATCTGCGCGATGCGGCGCTCTACTACTACTTCCCGAACAAGCAGGCGCTCGCCTATGCCGGCCACCAGCGCTCGCTCGAGCGTTTCGAGGCCATCCTGATCGCCGTCGAGGCGGGGGGCGGGACGGGGCTGTGCAAGCTGCGCCGGTTCCTGCGCGCCGTGCTGGAGGACGGGGTCGTCAACGGCCCGCAGCTTTATTTCGGCGACCATTCCTATCTGGACACGGCGCAGCAGCGCGCGATCGACACCTGGACCGTACGCTTGGCCAAGCGATTGGAGCGGTTCCTCGAGGAGGGCATGGCCGACGGCACCATCGCGACCTGCGAGCCGCGGCTGGTGGTGCAGCTTCTGGTCGGCATGCTGATCTGGCTGACCAAGTGGACGCCGACGACGCCGGGTCTGACCAACGAGCGCCTGCTGGAAGCGATCGAGACCACGGCTCTGTCGGGCCTGGCCAAGCCTAGCTGATCCCCAGCGCGGCTTTCGTCTTGCGGGTCAGCTTGGCGGCGACGAGGGCGTGGGCGCTGGCCAGCCAGCCGGCCACTTCCGCCTCGTCTTCAGCGGCCATGTCGGCGAACCACACCCACTGGGCGCGCGCGAGATAGGGCGCAGGCTTGGCGCGCCCCGACTCGGTCAGAACCTCGAAGGCGACGTCCGAGGCCTTGAACGAGAAACTGTCGCCGGCCGCTGCGCGAACCGCGAACATCTTCTCGCCCACCTTGAAGACGTGGTTGTCGCCCCACTGGATCGAAAGGGTGGCGCCCGGCAGGGCCAGGCACGCCTTGTCGAACGCCTCGGGCGTCATCAGCCCTCGACGCCTAGACCGATCGGGCAGACCACGCCGGTGCCGCCGATGCCGCAGTAGCCGTTCGGATTCTTGGCCAGGTACTGCTGGTGGTAGTCCTCGGCGAAATAGAACGGCCCGGCGGGCGCGATCTCGGTGGTGATGGTTCCCAGCCCGCGCGCCGACAGAGCCTGCTGATAGGCCGCCTTCGACTCCGCCGCCGCCGCCGCCTGTGCGTCGCTCGTCACATAGAGGCCCGAGCGGTACTGGGTGCCGATGTCATTGCCCTGGCGCATGCCCTGGGTGGGGTCGTGGTTCTCCCAGAAGGTCTTCAGCAGCGCCTCATAGGAGACGATCTTCGGATCGAACACCACCAGCACCACCTCGGTGTGGCCGGTGCGGCCGCTGCACACTTCTTCATAGGTCGGGTTGGGCGTGATCCCGGCGGCATAGCCGGCGGCGGTCACATAGACGCCCGGAACCTGCCAGAACACGCGTTCCACACCCCAGAAGCAGCCCATGGCGACGATGGCCGTCTCCAGGCCCGCAGGATAGGGCCCCTTCAGCGCGTTGCCGTTGACGAAATGGGTCTGCGCCGTCGGGATCGGCGCCGCGCGGCCGGGCAGGGCGGTGTCGGCGGAGGGCATTTCGAGGGTCTTTTGGAGCGACAGCATGGCGGGCCTTTCGCGGCGGAAAACGCTTTGGCGCTAGAGCCTTCTGCTTCAAAACGGAAGCGTTTTGAAGCGATAAGAAGGCTCTAAATCAAATACATAGAGCGTGACTAGCGCCGAAACCGGTTCCTACTTTCGGCGTCACGCTCTAGATATAGGCGCGGTCGTCGACGGTTTCATCCCGCAACGTGCTTGCTACCGGCGAGCCCCTGAGTATATTGCGCGCCTTCCCGCGCCGGGGGTCTCAACCACCCCCGACTCGAGTGCGCTGGTGAGGTGGCCGAGTGGTTGAAGGCGCACGCCTGGAACGCGTGTATAGGGGAAACTCTATCGAGGGTTCGAATCCCTCTCTCACCGCCACTACTCTCAGCCCAAGATCCTGAAAAGTATCGGAATTTCGCTGTGAGGGCGGCGTCGCGCCGTCAGATGCGTCGTCCCCAGAACGGTTGTGCGGACAAGCGCCCAGGTCGCTGCCGGCGGCGGGCAGTCTTGAAACTGACATGAAAGTGCGATCCATCCGTCACGGGACTGTCGTCTCGCCGTGATCCCCTGCAGTTACACGCCCCCCACAATGAAGCGTCGCCATGACGCCAAACGGGGGTATCCATGTTCAACCGCTCGAAAGTGGCGCTGCTGCGCCGCGCTAGCCTGTTGGCGCTGTCGGCCGTCGCGATCTCCGGCGTCGCCCATGCTGCCGACGTAGTGACCGACGACCAGGACGCCGTCAGCGGCGTCGTCGTCACCGCCCGTCGTCCCCTGGCTGAGAGCCAGGCCGCGGCGATGCAGATCCAGAAGAACTCCGACTCGCTGATCAGCGTGCTGTCGGCCGACGCCATCGGCGACCTGCCCGACCAGAACATCGCCTTCGCCGTCGGCCGTCTGCCCGGCGTGGCGATCGAGCGTGACCAGGGCCAGGCCCGCTATGTCAACCTGCGCGGCGCGCCGGTCTACTGGACCACGCTGTCGTTCGACGGTCTCAGCGTCGTCAGCCCCGAGGGCCGCGCGACCCGCTTCGACAACATCCCGTCGGCGATCGCCAGCCTGATCACCGTCGAAAAGGCCATCGTGCCCTCGATGCCGGGCGACACCGTCGCGGGCAATGTCGACATCCGCACCCGCCGCGCCTTCGACTACAAGGGCCAGAAGCTCACCGGCAAGCTGGGCGTCGGCCGCGTGAAGCTGGGCGGCGGCGATGAGCTGGACAGCAACCTCGTCTATTCGAACGTGTTCGGCGACAAGCTGGGCATCGTGGCCCAAGCCTCGTACTATTCGCGCGAGATGGCGACCGACAACTGGGAGACCGATCCCTACCTGTCGAACACGGTCGCGCCCGAAAAGCGCTTCGCCCGTGAGCACGAGAACAAGCACTATCGCCTGACCCGTCGCAACATGTCGGCCTCGATCCGCGCCGACTACAAGTTCGACGACAACAACTCGATCTTCGTCAGCACGATCAACACCTATTATAACGACGACGAGCTGCGCGATAACTTCATCTTCCGCCTGGATCAGGGCACGGACGCGGCCGGTAACGGCTACACCAGCACCGCCTATGTCAGCGCCAACAACCCGACCTCGGGTACGGTGTTCGGCGCGCGCATCAACGCCCGCATCGACTACCGCAACACCAAGGAAGGCATGTCCACCAACACGGTGGGCGGCGAGCACAAGTGGGACAAGCTGAGCGCCTCCTGGCGCCTGAACTACACCTACACCCAGGACGGCCGTGACACCCCGGTGACCATGGCCTTCCAGAGCCCGTCGACCTTCTCGCTGCGTCCGACGATCGAGTACGACTTCCGCAACGGCGACGTGAACACCGTGCGCCTGTTCCAGACGGGCGGTCTGACCGCAGCGCGCACCAAGGGCGCCCAGGTCACCAATATCGAAGACTTCCAGTTCCCGCTGCAAAGCGCGGGCATGCTGAAGGGCGGCGACTTCACCGGCGCCTACACCGCCAAGGCCGACTTCGATTACGAGAGCGAACTGTTCGGTCGCGAGACCAAGTTCGAGTTCGGCGGTCTGTGGACCTCGCGCACCAAGAAGTCGCGTGAAAGCAGCTTCACCCGCGCCTATTCGGGTACGGGCGTGCCGGCCTGGGGCCAGTTCGCCACCAACATCGAATATCTGGGCAGCCAGAACCTGAACTACACCTTCCGCTACACCAACAAGGACTACACGACGAACTTCGTCGAAGACCTGGTGAAGACCGGCCAGGCGACCCGGAACGACACCCGCGCCAACTACTGGCGCGTGGGTGAAACGATCACCGCCGGCTATGCGATGGCCACCACCCGCTTCGACTGGGGTAACATCGTCTACGGCGCTCGCGTCGAGCATATCGAGAACGAAGGTCAGGCCTTCGTGAACTTCCCGGCCTCGGGTTCGACGCCGGCCGGCCAGCGTCTCGTGAAGGTCGCCAGCGACGATACGCTCTACTATCCGAGCGCGCACCTGAACTGGAACCTGCGCGAAGATCTGAAGCTGCGTGTCGGCGTCACCACCTCGGCCTCGCGCGCCGACTTCGACGATCTGCGCCCGAACTTCACCTTCAGCGACTCCAACCAAACGATCTCGGGGGGTAACCCCGACGCCAAGCCCGAGCGTCAGGTCGGTCTCGACACCTATCTGGAATGGTATGCCGGTCGCGAGACCTTCGTGTCGGCGGGCGTGTTCTACAAGGATCTGAAGGACGTTCTGGTCCAGACCTCGAAGGTGTTCGGCGACACCTCGCTGAACAGCGGCGGCGTCGATCGCTCGGGCTACGCCTATTCGAGCATCGGCAACGCCGGCGAAGGCCACATCAAGGGTCTTGAAGTCTTCTTCACGGGCACGGCCGAGACGTTCGTCCAGTCGCGCAACCTGCCGGCCTGGCTGGGCGGCTTCGGGACCCGTCTGTCGGGCACCTGGACCTCGTCGGAAGTCACCCTGCCGTCAGTCGGCGGCGTGCCGGCCCGCACCATCTCGGTGCTCGGCACCTCGGACGCGGTCTATAACGTCCAGGCCATCTACGAGAAGTACGGCCTGACCATGCGTCTGGCCTACCAGTACCGCACGCCGTGGGGCCAGTCGGTGGGCGCCTACCGCGTGGTCAACGGCAGCGTCATCCCCTCGGACAACGGCGACATCTTCTGGGACAGCGACGAGGAGCTGGACTTCTCGGCTCGCTACCAGGTCAACAACAACATCGAAGTGTTCTTCGACGCCAGCAACCTGACCAACGCCGGCGCCCGTCGCTACGGCGGCCAGAAGCAGTATCCGATCGAGTACGAGAAGTTCGGCCCGCGCTACGTCGCCGGCGTGCGCTTCAACTTCTAAGATCCGGCGCGCCCACGCCTGGCCCTGGCTTCCAGGGGCGGGCGTGGGCGGCGTCGTCATCGTTTGGGCCGGGGCTCCCTGGCCCGACATGAGCCAAGAGTCTCTCCGGCGGCGTTTCGCGCCGAATGATGCTGAGTTTCGAGCCGGTTTCCCTGGCGTTCGGCGTTCGCGCGCGTTAGCAGGGCGCCCATGATCCGCCTCGACAACATCTCCAAGCAAAACGGCCACCAGATCCTGTTCATCGAAGCCTCGATGGGCGTGCAGAAGGGCGAGAAGGTCGGTCTCGTCGGCCCCAACGGCGCGGGCAAGACGACGCTGTTCCGCATGATCACCGGCCAGGAGCAGCCCGACGACGGCATCGTCTCGATCGATGCGGGCATGCGGATCGGCTATTTCAGCCAGGACGTCGGCGAGATGTCCGGCCAGAGCGCGGTGGCGGCGGTGATGGACGGCGTCGGCCCCGTCAGCGCGCTGGCCGCCGAGATGGCCACGCTGGAGGCGGCCATGGTCGATCCGGACCAGGCCGACCAGCTGGACGCGGTCATGGAGCGCTACGGCGAGGTGCTGGAGCGCTTCCAGGAGCTGGACGGCTATGCGTTGGAGGCGCGCGCCCGCGAGGTGCTGGCCGGTCTCAGCTTCAGCCAGGAGCGCATGGACGCCGATGTCGGCCTCTTGTCGGGCGGCTGGAAGATGCGCGTGGCCCTGGCCCGCATCCTGCTGATGCGGCCCGACGGCATGCTGCTGGACGAACCGTCCAACCACCTGGATCTGGAAAGCCTGATCTGGCTGGAGTCGTTCCTGAAGAACTACGACGGCGCGCTCCTGATGACCTCGCACGACCGCGCCTTCATGAACCGCATTATCGGCAAGGTGATCGAGATCGACGCCGGCTCGCTGATCACCTACTCCGGCGACCTTGATTTCTACGACCAGCAGCGGGCGCTCAGCGAGGCCCAGCGCCAGGCGCAGTACGAGCGTCAGCAGGCGATGCTGGCCAAGGAAATCAAGTTCATCGAGAAGTTCAAGGCGCGCGCCTCGCACGCCGCCCAGGTGCAGAGCCGGGTCAAGAAGCTGGACAAGATCGAACGCGTCGAGGCGCCGCGTCGTCGCCAGACCGTGCAGTTCGAATTCCAGAGCCCGCCCCGCTCGGGCGAGGACGTGATCAGCCTGCGCGGCGTCCACAAGGGCTATGGCGAGCGGCCGATCTACCAGGACCTCGACTTCCTCGTGCGTCGCAAGGAGCGCTGGGCCGTGCTGGGCGCCAACGGCGCGGGCAAGTCCACCCTACTGAAGCTGGTGGCCGGCGACACCAAGCCCGACCAGGGCGTCGTGAACATCGGGGCCAGCGTCAAGATGGGCTATTTCGCCCAGCACTCGATGGACCTGCTGGACGGCGAAGAGACCATCTTCGAGTCGCTGGAGCGTTCGTTCCCGCAAGCAGGGCAGGGGGCTCTGCGCACCCTGGCCGGCTGTTTCGGCTTCTCGGGCGACGACGTCGAAAAGCCCTGCCGGGTGCTGTCGGGCGGTGAGAAGGCGCGCCTGGTCATGGCCAAGATGCTGTTCGACCCGCCGAATCTGTTGGTGCTGGACGAGCCGACCAACCACCTCGACATGGTGACCAAGGAGATGCTGGTCGCGTCGCTGGCCGACTTCGAGGGCACCATGCTGTTCGTCTCGCACGACCGCCACTTCCTGGCGGCGCTGTCGAACCGGGTGCTGGAGCTGACGCCGGAGGGAATCCACCAGTACGGCGGCGGCTACACCGAGTACGTCGCGCGCACCGGTCAGGAAGCGCCCGGGCTCCATCCCGGCGGCTAGAGCCCTCCAGGGCGGTCTGAGTCTGTCCAAGCGGCCGAGTCTGACGGTGTTCAACCGTCGGTTTTAGGCCCGTGCTTGCTCTCATCGCCGCAGGTTGAACTTGGCGGAAAAGCGCCCTGAGCCGCCGCCACAATGCGACGAAATCGGTTACCGGCGCGAAATATCTCGCAAGCGAGCCGCAAAAGCGCGCTGGATCTCCCGCAGGCGGTAGGCGCGCCCCTCATTTATGTCGGCCATTTATCATAAAAATATGCCCAAAAAGGCGCTTGAAAAAAGATTGCCAGCGCTGTCAATTGGCCATTGCTGCGATCCGAGACCGATGTTACCGCTAACTAGTTTCGCGTGCTTCGGTGGCTTGTCTCGGACGCGGGAACGGGAAGAGCGCGCCGGAAATGCTTCCGGTTCGTAACAAAAACATCGCCCCATAGAGGGCTCATTAGGGGGAATGGCTATGAAGCGGCTTCGTCGCTTGCATGCGTCTGCCTCGTGCGTCGCCATCACGGCGGCCATGTTCGCCAGCCCGGTGCTGGCCCAGCAGGCTCAAAACACCACCGTGGACGAGATCATCGTCACGGGTATCCGCGCATCGCTCGAGCGGTCGATCGAGATCAAGCGGACCAATAGCGGCGTCGTCGACGCCATCTCCGCCGAAGACATGGGCAAGTTCCCGGACACGAACCTCGCCGAATCCTTGCAGCGGATCACCGGCGTGTCGATCGACCGGACCAACGGCGAAGGCTCTCAGGTTACGGTTCGCGGCTTCGGCGGCGGCTTCAACCTCGTGACGCTGAACGGCCGCACCATGCCGACGGCCAACGTCGCCACGGTCGGCGGCGACCAGTCGTCGGACACCGCCGGCGGCACCAGCCGTTCGTTCGACTTCTCGAACCTGGCGTCGGAAGGCGTCACCACGCTGGAAGTCTACAAGACCGGCCGCGCGGCGGTTCCGTCGGGCGGCATCGGCGCGGCCATCAACGTCAAGACCCGCCGCCCGCTGGACGGCAAGCCGGGCCTGACGGGCAGCGTCGGCGTCAAGGCCGTCTATGACCAGAGCATGGACAAGAAGGTCGACGACGGCGGCAGCAAGATCACGCCGGAATTCTCGGGCCTGCTGAACTGGGCCGACGACAGCGACACCTTCGGCGTCGCGCTGTTCGGCGCCTATCAGAAGCGCGACTTCACCAGCCGTAGCGTGACGTCGAACGACTGGAACATCCGGCCCTACTCGGACTTCATCAACCCGGCCAACGGCTTTGTCCGCAACGGCGGCGCGACGCAGATCACCAATGCGCCGTCCAGCGGCTCGACCCTGGTCGCGATCCCGAACGACAGCCGCTATCACTTCTCGCAAGGCGAGCGTGAGCGGATCAACGGTCAGCTGACCGCCCAGTATCGTCCGACCGAGAACCTGACCATCACGGCCGACGCCCTGTACGCCGTGAACAAGTCGTTCGAACGCCGCAACGACAGCACCAACTGGTTCAACCGTCCGTTCGACCGCGTCACGTTCGACAATAACCCTGTCGTCGCGACCGCCGTGCTGCTGCAAGAACAACTCAGCGGCACCAAGGACATGGGCTTCGAGCAGCAGTATCGCAGCAACGAAGACACCCTGGAATCCTACGCCCTGAGCGCGGATTGGGATCTGTCCGACCGCCTGCGCGTCAAGCTGGACGGCCACATCTCGAAGGCCGACTCCGGTCCGCACTCGCGCAACGGCACCAGCTCGACCACGGTCTCCATCGGCGCTCCGATCGTCGCGGCGCACTCCGTGGACTACAGCGGTAAGGTTCCGGTCCAGTCGATCACGATCAACGACGCGGCTCCGCGCGGCAACGGCAACGGCGCCCTGGACGCCGGCGACCTGGGCAGCCAGGTGGCCCGCACCTGGACCAACCGCCAGCAGCACGACATCAAGGAAGTCCGCGCCGACGTCACCTACGACCTCGACGACAACGGCAGCCGCTTCGACTTCGGCCTGAACTATCGCACCTCGAAGATGGTCCAGTCGGGCAGCTCGACCCAGCAGGACCTGGGCAGCTGGGGCATCTCCAACCCGCGTGACGTCCAGCAGTTCGCGCCGGGTCTGGTCAAGGCCTTCTGCATGGCCTGCCAGTTCAACGAGTTCGATCTGAAGCAAAGCGGCGCCGGCCTCGTGTCGTTCCGCGCTGACGCGATCGACCTCTACAACGCGATGTCGAAGGCCTATGTGGCGCGTGGCAACCCGGTGAACATCACCGGTCAAGCCAACAACCGCGTCGACGAAGACATCCTGGCGGGCTACGCCCAGGTCACCTGGAAGTCTGAACTGGGCGGCATGCCGGCCACCCTGGTCACCGGCGTTCGCTACGAGCAGACCGAGGTCACCTCGACCTCGCTGGTGCGCACGCCCAGCGCGATCATCTGGACCGCCGACAACGACTTCAGCCTGCAGACCTCGGCGACCTATCAGCCGCTGGCCGGCAAGGGCAAGTACAACAACCTGCTGCCCGCCCTGGACTTCAGCCTCGACCTGCGTGACGATCTCGTCGGCCGCTTCTCGTTCAGCCGCACGATCGCCCGTCCGGACTACGGCAACCTGTTCGCCGCCCAGTCGGCCGGCACGCCGAACCGTCCTGTCGCCAACGGGGCTATCCCGCTGGGCTCGAGCGGCAACCCGGACCTGGAGCCGCTGATCTCGGACAACTTCGACGTCTCGCTCGAGTGGTACTACAAGCCCAGCAGCTACATCACGGCCGGCTTCTTCGAGAAGCGCGTGAACAACTTCGTGGGCACCGGCACCGTTTCGCAGAACCTGTTCGGTCTGCGTGACGTCAGCTCCGGCGCGGCGGGCACCCGTTCGGGCAACGCCAAGGCGATCCTGACGGCCATCGGCGCTGACCAGACCGACGTGAACCTGTTCACGATGACGGCCCTGCTGCAGACCACCGGTTCGGCGGCCGCAGCTCAGGCTCAGTTCCAGGCCAACCGTGGCGTCACGGGCGACCTGAACCAAGCCTTCGTGGACCAGATCCTGGCGGCGGTCGATCTCTCGCCCAACAGCACCGATCCGCTGTTCAACTTCCAGGTCTCCAAGCCGATCAACAACCGGACCGGCAAGATCCACGGCTTCGAAATCGCGGCCCAGCACTTCTTCGGCGACACCGGCTTCGGTGTGTCGGGGGCGTACACGATGGTTCGCGGCGACGTGGCCTTCAACAACGGCGCGAGCCCGTCGCAAGACCAGTTCGCTCTGCTGGGTCTGTCGGATACGGCCAACGCGACCCTGATCTACGACAAGAACGGGATCTCGGCGCGGATCGCCTACAACTGGCGTGACAAGTTCCTGGCGGCCACCAACCGTGGCGGCTCGCGGAACCCGGTCTACACCGCGCCGTTCGGTCAGCTGGACATCAACGTCAGCTACGACGTGACGCCGAAGCTGGCGATCTCGCTGGAAGGCATCAACCTGACCAAGGAAAGCCTGCGGACCTACGCTCGCGACGAGAACCAGCTGTGGTTCGCCCAAGAGCTGGATCGTCGGATCCTGCTCGGCGCGCGCTACCGCTTCTAGTCGCAAGACCGGAAGCAAGGATGGGGTCGCCGCTTGCGGCGGCCCCTTTCTTCCTTTGAAGTAGGCGTATCCAGGGTGGGTCGGCGTCCATGAACCGAGTGCTTCTCAACAATGTCGATCATGCCGACCTGCGCGTGATCGCCGCGCATGGCGTTGCGTTCGGCGACGCCGTCAACCAGACTCTGCTGCTGCCGACCGAGTTCGAGGCCGCGCAGCGCGAATACCCGATCCTGATCCGCAAGGACCCCTCGGGCGGCTACCACGCTGTGGCGCTGCTGGGCCTGGATCGTGACGAAAACCTTTTCCTCGACGAGACGGGCTGGCGCGCGCGCTATGTGCCGGCGGTCCAGCGGCGCGGGCCTTTTTCGATCGCGCTCCAGCGCGACGAACGCGGCGGCGAGCCGCGACCGATGATCCATGTCGATCTTGATCATCCCCGCGTGAGCCAGACCGAAGGCGAGCGCCTGTTCCTGCCGGCGGGGGGCAACGCGCCCTATCTGCAGGCCGTCAGCCAGACCCTGGGCCAGATCCACGAGGGTATCGACATCGCCAACCCGATGTTCGCGGCCTTCGAGCAGTATGGGCTGATCGAGCCCATCGATATCGAGATCAAGCTGGATGAGCACGCCAGCTATGACGTGCCGGACGTCTTCACCATCGCGCCGGATCGCCTGAACGCCCTGAGCGGCGAGGCGCTTGAGCGGCTGCATCAGTCCGGCCTCCTGCGCGCCGCGCAGTGGATCGTCTCCTCGATGGGCAATATCGAGGATCTGATCGCCCGCAAGAACCTTCGCCGGGCCAGCCTGGCGTGACCGCGCTGACGGCGAGACGAACGCTGGAGGTCACGGCGGCGACGCCGGCCGAGATTCCGTTCGACGCCGTCCTCGCCGGCCAGACGCCGATGCTGTTCAAGGGGCTCGTCCGGGACTGGCCGCTCGTTCAGGCGGGCCTAGGCTCGCCCCAGGCCGCGCGCGACTATATCCGCGCCCACGATCGCGGCGTTCCGGTCGTCGGCTATACGGGCGACCCCGCCATCAAGGGGCGCTTCTTCTACAACGACGCCCTGACCGGCCTGAACTTCAAGGCCGAGCGCGCCCCGCTCGAGGCCTTCCTGGGGCGGATCGAGGCGGTCGAGGGGCAGCAGAACGCCCAGATCAATTTCGTCCGCGGGCGCGCCAACGAGTATGTCGGTCGGCTCCAGCTTCTGGCGCAGGTCGGCACGCTTGAGGTCGGCAATCTCGCTCCCGGCGTCCAGCCCTACGATCCCGAGCGTAACTTCAGGAAGGTCCGGTACCGCGGCGCTTTGCCGACGGAGCTGATCATCGGAACCTTCGACAAGATCGCCTTGCCGCTTGAGCCGAAGAAGCCGGCGCCGGGGGACACCTCGCCGATTCGGCCGCCGTCCAGCGAACTGCCGGCCAGGCCTGTTTCGGCCGACAAGGTGACGCCGCCGGCGTCGATGAACGATCTGCCCGCCCTGACCGACGACACGCCGGTCCAGACCGCGCCCCGCAACTAGAGCCCTTTCCGATCGGATCGCCTCAATCCGATCGGATGAAAAGGTTTCTATTTGAGAAGCTTAGAACGTTCTTTGGTCACCGTTTCACACTGATCGGAGAACGCTCTAGGTCAGGGGCAGCAGTGCGCTCGTCATCGCCACCCAGGCGTCGCGGTTGAACGAGACGTGACCGTTCCGCGCCGTCGCGGCGGCCAGGGTGTTGCGCCAGGCGTCGTCGGAGATCATCCGCGCCAGCTTTTCGGCGGCGTCGCCCACATCAGCGTCGGCCCAGCGCCCGGCGCGATAGATGACGCCATCGCCCTCCACGGGAACCAGCCGATAGTCGACGAACTGGCTGGACGCCGGGTCCATGAACTCCACGTTCGATGACCAGCCTGTCGCCAGGGTGGGCTTGCCGAGCCATATCGCTTCGGCGAGCAGCAGGCCGTAACCCTCGGACCGGTGAAGGGACAGCACGATGTCGCTGCTGGCGGTGAGGGCGGCCATGTCCTGCGCCGACAGGTTGTCCGTCAGCAGCTGGATGGACGGATCGTCGGCCACCTCGGCGGCGAGCGCTTGAAAGGTCTCGGGATAGAGGTCCGCGCCGACGACTTTACAGACAAGGGTTGCGGGACGTGTCGCCTTGACTGTGGCGTCCCGAAAGGCGCGCAGCGCCGCGTCGGGATTCTTGCGCTGGGCGGTCGAACGCAGATCGAAGGCCATCAGCACGACGACCCTGTCATCCGGCAGGCCAAAGCGCTGGCGATCGGCCTGCGGGCGCGGATTGAGATAGAGCGGGTAGGGGACCGGCGTAACCTTTACGCCCCGCGGGGCCACGCGACGGATAGCGTCAGCGGCGAAGGCGGAGGGGGTCCAGACCTCGTCGACGAAATCGAAGGCGGGGAGCCAGTCGGACGGGACCTCTTCCAGCTCCCAGGCCCAGTAGCCGATGTGCCGGCGGCCCTCCAGGAAACGGCCTTCGGTCTCCCGCGCCCATCGCAGAAGCTCTGGGGGATTGATGTGCGAGATCGTGACCCCGCGTTCGTCGGGATCCGGCGAAGAATAGGCCGGGGCGATCTCGGCGGCGAAGCCGACGGACGCCGACAGGTCCAAGGCGCGGACCCCAAGGCCCATGTCGCCAAACCCGCGCGCCAGCATCCGTGCGCCTTCGCCCAGACCGTGCACCGCGCCATGGAAGCCGATGACCGTCACCGGGAGCGTGGGTGACAAACCCCTGGGACCGGCGCGTCTGCGGGCGCGCGCCAAGGCGGTTCTTTCCGCACTCCGGTGTCGGTGCTCGGCCAAGGCCTTGTCCAGCGCCTCCAGAGCGGCGCGCGGGGCGCCGGCGACGACGTGCGCCGAGCGCCGGATGGGCGTGGGCAGGCGGCGCCATATCTCAAGCAGGCGTGAGGTCATGGGTGATGCAGGCGGGCGAGACGCATGGGCGACCGTATAGCCGTTCAGGCCGAGCCGACACCAGCAAAGCTGGGCGGGGCCGCGTCAGGCGATCTTGTCATGCGAAAGGTTTGCATGCAGCAATGGCGGCCCACTGCGCCGAGGGGGGGGATACGTGTCGACTGAGTGGAGCGCCGGCTATGTCACGGACGTCAACTATACGTTTGGCTATTACGGCGAGCTGAACCCGCTCCGCTGCCGCCTTCCGCTCCTGACGGTCGGCCGCCACGCTCCCAAGATCGAGAACGCCTGCGAGCTCGGGTTTGGCCAGGGCCTCTCGGTCTCGATCCACGCCGCAGCACAGCCGGGGATCAACTGGTACGGAACCGACTTCAACCCCTCACAGGCGGCCTTCGCCGCAGAGATGGTCCGTCTGTCGGGCGCGGAGGCCAAGCTCTACGACGAGGCCTTCGCCGAGTTCTGTAATCGCAAGGACCTGCCGGACTTCGACTTCATCGGGCTCCACGGCATCTGGACCTGGATCTCCGACCAAAATCGCCACGTGCTGGTCGACTTCATTCGTCGCAAGCTCCGCCCGGGCGGCGTGCTCTACATCTCCTACAACACGCTGCCGGGCTGGTCGTCATCGGCGCCCATTCGCCACCTGATGAAGCGCCATGCCGACGTCATGGGCGCGCCGGGGCAGGGTGTTATCGGTCAGACCGATGCGGCTCTGAACTTCATTGATCAGTTTCTGGCCCTCGATCCGCTGTACGCCAAGGTCAATCCGGGCGCGGTCGAAAGGCTCAAGCAGGTCAAGGCGCAGGACCGGAAGTACCTGGCCCACGAGTACATGAACCGCGACTGGCACCCGATGTACTTCGCTGACGTGGAGAACTGGCTCGGCGACGCCAAGGTCGGGTTCGCCTGCTCAGCCCATGTGCTCGACAACCTCTATGACCTCAACATGACGCCGCAGCAGACGGAGTTCATGCGAGACGTCTCCGATGTTTCGCTCCGGGAGACCATTCGCGACTTCTGCATGAACCAGCAGTTCCGGCGCGACTACTGGGTGCGCGGCGTGCGGGCTCTGGTCGGCCATGAACAGGTCGCCGCCATGCGCGAGGAGCGCGTGGTCATGACGGTCGCCCAAGCCGACCTGCCGACCAAGGTGCGCGGCGTGATCGGCGAGGCGACGTTGAACGACGACGTCTACCAGCCGCTGTTTGAAATCTTGCTCGACCACAAGCCGCACTCGGTTCTTGAGCTCGAGACGCACTTGGCCAGCAAGAGCCTCCACTTTGGTCAGTTGTCGTCGGCGCTGACCATCCTCTTGGGGCTGGGGGTGATCACCACCGCCGCGGCCGCGCAGGATGTCAGCAAGGCTAAGGCTCGAACCCTGGCCTTGAACAAGACGATCGCCCGCCGTTCGCTTTCGGTCGGCGACATCGCCTATTTTGCCTCTCCGATCACGGGCGGCGGGATCACGGCGTCGCGATTTGCCCAGCTCTTCTGGCTCAGCCGTCAGAATGGCGGCAAGACGGCCGAGGACTGGGCGAGCTTCGCCTATCAGGTCCTCCAGGGACAAGGCCAAGCCATCATCAAAGACGGCGCCACGCTTCAGGGCGAGGACAACCTCACCGAGCTCCGCGCCCAGGCCACGCATTGGGGCGCGCACGTTCTGCCGATCTGGAACGCCTTGGGCGTCTGACGGGAAATCTCGCCGCGCGCTTAGCGATAGCTCGGTGCGCGTCACCTGCTGGTGGCGGGAGGGGCTGCGGTCTGATTTCGCCTTTTTTGGAGAGTGATGCACGAAACTCCGAACTTTGTTTCTGTTCGTCACGATCTGCAAAAGTGTATTTTTATGAACCGGAGGCGTTAATCCGGGCTTGTAATGTTTATGGCAGGGGCGGGGATCTTATTTCTTGATGTGGAGCTAGTGTCGGAGAACTCGATAAATTGTTAGATAACTTCCACTCTGTTTGATGGTCGCGGTGTCATCGTTGATATTTTGACCGCTGCGTCAGGAATCTGAGGCGCGCTCCGCAATAGCGTAAGTTGTGCTCTGAATTCACGACTAAGTGTCGGATTCTTGGAGCAGAAAGGTTGCGAACCGGCGCCGGTTAAGATATGAAGAGAGGGTCTACCCACAAGACTTCCCATTAGCCCCGCCGGAGACCGCGTCACCGGCGGGGCTTATTGTATCTGGGATGCATCGTCGGCTCACGGCGTGAGAACGCGACCGCTGCAGCGTTGTTCCTTCCGCCCCGCCTAGAGCCCTTTCCGATCTGATTGAACCAATCAGATCGGATAAAAAGGGCTCTATTTCAAAAGTTTAGAGCGTTCTTCGATCCGATCACCGCTTCACACTGATCGGAGAACGCTCTTGGGCGCTCCAATCAGATGCGATCCTCGGGCGGCGTGGACGACGTGCGGCTCAGGTGAGGGCCGTGCACGACCGGCTGCCGCTCCAGGATCTGCCGCACCTTGCGGACCGCCACAGACGCGCTGCTTCGACGCTGTCGCCACAGCAGCAGCAGCATCGCGCCGAGCGTGGCGGTCAGGAAGGGCAGGGGGCCCAGCAACCAGACCGCCGCCGCCAGAGCGAAATAGTAGGCCCGCACGCCCGCATTGAACGCCGACAGCGCCGGGTTCAAGATCCCGCCGGCGGCTTCGGCATATTCAGCCAGAACCGCGTTCGGCGCCCACATCGGCGTCGCGCCGATCGCGGCCAGGCAATAGTTCATCTGGCGGATCGACCAGATGAAGTCGAGCAATCCTCGCGCCAGGGCCACGAGGACAAGGCCCAACTTGATCTGGAACATCAGCGGCGTGGTCTTGGCCAGCACGGCCAGGCCTTCGACGCTCTTGAGCGCGTTGTCGCCCCCGAACAGCACGCCGGCGGCGGCCGCGATCAGGATCAGGTTCGAGGAGGCGAAAAAGCTCGCCGAATTGATCGCGTGCCCCAGCAACTGACCGTCCAGCAGCGCGATCTCGCGCACCGCCATTTCCTGCATCCACCGGCGGCGGATCACCGTCATGTCGGTGTTGAGCACGGCGCCGCTCTCGCCGATGCGCTTGAGCATCGGTTCGTACAGCAGCCAGCAGCAGGCGAAGACGGTCACGGCGAGGATGTCGAGCAAGGGCATGGAGGAACTCTAGCCTTGGGCGGAGAGTCGGAAAAAGGGCCTAGTCCTCGTGGATCAGGCTATGGCGACCGGTGTCCTTCAGGATGATCGAGCAGATCAGACCAATGGTCATCACCGCAGCGACATAGACATAGAAGGTGCTTTCCAGATTCTCGTGCTTGAAGGTCAGGGCGACCATCTCGGCCGTGCCGCCGAACAGCACATTGGCCAGGGCGTAGGGCAGGGCCACGCCCAGGGCGCGGATCTCGGCCGGGAACATCTCGGCCTTCACCACGGCGCTGATCGCGGTGTAGCAGGACTGGAACGCGACCCCCACGAGGATCAGGGCCAGAGCCACGCCGACCGAGTTCGTCTGGCTGATGGCGGTCATGATCGGCCAGATCGTCAGGACCCCGCCGCCGAAGGCGATGATCAGCATCGGCTTGCGACCGAAGCGGTCCGACAGCCAGCCCGCCAGGGGCTGCATGAGCATGAAGGCGATCAGGCTGAGCGCGCTGATCTCCGAGGCCTGCGCCTTGCTGAAGCCCGCGGTGTTGACCAGGAACTTCTGCATGTAGGTGGTGTACACATAGAAGGTCAGCGACCCGCCGGCGGTCAGGCCCATGATCAGCAGGCTCTCGCGCGGATGGCGCCGGATCAGCGGCACGATCAGCGACACGAAGAACAGCACCAGGAAGGCCGCGCCCAGATACTGGCCTGCCTTGGCCAGCGGACCGCCCATCAGGCCGACGACACCCGAGGCTATGGTCAGCGACAGGAAGGCGCCGGCGCTGATGATCTGCCCGCGCGACAGGGTCTCGCTTTGCGCCGGGCGCTTGAAGGAGACGCTCTCCTCCAGGCCGCGCCGGATCCAGAACACCACGACCGCCAGCAGGGCGCCGATGATGAACGGCACCCGCCAGGCCCATTCCTTCAAGGCTTCTTCGCCCAGGGTGCGTTGCAGGATGATCAGCACGCCCAGCGCCAGCAATTGGCCGGCGATCAGGGTCACATAGTGGAAGCTGGACCAGAAGCCGCGCCGCGCCTTGCCGGCCATCTCGCTCATATAGGTGGCGCTGGCCCCGTACTCGCCGCCGACCGACAGGCCCTGCAGCACGCGGGCGAACAGCAGGATCGCCGGCGCCCACAGGCCGATGGTCTGGAAGTCAGGGGTGATGGCGATGATGAAGGCGCCGGCGCACATCAGCGACACCGACACCGACAGCGCCGCGCGACGGCCGGCGTGGTCGGCGTAGAGGCCCATCATCCAGGCGCCGATCGGGCGGGCGACGAACCCCAGAAAGAAGACCGCCGCCGCCTGCAGCAACTGCACAGTCTGGTCGCCCTTGGGGAAAAAGGCAGGCGCGAAATAGAGGGTGAAGGCGGCGTAGGCGAACCAGTCGTACCATTCGACCAGGTTCCCGGCCGAGCCGCCCAGGATCGCCCGGGCCCTGGCCACGGGCGTCAGGCGCGTGGCCTCGGTCGTCGCCGTCATGAAATCTCCCCCTTCGCTAGAGCGTGACGCCGAAAGTGGGAACCGGTTTCGGCGCAAGTCACGCTCTAAGTGTTTGATTGAGAGCCTCGTTATCGCGTCAAAACGATTCCGTTTTGACGCGCGAGGCTCTCGAAGGGGGAGATTAGGCGAACGCCGGGTCAGGGCAAGGCGGGGTTAGAGCCTGCCCATCAGAACCAGGATGATCAGGATCACGAGGATCAAGCCAAGGCCGCCGCTGGGGAAATAGCCCCACGACCGGCTGTGCCCCCAGGTGGGCAGCGCGCCGACCAGGGCCAGGATCAGAAGAATAATGAGAATCGTGCCGAGCATGGTCCGAAGGTTCCCGTTGAGCCCGCGTCAGCCACCGTGGCGCGCGAGGTCATGGGTTCGGAATTCGCGGCCTGGCTTGTCGGTTCCGAGCCAAAAGGTTCCCTCAAGAGGGCGCGTCTTCAGCCTTGCGGATCTTGATGGCCCACAGGGTCCCGATCACCGCGCCCTTGACGCGCGGCAGGGTCAAGAGCGTCAGGGTCGTCAGCGGGATAAGGGTCACCGGGACCACGAGCCAGGGCGAAGCCTCCCAGATCCAGGAGAAGAACAGCATCGGCGCGATGATGATGTGGCCGACGATGAAGATCGTGAAATAGGCCGGACCGTCATCGGCGGGATAGAGACCCAGCTCGTGGCCGCAGGCCTCGCAGACAGGCGACACCTTCAGATAGCGACGATACAGCCGACCATCGCCGCAGTTCGGGCAACGGTGGCGCAGACCGCGCTTGAGGCCTGTCAAAACAGACGGGGAGGGCTGGGGTTCGGACATGGCGTCCATATGCGCTCGCAGCGACGGCTAGAAAAGGGCGACCAGCCGTCGCATGAGGCGGTAGAGGCCTTAGTGCTTGGCGTCGCGCGCGGCGCCGCTGACAGCCTTGCCGGCCGCCGACACATCGCGGCCCACGCCCTCGATCGTGTTGCACGCCGAAACCAGCAGCGCCGAGGCGGCCACGGCGAGGACGACGAACTTACGCATGCGGGAACTCCACTCAATCCACGAGGTCTGCTGAATCTTAGCCGTGCGCCGCGCCGAGCTTCAAGGGCTTGGCGCGGCGGAGGACTTTAGCGAAGCCGGCGGACGGAGCTGAAGCGGTCGTTCTGCCGGTTGGGCAGCACCCCGACATCATAGTCGTAGACCCAGCAGCGCCCCTGGAAATAGGCGTGCTCGCAGAACTGCCACGCCCCGCGCGAAATCCGCATCGACGACACCCGGTCGTTGAAGCCGATCCGGGCCAGATCGGGCATGTCGCCGCGGACCGGACGGGCGTCGCCATAGAAGTCGCGGTGCTCGAACAGCACGATCCCGCCGCCGCCCCAGCGATCACGCCGGTCATCGCGGCGATCGTCACGGCGGTCATCACGCCGATCGTCACGGCGGTCGTAGCGATCGTCACGCTGCTCGTAGCGATGGTCGCGGCGATCCCAGTCGCGGTCCTGGGCCAGGGCTTGGGTGGCCAGCAGCGTCAGCGCGCCGCCGGCGATGAGGAAGGTGGTCTTGCGCATCGAAGACCCCCCTAGCGAACGCGACGGATCGAACTGATGGCGTCGTTCCACTCGCGGGGCAGAACGAACTGATCGGCGTCCAGGCGGCTGCAGCGGCCCTGGTAGTTGGCGTGCTCGCAGATCTCCCACTGACCGCGGACGATGCGGATCGACGAGGCCCGGTCATTGAAGCGGGCGATGTCGAGATCGGGCGTGTCGCCCACAACCTCGTAGACACGCCCCTGATAGCCGGTGTCCTCGAACATCAGGATGTCGCCCCGATAGCCGCCACCGCCACCACCGTAGGGCGGACGACCGCCGCCGCCGTTCCAGCCGCCGCCGCCCTGGCCCGGGCCGACGAAGCCGGCGCACTGCAGGCGGCCGTCGCGGTTCTCAAGGCCCTGAGCGCCGCATTCGCGGACGCGGGCGCTGCTCCATTCCCAGCCGCCGCGATCGGTCTGGCAACGCGCCCAGACCTGGCCGTTGAAGGCGGTGATCTCACGGCACGAGCGGGTGTAGGAGCCGCGCGGCGGATCGTCATAGCGGCCGTTCCAATAGGGGGCCTGGGCCGCAGCCGAGCCGGCCATACCCAAGGCGGACAGGGCCAGAACGGACAGGGCGGCGAGCGCGAAGGTCTTACGCATGATGTTCCCCCAACTGAGGCTTGATCGTTGAAGCGAGATAACCGCTCGCCAACTGAACGGCGGCTGAACGGCTCAGCTCAATCGTTCATCGTTCCCCGGGGCGATAGTCGACCTTGATGTGACCTTGCAACTGGTCCTCGGTGAAGCGCACCGGCTTGGTCTTCATCGCCACAAACAAGGGCGTCTGGTCGGCGTAGTGCGGCGAGGCCGCGTCCAGCGTCGCCGAACCGAACTGGTGAATGCTGTCCGACCGCAGGGCGCCCGCCTTGTCCCAGGTCACGAACATCACGAAGGTGTCGCCCCCGTCGGCGGTGGTGGTCCCGTCCTTCTGAGGCTTGCCCCAGACCGAACGGAAGGTGTCGGCGGCGCCGTCGATCGGAAGGTCCACCGTTCCGCGCCGGATCCGATTGACCTCGCCCCATTCGGGATCGAGGCGACCAAAGTGGGTCTTCAGGGTCTTGATCGCCGCGCGCAGGCTGTCGATCGGGGCGGGGGCCGGATCGCCGTTCGTATTGGCGAACAGGATCGGCTGGCTCATCAGGGCGGCCAGGGGCGCGCCGCGATTGGCGCGGTCGGCCTTCTTGTCCCAGGCGCGCAGGATGCGCTGGGCCTCGGCCAGATCGGCGTCGCCCTTGGGATCGACTGCCAGCACCTCGCCCACCATCGCCATGACGCTGGAGCGGTCGCTGAAGGCGACGTCGAACTTGTGAGCGCGGAAGCTGGCGTCGGTGAGCGCGCGGTCGGCGCCGTAGGTTTCCAGGGCCCGCCAGGCGCGGTTGGTCATGTTGGTCTGCAGGCCCATGGACGCGGGGAAGTCCGCCGGCTTGAGGTTGTCGGCCGCCTCGCTGGCCTCGAAGGGCGTGTTGTTGGAATTGAACACCAGGCCCGACTTCGGATTCCACAGCTGCGGGCTGTTCTCCACCGGCAGATAGCCTTGCCAGATCAGGTCGGAGCGATCGCCCGGCAAGACGCCGCCCCAGTCGGCCTTGGCCTTGCGGTTCGGATACTGGCCATTGTGCACGAAGCCGATGTTCCCGGCCGCGTCGGCATAGACATAGTTCAGGCTGGGAATGGCGTGGGTGGCGATGGCGGCGCGCCAGTCCTCGACGGTCCGGGCCCGGTTCAGGCGCCAGTACTGCAAGGGCTGACGCCACTCGCCCATGCCCGCATAGCGGATGGCGAAGACGCCGTGATCGGTCTCCAGCACCGGCCCGTGCGCCGAGCGCAGCACGGCCTTGCGCACCGGCAGGACGATGGGGCCGAGCAGCTTCGCGCGCAGGGTGACATAGCGCTTGTCGAAGTCCTTCCACTGGCCGTCCAGCCGGTACTGGTTCTTGTTCGCCGGGTTGAGGGTCAGGCGATAGACGTCGACGAGGTCGGGCTTGGAGACCGTGTTGGCCCAGCCCAGCGTGGCGTTGTGGCCGTGCAGCATGAACGGCGAGCCGGGGAAGAAGCCGCCGGCGACATGCCAGCCCTGGCCGCTCTGCACCACGGCCTCGTACCAGGCGACCGGACCGGTGTAGGGCTGGTGAGAGTTCACCAGCAGCCGCGTGGCGCCGTCGACGCTGCGCGACGGCGCGGTGGCCAGACCGTTGGAGCCCTTGGGCGGTGGTCCCTTCGTGGCGGGCGCGGTGATCCGGCGAAGCTCGCCGTCCAGCCCGTAGAAGAACGGCTGCTTGAAGATGAAGCCGGCGGCGACGTCCTTACCGGTCACCGGCAGCAGGCCGGGCTTGGCCTTCTCCGGATGCTTGGCGACATAGAGGCTGACCCCGTCGGCATAGGCCTCCATGATCGCGCGCAGCTCGGCAGGCAGCTCGGCGTAATGCTTGTCTACGGTGGGCCAGACCTCCAGCAGCGAGACCACATAGTCGGTGGGCGCGGCGCCGGCGCCCTTGTCGCGGGCCAGGACGCCGCGCGTCGCCAGCACCACGTCCTGCAGGGTGTCGAAGTCGTCCTCGCTCTGCGCATAGCCGAGGCCAAAGGCGGCGTCGGCGTCGGTGCGTCCCAGGATGTGCGGCACGCCCCATTCGTCGCGCCGGATGCGCACGTCATAGGCCTTGGCCTTGTCGAGCAGGGCTTGCCGGCTGGGGGCCTGGGGCAGGCTGGCCCGGTCGATGGCGATCAGGGCCAAGGCGGCGATCAAGACAAGCGCCAAAAGCCCGCCGATCCCGCGCAGGATCCACTTCATCCCAGTCTCCCCCCATCCCTTGTTCGTTGGTGTGGATCATGCGGGGAGGGATTGGTCGTGGAAAGAGCCGGGTTCGACGAAAGCTTGCCGAAACTTCATGATAACGCTGTTCGCCGAATGGGCCTTGCCTGCTACGACAGGGCAAGCAACAGGGAGGCGCGCGATGGCTCGCAAGTTCATGGTCCCGGCCTTGGCCGTTCTGGCGTTCGCGATCGCCGCACCGGCGTTTGCGCAGGTTCCCGCGAACATCGCCAAGGCGGTCGCTGATCCGTCCCGTCCCGCCGCCGACACCGCCCGTGACGCCGCCCGGCGTCCGGGCGAGATCTTGGCCATGGCCGAGCTCAAGCCGGGCGACACTGTGGTCGACTACATCATGGGCGGCGGCTACTTCACCCGCATCATCTCGGGCGCTGTCGGGCCCCAGGGCGTGGTCTATGCTTACCAGCCCGCCGAGTTCATCCGCTTTGCGGCCCGGTATGGCGAGAGCTTGAAGGCCGTGACGGCAGCCCTGGCCAACAGCAAGCCTCTGGACGGCCCGATCACCGCCCTGGACCTGCCCGACAATGTCGACGCCGTGATCACCGTCCAGAACTATCACGACATGCACCTGAAGCCGTTCCCCACGGACACGGCCGCCAAGGCCAACGCCGAGATCTTCAAGTCGCTGAAGCCGGGCGGGGTCTTTCTGGTCATCGACCATTCCGCCATCGCTGGATCCGGGATCACCGCCGCCGACACCCTGCACCGCATCGACATCGCGGCTGTGAAACAAGAGGTCGAGGCGGCGGGCTTCAAGCTGGAAGCTGAAAGCGGGCTGCTGGCCGATCCGGCCGACGCGCGCACGATCAACGTCTTCGACCCGGCCATTCGCGGCAAGACCGATCAGTTCATCCTGAAGTTCCGCAAGCCGAAGTAGCGGCTCTGGAGGCGGGGAGCCCCTATCGCGTCATCCAGGGCTTGGACTTGCCGGTCGGCGCGGCGGCGCTGGAGCGCTCGACCTTGCCGCTGGAGGCTTTCGGGCCGTGTCCGTGGCGGCCCTGGGCGGCCTTTTTCAGGCGCAGGGCGCGCTGCATCGGCGTCTCGCCTTCGGGGGCGGTGTCGGTCTTGTCAGTCATCCCTGCGATGTAGGCCTGCAAGGGCGCCTTGAGAAGGCCGCGCTCGCAGGTCAGTCTGGAAACATGTCGCTTCGTCACCGGGTTCCCGTCACCGTCCTCCTCGCCGCCTTGAGCGCGGGCAGCGCCTCCGCCCAGGCCCAGAAGCCGCCGGCCGAGGCGCCGAACGCGGTGTCGCCGGTGCTGATCCTGCCGCCGACCTCGCCGCCCAGGCTGGTCTCCTCCTATCCCGCCCAGGACCAGGTGGTGGCCCCCGGCGTGCTGATCCTGAAGGTCGCCTTCGACCAGCAGATGTCGCCGACCGCCTGGAACTACGCCCCCGCCGCCGCCGCCGAGCCGCTGGACTGCGTGAAGACGCCGCGCCGGCTGGCCGACCAGAAGACCTTCGTCCTGCTGTGCCGCGTCCAGGCGGGCCGGACCTACGGCGTCACGCTCAACGCCGAGCGGGCGGGGGGCTTTTCCAACCTCGGCGACAACCCCGCCCAGACCGCCGTCCTGACCTTCAAGGTCGGCGCCGAGGCCCCTGTGACCACCCTGCGCCGCGCCATGACGGCGGCGGGCCTCAAGGACGACGAGACCCCCGTGCAGGACGCCCCGCCCATGACCATGGCCACCGGCGCAAGCCGCTGAGCTTCACCGCTGGCGCCGCGCGCCCGGCTAACGCATCATCGTCCCATGACGGCGGAATCGGGCGGACGCGATTGGACGGGGGCGGACCTCGCGGTGGTGGTGGGCGACTATGTCGCCCAGCTGGAAAAGACCCTCGCCGGCAAGCCCGTCGACCGCGCCGCCCACGACCGCACCGTCCGCTTTGTCACCGGCAAGGCCGACGGCCCGATCAGCTGGAAGCAGGGCGAGATCTCGGCGGTGCTGTCGCTGATCGGCGTGCCGATCCTCAAGGACCAGCCTCCGCGCTGGGCCTATGACAACGCCCTGCTCGACGCGGTCGAGGAGCAGCTAGCCGCCAAGCCCGCCCTGCTGGCCGCCGCCGTGCGCCCCGCCGCCCTGTTCACGGCCCCCAGCGCCGTCCCGCTGATCGAGGCCGCTCCGCCCAAGCCGATGCCGATGACCGAGCGCCTGATCCAGGCCATCCAGCGGTTCGACATGGGAAGCCGCGAGGCCGAAGATCGCTTCCTGAAAGGCCTGGGGATCGCCAGCATCGTCGCCCACGAGGCCCGCCGCCTCTCCGATCGCGGTCGCCCGGACCTGGCCGGCGCCATCCGCCCCGCGCGCGGCGGCGACCCCGAGGGCTGCGACGTGATCAGCTTCGGCCTCGACGAGATCCCGCGCCTGATCGTGGTCAAGACCACCCTGGCCGGCGAGGTCGCCCCCTTCGGCCTGTCCCAGGCCGAATACGAGCTCTCCAAGACCCAGCCCCACGCCTTCCGTATCCGCCGCGTCTACGACCTCCTGGGCGAGGCGCGGTTCTATCGGCTGAAGCCGCCGTTCGGGTGAGGCGAGGGCGGGGCGGCCGGCTCTCTAGCGCCGCCGCCCATACCGCACCGCCCCGGGCGGCGGCTCGGCCGGCGGCAGGGGCGTGGCCTCCTTGGCCAGGTCCTTGCGTGAGGGGTAGGGCGGTCGCGGCGGCGGCCAGGTGCGGGCCGGCAGCTTGCGGGCCGGGCGGGGTTCGCCGCCCGTGAAGTCCATGGCCACCAGCTCCTGCTCGCGCAGCAGCGCCTCGGTGATGATCTCGGCGGCCTCCATCGCCTCGGGATCATCCTCGCCCAGATAGTCGCGGCGAAAGCGCCTGACCCGCCGCTTGAACAGGCCCGGCACGGTGTCGGGCTTCACCAGCATGGCCAGGGCGATCAGGTAGATCGAGCGGAACATGTAGGCCGTCTCGTGCTCGACCTGGGCCCGCGTCGGCCGCCAGTCGACGAAGCCGGTCATCAACAGGCGCGCCCGCTCGGCGTCATAGGGCTCATCGCCGTCGGCCGCGCCGCCGCCCGGAAACGACCCCAGCCCTTCCTCGTCCGCCGAGGCCAGCCGCGTCAGCCGGTCGGCCAGGGTGGCCAGCCTCAGCGCCTCCTGGTCACGTCCCGACTGGATCGCCGCCGCCAGCCGCGCCAGCGTCGCGGCCTTCAGGTCAGACGGATCGGTCGACAGCGGCGGCGGCGGTGGAGGCGGCGACGGCGCCCGGCCCGACGCGGCGGCGAAGGCCGGGTCAAAGGCGTTGAGGGTTTCGGCGTCGGCGTCCTCATCGCCGGTCAGCCACAGCTCGCCGGGCAGAGGCCCCGCGCCGCCCAGCGCCGCCCGCCGCGCGGCTTCGGCCTGCGCCTCGAAGGCCGCCGCGTGCTCGCGCGCCACCGCGTCGCCGTGCGCCTTCTTGGTCCAGCCGCCCAGGCCCGCCCGGCGATAGATCGTGCGGGCCGCGACCTTCCACTTGGCCGACAGCGCGTCGGCGGTCGCGCCGTTCTTGTACTCATCGGCGATCTGGGCCCACGAGTCGTCCGAGAGGCGGAACCAGGTGGGGCGGGCGTCGGGGTGCGATCTGCTCATGCCCACAGGATACGGCCGTTCCAGAGACCGGGGACGGAGCGGGGTGTTGGGCGGGGTCGGAGTGAGGGAATTCAGGGGGTTAGGGGCGGGGAGGGGTGGGGGTAAACGTCTTTGCCCCGATAGCAGAAAGGCCCCCGAGAAACCCCAGGAGCCCTACGCCGACCAAGAAACCCCAGTCCATTTACGCAAGAAGATAAAACGGCGGCCCGCAGTTGCAAGGCGACTTCAGGCCGCCTTCAAACGGGCAATCTGTTGATCGAATTCAAGCACCATTTGCCGAGCTTCCTCCTCCGGAAGCCAGTTCGCCATCTGAGGAAACACAGTTTGCCACATGCGAACGTCACGATCCGACCATGGCATCTTCTGCGCCCGCCTAACGAGCTCAATCAGCGCCTCAAGCTTCTCTCTCGCCCGCACAGCGTGGTCGATCTTTGGTTGTTCCGGAGCCTTTAGCCTGTTCTCGCCCTCTCCGAAGAGATTGAGTTGGTTCGCCCCGGTAGGATTGCCGAACAGGTCGGTCTGATCATTCATCGGCGGCAGCAGGCTCAACAGGGGCAGAGTTTAGGGCGGCTAGGCTGAGCGCGGCGCGACTCAACGGATCAGCCAAGGTTCGTAGGAGAATGCTATCGGCGGATGCAAACAGGTCAATCAATTCGGCGATGCGTCCGGCAACATCGCGCAACTGCGGCACGAACTCAGCATCGATCACCTGACCTTCACGCGCCGAAATCCAGCGCTGCAAAACGCGGTAGCCGCTCACGGCGAAGGACCAGACAGGCTCCGGAATCCCCGTGATCTTACCCGATCCGTCGGCACAGAGAGCGATCGTGCCATCCTCGTAGGTCACCGACGCCAGAGGTCCTGTCGCCGCCGTCTCGTTCATCGCCAGCCCCTTCATCACGCTGGCAGCAGGGGCACGCGCGAAGGTTTCTACCGCGCGGATTTCGGCGCCGAGCTTAGCGGCTTCATCAAACAACGTCCGCGCCGCAGGGAACGGGACGTGCGGGAAAACGTCCTCCAGATCCTCGGCGAATCGGGTCGTGTATGAGGATGCCGACAGCAGGCACAGGATGGCGTCGAAGACCGCCTCTGGCTCGACAGTGGAACCATAAGCCAGTTCCAAAGCAGCGATCAGGTCGGCGTTAAGATTGAATGGTCCATGGCCGGGGCGGCGGTCATAGAGCGGAAAGGCGTAGCCGCCGTTGTTACCCCTTAGCGCATGGTAGTCAGGTAGCAGCCCGTGACACCAGACTGCGGGGCCTTCCCCAGTCGCAGCGGGCAGAGCGTAGAGGCCAACGTTGTTATCTCCCCAAACGCTCTGCATTTGAGGGCCGCGCCTGTTTAGAAGGGTTGGATCGTTGTAGAACCACCGCCTGTCCAAAGGTCTATAAGAGTAATAAGTTTCGCGCGCATCAATATACGTCGTTATTTTATCTTTTATGAATTCCTCTACAGATTTGCGTAGCTTTATTCTATCGAATCCGACGAGGGCGTCATCATTTCCAGATTTCATTCCAGATTTAGCGAATGAAAAGGCCTCTCTCACAGAAATTAGATCGCCATTCATAAAGGGCAGTGGTCGCATGTCTTCCAGTGCGTTGCGTTCCACATTCACACTATCCGGCAGCACACCAGCTTCTTCGCCCTCCAGCATCCAGTCGAGTTTCGCCCTCCGCGAAACATGCTCGTGCATCCAGGCATCATTGTAGATCACGTCAGCAAGCGTTCCCTCGGCCTTGGAACCATCCGCTATGGCCAAGGTGATGCAGGTGCCGACCTGAATATTGAACACACCTTGATCGCGCTCTATGTCGCCACGGGCTCCGCGCCGCACATCTCCGCGTAGGTCGATGATCTCGATGCGGTCGAAACGCTCTCGCATCATCTTGCGCAGCCCGGCATAGGGCCAGCCGGTCAGGTACTTGCGGTTCGAAATGAAGGCGATCACCCCGCGCTTAGGCGCATTCTCGCTCTCGAACATTTTCCAGATCGACCAACGCCAGAAGGCGATGGACAACTCCGGAAAGGTATTCAACTGGTTGCCTTTCTCGGCGTCTCTGACCGGCTTCTTGAGGTCATCCCACTTTTCGTCCATCCATCGACCGACTAGGTGGTGTGGACTCTAAGGATTCCCAGGATCGCTGATGCGTGATTCAAGGCTGTCTTTTGGAGGCGGTCTTGGGTGTGATGGATCGGCTAGTGCTGAGCGACGCGGCGTGGGATCGGA
>NZ_PJRR01000004.1 GCF_002858865.1 Caulobacter vibrioides | reverse complement strand
GGCTCCGGCCGCCGAAGGCGCCGCCCCCGCGGCTGCCGGCGCTGCTCCGGCGGCCCCGGCCGCCGCCGCCCCGGCCGCCCCGAAGGCCTAAGCGCTCTTCGACATCCGCTACAACGAGGCCGCGACGCGAAAGCGCCGCGGCCTTTTTGTTTTCCCGTGTCATCCCGGCCGCAGCGTAGCGGAGAGCCGGGACCCAGGGGCGGCGCGCAAAGCGTTCTGTCACCCCCTGGGTCCCGGATAGCGCTTCGCGCTTCCGGGATGACACAAAGGGATAGCTAACTAAACCCGCCGATACCCCAGCACCCCGCCCGTCGGCGTCGCCGCGATCCGCGCGATCGCCTTGGCCAGCGGCTCGATGGCGGTGGCCATGTGGTGGGCGTTGGCGTGCAGGATGGTGTCGGGATCCAAGAGGATCGCCACGTGCCCCTTCCAGAACACGAGGTCGCCCCGCCGACGCTCGGCCTCGGCGATCTCAGGAAAGAAGTCCCGCTGCAGATCCGTGTCACGCGGACAGGCCCGGCCGCAGGCATAGAGCGCCTGCTGCACCAGGGCCGAGCAGTCCAGGCCCAGGCTTTCCCGGCCGCCCCACTGGTAGGGCGCATGCAGGAACCGCTCGGCGACGGCGACATGGTCGGTCTCGAAACGGCCGATCGGCGCCAGGTGGTGATCGACGAACCAGCCCGCCCGCGCGCCCTTCACGAACCGGCCCTCCCGCGCCTCGACGGTCACCAGGGCGTTGAGACTGTAGAGGCCCACAATGGCCGACTTGATGTCCGGCTCGGCGAAGGCGTAGGTGCGCGGCGCGGCGATGCGGCAGTCCGGCGGCAGCACCGGCGCTGACAGGGCCTCCAGCAGCACATAGCCGACATAGCGGTCGCGGCGGGCCTGGCCGAAGGCGAAGTCGCCGGCCTCGAACAGCACGTCGAACAGTTCGCCGAAAACGAGCTGGTCCTCCTGCTCGGCGTCCGGCTCGGGGGCCTTGCGCAGGCTGGCGATCGGCGCGCTGACTTGCATCGGCGTGACGTCGGCGAAGCGCTCGGCGGGAACCAGCCCTTCCAGGCGGCGATCCGCGATCCCGTCTCGGACCAGGGTGAGGCGGCGGTCGGACGCGCTCATCGGGCGAACCTGGCTTGCAGCAGGGCGAAGGCCGCGCGGATGGCCTGGACCTCGGCGCCGACCGGATAGCCGGGACGTCCCTTGGGGTTCCAGGCGAAGACGTCGAAGTGCGCCCAGCCGCCCTCGACCGGGGCGAAGCGTTGCAGGAACAGCGCCGCCGTCGTGGCGCCCGCCTGGGCCCAGCCGTCGGGATCGTTCTTCAGGTCGGCGATGTCGCTGTCCAGCGCGTCGCGATAGGCCTCGGTCAGGGGCAGGCGCCACAGCGGGTCGGAGACCTTGCGCGAGGCGGTCTCGATCTGGCCGGCCAGGGTGTCGTCGGCGGTCCAGAACGGGATCACGAACGGCCCCATGGCCACCCGCGCCGCGCCGGTCAGGGTGGCGAAGTCCAGGGTCAGGGCGGGCTTGAGCTCAGCGGCGCGGGTCAGGGCGTCGGCCAGGATCAGGCGGCCCTCAGCGTCGGTATTGCCGACCTCGACGGTCAGGCCAGCCCGGGTCTGCAGCACGTCGCCCGGCCGCATGGCGTCGCCGGCGATGGCGTTCTCGACCACCGGGGTCAGGATCACCAGGCGCACCGGGAGCCTCGCCTCCATCACCATCCGCCCCAGCGCCAGGGCGTGGGCGGCGCCGCCCATGTCCTTCTTCATCAGGCGCATGCCCGACGAAGGCTTGATGTCGAGACCGCCGGTGTCGAACACCACGCCCTTGCCCACCAGGGCCAGCACGGGATGGGCGGGATCACCCCAGGCGATCTCGATCATGCGAGGCGCCCGCGCATCGACCGCCGCGCGGCCCACGGCGTGGACGGCCGGGTAGTTCTCTTTCAAGAGGTCATCGCCGCGCACCACCGACAGGGTCGCGCCGTACTTTTCGGCGATCTCGCCGGCGATGGTCTCGATCTGCAGCGGACCCATGTCGTTGGCCGGGGTGTTGACCATGTCGCGGCACAGGGCGCAGGCGTGGGCCAGGGCGGTGACGAAGGCCACATCGACGCCCTTGGGGGCCACCAGACGCGGGATCGCCTCCCCGCGCTTCTTGTAGCGGTCATAGCGATAGGTCCCCAGCGCGAAGGCCAGGGCCGCCTGCTCGCCGTCCAGACCCTTGGGCAGGCGCGAGAGGGCGTAGTCGCCGGCCGGCAGCTTGCCCGCCAGACCCCGCAACAGCGACAGATCGGCGCGGCCCGCGCCCACGCCCATCAGCACCTGCTCGACCGCCCCGCTGGCGCCCGGAACGGCCAGCACCTGCCCGGCCTTGCCCGTGAACTTGTTGGCGGCGGCGTAAGTCCTTACCGGCGCGCGCTTTCGCGCCAGGAACGCCTCGACCTCGGACTCCGCGACGGGATGCACCGGGATCGCCTGGCCGTCGGCCTTGGCCAGGATCGGATGCGCGGCGTCGGTCATCGGCGAAACCCTTAAAAACTATGCTTAACGATTCCTTGAGGCCCGCGCGGGATGATGCGCGCACCTTCTGGAGACTTGTCTTCATGTGTCGCAAGCGCGCGCTCATCGCAACCGTTCTCGCCCCCATCGCCCTGGCCCTGGCGAGCCCGGTCTTCGCCGCCGATCCGCCCAAGGCTGACGCCGGCAAGACCGCCAAGGCCGCGCCGGCGCCGGTGAAGGCCTCAGCCCAGCAGCGGACCGAGGCGCGCCGCCTGGACCCGCTGGCCCAGGCCGCCTTCTGGGGCGCCGAGTTCGAGGTTGATCCGGCCGACGCCGAGGCCGGCGCGGGTCTGGCCAAAGCGCTGCGCGCCCTGGGCCGCGCCGACGAGGCCGCCATCGCCGCGACCAAGGGGCTGATCGCCCATCCGGACGACACCGGCCTCTTGCTGGAACTGGCCCGCGCCCATATCGCCCGGGGCCAGGGCTTTTATGCGATCGAGCCGGCCCGCAAGGTCGCCGCGCTCTCGCCCAAGGACTGGCGTCCGCTGACCCTGCTGGGCGTGGCCTATGAACAGGCCGAGCGGGACGAGGAAGCCGAGGCCGCCCACCGCCAGGCGATCGCGCTGGCGCCCAACGAGGCGACCCCGATGGCCAACCATGCGATGCATCTGGCCGCCAGGGGCGACCTGGCCGGCGCCGAAGCTGAGCTTCGCCGCGCCGTGACCCTGCCGTCGGCGGGGATCCAGGTGCGTCAGAACCTGGCCCTGGTGGTCGGCCTGCAGGGCCGCTTGCCGGAAGCCGAAAAGCTGGTCCGCGCCGACCTGCCGCCGGAGCAGGTGGCCAATAACCTGGCCTATCTGCGCGCCGCCGTGGGCCAGGCGGGTCAGTCCCGCAGCTGGGACGCCATGAGGGCCGGCGGAGGGCGCTAGCAGCGCGCCCCCTACCCCGCCAGGGCTTGGCTCACCACCTGGGTCGCCTTGGTGAAGGTGGTCAGCAGCGGCGTCGTCAGCACTTCCTTCAGGGTGAAGGCGAAGAACGCCGCCAGTCCCAGCATCAGCGCCATCTCAAGCGCCGCGCCGCCCTTTTCCTCCTCCACGAACACGCGAACCGGAGGTCCCTTGCCATGATAGTCCATCGCACCTGTCCCAAACCGACACTGAACGGTTGAGACAGCGCAAGACCTACGCCAGGACGAGGCCGGCGCGGACGTCTACTTGAAGGCGTCCTGCACCTTCATGATCGCCGGGCCCAGGATCATGATGAACAGCACCGGCAGGAAGAACAGGATCATCGGCACGGTCAGCTGGGCCGGCAGGGCTGCGGCTTTCTTTTCAGCGGCTGACAGCCGCAGCTCGCGGTTTTCCTTGGCCATGACCCGCAGCGCCGTGCCCAGCGGCGTGCCATAGCGCTCGGCCTGGATCATCGCCGTGGCCACCGACTTGATGCCGGGATGGTTGGTGCGGCGGGCAAGGTTCTCATAGGCCAGGCGCCGGTCGGGCAGGTACGACAACTCGGCGGTCAGTAGGGAAAGCTCCTCGGCCAGCTCCATCGACGAGGAGCCGACTTCCGCGCCGACCTTCTGGATGGCCGCCTCGATCGACATGCCGCTCTCGACGCAGATCAGCAAGAGGTCCAGCGCGTCCGGGAAGGCCGCCACGATCGACTCGCGGCGCTTCTGGGCGACGTTGGAGATGTAGACGTTCGGCGCGTAGTAGCCCAAGGCCAGGAACGCCACGCAGGCGCACAGCTTCTGCATCGGCAGCAGGCCAAAGTCGTTGACCACGTACAGATAGAAGGCCGCGCCCGCCGCGAAGGCGAAGGGCATGGCGAACCGGAAGAAGTAGAAGGTCGAGACCGGCTTTGGGCCGCGGAAACCGGCCTGGGCCAGCTTTTCCACGACCTTGGGATCCTCCAGCAGGCGCGACAGCTGCAGGCGCTCGACGACGTTCTTGTAGAGGCCCTCGTCCTGGTGCCGCAGGGTGCCGCCGGCCGTGCCGGGGGCGCGCGTGGAGATGGACTGGCGCGAGCGGCGGCGCAACTCCTCGCGGCGGTTGGCCACCGACTTGAGCCGGCCCTCCAGATTGTTGTCGCGCATCACCGGCGAGGCCAGGGTGATGATGGTGGCGAACACGACCACGGCGATGAAAGCGGTCAGGACGTTCGAGGGGCTGGTCAGGGTCTCGACAAGCGACATGCGGCCCTCCCCTCAGAACTTGAAGTTGATCATGTTGCGCATCACGAAGATGCCGATGCTCATCCAGATGGCGCTGGCCAGCAGCATCAGGTGACCGCGCGGGTCGGTGAACATAGGGGCCATATAGGCCGGCGAGGTGACGCTGATCAGGGTGACGACGCCGGGCGGCAGACAGCCGATGATGAAGGCCGAGGCGACGGCTTCGGCCGACAGCGCCTTGATCTTCTCCTTCATCAGCTTGCGCGAGCGCAGCACGGCCGAGAGATTGCCCAGGGCCTCGGCCAAGTTGCCGCCGGTCTTCTGCTGGATCGCCAGCACGATCGCAAAGAAGCGCAGCTCGTTGGTGGGCATGCGCTCGTACATCTTCTCCAGAGCCGCATCCATCGGCACGCCCATGGCGACGTTCTCGGTCAGGATGCGGAACTCCCCGGCCAGGGGCTCGGGGCATTCCTTGCCGATGATCTTCAGACAGTCGTGCACCGGCAGGCCCGACTTGATGCCGCGTACGATGATGTCGACGGCGTCGGCGAAGGCCTCGGTGAACTTCTGGGTGCGGCCCTTGGCCAGGAAGCCCAGCACCCAGCGCGGCAGACCCGCACCGGCGGCGAAGCCCGCGCCCAGCGCCACCAGCGGCGACTGGCCCAGCAGCAGGATGATCATCGCGATGAACAGGCCAAGCGTCCCGCTGACGATCCAGAACATCTTGACGTTGTCGCCCAGGCCGGCGGCCTGCAGGCGCGCGGCGATGCTCAGCGAGGCCTTCTTCTGCTTGCGGTCCTGGTCCTTCAGCGCCTTCAGGATGGCCTGACGGCGCGCGTCGGGCGTGTTGGCGGCGGCCTTGGCGCGGACATTGGCCTGGCGCTCGCCGCCCTTGGCGATGAGCTGGGCGCGCTTAGCGGCCTTGCTCGACGCGCTGTCGCCGCCGGCGAAGGCGAAGCCGAGGCCGGCGATGGTGATGAAGCCCAGGATCCCGGCCAGGACGAACAGCATGGCCTACTCCGCCGCGTCGAGGGCTTCGGCCAGCTCGCGCTCCAGCCCGTAGTAGCGGGCGCGATCCCAGAAGCGCGGACGGGCGATGCCGGTCGAGCGGTGCTTGCCCACGACCTTGCCGTGCTCGTCCTCGCCGGTGATCTCGTAGACGAACAGGTCCTGGGTGACGATCACGTCGCCTTCCAGGCCCACGACCTCGGTGATGTGGGTGATGCGGCGCGAACCGTCGCGCAGGCGAGCGGCCTGGATGATCACGTCGACCGAGCCGACGATCATCTCCTTGATGGTCTTGGAGGGCAGGCCATAGCCGCCCATGGTGATCATGCTCTCGATCCGGCTGATCGCCTCACGCGGGCTGTTGGCGTGCAGCGTGCCCATCGAGCCGTCGTGGCCGGTGTTCATGGCCTGCAGGAGGTCGAACGCCTCGGGGCCACGGACTTCGCCGACGATGATCCGCTCGGGACGCATCCGCAGACAGTTCTTGACCAGATCCCGCATGGTCACCGCGCCCGAGCCTTCCAGGTTCGGCGGACGGGTTTCCAGGCGCACCACGTGCGGCTGCTGCAGCTGCAGTTCGGCGGCGTCTTCGCAGGTCACGACCCGCTCGGTGGGGTCGATGAACGCGGTCATGGTGTTGAGCAGCGTCGTCTTGCCCGAACCCGTACCGCCCGAGATGACGAGGTTACAGCGGCAGGCGCCGATGACCCCCAGAACCCGCGCCCCTTCGGGACTGATGGAGGCGAACTCCACCAGGTTCTTCATGGTCAGCTTGTCCTTCTTGAACTTCCGGATGGTCAGGGTCGGACCATCCAGCGCCAAGGGGGGCGCGATCACGTTGACGCGGCTGCCGTCGGGCAAGCGGGCGTCGCAGATCGGCGAGCTTTCATCGACCCGGCGGCCGACCTGGCTGACGATCCGCTGGCAGATGTTCATCAGCTGGAGATTGTCGCGGAAGCGGACGTTCGTCAGCTGGACCTTGCCGCCCACTTCGATGAACACTCGGTGCGCGCCGTTGACCATGATGTCGGCGATGTCGTCGCGCGCCAGCAGCGGCTCCAGCGGGCCATAGCCGAGGACGTCGTTGATGATGTCCTGGACCAGGTGCTCCTGCTCGGCCACCGACATCGAGACGTTCTTGATCGCCACCAGCTCGGCGACGATGTCGCGGATCTCCTCACCGGCCTGCTTCAGGTCCAGCTGAGCCAGCTGGGAGAGGTCGATGGTGTTCAGCAGGGCGTTGAAGATCGTGGTCTTGGTGGCGTGGTAGTAGTCGCTCTGCTCACGGACGATGTTGGCCGTCTGCGGCTGGCCCTGGGCGGCGCGCAGCTGTTCCAGGCCCACGGTCGGCTTGGGCGCAGGTCCGCTGACCTTGGGCGCGGGGGCCTTGGGTTCCGGCGCGGCGACGGGCTCGACGCGCTGCGGCCGCGTGGCGATGGCCGCACCGCCCGCCGGGGCGGGGGGCGGCGCCTTGGGATCGCCGGGAGCTGACGAGTCGCGCTTTCCGAACATCTACTTCTTCTTGAACAGGCCCGAGAACATCGAGGTCTTCTGCACCGGCGGCGGCTCGCGCCGGCTGATCAGCCGCGCCAGATGCTCCAGCCCCTCGGCGGCCTTAGACTTGGGCGCCACCTCGGCCAGCATCTGACCGTTGTTGGCCGCCTGGCCGTAGGGCTTGGGATCGAAGGGCAGCACCAGTGAGGGCTGCACGCCCAGCGCCTCGCCGAAGTCCTTGACCGGGATCTCCGGACGGCCGGGCACGCCCACCTGGTTCAGGACGAGGCGCGGGGGCGCGTCGTTGGGGCGCGAGCCCTTGACCAGGTCGATGATGTTCTTGGCGTTGCGCAAGCTGGCGAGGTCAGGCGTGGCCACCACCACCAGATCGTCGGAGCCGATCAGCACCCGACGGCTCCAGGCGTTCCAGACGTGCGGCAGGTCCAGCACCACGAACGGGGCGGCGCCGCGGATCTTCTGGGTCACTTCCTCGAAGGCGTCGGCGCCGAACTCGTAGTCGTCGTCCAGCGAGGCCGGCGCGGCGAACAGCGACAGGCGATCGGCGCAGCGCACCATCATCCGGTCCATCAGCACCGGATCCAGGCGGTCAGGCTGGCTGAGCGCGTCCAGCACGCCTTGCAGCGGATCCTGGTTGAAGTCGAGGCCGGCGGTGCCGAAGGCCAGATCCAGGTCGACCAGCACGGTGGCCGACTGCATCTTCTCGGCCATGGACCAGGCGAAGTTGTGGGCCAGGGTGGAGGCCCCCACCCCGCCCTTGGCGCCGACGAAGGCGATCTGGCGGCCGGTGAACGGCGCGGCCGGATCGGCGTACAGCGCCCCGACGGCGCGGATCACCTGCAACGGGCCCAGCGGCTGGGTCAGATACTCGCTGACGCCCCGGCGCATCAGCTCGCGATAGAGGGCGATGTCGTTGGTCTGGCCCACGACGACCACCTTGGTGCCCGGGTCGCAGACCTGGGCCAGGCTGTCGAGCAGGTGCAGCAGGCGCTGGGCGCCGTCCAGCGTCTCGACCATGACCAGCGAGGGCGTCGGCTGGTTCTGGTAGTAGTCGACGGCCGCTTCCAGCCCGCCGTCGCGCACGATGGTGGCGGCGCGCGACATGCGACGGTCGGCGGCGGCCTTTTCGATCAGGGCGGCGGTCTCGGGCCGGGCGCAGAAGGCGTGGATGGTGATGCGCGGGATCACCGCATCGCCCATCCCGCTGTCGGCGATCGGCTCGTCATAGGCCGGGGCTGACGCGACGGGCGCGCTGGCGGGGGTGTCGCGTTCGCCCTCGTGATAGTCGGGCGCGGCCGCCGCCGGCGCGGCGGGCTGGACCGGGCGCGCCTGGGGCGTGGGCCGGGTGGTCGGCGGCGCGACCTGCGACGAGCGGGCCGGCGGGGCTCCGTCCTCGCGGGGCCGGGCCGGCGGGAAGTCGGCGAACGGGTCCTCGAACCCGCCCGCCGGCGTCAGCGACGGGGCGGACGAGCGCCAGGGGTCGCCCGCGCCGGTCGTGAACTCGTCGGCGGCGTCGAAGCCCAGGTCGAAGGGATCGTTGTCGGTCGGCCGCATTACTGGATCGCCTTCGAGACGGCGCCGCTGGCCTGTTCGTCCTTGGCTGAACTGGTGACCTCGCCCCTGCGGTACTTGCCCAGCACGGTGTCGCGACGCCCGGTATCCGCCGGCGTCATGTCGCGCGGCCGCACCAGGTCCTCGGGGTTGGCGACCTGAGCGGCGATATTGGCCGCCATGGCGCAACCGAAGTTGTCGTACACGGTATTGTCGCGGGTCGCCGCCAGGTTCTCCCAGCGTTGGCCGCACTTGATCGGCCGGGCCTCGTAGCGGACGAAGCCGACGCGGATCGCGCCTTCCTCGGCGCTGGCCGGATCAACGCCGACGACGCGCACGCGCGCACCGGCGCCCAGGCCGGCCAGACGGTCGCGAATCTGGATGGCCATGGCCCCGGCGGTGTTGGGCGCAGTCACGACCAGTTCGCGGGCCTCGGCCGCCAGCCAGCGCGAGACCAGGGCTTCCAGGGCCGCCGACTGGTTGGCCGAAAGGCCCGAGGCGTGCGGCTTCAGCAGGATCTCGTCGGGCGCGGCGTCGACCTTGATGCGGTCCATCCACTGCTGGGTTTCGGTGGCGGCCAGCTTGTTGGGGCCTTGGTCAGGCGGCGTCGAAGCGCAGGCCGCAAGACCCAGCAGGGCGGCGCCGAGGAGGACGGACTTGACGGGAGTGAGAAGCGTCATGGCGGCGTCCTACTCGATCACATAGCCGACGGGGCCTTGATAGGCGCGCCCCGCGTTCGCGCCGGCCGGCGCCTTGACCACCTTGTTCAACCGACCCAGCAGGACCGTGCCCATGTCGCTGGCGAACTGCAGACCGTCGGCCGGCGTCTGCAGGTTCTGCGGACGGGTCGGGTCGATGATGTACGGGGTGATGATGACGACCAGTTCGGTCTGGTTGTTCAGGAAGTCGCGCGAGCGGAACAGCGAGCCCAGGATCGGCATGCTGGTCATGCCCGGCAGCGAGTCGATGGTTTCCTTGGTGGTCTGCTGCAGAAGACCCGCCAGCATCAGCGAGCCGCCCGAGGGCAGTTCAACCGTGCTCTCGACGCGGCGCACCGACAGGCCCGGGACGGTCAGGTTCGTAGAACCCGAGCTTGTTCCCGTGCTCATGCTGAAGGCCCCCAGGCTGCTGAGCTCGGAAACCTCCGTCGAGAGCTTCAGCGAGATGCGCCCGCCCGACAGAACCACCGGCGTATAGCCCAGGCCCACGCCATAGGGTTTGAACTCGATCGTCACCTTGCCGGAGGTGTCACTCCCGGTCGGGACCGGAAACTCGCCGCCCACGAGGAACTTGCCCGACTCGCCCGAGACTGCGGCGAGGTTCGGCTCGGCCAGGGTTCGGACCAGGCCCACGCGCTCGAACGCCTGGATCATGCCCTTGGCCGAGTTCAGACCGGCGCTGCCTGCGGTGTTCTGGATCGTGGCGATGTCGCTCTGGCGATCCACCGCCGGCAGGTCATAGGCCCCGGTAACGGGGTTATAGCGCATCACCTGCGGCTGCTTGGTGGTGTCCATCTTGTAGCCGCCGGTCACCCCGCCCAGCAGGCTGCCGTTAACGCCGTAACCCGGCGCCATGCCGAAGGTGTACTGGGTCTCGCCCAGCTGACCGATCACCGCGTTCAGGTCGACGCCCAGCTGCTTGATGACATTGCGCTGCACCTCGACGATGCGGACCTGCAGCATCACCTGGTCCTTGCCGGCGACGCTGATCATGTTCAGCACCTTCTCCGGCGAGCCGACGAACTGGGCGGCGATCCGGGCGGCGCTCTCGGCCTCCGAGGCGGTGCGGACCATGCCGCTCAGCACCACGCTGTCGCGGATGGGCGAGACGGTGATCTTGGCGTCGGGCAGGATCTTGCCCAGCATCGCGGCCAGTTGGTCCACCGGCTGGCTGACCCGGATGCTCAGCGACAGGATGCGGCGGCCGGCGGTGTCGAAGAAGGCTGCGTCGGTCGTGCCCTCGGCCAGACCCACGATGTAGATCCGGCGCTTGTCGCGCAGCACCGCGTCGGCGATCTGCGGGTTGGTCACCAGAAGGTCGCGGACCTCGCTGGGCAGCTCGACGATCGCCGACTTGCCCTTGGCCAGCTCCAGGGTCGCGGCGGTCTGGTCGGCGGTCATCACGATGCGGGCGACCTGATCCTCGGCGCGCATCATCACCGGCGCGGGCGCCGCCGCAGGCGCGCGGGTGACGCGGGCGGGCGGTCGATAGGTGTGGGACCCGCCGACGGGACCATCGGCAAACACCGGCGCGGTCGACGTCAGCGCCAGCAGGGCGGCGACGGAAGCCGTCAAGAGACGACGCGAAGCGGACATGGAGGCTTTCACGGAAGGAAGGTTCACCGGACGGCTCATGGACGCACCGCCACGCTGGTGGTCTGGCCGCCGCGGTTGATGCGGACGGTGGAGTCGTCGCCGGCCACCGCGTGGGTCACGCCCGACGGACCGCCCATGTCGGTATAGGCGCGCAAGGCCAGGGTGATGGGGCCGCCGGCCTTGGCGCGGGCCAGGGCCTCGGCCTCGACGGGGCCGACCTCGAGGGTGGCGGTGGCCGCCACGATCGACTTGGCGTCCTTCTCGGCGGCGGTGGCCTGGTCGAGGGCCAGCACCCGGATGTTCTGCAGCACGGTCTCGGCGATCATCACCTTGCCGCCCTGGTCGCCGGCGGCCGGGGCGTCGCGGGTCGACAGCACATCGACGCGGTCGCCCGGCAGGATGAAGCCGCCGACGGCGGTGTCGGAGGTCACGGGCACCGACATGGCGCGCTTGCCGGGGGTCAGCACGACCGAGAGGTAACCGCCCTCCCCGCCGCGCACGATCTTGCGGGGCGTGATGGGCTCGCCGATCAGGATCGGGTCGCGGACGATCGCGCCCTCGACGATCTTGGCCGGATCGCCGCCGATCATCTGGTCGGCGGTGGCGGCGACGGCCGCCTTGGCCGCCTCGACCTTGCCGTCCGGCGTGACGGGCGCGGAACCGTTGGTGATGAAGGCCGCGTTGATCGAATCGCTGGGCCAGGCCTGCCAGCCCACATCGGTCGCCACCAGGCGCGTGCCTACGGGCAGGTCGCGCTTGGCGACCAGGACCTGGGTCATGGGCTTGCCCGGCGCGGCGGGGCCGCCCGGCGCCTCGACCAGGCCCGTCGGTTTGGCCGGCGCGCCGCCCAGGGCGCGCTGCAACACCACGGCCAGGCCGATGGCCGACACCGCGGCGATCAGGACGATCAATAGGCGAACGGGGCTCATGAGCAGGCTGGAACTCTAGGGTGAGCCGAACGGCCGCCGGTCCGGCGAGCGCGCACGATTCGTCAGTCAGCCTTTCTGGCCACGCCCCATGGTGGCCGCCGCATGGTTAACGCCTGCTAAAAGTTTTGCTCGGGACGTGGATCGATCACGCGACAGGCTGTCGCGCTAGGAGTCAGCTTTGAGCGCGGCTCAACCCAGGATTCCGAGGGCCAGAGCCCCTTGCGGAAAGGCCGCCAGGGCGCCGACGGCGATGGCGACGCCATAGGGCAGATCACCGCCGGTCGTCCCCAATTTGCGCAGCCAGGCCGGACCGCCCGCCACGGCCGGCGCCAACCAGCCCGAGCGCAGCCCCAGAATGGCGAAGGTCAGGACGCCGCCCGCCAGGCCGGTGTACAGCATGAACGTCAAGGCCGCCGGCCAGCCCAGCCAGAGGGCGCACACCGCGAACAGCTTGCCGTCGCCCCCGCCGATCCAGCCGGCGGCGAACATGCCCATGCCCAGCACCAGGGCGCCGAGGCCCACGGCCAGGCAAAGCCCGATCTGCGACAGCGGCGCGCCGCTGACCAGGGCGGCCGGAACAAAGGCCGCGATCAGGGCCAGCGAGATCCAGTTGGGGATCGTGTAGCTGGTCAGGTCCTTCAGCGCCCCGACAATGGCCAGGGCCGGAAAGATCAGCAGCAGCGGGATCTGAAGAGCCTGCATGGAGCGAAGAGACCTTGGTTGCTTACCGCTTCATTCTGGGGCGCACCCGTGAAGCAATGGTTTCTTCGCGCGACGTCTGGCAGGCGGAGCAGCAAGTAAAGACGGGCCGAAAATAAAGAAAAGGGCCGAGGCGGAAGCCTCGACCCTCTTCTTTTCGAGCGTGACGCGAGTGGCTTAGGTGCCAGCCGCCGTCGAAACCGCGGCGCCGGCCTTCGTGAAGGCGGTGCGCAGGTTGGTGCCGAGGGTCGTGACGGCGGTCACGATGACAACGGCGATCAGGGCGACGATCAGGCCATATTCGATGGCCGTGGCGCCGGATTCATCCTTCAGGAAGCGCGTGACGAACTTGGTCATGACTTGGTCTCCTAAACCAGAGCTAGTTGATTTGAGGCTCTCAAGCCGTTCGACTTGCTCACCCCCGAAAACACGATCAATTTCGCCGACTGCACTTAATGGCCAGTAAACAGCGAATAGTTTTCAGAGATTTTCTTTTGGTTTATTTGTATTTACCGTTATTTGTTCTTAACCATGCAATCCGCGATCGCTGCCAAGCCCTTTTGATTCAAGGACTTTCTCAAGCGACGCTTGGCCGCAAGCCTGTGGATTTTAGTCTTTTGTTGACCAAAGAAAGTGATGCTGGCGCTCGCCCGGATCCAGAATCGGAAACCTCATGCGTCGCCTTTCACTCGCCATCGCCGCCGTCGCGACCCTTTGCGGCGCCGCTGCGGGGGCTCAGACCCTGCCGATCGAGCCGGTTTCCGCGAAGACGTCGGGCGCCGCCGTGTCGGTCGACCTGCCGGTCTCGGCCGGTCAGGCCTCGTATGTCAGCCTCGCCGGTTCGGTTCGGGACATCGTGGTCGGCGACCCCAGCATCGCCGACGTCAGCGTCGTCAACGACCGCACCCTCGTCGTTCTGGGCAAGCGGCCCGGCGTGACCAGCCTGCTGGCCTTCGGCGCCAATGGCCGCCCGCTCGCCGACCGCCAGGTGGTGGTCTCCGAGAACGGCGGCGGCGGCGTCATCGTCTATCGCGGCGCCACGGCCAGCAACTACGCCTGCGCCGCCCAGTGCACGCGCCTGGGTCAAGGCCAGGGCGTCCCGTAGCCCCCCGCCCGCACGCCTCACGTACGCGCGCGTACTAACCTGTGGTTAGGAACGTTCGGCTAGCGTGCCGGTGAAAGCAGGATTGCTCGCTGCATGGCTTCACGCTCCCTCATCGCCCGCGCACGTCTCCGGCTGGCGCGTTCGGCCGGCCGCTTCGCGCGCGCCGACGAGGGCGCGACGGCCGTCGAGTTCGCCCTGGTCGCCATCCCGTTCCTGATGCTGCTGTTCGCCATCATCGAGCTGGGCCTGGTGTTTCTGGTTTCGATTACGCTCGAGAACGCGGTCATCGACGCCGGCCGCACCATCCGCACCGGCGAGGTTCAGACCACCGGCGGGAACGCCAACTCGTTCAAGACCGCCGTCTGCAACCGCATGAGCTGGCTGGGGTCCAAGTGCTCGAGCGCGCTGCGCCTCGACGTGCGCACCTTCACCGACTACGCGACCGGCCAGACCTCGGCGACCAACACCACCGTGCCGACCACCATGAACTGGAACCCCGGCGCCTCCGGCTCGATCGTTGTGGTCCGCGCCTATTACACCTGGCCGCTGGTGACCCCGATGCTGAACACGGGCCTGCAAAGCTCCAACGGCAACCGCATCATCTACGCCGCCACCTCGTTCACCAACGAGCCGTACGAGCAATGAGCCGCCGCCGCCCCCTTTCCAGCTTCTGGCGCGACCGGCGCGGCGTGTCGGCCGTCGAGTTCGCGCTGATCGCGCCGGTGATGATCGTGATGTACTGCGGCCTCGCCGAGGTGACCCAGGCGATGATGGCCCAGCGCCGGCTGTCGAACATCGCCTCGCAGATCGGCGACCTGGTGGCCCAGAGCAACCAGACCGGGCCAACCAAGATGGCCGACGTCTTCACCATCGGCGGCATCATCATGGCGCCCTTCCCGACCGCCACGCTGAGGATGTGCGTCGCCAGCGTCACCTCGGACGCGACCGGCCGGGACACCGTGGCCTGGTCGCGGGCCTCGGGCACGATGACCAACTGCCCGGCCCAGGGCGCGGTGCTCACCAACGTGCCGGTGGGGGTGCTTCCGGCCAGCAGGAGCGTGATCCTGGCGCGGGCGAGCTATGTCTACACCTCGCCGATCAAGCTGGTGATGCCGGCCAGCATCACCTTCCAGCGCACCTTTTATCTGCGCCCCCGAAAGGCCGAGACGATCCTCTGGTCGACGAGCAGCTAGAGCATTTTCCGACGAAGTGGATCCGGTTCGTCGTCAGAAAATGCGTTAATACAAAGGCCTAGAGCATTTCTCCGATCCAAACAGATCGGAAAATGCTCTAGAGCCCTTTAGCTTTAGATGGAGTCATCTAAAGCGTTTGAAAGGGCTCTAAGTGTTTGATTTTAGAGCCTGTTTATCTGGTTTGGATGGTTCCATCTAAACCAGACAGGCTCTAGGCGTCCAGACGCGCGTTCAGCCGCGCCGCCAGGGGATGCTCGGGCAGCGCCCGCTCCCCCAGACGCGACACGGGCCGCACGCCGATCAGGCTGTTGGTCAGCACCACCGCCTCGGCGGCCTCCAGCGCTTCGACGCCCACGGCGACCTCTTCCACCGCTTCGCGGGCCAGCAGTCGCGCGCGGGTGGTCCCCGCCAGGACCCCGCAGTCCAGACGCGGCGTGAACAGGCGCCCGCCCGCCAGCCAGAAAAGGTTCGCCGCCGCCGCGCAGGCGATCTCGCCGCGATTGTTCAGCATCAGCGCGTCATCGGCCCCGGCGGCCCGCGCCTCGGCCCGGGCCAGGACATTGTCGAGATAGGCGAGCGTCTTGAGCCGTGAGGCCGGCGAGCCCTCATTGCGGCGCGTGGCCGCCACGATCAGCGTCGCCGGCGTCGTCACCGGCGTCGAGGGCGCGGCCGTGGCGAACAGCCGGACGGCCGGCGCCTCGGGCCGATCAAGCCCGCGACCGCCCGAGCCGGCGGTGAGGGTCAGGCGGATCGCAAAGCGTCCCTGCGCCGGCGCGGCGGCGAGGACCAGACGCTGGGCCGCCTCGCGATCGAACGGCAGGCCCAGGACGGCGCAGCCGGCGGCCATCCGGTCAAGATGGGCCGGCAGGTGCGCCACCGCCCCGTCCTGCGCCAGCATCGTCTCGAACAGGCCATCGCCCAGCAGCAAGCCGCGATCGTTCAGGGGAACAGCGTCAGGTCTCGTCATTGGGTCAGCGCCGTCTTCAGGGCCGCGATCTTGGCCTCGGTCTCCAGGCGCTCGCCACGCGGATCGCTGTCGGCGACGATCCCCGCCCCCGCCCGGGCCTCCAGTCGCCAGCCCTCGCCGTCCTGCACAAGGCCGACGGTGCGGATCAGCACGCTGGAGTCGAACGCCCCGTCGACCCCGGCCCAGAACAGGCTGCCGCAATAGGGCCCGCGCGGCGGCTCGAGCTCGGCGATCACCTTCATGGCCTGCACCTTGGGCGCGCCGGTGATCGAGCCCGGCGGGAAGCTGGCCCGCAGCAGGTCGGCGACGCCGCGCCCATCGGCCAGCCGCGCGGTGACGGTCGAGACCAGGTGATGCACATTGGCGAAGCTCTCGACCTTGAACAGCTCCGGCGCGCGGACGCTGCCGGCCGGCGACACCCGCGCCAGGTCGTTGCGCATCAGGTCGACGATCATCAGGTTCTCGGCCCGGTCCTTGTCGCTGGCCAGCAGCTCGGCGGCCAGGGCGCGGTCCTCGACAGGATCGCGGCCGCGGGGGCGCGTGCCCTTGATCGGCTGGGTCTGGATCGCGCCGCTGGGATCCAGTTTCAGGAACCGCTCGGGCGAGTTGGAGACCAGCGCCCGGCCGGGCAGCCGCCAATAGGCCGAGAACGGCGCGGGGCTCTGCGCGCGCAGGCGCACGAACAGGTCGAACGGGTCAACGCCCGCCGCCAGCCGCCCCGTCCAGGCGCGGGCGATATTGGCCTGGAAGATCTCGCCCCCGACGATCCGCGCGACCACCTGCGCCACGGCGGTCTCATAGGTGGCGGGGTCGCTGGCGGCGAGGTCGGCGCAGAGCGGGCCGGCGGGTTCGGCGCGCGCGGGCGCAGGAACGTCCAGCCAGGCCAGGGCGTCGGCGGCGCGCGCGTCCGCCTCGGCCTCAGACTCGCCGCGCCCCACGGCGATCACCTGACGCGCGTGATGGTCGAAGGCCAGCAAGGCGGCGTAGCGGGCGCAGGTCAGGTCCGGCCAGTCGGTGCGCGAAAGCCCCAGGTCCTCGACCCGGTCGCCCAGCTCATAGGCGCCCAGGCCCACGACGCCGCCCTGGAACGGCGGGCCTTCGGGATGGGTGGGCAGGCGCGGGCCGACCAGCCCGGCGAGGGCCGTGAAGGGATCGGCTGGGTCCTTGTCCGACAGGCTCAGCGTCGCGTCGGGCGCGCGCAACAGATACGACCACCGCCCCGCCCCGCCGGTGACCAGCGCACAGGCGTAAGGCTCGTCCCGGAAGGGCGCCAACGCCCAGACCGGCTCGCGCCATGGGGCGGTGAGGAGAGCGACGTGCCGCATGGCGTGGTGATAGCGGGGTCGACGAGCGGAGGCCAGTGCGAGGCCCCTCGGGCGATTTGGGGGTGGGTGGCGGTGACGAGGACCCAGATCCTCCCCCCAGGGGGGAGGAGGCCGAAGGCCGGAGGGGGAAGACACTCTGAGCGCGCCCAACTTCCCCCTCCGTCGGCTTCGCCGACACCTCCCCCGCTAGGGGGAGGATTGGCCCCCTCACCCCTCCCGTCCCCCGCCCTTCACCGTGAACAGCCCCAACAGTCCCAGCGCCAGCAGGACAGCGATCGGGATGAAGCCCGCCACCTGGCTGGCGAAGACCTTGGTGGCGAAGGCGACCAGCAGCGAGCCGACCCACATGGTCGCCGTGCCCGACAGCGAGAACAGGCCAAAGAACGCCGCCATCCGGTCGGGCGGGGCCAGGCGCACCAGCAGGGTGCGGCTCGAGGCGTACTGGGCGGTGACGAAGACGGCGATCAGCAGGCCAAGGCCCAGATAGATCACCTCCGGCAGGGTGCGGAAAATCGGTCCGTTCCACAGCACGCCCTGGCTGGCGTCCCACGGCCAGACATAAAGGATCTGCTCGCGGGTCATGCCCAGCATGGCGATCAGGATCAGAATACACATCCCGACCTCCAGCTGGATGGCGCGGCGCGGGCCCAGCACCCGGTCCAGCCACGGCGCGATCAGGCCGCCCAGCACCCCGAAGATCGACAGCGAGATCCCGTAGGCCAGCATCTCCAGCTCGCCCCACTGCATCAGCCCCGCCGCGAACAGGCCGCCGAAGATCAGCAGCGCGGTCATGCCGTCGCAATACAGCATCCGTGCGCCCAGGAACTTGGCGACGTCGGCATGGCCCTTGAGGTTGCCGAAGGTGTCGATGAGCAGCTTGAAGCCTTCCTTCAGCGCGGCGGCGAACGGCAAGCCGGTGCGCGGCGCATCGCGCGTCCACAGGAAGAACGGGATCGCGCCCAGCAGCATGACCATCGCGGCCAGCGGCCCGACGATCCGGCTGGGCTCATGGTCGGCCTGGCTGAGGCCAAACAACGGGCCGGCCGGTACGAACGACCACGACACCTGGCCCGGCAGCACGAAGGCCCACATGACGAAGATCAGCAGCGCCACCGACAGACCGTTGGCGGTCGCATAGCCCAGGCCCGACAGCACAGGCTCCTGGCCCTTCTCGGCGGCGCGCGACAGCAGCGAGTTCTGCAGCACGTCGCCGCAATTGTAGACGACGCCCAGAATGATCAGGAACACCCCGATCAGCCCCACCGGCAGCCCTCCGGGCGTAGCCCACCAGAGGCCGAACAACAGCGGGACCATGATCGCCAGGCCCAGGGCCATCAGCGGCTTGCGCGGGCCATAGCGCTCGATCGAGGCCCCCAGGATCGGCGCCAGCAGCGCGGTCAGCAGGCCATAGGTGGTGGAGATGTCGGCGACGGTCGCCTGACCCTTGACCGGGTCACCGATCAGCACCCGCGAGAAATAGGGCGCGAACACATAGATGGTGACGAGGATCACATAGGGGTCGCGCGTGCCCTGGTGCAGGATCCAGCTCAGCGCCCCCTTGGAGAGCTTGCCGGTCGGCGGCGGAACCAGGACGTCTTCCCGCCCCTCCGCGCCGGCGACATCGCTCAAGCCCGGAGGCGTTCCCGCCAACTCGCTCATACCCCAAACCCCCAAGCGCGGCCCTCTGGCGGGACCGTCAGGCGAGGTTGGCGGTTAAACGGGTGTTTGTCACCTTACCGATTGGGGGCGCCTTTCAACCGACCTCCCCGGCGAAGGCCGGGGAGGTCGGAGTTTAGGGGAGGTCGGACCCTAAAGCAGAATATGCCCCGCCACCGCCTCGCGCGTCGCTGCGTCCAGGCCCACGGCGCCTTCCAGATAGCCGTCCAGCGAGCCGTACTGATCCTTGATCGCCGCGAAGGCCGCCGCCAGGTACCGGGCCTCCACGCCCATGGCCGCCCGCATCGCCGCCTCGGTGGGCCGCTTGCCGGTCAGCTCATAGATATTGTTCAGGAAGATGTGGCCGCGCCGCTCGAAACGGGTCGGGTCGTTGGTCAGGAGGTAGTCGTCGATGACGTCGTCGTCCGAGACGCCGGCGATATGGTGGGTCAGAGCCGCCAGGATGCCGGTGCGGTCCTTGCCCGCCGCGCAGTGGATCAGCACCGCGCCCTGCCCTTTCGCCACCGCCTGGAAGTAGCGGCTGAACAGATCCAGGTGCCGTTCCTTGAACGGCGCGCGGCGGTAGTACTCGTCCATGTAGTCGTGGATCGACTCCAACGACAGATCCGACTCCTTGAGGAAGGTGTGCCAGGGATCCTCGCCGGTCATGCCGAGATCATTGTCGATCACCTGGGCCGAAAAGCCGTCCCAACGGCGCGACGGCGAACGCTCGCGCTCATTGGGGCGGCGCAGGTCCACCAGGGTGGCGATGCCCAGCGAGGCCAGGTGCGCGAGGTCCTCGTCGGTCGCCTCGGCCTGGTGCGCGGCGCGAAACAGCACGCCCTTCTTCAACCGCCCTTCGCCTGCGGCGTAGTCGCCGAAGTCACGGAAGTTCTCGACGCCTTGCAGGGGGATCAGTCTGGTCATGGGCAGGTGACTTATCGAATGGGCGCGCGGCTGGAAAGCGCCCCCTCCGTCACGCGGCCTTGCCGCGCGACACCTCCCCCGTTGCACGGGTGAGGAGGACCCCGCTCCCCTCCTGCCCCGCTTGCGGGGGAGGTGGCTCGGCGCGGATACGCGACGAGACGGAGGGGGCGTCGCGATCTCACCACCACTTGGCCTTGCGATCCTCGGCCGTCGCCGGCTTGGCGCGCCAGAGGAAGACGAAGTTGCGGTGCTCGGCCCAGGTCTGGCCCTCCAGGCCGCTCGCGCCCTGGCAGACGCTGGTGTGATAGGGCCCCGCGCCATCGGTGGTGCGGAAGCTGGCGCAGATGCGACCGCCGGCCGCCTTCCAGCGACCGGCCAGGATCTCGCTGTCATAGAAGCTGCCGGTCACCGTACCGTCGGCCTCGAGCGTCAGGCTCATGCCCTTGTAATAGGGCTCCGACGGCGTGGCCGACAGGTCCACGACCCAGTCTCCGGCGAGCGGCCCTGGCGGGGTCGCCGTCTGCAGGGAAAGGGCGAGCATCACGGCCAGCATGGGCGCCTCCAACGGCGATCGATAACGCTGTTACGCGGCAAGTGTAGCGGTGGATGGCTGGGCGCTGTCCCCAAAAAAGCGTGTCATCCCGGGCGGCGCAGCCGACCCGGGACCCAGGGGGTGAAGGAACTCCGTGCAAGCCGCCCCTGGGTCCCGGCTCTACGCGCGCCGCGCTCCGGCCGGGATGACACCAGGAGCCCCCTACCGCCGCAACAACGGCTGGATGCGGTCCTGCAGGGGCTGGTCGATATAGCGGTGAAACAGCCACGCCCCGCCGTAGGCCAGGGGGAAGCCGGCCAGCCACATCAGCCACTGCCAGCCGATGCCGATCGGCACGGTGTCGATCAGCTTGTGCACCGCGCTCCAATAGATCACCCCGACGAAGATGTGGGTGATGAACAGGGCGAACGACAGCTTGGCGCCCTCCTCGATCCACCGCTGGGGGCGCTTGACCGGCAGGCGCCCGGCGCCCAGCACGATCATGGCGATGGCCAGGAGCGAGGGCGCGTCGAACAGCAGCGGATCAGGCAAGGCGTAGCGATCCAGCGGCTGGGTTATGACCAGCAGGGCGACGCCGCCCCACAGCAGGGCGTGGGCCGCGCCTTCCGAGGGCCAGCGCATGTCGACGGTGCGCGCCAGACAGACGCCCAGGATGAACAGCGGCAGGGCCCGGACCACGCCGAACTGGAACCGCAGGTCCGCCAGCCCCTGGTCGAACACCGTCTCGGCCAGCACCTCGAACGCGGCCAGGATCACCACGCCCAGCAGTGGCAACAGCCAGGCGTGGCGGATCTTGCTGACCGCGCGCCAGAAGCTGGGGAACAGGGCGTAGCAGACGATCAGCGCCGACAGGCTCCAGCTGGGCAGGTTCCAGCCGTCGCTGGGGAAGCCCCAGGCGTGGACGAGGAAGGCCTGCGGAACCAGCTGGTCCCAGGCGAAGCGGCTGGGCTTGTGGGCGTCGGTGCCGATGGCGTTCAGCACCACGACCAGCACCGCCAGCATGGCCAGCACCGCCAGGTGCCCGGGCCACACCCGCGCGGCGCGGCGCACCCAGAACTGCGGCGTGCTGAGCCGTCCGCTCAGGGTCGAGGCGCCATAGGCCCGGCCGAGCACATAGCCCGACAAGATGAGAAAGAAGTCGGTGGCCAGAAAGCCGCGCGAGAACACCTGGGCGAAGCGCTCGATCCGCATCGGGCTCTCGGCGCCATAGTGGTAGACGACGATCAGCAGCGAGGCGAGAAAGCGCAGGAAATCCAGCGCCCCGCCGCGCACGTTTTCCTTGCCCGAAACATGGCTGACCGACTGAGCGGTCGGCTCGGTCGCAACGGGGGTCCCGTCGGAGGGAATCTGGGGCGGCGCGGCGGTCACCATGGCCGCATAGCAAAGCCCGTCCGGAGGCGGAAGCCGTCAGCCGAACCTCGTCTTGCGCTATGGCGTCGCGGACACTATCTGCAACTGCAGTTGTTTCTAAAAGGCAGCATCGCCATGCCCCGCTTGCCCGCTCTCTTCGTCGGCCACGGCTCGCCGATGAACGCCATCGAGGACAACGCCTGGCGCCGCGACTGGACGCGGCTGGGGCGTGAGCTTCCCCGCCCCAAGGCCATCCTGATGGTCAGCGCCCATTGGGAGACACGCGGCGCCGCAGCCGTCAGCGCCTCGGCCGCGCCTGAGACGATCCACGACTTCTTCGGCTTCCCGCAGGCCCTGTTCGATGTGCGCTATCCCGCGCCGGGCGCCCCGGCCCTGGCCGCACGGGTGGCCGATCTGCTGGCGCCTGACACGGTGGTCCAGCACCCGACGCGCGGGCTCGACCATGGCGCCTGGGGCGTGCTGGCCCCGATGTATCCACAGGCGGACATTCCCGTCGTGCAGCTGAGCCTCGATCGCGACCGCAGCGACCGCTGGCACTACGAGGCCGGCCGGCGCCTGGCCCCGCTGCGCGACGAGGGCGTGCTGATCATCGGCAGCGGCGACATCGTCCACAACCTGCGCGCCATCGACTTCCGCCGCCCCGAGACCCTGCCCTGGGCCGAGCGCTTCAACGAGGCCGCCAAGCGCCTGATCCTGGCCGGCGACCATGACCCGCTGATCGACTGGCGCACCCTCGGCCCCGACGCCGAGGCCTCGATCAACAGCGCCGAGCACTATTTGCCGCTACTCTACGTGTTGGGCGCCCAGACGCCGGGCGAGCCGGTCAGCTTTTTCACCGACGATGTGTTTGCGGCGATCTCGATGACGGGGGTGCAGGTGGGGTGACTCCCTCTCCCATGGGGAGAGGGTTGGGGTGAGGGGGTACGGCGTCCGACGGAGCGCCGGCACGCCGTCAGACCGCGTAACCCCTCACCCTCCCACGCCTGCGGTGCGGGCCCCTCCCTCTCCCTCTGGGAGAGGGAACCTACAACACCCCCGCCGCCGCCTTCGCCGCCGCCACGCGCTCCTCCATGCCCTTGCCGTAGATCGCCGTGATCCGCTCCAGCACCTCAGCCGGCGCGGTCTCCGGCCGTCCGGCGTTGAACGGCGGCGCCGGCGCGTATTCGACGGCCAGCTGGATGCCCTGGGCCACCGCCTCGCCGGCCAGTTCGGCGATCAGGGTCAAGGCGAAGTCGATGCCCGCCGTCACCCCGCCGCCGGTGATGTAGCGGCCGTCCCGCGCCACGCGCGCGGCGTCGGGAACGGCGCCGAACAGCGCCAGCTGGTCGCGCCAGGCCCAGTGGCAGGCGGCGCGCTTGCCCTTCAAGAGCCCCGCCGCCGCCAGCACCAGCGAGCCGGTGCACACCGAGCAGACATAGCGCGCGCCGTCGGCCAGGCGCCGGATCTCTGCAATAAACTCAGGATCGCCCATCGCCTGGGTCGTGCCAAAGCCGCCGGGCACGATCAGTACGTCGCAGGCCTCGATGTCCGACAGCTTGGGCAGGCGGGCGAACACCAGGCCGTCGGCCTCGATCTCGCCGCCCGCGAGGCTGGCCACGGTGACCTTGGCGCCCGGCAGCCGGCACAGCACCTGATGCGGGCCGGTGAAGTCCAGGTGCGTGACGCCCGGGAACAGGGCGATCACGATCTGCAGGGTCTGGCTCATGCGATGGTCTCCGTCACAGTCTAGCGCGAAGATGACTCGACGAGGCGCTGGCGGAAATGACATAGTTCCCGCAATTTCAGCCAAGGCGTCCGCCATGTCCCGCGCGATCGGCTTTTTCGTCTATCCCGGCTTCCAGTTGCTGGACGCCACCGGCCCGATCGCGGCGTTCGAGATCGCCGGCCGGCTGGCGCCCGGCGCCTACAGCCTGCACTTTCTGTCGCTGCGCGGGGGTCTGGTCCCCAGCACCTCGGGCATGGTCGTGCAGACCAAGGCCCTGGCCGAGGCGCCGCCGCTGGACACCCTGCTGATCGCCGGCGGCGACGCGGTGAAGGTTCCGGCCACCTGCCCCGAGACCCTGGCCTTCGTCCGCCAGGCCGGTCGCTCGGCGCGCCGCGTGGCCAGCGTCTGCTCGGGAACCTATGTCCTGGCCGAGGCGGGCCTCTTGGACGGCAAGCGCGCCACCACCCACTGGAGCCGGACCAAGGACTTCCAGCGCCGCTATCCGCATGTGCGGCTCGAGCCCGACCGCATCTGGATCCAGGACGGGGCGGTGTGGAGTTCGGCGGGCATCACCGCCGGCATCGACCTGTCCCTGGCCCTGATCGGCGCCGACGAGGGCGAGGCCGTGGCCCGCCGCACAGCCCAGCAACTGGTGGTCTATCACCACCGCCCGGGCGGCCAGTCACAGCACTCGGCGCTCATTGACCTGCGCCCCGGCCGCTTCGACGCCCTGCTCTCCTGGGCGCGCCAGAACCTGTCCGAGCCCTTGACCGTCGAACAGTTGGCCGACCGCGCCGCCATGAGCCCGCGCAACTTCGCCCGCCTGTTCGCCCAGGAAACCGGCGTCACCCCGGCCAAGGCCATCGAACGCCTGCGCGTCGAAGCCGCCCGCGCCCTGCTCGACAGCCAGCCGCTGCAGGTCGAGGACGTGGCCCTGGAGACGGGTTTCGGCGATCCCGAACGGATGCGGCGGGCCTTTATCAGGGCGTTCGGACAGCCGCCTCAGGCGCTGCGGCGGGCGCGGGCGGGCTAGCGGGGAGAAACGCCCCCTCCGTCACGCGGCTGCGCCGCGCGCCACCTCCCCCGCAAGCGGGGCAGGAGGGTTCGGTGTCCTCCTCACCCGTGAAACGGGGGAGGTGGCGCGAGGCGGTACGCGTCGCGACGGAGGGGGCGCAACGCCCTCTTTTGAACGTCCCTACCCGCGCGGCCACTGGCTCAGAATGGTCTGGGCGTCGAAATAGTCCCGCCAATAGGCGATCTTGCCGTCGACGACCTCATAGACACCGGTCACCGGCAGCTCGACCCAACCGTCCTTCAGGCGGTGCCGATCCAGGCGCTCGTGGAAGACCAGCCCGCCATCGACGGCTTCGCGCAGGATCCGGAACTCGTTCTCCAGGGTCGGCGCGAAGAAAGGCTCCAACACCGCGCGCACCCCGGCCGGACCATGGACCGTGCCGATCGGCGGCGGGTTCGTATACTCGCAGGCCGGCGCCAGATGCTGGACGGCGGCGTCATAGTCGAGCCGCTCCATGGCCTTCATGAAGGCGCGGACGACCTGGGCGGGGGACGGGGCGGTCGAGGACATGGCGTTCTCCCTGAGCGGCTCACAGAGCCTGTAGCGATCGCTACACGGTAACGCATGTAGCGATCGCTACAAGCCCCGTTTCCGATCGGGAACAAGGATCACCCCTTCGGCGTCATCAACTCGATGCGGTTGCCGAACGGGTCGTCGGCATAGACACGATCCCATCCCTCCAGCGGCTCGTCCTCGACAACCCGCACACCGGCCGCCTTCAGCCGCTCGGCAAGGGCGCGCACGTCGTCGACCACCAACGCCGGATGCGCCTTCCGCGCCGGGCGGAACTCGGCCTCGACGCCGAGATGGATCTTCACCGGGCCGTCCTCGAACCAGCACCCGCCCCGCTTGGCCAGATGCGGCGGCTTCTGCTTTTCAGCGATCCCCAGGAGGTCACGGTAGAAGGCCCGCGCCTTCTCTTCCTCCCCCGCCGGCATGGCCAGTTGCACATGCTCGATCGCCAGGATGGTCATGGTCAGAGCCCTCTCCGGTCCCGCGATCTCGGATCGTCGGTGATCTCCCCCGAATGCAGCACCCCGTCGATCGCGCGGCCCCGCCAGGCGACGGTGCTGTCGTAGATCGCAGCGTCGGGGTCGATCACCGACAGCAGAACCCCTTCGGTCTCGGGCTCAAGCGCCCCGGTGATCACACCATCCGGCCTCACACAAAACGACGGCCAGCAGCTTTTCGGCGCCGACGCGTTCGGACAGCTGATCCACATATTGTTGTTCGAGGCGCTGGCGATCATGCCCGCCGGCATGGTGATGGCCGGCAGCGTCGTTCCGCCGGTCAGGTGATGGCTTCCGACGTCGGCCTCCATCGCCGAGAACCGTTCGACCGAGAGCCCACCCGCGTGGAAGCCGTGGAACATCAGCCGCACGCCCCGCCGGTGATAGGCGCGATAGAGCTCGGGATAGCGATAGTCATGGCAGATCAGCACGCCACAGCGCACGCCCCTGATCTCGAAGACGGCGAAGTGATCGCCCGGCGTGTAGTGGGCCAGATCCCCGGCCAGGCCCTCCGCATCGCCGGCGCAGAACCGCTTGTCGTAGCGGTCGACCAGCGCGCCCGAGGCGTCGATGACATAGGCGCAGTTGTGCGGCTTGCGCCCTTCGGACAACGGATGGGCCGAGCCGAGGATCGTCCAGAGCCCAAGCTCGCCGGCCAGCGCCATGACCCGACGGGTCGCCGCCTCCAGACGCGGCCAGTCGAACCCCTCAAAACTCGCAAAGTCGACGCCCGCATAGCCGGACAGAGCCGCTTCGGGGACATGGACGACATCCGCACCACTTGCCCGGGCCTGCCGCATCAGCCGCTCGATCACCGCCGCGTTGGCGTCGATATCGGCGCAGACGGCGAACTGGACGGTGGCGATCGTCAGGCTCACCCGCCCCGCTCCACCCGCAGCGTCGCCACCTCGTCCTGCAGCTGCGCCAGGCGCTCGGCGTGTTCGCGGCACAGGACCATCAGTTCGTCGCTGCGCAGGGCGTCGACCTTGTCGATCACCCGCATGATCTCCAGCTCGGCCCGCAGGTTGACCGCATAGTCGTGCTCGGCGGTCAGGCGGTCCTTCGCCGCCTGGCGGTTCTGGCTCATCATGATCACCGGCGCCTGGATGGCCGCCACGGTCGAGAGCAGCAGGTTCAGGAAGATGAACGGATAGGGGTCGAACGCCAGGTTCAGCGGCTTGAGCGCCAGGTTCACCCCGATCCACAGCAGCAGCGCCAGGCCAAAGCCGCCGATGAAGTTCCAGGAGCCGCCGATGGCCGCGACCTTGTCGGCCAGGCGCGTCCAGAAGGTGCCCTCGTCGAAGACCGTGCGCGGGTCGGAGGGCTGCTCGGCCAGGATCAGATCGATGACCCGCTTCTGGACGTCGTTGAGCTCGCCGTAGGACTTGCCCAAGAGGTCCATCGAAAGCTGGTCGAGGCGGTCGTGCGACATGGGCGGGGACTCTGCGAACGGGGAGCCCGCATCATCGGCGGCCGGACCCGCGCGTGACAAGGCCGCGATTAACAGGGCCGCGATTGACAGGCGCGCCTCGACAAGGCGACGCTCGATCCGTCGGGTGGGGCTGACGAAGTATCAAATCATCAATGGAGAAGCGCCATGGCCCATAAGTTTCTGATCAAGAAGAACAAGGCCGGCGAGTTCGTCGCCTATTTCGTCTACAACAGCGAGACCATCTTCTGGACCGAGGGCTACACCTCCAAGGCCTCGGCCAAGAACGCCATCGAGTCGATCAAGAAGAACGGCCCGGCGGCCGAGATCGACGATCAGACGGACTGATCTGTCCAAGCCAGACGCTCCCTCGCGATCGCGGGGGAGCCGATGGGCCGCTTCAAGACACCTTGACCCCTCCGCCCGTTCGGCATCTGATCATTGATAACAATGATACGGGAGGGGTCCATGCCGGCGAACGGGCGCAAGAGCATCTTCATAACGGGCGCGGCCAGCGGCATCGGCCTGGCCTGCGCCAAGCGGTTCGCCCAGGAGGGCTGGTTCGTCGGCCTGTCGGACATCGACAAGGTGGGGCTGAAAGCCGCCCTGCTGGCCATCGGCCCGGAGAACGGCTCGATCCATCCCCTGGACGTGCGCGACCGCGAGGCCTGGGAGAACGCCATCGGCGAGTTCGGCCGCGAGACGGGCGGCCAGGCGAACGTGCTGCTGAACAACGCCGGCGTCGCGCGCTTTGGCATGCTGAACGAGATGTCGGACGCCGACTGCGACATCCAGATCGACATCAATCTCAAGGGCGTGATCAACGGCGCCCGCGCGGGCCTGCCGCTGCTCAAGGCGGCCGGCGGGCGGCTGATCAATGTGGCCTCGTGCGCGGGCCTCTACGGCTCGCCGAAGCTGGCGGTCTATTCGGCCACCAAGTTCGCGGTGCGGGGCCTGTCAGAGGCGCTGGACGTCGAGTACGCCGCCTATGGTGTCAGCGTCGCCTGCGTCATGCCGTGGTTCGTCGAGACGCCGATCCTGAACGCGGCCTCGGACGGCTCCAACAAATCGATGTCGGAGTCGCTGAAGGCCGGCGGGCTGGAGGTCTATCCCGTCGAGGACGCCGCCCAGGTGGTCTGGGAGGCCGCCCACGGCAAGGCCCTGCACTATCTGGTGGGCAAGCGGGCCAAGCAGATGCGCTTCGCCGCCAGCCACATGCCGGGCAGCCTCAGGAAGCAGCTCCGCTCGCGGCCCCTACTGTAGCCTTCAGGCCTTCCAGCGCCGGCTTGTCATGGGTCGGCGCGCTGGCCTTGGCCGGCGTCAGCGTCGGCGCGGAGGCCGGTTCGCTGACCGGACCGATGGGCCCGCCGACGCCCGGCGCGCTATTGGCGGGCTCCGGACGCGCCAGGCTGGCATAGGCCACCGGGCCGTGACCGTCGGCCGTCAGGCTGGCGATCTCGGACGGAGCGATGTCGTCGACGGTCGGGGATTGGATCGAACCCCCGCTGCGGCGACCGAAGCGATAGAAGATGTGCATGCCCACCTGGGTCACGCGCTGCAGGCGCGGGCCCCAGCCCGGCGACACATGCACCGTGTGGAAGTGGGTGGCCGAACCGACCGGGCTCTCCATCGTGCCCGCCACGACGCGGGTGGCGACCTTGCGCGCGCGGCTCCAGGCGCCGGTGTCGCGGACGCGGCGCATCGAGCCGTCGCAGGCGAAGCTGAACTGGCAGCCGGTGCGGTTATAGGCGCCCTGGAACACGACGCCGCAGATCGACTTCGGGAAGGCCGGGTGACGCACGCGGTTCAGAACGACCTGGGCCACGGCCGCCTGGCCGCTGGGGGTCTCGCCACGGGCTTCGTAATAGATGGCCTGGGCCAGGCATTCCAGCTCACGCGAGCTCTGCAGGGCGTTGCCCAGCTGGAAGGGACCCGCGCCGGCGCCATTGAACATCGTGCCGAAGCTGGCGCGCAGCATCAGCGGGCCGGTGCGGCCGCTCTGGCCCGGCAGCAGGGCCGAACCGGCGCCTTCCAGACGGGCGGCCAGCATCGCCGACTGACGATCACGCTGATCGACGGCGGCGAAGAGATAGGGGTCATGACGCTTGGCCACGGCGAGCGCGCCGGGGTCCATACGCGTAGAAGCGCTGAGCATCGCCGCCTCGGAGAAGTCCCCCGAAGCGCCTTCCGCCAATCGGGCGACGCGGGCGTGGGTGGAGGCCGATTGGGCCAGGCCACCCAGAAGGTAAACGCCGCCCAGGGCGAGACCCGTGATGGATCCCACCAATACGGCGCCGACCAGCCCGCGCGCGTCCGCGCGCGTCTGCGACTTGATATACAAAACTCGTGTCCTGCGCGGCGAGAGCCTCCGGCTCCCCGACAAAAGCGCCCCGGAAACCCCGCGAAAATCACTGGCGGAGACTCTTCCGAAGCGGAGGACTGGCCGTATCACGCTGTGGCCAAGATCCTGCTTGTAGCGGCTTATGACGTATCCATGACCGACTCGCAAGCACTTGACGCGCCGCAACATGGCCTCTGCGCGCATGCGTCGCGCAGTCTAATCGTTAACGCCTTGAATCCTCGCAAAAAGCTGGACAAGTCCGATCGGCGTTTTTTTGCCGCCCCGAAAGCCTTGCCGCGCCTGTGCTCAACCGATCCTGGCGGAATCTGGACCAGCGCTTATCGTTACTCGGCAACGACACAAGGTTAACGCCGCAGGGCCGCGCGGGGACTCTGGCGAGCCCCCGCACGTCCTGGATCAGCGCCCCCTGATCAGGCGCCAGCCGTCGATGACCAGCTTCAGCAGCATGATCGCCACGGCGACCCACAGAGCGACCTGCAGGCTGAGGTCCACCGTCTTTTGCAGGTTGGCCAAGCCCGCCACCGTGGCCTCCGGCGCGACCAGGGTCACCAGCGGCATGGCCGGCCAGAGGGCCGCGGCGATGGCCAGGCCGATCAGCCCGGTCACGATCTCGAAGCCCGCCCGCGCCCGCACCCAGCCCGGCTTGACCATCAGGATCAGGCTCGACATCACCTGCACCACCGCCATGACCAGGATCGGCCAGTAGAGCGTCTGGAAGATCGGCGAAAAGCTCAGAACGATCTCGCCGCCGCGCGTGGTGATCACGTTATCGTTGGGGAAGTCCACCAGCCCGGTCCACCAGCCGATGAACAGCAGGGTGACCGCCGCCTCGAAGAGACCTTCGAACCGGCTCTCGAAGAGCCGTTTCTTGGACTTGGAGACCCTGGGCAGGTCATTGACCTTCCAGTTCCTGAACCCGTCGGTGTTGATCCAGCCGCGCTCGATGGCGGCGCCGATCAGGGTCGCCGCGCCGATCAGGCACAGCGCGGTCGGGATGAAGTCCGTGACGGTCCGCATCACCAGACGCGCGTCGCCATGCGCCGTCAGCAGGGCCACGCCGGCCGGGATCGCCGCCGCGATCGCCGCCACAATCACCAGCACTTTCACACTGAACAGCCAGAACGGATAGAGCTCAGGCCCGATCAGCGCCGTATGCGGCCCATAACGGCCGGCGACGGCGATCGGATGACCGATCTCGCGCAGCAGTTCCTCGATCTCGCGCTTGTCCAGCGGGCGGCAGCGCTGGGCTTCGAGGTCCTCGACGCGGTTGACGATCAGGTCGCGCAGCTCGGCGACGATGTCCTGGCGCGAGTCCTTGGGCAGCAGGGCGGCGACAGCGCCCAGATAACGATCGACCAGATCGCTCATGTCATGGGGTCCTTTGGTAAGAGTAGCCGCGGTCACAGCAACGGCTCCAGGGCGGCGTTGATCGCGCGCCATTCGTCGGCGAGGCGGGCCAGCACGGCCCTCCCCTCGCTCGACAGCTGATAGAAACGCTTCTTGCGCTTGTCTTCCTCGCGCCACTCGCTGGCCAGCAGCCCTTGGGCCTCCAGCCGGCGCAGCATCGGATAGAGCGCGCCTTCGTCGATCTCCACGCCCACGCCCGAAAGCGCCTGACGCAGGCTGTAGCCGTAGCGCTCCTCCCGCAGCTGGGCGAGGACGGCGAGGATCAGGGTTCCCCGCCGCAGCTCCTGGCGGAGCGATTCAAAGATGTCCGTATCGGTCGGCATAGGGTGTACGACGCATAGTGTGTGGCACATGGTGTGCGATACACACTGTATGTCACACAGTACTGACGTACGTCAACGCCGAAGGAACGATCTTCGCGCGCGCCGCGCTCATAGGTGTTCGTACCCAATACCCCGGCGCCGGGATTGAGCTAGGCTTCGGGGATCAGGAGCCTTGCCCATGCCGCGCACGATCCACCCCCTCGCCGTCGCCGTTCTGCTCGCGGGCGGGCTTCTCGCCGCGGGGACCGCCGCCGTCGCCCAGGCCTCGGCGGTCAATGGTCAGAAGCTGGCCCAGCGCCACTGCGGCGGTTGCCACGCGGTCAGCGACCTCAAGAGCCCCCTGCCCGGCGCCCCGGCCTTCGCCAAGCTCTATCTGCGCTATCCGCCGGGCCGCCTGGACCAGGTGCTGTCCGAAGGCATGCTGTCGCCCGCCTCGCCGCCTGAGGAGGGCTCGCCCCAGACCCATCCCCGGATGCCGCAGGTCAAGTTCGACGACGACCAGCGCGCCGACCTGAAGGCCTATCTGAACGGCCTGGATCCGCGCTGAGGCCGCTCAGGCCGCCGCCGTCAGCGCGGTGTTGATGCCCGCATAGAGGGTCGCCGGCGTCACCGGCTTGGTGATGAACCCGTCCGCCCCGGCAGCGAGCGCGGCGTCGCGATGCTCGCGCGAGGCGTTGGCGGTCATCATCACGATCGGCGTGGGGGTACGCCCCTGCCCTTCGCGCGCTTCCAGACAGCGGACCTCCCGGGTGGCGGTCAGGCCGTCCATCACCGGCATCTGCATGTCCATCAGGATCAGGTCGAAGCGCTGCGTGGCCAGAAGGGTCAGCGCCTCGGCGCCGTTCTCGGCCATCACCAGCTCCGCGCCGGTCGGCTCCAGCAGCAGTTCGACCACCCGGCGGTTGTTGGGATTGTCCTCGACCAGCAGGATCGTCATGGCCGTGGCCAGATCCGCCTCGCTCTCGACCGCCACCGAGGCCTCGGGCTCGGCGGTCGAGACCGGCACGTGCACGCGGAACACGCTGCCGCGCTCCGCCCCGGCCAGCGCTTCGATATCGCCACCCATCATGCGCGCCAGGGCGCGGCAGATGGTCAGGCCAAGCCCCGTTCCGCCGAACCGGCGCGTCACCGAGGCGTCGCCCTGGATGAACGGTTCGAACAGCATGTGTTCCATCTCGGGCGACAGGCCTACGCCCGTGTCGCGCACCTCGATCAACAGGGTCTGCGCCGCCGGGTCCGCCCCCTCGACCGTGACACTGACAGCGATCTCGCCCGCGTCGGTGAACTTGATGGCGTTGGCCAGCAGGTTCCACAGGATCTGGCGGATCTTCTGGGCGTCGCCGCGATAGCGCCCGCCGGGCGGCGCCGTCACCGAGACGCTGAACCCCAACCCCTTGTTGTCGGCCTTGATCTTGAAGAGGTCGGTCGAGGACCGCACCAGATCCTCGATCCCGAAGGTCACGACCTCCAGCTCCATGCGCTCGGCCTCGATCTTGGCCAGGTCCAGCAGGGCGCTGAGGATCGACTCCAGGGTCGCCCCGGACTCGACGATGATCTCGACCATCTCGCGCTGGCGATCGGTCAAGTCGCTCTGGCCCAGAGCCGAAGCCAGGGCGATGACCCCGTTCAGCGGCGTGCGGATCTCGTGGCTGACATTGGCCACGAACTGGGATTTGACCTGACTGGCGCGCTCGGCCAGCTCCAGCGCGTCGCGCAGCTCGGTCTCGCGTTCACGCAGTTCGGTCACGTCGATGAACGAGGTGACGGTCAGGTTGGGCGGCTCGCTGATCTTGTCGAAGATCGGCAGCGAATTGACGCTGAGCCAGCGCAGCGCGCCGTCCCGAAGATGCACGCCCAGCACAAAGTTCAGGACCGGCTCCCCCGTGGCCAGGCACACCATCGACGGCTGGGCCTCGACCGGAAGCGGCGCTCCGGCGGCGTCGACGATCCGCCAGTCGTCGTCGACCGAGCTCTTGCCCAGCAACTGGTCGTGGGTCAGGCCCAGCAGCGCGGCGGCGGCGGGGTTATGGCGCAGGATGATGCTGCTGCGGTCCTGCAGCACCACGCCTTCACGCATCGCAGCGAAGATCGTCCGGAACTGCACGCCCTCGGCCGCCAGGTTCAGCAACTGCTGGCCCTGGGCGTCGGCCAGTTCGCAACGCGCGCGCATCTCGATCAGCCGGGCGGCGATCCGCGCCAGGCGCTCCAGGGCCTGGGTGTCGCCGGACGACCAGTCTCTGGGGCGCTGGTCGATCACGGCGACCGCGCCGATGGCCACCCCCTCGCGCGTCATGATCGGCGCGCCCAGATAGCTGCGGATCTGTTCAGGCCCGTTGACCAGCCTGTTGTCCTTGAAGCGCGCGTCGAGGCGGGCGTCAGGGATCGACAGGGTCTTGGACGCCGCGACGGCATGGGCGCAGAACGAGGCGTCCCGCTCGGTCTCGCAGGCCTCGATCCCCACCCGCGCCTTGAACCACTGGCGATCACTGTCGATGAGCGACAGGACAGCGATCGGCGTCTGGCAGGCGTCGCGCGCGGCCTGGACGATGTCGTCGAATTCCTGCTCGGGCGGCGTGTCGAGAATGCCCAGCTCCAGCAGAGCCCGGATCCGTGCAGCTTCCTGGTCCAGCTCCGGAACCGCCATGATCTTGATCGCCGCCCCCAAATCGCCCGCCACCCCTTGGTAGCGCGCCATACTGGGAAATGGGAACGCTGTTCGTCCACACTTATGGGGATGCTGCCAATTGACGCAGACGCCCTGCGCCCTCGCCTAGAGCCGGCCCCGTTCAGACGGAACCCGCTAAACGGGGCAGACCTGGTCGCGCGCCGGGGCCATGCGCGCCGCCTTGAGCTGATGGCCGACCGTCACGATCGCCTCCAGGGCCGGGACCAGCCCCTGGCCCAGCGGCGTCAGGGCGTATTCCACAGACGGCGGCGAGGTGGGCTGGATCGTTCGCGAGAGCACGCCCTTGGCTTCCAGCTCCTTCAAGCGCTGGGACAGCACCTTGGCCGACACCGGCGGGATATCGGTCCGCAGCTCGCTGAACCGCCTCGGACCGGCGCGCAGATGCCAGATCACGTTCGGCGCCCAGGCCCCGGCGATGACCGCCATGCACTCGGTCAGCGCACAGGGCTCCGGCGGCGGCGCGCTGCGGTTCTTCCGGACTTTCAACACCATGGCCAACGCTCGGTTACCGCCAGGAAACGCCAAAAGCTGGTAACCAGAAGAAACCAGGTTGGCAATGGTGACCTGTGCCCATAGGTGCGCGGCGGCACTCAAACTGGAGACGTCGCCATGCACCTCTACTTCAAGCCCGGCGCCTGTTCGCTGGCCGCCCGCATCACCCTGATCGAACTGGGCCTGCCGTTCGCGGCGGTCCCCGTCGACACGGCCAAGGGAACCACCGCCACCGGCGCCGACTACAAGCGCATCAACCCCAAGGGCTATGTCCCGGCGCTGGCGATCAGCCCCGGCGTGGTGATCACCGAGAACCCGGCCATCCTGCAGTATCTGGCCGACCTCGCGCCCGAGCGGGGCCTGGCGCCGCCGGCCGGCGGACTGGAGCGCGTCCGCCTGCAGGAGTGGTTGGCCTTTATCTCCTCGGAGCTGCACAAGGCCTTCGCACCCTGGTTCTCCGGCCGCCCGATGAACACGGAAGACAAGGCCCAGGCCGAGGCCCATCTGGCGCGCCGTCTCGATGACGTGGAGCGCCAGCTGGCCGATGGCCGGACCTATCTGCTGGGCGAGGGCTTCACCGTCGCCGACGCCTATCTGTTCGTGGTCCTCAATTGGACCCGGTTCATCGGCGTATCGCTGGCGGCCTGGCCCTATGCGGCCCGCTTCGTCGAACAGGTCCAGGCCCGATCGGCGGTTCGCGAAGCGCTGATCGAGGAAGGCCTGTCGCCCGCCGGAGACGCCGCATGAGCGACTTCGCCGGCGTCCAGGACGTCCTCCGAAAGTACTTCGACGCGCTCTATACCTGCGACGTGGATCTGCTGGCGGAGGTCTTTCACCCCCGCGCGATCTACGCGACCGCCGACGAGACCCCGCCGCTCTATCGCGACATGCCCACCTATTTCGAGGTGGTGCGCGGGCGCACCCCGCCGGCGGCCTCGGCCGATCCGCGCCGGGACATCATCGACGAGATCGCCTTCGCCGGCGACAACGCCGCCGCCGCGCGGGTGCGCTGCACGCTCGGCGCGCGCGACTTCGTCGATCTTTTGACCCTGGTCCGCGAGGACGGCCGCTGGCGGATCATCGCCAAGGTCTTCCAGATCATCGAGAAAGGCTGAGACCATGCCCTATGTGAACATCCAGGTGACCCGCGAGGGCGTCACGCGCGAGCAGAAGGCCCACCTGATCGACGGCGTCACAACCTTGCTGGCCGAGGTGCTGGGCAAGGACCCCAACACCACCTTCGTCGTCATTGAGGAGGTGGCGCTGGAAAACTGGGGCGTCGGCGGCTTGCCCGTCGAGGCCTACCGGGCCCGGAAACGGCCGGCGGCGACCTGACACGCCGGACGCGGACGCGGCGCTCAAGGAACGCCGCGTCCGCGATCAAGCCTCGGAGCTCTCGCGTCCGGCCGAACGGCCTGGAACCTTGACCGGCGGCGTCCACGCCAAAGTTCGACGAACGCTGATACGACTTTAAGTCGGCGTAAACCTCGCCCATCTCAAAAACAACTTTGGAGGCCGGGGGATCGCGGGCCTCAACGGGGGAATTGCGAATTGGTCGGGGGCGGCGTCAGTCTGAACGCCTTACGCGGCGCTGCGGCTTTGTCCGAAGCGGACGCGCGGCTGTCGAGCGCGGGGAACCGCGTCTCGACCGGGCGACGCATCGACTCGCCACGCGACAACGGCGCGACCTGGAGCATCTCGCGGCGTATGGCGACGGAAGCCCGCAGCTTCCAGGTCGTCAATGACAGCCTGGCGCGCGGCGCGTCGATGTTGGACGTCGCCGCGGCCGGGGTGGAGCAGATCCACGATTTTCTGGCGACGGCGCGTGAGAAGGCTCTAGCCTTGCGCGACCCGTCCCTCGACGAGCCCTCGAAGCTCGCCCTGGTCGCCGACGTGAAGATGCTTGTCGATCAGGTCAATCGCGTCGCCATGCAAGCGGTGTTCGACGGCAAGCGGCCGCTGGCCGACAAGCTCACAACCGGCTCGGTGACCTATAGCCAGACCACCTACAACCCGGTGACAACGGCGGCGACGCCGGCGAGCCTGGGCGGAGCCTTCGTCAACGCCTCGGGCGTGGCCGCCCAGACCTTTCTCCGCGACGGCGGCGCAACGCCCGGTCGGATCGACCTCTATCTGGACGCTTATGGGGTGCCGGACGTTCTGGAGATCTGGCAAGGCGGCGCGCGCCGCGCGGCCACGGGTCAGGGCTTTGTTGGCGGCGGCGCGCCGGTGGCCGCGGGCACGGCGGTGTCCGGCCGCTCGATCCTCAGCTTCGACTACAACCCCGCCAGCGGCCACGATATCGAGTTCCGCTTCAACGAGGCGGGAAGCCTGGCCGGCACGGCCTGGGCGGTGGACGCGATCGCCCTTCAGCCCCTAGCCAGCGCGCGGCCAACGACCAACACCACCAGCTTCACTGTGCCGGACGTCACCACCTCGTCGGCCACCGGCTACGACTTCACCTCCGACCCCAACGGCGGGAGTGAGCTGGTCACCTCGCAGCCGCTGACGGCCGAGGCCTTGGACCTGGACACCATCGACTGGACCAATGTCGGCGGAATCTTCGAGTCCGTGGAGCAGGCGCTCAACAAGACGCGTGCGGCCGGTATCTATTTTGGCGGCCGCCAGGAAAGCTTCGCCGGCCTGATCGCCCAGAACCGCCTGATGAGCGACACCTTGGCGACAGGCGTCGGCAATCTGGTCGATGCGGACCTCGCGCGGGAGTCCGCCCGCCTCCAGGCCCTGGAAGCCTCAGCCAGCCTCGCCAGCCAGGCGCTGTCGATCGCCAACAGCCAGCAGAGCTGGGTCCTCGGCCTGTTCAACTGACCGCCCCCCACTCCACCGCTTCGAGGGGGCCAAGGTTTGCGCGACCTCAGCGGCGACAGTATCTTGTACGCGAAGAGGGGATGACCACCTTGTCCAGGACCAAGGGCGCCAAGGATCTCGACCACGAGGCCAAGCGCCGCGACTTGTTGGAGAAGATGACGCTCCACCTCATGGCGCGTGGGGGCGAGCGCGCGAGCTTTCGCGACCTGGCCGCCGCCGCCGAGGTGTCGCCGCCGACCCTGCGCCACTATTTCGGCGACCGCCGCGCGGTGATCGACGCGGTGCTGGAAGAGTGCCTGCGACGCGGCCGTCCCGGCCTCGACGCCCAGCGCCTCAGCGACCTGCCCTTCGAGGCCTCGATCCACGCCTATGCGCGCAGCCTGGTCAATGCGCTGCGGGCCGAGAAGTCGGTGCGGCTGGGCGACGTCTTCGCGCTGAGCCTGGCCGAGGGCCTGCTGGACCCGAACTACGGCCGCCCCGCCCTGGAGCACATCGTCGAGCCGACGCTGCAAGCGTTTGAAGCGCGCCTGCACCTGCACATCGCGCGCGGCGAGATGCGGGCCGATGTCGATCCGCGCATGGCGGCGTTGCAGCTGGTCTCGCCGCTGCTGCTGGCCTGTCTGCACCAGGACCAGCTGGAGGGCGCTCACCTGCGCGCCATGAACCTGGAAAAGCTGATCGCCACCACCTGCGGGGCGTTCCTGCGCGCCTTCGCCGTCTCGCCGCCGGTGTGGGGCTATGACGAGCCGCCCGAACCGGTCCTGGCTGCGGCCGATTGGCGCTAAACGTCGCAGCGAACCCTTAAGCGGTTCCCCGCCCTTTCTTTATACCAACTGATACACTAAATAACCCTCGATCGATTTGACCGAGGGAGACGCCCTATGGACGGCGCATTCCATATCCTCGAGCCCCGCAGCGACAGCGCGACACGCGCCGGCGCCAGCTCTGGCGTCGGCTCTGGCGTCGGCTCTGGCGTCGTCCGGGCCATGGCCGCGCTGGGCGGGCTGGGCCTGATCCCCTTCGTGGCGCCGCCGCTCCTGTTCCTGGCGGGCGTATTGCCGGCCGAGACGGCCTGGATCGCCCAGGCCGCCTATGCGGGCGCGATCCTGGCCTTTCTCGGCGGCGTCCGCGCCGCCCACGCCGCGCTGGGCGCGCGGGCGGACATCGCCACCCTGGTGATCGCCATGGCCCCGCCGATCGTCGGCTTCGCGGTCGCGGCCCTGGTGGCCGGGGCCGGCTCGCCCGCCCTGGTCTCTACAGGCCTGCTGGGCCTGGCCCTGGCGCTCGCGGCCCAAGGCGCCTGGGACATGACCGCCGGCGCCCTGCCCGACTGGTACCGCAAACTGCGCCTGCCGCTGACCGTCGTGGCCTGCGGCGCCCTGCTGGTCGGCGCGCTGCTGGCGAGCATGCCCTGATGAGCGGTCGCCTCGCCGTTGTTGTCGGGGCCAGCGGCGGCCTTGGCCGCGCCTTTGTGGCCCGTCTGGCCGCCGAGCCCGGCTGGAGCGCCGTCATCAGCGTCGGCCGCGCCCGTCCGGACGACTGGCCCGAGGACCCTCGCACCCCGTTCCTGGCCCTGGACCTGCTGGACGATACCGCGCTCGCCGACCTCGCCCGCCAGCTGCGCGAGCGGGGAACGCTCGGCCTGCTGCTGATCGCCACCGGCCTGCTGCACGACACCGACCTGACGCCCGAAAAGAGCATGCGCGCGGTCAGCGCCGAGGCGATGCAGCGCCTGTTCGCGGTCAACGCCGTCATTCCCAGCCTGGTCGCCAAGCACCTGACCCCGCTGCTGCCCAAGGACGAGCCGAGCGTCTTCGCCGCCCTGTCGGCGCGGGTCGGCAGCATCGGCGACAACCGGCTGGGCGGCTGGCACGCCTATCGCGCCAGCAAGGCGGCGCTGAACATGATGATCCGCTGCCAGGCGCTGGAGCTGCAACGCGAGCGCCCGCTGGCCGTCTGCGTGGTGCTGCACCCCGGCACGGTCGCCACCGATCTCAGCGCCCCGTTCGCCCGGTCGCCCAAGACCCTGTTCACCCCCGACGACGCCGCCCAGCGCCTGCTCAAGGTGCTCTCGCGCCTGGAGCCGGCCGACAGCGGCGGCTTCTTCGCCCACGACGGCCAGCCCATCCCCTGGTGAGACGCTCGCCCCCTTCCCAACCCTTTTCGGAGACGCCCCGCATGTTGATCCCCAGCGATGTCGCCCGCGCCGTCCGCCGCACGACCACGACCTTCGTCCTCAACTGGATCGACGCCCGTCAGCGGACGCTGGACCTGGATCCGTTGGAGTTCCTGATCGTCCACACGATCGCCGCCGCCAATCTGCAGCACCTGCCCGCCAGCCGCCGCGCCGACCTGAACGATCCCGAGGCCGGCGACGAGCGTCACCCGGTGTCGATCGAGGGCGTGGCCGCCGCCTTGAACGTCTCCAGCGAGACCGTCCGCCGCCGCCTCAAGGCCCTGGTCGCCCGCGGCATCGTCGAGCGCATGGGGCCTGTGGAGGACGACGACGGCGAGCGCAGCGGCCTCAGCGCGGGCCTCGCCATCAACCTCAAGGCCCTGGAAAGCCCGGCCATGCGCCGGTCGCTGGGCCTGGAGCTGTCGCAGCTGTGGCGGCTTCTGCTGTCGCTGGAGCAGCTGGGCGTCATCCGCATCAACCGCCAGCACATCGCTAACATGGCGGCGTGAGGGGTGCGCGCAGGGTCTGCTACCGCCAGCCTGCTGCCAGTCTCCGTCAGCAGGCCCCCTAGCCTTAACCCCCGCGCGCTCCTAACTTGACGCCATGCCTTCTCGCGACACCTCCGGCGTCTCTGACGTCTCGACGCCCTTCGTGCTGGACACGGTTCCGGGCGGAGCGATCCCGGCGCTGTGGACCCCGCACCGCCCGGCGCGCCCCAGCAAGTCCGAGGGCGGCAAGACCTTCAAGCTGGTCAGCGACTACCAGCCCGCCGGCGACCAGCCGACCGCCATCGCCGAACTGGTCGAGGGCCTGGAGAACGGCGACCAGGACCAGGTGCTGCTGGGCGTCACCGGCTCGGGCAAGACCTTCACCATGGCCCAGGTCATCGCGCGCACCCAGCGCCCGGCCCTGATCCTGGCCCCGAATAAGACCCTGGCCGCCCAGCTCTACAGCGAGATGAAGTCGTTCTTCCCGGAGAACGCGGTCGAGTACTTCGTCAGCTACTACGACTACTACCAGCCGGAAGCCTACGTGCCCCGGACCGACACCTATATCGAGAAGGACTCCTCGATTAACGAGCAGATCGACCGGATGCGCCACTCGGCCACCCGGGCGATCCTGGAGCGCGACGACGTCATCGTCGTGGCCTCGGTGTCGTGCATTTATGGCATCGGCTCGGTTGAGACCTACACCGCCATGACCTTCACCCTGGAGGTCGGCCAGCGGGTCGATGAAAAGCAGCTGATCGCCGACCTGGTGGCCCAGCAGTACAAGCGCAACGACCAGGCCTTCGAGCGCGGTACGTTCCGCCGCCGGGGCGACACCATCGAGATCTTCCCCGCCCACTACGAGGACCGCGCCTGGCGCGTGACCATGTTCGGCGACGAGGTCGAGGCGCTCAGCGAGTTCGACACCCTGACCGGCAAGAAGACGGCTGACCTGGAGATGATCAAGGTCTACGCCAACAGCCACCACGTCACCCCGCGCCCCACCCTGCGCCAGGCGATCATCGCCATCCGCGCCGAGCTGAAGGAGCGCCTGGAGTGGCTGACCGCCAACGGCAAGCTGCTGGAAGCCCAGCGCCTGGAGCAGCGCACGACCTTTGACCTGGAGATGATCGAGACCACCGGCTCGTGCGCCGGCATCGAGAACTACAGCCGCTATCTGTCGGGCCGTAAGACCGGCGAGCCGCCGCCGACCTTCTTCGAATACATCCCCGACAACGCCCTCCTCTTCACCGACGAGAGCCACCAGACGGTTCCGCAGATCGGCGCCATGTACAAGGGCGACCGCAACCGCAAATGGACCCTGGCCGAGTATGGCTTCCGCCTGCCCTCGGCCCTCGACAACCGCCCCCTCAAGTTCGAGGAGTGGGACGCCATGCGGCCCCAGTCGGTGCACGTCTCCGCCACCCCGGCCAACTGGGAGCTGGAGCGGGCCGGCGGGGTCTTCGCCGAGCAGGTCATCCGCCCCACCGGCCTGATCGACCCGCCGGTTGAGGTGCGGCCCGTGTCCAAGGACGGCGCCAGCCAAGTCGACGACGTGGTCGACGAGATCCGCCAGACCATCAAGCAGGGCTACCGCACCCTGGTCACGGTCCTCACCAAGAAGATGGCCGAGGACCTGACCGAATACCTGACCGAACAGGGCATCCGCGTCCGCTACATGCACAGCGACGTCGACACCATTGAGCGCATCGAGATCATCCGCGACCTGCGTCTGGGCCACTTCGACGTGCTGGTCGGCATCAACCTGCTGCGCGAGGGCCTCGACATCCCCGAATGCGGCCTGGTGGCCATTCTCGACGCCGACAAGGAAGGCTTCCTGCGCTCGGAGACCAGCCTGATCCAGACGATCGGCCGCGCCGCGCGGAACGTCGACGGCAAGGTCATCCTCTATGCCGACCGCGTCACCGGCAGCATGGAGCGGGCCATGGCCGAGACCGCCCGCCGCCGCGAGAAACAGCACGCCTACAACCTCGAACACGGCATCACGCCCGAGAGCGTCAAGCGCGACATCAAGGACATCCTCAACAGCCCCTACGAGCGCGGCGACCGCGTGCTGGTGCCCATGGGCATGTCCGAGACCGACGACCGCCCGTTCAGCGGCGACAACTTCAAGGCCGCGCTCAAGGACCTGGAGGCCAAGATGCGCGAGGCCGCCGCCAACCTGGAATTCGAAACCGCCGCCCGCCTGCGCGACGAGATCAAGCGCATGAAGCTGATGGACCTGGAATTCGCCAACGAGGTGCTCACCGCCCCCGGCGAGGCGGTGGACAAGGCCATGCCCAAACGCGTGCGCGCCGAACTGCGGGCCGAACAGGCCGAGGCGTTCAGGAAGAGCCGGCTGTAGGGGCCGGACGCTCCTCCCCCGCAACGCGGGGGAGGTGGCCCAGAGGGCCGGAGGGGGCGTCACAGCCGCCAAGCCCCTCTCCTCCCCCACCGGGGGAGGGGGACCGGCGAACGCCGGTGGAGGGGGCTCGCCGCGACCCAACGCCGCTTTGAGAAACCCCCGTTTTGTTCTACCCTTCGGTCGATGACCGCGCGAAAGATCGCCCTCGACCAGCCCCCCGGCCCGGCGCCCGACGCCGACGAGGCGGCGCGCATCGTGCGCTATCGCGCCCTGATCCAGGAAGGCCTGGACGAGCTGGCCGCCGGCCAATTCGAGGTCGTTGAGGACATCCACGCCTGGCTCGACACCTTGGGTCGCCAACCGCCTGCATGAGGCGGTTGGAGATCACGCGCCCTGCGCGGCGCGACATTGATCACCTGCTCTGGGAAAGCCGACAACGGCACGGGCCTCAGGCCGCCGCGCGCTATCAAAGGCTCATCGGGTCAGCCTTTGCAGATCTGCGTTCAGCCCCAAAACGCCCGACATCCGCCTCGGCGGAGGTCGGGGATCTAAAGCTTTACGCCCTACGCATCGCCGCACGCCGACTTACCGGCGGCCAGCGCGTGACCAAGCCGTCGCATGTCATCGTCTATCGGTTCGACGACGAGCGCGTCACCATCGTGCGCCTGCTGCACGAGGCCATGGACCTGCCGGAACATCTGGCGCGCGCCGTGGGGTCCAGCGCGGCGCGGAAGCTGCAATAGCCACGCCCGTGGGCCAGTCGAGACGCCGTCTCCTTGCCCATCAGGGGACCGGCGAACGCCGGTGGAGGGGGCGGTGATTTGGTGCACTGTCACCGCACTTCAAAGATCCTGTCGGGTCGATGCAGCGCTGGTCGCAGAGTCGCGCTTGATCCGACCTAGTCTTGCGCGTCCCTATCCTCGGACCTTAGTCACTAATGTGGAAGCGTTCGCGCTATCCGAAATCCAAGGCCATTCTCTCTGTCACTAACGTTCATGCTACGACTTGCAGAGCGGAGTTGACCAATCCCATCGTAAAAAGCTCCACCGCGGGTGACGTGACCGCGGCACTCGCTGTCAACATAGGCAGAGCCGTCGGAGGGGTGAGCGGGTGACCTCGGCGCATAACAGTCTTCGACCCACTCTTCTACATTGCCTATCATGTCGTAGAGACCAAAGGCATTGGGCGCAAAACTACCGACAGGTGACATCGACTCGTCATCCCATAGGCTGCCACAATGGCCGCAGTTGGCGTTATTGACGCCTATCTTATCGCCCCATGGGTAGGTCGTCGTGGAGCCGGCACGCGCCGCATATTCCCATTCCGCCTCTGTAAGCAGGCGATAGCGCTGCCCAGTCTTGCGGCTCAGCCAGGCGGCATAAGCCTTGGCGTCTTCCCAGCTTATGCCGACCACGGGGCTGGCGGGGGCGCTAACCAATAGCCCCAGACGCTCATAGGGATTGTTCGGGGCGAAGGGATCAACCTTAGCATTGGGATCGAGCAGGGGGCCAACCACAGCCTTGGCTTCCTTCCATTCCGGGAGCCTGCAACCCCCGGCGGCAGCGCAGGCAAGATACTCATGCACCGTGACCGGATACTGGCCAACGGCAAACGGGTATCCAATGCGAACCGGAAGTTGGATTTCATCAAGCGCCGCCTTCCGATCCGTCTTGGGAGCCCCCATGATGAACTTACCGGCGGGGAGCGCGACCATTTCCGGACCGTACCCCCCCCCGATCAAGCTATCCCGAAAGCGCCACGCAGAGACGGGCGCGCCCGAGGCGACGGCGGACATCGCCACCTCAGGGCTGTTAGCCGTCTCAATCGCTGGAAAGGGCAAGTTTTCTGGCGCCGACACTTCGTCAGACAATTGCCAGTTGCCGCACCCGGCGATGAATGCCTTGAGAACATTTTCCGGGGGAGGGTTGGGCGTGATACGCGATCCACCGACCTCGACCGTCATCTTCTTGGTCGCTTCCAGATCTTCGAGGAACGCTGCGGTGAAAGGAACAAAGAAGTAAAAGCTGTTGTTGTATCCCTTTACTTCTGCCTTGTCAGAATAGACTTTGGCGTGGCCATCATTGCTGCCATCGCCCAAATAAAGCCGCCCTAATTTTGACTTACCCGTTACCGTCTTTGAAAAAAGGGCTTCAACAGTGAAGTGCTCATCAAAGCACACAAACGAGAGATATTGGCCAAGGCCGTCCTCCCAAATCATTGTTTCGTCATCACTGTTCGGGCCTTCGACCCAAACGCCACCCGTCGGGGGTTTCCCAGGATTTGGGGTTTGCGCCACAGAGGCCGCGCCCTCCGCCTCTTTCCCGGGACTTGGCGCTTGCGACTTTGCACCCGTCGGGTTGCAACCGCTCAACGCCACGCACGCTGCAACGACCAAGGTTAGCCCAAGGCGCGATACTATCGAAACCTTCGCTGCACGATGAACAAGCGCATAGTCATTCGACTTTAGCATGTATACTCACCCGAAAACCTCATCGCGAGGAATCCTAAGATCCACATCAATCTGAGGTTTGACGTCCAGATAAATGGTAGGCGCACCCTTACATTCGTAAGGTCACACTGTTGGGCGATAAGACTTCACGCCGCCTAGAGGTTGCCAAGGTCGTTGAAGAAATTGAGCGAGAGGGCCAGCAGGGCGCAGGCCGTCCGGTTGGGGTCGCCCGCCTTTGGCAGGTAAATCGTCTTTTTCCAGCCGGCAAAACTGATAGCGCACACGTCCACGCCCCCTCGGCTGAACACGTAGCCAAGGACGGTCGGGCTCGAGATCAACTTGGTGTCGACCTGACGCGTTTCGGCCTTCAGGACGATATCACCAAGGATGAACTCACCGGCGCGCTGCGGCTGCTCCAGGGATTTCATGAAGCCGGGTTCGGACAGAGCCAGGTCGAAAGCTGTTCCCGCCGGCACGCCGCCGCCGACATAGTCGCAGTGATAGGCGAGTTTTGATCGCTTGAACGCAACCCACGTCAGACCGGCCCGCGCCTGCCCGCCCGTGCAGGTCACATCGACGTGCTCGGTCTGCCCGGGCAGCAAGACGGTGAACCTGTTATCGTATTTCTTTTTGACGCTGCTGTAGGCGCCTTCGAGGACACTAAACCCCGAGGTCCGCACAACGGTCAGCCCTCCGACGCCCGTAAACTCGCCCAAGGCGTAGTTGGCTTTCCCAAGCTTGCCGCCGCCGGTCTTCTCGACGCGGAGCTTTTCGGTGTTGTCGAGCCAGGAAGCAGCGGCCGGCTCCGCCATGGCCGCCCCCGCAGCACTGACAGCCAATATCGCCGCGACCACCGCTGCCAGCTTAGTTTTAGTTGACGCCATGTTCCCCCCAGGAAATTCAAGCACTTGAACACAAGGCATCTAACCTTGTAGGCCAGCAGCTTAGTCTGATTAAATTTGATCCGACGCCAAGACTATTTCGAGTAGAGGCGCGGACACCGACTTCAACATACCTCTGAGCAGGCTCGCCTTCTCCTGCGCGCTCGCACAAGACCAAGTCATATAACGGACTAAGTCAGTTAACGTGTAAACGAATGTGAATTCGCTTCCGGCGGGACGGCCCGGCGGCTACGTCGCCTGCGGCGCGAGCCGGGCCAAGCGAACCTGATCCCTTGACCAAAAGCGCCCTAACAGAAAGCCCCTAGGCCACCGCTGCCTTGCCGCCGCTCGCGCTCAAGCCGTTCACCGCCGTGTGGAACGCTTCACCGCGCGCTTCGACGTCACTGAACGGGTCGAACGACGCGCAGGCGGGCGAGAGCAGGACGATGGCCTCGTCACCGCCGGCGGCGGCGTGCGTGCGCGAAACCTTCTTCCCCCTCTAGGGGAGGAGCGCGTCAGCGCGGAGGGGGCGAGTGGGGAAAGGGCCCGCTACCGCCGCAGGCCCCCACCTGACCGCTACGCGGTCGTCCGCCCCCAGAGGGGGGCGGAAGGATAGGACGCCCCCAATCCTCCCCCCAGCGGGGGAGGTGTCGGCCCGAAGTGACGACGGAGGGGGAAGGGGCAAGCTCAGCAGGACTTCCCCCACCGTCCGCTGCGCGGACACCTCCCCCGCTGGGGGGAGGATTTGCAGAAGCTCGCGCCGTCAGGCGGTCCGCGCCGTCAGCCGGGCGGCGGCGGCCAGGAGGTCGCGGGCGACCACCGGTTTCTGCTGCACAGCGTCGAAGCCTTCGGCGCGCCAGGCGGCGGGATCCTCGCCCAGGGCCTCGCCGGTCAGGGCGATGATCGGCACGGCCGGGTCGCCGCCCTCGCCGCGGCGGATGCGGCGGACGGTCTCGCGGCCGCCGAGGCCGGGCATGTGCAGGTCCATCAGCACGAGGTCGGCCGGGGCGGACTTCAGGCTGGCCAGGGCGGCCTCGCCGTTGTCGGCGACGGCGACGCGGGCGCCGACGGCCTCGAGGATGGCGCGGGCCACGGCCTGGTTGACCGGATGGTCGTCGGCGACCAGCACCGTCAAGCCAGCCAGGCTGTCGGGGGTCGCCGGGGTCTCGGCGGTGTCGGCGGCGGGCTCCGCCGGGGCGGGCGCGGCGGGGCGCTCGGTGACGGGCAGCGGCAGGGTCAGGCGGAAGGTCGAACCGGAGCCGAGATCGCTGTCGACCGTGATCGCGCCGTCCATCAGCGTCGCCAGCTGGCTGCAGATCGACAGGCCAAGACCGCTGCCGCCGAAGCGGCGGGCGATCGAGGCGTCGGCCTGGGAGAAGGACTGGAAGAGCCGCCCCTGCTGCTCGGGCGTCATGCCGATGCCGGTGTCGGCGACGTCGAAGACCACCGCGCCCGGGGCCTCGCCGGGGCGGGCGCTGAGGGCCACGCCGCCCGACCGGGTGAACTTGACCGCGTTGGAGATGAGGTTGCCGAGGATCTGCCGCAGGCGGGTGGGATCGCCCAGCCGGTAGGCGTCCAGACCGGGGGCGATGGTCAGCACCAGGTCCAGGCCCTTGTCGGTCGCGGCCGGCGTCCACAGGGCGCGCAGGTCGCCGAGCAGCTCGGGCAGGTCGAAGGGCTGGCGCTCGATCTCCAGCTTGCCGGCCTCGATGCGCGAGATGTCGAGCACGTCGTTGAGCAGGGTCATCAGGTCCTCGCCCGAGCGCTTGAGCAGCGCGGTCTGGCGGGCCTGGTCGGGGCCGAGGTCGGCGCGCGACAGGGCGTCGGTCATGGCCAGCACGCCGTTCATCGGGGTGCGGATCTCGTGGCTGATCATGGCCAGGAAGGCGGACTTGGCCTCGCTGGCCTTGAGGGCCTGGGCCTCGGCGGCCTCCAGCGCGGCGATGCGGCGGTTGTTCGCGGTCGCGCTGGTGAACGTATAGAGCAGCATCAGCGCCACGGCGGTCATCATGGTGGCGATCTGGACCGGGGCGAAGCCGCCGGTGAGGATCGGCATGACGATCAGCGAGGTCGAGGGCATGCCGACGTCGATCGCGAACAGCACGGGGGCGCGGAAGGTCACCGACTGGGCGTGGATCAGCTGGCCGGCCGCCAGGCAGATGGCGGCCCACTGCAGGGCCGGGTTGCCCGAGGTCCACAGCACGAGGGTCAGGGCCGTCCAGACCCCGACCATGACGATCACGACGGTCACATAGCCCAGGCGCCGCAGCACGGGCGACAGGTTCAGGCGTCGCGACAGCCGGGTGACGCCAAGGCCATAGACCTCGGCGACCATCGCCGCGGCGAACCAGACGATCGCGATCGCGGCGCTGACGTTGAACCCCAGGAACCCCGCCACCAGCACAGCCATGCCCAGTCGCGCCGGGCGCGCCTGGCGTCCGGTCGAGGCGATCAGGTCGATGCTGTCATCCAGGAGCGGACGGGCCATGGGTCCTCTTCACCGATGCCCCAAGTGTACGGGACGGCGGTTAAGGTCGCCTTGGAAGCTTGGCCAAATTCGGGCTCTGCGACGATCCGCCCCAGCCCCGGCCTACAGGTAGCTCAACCACAACGCCCGGCGACGCGCCTTGACCTTGGCGAACCACAGGCAGGCCGGATAGCAGACGGCGACCACGATCAGCCAGACGACATAGACGGTCAGCAGGCCGTGCCCGAAGTCGGCGGGGAAAGCCTCCTTCGGCCCGCCCAGCGAGGGATAGGGCGTGAAGACAAAGCTCAAGGCCTGCGCCCCGTAGGTCGCCAGCGCCAGTCCGGTGGCGATCAGGTGGGCCAGGAAGAAGTGCAGCAGATAGTAGAACAGCGGTACGCGCCCCAGGACCTCCAGCGCGCCTCGGACGGCGGAGGGCCGGCCGGGCGTCCGGACCAGGAGCGCCGCCAGCAGGAAAATCAGGCCCAGGGTCAACAGGGTGAAATCCAGCGAGGCCGGATACTTGGTGACATTGACGAAGGCCATCAGGCTGTAGACCGGCGAGGCCTGCGGGCTCCACGGCGCGGGATCGCCGTACAGGTTGGCCAGGCGCAGCGCCACGAAGCCGGCCAGAGCGGCGAGGCCCAGGCCCGCGAACGTCCGGGCGCTGAGCCGCCCCGCCTGGATCGCCGGCCCCATCGCAAAGCCCAGCAGCATGATCGCCGCCCAAGGGATCAGCGGATACGGACTCACCACCGTCGCGCCGAACAGCTGAACGATCCCGACCTCGTGGAGAAAGCTCATGCCGGCGCCGAACGGGGCGATGTCCAGCAGCGGGTGCAGCAGCAGGATCGCGACCGCCAGCGGGGCCAGCCAAGCCCTCGGCAGCCAGACCAGGGCGGCCAGCGCGATCATCGACAGCCCCAGCGCCCACAGCACCAGCAGCAGAACCGGGCTCTGCAGCGACACGGAGAAGTAATAGGCCAGGCGCATGACGACGAGCTCGAGGAGCATCAGCCACAGGCCGCGTGAGACTAGGAACCCGGAGAGCTGGGCCCGGCTGCGCCCCCGGCTCCACCACAGGAAGGCCCCGACGCCCGCCGTCAGGGCGAAGGCCGGCGCGCAGACATGGGTGATCCAGCGGGTGGCGAACAGCAGCGGCGTGGTCGTCGCCAGGTCGGTCGGCAGCGCCGACATGGCGCCGCGATGGACGAAGTCCCGCACATGGTCCAGCGCCATGATGACCATGACCAGGCCCCGCAGCTGGTCAACCCAGCCCAGGCGCGCGTTTGCGGACGCCTCCTGGGCCGCCGGGCCTTGCGGCTCGGCGACCGCGCCCGGATGTCTCGAAGCGATGCTCACCCCTGCCCCTCCCGCAACGTCGCCGGATTTGTAGGACATTTATCGGGCGGGCGGGAAGGCTCCAGCGTTTTCGTGGTTGGGGTGAGATGGCGCGGCGCACCGCCAAGGGCGGCGGCTGACAGCCCGGCCCGCCCGCATCAGCCTCAGCCCAGCATCCTGGCCAGACGGCCCCGGATCAGCTCCTCGGCCTCGGCGACCATGCGGTCGACCAGATCCTTCACGGTCGGGATGTCGTGGATCAGGCCCTGGACCATGCCGGCGCTCCAGATGCCGCCGTCGGTGTCGCCCTGCGCCAGGGCGTCGCGACCCCGCGTGCCGGCCACCAGATGGGCCACGTCCTCGAACTTGGCGCCGCCGGCCCGCTCGATCTGCACCACCTCCTGGCTGACGGCGTTGCGCATGACGCGGGCGGTGTTGTGCAGGGTGCGGAAGATCAGATCGGTCTGGCGCTCGTCATTGGCGACCATCTGCTCCTTGAAGGCCATCGGGATCGGGGCCTCCTGGGTGACGCAGAAGCGGGTGCCCATGTTGACCCCGTCGGCGCCCAGCGCCAAAGCCGCCACCAGGCCGCGCGCGTCGGCGATGCCGCCCGAGGCCAGCATCGGGATCTTCACCTTGTCGGCGGCGGCGGCGATCAGGATCAGGCCGGGGATGTCGTCCTCGCCCGGATGGCCGGCGCACTCAAAACCGTCGATCGAGATGGCGTCGACGCCCATGCGCTCAGCGCTCAGCGCGTGGCGGACGGCGGTGCATTTGTGGATCACCTTCACGCCGTTGGCCTTGAAGTGATCGACATGCTCCTGGGGCTTGTAGCCGGCGGTCTCGACGATCTTGATCCCGCTCTCGATGATCGCCGCGCGATACTCGGCGTAGGGCGGCGGGGTCATGGCGGGCAGGATGGTCAGGTTCACGCCGAACGGCTTGTCGGTCATCTCGCGGGTGCGGGCGATTTCCTTGGACAGCGCCTCGGGCGTGGGCTGGGTCAGGGCGGTGAGAAAGCCCAGCGCCCCGGCGTTGGCGACGGCGCTGACCAGCTCGGCCTTGCCGACCCATTGCATGCCGCCTTGAGCGATCGGGTGCTCGACGCCGAACAGCTCGGTGAAACGCGTCTTGATGGCCATGGCCGCCTTCTCCCTCCGGTTTTCAGAGACTATGCGGCGGCGCCCGCTACGTCAGGCAAGCGCCTAATAGGCGGTGCGGAAGCGTTCCAGTTCCTCGGCCCTCTGGCGGGTGCGATCCAGCACGCACTGGTTGGCCTCGACCCTGGCCAGCGAGCCCCAGTCCTCATCGACATAGGCGGCGCAATCAGCGTCGCGGAAGGCGATCCAGGCGCGCTGGCCCTTCTGCAGGGCGGCCTTCTGGCGCGGGCGGTCCAGCCGCATCAGCGCCGCCTGATAGGCGCGATTGAGGCGAGCGTCCTGCACACCGATCTCCGCGCCGATACAAGCGATCATGCCATAGGTCGACTGCCCCTCTGGCGTGGCCAGGCACCGATCGAGGGCCGTCATCGACCGGGTCGCGGCGCCGGCTTTGGGCGACGCCGCTGGTTTGGCCGCCTGCGCCGACGCGTCGGACGCGACCAAACCCAGCAAAGCGGCCGCCATCCAGGCGCTGACGAGACGTGGGTTCATCGTGAAGGCTCCTTGGCGGGCACTGTAACGCGCTTCGCCACCCGCGGAAAATCCTGACGGCCCAACTCTTGAAGCCTCCTGACGCCGAGTTGAGCGCTTGCGACTCAATGCGCGCTTTCATGGTCGCGACGATGGAACCCTGGGTCTTGCGACCGAAGGCCGCGCCTCCAGATCCGTGCAAACGATCGCGTACCGAAAACACTTAAGTTAAGAAAGACGCTGTTCGACGAGCGTCGTGCACGCCTCGTCGGGCGGGCGTCGCCAATAAGAAAATCAGGGAGCGCGGACGGCCAAGGCTCTTGGACGGTCGCGAACGGGACGGGCGGCGCCATGAAGGGTGTGATCTTCAACCTGTTGCAGGAGGTTGTCTCGGCCACTCATGGAGCGGACGCCTGGGACGACATCCTCGACGAAGCCGGCGTGTCCGGCGCCTACACCTCGCTGGGCAGCTACGACGACGAGGAGTGGGAAACCCTGGTCGAGACGGCCAGCGCCCGACTGTCGCTGTCGCGCGGCGAGCTCCTGCGCTGGTTCGGGCAGGAAGCGATGCCGCACCTGGCGCGCGCCTATCCCGTGTTCTTCGAAGGTCATGTGAGCTCGCGCAGCTTCCTGGCGGGCGTCAACGACATCATCCATGCCGAGGTGCACAAGCTCTACGCGGGCGCGGCGTGTCCCCATCTGAAGCTGCGAGCGATCGACGCCGGCGGCGTCGCCATGGCCTACACGTCACAGCGGCGCATGTGCGCCCTGGCGCAGGGCTTCACCGAGGGCGCCGCGCGACAGTTTCACGAGGTCATCACCTTTGAACACGCCGCCTGCGTGGAAAAGGGCGACAGCGCCTGTGTCTTTCACATCGGTTGGCCGTCGCTAGAGGCGGCGGCGAATGACTAGCGCCGTCATCCCGTTTTCGCCCGCGCAGGTCGAAGCCGCCTCGGACCGCGAAGCGCGCATCGCCCGTCTCGAACGCCGGCTGAGCCGCGAACTGCTGGCGCGTCGCGAGGCTGAAGCGATCGCCGAGGCGGCGACCCATCGCCTCTACCGGCAAGGCGAGCGGATGCGGCTCTTGGCGGACCTGGCGCTTGAGGCCAATCGCAGCGACGATCTCGACACCGTCCTGCGCGCCGCGCTCAGGGCGATCGGAAGCCAGACGGGCTGGCCCGTCGGACACGTCCAACTGGTCGAGACCGACGCCGCGGCGATGGACTGGCTGCAACCCACGGCGTTGTGGCTGGCCCCGCCCGATATGGACATCGTAGCGCTTCGGCGGGCGACCACGCCGCGCCGCGCCCAGATCGGCGGCGGCGTGCTCGGCCAAGTGATGCGGCTGCGCGGCGCCTGCTCCATCGAGAGCCTCGCCAGTTGCCCGGCCGAGCGCCGGCGCGCCGCAAGCGCCCTAGGCCTCAATCAGGGCGTCGGCTTTCCCATTCTGGTCGGCGACGAGATCGCTGCGGTCGTCGAGTTCTTTCACGACCATGGACGAGGCCCCGACGCGGAGACGCTCGCCTTTCTCGACCAGGTCGGCGCGGTGCTGGGGCGGGCCTTCGAGCGGCGCAGGGCCGAGCGGGCCGCGCAGGAGGCCCGCGCGCGGCTTGAGGAAAGCCTCGCAGCCGCCGAGGCGGCCAGCCGGGCCAAGACCCATCTCCTGGCGGTCGCCAGCCATGAGGTTCGCACGCCGCTGAACGCGGTGCTCGGGCTGGCGGAGGTCCTTGCCCGAAGCCCTCTGGACGCGACACAGCGCGAGCATGTCGACGGTGTGCGCCAGGCCGGCGGCATGCTCCTGCGCCTGTTGAGCTCGGTTCTGGATTTCGCCCGCATCGAAAGCGGCGCCACGCCGCTGGTCCCCACCCCCTTCAACCTCGCCGATCTGGCGCGCGAGGTAACCGGTGTCTGGCGCGCTGCGGCCGGCGCCGCGCAGCTTGATCTTCAGCTTGACCTCTCGGCCTGCCCTGACCCCTGCTGGATTTCGGCGGACAGCGGCAAGATCGAGCAAACCCTGACCAACCTCGTCTCCAACGCCATCAAGTTCACACCCGCCGGCGGCAAGATCCTGGTCCGCGTTGAAACGACGCCGAGCGCTGCACCGACCTTCCGCATTGTGGTCGAGGACAGCGGCGCGGGCGTGCCGGCGGAGGACATCGATCGGATCTTCGACCCCTTCCAGCAAGCCGCGCTGGGACGCGAAGCTGGCGGCGCGGGGCTTGGCCTGGCGATCTGCGCGGCGAACCTGCGCGCCATGGGCGGCGACATTGGCTATCAGCCGGCGCCCGAGCGGGGTTCGCAGTTCTGGTTCAGCTTCGTGGCCGAGGCCGTCGACGCCCAGGCCGAGCCTGCGCCGGTCGATGCGCTGACCGACCTGCCGCTGCGGATTCTGGCGGCCGAGGACAATCCCGCCAACCAGCGCGTCCTGCGTTTGCTGCTGGAGCAGGTCGGCATTACGCCAACCGTTGTCGAAGACGGCGCCGCTGCAGTGGAGGCGGCGCGATCGACGCCGTTCGACCTCATCCTGATGGACGCCAACATGCCGCGAATGGATGGTCCGTCCGCCGTCGAGGCGATCCGCGCCCTGGGTATCGGCAAGGACCGCACGCCGATCGTCATGCTGACGGCCAATGTTTTCGAGGACGACGTCCGCCGCTATCGAGCCGCAGGCGCGGACGGGGTCCTGGCCAAGCCGCTCGCGGTGGCCGAGTTGTACGCGGTGCTCGCTGAAGTTCAGAACCGCGTCGCTGGCGAAGGCCTAGAGCCCTTTCCGATCTGATTGAACCAATCAGATCGGATAAAAAGGGCTCCAACGATCTGAATCAGGGCTGGAGCAGTTCTTCCAGCGCCTGGGCCCGGCGCGCCGTGTGCTTCAGATAGCAGCTCTGCACATAGATCGGACGGATGGTGCCGCCGCTCAACGCCTGGACCGTCGCGCAGTCGGCGTCGCGGAAGGCGATCCAGGCCCGCTGGGCCTTGAGCAGCGCGGCCTTGGCGTCCGGCGCGTCGGCCAGGTCAGCCATGTCCGCCCTGTAGGCCTTGTTCAGGCGGGCGTCCTGAAACTTGAGCTCGGCGTCGCCGCACCGAAGGATCCCGGGGGTGTTGTCGTTCTCCGGCTTTTCCCGACACCGATCATAGTCGGGACTGAACCGGACGCCGTCCTCGGCCTGCGCCTGGGCTGCGACGGGCGCTAAGCACAGCAGGGCGGCGGCGATCATCATCGTCCGAAGCAGCATGGGTTGGTCCTTGTCCGACTATTGCAGGCCTGCGCGGCCGATGGCGTAGAAGCGGTCCGAGCGCTGCTTCTTCAGCTCAGCCGGGCTCATAGCGGCCATGGCCTTCAGCTCGTCCTCGACCGCGTCGCCCACCGCCTGGATCGCCGCTTCGGTGTCGGAGTGGGCCCCGCCGGCGGGCTCTTCGACGATGCGATCGACGATGCCCAGCTTGATCAGATCCTGGGCGGTGATGCGCATCTGGGTGGCCGCGTCCTTGGCCCGGGCGCCGTCGCGCCACAGGATCGAGGCCGCGCCTTCCGGCGAGATCACCGAATAGATCGAGTGCTCCAGGATCAGCACGCGGTTGGCGCCGGCCAGGGCGATCGCGCCGCCGCTGCCGCCCTCGCCGACGATGGTGGCGACCATCGGCACGCCCAGGGTCAGGCAGCGCTCGGTCGAACGGGCGATGGCCTCGGCCTGGCCGCGCTCTTCAGCGCCCAGGCCCGGATAGGCGCCGGCCGTGTCGACAAAGGTGATGACCGGCAGGTTGAAGCGCTCGGCCATGTCCATCAGGCGCACGGCCTTGCGGTAGCCCTCGGGGCGAGCCATGCCGAAATTGTGCTTCAGGCGCGTGGTGGTGTCGTGGCCCTTCTCGTGGCCCATGACCACGACCGGCTGGCCGCGGAACCGGCCAAGGCCGCCGACGATGGCCTGGTCGTCGGCGAACTTGCGGTCGCCGCGCAGCTCGACGAACTCGTCGATCAGGCCGGCCACATAGTCGCGCAGGTGCGGCCGCTGCGGATGGCGGGCGACCATGGTCTTCTGCCAGGCGTCCAGATTGGCGTAGGCCTCCTTGCGCAGCTCTTGAGCGCGGTCGCGGAGGGCCTGGATCTCGGTGTCGAACGCGCCGGGACCAGCGGTTTCGGAGAGCCGGCTCAGCTCTTCGATCTTGCTTTCCAGGTCGGCGATGGGGCGTTCGAAATCGAGATAGTGGGCGGCCATGGACTCTTATCGTCGCCGTTGATGAAGGGGTGCGAACCTAGTGGCCAAATCCCCGAAGGGAAAGAGGCGAGATTCCGACGCGGAACCGCCCCGATGTCGCCTCGTTTTATCCACAGGGTTGATCCCCAGGTGAGTCTCGATTCGAGACTCTCTGAGTCTGGTGAATCGCGACATAGAGTCCTATGTTGTTCTGTAGCAGGTTGCGGAAGCCGACCTGCGCCCTGCGGCCCCCGCCATCGAACGTGCGCGGCCCCGCCTGGTGAGAGCGGACAGTTCCCATGCAGGTGTTCACCTTCTTCTGTGTCGAGTCCGACGGTTCGGTTCCTCGCTTCGACGTGACCCCGTGCGCCGACGACGCCGCCGCGCGTCTGCGGGCCTCCGAGCTTCTGGACATGCACCACCGCTGCGACTTCGTAGAGGTCTGGCGCGGCGCCCAGCGGGTGTTCGACGTCTTCGCGCAACAGGTCGCCGCAGCGTAATTCAGCGCGCGATGAATTATTGCATCGCAACCTGAACCCGCCTAGGGTGCCGTTCCGGATGGAGCCCACTGGGGACTCCTGAAATCCGGAAGGCCGCACCATGGACGCTGACGTCCTCGCCGCCCAAACACGCGACGCCGTCTCCGCGTCGAATTCCCTGATCCCGCCCGCGCCCAAGGTTCATCCCCACCCGCTCGGCTATGCTCTGTTTGGCGAGTTGCGCATCGCCTGGGAGATGAGCCGCAACATGGTCGGCGCCTGGTGCGAGGAGGACTTCGACAACCTCTTCACGCCGTATGTGTTCCTGGGCCAGCCGGGCCTGGTGGTGAGCGATCCCGCCGCCGCCCGCCGCATCCTGACCTCGCCCAACTACATCCGGCCCGTGAAGGCTGGTCGCACCCTGAAGCCTCTCGTCGGCGAGGGCGTGCTACTGGTCGAGGGCGACACCTGGAAGCGGCAACGCAAGAGCCTGGCGCCCGCGTTCAGCCCGGCGGCGATCAACGATCTGCTGCCGCATTTCATCGGCGCCGGCGACGCGCTGGCCGACAGCCTCGCCGGCCGGGACCGCGCCGACCTGTCGCAAGCCTTCCATCATGCCACGCTGGACGCGGTGCTGCGGGCGCTTTTCTCGCGCCGCGCTGACGGCGAAGGCGCGCACCTCGCCGAGATCGCCCGCCGCTATATGGAAGGCCCTGCCCACTTCAACCTGACCGACTTCATCAGCCGGGGCGCCGATGACATGACCTGGTTGGACGGATCGCGACGCCGACAAGGCCGGCAATGGTTCGCGATCGTCGAGCGGCTGATCGCCGAGCGTCGAAGCCACCCGCATGATCCGCCGCGCGATCTGCTGGATCGGCTCCTATCGCTCCGCGACGAGGACGGCGCCCCCCTTCCCGACAAGGAAGTCCGCGATCAGTGCGGCTCGATGCTGGGAGCCGGTTTCGAGACGACCTCCAGGCTCCTGTTCTGGGCCGCCTATCTGTTGGCGCAGGCGCCGGACGTGCAGGCCAAGGTTCGCACCGAGGCCCGGATCACCCCGGCCGCCGACATCCGCACGCTCGACGACCTGAAGGCCTGGCCCTTGATGCGGTCGGTGCTGTTCGAGACGCTGCGGCTCTACCCCTCGGCGCCCCTGGTCGGCCGCCAGGCCCTGGCGCAGGACGAGATCGCCGGCCACGCCGTGGCGGCGGGCTGCATGATCACCATCAGCCCCTGGCTGATCCACCGCCATCGCAAGCTGTGGGACGCGCCCACCGCCTTCGTTCCTGACCGCTTCATCGACCAGCCCCATCCCTGGGGGATCGAAGCCTTCCTGCCGTTCGGGGCCGGACCGCGCGTCTGTATCGGAGCCAGCTTCGCCCTGGCCGAGGCGCAGATCGTGCTGGCCAGTCTGCTGGAGCGGTTCGAGATCGGCCTCGTCGGCGACCGGCCCGTGATCCCCATCGCCTCGATCACCCTGGGTCCCGACCACGCGCCAGACTTCACCCTGACGCCGGTCACACAAGCGCGGCCTTGAACGGCGGGGGCCGAAGCGCCAGCTTCAGCGCTCCATTCAAGGATCCGCCGATGACCGACACCCCCACCCGCCCGTTCGCCACCGCCACCGACAGCGGCCATGGCGGCTTGCAGACCTTCGTGACGGCGGGTCCGGCGACGATCGTCGCGGACCTGTCGGCGGCGCAGGGCGGGCTCGATTTGGGTCCCGATCCGCATGAGCTGGTCGCGGCGGGCCTGGCGGCCTGCACCACCATGACCCTACGCCTCTACGCCAACCAGAAGGGCTGGGACATCAGCGGCCTGCACGTCGAGGTGTTCTCGTCGTTCGACAAGGAGACGACGCCCCACGAGCGCTTCGAGCGGATCATCACCCTGGAGGGCGACCTCACCGACGAACAGCGCGAGCGCCTGTTCCAGATCGCCGAGAAATGCCCGATCCACAAGCTGCTGACGGCGGGGGCCAAGGTGGTGACGACGGTGGCGGGGAACTAGTCGAAGACGCCCTCTCCTCCCCCATCGGGGGAGGGGGACCCGCGAACGCGGGTGGAGGGGCCTGCGGGCGGCAAGGCTACATCCTGTGGCCTGCAGGCGAACCGCATCCTGATCTGACAGGGAGGTAGCCGGCTCGGCCGGCCCCTCCACCGCCGTTCGGCGGTCCCCCTCCCCCAGAGGGGGAGGAGAGTCGTTCAGCGCTTAAAACCCATAAAGCGCCGCATACTCCGCGTCCTTGCCCGCGATCTGCCGCGCGCAATCGACCATCACCTTGGCCTGTTTCCAGGTCGCGTCGTCCTGCATCTTGCCGTCGATCATGGCCACGCCCGTGCCATCCGGCATGGCCTCCAGGATCTTCCGGGCGAAGGCGACCTCGGCGGGGTCCGGGCTGAACACGCGCTTGGCGATCTCGATCTGGCTGGGGTGCAGGCTCCAGGCGCCGGCGCAGCCCATCAGGAAGGCGTTGCGGAACTGCTGCTCGCAGGCGACCGGATCGTCGATGGCCCCGAACGGGCCGTAGAACGGCTTGATGCCGTGGGCCGCGCAGGCGTCGACCATCTTGGCGAAGGTGTAGTGCCAGAGGTCCTGCTGAACGCTGACCCTCGCAGAACCGTCCGCATGCGGATCTTCGATCACCCGATAGCCCGGATGTCCCCCGCCCACGCGGGTCGTCTTCATGGCGCGGCTGGCGGCCAGGTCCGCCGGCCCCAGGCTGATCCCCTGCATGCGCGGGCTGGCCGCGGCGATGGCCTCGACGTTCATCACGCCCTCGGCCGTTTCGAGGATGGCGTGCAGCAGGATCGGCCGGGTGACGCCGTGCTTGGCCTCCAGCGAGGCCAAGAGCTGGTCCATGTAGAAGATGTCCCACGGCCCCTCGACCTTGGGCACCATGATCACGTCGATCTTGTCGCCGGCCTTCTCGACGATGGTGGCGATCTCATCCAGGTGCCAGGGCGAGTTGAGGCAGTTGATCCGCGTCCAGAAGCCGACGCCCAGGGCCTTGAAATCCACCTCGCGCGACATGGCCACCAGGCCCGCCAGGGCCGCGCCCTTGGCGTCGGCGGGGATGGCGTCTTCCAGATTGGCCAGGATGACGTCGACGGTGGGGGCGATCTCGGGCAGCTTGGCGCGCACCTTTTCCAGGTGCGGCGGCACGAAGTGGATCATCCGCTCCACGCGGGCGGGCAGCTCGCGATAGGGCGTCGGCGCGCCGATGGCCAAGGGTTTGAAAAAGCCGCGCGGCGTCTTCATGCCGGTCACTCCCCGCTTCGTCCCCTTCACGAGGGGATCATTTCGCAATTGCGAGAACCATGCGGCGACGCAAAAAGCGCGTCAAGCTTATCGTCGTTCAGGCGGCGGCGGGACCTTCGGCGCTTCCTCGGGATCCTCGCGTTCCAGGTCGGCGGCGGCGTCGTTGCTGGAGCCGATCCGGGCGGCCTTCGACGCCTTGCGCCGGCGCGCGGCCGGCTCCAGGCGCAGACTGGCCATGGCCTCCTCGCCTTCCTCGCCGAACAGGCCGCGCAGGCGGATGTCGCGCTGCGGATAGGGAATCTCGATGCCCGCCTCGCGCAGCGCATCGTCGATCAGCCAGGTATAGGCCGCGAAGATCGCCGCCGGACGCCGCACGGCCTCGACGGTGGGCCAGACCACCAGCTCGAACTTCAAGCTGCTCTCGCCATAGCCGACCAGCCACACCTGGGCGCGGCGGGTGGCGTCGTCGGGCGAGGTGAAGGGCGCGGCCTTGGCGGCCTTCAGCACCGCCTCGCGCACCTTTTCCTTGTCGGTCCCGAAGGCGGTGACGAACGGCACGCGCAGGCGGCGGTTGGTGCCGCGCAGGGTCCAGTTGATCACCTGATCGTTCACCAGCACCGAGTTGGGCACGATGATGTCGGTGCTGTCATTGGTGCGGATGCGCGTGGCGCGCGGGCCGATCTCGTGCACCACGCCGCGCCCGCCATTCGGCAGCTCGACAAAGTCGCCCACCGCCACCAGCCGCTCGAACACCAAGCTGACGCCCGAAGCGAAGTCCTTGATCACCCCCTGCAGGCCAAGACCGACCCCCACGCCCAGCGCGCCGGCGAACACCGTCAGCGAGGTCAGGTCCAGACCCATGGTCGAGAGGCCCGCCATGACGCCGACCACCACCAGGCTGTAACCGGCGACCTTCTCGACGACATAGAGCGAGGCGGCGTTGCCCCCCGCCCTCTGGCGCAGACGCCGCAGCCCCGCCGAGGTCAGCCGCGCGGCGAACAGCGCCACCAGTACGATCAACAGCCCCGTCGTGAGGCTCCCCACCGTCACCGACGCCTTGCCCAGCTTCAGGAGCTCGAAGGAATCCAGAGTGCGGAGCGGGTTTTCGTCCATGGGGGCGAGTGTGGGCCGAGGTGGCGGCGCGGATCAAGCACCGCCGCGCTCTGCGCTCAGCTCTTAACGGATCGAGCCCGCCAAGCCTGGAGGGACGCTCCAAGCCGGACGGGCTCGCAAGGGTCGCCGGCGCCGGGGGGGGGCGCCGGACGCCAGACTTAGATCAGAAGTGCATGCGGGCCGACATCGAGACCGTGCGGCCGTTGGCGGCGCGGCCAAGACCGATGCCGTTGGCCGGGACCGACGGGGTGGTGATCTCGATGATCGCGACCTTGTCGAACAGGTTCTCGGCGTTCAGCATCAGCTGGAGCTTGTCGGTCACGCGATACTGGGCGAAGGCGCCGACCAGCGTGTAGCCGGGCATCTTCATCAGGTTGTTGTCCTGCACCCAGCTTTCGGTCGTGCCGATGATGTTGGCGCCGATCGTCACCTGGCCCAGATCAAGCTGGGGCGTGGCCTGGTAGATGAAATCGGGCTGGCGGCGCGGGACCTTGCCGGCGACCGCGGCGTTCAGCTTGTCATTGACGAGTTCGGCGTCGGTATAGGTGACGCCGCCCCGCACGCTGAACGGACCGTGGCGATAGGTGCCTTCGGCCTCCACGCCATAGGCCTTGTAGGTCCGGTCGGTGGTGATGGCGCCGGCCTGGACGTTGGTGTCTTCGGTGTCGGCGCTGAAGGCGGTGACGTTCACCGTGAAGTTCGGCGCGCGGTATTTGAACCCGGCTTCGAACTGTTTGACGATGTCATAGCCGTCGGACTTGTTGAGCAGGCGGCCGTCGGCGGTGCTGACCTTGGTCGAGAACAGCAGCTTGTCGGCCCCGGCCCGCGCCCCGCGGCTGTAGCGGGCGAAGACCGCGAACGGCTCGGCGACGCGGTAGTTCACGCCGACCGAATAGCTGACATAGCCGTAGTTGTAGTGAACGGGCGCCGGGCTGTCGAAGGGCGTGAAGGCGGTCTTCGATTCCGCGACGGAGATGACGCCGTCGCCGTTGAAGTCGACCGACTTGATGCCGATGCGGCCGCCGCCCAAATCCGCGCCGTAGAGATCGCCGCGCACCCGACCGCCGTCATAGCGCAGGCTGCCCCCGATCGCCATCTTGCCGATACGATAGTTCAGCGAACCGTAGGGCGCGGTGATGTTGTAGCGGAGGTCATAGCTGCGGCGGAAGAACGCGGTGGGGCCGGACCGGTTGAAGCCCAGATAGCCGTTCTGGGTCTGCGGCACGCCGGCGGCGTTGGTGTAGTTGATCAGCGACGAATTGCCGTCGGCCGCCACATCCTGGAGGTGGTTACTGTAGAGCCAGTCGCTGGTGTAGTCCTGGATCGACTTGTAGACGCCGCCCGTCACCGTCAGCTCACCCTTGCCGACATCAAAGGCCCGCGTGGCGCGCAGATCATTGATGAAGTTGTTCAGCGAGCGCGACTCGATGCGGTTCAGCGAGCTCCCGACGACCAGGCCGTTGCCGTTGAGCGCGCCGAGATTGGTGATGACCTGACCGGCGCTCGGGCCCGTGGCGTAGCTGAAGGTTCCCGTGCCGGCGCCCAGCGAGGCGGGCATGGCGGCGCCGGAAAAGATGTTGGCGACCAGGTTGCGGAGCGTCCCGCCCTCGATGTCCGAGTAGCGGCCGCGCTGGGTGATCGTCCAGCCCTGGACCTCGAACTGCGACTCCAGGCCGATCGACTTGACCAAGGCGTTCATGCCTTGGCTCAGCGGCATTTGAACCGGCTTGTTGTCGGCGTCGAGCGTAATGAGCTTGCCCAGATTGCCGGCGTTCATCGAGTCGTGCCGGACATCGTAGGTGTTGAAGCTGCTGAAGACCGGATCGTCATTGGTACCGGTGATGCGGATCGGGCCGGGCAGGTAGTGTGGCGAGCGGTCGTCCAGATACTTGCCTGAGAGTCGGACGTAGCCGTTTTCAAACTGCCGGGTGACATTGAACTTCAGCTGGCCGCCCTTGAAGGCGTCGAAGCCGACCTTCCGAGGTCCTTCGCCCACCCGGTAGAAGCCGCCGACGTGGAAGCGCCAGTTGTCGTTGATGGGCGCGCCGTAGGAGAAGTCCACGCGGTTGGTGTCGTAGTCTAGCCCGGTGGTCAGCAGGACCGTGCCGCCCTTCACATCCCCGGTCTTGGAAATCAGGTTGATCACGCCGGCCGGCGAGTTCGACGCAAAGGTCGAGGACGAGCCGCCGCGGATGGATTCGACCGCAGCCAGATTGAGATCGGCGCGAATATAGATGTCGACGGCGCCGTTGAAGAAGTCGCCGAATTCCAGGACCGGCAGGCCGTCTTCCTGCAGCTGCATGTACTTCGAGCCGCCGGACGCCAGGGGCAGGCCGCGGATCGTGTAGGCCGAGCTGCCGTCGCCGGTGGACGACTCGGTCCGGATGCCCGGCAGGTTGCGCAGCAGGTCGCCCAGCGAACGCCCGCCGGAGACCTCGATGTCCCTTTCGCGCAGCGCGCTGGTCGAGGTGGCGCTGTCCAGGCGATCACGGCCCTTGGCCACGCCGGTGGAGAACACTTCTTCACGGCTGGCCGGCGCATTCGCCGCCGGTTTGCCCGGGGCCTCCGCCGTTTTCGTGGCTGCGGTTTGGGCCAAAACGTGAGAAGGTGCGACAAATAGTAGCGGCACTATAGCTGCAGATACGTAGAGCATCTTCATAGTTAACGGCTCCTCCGCGATATTATTTCAAGTATTTCGGCCCCGAATTGATTATTGAGTGGTAAATGAAACATTCTAAGCCGCCCCGTTAACCACTTGTTAAGCGTGAAACTCGGGGCAAGACGCCGCAAAATCGGCTGATTTAGGCCGAAAACACGGCCTCTATTGCGCTTTTCAAGGCGGAGCGCCGATCAGCTGAGGCCAAGTGACGCAGCGTCATTCCTCGCCGCGCCGCGCGACGTTCGGCCTGCGCGGGCCAGGGCGATCCGTCGTTTGGGACGGTTTGTCGGGGGGGTTTTGAGGGCCGACTCAAGGTCCGGCGGCGCGATCGGCAGCCCGCCGCCAGGCGGCGCACCGCCTGGCTGGGCCTAGCGCGCACGACGGCGCGAACATCAAGATCGGCTGTTCAGGGTGGCGAACGGCGACGTCCCTTCGCCCGGGCTGGACGAGCTTTCAGTCTCAGCCCGTCCTTCAAGGCTCGTCGGGGAGGTCGGGTTGTCTGAAAGGCCCTTACCGCCCCACCATCGCCATGCCGGTCTTGCTGTAGCGCTCGCCCTCGATCTCGGTTTCCGGCACGGCGGCGGCGATGCGCGCCAGCTCGTCGGCCGAGAAGGTCACGTCGACCGCGGCGACATTCTCTTCCAGACGATGGATCTTGGTCGTGCCGGGGATCGGGGCGATGTCGTGGCCCTGGTGGAGGATCCAGGCCAGGGCCAGCTGGGCGGGGGTGACGCCCTTGTCGGCGGCGATGGCCGACAGCGCCTCGACCAGCGAGAGGTTCTTCTGCAAGGCCTCGCCCTGGAAGCGCGGCAGCCCCTTGCGGAAGTCGCCCTCGCCCATCGTCTCGGCCTTGACCGCGCCGGCCAGGAAGCCGCGCCCCAGCGGGCTGTAGGGCACCAGACCGATCTTCAGCTCACGGAGCGTCGGCAGGATCTCGGCCTCCAGCTCACGGAACCACAGTGAATACTCGCTCTGCAGGGCGGCCACCGGCTGGACGGCGTGGGCCTTGCGGATCGTGGCGGCGCCGGCTTCAGAGAGGCCGAAATGCTTGACCTTGCCCTCGGCGATCAGGTCCTTGACCGTTCCGGCCACGTCCTCGATCGGCACGCTGGGATCGACGCGGTGCTGGTAGAAGAGATCGATCGTCTCGATCCCCAGGCGCTTCAGCGAGGCCTCGGCGACGCTGCGGATATGCTCGGGCCGGCTGTTGACACCGCGCACGCGCGCCATGCCCTGGCCCAGGTCCTCAGGGCCGATATCGAAGCCGAACTTGGTGGCGATCACCACCCGGTCGCGGAAGGGCTTCAGACCCTCGCCCACCAGTTCCTCGTTGGCGAAGGGGCCGTAGACCTCGGCGGTGTCGAAGAAGGTCACGCCCAGCTCGACCGCCCGCGCCATCAGCTTGAAGGCGTCGGCCTTGTCCAGCGCCGTGCCGTAGACCTGGCCCATGCCCATGCAGCCGAGGCCGATGGCCGAGACCTTGAGGCCGTCACCGAGTTCACGCGTCTTCATGGGATGCTCCTTGTCGGGGGCGGGCGCACCTTGTCGCCGGCGCTCCGAAGATGGGCCCCAAAGCGACGTTCATAAAGGGCGATGCGCGCAAAGGCTTGTTGAGCGACAGGCAAGAAAAACTGAGGGCGCGCACCGGCATGGGCGGCATGACAGGCAACCGATTGTTCTTCGACCGGATCCTGATCCTCGACGCCCCCCGGCGGGCGCTATGCGGTGATCGAGCCGAAGTAGATCAGGCCGCCAGCGTCATCAGGCTGCCCGGCGGCATGTCCTGGCGGACCTGCTGATCCAGGTCCTCGGTCATCTTGTCGAGGTCCTTGAGCTCATCCTCGGCCTCCTTGACCTCGTCGGAGCGCTCGAACTTGCCCGGCTGGGTCAGGATGCCCTTGGTCTTGGCGGTCTGCAGTTCGTCCCGCAGCGAGCGGCTGATCTCGCGGGTCATCTTGATGAAGTCCTGGTCGCCCGCGGCCTCCATCTTGGCCTCGTCCTCGACCTTGCTGCGCGCGGCGGCCGCGCCTTCGGGGTCGGTCGCGGCGTCGGGCAGGTTGGCGAAGTCCTGAGCGTAGAGCTCGCCGGCCTCCTTGGCGGCCTTGCCATAGTCCTTGACGGCCGCCTTCAGCTCCTTGGCCGCGGCGGCCAGGGCCTTGGCCATGGCCTTGGGGTCGTCGGCGTAGATCTTCTTCAGCAGCTTCAACCGCTCGACCACCTGCTGCAGCCGGGCCTTGGCGCGGCCCTTGGCGTCGCCGATGGCGTTTTTCTTGCCCAGCCGCATGTCTTTCTTGAGCTTGGCCAGCGCTTCGGCGGCCTCGGCGGCCTTGCGGGCCTCGGGCGAGTTGGGAGCCGCTGTTGCGGCCGCGGGCGCCGGCTTGGCCAGCATGATCGCCGGCTCGCCCTTCGCGTTCTTGGCATAGGCCATCAGCGCCATAGCGCCCGCCCGCCCGGTCACCGTCACCATCGGCCTTCCAGCCTCCATCGGCGGTTCTCCGCCTGTCTGGAGGCCAGACCTAGCAGGCCAAGGTTAAGTTAGGCCTTCTTGACGAACTCGGTGCGCAGCACGAGACCCCGGACCTTGTCGACATTGGCCTCGATCTCGTCGGGGTCACCGGTCAGGCGGATCTTCTTGACCACCGTGCCGCGCTTCAGCGTCACGCCGCCCGAGCCCTTGACCTTGAGGTCCTTGATCAGGGTGACGGTGTCGCCGTCGGCCAGCAGGGTTCCGTTGGAGTCGCGGGTTTCTTCGGACATGGGAGGCCTTTCGAGGCGCGGGCGGCCGCGAGGCAAACCCGTAGATTTCGTGGGGGATTTCCTAGGCGATGGCCCCGTGGCGCGTCAATGCCGGCCCCCTACCCCTTCCTGCGCCCCAGCGGGTGCTTGGTCTGGACGATGTGGGCCAGGTGCTCACCGGCCACGTGGGTGTAGATCTGGGTGGTGGCGATGTCGGCGTGGCCCAGCAGGGTCTGGATCACGCGGAGGTCCGCGCCCCCCTCCAGCAAGTGGGTGGCGAAGGCGTGGCGCAGGACGTGGGGGCTGACCTTCTGGCGATCGATGCCGGCGGCGATGGCGGCGTCCTCGAGAAGTTGCCCCACCCGGCGCGGGGTCAGGCGTCCCGTCGCGCCGCGCGAGGGAAACAGCCACGGACTGTCCTTTTGCCCCTTGGGCAGGAACGCCGGACGCTCGACCAGATAAGCCTTCACCGCCGCCCGGGCCGCGTCGTTCAGGGGCGCCAGCCGTTCCTTGCCGCCCTTGCCCTTGACGATCAGATAGGCCGGATCGCGCGCCAGGGCCAACAGCGGCAGGGCCAGCAGTTCGGAGATCCGCAGGCCCGAGGCGTAGATCAGCTCGATCATGCAGGCCAGACGCAGGCCCTGGGCGCTGTCCTTGGCGGACGCGGCGGCCAGCAGTCGTTCGATCTCGTCGCGCTCCAGCACCTTGGGCAAGGGGCGGCCGGCCTTGGGCGCGGCGACACGGCGGGACGGATCGTCGGTGCGCCAACCCTCGCCCAGCACGAAGCGATAGAACTGCCGCACGGCCGAGCGGCGACGGGCGGCGGTGGCGGGCGACAGGCCCCGCGCGCCCAGGTCCTGGAAATAGGCCTCGATCGTCTCGGCGTCCGCATCGTGCAGGTCATGGCCCGAGCGACTGAGAAAGCCGCGCGCGTCCTCCAGGTCCTTGCCATAGGCGGTCAGGGTGTTGCGAGCGGCGGCGCGCTCGACCGCCATCATTTCGAGAAAGGCGTCGGCCCAGGCCTCGCCCTGGCTCATTTGGCGTAGGCCAGGCCCAGGAGGCCCTCGACGACGATGGCGCGGGCGTCGGCGTCCAGGCCCGCCTGGTGCAGGGCCCGCGCGATCCGAGCCCGGTCGACCGGCGCGGGTCCGGCGAGCCCGGCGTCGGCGGCGATCGACAGGGCCAGAAGCCCCGCCTCGCCCGAACGCTTGGCCGCGCCCGCGTCGTCCAGCAGTTGCAGGCGAGCCGGCGGGGCCGCCGACTTGCCCGCGTCGAAACCATAGACCTGCCCCCGCGCGTCGGCGTCCAGGGTTCCGCCCAGGCTGGCCAGCAGCAGGGCGGCGGCCTGGGCGGGCGAGCGAGCGCCGCCGCTGGCCCCACGCGCCACCAGGGCGCCCAGCACCTGATTGTCGGTCTTGCCGGAAGCCGCCGTGATCAGGGCGTCCAGAAGGGCCAGGTCCGCGCCGCCGGCGCCGGGGATGCTGTCCTGCACCAGCCGCGCCCGGATCGTCTGGGCGCTGGCCAGATCGCCCGCCGCCACGGCCGCGCGGGCCATCAGCACCGGGTCCTGCAGCGGGCCGCCCGCCGCGGCCAGCGCCGCGATGGGACCGGCCGAGGCCTGCGCCGCGTCGACGAAGGCCGCCAGCGTCTTGGCCTGACGCAGGAACGCCAGGGCCGCAGCCTCGGCGGCGGTCAGGTCCGCGCCCGGCGCAACGCCGGCGAGATCGCCCGCCGCCGGGCGGGTCAGCGGCTTCAGGGCCGGCGCGGCGGACGCCACGGCGGCGGCCGACTGGGTGTCCAGGTTCAGGCGGCGCGACAGGGCGTAGTTGACGCCGTTCTTCAGCGAGGCCGCGCCGGGCGCGGTCCCCGCCAGCGCCGCGCCCATCAGCCGGGCGTAGTCGGCGTCCTTGGTCTGCTGCTGAGCCAGTTGGAAGGTCAGCTGGGCGGCGTCCTCCTGTCCGGCCCTCAGCTGGCAGAAGGCGCGCAGGCGCAGCCAGTAGGCGCCGCCGCGATCCACGGTCAGGGCGTCCTGCACGGCGCAGGCCTTGTCATCGGCGCCGGTGATCAACGCCGCCTCGGCTGCGGCCATCGACAGGGCCGAGCTGCCGGCCGCGCCCGGGGTGCGATCCAGCAGGCCGTCCACGGCGCGGGCCTCGCCCAGCGCGATCAGGGCCAGAGCCCGCTGGGCGCCCATCTCGACATCCTCGCCGATGCGCGCGGGGGCGTTGGCGCCGGTCGACAGCATCCGCCGCGCCAGATCGGCGAAGGCCGGCGACAGGCCGCGCGGACCGCCGATCCGGGGCAGCGTCTCGCGCAGGATGTCCGGCGCGGTGTCCTTCCAAAGATCCGTCGGCAGACCGGTATCGGCCAAGGCGCTCGAGAAATAGTCCGGCGCGGCCAGGCTCTTGACCCTCACCTCTTCCTGGGCGGCGGCCAGGGTGGGCGCCAGCAGGGCGGCGGTCAGGGCGATCAGGGACGGAAGACGCATCGAATGAGGCATGGACCGGTTATGACGCATGACAGGGCTCTCGCAAACTTCGGCGCTCGCAAACTTGGCGCTTTGGCCTAGCCTCGTGTAAACCCGCGACCGCATCATGACCGAGACCGATCAAACGCCCGACACCGCCCCAGAGGCCGCCCCAGAGGTCGCGCCCATCGTCTCCGACGACCTGGCGCCGCTGCGCGCCAAGACCATCGTGCTGGTGGGCCTGATGGGCGTGGGCAAGTCCAGCGTCGGGCGGCGGCTGGCCCATGTGCTGGGCCTGCCGTTCCGCGACGCCGACAATGAGGTCGAGGCCGCCGCCGGACGCTCGATCTCCGAGATCTTCGCCGAGCTGGGTGAGCCGGCCTTTCGCGACGGCGAACGCCGGGTGATCGCCCGGCTGCTGGACGAGCCGCCGCACGTGCTGGCCACCGGCGGCGGCGCGTTCGTCAACGCCGAGACCCGCGCCCTGATCAACGAGAAGGCCGTCTCGGTCTGGCTGAAGGCCGATGTCGAGCTCCTGGCCCGCCGCGTCTCGCGCAAGGACAACCGCCCGCTGGTGCGCGGCAAGGACCCGGTGAAGGTGCTGACCGAGCTCGCCGAAGCCCGCTATCCGGCCTATGCCGAGGCGCAAGTCCATGTCGAGACCGGCGACACCCCGCACATGGTGGCGGTCGAGGCCATTCTGACGGCGCTGCGTCAGGCCCACGCTTAAGGAGTTCGCATGATCCGCACCGTCCCCGTGGGCCTGGGCGAGCGCGCCTATGACGTCGTCATCGGGCCTGGCCTGCTGGATCAGGCCGGCGAGCGTGTCGCCGCCGTGCTGGGCAAGCGCAAGCGCGTCGCCGTCGTCACCGACGCCCATGTCGGCGCCCATCACGGCCAGCGTCTCTCCGCCGCGCTGCAAGGCGCCGGGATCACCGTGGACGTCATCACCATCGCGCCCGGCGAGGAGAGCAAGAGCTTTGAGGGCCTGGCCGATCTGTCGGACCGCCTGCTGGCCCTGAACCTGGAGCGCGGCGACCAGATCGTGGCCCTGGGCGGCGGCGTCGTGGGCGACCTCGCCGGCTTTGCGGCGGCGATCTACAAGCGCGGCATCGACTTCGTGCAGGTCCCGACCACCCTGCTGGCCCAGGTCGACAGCTCGGTGGGCGGCAAGACCGCCATCGACACCCCGCGCGGCAAGAACCTGATCGGGGCCTTCCACCAGCCGCGCCTGGTTCTGGCCGACCTCGATGTGCTGGCCACCCTGCCCGCCCGCGAGCTGGCCTGCGGCTATGCCGAGATCATCAAGTACGGGCTCCTGGGCGACTTTTCCTTCTTCGAATGGCTGGAGACCAACGTCCAGGCGGTGCTGGATCGCGACATCGACGCCCTGGTGCGCGCCGTCGGCCGCAGCGTCGAGATGAAGGCCGAGATCGTCGCCGAGGACGAAAAGGAAGCCGGACGCCGCGCGCTCTTGAATCTCGGCCATACCTTCGGTCACGCCATCGAGGCCGAGATGGGCTTTGGCGACGCTCTCAAGCACGGTGAGGCCGTCGGGGTGGGCATGGCCCAGGCGTTCCGCTTCTCGGCTAGGCTCGGCCTCTGCCCCAGCCAGGACGCGGTGCGCGCGCAGGCGGCCATCAAGGCCGCCGGCCTGCCGACCACGCTGGCCGATGTGCGCCCCGAGCCCTTCAGCGCCGACGCCCTGATCGCTCACTGCGGCCAGGACAAGAAGGCCGAAGGCGGCAAGCTGACCTTCGTGCTGGCGCGCGGCATCGGCGATGCGTTCGTCGCCAAGGACGTCGATCGCGCGGCGCTGAAGGCGTTCCTGGTTGAGGAAGGCGCGGTCTAGGAGCCTGTCGGGTTTCGAGGGAACCCTCTCAACCCGACAATCCAAGACGCGGTGTCATCCCGGCCGGAAGACCGCGCAGCGGGCTGTAGAGCCGGGACCCAGTGGCGGTCCGCACAGCGCCTTGTCACCCCCTGGGTCCCGGGTCGGCTTTGCCGCCCGGGATGACACGGGGTGGCTACACCATCCCCGACTTCTGCAGCTGCTTATAGGCCTTGATCACGCGCTGCAGCTTGTGCTCGGCGCTGCGGTCGCCGCCGTTGGCGTCGGGGTGGCAGCGCTTGAGCAGTTCCTTGTAGCGCGCCCGGATCGCGGCGCTGTCGGCCGTGGCCTCAAGGTCGAGGTCGGCCAGGGCCTGGCGCTCCAGCTTGCCTAGACGGCGCTCGGCCGCCGAACGCTCGGCCTCGGCCCGGCGCTGCTGGGCGCGGAAGACGCCGAAGGGGTCGGCGAAGTGGCGCGCGTCGCGGGCGGCCATGGCGGCGGCCTCGCGCGAATTGGCGTCGGCCTTGAAGCTCCAGGTCGGACGACCGCCGGTCATCCGCTCGCTCTCCTGCTCGGCCCGGATCTGGGCCTCGCTCATGCCGGCGTAGAAGTTCCAGTTCTTGTTGTACTCGGCCGCGTGCCGCTGACAGAACCAGTAGTGGTCGCCCGGCATGTCGCGCGACTTCGGCGCCTTGGCCGATCCGGCCAGGCGACAGTCGGGATGGTCGCAGCGCTTCTCGCCGGGCTTGAGGCCCAGGACATCGTGCGCCGGATCCTCCTCGCCCTCCTTGGGGGGCCGGACCCGGATGTCGTAAAATTTGGGACGGTACTCGAACGGCCGGTTCATGGCGTCTAGAGTAAGGCCGCGCTATTTGCGTTCAAGGATTGACAAGCAAGAGACGTATGATGGGCGCCGTCGCCGAGACCATCCGCCGCAAGTTGGAAGCGGCTTTTTCACCGTCCGCCCTAGAACTGGTCGATGACAGCGACCGGCATCATGGCCATGCGGGCCACACGGGCGCGGGCGAAAGCCACTTCAACCTGCGGATCGAGTCGCAGGCCTTCGCGGGCAAGACGCGGGTGATGCGCCAGCGAATGGTGATGCACGCCCTGGCCGAAGAACTGGCGGGGCCGGTGCACGCGCTGTCGATCCACGCATCGGCGCCCGGAGACGCATAAGATCGCGCAAAAGGTAAGTTCAGACTTACTTTCTGCTTGCGCGGCGACGTGGTGGCTGATTGCCTCTAGAGCCTCGCGCGTCAAAAACGGAATCGTTTTGACGCGATAACGAGGCTCTAAATCAAACACTTAGAGCGTGACTCGCGCCGAAACCGGTTCCCACTTTCGGCGTCACGCTCTGACCCCGGCGCGATCTTGCCGGAGGGCAGGAACACCGATGAACGCCGACACCGTTTCTAAAGCTGTTGAGGACGAGATCGCCGCCGCGCTGCCGCCGCTGCTGTCGCGAGCCTACGCCCGCTATTCGAAGTTCACGGTGGCGGCGGCGGTCATCGACGAGACCGGGGCGGTCCACTACGGCGTCAATGTCGAGAACGCCGCCTATCCGCAGGGCACCTGCGCCGAACAGACGGCGATCGGAGCGATGATCACGGCCGCCGGCGCGCGCCGCATCGACAAGGTGCTGATCGCCGCCGGCTCGGACGCTGTGGTCCAGCCCTGCGGCGGGTGCCGCCAGCGCATCGCCGAATTCGCCGGCGAGACCTGCGAGATCATCTCGGTGCAGGGTGGCAAGCCCACCGAGCGGGTGGCGTTCTGGGACCTGCTGCCGCGCTCGTTCGGCCCGCGCGACCTGGACTGAGCCCCGCTAACGCCTCGAACATGCCGCCGCCGCCCGTCGGCGGCGGCTTTTTCGCGCCCTATCGGCAAAGAAAAAGGGGCGGTCCGAAGACCGCCCCTTTCCGCTTTGACCCGAAGGTCTCGGCTTACATCTTGTAGTTGAAGCCGAGGAAGAAACGACGACCGAAGAGGTCGAAGTTGTCGCTCGTCGAGTTGCCCAGCCAACGATCCGGCTCACGGTCGAACGCGTTGACCACGCCGCCACGCAGCACCAGGTGCTCACGCGGCGCGTAAGTCACGGTGAAGTCGTGCTGCACGAACGGACGCGTGCTGTAGTAACGGAGGTCGCGGTTATCCGGGTCGATCTTGGCGTCGTCGATATCGAACGGACGCGTGCCGTTGCTCAACCACTGCGAGGCTTGCCAGTCGGCGTTCCAGGTGACCGCCAGCTTGTCGTTCACTTCCCAGCTGAGGCGCGACGAGAAACGAACGCGGGGCAGGCCAAGGCCCGTCTCGAAGTCGACGTGCTCGTTCGGGTTCGAGATGTTGGTGAAGTCGTGCTGTTCGAACAGGTAGTTGCCGGCCAGACGATAGTTCAGACGACCCCAGTCCTTGCCGATGATGTCTTGGACATCGGTGCGGTACAGGAACTGGAAGTCGATGCCGCGGTTGGTCGACCGGGCGTAGTTCACCGAGCCTTGGATGAAGTCGATCATGCCGTAGGCCGGCGTGGTGCCCGAGGCGGTACCGCCGATCCGCGTAATCGTCGAGCAGATGCCGGCGTTCAGCACGTCACCGTTGACGCACTGGTTGGCCGCCGTTTGCGCGGTGACCGCGGCGATCACGTCCTTGATCTCGATATCATAGTAGTCGAACACGAAGGTCGACTTCGGCCAGAAGCGCGGCGTGATGATCAGCGACGCGGTGACCGAGTACGATTCTTCGGGTTTCAGGAACGGGTTGCCCGCGTTCTTACCGGCCACAGAGCTCGTGTAGATGATGTTCGTGCCGGCCGGGATGCCCAGGGCGGCGCAGTTCTTCTCACGATTCGCCTTGATCTTGGCGTCGGTCAGGTTGATCAGGACGCGAGCGTCGCACGGATCGGTGATCGTGGCGAAGGTCTGGGTCGGCGGACGGAAGGTCTCACCCAGGGTCGGCGCACGCACCGACTTACCCGAGGTGGCCCGGAACATGACGTCCTGGATCGGGCGCCACAGCAGGTTGAAGTTGTACGTCTCGGTCTTGCCGATCGTGGTGTATTCCGAGTTCCGGTAAGCGGCGCCGATTTCCACGCTCTTGGCGAACGGCAGGTCACGCAGCAGCGGCAGACGGAATTCGCCGAAGTATTCCTTGGTCTCGTACGACGAGGTCGGGAAGTCCGGACCCGTGTTCATGAACAGGATACGGTCGCCGGTCGAGGACGAACGGCCGATCGCTTCGGTTTCTTCACGACGCCATTCGGCGCCCACGGCCAGACCGATACGGCCAGCGCCCCAGAAGTCCCACAGTTCGCCCGACACGAAGCCGAGGGCGTCTTGCTGGACGTTCTTTTCCTGGACGTTGATCTCGGCCAGCAGATAGTTCGCGGCGTCTTGAGTCATGCCACCCGGGCCGAACACGCGGAACGGCTTACAGTTGGTGATCTCTTCGTAGGCCTTGGTGCCCTTGGCGTAGTTCACCGTCCGGCCGTCACGGCTCGAACGGGCGTCGTCGCGGATGGTGGCGCCTTGCTTGTCCAGGACCTGGACGCGGCAGACGATCTCGCCCGGCTTGCCGTTGACGATGCCGGCGGTGTCCACGACGGCGTCGGCGGCGAACTTGTAGCGCGGCGCATCCACGCCCCGCTCGAAGTTCTTGTTCTTCAGCTCGCCGTAGGTGTAGCCCAGCTCTAACGACAACTTGTGGATGAAGCCGAAGTCGTCCTTGCTGCCGCGGAAGCCGGCGACGAAGCGCTTCAGTTCCTTTTCGTTCAGCTGGCTGCGCGCCGGGCCGAACAGGCTGTGACGCGCACGGACGTCCGAGATGGTCGGGGTCGTCGTGATCGCGCCGGTCGTCGTATTGAAGGCCGTGATCGGCGTGCGCGTGTTGGCCAGGATGGCGTTACGCACGTTGGTCGGCAGATAGGCGTTGTCCAGGCCGATGTTGAACGAGCTGTTCGAGAACCACGAGGGGTTCACGCCGGCCGCGACCGGCAGGATGCCGATGTCGAAGAAGGTCTGCTGACCTTCGTCGAAGGTCTCTTCCTTGACGTACTTGGCTTCGGTGAAGAACTGCAGGTCTTCGGTGACGTCGAAGTTGACGCCGCCCTGGAAGCGGTAGTTCACCGAGCGCGGCAGACGGCTGCCCTGGCTGAAGTCGGTGTTCGGGTTCAGGCCGTCGCCGCCGATGTTGGTGACGCGCTGGAAGCCGTTCTCGTCGCGGTAGGTGCCGAACGACGGGTTACGGGCGGCGCCCGCCTGATCGTAGATGAACGAGTTGCCCGGCTCGATCGCGAAGCAGTTCGCGCTCATCGGGGCGATCGCCGCAGAGCAGCTTTGGAACGGGATATCCGGATCGTTCAGGTCCGACGGACGCAGGGAGTTAGCCAGGACGGTGATGCCGCCCACCGGACCGATCGACAGCGTGCGCGCGTCGCTGATCAGGATGTTGTCCAGAACGCCGTCGGGCTGGTTGTTGGCGACGTCGCTGTCGCGGTTCAGCAGGACCCAGGCCTTCTTGCGCCAGTCGACCTGGCTGTCGCGGACTTCGTCGTTCTTCTCGTACTCGGCCGACGCATAGACGTTCAGACGGCCATCGAAGAAGTTGCGGCCGGCCAGGGCCGACAGACGGCGGTTCAGCTGGCCGTCCTGGTTGATCTGGGCGACGGTGCCGTCGACTTCCAGACCGTCGAAGTTCTTGCGCAGAACGAAGTTGACCACGCCCGAGACGGCGTCGGCGCCGTAGAGGGCCGAGTTCGAGCCGGTGATGACTTCAACGTTCTGGATCAGCAGGCGCGGAATGGTGTCAACGTCGACCGACAGGCCAGCGCCGTTCGAGCCGACGTGGCGACGGCCGTCAACCAGGGTCAGCGTGCGGCCGGTGCCCAGGTCGCGCAGGTTCAGCAGCGACAGACCACCGTCGTTCAGGCCCGCGCCAGTGGTGTCTTCCGGCACCAGCGAACCCGACAGAGCGGGGATGTCGGCCAGGACGTCGATAACGCTGGCTTGACCGGTCGACACGACGTCGTCGCGGCTGACCTGGATCAGCGGGGTCGGGGAGTTGGTCGGGTCGCGGCGGATACGCGAGCCGGTGACCACGACTTCCTCAACGGTCGCCGCTTCCTGAGCCGGGGCCGCCGGCGCAGTCTGCGCCAGGGCGAGGGCCGGAGCGAAAGCCGTGAGGCTTCCCAGCATCGTCGTCGCCAGGAGAACCTTGGTTTTCAACGCCATGTTTTTGTTGTCCTCAAAAGTACGCGCGCCCGTCACGCCAGCCGCGCGCGGGAGCAAAGAGGGCCATTCCTCAAAACTGACGTTAAAGCCTTTCGGCCGCGCTAGAAGCGATCATGGCCAAATTCGGACGGGTTGAAGGCGCTGCGTTACCAAAAAGTCACGTATCTGGCGCTTTTCCGTCGAGAATAGAAGATTCTTGCCGACCTTGACCCAGGTGACCTAGAGCGACACCCGGCGAAAGGGGCAAAATCTTCCATCTCACATGCCGACGCTATCCGAAAACACCCGCTCGCTCGGTGCGTTTCGACCCTTTTTGCGGTCCGACGCCGGCGCCTGCCCTTCGGACCGTCAGACCGTATTGCCCAACAGGTTAGCCGCGCTGCCCAATTCCGAGGCGCCTCTTCGACGCCCGATGACGGAGCGCGCCGGCGGAGGCGCGGCGCGAGACGCCCAACAAGGCGGCAAGAGCCCTCCCCGCTCCCTTGGCGAAGAGACCGGCTCGTCAGGCGATCTGCGCGACCAGCCCTTCGAGAACGCGGCGCAGATCAGCCTCGCGGAAAGGCTTCTGCAGCACGGTGGACCCTCTGTGATCCTCGGTCAGACCCGCCTCGCCATAGCCGCTGGCGAAGGCGAACGGCACGCCGCGGGCCTTCAGGGCGTCGGCGACCGGGAAGATCGGACGGCCGCCCAGGTTCACGTCCAGCAGGGCCGCGTCGATCTCGGCCGCGCCGGCCAGGCGCAGCGCCTCTTCGATCTCGGCGGCGGGGCCAACGATGGTGCAGCCCAGATCGCTCAACATGTCCTCGACCAGCATCGAGACCAAGGCCTCGTCTTCGACGACCAAAACCTTCAGGGACGAGAGTGTCTTCATGGATCAGAGCTCCAAGGCGCGCAAAGGCGACGCCATGTGGCGGATGAGGCCGGAAACATCATAGGTCAGCTCGACCCCGCCGGATAGCTCGACCGCAAGTCCTCTTTCCAAAGGCCGGCGGCGGATAGACCTCCGAACCGCCGCTTGCGCAGAACCGGCCGCGGATTCTTGAGGGCGCTCGGCGCACCGCCCGGCGCTCGGTTGCGCCAGAGGTGAGCCGATGGACGCTAAGCGTCGCTGTCGTCGTCCAGTCGCGCGCTGATCCGCAGCGCGGTGATCTGGTTGCGCTGCCGGCGCAGCACCTGGAAACGGTGCCGGTAGAAGATGAAGGTCTGGCCCGGCTCGGGGATCATCTGAGCCTCGTGGATCACAAGGCCGGCGATGGTGACCGCCTCACCCTCGGGCAGCCGCCAGTCCATGGCGCGGTTGAGGTCGCGCACCGTGACATGGCCGTCGACATTGACCGAGCCGTCGGCCTGGCGGCGCACCCCATCCAGGGTGGTGTCATGCTCGTCCTCGATCTCGCCGACGATCTCCTCAAGGATGTCTTCGAGGGTCACCAGGCCCTGCAGCGCGCCGTACTCGTCGACGACCAGGGCGAAATGGTTCTTGCGCTTGAGGAAGGCGTTCAGCTGGTCCTTCAGGTTGGTGGCGTCGGGGATGAACCACGGCTCGCGCAGGATGGCGGCGATGTCGAGGCCTTCGACGCCCGTCGGGCATTCGGCCAGGGCCTTCAGCAGATCGCGGGCGTGCAGCACGCCGACGATGTTGTCGGGCTGGTCGCGATAGAGCGGAATGCGGGTGTGCTGGGCCTCCAGCACCGCGTCGACCAGCTCGCGGGCGGGAAGGCCCGCATCCAGCAGCACCATCGACTTGCGGTGGACCATGATCTCCGAGACGTCCATGTCCGACAGGTCCAGCACCCCGCCCAGCATGCGGCGGTCGTCGGTCTCAACCAGACCTTCAGAGTGGTGGTAGTCGACCGCGCCGCGGATCTCCTCGTGGGCCGCCAGCACGTCGACGGCCATGTCCAGCTTGACGCCGAACACCCGCAGCGTGCGGCGCACGATCCACTGGATCGCGTAGATGATGGGGCCAAACAGCCGCACGATGAACAGGGTCGGCGCCGACAGGGCCCGCGCCACGTCGTCCGAGCGGACGATGGCCAGGGTCTTGGGCAGCACCTCGGCGAAGATCAGGATCAGAACCGTCATCGCCGCCGTGGCCACCGCCACGCCCCAGGGGCCGGGGATCAGGGTGGTCAGCACCTGGGTCGCCAGGGCCGAGGCCAGGATGTTGATCAGGTTGTTGCCCAGCAGCACCGCCCCGATCATCGTCTCCTGGTCGGACAAGAGCTTGTTGACCCGCTTGGCGGGCCGGTCGCCCTCGCGCTCCAACTGGTGCATCCGCGCGCGGCTGGCGCCGGTCATCGACGTCTCGGCGGCCGAGAAGATGGCCGACAGGGTCAAAAGGGCGATGACGATCGGCGCGAGGCCAAGCAGGGCGGTGAGCATGAGGGTGTTCTAGCCCGCCCGGCCCTGCTTAGGGAGTGGCTTCGGACGCGGTGATCAAGCCATCCCTTGCCGCGCGCTAGGCGAATGGGCCATTCTCCCGCGCCGAAACAGGGGGCGGGACCTACACGATGACAGTCAGCGATCCGGCGTGGCGCGCGCCCACCGAACCGCCGACGCCGGTGACGCCGGTGCCGTTCGGCAAGCCGTGGAGCATCTGGTTCTGGGGCGGTGTGCTGTCTACGGCGGGACTGGCCCTGGCCATCCAGCCGACCGCCGTTCTGGGCCTGCTGGATTCGCCCGTCGACGCCTCCGCCCTGCCCTGGGTGCGGTTCTGCGGCCTGCTGCTGCTCGCCTACGCCATGGGCTACCACGTCGCCGGCTGGACCGGCCAACGCACCTATATGCGCGCCTCGGTAGTTCTGCGGGTGCTCTCGCTGGTGATCATCGGCGCGTTCGTTCTGCTGGACTGGCTGCCCAAGGCCTGGCTGGCGGTGGGGCTGGGCGACTTCGCCGGCGCGGTCTGGACGATGCTGGAGCTCAGGTGGCGTCCGAAGCCGAAGACGGCCTGAACCGCCGCTCGACCAGATAGGCCACCAGCCAGCACAGCATCGCCCAGGCCGCGCCCACGCTCCAGCCGGCCAGCACGTCGCTGACCCAGTGGACGCCCAGATAGATCCGGCTGGCGCCGACCAGCAGGCTGACCACCACGGCGGCGCTGACCGCCAGGATCTTGACCCGGCGTCGCTCGGAAAAGCGCGCCGCCAGCACGCCCAGGGTCAGGAACACTACCGCCGAAAGCATCGCGTGGCCGGACGGGAAGCTGGCGTTGACCGCCTCGACCACGCGATAGGCCTCGTCGGGACGCTCGCGGCCGAACACCGCCTTCAGGCCTTGGCTCACGGTCACCCCGCTCAGCGCGCCCAGCGCCAGCAGCCACGCCTCGGTCCAGCGCTTCAGCGACCCCAGCAACGCGAAGGCCGCCAGGATCAGCAGGGTCAGCACCGCCACTGAGCCGAGCGCGGTGATGTCGACCGCGGCGACATGCAGCCATTCGGGGCCGACCAGCGCGTTGGGCTGCCCCCCCACACGCAGGGCCTGCAACACCGCCAGGTCCAGGGCATGGGCCTCGCCCTCGACCACCTCGTCAGCGATCCCCACAAAGCCCCAGGCCCCGAGCGCCACGATCAGCAGGGCGGAGGCCACCCCGATCTCGCGACCGGCCGCGGCGAAGAGTCTCCGAACGTCCAGACGATACAAGCAGCGCGCTCCTTCGTGGCTGATGGCGGTCACGGGTACGGAACGACATTCAAACCGCATCGGCCGCCGCGCGGGGGCGTGCGCTCGAAGACGCTCTCAATATTTATCTGGAGCGGCGTTCGGATCTGGCAAGGCGATCACGCTGGAATCACGCCCGGCGCAACTCTGTTCGGCTTCTCCGCCTTCCCCGCGGGGAAGCCCGCCCTCGCCAGGAAAGTGAACGCCAACCCCCGCTTTGAGCGGATTTCCATTTGAAACGGGCGGGTCCAAGGCGGTAAGCCGGAAGCATGCCCGAGTTCGCCGAAACCAGCTCCGCCGCCGATCCGCTGATCACCCTGGTCCCCGATAAGTGGGTGACGCTGCGCGACGCGTTCGGCGTCGACAGCGACATGAAGGTTCCGGCCTTCAGCCACCGCGACAGCCATGTGCCGGACATCGACCCGGCCTATCGCTTCGACCCGCAGACGACCAAGGCCATCTGCGCGGGCTTCGCCTATGATCGCCGCGTGATGGTCCAGGGCTATCACGGCACGGGCAAGTCGACCCACATCGAGCAGATCGCCGCGCGCCTGAACTGGCCGCTGGTTCGCGTGAACCTCGACAGCCACGTCAGCCGGATCGACCTCGTCGGCAAGGACGCCATCGTCCTGAAGGACGGCAAGCAGATCACCGAGTTCCGCGAAGGCATCCTGCCCTGGACCCTGCAGCGCCCCGTCGCCCTGGTGTTCGACGAATATGACGCGGGCCGCCCCGACGTGATGTTCGTGATCCAGCGCGTGCTGGAAGCCGGCGGCAAGCTGACCCTGCTGGACCAGAACCGCGTCATCCGCGCCAATCCGTATTTCCGCCTGTTCGCCACGACCAACACCATCGGTCTGGGCGACACCACGGGCCTCTATCACGGCACCCAGCAGATCAACCAAGGCCAGATGGACCGCTGGTCGATCGTCACGACGCTGAACTATCTCGAGCACGACGTCGAAGCCGCCATCGTGCTGGCCAAGAACCCCGGCTTTGACAGCGTCGAGGGCAAGCGCACGATCTCGGCCATGGTCCGCGTCGCCGACATGACCCGCAACGCCTTCATGAACGGCGACATCTCGACGGTCATGAGCCCGCGCACGGTGATCACCTGGGCTCAGAACGCCGAGATCTTCGATCACGACGTGGCGCTGGCCTTCCGCCTGACCTTCCTGAACAAGTGCGACGAGCTGGAACGCCCGACGGTGGCCGAGTTCTTCCAGCGCGCGTTCGGCACGGATCTTCCGGAGAGCGCCGCGCGGGTGAAGGTGGCGTAAGGGGGAGCAACCTCCCACCGCGATTTTCAAACGCCCGTCTCGCAAGAGGCGGGCGTTTTGCTTTGGCGGCGGGAACCGAAACCTGAAGGGTCCCGCCGCCGGGCGCCAGACTGACGGCGCCCTCGCGACGAGACGCTATCGTCAGTTTTCGACGGCGAGATCGGGGATGTATTGCGCCGCAATCTTGTCGACAAAACTGTGGGGCGAGGCGCCCAGCAGGTTCGTCAGGACGATCACCGTAAGGTCATCCTTGGGGTAGATGAAGATGGCCGCGCGATTGCCGCCCGTGGGCGTGATGGCGGGGTGTTCCGCGCGGCGAATGACCGGCCAGCCCAGTCCATAGCCGTTGATGGTCTTGTTGAAGCCGCGATAGCTGCCGTCGGGCAGTTGCTGCGGCGTCCAGAGCTGCTGGAGGCCCTTTTCGCTGACCAATTTGCGCTTCTGTAGCGCGATAACCCATGCGGCTAGGTCTGTGGCCGTGGCCTGAACGCCTGCGGTGGGATGCATGTAGGCCGGCCACACCTCCTGGCGCGCAAGCGGGGTCTCGCTGCGCTCGACGCCGACGGTCCTCATGTCCGTGATCTGCAGCGTCAGATAGGTGTAGAGCCGGGCCAGCTCAGGCACGGTGTCGGCCGTGTTTCCAAAGCGGGCTTGCGCCATGCCCGCCGCTTTGAACTGCCCCTCGCCAACGACATCCACGAAGCGCTTGCCCGAGAGCTTCTCGATGATCTTGCCCATCAGGGCATAGCCGGTCTGGTTGTAGGCATACTGCGTGCCGGGCGCATATCTCAGGGGGAGTTCCTGCACCCTCGCCCAGGCGGCGTCGGGCTCGGCGCCGTCGATCAGCCGGGTGTTGTCGTCGATGATCTCGGGCAGGCCTGACGTGTGCGTCAGGATCTGGCGGACCGTGATCGGTTTCCACGCCGGCGGAAGCTCTTGGAGATATTGCGTCACCGAGGCGTCGAGATCGAGTTTTCCGGCCTCGACAAGCTGCATAGCCGCAACGCCGGTGAAGGCCTTGCTGATCGAATTGATCCCGAAAACCGTGCGGTCCGTGACAGGCTTGGCGGTCTCGAGGTCGGACTGGCCGTAGGCGCCCTTGAAGATGACTTTGCCGTTTTTCACGATCGCCAGCTGGAGCCCCGGAATACGGCGGGACGCCATCTCGCTTTGGACTAGGCGTTCAATGGCGGCGGTCTTGCTGTCGGCGTCTGCGACCTGCGTCGTCTGGGCGTTTGCGCTATGGGCAAGGCCGCCCATGATCGCAATCAGGCCGATAGCGGCGGAAATTTTCTTCAGCATTCTTTTGGTTATCCAGAGCTTGGAGGGACCGGCCGCAATTGTGGATCGGGCTATCGACGCGCCGTTGCGATCACCAAGGCGGGGATAAAAGGAACTGCGTCGGGCGCAACGTTGCGTTGACTGAGGGATGGGCTGGTCATGGCGTCGGTTGACCCGTTCGCTGCACGCTCGTCCACCCCGGCTCGGTCAATGGTAGGCCCTGATCGGTGAACAGCAGGGCGTCCCGGCGAACTGTCGCCGGGCCACAAAACCTCTAGTCGCCGCGAACGCTGAGCGATGCGTCGCTAAGCCGCCCTGGGCGTGATCTTCTCCAGCGCCGCACCCATCTTCCGGCGCTGCTCCATCAGGTCGAAGTCCATCTGCAGGTGCAGCCAGAAGCCCTCCGACAGGCCCCAGTAGCGCGCGAGCCGAAGGTCGGTATCGGCGGTCACGGCGCGCTTGCCCAGCACGATCTCGTTGATCCGGCGCGGCGGCACCCCGATCGCACGCGCCAAAGCCGTCTGGCTCATGCCAGCTGGTTTGAGGAACTCCTCCAGCAGGATGTCGCCCGGCGTGGGATTGTGCAGCCAATCCGCCGGATCGATCTCAATGGTAGTCGCAGATCTCGACATCCTCGGCTCCTTCGTCGCGCCAGCGGAAGCAGATCCGCCATTGGTCGTTGATCCGGATCGAATGCTGGCCCGCGCGATCGCCCCGAAGCGCTTCGAGCCGATTACCCGGCGGCGCCCGCAACTGGTCCAGGCGCACCACCCGGTTGAGCACGCGGAGCTTCCGCAAGGCCGCCGCCTGAATATCGGCGGGCAGGCGTCGAGAGCGGCCGCCACCCCAGATGCGCTCGGTCTCGCGGTCGGCGAAACTCCGGATCATCCTCGCCCCCTTATAACGCATAACGTTATGCGGATCAAATCAAGGCGACGCGCCCAGCGGCGCCCGCCCCTTAAGCCCAGGATGGAGCCCCGGACTGGACAATGCCGGAAAACGGCCCCGATCTTGCTGCCTGGGTCTTCCAAACGCCCATTTTGAGACAAGGTCGCCGCCGATGTTCGCCAAGAAGAAAGAGACTCCCGCGAAGCTGGCCCTGACTCCGCTGGAGCCGCAGCGCGCCGCAACGCCGCAAGTCGCCCAGCCCCAGCCCGCGCCCGCCCCGGCCCGGCCCAAGCCCGCCTCGCTGATCGCTCAGGGCCTGACGATCCGCGGCGACGTCGTGGGCGACATCGAGGTGCATCTGGACTGTGTCGTGATGGGCGATGTGAAGGTCGGCAAGCTGATCGTCGGCCCCAACGCCCGCATCGAGGGCGCGGTCGTCGCCCAGGCCATGGAGATCCACGGCATGGTGATCGGCGCGGTCACCGCCCAGAGCGTGCGCCTTTATGGCACCGCCCGCGTCGACGGCGACATCACGCACGAGCAACTGGCCATGGAGCCGGGCGCTGAGTTCCAGGGCCGCAGCCTGAAGTTCCGCCGCCCCGCGCCGACGCCGCAGCCGGCCCAGCAGGCGCCGGCCGCCCCGACCCCGGCCGCGCCCCCGACGCCGCCCTCCGCGTCTCAGACGCCCTATAACCACTCGGCGCACTAAAGGCCCGCTCGCAGGCTGAGCCATCGGAGCCTCCCGCCGAAACTCGGGGGTGTCAGGGGAGGCTCCGCGGCGCATCCGCCGCGCTTGGGGACGGAAGGCGGACGGGCGGCGGTTCCGACCGCCCTGGCGTCCCATGAGGGCACACCGGAAAGAGGGGCCTAGCGGTCGGATCAATACCGCTACGGCCCAATCTTCACTTTGGATGTGTCGCCTCAGCTCCCGGCGTTGGCCATTTTGCGAAGCCGCCGCGCCAAGTCCTCGGGACGATCGGCGATCTGGTCGAACAGCGCCTGGACCTCGGCCTCGCCGAACCCCGCCGCGCGCAGCGTGCGCCAGGCGCCGGCCAGCACGGCCTCGGCGATATCCAGGCGATCCTCGGTCAGTCTCAGACCCGGGTTGAACGGGCTGTCAAAAGTGGGATTGGCAAAGGCGGAATTGGCGAGCGGCGACATGTCGGACCCTCCGTCGGTTCGCAGTTATGTTCCTTTTTTGTTCTCATTCCGCGCGCGAGTCGAGTCCTGTTTTTCATGCCGCGCTCCTGAGCAAGAAAAGCCCCGAGGTCGGGGGACCTCGGGGCCGGGTCGGTGTCGACGGGGCGGTCGACACCGCACAGATCGCCGGCTCACAACGGCGATCTGATCTTGTGGACCAGGTTAGCGGCAGACGGTCCGCTCGTAGTACGAGCCGCTCCGACGATTGTACTCCCGCGTCGTCCAGCACTCGCGGTCGCCGTAGTAGGGGCGCGGCGCATAGTCGTAATCGTAGCCATAGCCGTACCCATGGCCGTAGCGCGGCGGGGGCGGGGGCGGCGGCGGGGCGTAGCGGCGGTCATAGTAGCGGTCGTCGCGATGGCCGTCGTCGGCGATGGCCGCGCCGATGACCAGGCCGATGACGCCGGCGGTGATCGCGGCGGCGGCGACGTCGCCGCCCTTGTCGCGCTTGTGGCGATGATGGCGCGAGTCCGCCGAGGCCGTGGTCGCGGCGGCGGCGATCGACAGGGCGGCCACGCCGGCGGCGACGCGTCCGACCGTCTTGAACATCTTGCTGGCCATGCCGGCCTCCTTCGGTCTCCGCCGCGTCGCCCAATGCGTCGTTTCAAGCGTTGAAGGGACGATCGGATTTCCAGCCTGAACGGCGGCTGAACAGAATTCATCAACCCTGACCAGAACCGGTTTGTTTATCTTTTTACGACAGGGTGGAGCCATCGAAGGTCTCCTGCGGCCTTCGCGCGCACGGAGACAGCCATGACCAGCATCGTGTCGTACGCCCAAGGCCAGGCCCTTCAGGTCCTGTCGTTCGAGGTTGGCGCCCAGACCTATTGCGTGCCCGTGAGCGCTGTGCGCGAAATCCGCGGCGTCACCCCCCCGACCCCCCTGCCCGACGCGCCGCCCTTCGTGCGCGGCGTGATCAATCTGCGGGGCCAGGTGATGCCGGTCATCGACCTGTCGCAACGCCTGGGCAAGGGCGTGGCGATCGACGGTGAGCGTCAGGTCATCATCGTGGTCGAGAACCAGAACGACGTCGCCGGCATGCTGGTCGACGCGGTCTGCGACAGCTTCATCGTCGAGTCCGACCAGATCAACCCGCCGCCCAGCCTGGGTGACGGCGAGGACTCGCCGCTGGTGTCGGCGGTGATCACCTCGGGCGAAGGCTCGATGACCATCCTGCTGGCCGTCAGCCGCATCCTGCCCGAGCGCCCGGTCGAAGCGCTGGCCGCTTAAGGGCTCACACGCCCAAACATTTGTTCGAATAGCCCTTCCGTTCGGCCCGAACGGAACGCTAGTCTCCCCTCAAACAAGAGGGAGACGAGCATGAAGGCCGCTGTTCTGCGCGAGGTGGGCAAACCCCTCGAGATCGAGACCGTGGCCATCGGCAAGCCCGGCCCGCGCGAGGTGCTGATCCGCACCAAGGCCGCCGGCGTCTGCCATTCCGACCTGCACTTCGTCGAGGGCTCCTACACCCACGCCCTGCCCGCCGTGCTGGGCCACGAGAGCGCCGGGATCGTCGAGGCGGTCGGCAGCGAGGTGCGCACCGTCAAGGTCGGCGACCACGTCATCACCTGCCTCAACCCCTATTGCGGCCACTGCGAGGTCTGCCTGACCGGGCATATGAACCTCTGCATCAGCCCCGAGACGCGCCGCAGCAAGAGCGACAGCCCGCGCCTGTTCAAGGAAGACCTGAACGGCGCCGCCGGCCCGATGGCCCAGTTCCTGAACCTGTCGTCCTTCGCCGAGATGATGCTGGTGCACGAGCACGCGTGCGTGGCCATCCGCAAGGACATGCCGTTCGACCGCGCCGCCCTGATCGGCTGCTCGGTGATGACCGGCGTGGGCGCGGTGATGCACACCTCCAATGTCCGGCCCGGCGAGACCGTGGCCGTGATCGGCTGCGGCGGCGTCGGTTTGGCCACCATCAACGGCGCGGCCATCGCGGGCGCGGGCCGGATCATCGCCATCGACCGCCTGGCCGGGAAGCTGGAGCTGGCCAAGACCTTCGGCGCCACCGACGTGGTCGACGCCTCGCAAGTCGACGACATCGCCAAGGCCGTGGTCGAGCTGACCGGCGGCGGCGTCCACCACAGCTTCGAGGCCATCGGCCTGAAGGCCACGGCGGAGGCCTCGTTCAGGATGCTGCGCCGGGGCGGCACGGCCAATGTCATCGGCATGATCCCGGTCGGCACCAAGATCGAGCTGCACGGCGTCGACTTCCTGGGCGAGCGCCGCATCCAGGGCAGCTATATGGGCTCCAACCGCTTCCCGGTCGACATGCCGCGCCTGGTGGACTTCTACATGTCGGGCAAGCTGAAGCTGGACGAACTGATCTCGCGCCGCATCAAGCTGGAGGACGTCAACTCGGCGTTCGACGAGCTCAAGCGCGGCGAGCTGGCGCGATCGGTGATCGTGTTTGACTGAGGGGAGTGGCGGCGATCCGCGCTGAGCGCGCAAACAGCGGCCAAGGGCCCTTAGGAACCTGGCGCCTGGTGGCCTTTGCGCTGCCCTGCGTTCCGGTGGCGGCGATGCTCATGCCCGTCGTCGTCTATCTGCCCAACTACTACGCCACGGATCTGGGCGTTGGCCTGACGGCGATCGGACTGGCCTTCGGGGTCGTTCGCCTGTTCGACCTGTGGCTGGATCCGACCCTCGGGTTCCTGATCGACAGGACCAACACGCGCTTTGGCCGGTTCAAGCCCTGGCTCGTCGCCGGTCTGCCCATCGCCGTCGTTTCGGTCTGGATGCTGTTCATGGCGCGGCCGGGCATCGACGGAAACTACATCCTGTTCTGGCTGGTGTTGGGGTTCCTGGGCCAGTCCATGGCGACCATGGCGCATGTCACCTGGGCGGCCAGGCTGGCGCCGGAATATGGGCAGCGCGCGCGCGTGTTCAGCTGGTGGCACGGCTTCACCGTCGTGGGCATGCTGATCGTGCTGGCCATGCCGCCGCTGATGAAGCTCGGCTTCGGGCTCGACTACGGGCAGGGCGTGCGGGCGATGGGCTGGTTCGTGGTGCTGAGCCTGCCTGTGGCCGCTCTCCTGGCGCTGTTCGCCGTGCACGAGCCGCCGTCGCCGCCGAACATAACGTCCACCACCTGGCGTCACTATTGGGATCTGATCCGTCGGCCGTCGATCCTGCGCTTGCTCGTGTCGGACATTCTTCTGGGGACGGGTCCGGTCATCGCCGGCACGCTGTTCTTCTTCTATTTCGACGCCATTCGCGGCTGGGACCGTTCCGAAGCCGGCCTGCTGCTGCTGCTCTACTTCACCGGCGCCCTGCTGGGCGCGCCCCTCTGGGGGCGGCTTGGACAGGCGATCGGCAAGCATCGCGCCTTGGCCATCGCTTCGGCGGCCTATGCCGTGGCGCAGCTCTCCGTGCTGATCGCGCCAGAGGGGCTGGCCTGGGGGATCGTGACCATGACCCTGGCCGGCCTGCCCTACAGCGCAGGGCCCATCCTGCTGCGCGCCATGATGGCCGACCTGGGCGACGAGGAGCGCCTCAGGAGCGGCGTGGATCGCAGCGGCCTGATGTTCGGCCTGCTGAGCGGGGTGGTGAAGATCGGCTCGGCCATCGCGGTGTTCGCCGCCGTCAGCGCGCTGGACCTCTTTGGCTTCAAGGCTGACCTGGGGGCTGCAAATACGCCGCTGGCGCTGGGCGTGCTCTCGGTCAGCTTCGCCGTCGTGCCCGCGCTCCTGACGCTGGCGGGCGCCGCCCTGATCACGGGTCACCCCCTGGACAAGGCGGCGCATGACGCCATCCGCAAGGCGCTGGAGGCGCGTGACGCCGCGCAGAACACCGCGGAGACATCCGGGCGATAGCCCCCTGTCACACGCCCGCCAAACACCGCATGCTACCTCCGGCCGCAGTTCACCGGAGTCCCGCCATGCCCCATCTCGACCGCCGCAGCCTGCTGGCCGCCCTCGGCGCCCTGGCCCTGCCGCCGGCGCTGGCGCGGGCGGCGGCGATCGACGCCGATGTGCGCAGCGGAACGATCCAGGACGTCGAGCACGTGGTGATCCTGATGCAGGAGAACCGCAGCTTTGATCACTATTTCGGAACGCTGAACGGCGTGCGCGGCTTTGGCGACCGGTTCCCGATCCCGGTGCGCGACGCGGCGGGACGCAAGGAAAGCTCGGTCTTCGTCCAGGCCTGGAGCAAGGACAAGCTGCTCGCGCCCTTCCCGCTGAACAGCGCCCAGACCTTCGCCCACATGCGCGTCGAGGGCACGCCGCACAGCTGGACCGACGCCCAGGACGCCTGGGACCAGGGCCGCATGGACCGCTGGCCCGACGCCAAGAAGCCCTGGTCGATGGGCTATTTCCAGCGCGCCGACATCCCGTTCCAGTTCGCCCTGGCCGACGCCTTCACCCTCTGCGACGCCTATCACTGCTCGACCCAGACCGGCACCAACACCAACCGCCTGTTCTTGTGGACCGGGACCAATGACGGCCTGGGGAAGGCCGGCGGTCCGTCGATCTCCAACAGCCACGACAACTTCGCCGAAAAGGGCGGGGCCAAGGAGTCCTACACCTGGACCACCTATCCCGAGCGGCTGCTGCAGGCCGGCGTCTCCTGGCGCATCTACCAGGATATGGCCGACAACTTCACCGACAACCCGCTGGCGGGGTTCAAGGCCTATCGCGACGCCTACAAGGACCTGCCGGGCTCGAACCCGCGCCTGAAGCAGCTGGGCCTGTCGACCTGGCACCTGGACAAGCTGCGCGAGGACGTCGTGAACGGCCGCCTGCCGCAGGTCTCGTGGATCATCGCCCCGGCCGCCGACTCCGAGCATCCGAACCCCTCCAGCCCCGCCCAGGGCGCGGACTACACCGCCCGCGTCATCGACGCCCTGACCGCCGATCCCAAGGTCTGGGCGCGGACGGTGTTCCTGGTGATGTTCGACGAGAACGACGGCTTCTTCGACCACGTCCCGCCGCCCGCCCCGCCGTCGTACGACGCCTCGGGCCAGCTGCTCGGCGCCTCGACGGTGGACCTTGCCGCCGAGCACCACCGGGTGCGCAATCCCACCGAGGCCAAGTCCGAGCGCGACGACCTGATGGGCCGCCCCTATGGCCTGGGTCCGCGCGTGCCGCTGTACGTGATCTCGCCCTGGAGCCGGGGCGGATGGGTCAACAGCCAGGTCTTCGATCACACCTCGGTGCTGCGGTTCCTGGAGCAGCGTTTCGGCGTGATGGAGCCCAATATCTCGCCCTGGCGCCGGGCGGTGTGCGGCGACCTGACGACCTGCTTCGACTTCAAGACGCCCAACACCAACCCCTTCCCCGCCCTGCCCGCCACGCGCGAACCGGCGGGCCGCGCCGCCAGGCTGGGCCGCGCCAAGCCGCCGACGCCGGCCTCGGTGGTCGCGCCGCCCCAGGCCAAGGGCCCTCGCCCCTCGCGCGCCCTGCCCTACGCGCTGGCGGTGGACGGACGCTACGCCGACGGCGCCCTCGCCCTGACGTTCAGCAACGCTGGCCAGGCGGCGGGCGTGCTGCACGTCTATGACCGCCTTTGCCTGGACCAGGTCCCTCGCCGCTACACGGTGGGACCGCAAAAGCACCTGACCGATGTCTGGCCGGCCGGGGCCTATGATCTGTGGGTTCTGGGTCCGAACGGCTTCCACCGTCGATTGGCCGGCGAGAATGTCGGCGTCGAGATCGCCGCCCGCCCGTCGCCCGAAGGCCTCTTGCTAACGATCAGCAACGTGCGCCCGTCGCCACGCAAAGTGCGCGTGGAGATCCTGGGCCAGGAGCCCTGGCAGGTGGACTTCACGAGCGTCGACACCGTGGCCCGGACCTTCGCCACCCAGCAGGGCTGGTACGACCTCACCGCGCGTCTCGAGGGCGAGCCGACCTGGCTGCGTCGTCTGGCCGGACGGATCGAGACCGGCGCGGACTCGATCAGCGATCCCTGGGTGGGCGGCGAGGCGGTCTTGAAGGTCTAAAAAGCCAATCGTCATCCCGGCCGCACCCCGGCGAAAGCCGGGGGAAGAGCCGGGACCCAGGGGCGGCTTGCACGGCGTTTCTTCACCCCCTGGGTCCCGGATAGCCTCTACGAGGCTTCCGGGATGACGAGGATTTTGAAAGCTCGGACCCAGCTTCGCTTTGCTCGGCATGACGGTTTAGGGTGCGCGCGAAGCTCAAGGATTCGCCGCATGCTCCGCCACACTGCCTCCCTGCTCGCGCTGGCCGCCGTCCTCGTCGCCGCGCCCGCCATGGCCGCGCCCAAGGCCGCTGACGCCGACAAGGCCGTCGCCAAGATCGTCGCCTCGCCCGGCTTCAAGAAGGCCGTCGCCAAGCTGGACGCCGACTTCGACCGCACCGTCGCCGACATCATCACCCTGACCGAGATCCCCGCCCCGCCCTTCAAGGAAGAGCAGCGCGCCAAGGCGTATCTGGAGATGCTGAAGGCCCACGGCCTGACCAATGTCGAGATGGACGCCGAGGGCAATGTCATGGGCGTGCGTCCGGGCACGGCCACCAAGGGCAAGGGCCCGTTCGTGGTCATCGCCGCGCACCTGGACACCGTCTTCCCCGAAGGCACCGACGTGAAGGTGCGCCGTGAGGGGACCAAGCTGATGGCGCCGGGCATCGGCGACGACACCCGCGCGCTGTCGACCCTCTTGGCCTATGTCCGGGCCATGGATGCGGCCGGGATCAAGACCAAGGCCGACATTCTCTTCGTCGGCAATGTCGGCGAGGAAGGCCCCGGCGACCTGCGCGGCGTGCGCTATCTGTTCAACAAGGGCCCCTACAAGGGCCGGATCACGTCCTTCTTCTCGATGGACGGCGGCGATCCCGACCAGATCGTCGACCAGGGCACCGGCTCCAAGCGCTATCGCGTGACCTTCACGGGGCCCGGCGGCCACAGCTATGGCGCGTTCGGCATCGTCAATCCGATGGCGGCGATGGCCAAGGCGGTGACCGACCTCTACGCGATCGAGCCGCCCAAGACCCCCAAGACCACCTATTCGGCCAGTGTGACGGGCGGCGGCACCTCGGTGAACTCGATCCCACACGACGTGTTCATGGAGTTCGACATGCGCTCGGAAAGCGCGGCCGAACTGGCCAAGCTGGACCAGACGCTGATCGGCATCTTCGACAAGGCCGTGGCCGGCGAGAACGCCGCCCGCTCCACCAAGAACGGCGCGGTCAGCTACCAGGCCAAGGTGATCGGCGAGCGCCCGGCCGGCGCCACGCCGCACAGCACTCAGATCGTCGCCCTGACGGCCGGCGCGGTGAAGGCCCTGGGCTACAAGCCGACCTATCAGGCCAGCTCGACCGACTCCAACATCCCCATGAGCCTTGGCGTGCCCGCCCTGACCATCGGCGCGGGCTTCCGCGGCGGCCGGGCGCATGCGCTCGATGAGTGGATCGACGTCACCAAGGACGAGAGCCTGAAGGGCATGCAGGTGGGCCTGGCGGCCCTGCTGGCTGTGGCGGGCGTGGAGTAGCGACAGCTATCCCTGTGTCATCCCGGCCGTAGCGTAGCGGAGAGCCGGGACCCAGGGGCGGTCCGCACGGCGTCTTGTCACCCCCTGGGTCCCGGATAGCCTCTTCGAGGCTTCCGGGATGACACGGCGTTTGTCGCTACGGGAACCTTAGCCCTGGCGGCTTCGCGCCCGTCCCGTGACCAGCACGATCCCCCCGCATACCAGCGCCAAGGCGGCGGCGTTCTTCCAGGCCAGCACCGGCTCGCGCAGGAACAACGCCGACAGCAGCACCCCGAACACCGGGATCAGGAAGTTGAACACCGCCAGCAGGCCCACGGGGTTGTGCTTGAGCAGCAGGCTCCACAGCGCAAAGGCGGCCGCCGACAGCCCGGCCATATAGGCCAGCAGCGCCAGCGAGCGGGCGTCGAACGCTTCCAGATGGCCGCCCGCCACCGCGCCGATCGCCAAGAGCACGCCGCCGCCGATGGCCAGCTGCCAGCCCGTCATCACCATCGGGTCGATCGTCTGGGAGATCGCCCGGCCCCAGATCGAGCCGGCGGCCAGCACGAAGGCGGCGGCGACCACAAAGCCCTCGCCCAGCAGACTGAACTCAAAGTCGAACCCCTTCCCGCCCAGGTTCACCGCCAGCACGCCGGCGAAACCCAGCAGACAGCCCATCACCTTGCGCGGCGTCAGCTTGTCATTGGGGAACAGGAAATGGGCCAGCACCACGCCGAAGAACGCGCCGGTGGCGTTCATGATCGACGACTTCACGCCCGTGGCGTGGGCCAGGCCGATATAGAAGAACACGTACTGCAAGGTCGTCTGGAAAACGCCCAGACCCATAAGGCGTCCGATCTGGGCGCGGGGCACGGCGATCGGCCTGCGGCTCGCCACCGCCAGAACCAGCAGGATCAGCCCCGCCGCGAAGAACCGCCAGCCGGCGAACAGCATCTGGGCGCCGGTGTCGGACTTGGCCACATGCAGCAGCGCATAGCCCGCCTTCACCGCCGGAAACGCGCTGCCCCATAAGAGGCAGCAGAACAGAGCCACGCCGACGACGAAGCGGCGGTTGCTGTAGAGGTGGGTGGAAGAGGGCAAGGCGCGGCCTGGAAAAGACATCGCCGCCCTGCGCGAGGCGGAGCGGCGATGGATGATCTTTGTGCCGGCGTTCTAGGCCCTTAGGCGGGTGGCTTCAACAGAGGCGCGACGGCGGCGCCCATGACGCCCAAGACTGCGAACAACGCGACGCCGGCGAACACGAGGATCGGGGTGAAGAAGAACAGGACCGCCAGGACAACAAGCAGCGCCCACGCCAAGTGCGTAATGACCCTGAGATCTTCGGCGAAAGCGCGCATCACCTGCTCCTCTGAGGCTCGAAATCTCGCACAGGTTGATCGCTCTGTAAACGCTACCGCGTCGAGTGGTTCAGGCGGCTATTGGCTTCTCCACCCTAGGGACTGTGCTCAATCAACGGAGATCATTTTCTTTGGCTGTAGTCGCGTTGAGGGCGGGCTCGCATGCGGAGGGAAATCCTCGTCCTTCGACAAGCTCAGGATGAGGATTTTGTGCGCGCCGACGCTGACAGTCGTCCTCACCCTGAGCTTGTCGAAGGGCGAGGACGCCTCCTGCGGCGCCATTAAAGCCGAACCCGTAACAGCCCTTCTTTTGCCCTCCCGACGGATAGCCTCTTCGAGGCTTCCGGGATGACGCGTTGTTTGGGCTTTGCGATATCGGCGTTTTCGCGCCCACAACTAAGCCAGTCCCTAGCGCAGACTGGTCTTGGCCTTCTCGATGTCGGCGGCGGCCAGCTTGGGGGTGTCCTCGTTGCTGACAGCCGCGCCGCCTTCAGCCAGCATCCGGTCGATGCGGGCCTTTTGCGAGCGGAACGAGGCCAGCTCCGCGCCCGCCAGGATGGTGCCTTGCGGCACCTTGGCGCCGATCGGATTGACCCGCTGCCCCTTCAGCCAGACCTCGTAGTGCAGGTGCGGGCCCGACGACATGCCCGTGGAGCCGACATAGGCCACGACCTGGCCCTGACGCACCCGCGTCCCCGGCTTGATGCCCTTGGCGTAGCGCGAGATGTGCGCATAGCCGGTGTCCCATTGGCCCGAATGGCGGATGCGCAGCCAATTGCCGTAGCCGGCCCAGCGGCGCGCCTCCAGCACGACGCCATCGCCGGCGGCCAGGATCGGTGTGCCCGTGCCGGCCCCGAAATCGACGCCCTGGTGAGCACGGTTGTAGCCCAGGATCGGGTGGCGGCGCAGGCCGAACTTCGAGGTGATCCGCGCGCCGTCGACCGGCGTGCGCAGCAGGAAGCCTTTGATGTTCTTGCCGGTCTCGTCGAAGAACTGGCTGTTGCCGTTCTCACCCTTGCGGTCGAAGGCGTAGAACTTCTGGCCCTTGACCTCGGCATATTCCAGGTCGCCGGCCTCGATGGTGCGGCCGCTCTCGGTGACCTTGCGGTCGAAGATCAGGCAGAAGCGGTCGCCTTCCTTGATGTCGCGCGAGAAGTCGATCTTGTGCGAGAACAGTTTGGCCGCCTGGCTGATCACCGCCGGGGTGCCGCCGACATTGGCCACGCTCTCGTAGAACGAGCCGTTCATCTCGCCGCAGGCCACCTGCTGCTCGTCGCGGACCTCTTCTTCCATTTCGCGCAGGCGCAGGGCGCCGTCGAAGGTGCGCGAGACGGTCAGGGTCGAGGACGGGCTGGTGCGCATCGAAAGACCGACCAGGCGCGCGGGCCCCCGCTGGCTGCGGCGCTGGGCGACGGCGGCCTCGAAGGCCATGCCGGCCTTGATGTTGACGGTGTCGATGGCGCCTTGCAGCGTCGCCACGACCTGGCGGGCCTCTTCGGGCGCGACGCCGGTGCGCAGCACTGCGCCCTGCAGGGTCTCGCCGGGGCGGACCTTCACCTCGATGTTTTCGGGACGTTCAAAGCCGGGCTGAGCCTCGGCGCTGGCGAAGGCGATGTGCTGCAAGGCGACAAGAGCGGCGGGGTCCAGCGGCGCCTTGGCGAGGGGGGCGCTGGCGTCATCGGCAGTCAGCTTCCAGCCCAGGCCCAGAGCGGCCAGACCGGCGACCGCTGTGAAAACCCGCGGCGCCCAGCGCGTCGCGCTGCGTCGTGGATCGAATTCTTGCATCGGTCCCCCGTCGGTGTCGATGCCGCGTAAGCCAAAATGACACGGCTGGGAAGCCCCCCAGCAAGCGTTACGCCGGACCGTCTCGGCCCTTGCGCTCGGCGGAACGGACTATTCCGCGCCTTTGTCTTTTTGTCACGACCAAGGTTCCCGTTCGCGGGTAGGCGAAGCGTAACCTTATGGTTTCAAATAGAAAACGCCCACCTTTTGGGTGGGCGTTTCTGGGTGGGTTCTACAGATACGCTGCCTGAATTCCAACGACTCAGGCGGCGTTGACCTGCTCGTTCGGGTCGCGCAGCACATAGCCGCGGCCCCAGACCGTCTCAATGTGGTGCTTGCCGTGCGCCGAAGCGGCCAGCTTCTTGCGCAGCTTGCAGATGAAGACGTCGATGATCTTCAGTTCCGGCTCGTCCATGCCGCCGTACAGGTGGTTCAGGAACATTTCCTTGGTCAGGGTCGTGCCCTTGCGCAGGGAGAGGAGCTCCAGCATCTGGTACTCCTTGCCGGTCAGGTGAACGCGGTTGCCGTTCACTTCCACCGTCTTGGCGTCCAGGTTGACCACGATGTCGCCGGTCTTGATGACCGACTGGGCGTGACCCTTCGAACGACGGACCACCGCGTGGATGCGGGCGATCATTTCGTCCTTGTGGAACGGCTTGGTCATGTAGTCGTCGGCGCCGCCGGCGAAGGTCTTGACCTTGGTGTCGATTTCCGACGAGCCCGACAGGATCATGATGGGCGTGTTGATCTTCGCGACCCGCAGGGTGCGCAGAACATCGATGCCGCTCATGTCCGGAAGATTGAGGTCGAGTAGGATAAGATCGTAGTCGTAGATCTTGCCCAGATCGACGCCTTCTTCACCCAGATCCGTCGTATAGACGTTGAAGCCTTCAGACTTCAGCATCAGTTCGATGGTCTGCGCAGTCGCGCTGTCATCCTCGATCAACAGTACGCGCATGAGCCCCTCCACGCCAACACTGGCGTATTCGAACGTCTTTGGCGGGAGTCCGCCGGTGAAACCCTTCGGCCACTTTGCCGGAGAGTTAATTTAAGACTGGTTAATGGTGAATGTTTCCCGTCGGAGGAATGGTTAATCTGATTTGCGAATCGGGTGCAAGCCGCGTCGGAGCCCCTGAACACATTGGTCGCAGGCGTCGCAGGCGGGTGTTTTCAGCGTGCCATTTGGCCGCAAGAAATCGAGAAAATCGAGGCCTGGAAGGCGGTTCGAACGGCGTTACAGCGTTAAGAACCCTGGCGGCAGGTTCGCCTCACGGACGAAATCGCGGCGTTCTGTCGCGAGATTTTTCCAAGCCTTTCACACCTGATTTCACCGCGCGCCGCGCCCCGCCGCGACACCCGGTCGCGGAGGAATTTACTCCGCGTCGTCCGCCAGCCAGCCCGCCGCTCGCAGCTTGGCCACCGAGGCGCGGCTGACCGGGGCGGTCTCGCCGTCGACCAGCCTCAGACGCAGGTTGCGACCGTCACGCACGACGCCCGCAATCGCCCGCCGCGCCACCCACCAGGAGCGATGGGTCTGCAGCCCCTCAATCCCGGTCAGCATCGCAGTGACCCTGGCCAACGGCCCCATCTCCAGACGCGAGCCCTGTTCGGTGCGGATGCGGACATAGTGGTCTTCCATCCGCAGATAGAGGACGTTGCTGGTGTCGGCGCTGGGCGTCGCGTCGGACGGCGTTGACGCCAAGGATGGGATCACCGCCGGGCGCGCGGACGCCTGCCCGGCCTGTCGCGCCCGCAGGAAGTAGGCGCCCACGACCAGCGGCGTCGAGATCGCCAGGCACTGGCCAAACCACGCCGTCAGCGGCACCGCCTCGACCACGCCGGGCCAGAAGGCGATGGCGAACAGGCGCAGAGGCGCGCCCAGAAGCACCGTCCCCACCAGGATGACGGGGGGAAGCACCGCCCAGTCCGGAGTTCCCAGCCGCCGCGCCCCGGCGGTCCCCAGGCGTGTGAGCGTTCCGAACACCACCGTGCCAAACAGGATACTGCAGACCCAGTAGGCGACGCGCACCGCCGGCCCGTCGTTGAAGAAGCTGCCGAAGGGTCCCATCAGGCCGAGCAGGATTCCGATCACGACCGCCACCGACAGGTCGATCGTCCACTCGCGGGCCGTGCCCAGCAGGGGCGGCTTGGAAGCGTCTGCGCTCATGGGCGTCCTATAGAGCGTCGCTGGGCGCAGGCGCCAGAGGGTCAGGCGGCGGCTTCGTCGTCCGCGTCTTCGGCGCTATTGGCCTCGGCCGCGCTGACCAGGGCCAACTTCAGATCCAAGGCGTGGACCACACGCAAGATCGTGTCGAAACGCGGCGAAGCGCCGTCTTTCAGCGCCTTGTAGAGGCTCTCGCGCCCCAAGCCGGCCTTCTCGGCGACCTCGGCCATCCCCTTGGAGCGAGCGATCAGACCCAGCATGTGCTGGATATAGTCGGCGTCACCCGTATCGAAGGCGTCGGCCAGAAACACGGCGACCGCCTCGGCGTTGTCGATCTCTTCGACAGGATCAAAGCGAACCAGTTCAACCATGGGCTCCTCGTCCATCTCCACAGAGATCAAAGACTTCTCGCGATCATCTTGGCTTTTTCGATGTCCCTGGCTTGGGAACCCTTGTCGCCACCGTGCAGCAGAATGATCAACACATCGCCGCGTCGGACAAAATAGAGCCGATAGCCCGGTCCGACATGGATCCTCAGTTCGCCAACGCCCTCGCCGACTGTCCGAAAGTCTCCAAACAGCCCCTGAGCCAGACGCGCCAGCCGAGTGGAAATCGCCCGCCGCCCTTGCGGATCTCGCAAGCCGGCGCGCCAAGCCCTGAACGCAACAGTTTCTACGATCTCGATCATAGCTTTGTATCCGATCAGATACAATAGAAAGCATCACCCAAAACGTGAACATTTAGAGAACACTCTTTCGCGGCGATCGCAAGCTCAGTCCCGTTCGCCGGCCCGCGAACCCATTCGCCCATTCGCGCAGGAGCGCTGGCGGCGGCCGGAAGGCGCCGTCAAAGCAGCCTCATCGCTCATCTCAAAGGGACCACCCGGACCGCCATGTCGCTTCGTGCTCTTTTCGCCGCCGCCAGCCTCGCCGTCGCCGCTTTCGCCCCGCCCGCGCTCGCCGACAACGCCGGCTTCATGGTGCTGCGCCAGCCTCGCGCCGAGGGTCCGCCGGTCGAGGTCGGGATCTGGTATCCGACCAAGGCCACGCCCGCCTTCATGCCGCTGGGCTCGTGGGGCCACACGGTCGCCGCCGGCGCGCCGGTCGCCGGCGAGGCCCTGCCGCTGATCGTCATGTCGCACGGCAACGGCGGCTTCTTCGGCGGTCACGCCGACACCGCCCAGGCGCTGGCGGAAGCCGGCTTCGTGGTCGCCGCCCTCACCCATCCCGGCGACAACTACAAGGACCAGAGCCGCGCCACCGCCATGGCCGACCGCCCGGCCGCCCTGTCGTCGCTGATCGGCTGGATGCTGGAGGCCTCGCCGCTGAAGGCCAAGCTGGACCCGGCCAAGGTCGGGGCCTTCGGCTTCTCGTCGGGCGGCTTCACGGTGCTGGCGGCCGCCGGCGGCAAGCCGGACCTGGGCCTCGTTCCCGCCCACTGCCAGGCCCATCCAACCGACTACGCCTGCAAGCTGACCGCCGGCCGTCCCCTGCCCGCCGATGCGCTGACCGCCCCCTGGGTTCACGATGCGCGCATCAAGGCCGTGGTTTCGGCCGCCCCGGCGCTGGGCTTTGCGTTCGGCAAGGACGGCCTGAAAGGGATCACCGCGCCGGTGCAGCTGTGGAAGGCGGCCGATGACGAGATCCTGCCCGGCGACGCCTATGCCGAGTTCGTGCACCGCAACCTCAAGCGTCCGCACGACTATCGCGTCGTGCAGGGCGCCCGGCACTTCGACTTTCTGACCCCCTGCGAGACCGCGCCGGTCGGCGGGACCCAGATGCTGTGCGCCAGCGCGCCCGGCTTTGACCGCAAGGCGTTCCACCAGACGTTCAACACCGAGGTCGTGCGCTTCTTCAGCCACCAATTGGTCGCACCCACCAAAGCGGCTCCGAAGCGCTGAGTTCATTCCCGATTAACCACGTTGGCCGAGTCTGGCGCCTGCTGTTTCGGGAGCCGTCTTGCGTAGCCTCATCGCCGCCGTCGAACGTATCGATCCGCTGACCATCTATGGTCGGGTGGCCGCGGTGAACGGGCTGCTGATCGAGGTGCGCGGCGGCCTGACCCGCCTGGCGGTCGGCGCGCGGGTCGAGATCGAACGCTTCGGTCAGAAACCCCTGCCCGCCGAGGTGGTCGGCTTTCGCGAGACCCGCGCCCTGCTCATGCCCTTCGGCCCCGTCGAGGGCGTGGGTCCGGGCGCGGAGATCCGCATCGTGCCCGAAGGCGCCGTGGTCCGCCCGACCAAGGCGTGGCTGGGCCGGATCATCAACGCCTTCGGCGAGCCGATCGACGGCCTGGGCCCGCTGCCGCAAGGCGAGGTTCCCTATCCGCTGAAGACGCCCCCGCCGCCGGCCCACGCCCGGGGCCGGGTGGGCGAGCGCCTGGATCTGGGCGTGCGGTCCATGAACGTCTTCACCACCACCTGCCGGGGCCAGCGCCTGGGCATCTTCGCCGGCTCGGGCGTCGGCAAGTCGGTGCTGCTGTCGATGCTGGCCAAGGAAGCCACCTGCGACGCCGTCGTCGTCGGCCTGATCGGCGAGCGGGGCCGCGAGGTCCGCGAGTTCGTCGAGGAGACCCTGGGCGAGGAAGGCCTGCGCCGCGCCGTCGTGGTGGTGGCCACCTCGGACGAACCGGCCCTGACCCGCCGTCAGGCCGCCTACATGACCCTGGCGATCAGCGAGTACATGCGCGACCAGGATCAAGAGGTGCTGTGCCTGATGGACTCGGTCACCCGCTTCGCCATGGCCCAGCGCGAGATCGGTCTGGCCGCCGGCGAGCCGCCGACCACCAAGGGCTACACCCCCACCGTCTTCACCGAGCTGCCCAAGCTCCTGGAGCGCGCGGGACCGGGCCCGATCCGGCCCGACGGGACCACCGCCGCCCCGATCACGGCCCTGTTCACGGTGCTGGTCGACGGTGACGACCATAACGAGCCGATCGCCGACGCCACGCGCGGTATCCTGGACGGCCACATCGTCATGGAGCGGGCCATCGCCGAGCGCGGCCGCTTCCCGGCCATCAATGTTCTGAAGTCGATCAGCCGGACCATGCCGGGCTGCCAGCACCCCCACGAGCGCGACATCGTCAAGGGCGCGCGCCAGGTGATGTCGGCCTATTCGAACATGGAAGAACTGATCCGCATCGGCGCCTATCGCGCCGGGGCCGACCCCGTGGTCGACCGCGCCATCCGCCTGAACCCGGCGATCGAGGCTTTCCTCAGCCAGGATAAGGAAGAAGCAACCAGTCTCGATGACTCTTTCGGGATGCTGGGCCAGATCCTGCAGAGTGAGTACTGATCGTGACCAAGTGGGCCGCCTCGCTGATCCGGATCTCCAACCACGAGGTCGAGACGCTGCAGAAGCGTCTGGCCGAGATCACCGAACGGCGCATGGCCGCCGAGATGCGCGTCACCCTGCTGGACGCCGAGGCCGAGGCCGAGGCCAAGAACGCCGAGGGCGACCCCTCGGCCGGCTGGTACATGATCGGCTACCGCGAAGGCTACAAGCGCCGCCGCGCCGACATGCTGGTCCAGATCGAGCAGTGCCAGCAGGAAGAAGCCGGGGCCCGCGACGCCCTGTCCGAGGCCTTCGAGAACCTCAAGAAATACGAGCACGTCGCCGAGCAGGCCAAGATCCTGGCCGCCAAGAAGATGAACGCCTTCGAAGCCGCCCAGATGGACGAACTCAGCATCCGCCGCGCCGCCGTCGGCGGGCGGTAAGGTGTCACGGCTCACCCGCCGCAGCGCGATCGCCTCCGCCCTGGCGCTGAGCGCCTGCGCGCGTGAGGTGCAGAGCCAACCCATCGTCGACACGCCCCTGAAGTCGATCGCCTCGACCCCGGTCGGCGCCTGCCTGCAGCGCCACCAGCTGGACGATCCCGCCTTCGCCGCTCTGCTCACCCGCCACTACAGCCAGATCACGGCCGAGTGGGAAATGAAGATGGAGTACATCCTCCAGGACGACGGGCGCTTCCGGTTCGACCGCCCCGACGCCATCGCCGACTTCGCCCGCCGTCACGGCCTGCGGCTGCATGGCCACGCCCTGATCTGGTACAGTCAGGTGATGCCCGCCTTCCGCGCCCTGGACGGCCAGGGCAAGCGGTTCGCCGACGCCTATCGCAACTATATCCTGGCGGTCGCGGGCCGCTATCGCGGGCTGGCGGCCAGCTGGGACGTCGTCAATGAGGCGGTCGACGACAACGGCGTCGATCTGCGACGGTCGGCCTGGACCGACAATCTGGGCGTCGATGAGCACATGATCCTGGCGTTTCACCACGCCAAGGAGGCCGACCCCGACGCGGTGCTGTTCATCAACGACTACAATCTCGAGAACAACCCGACCAAGCGGGCGACCTTCCTGCGGATGGTCGAACGGCTCTTGAAGGCCGGGGCGCCCATCGGCGGGATCGGGACGCAGAGCCATCTGGGTCTGGACTTCACCCCGCCGGGGATGTGCCGGATCGCCCTGCGCGATCTGGCGAGCCTCGGCCTGCCGATCCATGTCTCCGAACTGGACATCTCCTTCGGCGACAAGCCGGGCGCCGCCCCCTTGCCGAAGCTGCTGAGCCGCCAGGCCGACCTCGCCCGCGAGCTGGCGGAGGCCTATATGGACCTGCCCCGCGCGCAGCGGTTCGCCTTCACGGTCTGGGGCGTGCGCGACCGGGACTCCTGGCTGCGCGGCGCGAACGGGGAACGCCCTTGGGAGCACCCCTTGCCCCTCGACGACGCCGGCCAGCCCAAGCCGATGTTCCAGGCCCTGGCCGAGGTGCTGTCGGGCTAGGCGGTGGGGAGCGCTCTGGCGTCGTGACCGAACACGACACTAGCCCGCCGCCGGCCGGGCCGATCATCGTACCAAGTGCTCGCCCTTTGCGGACTTGAGTCCTCCAACAGAAAGCCCCGCCGGCTCGCGCCGGCGGGGCTCTTCGACGCTTCAGCTAGCCCGCATCAAGCCACGCTTTTGAGAGCTCTGGCCCGCCTGAGACTTGGTTCGCGATGCTGATCAAAAACGGCTCAAGGTGATTGGCGAGCGCGCCGGGCGTCGGGACCAGCATCTGTTCCTCGGCCGGCATGTATCGCCAGAAGTGGCGCTGGTGCGGGTCAGCCATCATTTCAACCATCTCAGCCAAACCTGGGTCGTCCTCACCGCCAGCTTCGAGATAGGATCCGTACAGATCCTTGAGCTTGTGATCGAACTTGAACGAGGCGGAGCGACCTGAAAGGAAGGATTTGAAACCGAGCTCGAGCACGAAGCCGCCTAGCAGGTAAATCGCAGGTGAGTGGGCGCTGTGGACATCAGGCGATTCCACAGCGAGGTGCTTGATGCTGAGCATGAATGACCACGCTGTCTTCCAGCGCGATTGGGGTGTCTCTGTCATGGTTGTCTGTTCCAGGCGCCGATGCTTAGGAAGGGGTCCGGGAACGCCGACGAGGTATTGCTCGCCGGCGTTCCTCTAGATCCTTGACGGATCAGCCCTATCGACGCGGCCAGCGGCGGGTGTGACGGCGGACCGTCTCTTCCCGACCAAATCGGCGGCGACGATAGGTGCGGACGTTGATGCGGATGCGCATCGGCCCGTTCCCTTATCATCGGGGTTGAAGGGGCGGCCGGAAGGGTGCAACACTCGGTGTGTGAAGACAGAGGTTTGGCCTTCCGGCCGGGCTTCAGGGGCTCGGCTCTCGAAAGAGGGTCGAGCCCTCTTCATTTCAGTTCATCGCGGCGGCCGGCACCTCCCAAATCTGCGCCCTCCAAAGCGAGGGCGTTTCGCTACCGGCGGGGCCTCACACAACATTTTGTGGCTGAGGAGCCCCGTCAGCCCTGATATGGGGCCACGCTGGTGAATGACTCGTCAATGCCTGCACCCCAGAAAAGCATTAACAACCTGTGAACGGGCGCTATTTTCGTAGGCCGAGCAACGTTTTGCTCTAGCGAACTTTTTTCAAGGCCAAGTTCCTGGTCAGTGCTGACCTGCGGAACCATTCCGCATTGGCGCGCCGCGCGGTCGAATCTCAGCCCAAACTCGTCAAGAGCCTTTGGAACTTGACGGGTGCCTGCAGCTGCGAGGGGCCGGACCGCTCTGGGGTTCCCTGGGTTCGCCGCCGGAATTACGGTGTCGGAATTACGGGTGACGCCGCGACTCCAGAATCCACACCTCGTGTCATCCCGGCCGGAGCGCGCAGCGCGTAGAGCCGGGACCCAGGGGCGGCCCACACGGCGTTTCGTCACCCCCTGGGTCCCGGATAGCCTCTGCGAGGCTTCCGGGATGACACGCTTTTCAATTGCGAGGCGTCTCCCTCGGCCCTCCACCGCCCACAGAATGGTTTCCTCTATCCATCCGATAAGAACAATCAATTTTACCAATGACCAAAAAGAGCGGCTTCTAAGCGCGTCGGGGTGATGGAAACACCTGCGCGGAGGAACACGCCAATGGACGCCAAGGTCGAAGACAATATCGCGGGCAAATGCCCCATGGGCCACGGTCGTGGTCCCGCCAACCGGGACTGGTGGCCCCAGAGCCTGCGCCTGGAGGGCCTGAACCAGCACGCCCCGCGCTCCAATCCGATGGGCGAGGCGTTCGATTACGCCGAGGCGTTCAAGAGCCTCGACCTGGACGCGGTCGTCAGCGACCTGCACGCCCTGATGACCGACAGCCAGGAGTGGTGGCCGGCTGACTTCGGCCACTACGGCGGCCTGTTCATTCGCCTGGCCTGGCACGCCGCGGGCACCTATCGCATCACCGACGGCCGCGGCGGCGCGGGCGGCGGGCAACAGCGCTTCGCCCCCCTGAACAGCTGGCCGGACAACACCAATCTCGACAAGGCCCGCCGCCTGCTGTGGCCGATCAAGCAGAAGTACGGCGCCAAGCTGTCGTGGGCCGACCTCTATGTGCTGGTCGGCAACGTCGCCCTGGAGTCGATGGGCTTCAAGACCTTCGGCTTCGCCGGCGGCCGCGCCGACCAGTGGGAGCCCGAAGAGCTGTACTGGGGTCCCGAAAGCACGTGGCTGGACGACAAGCGCTACAGCGGCGAGCGTGAGCTGGACTCGCCCCTGGGCGCGGTCCAGATGGGCCTGATCTACGTCAACCCCGAAGGCCCGAACGGCAACCCCGACCCGCTGGCTTCGGCGCGCGACATTCGCGAGACCTTCGCCCGCATGGCGATGAACGACGAGGAGACCGTCGCCCTGATCGCCGGCGGCCACACCTTCGGCAAGGCCCACGGCGCGGGCGACGCCTCCCTCGTGGGCGTTGAGCCGGAAGGCGGCGCGATCGAGGCCCAAGGCTTCGGGTGGGCGAGCAAGCACGGCACGGGCAAGGGCCCCGACGCCATCACCGGCGGCCCGGAAGTGATCTGGACCCAGACGCCCACGCGCTGGAGCAACCACTTCTTCGACAACCTGTTCAAGTACGAGTGGGAGCTGACCCAAAGCCCCGCCGGCGCCAAGCAGTGGCAGGCCAAGAACGCCCCGGCCGACATTCCGGACGCCTTCGATCCGAACAAGAAGCACGTTCCGCGCATGCTCACGTCGGACCTGGCCCTGCGCTTTGACCCGGCCTACGAGAAGATCTCGCGCCGGTTCTACGAGAACCCGGACCAGTTCGCCGACGCCTTCGCCCGCGCCTGGTTCAAGCTGACCCACCGCGACATGGGCCCGATCGGCCGTTACCTCGGCCCGCTGGTCCCGAAGGAAGAGCTGATCTGGCAGGACCCGATCCCGGCCGTCGACCACCCGCTGGCCGACGACAAGGACATCGCGGCCCTGAAGGCCAAGATCCTGGCCACCGGCCTGTCGGTGTCGGACCTCGTCTCGACCGCCTGGGCCTCGGCCTCGACCTATCGCAAGTCGGACAAGCGCGGCGGCGCCAATGGCGCGCGGATCCGTCTGGCGCCGCAGAAGGACTGGGCGGTCAACAACCCGCCGGTCCTGGCCAAGGTGCTGGCGGCCCTCGAGGGCGTCCAGAAGGACTTCAACGCTTCGGCCGGTGGCGGCAAGAAGGTCTCGCTGGCCGACCTGATCGTGCTGGGCGGCGCGGCGGCCATCGAAAAGGCGGCCAAGGACGCCGGCACCAGCGTCACGGTGCCGTTCGCGCCGGGCCGCATGGACGCCTCGGCCGAACAGACCGACGCAGCCTCGTTCGACGCTCTGGAGCCCCGCTCGGACGGCTTCCGCAACTATCGCGGGCCGGGCAAGCACTATATGGCTCCGGAAGAGGCCCTGGTCGACCGCGCCCAGCTCCTGGGCCTGTCGGGTCCGGAACTGACCGTGCTGGTCGGCGGCCTACGCGTGCTGGGCGCCAATGCCGGCGGCTCCAAGGACGGGGTGTTCACCAACCGCCCCGGCGTGCTGAGCAATGACTTCTTCGTCAACCTGCTCAGCATGGACACGACCTGGAGCCCGACGGCGGCCAACGCCTTCGCCGGCCATGACCGCAAGTCGAGCCAGCCGCGCTGGACGGCGACGCGCGCGGACCTGATCTTCGGCTCCCACGCCGAACTGCGGGCCCTCGCCGAGGTCTATGCCTGCGCGGACTCGCAAGAGAAGTTCGTCTGCGACTTCGTCAGCGCCTGGAACAAGGTGATGAACGCCGACCGCCTGGATCTGGCGGCTTAGGATCTAGCGACTGAAGATGGAAAGGCCCCGGCGGAAACGCCGGGGCCTTTTTCACGCTAGAGCGTTTCACGACCTGACTGCGCCAGGCCGTGAGCTCTAGTCTTTTGTTTTGGCGCATTTTTCTTCACGCGAACCGGGACCACTTCGCTCGAAAAATGCTCTAGGCTCCACTCATCTTCTGTCGTCATCCCGGCCGGAAGCCTCGCAGAGGCTATCCGGGATGACACGGTTATGGGTGTCGCCTACCCCCGCTCGATCTGGCTGACGTCGCGCACCGCGCCGCGGGCGGCGTTGGTGGTCATGGCGGCGTAGGCGCGCAGGGCGGGGCTGACCTCGCGCTGGCGATCCTTGGGCGTCCAGGCGTCCTTGCCGCGCGCCAGCTGCGCCTCACGACGGGCGGCCAGCACCTCGTCGGAGACCTCCAGCGTGATCCCGCGCGTCGGGATGTCGATCAGGATCGAGTCGCCGGTCTCCACCAGGGCGATCAGGCCGCCCTCGCCGGCTTCGGGCGAGACGTGGCCGATCGACAGGCCCGAGGTGCCGCCCGAGAAGCGGCCGTCGGTGATCAGGGCGCAGGCCGCGCCCAGGCCCTTCGATTTCAGATAGGTGGTCGGGTACAGCATCTCCTGCATGCCCGGCCCGCCCTTGGGGCCTTCGTAGCGGATGACCACCACCTCGCCGGCCTTGACCTGACCGCCCAGGATGCCGCTGACCGCCGAGTCCTGGCTTTCAAAGACGCGGGCCGAGCCCCGGAAGGTCAGGATCGACTCGTCGACCCCGGCCGTCTTCACGATGCAGCCCTCAGGCGCGAGATTGCCGAACAGGACCGCCAGGCCCCCGTCCTTGGAGAACGGGTGCTCGACCGAGCGGATGACGCCGTTTTCGCGATCCAGGTCCAGCTCCTCCCAGCGGGCGGCCTGGCTGAAGGCGACCTGGGTCGGCTTGCCGCCCGGCGCGGCCTTGAAGAACTCGTGGGCGGTCTGGCTGTTGGTGCGGCCGATGTCCCAGCGGGCCAGGGCCTCGGCCATGGTGGGAGCGTGGACGGTCGGCTGGCTGGCGTCGATCAGGCCGCCGCGCTCCAGCTCGCCCAGAATGGCCATGACGCCGCCGGCGCGGTGGACGTCCTCCATGTGCACGTCGCTCTTGGCCGGGGCCACCTTGGAGAGGCACGGCACGCGGCGCGACAAACGGTCGATGTCGGCCATGCTGAAGTCGATGCCGCCCTCATGCGCGGCGGCCAGCAAGTGCAGCACGGTGTTGGTCGAGCCGCCCATAGCGATGTCGAGACTCATGGCGTTCTCGAACGCGGCGCGGGTGGCGATGCCGCGCGGCAGGGCGGTCGGATCCTCCTGCTCGTACCAGCGCTGGCAGAGGTCCACGACCACACGGCCGGCTTCCTTGAACAGCGCCTCACGGTCGGCGTGGGTGGCCAGCACCGAACCGTTGCCGGGCAAGGACAGGCCCAGGGCTTCGGTCAGGCAGTTCATCGAGTTGGCGGTGAACATGCCCGAGCATGAGCCGCAGGTCGGGCACGCGGCCTTCTCGATCGCGGTCACTTCTTCGTCGGAATAGCTGTCGTCGGCGGCCACGACCATGGCGTCCACCAGGTCCAGCGCCCGGATCTTGCCCTTCACCGTCACCTTGCCGGCCTCCATCGGCCCGCCCGAGACGAAGACCACCGGGATGTTCAGGCGCATGGCGGCCATCAGCATGCCGGGGGTGATCTTGTCGCAGTTGGAGATGCAGACGATCGCGTCGGCGCAGTGGGCGTTGACCATGTACTCGACGCTGTCGGCGATCAGGTCGCGGCTGGGCAGCGAGTACAGCATGCCGCCGTGGCCCATGGCGATGCCGTCGTCGACGGCGATGGTGTTGAACTCCTTGGCCACGCCCCCGGCCGCCTCGATCTCGCGGGCGACCAGCTGGCCCAGGTCCTTCAGGTGCACGTGACCCGGCACGAACTGGGTGAAGCTGTTGGCCACGGCGATGATCGGCTTGCCGAAGTCCTCGTCCTTCATGCCGGTGGCGCGCCAGAGGCCCCGGGCGCCGGCCATGTTGCGGCCATGGGTGGTGGTGCGTGAGCGATAGGGAGGCATGGGGTCAATCCAATGTCGGTCGTAAGGTCTTTTACGCGAGGTCGGATCGATCGAAAAATATATTAATCGGCGGCGATTAAGTCGCTAAACCTATAACAATGGACATCCGCCAGTTCCGCCATTTCGCCACCGTGGCCGAGACCCTGCACTTCGGCCGGGCCGCCGAGCGCCTGGGCATCACCCAGCCGCCGCTCAGCCAGTCGATCCAGGCGCTGGAAAAGGCGCTGGGCGCGCCGCTCTTCGCCCGCACCAAGCGGCATGTCGAGCTGACCGCGCTGGGCCGGCAGTGGCTGCCGCATGTGCGTGAGGCGCTGGCGGCGGTCGACGCCCTGCCCGACACCGCAAGGCGGCTGCGCGACGGCCAGACCGGCTATTTGTCGCTGTCGTTCGTCAGCACCGCCGACTACAGCGTCCTGCCCGACCTCGTCCGGCGCTACGCGGAGGCGTTTCCGGGCGTCGAGATCCAGCTGGTCGAGGCCACCAGCGACGTCCAGGTGCCGGCGGTGCTGGCCGGCGAGCGGCATGCGGGCATCATCATCCCGCCGCCGAACCGGTCCCTGCCCGCAGCCCTGGCCTATCGGCGGCTGGTGTCCGAGCCCCTGGTGGCCGTCACGCCCGAGGCGTGGGCCGCCGAAGGGCCGCTGGACCTGGGCGCCCTGGCGGACGTTCCGCTGGTGCTGTTTCCCCGAACCGTGGCTCCGGCGTTCCACGACCTTGTCACCGGCTATGTGGCCGCGCGCGGCCAGCCCGTCCGGATCGTCCAGGAAGCCATCCAGATGCAGACCATCATCAGCTTGGTCTCGGCGGGCCTTGGCATGGCGCTGGCGCCCGCCTCGCTGCGGAAACTGGCTCGCGCGGGGGTTCGCTATGTCGACCTCGTCGATCCCCCGATCCTGGAGACGGGCCTTGTCTGGCGACGCGACGAGGCGGCCCCGACGTTGCAGGGTCTGCTGCGCCTCGTGACCGAGGACGGGTCCGCCCCGGATTGACGCCGGCCAAGGCGCGTGGCTGGCTCGGAAAAACCTCTTAGGGAGCTTCCATGGCCAACCTGATCCTCAGCGTCGTCGGCAGCGACCGGCCCGGCCTCACCGAGGCCCTGGCCAAGGCGGTTCTGTCGGCCGGCGGCAACTGGCTGGAGAGTCATCTCAGCCAACTGGGCGGGCTCTATGTCGGCTCGGTGCTGGTGGCGCTGGACGCCGCCTCGGTGGACGCCCTGCGCGCCGCCGTGGCCGAGGTGGACGCCCAGGGGCTGGAGGTGCGGATCGCGCCGGCGCTGGAGGCCGCCCCCGCAGCGGGCGAGACCGTCGCCTTTAGCGTGGTCGGCCAGGACCGCCCGGGCATCGTGGCCCAGGTCACCGCCGTGCTGAGCGGCCTGCATGCCAATATCGAGACCTTCGAGACCCGCCTCAGCGTCGAGCCCTATTCCGGCGCGCCGCTGTTCCACCTGGACGCCCGCCTGCGCCTGCCGGTGGCTCTCTCCGCCTCGGCCGTGCAGACGGCGCTGGAGGCGATCTCGGGCGAGATCATGGTGGATGTGACCCTGACGGGGGCTTAGGCGCAGCACGGGCGGCGCCTCAACAACCGCTCTGAGCAGATAGACACACGTGTCATCCCGGAAGCCTCGCAGAGGCTATCCGGGACCCAGGGGGTGACGAAACGCCGTGCGGGCCGCCCCTGGGTCCCGGCTCTCCGCTTCGCTTCGGCCGGGATGACACGGGAGGTTCCTGGCTGAGTGGAAATCCTCGTCCTTCGACAAGCTCAGGATGAGGATTTTGTACCAGCCGGCGCCAATCATCGTCCTCACCCTGAGCTTGTCGAAGGGCGAGGACGGCGCGCACGGCGCACGCTCCTCCCAATGTCGCAACCCCCAAACAAAAACGCCCCGGCCTTTCGACCGGGGCGTCTTCGTCTGTGTCGCCTGACCCTTACGAGTCCAGGAAGCTGCGCAGCTTGCGCGACCGCGAGGGGTGCTTGAGCTTGCGCAGGGCTTTGGCCTCGATCTGACGGATGCGTTCGCGGGTCACCGAGAACTGCTGGCCGACTTCTTCCAGGGTGTGGTCGGTGTTCATGCCGATGCCAAAGCGCATGCGCAGCACGCGCTCTTCACGCGGGGTCAGCGAGGCCAGCACGCGGGTGGTGGTTTCGCGCAGGTTGCTCTGGATGGCCGCGTCGATCGGTAGGATGGCGTTCTTGTCCTCGATGAAGTCGCCCAGGTGGCTGTCTTCCTCGTCGCCGATCGGGGTTTCGAGGCTGATCGGCTCCTTGGCGATCTTGAGGACCTTGCGGACCTTTTCCAGCGGCATGGCCAGCTTTTCGGCCAGTTCTTCCGGGGTCGGCTCGCGGCCGATCTCGTGCAGCATCTGGCGGCTGGTGCGGACGATCTTGTTGATCGTCTCGATCATGTGCACCGGGATGCGGATGGTGCGGGCCTGGTCGGCGATCGAGCGCGTGATCGCCTGACGGATCCACCAGGTGGCGTAGGTCGAGAACTTGTAACCGCGGCGATATTCGAACTTATCGACGGCCTTCATCAGACCGATATTGCCTTCCTGGATCAGGTCCAGGAACTGCAGGCCGCGGTTGGTGTACTTCTTGGCGATCGAGATCACGAGGCGCAGGTTGGCCTCGACCATTTCCTTCTTGGCCTGACGGGCCTCGCGCTCGCCCTTCTGAACGGTCTGGACGATGCGGCGATAGTCGTCGATCGGCACGCCGGTTTCGGTGGCCAGGGCGGCGATCTCGCTGCGGATGTCGGTGACCGACTGGCTGTCGTTCTCGACGAACTTGGTCCAGCGCACGCCCATCGCCTTGACCTGTTCGGACCAGGTCGGGTTCAGCTCCGAGCCGAAATAGGCCTTGAGGAACTCGCCCCGGCTGATGCCGTAGCTGTCGGCCAGGCGCAGCAGGCGGCCTTCCAGACCGATCAGGCGCTTGTTGATCGCATAGAGCTGCTCGACCAGAGCCTCGATGCGGTTGTTGTTCAGCTTCAGCGTCTTCAGGTGCTGGATGATCGTCGCCGACAGGCCTTCATAGGCCTTGCGGTCGGCGTCCGAGAGATCCTCGCCCTTCAGGCGGCTGCCGACCAGCTTGTCCTGCAGCTTGCGGAAGGCTTCGAACTCGCTGGCGATGGCGTCCAGAATGGCCATCACGCCTTCGCGCAGCTCGCCTTCCATGGCGCTGACGGTCGGACCCGCGCCGTCGTCGAAGTCGTCCTCGTCCTCGCCTTCGGCGCCCTCGGCCTTGGCTTCGCCGGCCTCGTCGTCGACCGGCTCGGCCGGACCCTCGTCGTCCTCGGCGGCCGGCTGGGCGGCAACGCCGTTGATCGCGGCGTAGGTGCCTTCCAGGTCGATGACTTCGCGCAGCAGGATGCGGCCCGTGCCCAGTTCCTCGCGCCACACCATGATGGCTTCGAAGGTCAGGGCCGACTCGCACAGGCCGCGGATCATCGTGTCGCGGCCGGCCTCGATGCGCTTGGCGATGGCGATTTCGCCTTCGCGCGACAGAAGCTCCACCGAGCCCATTTCGCGCAGATACATCCGCACCGGGTCGTCGGTACGGTCATAGGCCGCCGGCTTGTCGCTGGCGATGACGGTGGTGTTTTCGTCGCGCGTGGCGACCTCGCCGCCCTCGGCGTTCTCGGCGTCTTCCTCGGCCTCAACCACGTTGACGCCCATCTCGCTGAGCATGGCCAGCGTGTCTTCGATGGCGTCGGGGCTGACTTCCTCGGACGGCAGCACCTTGTTCAGCTCGTCCATCGTGACGTAGCCGCGGGCTTTCGCCTGTTTGATGAACTTCTTGACGCCGGCGTCGGTCAGATCGAGCAGGGGGCCGTCACCGCCGGTGGTTTCGGGCGCTTCCGTCTCGGCCGAGGAATTGTTGCTCATCAAGCTCTCCGAAGTCGACGCGACGCCCCCGCAAGGCCCGCGTCGAGAAAATCCATGTTGAAACGGCTTGCCTGCCCGATCCGCGCCTTGATCAGCGCTTACCCAAGGATCACGTTCCCGTCAGACGGCTCGCATGCGCTCTGGTCCGCCATGTAGAAGCGCTCCGCGGGAAACCGGCGGAGGTTCAGGCGATGAGCACGGCGAGCTTTTCCCTGAACGGGTCAGCGACCGCTGGGGACCTGAGGCGGCGGCGAGGGTGACATCCTGTTTCGATAAGGGCGCGCGCTCCGGCGGCCCGAGCGATGTCAATCAGCTGCGTGGCAAATCCTTGAGTCGGCATGTGGCTTTGGGTGACGCCGGTGTCAAGATGGCGCGACGCAGGAGCTCAAATAATCATGGCGGCGAGACGACCTGTTCCGGACCCTGATCGTTCGGATCGGCGCGGACGACGCGCACCGGCAGCTGCGCCTCGACGCCCTCCGGCTTAAAGAGCAACTCCGGCTTGCCGCCGAGATCGGTGGCCAAGCCGCGTTCGAGCAGGCGCGCGCCGAAACCACGCCGGGTCGGCGCCTGGACCTCGGGACCGCCGCTTTCACGCCAGTGGACCAGCGCGTGGTTCTCGCCCCGCAGCGACCAGGCCACGGTCACCCGTCCGTGCGGCGTGGACAGAGCGCCGTACTTGGCCGCGTTGGTGCCCAGTTCATGCGCCGCCAGCGCCAGCGCCAGGGCCGCGCCCGGTTCAACGCGCACGGACGGCCCTGTGATGGTGATGCGCTCGGGATCGCGGTCGTCGCAGAAGGGACGCAGGGCCTCGCGCAGGATGTCGTCGATCACCGCCCCCGACCACCGCTCGTTGGTCAGCACGTTGTGCGCCGCCGACATCGCCATCAGCCGGTCGATGAACTGGTCACGCGCGCGCGGCGAGACCTCGTCGGCGCGCAGGGTCTGGCGGGCGATCGACTGGATCGACGCGAGGGTGTTCTTCACCCGATGGTTCAGCTCGTTGATCAGCAGTTTCTGCTGGGCCTGGGCGTTCTTGATCTCGCTGAGATCCATGGCCATCCCGACATAGCCGAGGAACGCGCCGGTCGCGTCGATGCGCGGCTTGGCGTGCGCCAGCATCCAGCGCCAGCCGTCGGGCTGACGCTTGAACCGCGCCTCGAAGGTGTAGGGATCGGGGCCCGCCCGCGCGGCCTGGCGCCGCTCCAGAAGGCCGGCGATGTCGTCCGGATGCAGCAGGCTGAGCCAGCCGTAGCCCAGCAGGGCCTCACGATCGACATTGGCCAGCTCGGCGAACGCGGCGTTGGCGAACTCCATGCCGCCGCAGGGCTCGGTCATCCACACCGGCGCGGGAGCGGCGTCGGCCAGGGTGCGGAACAGCGCCTCGCTCTCGCGCAGTTTCTCGGCGGCGGCCTTCTGCTCGCTGATGTCGGTGTGAACCCCGACCCACTCGCGGATCTCGCCGTTGTCGCCGATCAGCGGCACGGCGCGAATGAGGCAATCGCGCCAGACCCCGTCATGCCGCCGCACGCGGTGCTCGAACTCGAAGGTCCGCTTCTCGGCGACCGCCGCCAGCCAGGCGCTCAGCGTCGGCTCGACGTCGTCGGGATGCACGACCTTGGTCCAGCCGACGCCCTCGTACTCTTCCCGGGTCTGACCGGTCAGGGCCGACCAGGCGGGCTGCTCGCCGACCATCTTGCCGCTGGCGTTGTTGGTCCAAAGCACGCCCTGAACCGCGTCGATCGCCGCGCGGAAGCGCGCCTCGCTGACCACCAGGCGCTTGAGCGCCTCGGAGCGGCGCGAGATGTCGCGAATAAAGCCCAGGACCAGAGGCGCCGCGTCAGGCTCGCTCCAGCGGACCATGGACAGCTCGATCGCGATCGAGCCGCCGTCTTGGCGACGCGCCATCAATTCGCGGCGAACGTCGAACAGCGAGGGGCGACCGGAAGACGAGAACAGCGCGGCGTCCTCGGCGCCCCCCTCGCCCGCGTCCGACGGCAGGATCAGGGCGCTGAGCCGGCGCCCGAGAACCTCCTCCCGCCGCCACCCCAGAAGAACCTCGGCGCGCGAGGTCCAGTCGACCACGACGCCCTCGACGTCCATGACCACGACCGCGTCGAGCGCCGTCGCAAGAATGGGCTGCAGTCTCTCGAGGTCGGACACGCTGATCTCGCAGTAGCTCTTGAATCACGCGAGCCGGGCCTTTCGGGGACTCAGCGCGGCGAACACACGATCAGCTCACAACTCCGGGGACTGAAACGCAACCCGGAAGGCGGCCAAGCGCCTAATGCAGCACCTGGGACACCAGCGCCGGGTCGGTCCAGCCGCCGCTCTCGATCAGGCGCTTGACCGCGTCGCGCTCGGTCTTGAGGCGCAGCAGGGTCTGGAAGTCGCTGTCGTCGGCGAGGTCGGTCTTGGCGTCGTCGACGGCCCGCTCCAAAGCCGTGAGCCTAAGCAACAGGTCAAAGGCCTGCGACCACAGCACCCGGATCGCCTCTTGCGGGCTCTGGGCCGCGCTCTGGGCGACATCGAGGGCCTTCACGTGCGCCGCCGCGCGCTCCAGGGCCGCCAGCACGCCCTCGTCATAGCCCGCCGAGGCCAGCCGCCCCCGGAGCAGGCCGGTCTCGACGTGATCGGCCTCCAGCCGCAGGTTGACCAGCTCGTGGGCGATGGCGTCCAGGCGCTCGTCGCCGAAGCCCTGGTTCATCAGCACCTCGATGCGGTCGTCGACCACCTTGGGGTCGCGGATCGCGGCGATCAGCAGAGCGGCCGAGAACGGGCGCGGGGCCTGGTGCAGGGCGGCGGCGGCCTGACGCCCTTCGGCGGTGGCCCCCTCCAGGCGGGGCTTGCCCCAGGGCCGGCGCGGACTGTTGTCCCAACGCTGGCGCGACAGGGCGCGGCCCGCGTCGCTGGCGTCGGCCTTGACGCGGCGCGCGGCGCGCATCTCGTCCAGCCGGTCCAGCAGCTCTTCCTTGTAGGCGTGCGCCAGATCCTTGTCGGCGATGGTCGCCGCCAGGGTGCGCAGACGGACCTTCAGGTTGGTGCGCTGCTCGGGCGTGTCGAAGGGTTCGACCTCTTTCTCACGCTCGAACAGGGCCTGGACGAAGGGCTTGGTGTCAGAGATCTGGGCCTTCAGCGCCGCCGGCCCCTGCTCGCGCAGCACATCGTCCGGGTCCTTGCCGCCCACGGGCATGGAGAACAGGAACGAGCGGCCGGGCTTGAGGAGCGGCAGGGCGCGGTCGATCGCGCGGTCGGCGGCCCGCTTGCCGGCCTTGTCGCCGTCGAAGCACAGGGTCGGGGTCGGATGCAGGCGCCACAGCCCCTCCATCTGCTCCTCGGTCAGGGCCGTGCCCATGGCCGCCACGGCCGGCACGCCGGCGCGCTGACAGGCGATGACGTCCATATAGCCCTCGACCACCACCATCGGCGGCTGCTCACCGCCGCTCTGGCCGGCGTGCAGGATCTTGCGGGCCTCGAACAGGCCATACAGCACCCGCCCCTTGTGGAAGAGGCTGGTCTCGGGGCCGTTCAGATACTTGGCGCGGGCGGCGGGATCCATCGCCCGGCCGCCGAACGAGACGACCTTTCCCCGGCTGTCGGCGATCGGGAAGATGATCCGGTCGCGGAACCGGTCATAGGGCGCCCCGCCGTCCTCGGGCGCGATCAGCACGCCGGCGTCCACAAGATCGCCCGGCTTGGCGCCCTTGGCGATCAGATAGTCCTTCAGGCCCGTGCGGTTATTGGGCGCAAAGCCGATGCGAAAGCGGCTCCACTCGCTCTCGGGCAGGCCGCGCTTTTCCAGATAGGCGCGAGCCGTCTGGCCGACCGGGCGGCGCAGCTCGCTCTCGAACCAGGCGGCCGCCAGCTCCATCCAGTCGCCGAGCGACGAGCGCTTCTGCTCCTCGCGGGCGGCACGGGGGTCGACCTCGGGCAGGCTCATGCCCGCCTCGGCCGCCAGCCGCTCGACGGCCTCGGCGAAGGTCAGCCGCTCGGTCTCCTGCAGGAAGCTGATGATGTCGCCGTGCTTGCCGCTGGAGAAGCAGTGGTAGAAGCCCTTCTCGTCATTGACGAAGAACGACGGGCTCTTTTCCTTGGTGAACGGCGACAGCCCCGCATACTCGCGCCCCTGCCGCCGCAGCTTCACCGTCTTGCCGACGACGTCGGACGGGCGAAGGCGGGACTTCAGTTCTTCGAGAAAGCGGTCGTCGAAACGCATGGCGGTGGGCGAAACTTCGCGGACTTGAACCGGGCACCTTATCTGGCGAGCCGTCTCGCCAGAACCGGACGTGGGCGGCCGTTCCAGCCCATATCGCGAGTCCCCCACAGGTTACTCACAGATTAACCGATCCCGGGCCCGGCGAGCCTCAATCCTCCCCCCAGCGGGGGAGGTGTCGGCGCGGAGCGGCGACGGAGGGGGAAGTCCTGCCGACCTTGCCTCTTCCCCCTCCGGCCCTCCGGGCCACCTCCCCCGCTGGGGGGAGGATTTCAGTTACGTCAAAGACGCTTCGTTTCAGCCCCGAAACGAACGCCCGACATTCCGCATGCGGAGGCCAACTCGCCCTCGACAAGGCGCGGATAACGCCACAAACATCCCGGCTTATCGTCGCGGGGAGCACGCCCGCGCGCCGCATTGGGGTGTTTCGTGAAAGCGCTGTTCTTCTCGGTCTCCGTCCTGTCCCTGGTCGCCACGGCCGCCCTGGCCCAGGTCCCGAGCCCGGCGCCCTCGCAGCCGATGCCGGAATCGGCCGCGCCGACCGCGCCGATCCCGGCCCCGCAGGACATCCCCTACGCCGGCACGCTGAAGCTGGCCGTCGACGCCACCGACCTCGACCGCAAGATCTGGACCGCCACCACGATCATTCCGGTCAGCAAGGCCGGCGCCTTCACCTTCCTCTATCCGCAGTGGGTGCCGGGCGGCCACTCGCCGCGCAACGAGCTCGACAGGCTGGCGGGCCTGGTGGTGACGGCGAACGGCAAGCGCATTCCGTGGACGCGCGATGTGATCAGCGTCCACGCCTTCCACGTCGATGTCCCCGCTGATGTCACGGAAATCCAGGTCAGCTACCAGTTCCTGACCGCCGTCGAGAGCCGCATCGGCCGCATCCAGGTGACGCCGGAAATGCTGAACCTGCAGTGGCTGCAACTCGCCCTCTATCCGGCCGGCTACTACACCCGCCGCATCCCGATTGAGGCCAGCGTCAAGCTGCCGGAAGGCTGGAAGCTGGCCACCGCCCTGGAGACCGCCAAGGTCGAGGGCCAGGTCACCACCTTCAAGCCGACCACGGTCGAGACCCTGGTCGACAGTCCGATCTTCGCAGGCAAGTACTTCAAGTCGTTCGACCTGGACCCGACCGGCCCCGCCCCCGTGCGCCTGAACCTGGTGGCCGACAGCCCCGACCTTCTGGAGGCCAAGCCCGAACATATCCAGGTCCACAAGGATCTGGTGCAGCAGGCCTACAAGGTGTTCGGCTCGCACCACTACGACCACTACGACTTCCTGGTCGCCCTGTCGGACAAGCTGGGCGGCATCGGCCTGGAGCACCACCGCAGCTCCGAAAACCGCGTGACGCCCAAGTACTTCACCGATTGGGACAAGAGCTTTGTGGGCCGCGACCTGCTGAGCCACGAGTTCGCCCACTCGTGGAACGGCAAGTTCCGCCGCGCCGCGGACCTGTGGACGCCGAACCTGAACGTGCCGATGCGCGACAGCCTGATGTGGGTCTATGAGGGCCAGACCCAGTACTGGGGCAATGTGCTGGCCGCGCGCTCGGGCCTCCTGACCAAGCAGCAGGCGATGGACTCCATCGCCGCCACGGCCGCAGCCTATGACCACCGTCGCGGCCGCGACTGGCGTCCGGTGCAGGACACCACCAACGACCCGATCATCGCCAACCGCCGCCCGCAGTCGTGGCAGTCCTGGCAGCGCAGCGAGGACTACTATTCGGAAGGCATGCTGGTCTGGCTCGACGCCGACACGGTGATCCGCGAGAAAACCGGCGGCAAGAAGTCGCTGGACGACTTCGCCAAGGCCTTCTTCGGCGTCGACAACGGCTCCTACGTGCCGCGCACCTATGTGTTCGAGGACGTGGTGGCGGCCCTGAACGGCGTGGTGGCCCATGACTGGGCCACGTTCCTGAAGACCCGCATCGAAGAGGTCCAGCCAGAGGCGCCGCTCGATGGCCTGGAGCGCGGCGGCTACAAGCTGGTCTATACCGAGACCCCGACCGAGTTCATGAAGGCCGCCGAGACTCGCTCGCGCGGCACGGCCCTGCCCTATTCGCTGGGCCTGTCCGTCGGGTCGGACGGCGTGATCTCCGACGTCCAGTGGGGCGGCCCGGCGTTCAAGGCCGGCCTGACGCTGGGCCTGACCGTCGTGGCGGTCAACGGCGAGCAACTGGACAGCGACAAGCTGAAGGCGGCGGTCAAGGCGGCCGCCAAGCCGGAAAACCCGCTGGTCGAGCTGCTGATCAAGGACGGCTCGCGCTACCGGATGGTCAAGATCGACTATCGCGGCGGGCTTCGCTATCCGCGCCTGGAGCGGATCGCCGGCGCCCCCGATCGCCTGGGCGACGTCCTGACGCCGCGCAAGTAGGACCGGCCGCGATGTTGCGACGCGTTCGCGCGCTGCGACGATATGGGGAAGGGCGCGACGGCGGCGTTTCAGGCAAGTTTACGCCCAGTTGATCCCTCTGAAGACTTAACTCTGAAAGGGCCCGCACCCCTCCCAGGCGGGCCCTTTTTACTTTCCGGACGTCGCGTGCGATCGACTGCGGTTACAAGGCCTGTCCAGGCTTGGCCGGAGACGCAATGACGGACATTCCCGACCTCCAGCGCGTGACCACCGAATATGTCGCGGTCGAGGACCGCGTGCGTATCAGTGGCGAAGCCGCCGATGGCGCGACCATCGTGCTGTGGCTGACCCAGCGCCTTCTCAACCTGCTCGTGCCGCGCCTGACCGGCGGTCTGGAGCAGCCGGACTCGACCGGCGACGCCTTGCTGCAGGGCTTCGCCCAGCAGGCGGCCGAGGCGTCGCTTTCGCCGCAACCGGCCGTCGAGGCCACGACGCCCGCCGCCAGCTGGCGCGTCGACTCGGTGGACATCCTGTCCGGTCCGGACGGCGTCGCCCTCACCTTCCGCTCTGATGAGGGGCCTGCAGCCCGCCTTTCGCTGGCCAACGAGCCGCTGCGCCAATGGCTGAGCATTCTGCGCCGGCAGTATCAAGCGGCGGGCTGGATCGACCGCGTCTGGCCCGCCTGGATGGAGGACGACATGCGCCCCGCGGCGAGACCCGACGCGACACCGTTCCACTGACCCGCGCTTCGTGGCCCGGCCGCCTTGACCCTGGACGGACCGCAAGGGAACGATAGGTCAACGAGCCGGGTCGTCCCGGCTTCTTGAGTTTTAAGGATCGCCATGTCCCTGCCCGACCGTCGCCAGATCTTGATGGGAGCGGCCGCCACCGCCCTGACCGCCGGGCTCGCGTCCGCCGCCCAGGCCGCGACGCCGAAGGAGCAGCTCTATGCGCTGTTCGACGCCTTCTTTGACGAGGACCTGAGCCAAAGCCCTGAACAGGCCACAAGCCTTGGCCTCGACACCGGCAAGCACGCCGATGCGCGGAGCCGGCTCTCGGACCGCTCGACCGCCGCCTGGCTGCGCGACCGCGCCGAACCAGCGGAGCGCATCGCCCGCCTGAAGACGATCGACCGCAAGGCGCTCTCCGGCGACGACGCGATCAACTACGACACCGCCCTCTTCAACTACGAGGCCCGCCAGGGAACCTCGCGGTTCGACTTCGGCGACGGCGCGCGCCCCTTCGTCCTGACCCAGTTCTACGGGTCGTACATCTCGACCCCAAGCTTCCTGGACGGCCGGCACAAGATCGCCTCGGCCGCCGACGCCGATGCGTACCTGGCCCGCATGAAGGCCTTCGCCACCGTGCTGGACCAGGAGACGCAGCGCGCCGGCGCCGACGCGGCCAAGGGTGTGATCCCGGCCGACTTCATCGTCGACAAGGCCATCGCCCAGCTCCAGCAGTTCCGTAGCCTCCCGGTCGAGAAGAACGTGCTGGTCGCCTCGGCCGCCCGCCGCGCCAAGGCCTATGGCGACTATGACGCCCAGGCCGCCGCCATCCTGACCGGCGAGATCCACCCCGCCCTCGACCGCCAGATCGCCGCCCTGCAGGCGATGCGCGCCAAGGCCGTGCACGACGCCGGCATCGGCCGCCTCAAGGACGGCGACGCCTTCTACGCCGCCCTGCTCAAGATCTACACGACCACCAACAAGACCCCCGAAGAGGTCCATCGCCTAGGCCTGGAGGAAGGCGCCGAGATCCAGGCGCGGATGGACGAGATCCTCAAGAAGCGCGGCCTGACCCAGGGCACGGTGGGCCAGCGGATGGCCAGCCTGAACACTATGCCCGGCCAGGTGTTCGCCAACACCGACGAGGGCCGCGCCGAGCTCCTGGCCTATTGCACCGAGCGCATGGCCAAGCTTCAGCCGCTCTTGCCGCAGTGGTTCGGCGTCATGCCCAAGACCCCGGTCGTGGTGCGTCGCGTGCCGGCCTACACCGAGGCGGGCTCGGCGGGCGCCTATTACGAGCGCCCGGCCCTGGACGGCTCGCGTCCGGGCGCGGTCTATATCAACCTGCGCGACACGGCCGAGCGCCCGCGTTGGTCGCTAGCCACGCTGATGCACCACGAAGGTGCGCCGGGGCACCACTTCCAACTGGCCCTGGTGGCCGAAAGCAACCTGCCCAAGCTGCGCCAGAACATGGGCTTCTCGGCCAATACCGAGGGCTGGGCGCTGTACGCCGAGCAGGTGGCCATGGAGATGGGCATCTATGACGACGGCGATGATCTGGGCCTCCTGGGCATGTACCAGGCCCGCCTGTTCCGTGCCTCGCGCTGCGTGGTCGACACCGGCATCCACGCCAAGGGCTGGAGCCGCGAAAAGGCCATCGCCTACATGATCGAAACGGGCGGCGACCCCGAGGTGCGGGTGTCGCGCGAGGTCGAACGCTACTGCGCCAACCCCGGCCAGGCCTGCTCGTACAAGGTCGGCCACACGGTCTGGGCGGCCCTGCGCGAACGCACCAAGCAGCGCCTGGGAAGCAAGTTCGACATCAAGCGCTTCCACGACACGGCGCTTCTGGTCGGTCCGGCGCCGCTGACGGTGCTGGAGGGCGTGATCGACCGCTGGCAGGGGTGAGGGCTGCGCCTCGGTGCGTCCTTCGAGGCTCGCCTTCGGCTCACACCTCAGGATGAGGAAACCCGCTACTGAATCCCTCATCCTGAGGTGCGCGCGCCTGAGCGCGCCTCGAAGGACGCAGGGACGCCCCCTCCGTCACGCGGCTGCGCCGCGCGCCACCTCCCCCGCAAGCGGGGCAGGAGGATCCCGCTTCCTCCTCAACCGTGAAACGGGGGAGGTGGCGCGGCGCGTGGCGCCGTGACGGAGGGGGCGCTTCCACGACAAGAAATGAGACCGGTACCATTTCTGGCTTGAGTGGTCAGACAACTGCCCCCATAGTGGCTTCCAACAACGGCGATTGAGAGCCGTTAGCATCAAGCTCAGCCTCGGGGAAACGACCGGATGAACACCACCCTCACCCGCCGCCTGTTCGGCGCGAGTCTCGCGGCCCTGTCCGCCGCAGCCCTGCCCAGCCTGGCGCAAGCCGCCGGCCAAGCCCCCAAGACGTCGGGCGGCAAGCCGCTCTACAAGGATCCGACCCAGCCGGTCGACGCGCGCATCCAGGACCTGCTGTCGCGCATGACCCTGGAAGAGAAGGCCGCCCAGCTGGTCGGCATCTGGCTGACCAAGAACAAGATCCAGACGCCGGAAGGCGACTTCTCGGCCGAGCAGGCCAGCAAGAGCTTCCCGCACGGCCTGGGCCAGATCTCGCGTCCGTCCGACCGCAAGGGCGCCAAGCCGGTGACGGTGATCGGCGCGGCCGCCGGCGCCGACGATGGCGCGATCAACCGTAACGCCGCCGAAACCGCGCGCTACACCAACGCCGCCCAGAAGTGGGCGATGGAGAAGACCCGCCTGGGCATCCCGCTGCTGATGCACGACGAGGCCCTGCACGGCTATGTGGCCCGCGACGCGACCAGCTTCCCACAGTCGATCGCCCTGGCCTCGACCTTCGACACCGAGCTGACCGAAAAGATCTTCGCGGTCGCCGCCCGCGAAATGCGGGCCCGCGGCTCGAACCTGGCGCTGGCCCCCGTGGTCGACGTGGCCCGCGATCCGCGCTGGGGCCGCATCGAGGAGACCTACGGCGAAGACCCGCACCTGTGCGCCGAGATCGGTCTGGCCTCCATCCGCGGCTTCCAGGGGACGACCCTGCCGCTGGCCAAGGACAAGGTGTTCGTCACCCTCAAGCACATGACCGGCCACGGCCAGCCCGAGAACGGCACCAATGTCGGCCCGGCCCAGATCGCCGAGCGCACCCTGCGCGAGAACTTCTTCCCGCCGTTCGAGCGCGCGGTGACCGAGCTGCCGGTGCGGGCGGTCATGCCGTCGTACAACGAGATCGACGGTGTCCCCTCGCACGCCAACCGCTGGCTGCTGACCAAGATCCTGCGCGAGGAGTGGGGCTACAAGGGCTCGATCCAGAGCGACTACTTCGCCATCAAGGAGCTGATCACCCGTCATAAGCTGACCAGCGACCTGGGCGAGACGGCCGTTATGGCCATGCGCGCCGGCGTCGATGTCGAGCTGCCCGACGGCGAGGCCTACGCCCTGCTGCCCGAACTGGTGAAGGCCGGCCGCATCCCGCAGTTCGAGATCGACGCCGCCGTCGCCCGGGTGCTGGAGATGAAGTTCCAGGCCGGTCTCTTCGAGAACCCCTACTGCGACGAGAAGACCGCCGACGCCAAGACCGCCACGCCGGACGCCGTCGCCCTGGCCCGCGAAGCCGCCCGCAAGTCCGTGGTCCTCTTGAAGAACGACAAGGGCCTGCTGCCCCTGGACGGCAAGAAGTTCAAGCGCATGGCGCTCCTGGGCACCCACGCCAAGGACACGCCGATCGGCGGCTATTCGGACATCCCGCGTCACGTGGTCTCGATCCACGAGGGCCTGACCGCCGAGGCCAAGGCCCAGGGCTTCGCGCTCGACTACGCCGAGGCCGTGCGGATCACCGAGCAGCGCATCTGGGCCCAGGACGCGGTCAACTTCACCGACCCGGCCGTCAACGCGAAACTCATCGCGGAAGCCGTCGAGGTCGCCAAGAAGGCCGATATCGTGGTCATGGTGCTGGGCGACAACGAGCAGACCAGCCGCGAGGCCTGGGCCGACCATCACCTGGGCGACCGTGACAGCCTGGACCTGATGGGCCAGCAGAACGATCTGGCCAAGGCGATCTTCGATCTGGGCAAACCGACCGTGGTGTTCCTGCTGAACGGCCGTCCGCTGTCGATCAACCTGCTGAAAGAGCGCGCCGACGCCATCATCGAGGGCTGGTACCTGGGCCAGGAAACCGGCCACGCCGCCGCCGACGTGCTGTTCGGCCGCGCCAATCCGGGCGGCAAGCTGCCGGTCAGCATCGCCCGCGACGTCGGCCAGCTGCCGGTCTACTACAACCGCAAGCCCACGGCCCGCCGCGGCTATCTGGATGGCGAGACCACCCCGCTCTACCCGTTCGGTTTCGGCCTGTCGTACACCACCTTCGACGTCTCGGCGCCGCGCCTGGCCAAGGCCAAGATCGGCCAGGGCGAGACCGTCAAGGTCGAGGTCGATGTGACCAACACCGGCAAGGTGGCCGGCGACGAGGTGGTCCAGCTCTATGTCCACGACGAGGCGGCCTCGGTCACCCGTCCGGTGCTGGAGCTCAAGCACTTCAAGCGCGTCACCCTGGCCCCCGGCGCCAAGACCACGGTCACCTTCGAGATCAAGCCCTCGGACCTGTGGATGTGGAACCTGGACATGAAGCGCGTGGTCGAGCCCGGCGACTTCTCGATCCTGGTGGGCCCCAACTCCGTGGACCTGAAGAAGACGACGCTGACGGTCGCTTAAGGCTCGGAAGAGCGCCCCCTCCGTCACGGCGTCTGTCGACGCCGCGCCACCTCCCCCGTTTCACGGGGCAGGAGGGAGCGCTCTTCTCCTGCCCCGTGAAACGGGGGAGGTGGCGTGCTGCGGATACGCAGCGCGACGGAGGGGGCGTTCAGACTTTCGCCGCAAGACACCAGCGGCAAGGGAGCAAACCATGCGCCGTCTCGCGCCGATCCTGCTGGCCGCCGCCCTCGCCTCGCCCGCCAGCGCCCAATCCCTTCTGAACGGCCTGTTCGCCGACCACGCCGTCGTCCAGCGCGACCGGCCCCTGCCGGTGTTCGGAACCGCCAAGCCGGGCGAGACCGTCACCGCGTCCTTCGCCGGCCAGACCCTGACCGCCAAGGCCGGTCCCGACGGCGCCTGGCGCGTGGACTTCCCGGCCACGCCCGCCGGCGGCCCCTACGCCATCACCGCCGCCACCGCCTCGGCCAGGGCCAGCGCGTCCGACGTCCTGGTCGGCGATGTCTGGCTGTGCTCGGGCCAGTCGAACATGGAGATGCAGGTCTCCGCCTCGGGCGACGCCTGGAACCAGATCAACAACGGCGCGGCCAACGACACCATCCGCATGGCGACCATCGAGAAGGCCGACGCCCGCTCGCCCGCCAAGGACTTCAAGAAACCGCCCGTCTGGCGGCCGACCAACAAGGAAAACGTCGGCGCCTTCTCGGCCAGCTGCTTCTACTTCGCCCGCGAGCTGCAGAAGACGCGGCAGGTCCCGCTGGGCCTGATCCACGCCTCGTGGGGCGGCTCGGGCATCGAGGCCTGGATGACGCCGACGGCCCTGCGCAAGGTCGGCGGCTATGACGACGCCATCGCGGTCCTGAACCTGTCGATCACCGACCAGGCCGCCGCTAGCCGTCGCTGGGGCGAGGTGATCAAGGCCTGGTGGAGCGCCAAGACCCCCGGCCAGGCGGCCCTGGCGCCCTGGACCGGCGCCGGAACCTGGACGGCCGCCCCGCGCGATCTGGGGATCTGGGAACGCTGGGGCGTTCCGGCCTTGGCCGAGTTCAACGGCGTCGTCTGGTTCAAGACCGAGATCGAGCTGACCGCCGCCCAGGCCGCGCAGGCCGCCACCTTGGGCCTTGGCCAGATCGACGAGATGGACACCACCTATCTCAACGGCGTGGGCGTCGGCGCGACCTCGGGATCCTGGCTGGAGCGCCGCTACGCCCTGCCGGCCGGGTCGCTGAAGCCCGGCAAGAACACCCTCGTGGTCTCGGCCTATGACACCTACGCCAACGGCGGCATGTACGGCGATCCGGCCAAGCGGGTCCTGACCCTGGCCGACGGAACCGCGCTGCCGCTGACGAACTGGAGCTACCGTATCGAACCCCGCGCCGGCGGCGATCCGCCCCGCGCGCCGTGGGACACCCTGTCGGGCGTCTCCACCCTCTATAACGGCATGCTCGCCCCCATGGGCCCTTACGCCTATGCGGGCCTGGCCTGGTACCAGGGCGAGACCAATGTCGGCCGCGACAAGGCCTATGTGAACCTGCTGGGCGCCTTCATGGCCGAGCGCCGTCAGGGACAGTCGCCCGACATGCCGGCCCTGGTGGTGCAACTGGCCGACTATGGCGCCTACGCCACCGCGCCGGGCCTGCCCGCCGCAACGGCCGCCCTGCGCGACGCCCAGCGCCGCGCCGTGGCCGCCGATCCGCGCGCCGGCCTCGTCGTCACCCACGACATCGGCGACCCTTACGACATCCACCCCGCCAACAAGCAGGAGGTCGGCCGCCGCCTGGCGCTCGCCGCCCGCCGCCTCTATGGCGAGCCGGTGACCACCGGCCCCGAGGTCGTCTCCGCCAAGCGGACCGGCGACACCGTGGTCGTCAGCTTCGCCCAGGTCGGCGGCGGACGTCTGGTCTCGCTGGGCTCTGACCGCGTGATCGGCTTTGAGCTGTGCGACACGACCTGTCGCTGGGTCGACGGCCGCGTCGACGGAACCTCGGTGGTGCTCAGCGGGACCGGCTCCAAGGTCCGCTTCGCCTGGGCCGACAGCCCGAGCTTCAACCTGTTCGACGCCGAGGGCCTGCCCGCTGGGCCGTTCGAGGTCGAGGTTCAGTAGTGTCCGCAGCGCCCCCTCCGTCACGAGGCTTCGCCTCGCGCCACCTCCCCCGTTTTACGGGTGAGGAGGATGCGATCTCCCTCCTGCCCCGCTTGCGGGGGAGGTGGCGCGGCGCATAGCGCCGTGACGGAGGGGGCGTCCGGGCCCCTTAAGTAAGAATCCGAAGCCAAGTGTGATCACACCGGGGTTCTGTCGCGGGACACGAGGGTCCATATCGCGGCCATGTCTCTCTCCCCGCGCTCACAGGCTCGCGCCGACGCTGCTCCGTTCACCGACGAGGAAATCGACCGGCTGGTCGAGACCTTCTATGCGCGCATCCGCCAGCACCACCGCCTGGGCCCGATCTTCGAGACCGCGATCGGTCCCGACGGCTGGCCTGAGCATCTGGCCAAGCTGAAGGACTTCTGGTCGTCGGTGCTGAACACCTCCGGCCGCTACAAGGGCCAGCCGGTGGTCGCCCACCAGGGCGTGGAGGGCCTCACCGAGGGTCTGTTCACGCCGTGGCTGGGCCTGTTCCACATGACCTGCGCGGAGCTGTTCGACGCGCCCCGGGCGGCGATCATCGGTCAGAAGGCCGAGCGGATCGCCGCAACGCTGAAACTCGGGCTGTTTCACCGACCCGGAGCGGTGGCTTGAGCCCGCGCGCGGACCTGGCGGACCAGGGCTTTATCCGCTTCGAGGCCGAGGAGACCCGCGCCCTTCTGGGGCCCGAGGCGACGGCCGGTTGGGATGCCTTCGCCGCCGGCTGGAACGACCTGGGCCTCGACACCTTCATGGCCGACGGCGGCCGCTATCGGCGTCGGCGGTTCGCGGCCTTCGCCGTCGCGCCCGGCCTGTTGGACCGCAAGCCGCACCAGCCGCACTGGCAGAGCCGCGACTACAACCCGCTGAACGGCGGCGTGCAGCGCTGGTTCGAGCCGGTCACCGACGCGATCGCCGATCATCCGGTCACGCGAGGCGTCATCGCCGCCGGGCTTGAGCTGTTCGATCCGCTGTCGCCGACCTCCGAGACGCCCTGGCACGTGGAGATGCACCAGTTCCGCATCGAGGCGCGGACCGGCGAACAGGGCCTGCCCACGCCGGAGGGCGCGCACCGGGACGGCGTCGACTGGGTGATCGTCATGCTGGTCGACCGTCAGAACGTCGACAGCGGCGTGACCGATATCTACGCCCCCGACGGGGCCAGCCTGGGCTCGTTCACCCTGACCGCGCCCGGCGACGCGGTGTTTCTGGACGACCACCGGGTGCTGCATGGCGTCACGCCGATACGTCCCCTCGACGTCCAGGCGCCGGCCGTCCGCGATGTGCTGGTTATCACATTCCGTCGGGAGGAAACGGCGTAGTTTTCCAGGCGCGCAGAAGCCGCCGCGACGGTTTGCCTCATGCGCTAACCATTTGGACCGGCGCCCGCGCGTGTAACGGTGGGGGTCCGTCTCCCTGGGATCGGGCGTCCATTTTCATGTCTCGAGACGACCAGACCCGGCCGCCCGATCCGTCGCCTCCGCGCCGCGACCTGCTGTCCGGCGCCATGGCCGACGCGGTCCCGATCCTGATCAGCTATGTCGATAGCGACGAGCGCTATCGCTTCGTCAATCGCGCCTATGAGCGCTGGTTCGGCGTGGATCGCGCGCAGATCGAAGGCCGCCCGCTGCGTGAGGTGGTCGGAGACGTCGCCTACGCGCGCCTGGCGGGCCATGTGCGGCGGGCTTTGGCGGGCGAGACCCTGATCTTCGAGGGCGAGGTCGAGTACCAGGGCGCCGGCGTCCGCTTTATCGAAGCCCGCTATGTCCCCGACATCACGCCGGACGGCGAGATCCCCGGTTACTACGCGCTGATCACCGACATCACCGACCGCAAGCGCGCCGAGGAAACCGAGCGGCTGCTGATCCGCGAAGTCGACCATCGGGCCAAGAACGTCCTGACCGTCGTGCAATCCCTGGCTCAGCTCACGCCCTTCGAGAGCAAGGACCAGTATGTGCAGGCCTTGTCGGGCCGGATCGGCTCTCTGGCTCGCGCCCACAGCCTGCTGTCGACGACCCGCTGGAGCGGGGTGGACCTGCATGACCTTCTGGAGCTGGAACTGGATCCGTACGGCGGCGAAGCGGGCGAGCAGATTGCGATCCTGGGTCCCCCGGCCCTGATCGACGCGCAAGCGGCCCAGTCCTTGGCCCTGGTCGTTCATGAACTGGCCACCAACGCCAGCAAGTACGGCGCCCTGTCGCGCCCGCTGGGCCGGCTGAACGTCAGCTGGGGCTTCGGTGACGCGGGTGTGCTGCATCTGACCTGGCGCGAGGACGCTGGGGCGTCGGTTGCGGCGCCAACGCAGCGCGGCTTCGGCTCGACCCTGATCCAAAGCGCGGTCAAGCAGCTGGGCGCGCGGATCGAACACATCTGGCGGCCGCAGGGGCTGAAAGTCCGCCTCGACCTGCTGAGCGGCGCGCAGCCTCGTCCGGCCGAGGGCGCGCCAGTCTATCGCCCAGGCCTGAGCGCCGAAGGCGACACCAGCCTCGAGGACCAGCACGTGCTCATCGTCGAGGACGAGGCCGTCGTGGCCATGGAGCTGACGCGCATGCTGAGCGCCGCCGGCGCCACGGTCGTCGGTCCGGCCGGCACCATCGAGGAAGCGTTAGCGCTGCTGGACGCCCACCCGGTCGACTGCGCGCTTCTGGACGTCAATCTGGGCGGTCTCCCCATCACGCCCGTGGCCCACGCCCTGCACCGCCTGGGCGTCCCCTTCGTCTATCTGACCGGCTATCAGGAGCCGGCGGTCGACGACGCGCCGATTCTGCGCAAGCCGGTTCCCGCCCACGTGTTGCTCGGCGCCCTGGCGCGCGGAACCCAGTTGACGACACAATAGGCCGCAACACGCTCGCCTTGCTTGGGACACAGCCAGGCTGGACGCCATGAGGACGATCTTGCCCACGGCGCAACCTTGGCTCTTGAAATTGCAATTCGTTCTCAAGTAAGGACAGGCACCCCGTCGCTCAGCCCCTGTCGCGTCCGCCTGTGAAATCCGCCGCCGCCCAACATCGCCGCTCGTTCTGGCTGAAGCAGTTGCACCAGTGGCACTGGATCAGCGCGGCCCTGTCGCTGGTCGGCATGCTGCTGTTCGCGATCACGGGCATCACCCTGAACCACGCCGGCCAGATCGAGGCCGAGCCCAAGGTTGTCAGCCGCAAGGCCACCCTGCCGCCGGACCTGCTGACGGTGCTGGCCAAGGGTCCCGAGGAGGGCAAGCGCCCCCTGCCCGTCCAGCTGGAACCCTTCCTCGACGAGGCCGTCGGCGCCGATGTGGCCGGGCGCGAGGGCGAATGGTCGGCCGACGAGGTCTATGTGGCCCTGGCCCGCCCGGGCGGCGACGCCTGGGTGTCGATCGACCGCGAGACCGGCGCCGTCGAACATGAAAAGACCACGCGCGGCGCGATCAGCCTGCTCAACGACCTGCACAAGGGCCGCAACACCGGCAAGGCCTGGAGCTGGTTCATCGACATCTTTGCCGTCGCCTGCGTGATCTTCACGGTCACCGGCCTGATCCTGCTGCAGTTCCACGCCCGCGCACGCCCGCTGACCTGGCCCCTGGTCGGGCTGGGCCTGGTCGCGCCCGTCCTACTTGTCATCCTGTTCGTCCACCTCTGAGGCAGACCCCGTGAAGCGTTCGATTTCCCTGCTCACCTTCGCCGGCGCGGCTTTCGGCTCTTCGGCCATGGCCGCCGACCTCAACGTCACGGTCGAGGTGCCCAAGCTGAACGTGGCCGAGTACCACAAGCCCTATGTGGCCATCTGGATCGAGAACCCGGCCGACTCCACCGCCGCCGGCACCCTGGCCGTCTGGTACGACGCCAAGAACCGCGAGGACAACGGCGCCAAGTGGCTGAAGGACATGCGCCAGTGGTGGCGCAAGGCCGGCCGCGAGATGAGCTTCCCCGCCGACGGCGTCAGCGGCGCCACCCGCGCGCCCGGCCCGCACAAGCTGGTCTTCTCCGGCGCCAAGGGCGCGCTGAAGAGCCTGAAGCCCGGTCAGTACAACCTGGTGGTCGAGGCCGCGCGCGAGGTCGGCGGCCACGAGGCCGTCCGCGTGCCCTTCGCCTGGGGCAAGCCCGGTAAGCCCGCTTCCGCCAAGGGCTCGGCCGAGCTGGGCGCCGTCACCGTTTCCGTGAAGTGAGAAAAGCCATGACCTTCAAGACGCGCCTGCTCGCCGTCGCCGCTGTTGGCGTTGCGCTGGCCCTGCCGATGTCGGCCTCCGCCCACCGGGGCTGGATGGTGCCGGCCTTCACCACCCTGTCGGGCGACAGCGCCTGGGTGACGGTGGATGCGGCCATCTCCAACGAGCTCTTCTACGCCGACCACCGGGCGATGCGCACCGACGGCGTCAAGGTGATCGCGCCCGACGGCGCGGCGGACAAGATCCAGAACGCCGCCACGGGCCAGTACCGCTCGACCTTCGATGTCCAGCTGACCAAGCCGGGCACCTACAAGATCTACACGGCCAGCAACACCGTCATGGCCAGCTGGACCGAGAACGGCGAGGTCAAGCGCTTCCGCGGCTCGCCCGAGGACTTCGCCAAGCAGGTCCCGGCCGGCGCCGCCGACCTGAAGACCATCAAGTCCAGCAGCCGCAACGAGACCTTCGTCACCCGCGACAAGCCGACCCTTGAGGCGCTGAAGCCGACCGGCCAGGGCCTGGAGTTGGTCGCGGTCACCCATCCGACCGACGTGATCGCCACCGAGGCGGCCACCCTCAAGTTCGTGATCGACGGCAAGCCGGCCGCCGGCCTGGAGGTCACCTTCGTCCCCGGCGGCTCGCGTTGGCGCGCCAGCCCCGGCGAGATCAAGGTCAAGTCGGGTCCTGACGGCGCGGTGACGTTCACCCTGCCCGAAGCCGGCATGTACTGGGTCAACGCCAATGTCCGCTCGGGCGAGACCGTCCGCGGCGGTCCCGGCATGGGCGGCGCCCCGGGCGCTGCGCCGGCGCCGGCCACCCCGCTCGCGGGCGACGGCATGAGCGCCAGCTACACCGCCGTCATCGAAGCCCAGCGGCCTTAAAAACTGTCATCCCGGCCCAGCGCGCAGCGCGCCGAGCCGGGACCCAGGGGCCGACGCACCGTCGCTAGCCCCTGGGTCCCGGGTCGACTTCGTCGCCCGGGATGACACGGCTTTTGTTGTTGCAAAGCATGCCCCGCGTCCTCGTCCCCGCCATCGCCACGCCGCCCGCCCGCCCCGTGGGCGGGAGCGTCCGCGCGTTCGGCGGCGAGACCATGGGCACGACCTGGTCGGTCAAGGCGGTGCTGCCGGCCACGACCGACCTGGCCGCCCTGAAGGCGAGCGTCGAGCGCGCGCTGGACGCGGTCGTTTCCCAGATGAGCCCCTGGGCGCCGCTGTCGGACCTCTCCCGCTACAATCGCGCCGCGCCGGGATCCTGGACTGTGCTGCCGCCGGACACACTGACCGTGCTGCGCCGAGCCCTCGACGTCGCCGCGCAGACCGACGGCGCGTTCGATCCGACCCTGGGCGCCCTGACCGACCTCTGGGGCTTTGGCCCGCGTCCGTTCGCCGGCCAGCCGCCGCAAGCCGAGACGCTGGCCCCGCGCCGCGAGGCCTGCGGCTGGAAGCGCCTGGTGCTGGACGGCGAGGCGCTGTTCCAGCCGGGCGGGCTGAAGCTTGATCTGAACGGCATCGCCAAGGGCTTTGGCGTCGACCAGGCCGCCGCCGTGCTCGATCGCGCCGGGGTCAGGAGCTACCTCATCGAGGTCGGCGGCGAGCTGCGCGGGATCGGCGCCAAGCCCGACGGCCAGCCCTGGTGGGTCGAGCTGGAGCGCCCGCCGCCCTTCGAGCCCGCCGCCAACGACACCCAGAAGACCCTCGTGGCCCTGCATGACCTGGCCGTCGCCACCTCGGGCGACTATCGCCGGTTCTTCGACCATGGCGGACGGCGCTACGCCCACACGCTGGACCCGGCCACCGGCGCGCCGATCGTCCACGCCACCGTCAGCGTCACGGTGCTGGCGAAGGACTGCATCAGCGCCGACGCCTGGGCCACGGCCCTGACCGTCATGCCGCCCGAGCGCGCCCTGGCCTTCGCCGCCGCCCATGACCTGGCCGCCCTGATCGTCAGCCGAGGCCCCGCCGGCCTCGAAGAGCGCCTGTCGCCCGCCCTGCAGGCGATGCTGGACTGATGCCCGACCTCGCCTTCCTCCCGCCTGAGGCCCGGCGTTGGGTCTGGGCAGGCGTCGTCGTGGCGCTGTACGCCCTGTTCTGCCTGGCCATCGCCCTGCGCGAGGCCTGGCGCGGCCGTCAGGCGCGCAAGGCCGCCGACGCCCTTTCCCAAGGCTCAGGCGAGCCGGTGCTCGTCGCCTACGCCAGCCAGACCGGCTTCGCCGAGGAACTGGCCACGGCCACAGCCAAGGCCCTGGCGGACGCCGGCGCGCCGGTGACCCTGAAGGACCTCTCGGCCGTCACCGCCGCCGATCTTGCGGGCCGCGCCCTGTTCGTGGTCAGCACCACCGGCGAGGGCGACGCCCCCGACCCGGCCCGCGCCTTCATCCGCGACGTGATGAAGACCGACACGGACCTTTCGGCCCTGCGCTACGGCGTGCTGGCCCTGGGGGATTCCAGCTACGCCCACTACTGCGCCTTCGGGCGGTCGCTGGACGCCTGGCTGTCGAGCCGGGGCGGCCGGCCGCTGTTCGACCGCGTGGAGGTCGACGACGCCGATCCGGCCGCGCTGCGCCACTGGCAGGGACAGCTCGCAACCCTGACCGGCGTCACCGACGCGCCCGACTGGACGCGGCCGACCTATGACGCCTGGACCCTGGCCGAGCGGACGCTGCTGAACCCCGGCAGCCCCGGCGGCGAGGCCTGGCATCTGCGCCTGACGCCGCCCAAGGGCGCGGTCTGGCAAGCCGGCGACATTGTCGAGATCGGCCCGCGCAACGACCCCGCGCAGGTCGCCGCCCTGATCGCGGCGCTGGACCTTCCCGCCGAAGCCGCCGACACCCTGGCGGGTCTTCGCCTGCCGCAGGACGCGGCCGCCCTCGACGCCCTGCGCGGCCTGCCGCTCGAAGCCCTGGCCGAGCGCCTGACCGCCCTGCCCCATCGCGAATACTCGATCGCCTCGCTGCCCGACGACGGCGGCGTCGAGCTGATCGTCCGGCTGATGACCCGCGCCGACGGGGCGCCGGGCCTGGGCTCGGGCTGGCTGTGCCGCCATGCGCAGATCGGCGCGGCGATCGAGGCCCGGGTGCGCGTCAACCGCAGCTTCCACGCGCCCGAGACCAAGCGGCCGCTGATCCTGATCGGTTCGGGCACGGGCCTGGCGGGCCTGCGCGCGCATCTGAAGGCCCGCGCCGCCGCCGGCGTCCGCTGGAACTGGCTGGTCTTTGGCGAGCGCACCGCCGCCCACGACTATTTCCACCGCGCCGAACTGGAAGCCTGGCAGGCCTCGGGCCTGCTGGACCGGCTGGACCTGGCCTTCTCCCGCGACCAGGCCGAGCGGATCTACGTCCAGCATCGCCTGCGCGAGTCAGCCGACATCCTGCGCCGCTGGGTGGCCAACGGCGCGGCGATCTATGTCTGCGGGTCGCTGGAAGGCATGTCGCGCGAGGCCCACACGGCGCTCGTCGAAATCCTCGGCGCGCCGATGCTGGAGCGCCTGACCGACGAGGGGCGGTATCGGCGGGACGTGTACTAGGCGCCGCTGAGCGCCCCCTTCGTCACGTCGCCTGCGGCGCCGCGCCCCCTCCCCCGCAAGCGGGGCAGGAGGGTGGCCGCCTCCTCCTCCCCCGCGACGCGGGGGAGGTGGCTCGACGCGGATACGCGGCGAGACGGAGGGGCGCTCACCCCCGCAACAACATGTCCCGCTCCGCCGGCGTATTGGCCCCGCGCAGCCTTGCCAGCGCCCCGTCCGAAACCGGCAAGGCCGCCAGCCCCGCGCGCTCCACGAGCCGCCGCAGCGGCCAGCCGGCCTCGGCGTCGGCCGGCAAGGCCGAAGCGTCCAGCACCATCGGCACGGGCAGACCTTCGTAGCAGCCGCCGCTCGCCAGCAGGGGAGCCAGGTCGCCCGGCGTGATCGTCGGGGCGTCGACCGCCAGCACCAGCAGCCGCGCGGTTCCCAGCGCCCGCGCGCCCGCCAGCACCCCGCCGACAGGCCCGGCTCCCGCCGCGTCGTCGGCGACCCACGGCCAGCCCAGATCCGCGCCCGCCGTCACCAGCGCCTGCGCCCCGACCGCCCGCGCCAGGTCCGCCACAAGGTCGACGGCCCGGCGGCCGTCCCAGTCGAGCGCGGCCTTGTCACGGCCCATGCGCCGCGATGCGCCGCCGCACAGGATGATCGCGCCCAGGGAAGTCATGAGCCCGGTTTAGCAGGAAAACCCGCTGCTCTTCCAAGCCGTACCCGAAGCGGTCTAGTGTCCGCGCCGAAGAGGGACGGACTCAAGAATGAACCAGCCTGTCGAGCGCCAGCGTCGCCGGACGACCCAGAGCGCCACGATCCGCGACGTGGCGGCCCGGGCGGGGGTGTCGCCGATGACGGTGTCGCGGGTCATCAATCGCGAGAGCACGGTCAAGGAAGAGACCCGCCAGCTGGTCGAGAAGGCCATCGCCGACCTCAACTACGCGCCCAATCCGGCCGCCCGCAGCCTGGCCGGCAGCGCGCCGTTCCGCATCGGCCTGCTCTACGACAACCCCTCGACGGGCTACCTGTCGGAGTTCCTGGTCGGGGCGCTGGACGAAAGCAGCCGCACCGGGGCTCAGATCGTCATCGAAAAGTGCGCCGAGCCGGAGCTGGCCCGCGCCACCCTGGCCCGCCTGCTGAAGACCGGCGTCGACGGCCTGATCCTGCCGCCGCCGCTGTGCGAGTCGCCCGAGGTGCTGGCCGAGATCCGCGCGGCGGGCGCCGCCGCCGTGGCCGTGGCGCCCGGCACGGCCAGCGCCGACATGGCCACGATCCGCATCGACAACGAGGCGGCCGCCTTCGAGCTGACCCAGCACCTGATCGGCCTTGGCCACAAGCGCTTCGGCTTCATCAAGGGCCATCCGAACCAGACGGTCAGCCAGCAGCGCCTGGACGGCTTCATGACCGCCCTGAAGGCCGCCGGAATTCCGCAGGAAAACATCCGGGTCGAGCAGGGCTATTTCACCTATCGCTCGGGCCTGGAGGCGGCCGAACGCCTGCTGGCCGCCGAGCCGCGTCCCACCGCGATCTTCGCGGCCAATGACGACATGGCCGCCGCCACGGCGGGCGTGGCCCATCGCCTGGGCCTGGACGTGCCGGGCGACGTCTCGATCGTCGGCTTCGACGACACCTCGATCGCCGACAACATCTGGCCGCCCCTGACGACCGTCCATCAGCCGATCGCGGCCATGGCCCGCGCGGCCGTCGACCTGGTCCTGGAAGAAATCCGCCGCCATCGCGACGGCGGCGGCGAACCCCGCCAGCTGATGCACCCGCATACGCTGATCGTGCGGGATTCCAGCGGGCCGGCTAGCGTTTAGCCCGTCGGCGCCCCCAGAGCGCCCCCTCCGTCACGGCGCTACGCGCCGCGCCACCTCCCCCGTTTCACGGGTGAGGAGGAAGCGGGATCCTCCTGCCCCGCTTGCGGGGGAGGTGGCGCGCGGCGCAGCCGCGTGACGGAGGGGGCGTCCCTGCGTCCTTCGAGGCGCGCTCAGGCGCGCGCACCTCAGGATGAGGGATTCAGTAGCGGGTTTCCTCATCCTGAGGTGTGAGCCGAAGGCGAGCCTCGAAGGACGCAGGGCGCCTCAGCCCCCTAGCTCCGGTAATCCCCGTTGATCGCCACGTACTGCTTGGTCAGGTCGCAGGTCCAGACCGTGGCCGAGCCGCGGCCCACCCCGACGTCCACCGAGACCTCGAACGCCTGGTTCTTGACGTAGGCGCTCATCTTGGCCTCGTCGTATTCGGCCGAGATCAGGCCGTCGCGGGCGGCGTAGAGGTCGCCGAATTTGACGCTGATCTTCTCGCGGGCCACCGGCTCGTCGGCGCGGCCCACGGCCATGACGATGCGGCCCCAGTTGGCGTCCTCGCCGGCGAAGGCGGTCTTGACCAGCGGGCTCTCGGCGATGGTGCGGGCGATCTTGCGGGCGCTGGCCGGGCTCTCGGCGCCGTTGACGGTGATCTTGACGAACTTGGTCGCCCCCTCGCCATCCTTCACGAGCTGCAGGGCCAGGTCCAGCAGCACCCCTTCCAGCTTTTCGCGGAAGTCGGCCAGGCGCTTGTCGCCCGCGCGGTGGATCTTGGGCGCGCCCGACTGCCCGGTGGCGAACAGCAGCAGCGTGTCGTTGGTCGAGCGGTCGCCGTCCACCGTTACGCAGTTGAAGGTGGTGCGGGTATACAGACTGACCAGGGTCTGCAGGGCCGCCGGAGCGATCGCCGCGTCGGTGGCGACGAAGGCCAGCATGGTGGCCATGTCGGGCGCGATCATGCCCGAGCCCTTGGCGATGCCGGCGATCTTGACCTCATGCCCATCGATCACCGCCGTGGCGTAGGCGCCCTTCGGGAAGGTGTCGGTGGTCATGATCGCCCGGCCGGCCTCGGCCCAAGCGTCGGCCTTCAGGCGGCTTTCCACCTCGGGCAGGCGGGCGGTGATCTTGCTGTCGTCCAGGATGACGCCGATGACGCCGGTCGAGGCCATCATCACGTCGCGCTGGCGGCAGTCAAAGCGCTTGCCCACGGCCGTGGCCACGCGGCGCACCGCATCGGCGCCGGGCTTGCCGGTGAAGCTGTTGGCGCAGCCGGCGTTGACCACCAGGGCGCGCACGTCCGCGCCGCCCGTCGCCGCCAGCTGGCGCTTGCACCAGTCCACCGGGGCCGAGCCGACGCCGTGGCGGGTGAAGACGCCGGCCGCCGAGGTGCCCTCGGCGAAGCGCATTAACAGCAGGTCTTCGCGCTCATGCTTGTAGAAGCCCGCCCGGCCGGTGGCGATCTCGACGCCGGCGATCGGGGGGATGGTCGGGAACGGCACGGCCAGCGGCGAGATCGCCAGGCCCGGCTTGCCCGCGCCGGTCGCGGCCTTGGCCGGGGTCGCGGAGGCCTGGTCGGACTCGCCGGCCGACTTCTGGGCGCGGCGCAGGCCCGCGCGCTTCAGGGCCGAGGTCAGCGGATCGACGATCGCATCGATGACCCCGTGGGCGCGTTCGGCGGGCGTGGCCACGGGCTCGGCGGCGTTATCGGCAGGCGTCTTCGTCGTCTTGGGCATGGGCCGCTCGTATACTTACTGCTTCGCGGATTGGGCGGGTTGGGCGGCGGGCGGAGCCGAGGCCGGCGCCGCGCCCTGCAGTTCCGGCGGCGCGGAGGCCGGTTCCTGGGCGCTGCCGGCGGGCAGCTCCTGCGACTTGCCGATCATCATCTCGACCTTGGCCGAGCCGCGCAGCTTCTCGAGGATGTCGCGCACCTGGTCATAGGTCAGGAAGCGGATGATCTGCGGGCGCGCGGCCTCCAGGGTGATCGGCTCCTCGGTGCGCTTGTCCTCGACCTTGACGAGGACCCAGCCGCCCTCGGCGGCGAAGGGACCGATCAGCGCGCCCTTCTGGGCGTCTTTCAGCGCCGCGCCATAGGCCTCGGGCATCACGTCCAGGGTGAAGTAGCCGAGGTCGCCGCCGTTGAAACGGGTGGCCTGGTCGGTCGAGCGCTCCATGGCCAGGGCGTCGAACGAGGCGCCGGTGGCCAGGAGCTTCTTGATGCTCTCGGCCTCGGCCTGGCTGCCGACCAGGATCTGGCGGGCGCGGATCTCCTCGGAGCGCTTGGAGAGCTTCTGCTGCTCGGCGTAGAGCTTGCGGATGGCGTCCTCGGTCACGGCCTTCTCGACCACGCCCTCGACCAGCATGTCGCCCAGGATGCGCTCACGGGCGGCGGCCAGGCGGCGTTGGGCCAGGGGGTCCTTGTCGAGCTTGCGCTTGACCGCCTCGGCGGCCAGCAGCTTCTGATCGATGACCTCGTCGAGGCGCTGGCGGAAGACCTCGCTGGAGATGTCCAACGGCTCGCCTTCGCTGATCAGCCCTTGCGCCACGGCCTCGCGCTTGACGTCGCTGGCCCAGATCACCTGGCCGTTGACGCGCGCCACGGCGGTGTCGCCGGGCTCGGGCGGCTTGTCGGCGACCTTGTTCTGGCCGCAGGAGGCGATCATCAGCGCGCAGGCCACAGCGCCCAGCACGCCCATCAGGCGGAAAGAGGTCTTCAAGGCCAAGATCTCCGGCTTTGCTGGAATGGGCTCTAGCGCGGTTTTTACCCAAGGGGAAACGGCTTCGCCGTCGAAAGCGTTCTGCTCAGCGAAAACCGGCCCCGGAGCCAGGGTTTCAGCCCCTTAAACCCTCGCTGTTCTAGGGTCTTCGCGTTGACACCAGGGGGGCCGGTGCTTAAGTCTCCGGCCGCACCGGAACAGCGGATTTATTCGTTGTTGCGGCCGATTTTCATCTCCGTAGTCGAGGCCCTCCAGCCTTAGCGCCGGCCTCCTCGTCCAAACCGCCCTCCGGATCCCCCCTGAATGCTTGGTTTCGCCAAAAAGCTCTTCGGCTCTTCCAACGAACGCAAGGTCAAGACCCTGGCCACGCGCGTGGCCAAGATCAACGCCTATGAAGCCGAATACGCCGCCCTCTCCGACGAGGCGCTGAAGGGCAAGACGGCCGAGTTCAAGGCGCGTCTGGAAAAGGGCGAGACCCTCGACGACATTCTCAACGAAGCCTTCGCCGTGGTGCGCGAGGCCTCCAAGCGCGTGCTGGGCATGCGCCACTTCGACGTCCAGATGGTGGGCGGCATGGTGCTGCACTTCTCGGGCATCTCGGAGATGCGCACCGGTGAAGGCAAGACCCTGGTCGCCACCCTGCCGACCTATCTGAACGCCCTGGAAGGCAAGGGCGTCCACGTCATCACGGTCAACGACTATCTGGCCCGCCGCGACGCCGACTGGATGGGTCAGGTCTACAACTTCCTGGGCCTGAGCTACGGCGTCATCGTCAACGGCCTGTCGCAAGGCGAGCGCCAACGCGCCTATCGCAGCGACATCACCTACGGCACCAACAACGAGTTCGGCTTCGACTATCTGCGCGACAACCTAGTCTACAGCGTCGACGAGATGGTCCAGCGCGGCCACAACTTCGCGATCGTCGACGAAGTGGACTCGATCCTGATCGACGAAGCCCGCACGCCGCTGATCATCTCGGGCCCGACCGAAGACCGCAGCAGCTTCTACAAGACCATCGACGTGCTGGTTAAGGAGCTGATCCTCGACAAGTCGATGTTCGACCACGACGAGAAGCAAAAGCAGGTCATCCTGACCGAGGACGGCCAGGAAAAGATCGAAGAGATCCTGATGTCGGGCGGCCACCTGGCCGAGGACTCGGCCGGCCTCTACGACGCCGCCAACGTCTCGGTGGTGCACCACGTCAATCAGGCCCTGCGCGCCAACATCCTGTACACGCGCGACAAGGACTACATCGTCAAGGGCGGCGAGGTTGTCCTGATCGACGAGTTCACCGGCCGCATGATGACCGGCCGCCGCCTGTCGGAAGGCCTGCACCAGGCCATCGAGGCCAAGGAAGGCGCCGACATCCAGCCCGAGAACCAGACCCTGGCCTCGGTGACCATCCAGAACTACTTCCGCCTCTACAAGAAGCTGTCGGGCATGACCGGCACCGCGTCGACCGAGGCCCAGGAATTCGACGACATCTACAAGATGAGCGTCTCGGAAATTCCGACCAACCGCACCATCCAGCGCATCGACGACGACGACGAGGTCTATCGCACCGAGCGCGAGAAGAACGAGGCCATCCTCAAGCAGATCGCCGACTGCCACGTGCGCGGCCAGCCGATCCTGGTCGGCACCGTGTCGATCGAGAAGTCCGAAGAGCTGTCCAAGCTTCTGTCGACCTTCTCCTTCGAGAAGGACGGCAAGAAGGTGAAGGGCATCCCGCACCAGGTGCTGAACGCCCGCTTCCACGAGCAGGAAGCCGTGATCGTCGCCGACGCGGGCGTGCCCGGCGCGGTGACCATCGCCACCAACATGGCCGGCCGCGGCACCGACATCCAGCTGGGCGGCAGCATCGACATGCGCCTGTTCAACTGGCGCCAGCAGCAGCGCGGCATGGGTCTGGAGATCACCGTCGAGGACGAGGCCGAAGAGCGCGCCCGCCTCGAGACCGAGATCGCTGACAAGAAGGCCCAGGCCCTGGCCGCCGGCGGCCTGTTCGTGCTGGGCACCGAGCGTCACGAAAGCCGCCGCATCGACAACCAGCTGCGCGGCCGCACCGGCCGTCAGGGCGACCCGGGTCGTTCGAAGTTCTTCCTGTCGTGCGAAGACGATCTGCTGCGCATCTTCGCCGGCGAGCGTCTGGATGCGATCATGCGCACCTTCGGCGTCCAGGAAGGCGAGGCGATCACCCACAAGTGGCTGAACAACGCCATCGCCACGGCGCAAAAGCGCGTCGAGCAGCGCAACTACGAGATCCGCAAGAACCTCCTGAAGTACGACGACGTCGTCAACGACCAGCGCAAGGCCGTGTTCGAGCAGCGCCAGGAGTTCATGGAGTCCAGCGACCTCTCGGACATCATCCACGAGATGCGTCGCGACGTGATCGACGACCTGGTCCTGCGCCACCTGCCGCCCAAGGCCTATGCCGAGCAGTGGGACGTCGAGGGCCTGACCGAGCGCGTCAAGTCGATCCTGGGTCTGGACCTGCCGATCGCCGAGTGGGCCGCCGAGGAAGGCATCGCCGACGAGGAGATGAAAGAGCGCATCACCAAGGCGGCCGACGAATACGCGGCCCAGCGCGAGGTGATCATCACGCCCGAGCAGATGCGCTCGGTCGAGAAGAGCTTCCTGCTGCAGATGATCGATCTGCAGTGGCGCGAGCACCTGATGCACCTGGATCACCTGCGCAACGTCATCGGCCTGCGCGGCTATGGCCAGCGTGATCCGCTGAACGAGTACAAGACCGAGGCCTTCTCGCTGTTCGAGAAGCTCTTGGGCGATCTCCGCACCAACACCACCCGCTGGCTGATGACGGTCGAGATCGCCTATGCCGAGCCGGAGGTCCCGCACACGCCGCTGGACAACCTGGTCGAGGTGCACCTGGATCCGCTGACCGGCGAGAACGCCGCCTTCGCCGGCGGCATCCCCGAGGGCCTGTCGACCGCCCAGCGCGAAGCCCTGCCCGTCTCGGCCCTGCCGGAAGGCTGGGACCGCACCAACCGCAACGCCCCCTGCCCCTGCGGCTCGGGCAAGAAGTTCAAGCAGTGCCACGGCTCGCTGGTGCGCTAGGCGCTTAGGGACTCTTGATCCCGATCTTCCCGGCGAACGCCGGGTCCAGATCGAACAGAAGGGCGCCGAGCGGCTTCGCTCGGCGCCCTTTCGCTTTCATGGCGGACGCTCAAGGACGGATCTGGGCTCCAGCGTTCGCCGGGGAGCTCGGATGGCTCTTTCCGTCGCGCGGAAGAAGGACGATCGCAGCCGCCCCGAGCAGTATCGCTGCGGCGGCGATCCCTGAGCTTCGAACCCCGGCGACCGCGTCGATGCTGGCCAGGGCGCCGAAGATCGCGACGCCGGCCGCGCCACCCACCTGGCGGCAGGCGTTGAGCGCGCCGGAAGCGGCTCCGGCCTCATGGCGATCGACGCTAGCCAGCAGACCGCTGGTCAGGGCCGGGATGGCCAGGCCCATCCCACCGGGGATCAGGGCGAAGCCGGGCAGCATCTCCAACATGCCGCTTTCTGCGCCCAGCCGGGCGGTCAGGGCGTAGCCGCAGGCGGCGACCAGCACGCCGCCCGTTGTCACCGCCCGCGCGCCAAGGCGCGAAACAAGACGACCGCTGGCGAGGTTGGAGACGATGAAGGTGGCCGTCAGCGGCAGGAAGGCCAGTCCCGCCTTGCCCGGCGGCCAGTCGAGGGCCCGTAGCATGTAGAGGCCCAGGACGAAGATCATCCCGTAGTAGGTGAAGTTCAGGGCCGAGCCGACCACCACCGCCAGCCAGGCCGGGCGCCGGGCGAAAGCGGCCAGCGGCATGACCGGATGCACCGCGCGCCGCTGGTGACGCAGGAACAGCCCCAGCAGCCCCAGCCCCGCGACCAGCGCGCCCGCCGGCCAGGCGCGCCATCCGCGATGACCGCCCTCAATCAGCGCGCCGACCACCAGGGTGACGGCGGCGACCGCCAGGACCTGTCCGGTCAGGTCCGGCGGCGCGGCCGGCTTGGGCGGCGTCGGGGGCGCAACGATCTGGGTCAGAATGGCGCCCAGCAGGCAGATCGGCAGATTGACGAAGAACACCCAGCGCCAACCCAGGGTCTCCACCAGCAGCCCCCCCAGCACCGGGCCCGCGGCGATCGACACCCCGCCGGCCGCCGTCCACCAGCCCACCGCCGAGGCCCGCCTGCGGTCGTCGCCGTGGGCGGCGTGGGCGATCAGGGCCAGGGACGGCGGGATCAGCAGGGCGCCGGTCGCGCCTTGCGCCGCGCGCGCCACGATCAGGCTCAACGGTCCAGGAGCCAGGCCGCAGATCGCCGAGGCCACGCCGAACAGCACCAGCCCCCAGACGAAGGCCCGTTTGGGGCCGACCCGATCGCCGATCGCGCCCGCTGACAGCAGCATCGCCGCCAGCGCCAGGACATAGGCGTCGACCAGCCATTGGAGCTGCGCTGTCGGGGCGGCGAATGTCCGACCGATGGCGTCCAGCGCCACATTGACGATGGTGACGTCCAGTTGGGTGACGAAGAAGCCGAAACTGGCGGCGGCGGTGACCCAGCCGAGGCGGGGCGCGGGCGAGGAGGCGATCATGGGTCGGCTCATGCGCCCTGGAGCGGGCGCGTTGTTACACGCGCCGATGAACCATCACGCGCCGATTGGGTCTAAGGTGACGCCATGGACGCCAACATCGCCTCCCCCGCCGCCCTGATCGGCGATCCGACCCGCGCGGCCATGCTGCAGGTCCTGCAGGACGGCCGGGCCCAACCCGCCAGCGCCCTGGCCTGGGCCGCCGGCGTCACCGCCCAGGCGGCGAGCAACCATCTGGCCAAGCTGGTCGACGGCGGGCTGCTGGCGGTCGAGCGCCAGGGCCGCCACCGCTACTACCGGCTGGCCTCGGCCGAGGTGGCGCACGCGATCGAGGCCTTGTCGGTGATCGCCGCTCCGGTGCGTTCGCTGGAGGTCCCGCGCTCGCCCAAGGCCCGCGCCCTGCGCGACGCGCGCTGCTGCTACGGCCATCTGGCCGGACGCCTGGGCGTGAAGGTCTGTGACGCCCTGCTCGACCGCGACCTGATCCGTCCGGCCGGCGACAAGCGCTATGCGATCACGCCCGAGGGCCACGCCTGGTTCGAGGACCTCGGCGTCTCCAGCCAGACCCTGCGCGGCGCGCGCGGTGTGGCGCGGCCCTGCCTGGACTGGACCGAGCGCCGCCACCACCTGGCGGGCCCGCTGGGCGTCAAGCTGCTGGCGGCGATGACCCAGCGGGGTTGGCTGGCCCTGGAGCCCAACGGACGTGCGGTTCGCCTGACAACGAACGGCGCTCGGGCGCTGCTGGAACGACTGGGCGTAAGCCTTGAGGACGCCGACCAGGCGGCGGCGTAACCCAGCCCCAAGAACACCCGCCGACTACTGATCCCCGGAATAGGGCACGCCCCTGACGGTCTCGTCATAGGCGGTCGGGGGGTTGTTTTCGACATCCGTCACCTTGCCCTTGGGCGCCTGCAGTTCGCGCAGGCGCCAGGCGTTGGGCCCCACGCGTGTGAAGACCGCGTCGGTCCTTTCGTCTGTCAACTCCACGGTGCCCTCCAGGCCGGTGGGGCGCAGGCAATAGCCCTTCATCTCGGTGTCGCTGACCCACGCGTCGGGCAGGCAGCGCGCCTTGAAGTCGAACTTGCGGTGCGGTTTGGTCGACCAGTCGCGCAACTCGGTGCTGACGCGGCCGACGTCGCCGACGCTGTAGGTCTGCTCCTGGTACCCGACGGCGAACACGGCGCCCCGCCATAGGCCGTACCCGTCATAGGATTCGATGCCGGCGCCCCGCTCGTCATAGAAGGTGGGGGTGGGTTCGTCTGCCACGCCGATATAGTGTGTGGTCACCTCGTAGACGGTCTGTACGCCGTTGGCGGTCGGCACCTGGATGACGCCGCTCAACAGGTGGAACTCGTCCTCGTTATCGGTCATGACCAGGCCGGGCTTGCCGTTGTGCAGGAGCGTCAGGGTCTGATCCTGGCGCGCGTTCGGCTGGCCCAGGGACTTCAGCAAATTGGCCTCGTGCTTACGCCCGTCTATAAATTCGGGGTAGGCGGTCACCGGCGGCGCCTCCGGCAGCGGCTCCGCCGTGGCCGCCGGGGCTGCAGGCGCGACAGGCTTGGGCGCCTCCGCCGGCGGTTTGGCGGCGCCGGGCAGCTTGTCACAGCCCGACAGAGCGCTAAGGACGGCCAGGCTGAGCGCAAGCGTCAAGGATTTGGACTGAAACGACATAAGGGCCCCTAGAGCCTTCCGCTTCAAAACGGGATCGTTTTGAAGCGATAAGAAGGCTCTAAATCAAATACTTAGAGCGTGACTGGCGCCGAAACCGGATTCCACTTTCGGCGTCACGCTCTAGCGGCTACGGATTCCCGGAATAGGGCACGCCCTTGACGGTCTCGTCATAGGCGGTGGGCGGGTTGTCCGGCAAGTTGAGCAACTTGGCCTTGGGCGCGCTCAGTTCCCGCACCCGCCAGGCGTTGGGCCCGACGCGCGTAAAGACCGCGTCGGTCACTTCGTCACCGCCATTCAGCTCCATGCCCGGATTGGCCTCCTGGCTGGCTGGGCGCACGCAGTAGCCCTTGATCTCGGTGTCGCTGACCCAGCTTTCGGTCATGCAGCGCGACTTGAACTCAAACTTGCGGTGCGGCTTGCTCGACCAATCGAGCAGCGTGGTGCGGGCGCGGGCGTCGTCTTCTGGGTCCCAGATCTCGTCCTGGCCCGTGATGACCAGCACGGCGCCCCGCCACAGGCCCCTGGGAACAGTTTCGATTTCGACGCCGCGCCTGTCGTAGAGGGTGATGAAGGGACCGCCAGACGCAGAGAGATAGTCCGTGGTGACCTCGTAGACGGTCTGTACGCCATTGTCGGTGGGTAGCTGGAAGACATTGGTCAGCAGGCTGTAGGTTTCGTCGTCGTCGGTCACGACCAGGGCGTTAGCGCCATTAAACTTCAGCGTCAGGGTCTGACCGTTGCGCGCGTTCGGCTGGCCCAGCTCCTTCAGCAACTCGGCCTCGCCAAGGCGCTCCTCGTCACGCTTGGCATAGATGTTGAACGGCGGCGGCTCCGGCGCGGCCGCGGACGTCGCCGGCGCGACGGGCTTGGCGGCCTCGGTCGGCGGCTTGGCGGCGCCGGGCAGCTTGTCGCAACCTGAAAGGGCCGCCAGGCCCGCCAGGCTCAGCGCGAGCATCACGGATCTGGACTGAAACGACATAAGGCCCCCCGGCCGGCTGAAATGGCGGGGGCACCCTAGCCAGAACCGCACGGCGAGCAAGGCGGCGCCCGCGTTCGGTTGTACGGGGCGAACAATTTTTTACATGAACGAAATCTGTCGCTGCGGTCCCCGGCGCCGTTCAGCTTCACCCTGTCATGGTCTGTCTCACGGGGTTGCTGACCCCGGAGATTTCAAAAGGGACGAAGGACCAAAGACCATGACCATCACGACGAAGATCAAGACGATCACCCTGACCCTGGGCGCCGCGGCCACCGCGCTGGCGATGACCGCCGCCCCCGCCGCGCACGCCATGGACGAGAAGCTGGGCGGCGTCGTCGGCTGCAAGGCCTCGGGCAAGAAGCAGGAAGTCGGCGCCGTCGTCGGGGCCCTGCTGGGCGCCGCGGCCGGCTCGAACCTGGCCAAGAACGACCAGGGCACGGGCACGGCGATCGGCGCCGTGGTCGGCGCGGGCGCCGGCTCGCTGATCGGCTGCAAGATGCAAAAGAGCGACGCGGCCCAAGAGGTCGGCGGGATCTACAAGTCGGGCGGCTTCCGCTACGCCCAGACGGTCCAGGCCGCCCCGCTGGTCAAGATCGAGAAGAAGATGGTCACCCGTTCGACCGTCAACCTGCGGGCCGCCGCCTCCACCCGGGGCGAACGCCTGGGCGCGGTGGACTCGGGCACGACCTTCCAGGCCCTGGGCCGCACCAAGGACGGCAAGTGGATCCTGGTCGGCCAGGACGGCGTCGGCGTCGGCTTCATCTCCAGCGCCTACGTCTACCGCGCCTAGGCGCAGCTAGAGCGATCGAGGGCTAAACCCCCTCGCCGAGCTTTCGGGGCGCGTCCGCTCCGTCCCTCTGGCCGCGTTCCGAGAAGAGAGCCCGTCCGGTCTCCCCATGACCGGGCGGGCTTTTTCGTGGGCGACGCATCGTGCGGAAAAGTGGGAACCGGTTTTCCGCAAAAACCGATGCGAAAACAAAGAGCCAGAGCGGAATGTGCGATTCCTGAATCGCGCATTTTGCTCACGAAAGGGCGCTGACCCCGCCCAGCCAAGTCTGCCAGACCACCACCAACGCCCAGTGCAGCAGCACTGCGGGCCAGACCGAGCCCGTCACCCGCTTGGTCACCGCGCAGCCCAAGCCCAGCACCGCGCAGCACAACAGAAAGTCGGCCCGCAGAAACACCGGCGCGGCGTTGGGCAGGAAGGTCAGGGCCTCGACCACGTGCCAAAGCACATAAAGGCCGGTGGCGACCCCGATCTCGACCCACGGCCGCCGCCCCTCGCCCGGCCCCGGCGTCAGCACCGCCCGGAACGGGATCTCCTCGCCCAGCGCCGGGATCAGGATCACGGTCAGCATCCGAAGGGCCAGGTCCGGCTGGGTCGGGGTCAGGTGATAGAGACCGGTCGAGAAGCCGATGGCGGCCATGGTCGCCAGAGTCAGCGCCGAGACCCCAAGGCAGAACAGCCACCCCCGCGCGCTCGGCAGGGTGCGCAGGCTGGTGATCAGGCGCTGGCGGTACATCTGAATGCTCTGCGCCATCATCGGCCTGGACCCAATCCCATGAGCGTCGCTCCGGCAAGGCGCGCGCGCCTACAACGCCCCCAGCCTCGCCGCCGCGTCGCGGGCCAGGCTCTGGGCCAGGCAGCGGTCCATGACCGACAAGAGATTGCGCAGATCGATGGGCTTGGCGACGTGGGCGTCGCAGCCGGCGTCGAGGCAGGTCTTGATCTGGGCCGACATGACGTCGGCGGTCAGAGCGACCACCGGCAGGCGGGCGAAGCGCGGGTCCTGGCGCAGGCGGCGGGTGGCCTCCAACCCGTCCATGACCGGCATGTTGACGTCCATCAGCACCAGATCGACCGCTTCGTGCTGCAAGACGTCCAGCGCGTGTCGACCGTTCTCGGCCTCGACCAGTTCGCACTCGAACGGCTCGAGGAACAGGCGGATGACGCGGCGGTTGACGGGGTGGTCGTCGACGACCAGCACACGGCGGCCCTGCAGGGCGGCGGCGCCGATCGACTCGCTGGTCGCGCCCGCCTCGCTCGGCGCGGCCTCTATGGCGAGGGCCTGGTCCATCACCATCTCGATGGTGAAGACCGAACCCACGCCCTCCTCGCTTTCGACCTGGATGTCGCCGCGCATCATCTCGACCAGCCGGCGGGTGATGTTGAGCCCCAGGCCGGTACCGCCGAAGTTTCGCGTCGTCGAGGCGTCAGCCTGGGTGAAGGGCCGGAACAGCTTGGCGACCGTGGCCTCGTTCATGCCGATGCCGGTGTCGGCCACGCGTAGGCGCACCCGGACACGGTCGCCCGCCTCCGGGTAGCAGGCCAGCGCCACCTCGACCTTGCCCTGGCTGGTGAACTTCAGGGCGTTGGAGACAAGATTGCTCAGGCACTGGCGCACCCGCACGCCATCGAACATCAGCCATCCGGGCGCCTCGCCGTCCAACTGGAAGGTCAGGGTCACGCCCTTCTCGCGCGCGGTCGGTTGATAGCCGCCCACCAGGCGCGCGCAGGTCTGAACGAGATCACCCGCGGTCGGCGCGATCTCAAGCTTTCCCGCCTCGATCTTGGAAAGGTCCAGAATGTCGTTCAGCAGCACCAGCAGGGTGTCGCCGCTGTCGAGGATCAGGTCGACCTGCTCGCGCTGCGCGGGGGTAAGCTGATCCGAGCGCAACGCCTGGGCCAGGCCCAGCATGCCGTTCAGGGGCGTGCGAAGCTCGTGGCTCATCACCGCCAGGAACGCCGACTTCGCGGTGCTGGCCGCTTCCGCCCGCTCCTGGGCGAGCCGGAGCCGTCGCGAGGCCCCGCGCTGGTGCACGGCCCACGCCGCGGCGCCCGCCACCAACACGCCCAGCAGCAGCGCGATCACGACCGAGGCCCGCGCCAGGCTCCGGGACAGGCGGACCTGTTCGGTGAGGCGACGGCTCTCGTCGCGCTTGACCCGCAGCTCGCTTTCCAGCGCCGCCGACATCTCGGCGACGCCCTTGGCGTAGGCGTTGCGAGAGGCCAGACCGTCGGCCTTGCGCCAGGCGTCCAGTTTCCGGAACGCGTCGGCGCTGCGTCCCTCATACTGATCGATATAGGCCTCGACCAAGGCCTCCAGCGGCCGATCGCGCGAGGCCAGGGTCTCGGGGATGGTCTTCAGTCGCTCCAGATCGCGCCGCGCCGCCTGGGACTGCCCCAGCTGCGCCAGCGCCAGCGCCCGCTGTCCCAGCATGCGAACCTGCAGGCGGCGATCGGGGTTGGCCAAAAGGCCAGCGGCGGGCGCCAGGCACTGGATCACCCGCTCGGGCGCGCCGCGCAGGCCCGCGATCCGCGCGCAGAGGAACCGGTCCCAGGTGACCAGGCCCGGATCGCCATCCGCCATGGTCAACTTGTGATGCAGGGCCGCAAAGCGTTCGGCGGCGGCCAGTTCGCCCAGGTCCGCCGCGCTGAAGGCGATGTCGTAGATCCGCTCGATCTTGCGAACATAGAAGGTGTCCCGCTCGTCCAGCGCGGCCGCCTGGGCCATGTGATCGAGCGCGCCTTCCTTGTCGCCGAGATCCGACAGCGTATAGCTGTGCACCTGATGCAGCTCGGCCAGCAGCGGCTGGGCGATGTGGCCGCGGCGTTCAAGATCGCCGGTCAGTTCCGCCGCCAGCCGCGCCGCCTCCGCCCAACGGCCGATCTGTCCCAGGTGGCGGACCCGCTCAATGCCCGCCATCAGCCGGATGTCGGGGCCTGACGACTTCAGAAAGCGGTCCCAGTCCTTGTCCTGAAAGGCCTGAAAGCCGCCGCTCTCGTGCCGGTAGGCCAGCACCTCGAGGTCGACCAGGGCTTCGAGCGTCGCATCCTTGTCGCGTCGCGCCACCTCGCGCGTGCGGGCCGCCCAGGCGTCGAACCGTCCCTGAATCTGGTTGCTCTTGAGTGCGTAGAGCACGCGCCATAGGCCGTAGAGACGCTCCTGCCCCGCCTCGCGCAGGGCGCTGCGGCCGGCGCGTTCGATATCGTCATTGTCGCGGGGCGGTTTGCGGACCTCGTGCGCGCCGATCTTCTGGCTCAGCTGCTCAAGCCGCTGGGCGAGGGGCGCGTCGCTCTTGGCCCAGGCGCCGCTGGCGCCGAAGGTCATGACCAACACGAAGAGAATCAGTACGCGCCGCAAGTCCGTATCCTGGAATCTGCGGCAACCCTTGGCCGTCAGAAATGTAGGACCTGTTAAGCGCCCCGCTCTGATCGCGCGCTAGATGGTCGCGCCGCCGTCCACGACCATGGCCTGACCGGTCATGAAGCTGCCTGCCTTCGAGGCCAGATAGACCGCCGCGCCGGCGATCTCGTCCGGCTCGCCGATGCGGCGCAGCGGCACGGCCGTCGTCGAGCGCTTGAGGGTCTCGGGATTGTCCCACAGCGCCTTGGCGAAGTCGGTCTTGATCAGGCCCGGCGCGATGCAGTTGACCCGCACATTGTCGGGGCCGAACTCGTGGGCCAGGTTGCGAGCCAGCTGGAAGTCGGCGGCCTTGGAGATGTTGTAGGCGCCGATGATGGCGTTGCCGCGCAGGCCGCCGATCGAGCTGATGATGATGATCGAGCCGTCCTTGCGGGCCTGCATCTCGGGCGCGACCATGCCGATCAGCCAGTGATTGCTGATGATGTTGTTGTCCAGGATCTTGCGGAACTGGTCGTCGGCGATCCCGGCCAGCGGGCCGTAATAGGGATTGCTGGCGGCGTTGCAGACGCAGATGTCGATCTTGCCGAACGCCTTGCGGGTCTCGTCGACCAGATTCTGAAGCTCGTCCTTGGAGGCGATATTGGCCGGCACGGCGATGGCGGTCCCCGCGCCGTGCCTGGCGTTGAGCTCGGCGGCGACCTCCTCGCAGGGGCCGGCCTTGCGCGAGGAGATCACCACCTTGGCGCCATGCTCGGCCATCCGCTCGGCGATCGCCTTGCCGATCCCGCGCGAAGACCCGGTGATGATCGCCACCTTGCCGGTGAGGTCGAAGAGGCTCATGGCGCGCTCCCTAAACGTTTGTTTGAATTTTGGGCACAGTGCGGCGGGTGAAGCGCAGGGTCAAGCCTCGGGCCAATCCTCCCCCCAACGGGGGAGGTGTCGACGCAGAGCGGCGACGGAGGGGGAAGAGGCAAGCTCCGCAGAACTTCCCCCTCCGGTCCTTCGGACCCCCTCCCCCGCTGGGGGGAGGATTTTTCTCAACGCCCCTGTCGGCGTTCGCGCCATCGGCGCGTCCTTGAGGCAAGATCGCCCTCAATCGGAGACCCCTCATGCCCCTCGACACCGCCGCCGAGGACCGCGACCTCGTTCTGGAGCGCATCATCGATGTCTCCGCCGAGAAGCTCTACACCTGCTGGACCACGCCCGAGCTGATGCCGGAATGGTTCTGCCCCAAGCCCTGGACCGTCTCGAACGTGCGCCTGGACGTGCGGACCGGCGGTAACAGCTACATGGAGATGAACGGCCCGAACGGCGAAGTCATCCCCCAGCCGGGCGTCTATCTGGAGGTCGTCCCGAACCAGAAGATCGTCTTCACCGACGCCTTCACACAGGCCTGGAAGCCTTCGGACAAGCCATTCATGGTCGGGATCGTCACCTTCGAGGATCTGGGCGACGGCAAGACCCGCTACCGCGCCGTGGCCCGCCATTGGACCGTCGAGGACAAGACGGCCCACGAGCAGATGGGTTTCCACGAGGGCTGGGGGATCGCCACTGACCAGCTGACGGCGCTGGCCAAGACGCTCTGAGCGCCTAAAACGCCCTTGGCGGGGACGGCGAAAAGGGCCATGTGCCCGGCATGAGCTCCACCCCCGCCCCCGCGCGCCTGGTCGACAAGGCCCTCGTCCCGCGTTTCGCCTTGCTGTGCCTGGGCATCTGGCTCAACGCCGCCGACACCCTGGTGACGGCGACGATCATGCCCAGCGTGGCCAAGGAGATCGGCGGCTACCAGTATTTCGGCTGGTCGGTGGCGGCCTATCTGACCGGCTCGATCGTGGCCGGGGCGTGCTCGGGCAAGCTGTCGATCGCCGTGGGCCTGCGCGCGGCGACGGCGATCAGCGGTCTCGTCTATGCGATCGGCTGCGCCATGAGCGCGCTGGCGCCGGAGTTCATCACCTTCATCGTCGGACGCCTAGTCCAAGGCTTGGGCGCCGGGGCCGTGGTGGCCCTTTGCTATGTCGCCATCAGCGCCCTGTTTCCCCAAAGCCTGTGGCCGCGCGTCTATGGCGCGATCGCCGGGGTCTGGGGGGCGGCGACCTTGCTGGGCCCGGCGCTGGGCGGCCTGTTCGCCGCCGCGGGGTTCTGGCGCGGCGTGTTCTGGATGTTCGTGGTCCAGGCGGTGATCTTCGTCGGCGCGGTGATGGTCATGTTGCCCGGCGGCAAGCGCGAGGAAGGCGGCGGCCGGATCCCGAGCCTGCAGCTGGCCTTGCTGGTGATCGGCGTCAGCCTGATCGGCGGCGCCGGGGTCGTCGCCTCGCCGCGCCTGGCCGTGATCCTGGCGATCGGCGGGGTGATCGGCATGGTCGCCATGCTGGCCGCCAACACCCGCACCCAAGACCGCCTTCTGCCCAAGTCCGCCGCCGACCTGCGCACGGCCACGGGTCTTGGGCTCTTGACCATCTTCGCCTGCGAGGCGGCGGTGATCGGCTTTACCGTCTATGGCCCCGCCTTCATCCAGGCCCGCCACGACGCCTCGCCCTTGCTCGCAGGCTATGTCACCGGAGCGATCGCCGCCGGCTGGACCGCCTGCGCCCTGATCTTCGGCCATGTGCCCGCCCAGAAGGACGGCCGCTTCGTGCGCCTGGGAGCCGGCGTCATCGCCCTGGGCGCGGCGCTCAGCGCCTTTGCGGTGCCGCGCGGGAACCTGGTCGAGACCTCGCTGGCCTTCGCGGTGCTGGGCGCGGGCTTTGGCCTCTGCCACGCCTTCATCGCCCGCCGGACCATCGCCGGCGCGCCGGTGGAGGAACAGGCCATGGCCTCAGGCGCGGTGCCGACCTCGCAACTGATCGGCGGCGCGGTCGGCTCGGCCGGCGCCGGGGCGATGGCCAATGTGCTGGGCTTTGGCCACCACGGCATCGACGCGGCGCTGGCGACGAGCCAAGGCGTCCTGCTGTTCGGCGCCTTCCTGCCGCTGACCCTGATCGGCTTCGCCGCGGCCTGGCGGCTGGGGCGGGGTTAGGGGTTTCGGACCCGAGCGATCATCCGCTCGACCGCAGCGCGCAGTCCAGGCAACTCGACCACCACAACGGACCAAACGATGGTGAAGCTGACGCTGGCGTAGCCGCGCGCAATACGGTTACGCAAGTCGATGGCCGCGCGCCAATCGATCTCTTGCTCAAGATCACGGATCGAAGGCGGTAGGCGGGCGGCGCTTTCGCCAATGACCAACAGGTTCATTGCAACCGCATCACGTCGCATTCGGTCCGCCAGGAAGCCCGTCTGATCGACGCCATCGACATAGGCCTCGATCTGCTCGATCGCTTCCAGGAGTTGGGCGAGATGGGTGCGGGCCGAGGCGTCAGGCAAAGACGACTTCTCGCAAGACAGGCGCCTTCACCAGCCGGTGCAGGCCGTCCTCCGTGACGAGATCAACGGGTCGCCCCAGCAGCGCGACCAGATCGCGCTCGAGACGGAAGAAGCCAAAGCCAGGCAGCACGTCCGGCGCGAACTCGACCAGCACGTCCACGTCGCTGTCCGGCCCCGCCTCGCCCCGCGCCGTCGAGCCGAACACCCCCACCCGCGCCACGCCGTAGCGGTCGAGCAGCGGCTTGGCCGCGCGCAGTTTGGTGAGGGCCTCGTCGAGGGTCATGGCGAGATTATAGCACGAAGCGCGCGCTCACGCCTCCGTCAGCGCCGTCGCCTCCACCAGCTTGACGACGTCGCCCATGATCTGGGTGATCTTGAAGTCCTTGGGCGTGTAGATCCGCGCCACGCCCATCTGTTTCAGGATCAGGGCGTCCTCGGGCGGGATGATGCCGCCGGCGACGACGGGGATGTGGCCCAGCCCTTCGGCGCGCATCACGCGGATCACTTCCTGCACGAGGTCGAGGTGCGAGCCCGACAGGATCGACAGGCCCACGACGTGGGCGCGGCTTTCCTTGGCGCGGCGGACGATCTCCTCGGGCGTCGAGCGGATGCCGTCATAGACGACCTCCATGCCGCAGGCGCGGGCGCGGGTGGCGATCTGCTCGGCGCCGTTGGAGTGACCGTCCAGGCCCGGCTTGCCCACGAGATAGGTGAGCGTGCGGCCCAGCATTTCCGAGACCCGCTCGACCTCGCGCTTCACCGCCTCGACGTCCTCGGCCTCGCCCGTTGAGACCACCACCGCCACACCGGTCGGGCCGCGATACTCGCCGAACACCTCACGCAGGGCGCCGGACCATTCGCCGGTGGTGACGCCGGCCTTGGCGGCGGCGATCGAGGGCTCCATGACGTTGCGCCCTTCGCGGGCGGCGGCCTTGAGATCGGCCAGGGCGGCCTCGACCGCGGCGGCGTCGCGCGCCTCGCGCCAGGCCTTGATGCGGGCCACGACCTCGGCCTCCAGGCGCGGATCGACGGTCTCGATCGCGCTCTCACCGGCCGAGAGGGGCGAAGCCTCGGTGTCGGTCCAGCGGTTGACCCCGACCACGGTCATCTCGCCGGTCTCGACCGCGCGCACCCGCTTAGCGTTGGAGGTCACGAGCTCGGACTTCATGTAGTCGATGGCGCTGGCCGCCCCGCCCATCTGGTCGATCAGGTCCAGTTGCGCCAGCGCGCCCTTCGACAGCTCGGCGACCTTGGCCTCGACGACGTGGGAGCCGTCAAACAGGTCTTCGTATTCCAGCAGGTCGGTCTCATAGGCCAGCACCTGCTGCAGGCGCAGCGACCACTGCTGGTCGAACGGACGCGGCAGGCCCAGCGCCTCGTTCCAGGCCGGCAGCTGCAGGGCCCGGCAGCGGGCGTCCTTGCTGAGCGTGACGGCCAGGGCCTCGATGAGAATGCGGTAGACGTTGTTCTCGGGCTGCTGCTCGGTCAGACCCAGGCTGTTGACCTGCACCCCATAGCGGAAGCGGCGGGCCTTCGGGTCCTGCACGCCATAGCGCTCCAAGAGGATCTGGTCCCAGAGCTTGGTGAACGACCGCATCTTGCAAAGCTCGGTGACGAACCGCACGCCGGCGTTGACGAAGAAGCTGATCCGCGAGGCGACGATCTCGAAGTCCTCGTCGGGCACCTGACCGCCGGCCTTGACCGTGTCGAGCACCGAGATGGCCGTGGCCAGGGCGAAGGCCAGCTCCTGCTCGGGCGTCGCGCCGGCCTCCTGCAGGTGGTAGCTGCAGACGTTCATCGGGTTCCACTTGGGAACCTCCAGGTAGCACCAGGCGATCATGTCGCCGATCAGCCGCAGGGACGGGCCCGGCGGGAAGATGTAGGTGCCGCGCGACAGATACTCCTTGATCAGATCGTTCTGCGTCGTGCCCTGCAGAAGCTTGCGATCGGCCCCCTGCTCGTCGGCCAGCGCCACGTACATGGCCAAGAGCCAGGCGGCCGGCGCGTTGATGGTCATGGAGGTGTTCATCTTCTCCAGCGGGATCTCGCTGAAGAGCTGACGCATGTCGCCCAGATGGCTGATCGGCACCCCGACCTTGCCGACCTCGCCGCGCGCCAAGATGTGGTCGGGATCATAGCCCGTTTGGGTGGGCAGGTCGAAGGCCACCGACAGGCCGGTCTGCCCCTTGGCGAGGTTGGCCCGATAGAGCGCGTTCGACTTCTCCGCCGTCGAGTGGCCGGCATAGGTGCGGAAGATCCACGGCGGATCGGGCGCGTGCTGATACGGCGTCGAGGTCATGATCGCTCCCAGGGCGGCTCTGGCGGCCTTTGATTATCGCCGATCATGAGCCGGGATTTGCTGCGATGCAATATCCGTTTCGCGGGTGCGAACTTGGGACACTCAAAGCGAGGACGTAGATCTGACCCGCCGTCGCAACGGAAGTGGGCTCGTCGAGTCCGGTTGGGAGATGCTTCGCTGGCGACTTTGCGCCAAGCTGTATTGGGGCTACTGGCGCGCGAGCTGCTAAGCGGAACCAACTCGATCTGTAGCACCCCCACTGGAGGCCCGCTTGGCGCGCACAGAGATCAAGTTCGACGACTACAAGTTGAAGGCGTTTTTGGATGCGAACATCATCCTTGAGTGCCGACCGTTGGCCGAACTTCCGTGGGATGAGATTGTCAATGAAGGACCAATCATCGCGCTCATCACGCCGACCGGCATGAAGGAGATCGATGCCAAAAAGCAGGACGGGCGTATCGGGAAGCGCGCCCGCGAATTCAACAGACTGATCGCCCCCGTAGCGGCGGGTGGACCACCCATCGTGATCCGCGAGAAGGAACCGCGAGTCGAACTGGCACTATCGCGAGCAACGAGAATTCCTTGGGATCAGTACGACGAACTTGACCGCGACGATGGTGACTCCCGGATCGTTGCCGAGGCCCTTCACGCCAAGGATATGAACTCTGAGGGAAAGCTGATTATCAGCCATGACATCAAACCAATAGCTTTCGCTTCTGGCTACGATCTAAAGACGCTGCATGTCTCTGATAGCTGGTTGCGGCCACGCGAACCCGGCCCTTCCGACAAAGAAAATCAGAAGCTCAAGCAGCAACTTGCGGCCTTCGAGGCCACACAGCCCAAATTTGATATCTCCATCGAATTGCTTACAGGTGAGCCGGTTACGGTCCTGCGCATTGAGGATCTAAAGGAACAGGAACGCGCTGATATCCAGCGCAAGATCCATGAGCTTAATCCGCCTGCGCAACAGCACCGCGATCCATATGGCCTCTCGGGTATCGGTAGCTACGACCACTCCTATGACGACCGCTTCCTAGCCTACCGGAAGCGCATCTCGAAATTCATGACGAACTACTCTCAGCGACTTGAGCGGCTGTTCAATCAAACAGGCTTCGCTGTGAAGGTCGTAAACTCAGGAAAGTTGCAGGCCGAAAACTTACTGGTGGAAGTCACGGTGTCAAATGGGTGGCTACATGATCGCTACGCCATGATAGCCGCCCAAGGACCATCGGCTCCAAGCGTCCGGTCCATATCCTATTTCTCAACGCCAGATCTTGGTCGAATGATCTCGCCTCGCATCGGCAGACATGAGTTTGAATTCAAGGAAGACCCGAATTGCGGGCCTCTTTTTTCCGTAACCTGTGCTGACTTCCGTCACGGCCAAGTGTGGAGTTTCGAGGGGGTCATTGGAATAGACCCTCGTGGCGATGGCCCGACCACAGTCCACGTAGAAGTCACGGCTTCAAACTATCGAGGTACGGCCGAGTTGAACCGTCAGCTCGGCACCAAGATCGAAACCGTACACATATCCACTGTAGTCGATATGGATACACTTCTACCGATCGCCCCTATACCCATGCAAAAGCACATCGACGCTCGGGAATATGATGCCCTCGACTTCAAGGCGTTCGGGAGTGGAACGGGCGAGTAGGCGGCGCTCCAAGCTCAGGCAAACCTCAAGACTGACTGCGCTAGACAAACTCACCGGCCTTCGAATAGCGTCGCCCGCTTTCCAATAAATGCCGCCCGCGCCTCGGCGTGATCGGCCGACGCCGCTAGCCCCGGGATCTCCGCCGCCGTCGCCGATACGCCGGACGCCACCCGCTTGGTCGCTTCGATCGCCAGCGGGGCGCGCGAGGCGATGATGCGGGCCATGTCCAGCGCCGCCGGCAAGAGGCCCTCGGAGGCGTGGACCTCGGCGACGATCCCGTCGGCCAGGGCGCGGGCGGCGTCGAAGGGCGCGCCGGTCAAGAGGTGCGGCTTGGCGCGGCTCTCGCCGACCAGCTTGGTCAGGCGGTCGGCCGAGGCGGTCAGGCCCATCCGCACGGCCGAGCAGGCGAAGCTGGCGCGCGTCCCGGCCAGGCGGATGTCGCAGGCCAGGGCCAGCTCCAGCCCGCCGCCGATGCACCAGCCGTCGACGGCGGCGATCACCGGCGCGCGGACGGCGGCGATGCGGTCGCACATGTCCAGGAAATGCAGGATGGCGGCGGTCTGGGCGGCCACGTCGCGCGACAGCGACTCGGCCAGGTCATCGCCGGTGCAGAAGGCGCCGTTGCGTCCGGTGAGGATCGCGACGCGAACCGTGCGATCGGCCTCGATCTGCGCGAAGGCGTCCAACAAGCGCGCGCGTTCGGCCAGGGCCAGGACATTGGCCGGCGCGACGTCCAGCTCGACCAGCGCGACGCCGGCCTCGGGTTGGGAAAGATGGATCATGCCGCCAGCGTGGCGCGCCTCGGGCAGGTCGGCAACCTTCCCCCGCGACATTCTCGACCGATGTTGCGCCGCACAAAGATTCTGCTTGCCAGTTTCAAACAGTTGTCTCAGCGTAGGGGCGTTCCGGGCGATTTTTTGCGCTCAAGAGCCAAAAACGACCCAAAGGCGAGACGTTTATCGCGTTTCGACCGGCGGGCAGCGCAGCCGAGTTTGACCTTTGCGCATTGTTGCACCGCAAGAAAGGTTGCAGCGCGGAAGGAACGGGGAGTGAGATGACGATTGAGACGGTTGAGACCACCGCGCTGAAGGACCTGTACGAGATCGGCGAGATCCCGCCGGCCTTCCACGTGCCGAAAACCATGTACGCCTGGAGCATCCGCAAGGAGCGCCACGGCAAGCCGACCCAGGCCATGCAGGTCGAGGTGGTGCCTACCTGGGAGATCGGCGAGGACGAGGTGCTGGTTCTCGTGATGGCCGCCGGCGTCAACTACAACGGGGTCTGGGCCGCGCTGGGCGAGCCGATCAGCCCGCTGGACGGCCACAAGCAGCCCTTCCACGTCGCCGGCTCCGACGCCTCGGGCATCGTCTGGAAGGTCGGCGCCAAGGTGAAGCGGTGGAAGCTGGGCGACGAGGTCGTCATCCACTGTAACCAGGACGACGGCGATGACGAGGAGTGCAACGGCGGCGACCCGATGTTCTCGTCCAGCCAGCGGATCTGGGGCTACGAGACGCCGGACGGCAGCTTCGCCCAGTTCTGCCGGGTGCAGTCGCGCCAGCTGCTGCCGCGCCCCAAGCACCTGACCTGGGAAGAGGCCGCTTGCTACACCCTGACCCTGGCCACCGCCTACCGCATGCTGTTCGGCCACAAGCCGCATGAGCTGAAGCCCGGCCAGAACGTGCTGGTCTGGGGCGCTTCGGGGGGCCTCGGCGTCTTCGCCACCCAGCTGGCCGCCGTCGCGGGCGCCAACGCCATCGGCGTGGTCTCCTCCGAGGACAAGCGCGAGTTCGTGCTGTCGATGGGCGCCAAGGCGGTGCTGAACCGGGGCGAGTTCAACTGCTGGGGTCAGCTGCCGAAGGTCAACGGCCCCGAGTTCAACGACTACATGAAGGAAAGCCGCAAGTTCGGTAAGGCGATCTGGCAGATCACCGGCAACAAGGATCTCGACATGGTGTTCGAGCACCCTGGCGAGCAGACCTTCCCGGTGTCGGTGTTCCTGGTCAAGCGCGGCGGCATGGTCGTGATCTGCGCCGGCACGACGGGCTTCAACCTGACCATGGACGCCCGCTTCCTGTGGATGCGCCAGAAGCGCGTGCAAGGGTCGCACTTCGCCAACCTGATGCAGGCCAGCGCCGCCAACCAGTTGGTCATCGACCGCAGGGTGGATCCCTGCCTGTCGGAAGTGTTCCCCTGGAACGACATCCCGGCCGCCCACGAGAAGATGCTGGCCAACCAGCACCTGCCGGGGAACATGGCCGTGCTGGTCTGCGCCCAGCGCCCCGGCCTGCGCACCTTCGAGGAAGTGCAGGACCTGAGCGGGGCGCCATAGGCGGCGGAGGGCTCCTCGGTCGGGACGCGAAGTCGGCTTGCCGGCAGGGGGCAAATGCCCGGCTTTGGGCGATGGCCTGATTTCCGCTGCCGACCCTGGGCGGGCGTGTTTCCCTCTCCCCTTGCGGGAGAGGGTGGCCGCCGAAGGCGGTCGGGTGAGGGGTCGCGCTCGGCTATCCTGAGACGCTTTTCAACCCCTCATCCGTCAGCTTCGCTGACACCTTCTCCCGCAAGGGGAGAAGGAAACCTGGGGCCGCCACCCACCCATTGCTGACCTGCAAACCGTCCGCTTCCCGCGCCTGACGCCTCGCCCTGAACCCCTTGGAAGCCCACCTCCAAAATCGTGTCATCCCGGAAGCGCTTAGTGCGATACGGGATGACGCGCTTTTGCCGCCCTACCCTTCCTTGGTCAGGCGCAGGTCGTGGTAGTCGTAGCTGAAGTCGGCCAGCGGCGAGACCGCCTTGACCAGGGCCGACACCGCCTTGCCGTCCTTGATGTCGAACGTGAAGAAGGCGTCTTCCTGGGTGCGATCCTCGAAGGTGGTGATGAAGGTCTCGCCGTCGAACGGGCCAAGCTTGCCGCGCAGTAGCGGCGTCTTGTCGAACGAGACGTAGAGGCCCTTCTTCTTGCCCTTCCCCGTCACGCCGATCGTCACCGTACCGTACCAGGGGTCGCGATAGACCCCGGCATAGGCCTCCAGCGGCAAGCTGGGGGGAGCGCCGCCGCCCTTGGGCGTGGTGGCCGCTGCGGCGTCCTTGATCGTCTGGGCGTCGGCCTCGGCCTGGACGCGCTTGGACGAGGCGATCCAGTCGAAGTCGCTGCGCCCCTGCAGCCGATCGGGACCACCGAACCGCAGCGACCGCAGCACCGGGTTCTCCTCGGCGTTGGTCATGATCATGATCCCGGACTTCCGGCCGGGCAGCAGGCCCGTATACGAGATGAAGCCGGCCAGGCCTCCAGTGTGCCAGAGCAGGCGCTCGCCCCGGTGATCCTGCACGTACCAGCCCAGGGCGTAGGCCTGCATCGAGGGCCGCGCCGGGTTCTCGTTGCTGGGGCCGTCTGACCAGCTGGTGATGGTCTGCGGCTTCCACATCTCGCGGGCCTGGGCCTCGCTCCACAGGCGCTTGCCGTCAGCCGCGACGCCCCGGCCCAGCTGGACCTGCATCCACTTGCCGATGTCGGCCGGACAGGAATTGACCCCGCCGGCGGGGCCGGCCGCGTCGAAGCTGGCGTCGAACGGCAGCACCTTCTGCGGTCCCAGACCCCGCACCGGCGGCCCCAGGCGCGCATGCGGCAGGGCGCGGCGCGACTGGTCGACGAGACGCGGGCTGGAGACGGTGTTGCTCATGCCCAGCGGGTCAAAGATCCGCGCCTTGATCACCTGCTCCCAGGTCTGCCCCGTCACCGCCTCGATCACCGCCCCGGCGACGACATAGAGGACGTTGTCATAGGCGTAGCCGCCCCGGAACTGGCCGCCGATCGGCAAGTGCTTCAGGCCCGCCACGATCTCGGCCCGGGTGTGGGTGGGCGCCGGCCAGATCATCAGGTCGCCCGCGCCAAGGCTCAGGCCGCTGCGGTGAACCAGGAGATCGCGCACCGTCAGCAGCTTGGTGACGATCGGGTCCTTCATCGCGAAGTCGGGCAGGTATTGGGTGACCGGCGCGTCCCACTCGATCCGCCCCTCCTCGACCAGCATGGCCAGCAGGGCGGCGGTCATGGCCTTGGTGTTGGAGGCGATGCCGAAGACGGTGCTCTCGTCGCAGCGGTCCTGGCCGCCCAGCGTCTTGACGCCATAGCCCTTGGCCAGGGTGATCTGGCCGTTCTCGACCACCGTGATCCCCAGGCCCGGCTGGTCGGGGAAGGCGGCCATCACGTCTTGGGCGAACTTGTCGACCGCCGCGCCGACCGCGCCCGTCTCTTGCGCGAAAGCCCGGCTCCCGAACGCCGCCAGGCCGGTGGTGGCGAGGCCCGAGATCAGGGCGGCGCGGCGCGTGGTGGTCAGCATGGAGGCGTCCCTAAGAGGAAATCCTCTCCCATGGGGAGAGGAGGGACCCATTGCGTAGCAATGGGAGGTGAGGGGGTAAACCGTCGGCCGTGAAACCCCTCACCCTCCCACCGCTTCGCGGTGGGCCCCGCCCTCTCCCTCTGGGAGAGGGATTTAGTTCCCGCCGTCCAGCAGACGCCGCGCGATGACCTGGGCCTGGATCTCGCCCGCCCCCTCGAAGATGTTGAGGATACGGGCGTCGGCCAGCAGGCGGCTGGCGGCGTATTCCATCGCAAAGCCGTTGCCGCCGTGGATCTGCAGGGCGTTGTCGGCGGCGGCCCAGGCGACGCGGGCGGCGATCAGCTTGGCCATGCCGGCCTCAAGATCGCAGCGCTTGCCCTCGTCCTTCTGGTGGGCGGCGAAATAGGTCAGCTGGCGCACGCCCATGATCTCAGCGGCCATCATGGCCAGCTTGTTGTGCACGCGCGGGAAGTCGAAGATCGGCTGGCCAAACTGCTTGCGGTCGAGAGCATAGGACAGACCGACCTCCAGCGCCGCCTGGGCCACGCCCACAGCGCGCGCGGCGGTCTGGATGCGAGCGCTCTCGAAGGTGGCCATCAGCTGCTTGAAGCCCTGGCCGGTGACGCCGCCTAGCAGGTTCTGCGCCGGCACGGTGAAGCCGTCGAAGGCCAGCTCGTACTCCTTCATGCCGCGATAGCCGATCACGCCGATCTCGCCGCCGCTCATGCCCTCGGCGGGGAACGGCGCTTCGTCCGTGCCGCGCGGCTTAGGGGCCAGCAGCATCGAGAGGCCACGATAGTCGGTGGTGGCCGGATCGGTGCGGACCAAGAGGGTCATCACGTCGGCGCGGGCGGCGTGGGTGATCCAGGTCTTGTTCCCAGTCACGACGTAACTGTCGCCCTTCAGCTCGGCGCGCGTGCGCAGGGCGCCGAGGTCGCTGCCGGTGTTCGGTTCGGTGAAGACGGCGGTCGGCAGGATCTCGGCGCTGGCGATCCTGGGCAGCCAGTATTCCTTCTGGGCGTCGGTGCCGCCGGTCAGGATCAGCTCGCCGGCGATCTCCGAGCGGGTGGCCAGCGAGCCGACGCCGATCCAGGCCCGCGACAGCTCCTCGGAGACCACGCACATGGCGGTCTTGCCCATGCCGCTGCCGCCGAACTCTTCGGGGATGGTCAGGCCGAACACGCCCAGCTCGCCCAGTTCCTGCACCAGCTCCAGCGGGATCAACTCGTCCTTCAGGTGCCATTCGTGGGCGAAGGGCGTGACCTTTTCCTCGGCGAAGGCGTGGAACTGGTCGCGGATCATCTCGAAGGTCTCGTCGAGACCGGTCTGCTCCAGGGTCGGGCGGCCCCGCGCTTCGGCCAGACGCTGGGCGATACGGGCCTTGACGGCTTGCGAGCCGCCCTCGGCCGCCAGTCTGGTCATGGCCTCGGAGGCCAAGCGGTTCAGCACCGCGCGGTCTTCGACCAGATGTTGGGGACGGACGATCTCGCCCTGGTTCATCGGCACGCCGCCGACCAGCTGGGCGCTGTACTCGGAGAACAACAGCTGGGCCAGCAGGGCCTCGATCTCGCCAAAGCGCCCTTCAGCCTCCAGGCGCTGGGCCCAGCCGGCGACCTGGTTCATCAGTTCGGCGTAGGATGCGTACCAGCCATAGCCGTGAACGCGGTGCTGGTGGACGTCGGCGAGCTTGCGGTCGACCTTGCCACCTTGAGGCGCGATATGGGCCAGGACGGCCGGTTTGGCCTCGGCGACGAACAGCGCGACCGCATCGGCGGCCTCGCGCAACAGGCCCGTCAGGCCCGGCAGGATCAGGGTTTCGTTGGTGTTCTCGGCGACCGTGTCGGTCATGGCTTGCTCCCCGCGCCCAAACAGTTGTTTTCTTTTACTCTGGCCGTTTTCGCACCTGCGAGCAATGCCGCACCGCAACATAATGTGGGAAATTGGGGGAGACAGATGATCAAGGTTCACCACCTCAACGAGTCGCGCTCGCAGCGGATCCTGTGGCTGCTGGAGGAGCTTTCCCTCCCCTACGAGATCGTCCAGCACACCCGCGACGCCAAGACGCGCCTGGCCCCGCCGTCGCTGACCGACGTCCACCCGCTGGGCAAGTCGCCGGTGATCCAGGACGGCGAGCTGGTGGTCATCGAGTCCGGCGCGATCATCGACTACATCATCCGTCGCCACGGCGGCGGACGCCTGGCCCCGGATGCGGCCAGCGCCGACTATGACCGCTACCAGCAGTGGCTGCACTATGCCGAGGGCTCGGCCATGCTGCCGCTGATGCTCAACATGTATGTCGGTCGTCTGGGCGAGGCCGGCGCGCCGCTGCACCCGCGCATCCAGTCCGAGATCGCCAACCACCTAGCGTTCGTGAACAACAGCCTGGCCGGCCGCAACTACTTCGTCGGCGACAGTCTGACCGGCGCCGACATCCAGATGAGCTTCGTGCCCGAGGTCGCCAAGGCCATGGGCAAGCTGGCCGACTATCCGCACATGGCCGCCTGGATCGAACGCATGCACGCCCGTCCGGCCTGGAAGACCGCGCTCGACAAGGGCGGGCCTTACGCGCTGGGGGCTTAAAGCCCCTCTAGGGCCGCAGGACCACGCCGACATCCGGCGCGGTCCCGCCGTCCACCTGGGCCAGATAGGCCGCCCGCATGGCGTCCTGGCCTTGGCCCTCCTCAACCTTCAACCAGCGCGGCGCGTCGGCCACGAACGGGCCCCAGGCCGCGCCGTAGCGCTGATCGAACTCGCCGCCCGGCCAGTCCTGGCGGCGCTTGGCGATGCGATCGGGCGCGAAGAAGAAGGCCGGCTGCGGCCCCGGCAGGGCGACCTGGGCGCGCGGCGCCTCCCAGTGGGTGCCGCCGACCAGGATCGAGGCCTTCAGGTCATCGGCGAAGCGGTTGTGCACCGCCGCCAGCACCGCCGAGTCGCCGGCGAAGTCGACGAACACCGCCGGCCCGGCGATCGGCGCGGTCGGCAGGTCGTCGTACAGCACCACCTGGTCGTAGAAGCCGAGGCCCTCGACGAAGGCCTTGTTACGCGGCGAGGTCAGGCCCACCACCTTGACGCCGCCGCGCGCCTTCAGCAGCGCCGCCAGGGCGATGGCGGTCTTGGACGAGGCGCTGGACAGGATCACGCTGGCCGCGCCGTGGAACCCGGCCTCGTCCAGTTGGTCGTCGATCAGGAACGAGGTGATGAACAAGGGCTGCAACAGCGCCGTGTGCGCCTCCAGCGGGCTCGCCGCGCCCACGGCCATGTACTGGTTGTAGACCGCCGCCAGGTGCTGGCGGTGCGGCGCGACGTCCGCAAAGCCCGCCTTGCCGACCTTGGGCGTGACGGTCAGGTGGGTCGACATCGGCCAGTAGCCATAGAACCGCTGGCCGACGTCGACGCCGGGATGGTTGCTGGCCTCGACCCGCGCAAAGCCCCAGACCGGGACCCGGCCAAGGCCCTCGGCCGCCGGGAAGAAGTCCCAGTACTTCATCATCTCGCCGAACACCGCGTAGGTGATGTTGTTGGCGGTCAGGGCGAAGCTCTCGATCGCCAGACGCACCTCCCCGTCGGCCAGCGGCGGCGGGACGACGTCCTGAAACGCGGTGTGGCGCAGGTCGCGCTTGGCGACGACGAAATCCCAGGCCATGGGGGCCTCCCTTGCTCGTTGGCGGGAAGCTAGGCGGCGGCCGAACCCCAGTCAAACAAACGTTCGCCACCTCACCCCACCTTGGCCAGGATGGGAGGCTCGACAAAGAGCTTCGTGCTAGACCCGCGCTCGAGCCGCACTCTGGAGCCCCATGGACATCAGCCAGATCGATGTGATCGTTCGGGTCGCCGGCGCCACCCTGCTGCTGCTGTTGGCGATCCTCTTGGCGCGAGACCCCCGGACGCGGCGCGTGGCGGCCTATTTCGCCCCGATGGCGATCTGCCTCGTCGGCTTCCTGGCCGGCAATACGCCCGAACCGGCCCTCAGACTGAGCGGCCCGCTCGGCACGGTGGGCGCCTTGATCGCGGGCTACGCCGCCGTCTTCCTATGGTGGTTCTGTCTCGCCAGCTTCGATCCGCTGTTTCGGCCGCGCGGCGGTGTTCTCTTGGCGGGCGCGGCCTGGCTGATCATCGCCAGCGCCGACCGCGGCCTCTTTGGTCCCGCGCTGGAAAGTCGCGGGCTGTCCTGGGCGCTCATCGCGCTGGGTCTTTCGATGCTGACCTATCTGGCCTGGCGCCTGGTCCGCGACCGCGCGGGCGATCTGGTGGATGAGAGCCGCCGCGCGCGCCTCCTCGTGGTGATGCTGCTGGGCGGACAACTGGCGGCGGACTTTCTGGTCGACCTGATCATGGGGCTGGACTGGGGCCCTCACGGCTTCACGATCCTTCAGAACGCGGCCTTCCTGGCCTTCGCCGCCTGGCTGGCCTTGCGCCTGCTGCCGATCCCGGCGCCCGCGAGCCCGCGCGTCCCGGCGCAGAGCCCCTCGCCCGCCCAGGGCGACGAGGCGCGCCTGCTCGAGCGGCTGCGCGTGCTGGTCGAGGTCGAGAAGATCCACCTGGCGCCTGATCTCGACTTCGCGGACGTCGTGCGCCGCATGGGCGCCCCGGAACGCACGGTGCGGCGCCTGATCAACCATCGCCTCGGGCACGACCACTTCCGCGCCTTCCTGAACGCCTGCCGGGTGGCCGAGGCCAAGCGGCTGCTCGCTGATCCGACGCGGGCTGAAGACAAGCTGATCGCCATCGCGCTCGACAGCGGGTTTGCCTCGCTGGCCTCGTTCAACCGCGCCTTCCAGGCCGTGGAAGGGCGTCCGCCCAGCGCCTTCCGACACGGGCCGACTCCTGAGGAACGCCCGGCCGTGTTCTGAGGAGCGCGCGATCCGCCGCCGGCCTAAGCCGTCCGCCTCAGATTACGAGGCGAGATCATGGACGGCTTGTTGAGCATCGGCGCGATCCTGGCGCTGCTTTTGTTGGCCGGCGGCGCGATCGCGCTTCTGGGCGGGCGCAGCGCCGTCTCGTTCCGCTGGCTTCTCGCGGCGGCGGGGCTGGTGCTGCTGAACGACGCCCTGCTGACCCGGGTCTATCGTCTTGCGCCGGACCTGATCGGCGGCGACTGGAACTGGCAGGGCAAGCTGGCGGCCCTGGCCGCGACCCTGGCCCTGGCCGCCCTGCCCATCCTTGGCTGGCGCGCGAGCGGCCTGACCTGGCGCCAGGCTGATCTCAAGGGACCCCTGGTCGTCGCCGGCCTGTATGCGCTGCTGTTCGTCGGCCTGGCCCTGGCCTTCCCGAACGAACCCGCCGACCCCGAGACCCTGGCCTTCCAGCTGACCATGCCGGGCCTTGAGGAAGAGGCGTTCTATCGCGGCGTCCTGCTGCTGGCCCTAGACCGCGCCTTCACCAGCCGGGTCCGCTTTCTGGGCGTCGACTGGAGCTGGGGCGCGGCGCTGTCCTGCGCCCTGTTTGGCCTGGCGCACGCGTTCGGCGTTTCCAAGGGCGAGGTCTCGTTCGAGCCGCTCGTCTTCGCGCTGACCGCCGGTCCTTCGCTGATCGCCGTGTGGCTGCGACTTCGGACGGGCAGCCTGCTGCTGCCGGTGCTGATGCACAACCTGGGCAACGCCGCCTCACTGCTGATCTGAAGACCAGCCCTTGTCGGCGCCAAGAAAAGGTTTCGGTTGCGGTGACGCCGACCGAGGCGCAATCGGGGACGACCACCGCCGATGGAGCGTCCATGCCCCAAGCCGCCCTGCCGCTGCGCCATTTCCTCTTGGCCCTGGCCGTGGTGGCGGTGTGGGGGACCAATTTCGTGGTCATCCGCATCGGCCTTGATCACCTGCCGCCGCTGCTGTTCGCGACCCTGCGCTTTTCGATGGTGCTGTTGCCGATGGCGTTCTTCGTCAAGCGACCGGCGGTGTCATGGGCCAATCTCGCCGCCTATGGCGTGGCGATCGGCGCGGGGCAGTTTGGCCTGCTGTTCGTGGCCATGAAGGGCCATATCTCGCCGGGCCTGGCCTCGCTGGTGGTGCAGACCCAGGTGTTCTTCACCATCGGCATGGCCATGTGGATCAGCCGCGAGCGGGTGCAGGGCTTTCAGGTGGTGGCGCTGCTGCTGGCCGCCTCGGGCATCGTGCTGATCGCTGTGCATGGCGGCGGCTCGGCGACGCCGCTGGGCGTCACGCTGGTGCTGCTGGCCGCCGCCAGCTGGTCGGCGGGCAACATGGTCTCGCGCCAGGCGGGCGCGGTGAACATGCTGGGCTATGTGGTCTGGGCCAGCCTGTTCTCGATCCCGCCGCTGTTTGCGATGTCGCTGTGGCTGGAGGGCTGGCCCGCCATCGTCCAGGGCGTCACCGCCGCCACGCCCTGGACCTGGGCCGCCGTCGCCTGGCAGGCGGTGGGCAACACCATGTTCGGCTACGCGGCCTGGGGCTGGCTGCTGGCAAGGCACCCGGCCGCCACGGTGACCCCGATGGCGCTGCTGGTGCCGGTGTTCGGCATGGGCGCCTCGGCCCTGCTGCTGCACGAGGCCCTGCCCGCCTGGAAGCTGATCGCCGCGGCCCTGGTGCTGACAGGCCTGGCGGTGAACATGCTGTGGCCGAAGGTGCGGGCATGGCGAGCGGCGGCGGCGACGACTTAGCCCGTCCAACAACACCACCGTCATCCCGCGCTTTATGCGCGGGACCCATGGTTCAGCTTCACCCTGAGCATGCGACTTTCTCCGCACGTGCGGCGGAGAAATGGGTCCCGCGAACAAGTCGCGGGATGACGGAGATATTTGCGTTCAAGCACGCATCCCTTGACCTCCCCCGCGTAAACCACCCGACCCTCCTGTTCAAAACAGGGAGATCGCCATGCCAAAGCCGTTCGAGGTGAACTGGAGCCGCGAGGCGGTCGACAAGGTGCTGGCTCAGGTCCGCGCCTATGAGTTCCCGCCCGCGCCAGAGGGCGGCGGCTGGGGCTATGGCTGTGACGCCGATTTCCTGAAGGACCTCTGCGCCTATTGGACGAGCGGCTTCGACGTCGGCGCGGTCCAGGCGAACCTGAACCGCTTCCAGCAGTTCACCGCCACCATCGAGGATCTGGACATCCACTTCGTCCACGTGGTCGGCGAGGCCGGCGGCAAGCGGCCGCTGCTGGTCACCCATGGCTGGCCGGGGTCGCACTTCGAGTTCTGGGACGCGATCGAGCCCCTGGCCTTCCCCTCGCGCCACGGCGGCGATCCGGCCGACGCTTTCGATCTGGTCATCCCGTCGCTGCCGGGCTTCGGCTTCTCGGGCAAGCCGAGGCGGCCGCTGGGCCAGAGAGCCACCGCGCGCCTGTTCAACACCCTGATGACCCGCGAGTTGGGCTACGAGACCTACCTGGCCCAAGGCGGCGACTGGGGCGGGCTCGTCACCTCGTGGCTGGGCCTGGATCACGCCGCCCACATCAAGGCCATCCACCTGAACATGATCGGCCTGCGTCCCGCCGGTCCGCCCACAACCCAGGAAGAGATCGACTGGATCACCGGCTTTGGCGCCCAGATGGACCTGTGGGGCGCCTATTTCCGGCTGCAGGCCAGCAAGCCGCAGTCGGTGGCCTGGCTGGGGGCCAGCAACCCCGTGGGTCAGGCGGCCTGGATCCTCGAGCGCTTCCACGACTGGGCCGACCTGTCGGGCAAGCCCTTCGAGCAGGTGTTCAGCCGCGACCAGCTGCTGACCAACCTGATGATCTATGTGATGACCGGCAGCTTCACGACCGGCGCCTGGTACTACCGCGCCATGCTTGAGGAAGGCGGGCCGGTGCTGGCGCAGGGCCAGCGCTGCGAGACCCCGACCGCCTTCGCCAACTTCCCCGGCGAGAGCATCTACAAGCCCCCGCCCCGCTCGTGGGCCGACCGGGCCTACAACATCACGCGCTGGAGCCAGATGCCGCGCGGCGGTCACTTCGCCGCGATGGAGGAGCCCGGGCTGTTCGTCGACGACGTGCGGGCGTGGGCCAGAGAGCTTTAGATTTCTGATCGGAGGGGAAACGCGATGAGCAAGATCACCGGCGGCTGCCTGTGCGGCGAGATCCGCTACGAGATGGAGGGCGTGTTCAACGTCGCCGTCTGCCACTGCCGCGAATGCCAATACGCTTCGGGCGGCGGTCCAAACTACATCGCCCTGGTCCCCACGCCGGCGTTCGCCTTCACCAAGGGCGAGCCCCGTCGCTACACGCGGCCCGGTGGCAGCGGCCAGGCGGTGACGCGGATCTTCTGCGCGGACTGTGGCACGCCCTTGGTGTCTGAGATCGCCATGCCCGTCGTGGCGGTGAAGCTCGGCGGTCTCGATGATCCGGCGCCCTACAAGGCGGGCGTGTCGGTCTGGACGTGCGAGGCGCAGCCGTGGCATCCGATCGACCCGGCCGCTCCGGCCTTTGCGAAAAACCCCTCAGGTTGATGACCCAGACCGCGCCCCGTTTCGATTTCGCCTCCGACAACGTCGCCGGCGCCATGCCCGAGGTGATGGAGGCGTTGATCGCGGCCAATGCGGGGACGGCCTCGGGCTATGGGACAGACCATGTCAGCTGCGCCGCCGCCGATCGCATCCGCGCCGCGCTGGACGCCGACGCGCAGGTGCGGTTCACCGCCTCGGGCACGGCGGCCAACGCCTTCGCCCTGACGCTGCTGGCCCAACCGCACGAGGCGGTGCTGGCCCACGAGCACGCCCACATCTGCACGGACGAGACCGGCGCGCCCGGCTTCTTTGGCCAGGGCGTCGGCCTGATCGGCCTGCCGGGCGCATCGGGCAAGATGGAGTTGGCGGCCCTGGAGGCGGCGCTGGCCCAGCCGGACGTCTCGTACCGCCAGCCGGCGGCCGCCCTGTCGCTGACCACCGCCACCGAGTACGGCACGGTCTATTCGGAAGACCACCTGCGGGCCCTGATCGCGCCGGTGAAGGCCAAGGGCTACGGCGTCCACCTGGACGGCGCGCGGCTGGCCAATGCGGTCGCGGCGGGCTTTGACCTGAAAAGCATCGCCAAGATGGGCGTCGACATCCTGGTGATGGGCGGCACCAAGGCCGGCTCGACGCCCACCGAGGCCGTGGTGTTCCTGAACCCGGGCCACGCCAAACGCCTGGACGCGCGCCTCAAGCACGCCGGCCAGCTGATCTCGAAGGGACGCTTCCTGGCCGCGCCGTGGCTGGGCCTGCTGGGCGAGAACGGTCAGACCGCCCCCTGGGCCGCCCGCGCCGCCCACGCCAACGCCATGGCGCAGAAGCTGGCCGCGCTGATGCCCTTCCCGATCAAGCACCCGGTGGAGGCCAACGGCATCTTCGTCGAGATGGATGAACCCGCCCTGGAACGCCTGCGCGGCGAAGGCTGGTTCGTCTATCGCTTCCTGGACGGCACGGTGCGCTTCATGTGCTCGTGGGCCACGACGCCCGAGATGGTCGAGGATCTGGGCGCGGCGCTGAAGCGAGTGGCTTAGACGGCTCCCTCTCCCTGAGGGAGAGGGGCGGGGTGAGGGGTTACGCCGTCAACCGGCGTGCCGGCAGTCCGTTTGAGGCTTTAACCCCTCATCCTCCCACGCCTGCGGCGCGGGCCCCTCCTTCTCCCTCTGGGAGAGGGTGGTCACGGGCGTCGGCGGCTCAGCGGCGGATGTGCCGGTGACCCCCAGCATCTTGGCGATCTCGCTGGCCGGCGCCGGGCGGCTGATGAAATAGCCCTGGATCTCGGCGCAGCCCTGCTGGCGCAGAGCGTCCAGCTGGGCCTGGGTCTCGACGCCCTCGGCCGTGGTGACGACGCCCATAGAGGCCCCCAGGTCCAGCACCGCCTTGATGATGGCCATGGCGTCGCTGTCGTGCAGGATGTCGCGCACGAAGGTCTGGTCGATCTTGATCTTGTCGAACGGGAAGCTGCGCAGATAGCTCAGCGAGCTGTAGCCGGTGCCGAAGTCGTCCATCGAGATCCGCACGCCCAGCGCCTTGAGGTCGTGCAGCATGGTCATGTTGGCCTGGCTGTCCTGCAGCAGCACCGACTCGGTGATCTCCAGCTCCAGGCGCTGCGCCGGCAGGCCCGACGCCGCCAGGGCCGAGACGACCGTGCGCACCAGCCCCCGGTCGCGGAACTGGGCCGGCGACAGGTTCACGGCCAAGCGCACATGCTCGGGCCAGTTCGCCGCCTCGGCGCAGGCGCGGCGCAGGACCCACTCGCCCAGTTGGACGATCAGGCCGATCTCCTCGGCCAAGGGGATAAAGTCCGCCGGCGAGACCATGCCACGCTCAGGGTGGCGCCAGCGCAGCAGCGCCTCGCAGCCCGTCACCCGCTCGTCGCCCAGGTGATAGAGCGGCTGATAGAACAGCTCGAACTCGCCGGCCTGCAGCGCGCGGCGCAGGTCCAGTTCCAGCGCCCGGCGGGCCTGCAGCTGCTCGTCCATGGCCCGCTCGAAGAAGTGATAGGCCCCGCGCCCATCGGCCTTGGCGCGGTACAGCGCCATGTCGGCCTTCTTCAGCAACTCGTCGGCGTCGTCGCCGTCGGTCGGCGCCAGGCTGACCCCGACGCTGGCCCCGATGACGACATGGTGGCCCTGAAGGTCGAACGGCGCGGCCATGGCCTCGACGATGCGCGCGGCCAGGCGCGTGGCGCCATTGCTGTCATCCAGACCTGTCTGCACGATGGCGAACTCGTCACCGCCCAGGCGAGCGACCGTGTCGCCCTCGCGCACGCAGCCGCGCAAGCGCTCAGCGGCGATCTTCAGCAGCGCGTCGCCCAGCGGATGGCCCAGGGTGTCATTGACGGTCTTGAAGCGGTCCAGATCGACGAAATGGACGGCCAGGGCGTCGCCCTTGCGCGAGCGGCGGGCCAGGGCCTCGCCGAGCGACTTCTGGAACAGCACGCGGTTGGGCAGATCGGTCAAAGGATCATAGTGCGCCAGGCGGGCGATCTGCGCTTCGGCGCGCTTGCGTTCGGCGATGTCCTCCGAGACGCCCAGCAGATACTCCGCGCGCCCCTCGGCGTTGAGCAGAGCGATCTTCTTGGTCCGCAGGATGGCCGTGCCGCCGTCCTTGCGCGGAACGTGATCCTCCTCGATCACCCGCACCTCGCCCGAGTCCAGCACCGCCCGGTCGCGTTCGCGATAGAGCGCCGCCAGTTCGGCGTCATGGATGTCGGCGTCGGTCTTGCCGATCACCTCGTCGCGCTTGAAACCGAGCGTCTTTTCGCCGGCGCGATTGAGCAGGACATAGCTGTGATCGTCGGCGCGCTTGACGAACACCATGGCGGGCATGGCCTCGACAATGCCGGTCATGAAGGTCTGCGCGCGCTCCACCTCGGCCTTGGCCAGCGCCAGGGCCTCAACGCCGCGTCGGTTGGTCTCGTTCGCCGCCTGCAGGAGCGCCAGGACGGTCCCGACGCCCAGATACCGCCCCGCCTCGGTGACGATGAAACCGCGCAGCAGATCCGATGCGCGATACGACAGGCTGTCGGTCGTGAAGTCGGCCAGCGCAATCTCGGCGTCCACGACCAGCGGCTCGCGGTCCATCAGGGTCGAGATCGGACGGTTGGCGTAGAGCGCGCGACCATATTCCGCGGCCATGCGCAGGAAGAAGGCGTTGCGCTCGACCAAACCGATCGGGCGGTTGTCAGCGTCCAGAACCGGAATGATCAGTGTGTCAGGCTCTTCGCGGAAGCGGTCATACAGCGTCTTGCCGAGGTGATCCTCGCGCGCCGGCTCCAGGAAAGACACGGTGTCCCGCAGGGTGAACATTATACGCCTCCACTCGCGGGAGCAGAAGGCGGATTGGGACCTAACGCCGCGCTAACACCCCAATCCGAGGACGTCAATTTCGCGAAAACTTCACAACACCGTCACAGTGCTTGCGGAGTTGTTTACAAGTGGCCTTCAATACCTCGAATTATAGTTAACGACCTGTATCCAGAAAATCTCGTGCATTGAAACCTTCTGGCGGCGCGACTTCGACAATCGGGTCGTCGCGGTCGTCAAACTCGGTGCGCAGGGCCCGGCTCATCACCGCGTGCATCTCATAGAGGCAGGTGATGTAGGTCAGCTCCAGAATCTGCTCGTCGGACAGGAAGGTCTTGAGGGCGGCGAACACACCGTCGGCCACGCGGCCGCCGTCCAGCACCAGGCCGTCGGCATAGGCCAGCACCGCGCGCTCGTGGGCGTCGAACGCGGTCGAGACCGACCAGTGCGGGACGGCGGCGATCTTGTCCTCAGACACGCCCAGCCCGCGCAGCGACTTGCAGTGCTGGGAGAACACGAACTGACTGCCGCGCGCCCAGCCCGCCCGGGTCTGGGCCAGTTCACGCAGCACCGGGTCCAGCTTGCGGACGGGATCGCGATAGAGCGCAAAGCCCTGAGCCGCGTGGCGCAGGATGTCGGGACTGCCGGCGAAGACCGTCCACCAGTCGCCGCGCGTGCCGGTGTCGGTGCCCGGCTCGGCCACCGGATCGCGGTCGCCGAACAGCAGGTCGTAGAGCTTCAAGGTTCCCTTGTCGGTGACCTCGGCGCGGGGGATCTGGCGCAGGCGCGGCATCAGGCGCTCACCACCGCGTGGGCCGGTTCGTGCCGCACGTCGTCGGGGCCGAAGGCGCGGGTGAAGGCGGCCAGCTCCATCATGATCCCGTTGGGGTCAGTGAAGTAGACCGAGCGAACGAACACGCCCGGATGCAGCTTGCGGGCCACGCCCATCTCGCTGTCATCGTGGTTCACGACCATCGGGAACACCGGGACCCCGGCGGCCTGCAGGCGCTGAAGGCACGCGTCGAGATCGGCCTCGTCGACGCTGAAGGCGACGTGGTTCATCGAACCGACCGCCGTCTTGGCCTCGGCCGGGAAGGCCTTGACCGACGCCACCCCCGGCGCGGCGGGCGGGACGTCCGGCCACCAGAAGAAGGCCAGGCAAGACCCGCCCCCGCAGTCGAAAAAGAAGTGCTGACCCCCGTCCGGCAGGGCCACGGTCTTGACCAGCGGCATCTGCAGGATCTGGGTGTAGAACCGCACCGTCTCGGCCATGTCGCGGCAGACCAAGGCCAGGTGATTGACGCCGGTGATCTTCATCTCGGCTTCCTCCTGGAGACCAAGGTTACGCCAAACCGACAGGGCGTCGAGCATGACGTGGGGGCGCCTACTCCCGCTCCTCCTTCTTGGTGTCGCCCAGCAGGATCTGGCCGCCCCAGCTGACCACGCCGGTGACGATGGCCGCGAGCATCCCCGCCCACAGGCCGCGAACCGTCAGGCCGTCCAGCATCCAGGCCACGAGGCCGATCATGCCGGCGTTCACCACCAGCAGGAACAGGCCCAGGGTCGCCAAGGTCAGAGGGAAGGTCAGGAGGGTCACGATCGGGCGCACCACCGCATTGACGATGCCCAGCAGCAGGCCCGCGATGAGCAGGGTCTTCCAACCGTCGGCTGAAACGCCCGGGACGATCTGGGTCGCCAGCCACAAGCCGAAGGCGGCGATCAGCAGGCGAAAAATGAGACGGACCATGACTTCTCTCCAACTTCAGCCGCAACGCGTCCAAACCATCGCCGCATTCGTACAATATCCGAGCCCGAAACTCGGACATTACAAATGCGTTACCGCTCTTCAAACTGCCGCAGCGTGAACTATCTACCCTCCTGTGTGGGGGATGATCGCGCGCGATTGGCGAGCGGATCCGCACGCAAGGGGATATGAGTAAGATGGCCGTGAATTCTCTATCGGTGATGTCGCCGGACGGCGGCTTGTCGCGTTACCTCACCGAGATCCGCAAGTTCCCGATGCTCAGCAAGGACGAAGAGTTCATGCTGGCCCAGCGCTGGAAAGAGCATCAGGACCCGCAAGCGGCCCACAAGATGGTCACCAGCCACCTGCGCCTCGTAGCCAAGATCGCCATGGGCTACCGCGGCTACGGCCTGCCGATCGGCGAGGTCATCTCCGAGGGCAATGTCGGCCTGATGCAGGCGGTCAAGAAGTTCGAACCCGAAAAGGGCTTCCGCCTGGCGACCTACGCCATGTGGTGGATCCGCGCCTCGATCCAGGAATACATCCTGCGCTCGTGGTCGCTGGTGAAGATGGGCACGACCGCTGCGCAGAAGAAGCTGTTCTTCAACCTGCGCAAGGCCAAGAGCCAGATCGCCGCCTTCCAGGAAGGCGACCTGCACCCTGACCAGGTCAGCCAGATCGCCACCAAGCTGGGCGTGCTGGACAGCGAAGTCATCTCGATGAACCGCCGCCTGTCGGGCCCCGACGCCTCGCTGAACGCGCCGCTGCGCGCCGACGGCGAGAGCGAGTGGCAGGACTGGCTGGCTGACGAGGAGCAGGTCTCCCAGGAGACCCGCGTCGCCGAGGACGAGGAAAAGTCGCTGCGGATGTCGCTTCTGGAAGAGGCGATGGTCGAGCTGACCGACCGCGAGCGTCACATCCTGACCGAGCGCCGCCTGAAGGACGATCCGACCACCCTGGAAGAACTCGCCGCCCAATACGGCGTCAGCCGCGAGCGCGTGCGCCAGATCGAGGTGCGCGCGTTCGAGAAGCTGCAGAAGACCATGCGCGAGGCGGCGATCGCCAAGAACATGGTCGACGCCTAGGGCTTTGTCTCATGATCGTGAGACGGAAAGGGCGCTCTTCGGAGCGCCCTTTTTGTTGGGCCAACATCGGCGCCTCTACGTGCCGGCCAGACTGTCGCGGCGATGGACGCCCTGACGTGTCGCCGGGAAGGTCGGGTTTCTGGAGACAGGCGGGAGACTGCCCACGGCCCTGAGCGGACGTGTTTCCCTCTCCCCTTGAGGGAGAGGGTGGCCGCCGAAGGCGGTCGGGTGAGGGGTCGCGCTCCGCTATCCTGAGATGCTTTTCAACCCCTCATCCGTCAGCTTCGCTGACACCTTCTCCCGCAAGGGGAGAAGGAAAACTAGGTCCGCCCCCCCCTCAACAGCCTTTAGGAACGTCCGGTCTTCGGCGTCGGCTTTGATCGTCGGAGAGCAAAGCAGGCGGCAGAGCACTGTGAGCGGGAGCTTGTAGCGGCAATGATGGTACGCACGCCCATGACCACTCCTACCCCCCAGCTGATCCTCCTGCCCGGCCTGCTGAACGACGCCGAGCTTTGGCGCGACCAGATCCGTGGGCTGGCGGACGTCGCGCGTTGTTGGGTTCCGGATCTTTCGCCGTACGCCACGATCCGCCAGATGGCCGAGCACGTGCTCGTCCACGCCGAACCGACCTTCGCCCTCGCCGGCTTCTCGATGGGCGGCTATGTGGCCCAAGACATCGCCCGGATCGCGCCTGAGCGGATAGAGCGTCTGGCCCTGCTGGATACCTCGATCCATGTCGACACGCCCGAGCGCGCCGCCCAGCGCCGCGCGTTGAACAAGGCCGCCGCCAAGGGCGGAACGTTCCTGGGGATCGGCCAGGCGATCATGAAGAGCTATATCGACGCCTCGCGCCTGGACGACGTCGACCTCACCCGCCGCATCGTCGACATGACCCAGCGCCTGGGCCGCGAGGTGTTCCTGCGCCAGAACAGCCTGGAGCGCGAGGACGGCGAAGCCGCGCTGCGCGCCTTGCGTGTCCCGTTGGTGGTCATTGTCGGCGAGAACGACCAGATCACGCCTGCGGAGGGACACCGCAAGATGGCCGCCGCCATCGGCTGTTCGCACCTGGTTGTGATCCCCGATACGGGGCACATGACGCCGATGGAGGCCCCAGGCCCCGTGAACGGCGCCTTACGGCACTGGCTGGCCCGTCCCGCCGGACATCGCTAGAGCATTTTCCGACGAAGTGGATTCGGTTCGTCGTCAGAAAATGCGTTAATACAAAGGGCTAGAGCATTTCTCCGATCCAAACACATCGGAAAATGCTCTAGGCCGCGCGCCCCTTGTCCTCAGATCCCATGAACCCCATCAGGGCGTCGATGCGCTTGACCAGTTCGGTGCGCACATCCGCGCCGGTGATGTCGGATTGGGTGCAGGAGGCCAGGGCCTCGGCGGCTTGAACGAGACGCGGCTCCTTGACCGCCTCGCCCACCCGCCGCAGCTCCAGCGCTTGCGCGGCCAGGGCCCGACGGGCCTGAGTCGGATCGCTGTCCAACGCCTGGGCGGCGGACTTCACGATCCGAAGCGCTTGCGACAGGCGCGCGGCCGGCGTGTCGCTGGCGTCCGCCTTGCGCTTGCGCGGCCCCTTATAGTCCGCCGAGTTGAAACGACGGCGATCAGGCCCGACATAGGCGACGGCCTCGACCCATTCGCGCGGCTTCAGGGTCACCGCCTCGAGGCGTCGTTCCAGGTCCTTCAGATTGAAGGGTTTGCGCATGAACTCGTGCACGCCGGCGTCGCGCGCGCCGAAGATCGCCTCGGCCGTGGCTTCGCTGGTGCACATGATGACCGGCGCCTCGCGGCAGGTCAGATCGCTGCGACGCAGCTTGCGCGTGAACGCCAGACCGTCGACGCCGCTGCTACCGTGCTCGACGAAGATCAGCTGCGGATCGGCGGCGCGGGCCAAGGCGTAGCCCTTCTCGGCGGTCGGGGCCGGAAAGATCTGCACCCCGCCCAGAGGCCGAAGATGCTCGGTCAACAGACGTGCGGTCGCAGGGTTAGAGTCGACGACCATCACCCTCTGCACCTTCGCGGCGACACGCTGGATTGTGCGGACGTTGCCGTCAAACACGAACACGACTCCTGAACGTAAGGCCGGACCCTACGCCCCAGAGTGTAAAAATCCGCTTGATAATCTTCCGGCCGGCTTGCGTCAGTCCGGCAAGGGTACGGCCAGTCCAGCTTCGAAATCCATGAAGATATCGAGGGCTTCTTCGACCGAGGCAGTCAATGTTCCACCGGCCGGGTACCGGTAACGCCAGTAGCTGGAGATGTGTGAGATAGCGCCGACCCGCTCACCCAGATTCAGAAACAATTCCGGAGCTCGAAGCAGAAATTCACGGAATACACGCGCGTTGCTGTTCTCAACGAGGTGCTCGAAGGCGTCGTTGTAGACCTTGAGCGTCCTGAGGATAGCGTTCCGCTCGACCAGAACGCCGGTCTGCAAGCGACGGCGCGCCTCCTCCAGATAGCGGCCCGTTTCAGGGTCGCGCGGACCGCTGATCGCGAGACGACCGATCTCGGCGCCGACCTCGGCCAGACGCGGCCACAGGGTCTCCAGCATCCACTTGTAGTAGAGGAAGCCCTTCCAGCTGAAGACGCCCTCCTTGAAGCTGTCGCCCTCCAGGGCCAGGGTCGCGCGCAGGGGCTCGAGACGTTCATCCACATCCGTCGCCAGCAAGGCCTCGACCATGCGGGTGGCGTGGACCGCTCCGCCCCCGCCCATGTCGCGATAGGCCAGCGCGATCAGGCGCGCGATCTCGACGGCCACGAAGCCCTGCATCGCATCGATATCGGCCGGCGACAGGGCGAAATAGCAGGGCGCGGCGAACACGCCGTGGCGACGCAGGTGCTCGCGCAGCAGGAACGGGTCCAGCGACGGCAAGCTGTCGATCATCCGCAGGACCGACAGGTCGCCCTCGCCCGCGCCGTTGCAGGCGTTGATCAACAGATCGGTCCAGCCCCGCTGCCCGACAAGGACGGACTGCCCGCCCAGCGTCAGGTCCCGGCGGTCGAACGGGATGATGACCTTGGTCGTGGTCGCCCGTGCTTCCTCGAACAGGTAGATATCGTCGTGACGCACCCGGTGCTTGACGATCAGGGCGGTGTTCAGCACCCGGTTCTTGAAAAGCGGAGCCTGAAAGTGCTCAGGCCGATGGCCGCTTTCGGCCTCGATGGCGATCAGGTTGAGCACACGGCTGGTCGAGGCCGTCCGCTCCAGCGCACGCAGGCTGCGCGTCACCCGGTCGGATGCTCTGGCCGGCTTGAACTGATGGCGCGCGGTGGCGAGCACGGATCCCCCAGGTCCTGAAGAGACCGACCTGTAATGTGAAGCTGGCTAACAAACGCTAACCGAACATCGTTCTGCGAATCTATCGGAGCCCCAGGCCGGGGCTCTACATCCCCACCGCGCGTAGCCGCTGCAGTTCTGTGGGCGCCTTGCGAAGGCTGGCGACGGTGGCGAGCAGCCCGGCGGGCTGCACCGGCTTGGGATGGGCGTCATCAAAGCCTTGAGCCAGCAGGCGCTCGGCGTCGCCCACCATGGCGTCGGCGGTCAGGGCCACGACGGGAAGGTCAGTGCGTCCGGCCTCGCCCGCGCGAATGCGGCGCACCGCTTCGACCCCATCCATCCCCGGCATATGGACGTCCATCAGCACGACGTCGAAGTCCTCGATGCGCAGCCGGGCGAGGGCGGCGTGACCGTCACCGGCCACGGCGACGGCGGCGCCGACGGCTTCAAGGATCGTGCGCGCGACCGTCTGGTTCACCAGGTTGTCGTCGACGACGAGCACCCGCGCGCCGTCGAGCTGGGTCACGGCGGCGCGAGCCGGCGCCGCCACCAGCGGCGGCGCCGCCGGCAGGCCGAGACGCACGGTGAAGGTCGAGCCGACGCCCGGCTCGCTCGAGACGATGATCTCGCCCGCCATCAGCTCGGCCAGTTGCCGGCAGATCGAGAGCCCCAGGCCGGTGCCGCCAAAGCGGCGCGCGATCGAGGCGTCGCCCTGAGCAAAGGGCGTGAACAGGCGGCCGATCTGCTCGGCGGTCATCCCAACCCCGGTGTCGGTGACCGACAAGGTGACCACCCCGCCCGCCTCGCCGCCAAGACGGATGACGACACGGCCGCTCTCGGTGAACTTCAGGGCGTTGGAGACCAGATTCATCAGGATCTGGCGCACGCGGGTCGCGTCGCCGCTGACCCACGGCGGGGCGCTGGGGCTAACCTCCAGGATGAGGTCCAGTCCCTTCAACCGCGCGCTCTCGCTCCAGACCGCGCGCGTCTGCAGGGCCAGCTTGCGCAGATCGAACGGTGCGACCTCCAGATTGAGCTTTCCGGCCTCGATCTTGGACAGGTCCAGAATGTCGTTGAGGATCGTCATCAGGCCATGGCCCGACTGCTCGATCATCTCCAGGTACTCGGACTGCTGGGCGTCCAGCTTGGTGCCGCGCAAGGCGTGGGCCAGGCCCAAAACGCCGTTCATCGGCGTGCGCAACTCATGGCTCATCATCGCCAGGAAGGCCGACTTGGCGCGGCTGGCCTCCAGCGCCTGGGCTTCGGCCTCCTCCCGCGCCTTGGCCGAGGCGCGCATGGTGCGGACCGCGTCGGCGACATAGCCGATGAGGCCCAGCAGGATCATGAACGCCGCGAGCCTGTCCAGGAGGTCGAAGCGCTTGGCCAGCAGGGGCAAAGCGGCCAGCATCAGGAACGGCCAGACCGTCAGGGACAACATCGCCGCCAGGCTGTTCATCGCATAGCGAACGCCCTCCACGACGATGCCGAACAGGATCAGCAGCGCCGCGTACCGCATCGCCATGGGCCCGTTGAGGACGCAGTAGGCCGACATGAACGACCAGACCATGGCGAAGGCCGAGGGCGGTCCGATCCGCATGAAGCGAATTACGCCCTGTCCCCAATGGGGCCTGTAGGCGCGCTCCAGATAGACGACCCAAAGTTCGCAGATGGTGTTGGCGACCAGCCAGACGATCAGGGCGGTCCAACCAAGATAGAAAAACAGCAGGCCGCCGACCATGGCGGTCGCGATCAGCCGAGCCGCGCGGCTACGTCGCGTGACTACGAGCATCGCGCCCGCCTGGCCGTCATCCAGAATATCCCGGAGAGCCAAGCCCTCTACTCCCGCGAACTAAAAGTCGCGGGAGTTAGCGCCGACAAAGTTCAATAAGCATTTAAGCGTGGCCGCGAGAGCCTTGCTCAAAACACGCTCAGCCTTGGAACGGATCGCGCATCAAGATGGTGTCGTCACGCTCAGGGCTGGTCGAAAGCAACGCCACCGGCGCGCCGATCAGCTCTTCGACGCGGCGCACGTACTTGATGGCGTTGGCGTTGAGATCCTTGAAGGACCGGGCCCCGGCGGTGCTTTCCGTCCAGCCCTCGATCTCCTCATAGACCGGCGTGGCGGCGGCCTGATCGCGAAGACCGGCAGGCAGGTAGTCGACGACCTTGTCGCCGATCTTGTAGCCGACGCAGATCTTCAGGGTCTTCAAGCCGTCCAGCACGTCGAGCTTGGTCAGGGCCACGCCGTGGATGCCGTTGATGGCCACCGACTGGCGCACCAGCACCGAGTCGAACCAGCCGCAGCGACGCGCGCGGCCGGTGTTGACGCCGACCTCGCGGCCGACGGTCGACAGGTGCTTGCCGACCTCGTCGAACAGTTCAGCCGGGAACGGACCCTCGCCGACCCGGGTGGTGTAGGCCTTGACGATGCCCAGCACGAAGCCGGCCGCCGACGGGCCCATGCCCGAACCGGCCGAGGCCTGGCCGGCGGCGGTGTTGGACGAGGTGACGAACGGATAGGTACCGTGGTCAACGTCCAGCAGCGAACCTTGCGCGCCCTCGAACAGGATGCGGCGGCCGGCCTTGTAGGCCTGGTCCAGCACCCGCCAGGCCGGCTGGGCGTAGGACAGGATGCGCGGCGCCAGTTCCATCAGGGCGTCGAACAGTTCCTGCGCATTGGCCTCGGGCAGGCCAAGGCCGCGGCGCAGGGCGCCGTGGTGGGCCAGCAGGCGCTCGATCTTCGGCTTCAGGGCCTCGGGGTCGGCGAGATCAGCGACGCGGATGGCGCGGCGGCCGACCTTGTCCTCATAGGCCGGGCCGATGCCCCGGCCGGTGGTGCCGATCTTCTGGGTCGAGGCGGCTTCGCGCGCCTGGTCCAGGTCGCGGTGCAGCGGCAGGATCAGGCAGGCGTTGTCGGCCAGGATCAGCAGGTCGGGCGTGATCGCCACGCCCTGGTCGGCGATCTTGTCGATCTCGCTGAGCAGGTGCCAGGGATCGACCACGACGCCATTGCCGATGACGGAGAGCTTGCCTTGCACCACGCCCGAGGGCAGCAGGGCCAGCTTGTAGACCTTGCCGTCCACCACCAGCGTATGGCCGGCGTTATGGCCGCCCTGGAAGCGCACCACGACATCGGCGCGGTTGCTGAGCCAGTCGACGATCTTGCCCTTGCCCTCGTCGCCCCACTGGGCGCCGACAACGGTCACGTTAGCCATGGTTTGGATACGCCTTGTCGCCTGCCGAGTGACGCCGCAGGGTCCTTCGACAGGACTCGACCCCGGACGTGGTCTCAATTTTGGGCGGCGACGGCCTTGGCGTCACGCGCCTAGCCGAAGTCAGAAGGCGTAAACCAGCCGAACCCCTGCGTCGTCAAGCCCTTGGTTCTTTCCTTGATGGAAGATCTGGCCGTTCGACAGGTGGGTGTAGGACAGCTCGACCGAGACCTTGTCATTGACCTGATAGCCCAAGGCCAGTTCGGGCTCGAACAGCACCTTCGAGCCGAAGTCGATGCGATTGTAGTAGAGCCAGGTTCGGCGGGCGCGTTCTTCGGGCGTCAGGTTCGGCGCGTTGGCGGGCGGCAGGCCGGCCTTGCCGTCGGTATAGGCCAGACCGATGCCCGGTCGCAGATAGAAGCCGCCGGGCTGCCCCAGCTCGACCTTCCAGTTGAAGCCGACCGCCGCGAAGTTCGACGTATTGTTGGTGTTGATCGACACCATGGCGTGAACCTGCGGCTTGCCCAGCCAGTCCAGGCGCTCAATGCGGTTGGTGCGATAGCCCAGATGGATGTCGGCCCCGCCTTCGCGGCCGGCCGCGCCGAGGCCGATGGCGTTACCGATGAACGTGACGTCGTGCTTGTAGACGCCGACAAAGGCCTCGCCCGCAAAGGCGGAGGTCGCGCATCCGAGCCCGGCGGCGCCCAGCATCAAGGAGGCCACAGCGGCGAAAGTGGCGGTCTTCATCAAGTCGTCCTGAACAGCTTAGCCCCCACCCCAATATGGCGGTAACGGCAGAGGTCGGAAAGGGTTTCGATCGCAGCGTCGCCACGCTAGCCTAACTCTATGACCGTCTCGCTCGCCGATATCCAAGCCGCCGCCGCACGCCTGAAGGGCTTGGCCGTCGAGACGCCGCTGATCGAGAGCCCCGCCTTGAACGACAGGCTGGGCGGGCGGATTTTCCTCAAGCCCGAGACCTTGCAACGCGCCGGCGCCTTCAAGTTTCGCGGCGCCTACAACCGGCTGAGCCAACTGAGCGACGTTGAAAAGGCGCGCGGCGTCGTGGCCTTCTCGTCCGGCAATCACGCCCAAGGCGTGGCGCTGGCGGCCAGGCTGCTGGGCGTGCCGGCGCTGATCGTGATGCCCTCCGATTCGCCGAGCGTGAAGGTCGAGGGCACGCGAAGCTTCGGCGCGGACATCCGCTTCTACGACCGCTTCACCGAGGATCGCGTCGCCATCGCCGACCAGATCGCCGCCGAGCGCGGCTGCGTGGTCGTGCCCTCGTATGACGACCCGCACATCATCGCTGGCCAGGGCACGGTGGGTCTGGAGATCGTCGCCCAAGCCGCCGCGCAAGGCGCGACGCTGGACAGCCTGATCTGCTGCATCGGCGGCGGCGGATTGATCGCCGGGACGTCGACGGCGGTGAAGGCCCTCTCGCCGGCCACCGAGATCTGGGGCGTGGAACCCGCCGGCTTCGACGAGACGCGGCGCTCGCTGGAAAGCGGCCGGCGCGAGACCATCGACAAGGACGCCCGCTCGATCTGCGACGCCCTGCTGACCCCGATCCCCGGCGACCTGACCTGGCCGATCAATCAAAAGACCCTGTCCGGCGTGGTCGCCGTGACCGACGCCGAGGTGGCCGAGGCCATGCGCTATGCGTTCTCGACCTTGAAACTGGTGGTGGAGCCCGGCGGCTGCGTGGCCCTGACGGCGGCGCTGACAGGCAAGGTCGACGTCGCCGGCAAGACCGTGGCGATCGTGCTGTCGGGCGGCAATGTCGATCCGGGGTTGTTCGCGCAGGTCTTGGGCGGTCAAATCTGACTGCAAAACAGGGTGTCATCCCGGAAGCCTCGCAGAGGCTATCCGGGACCCAGGGGGTGTCAAAGCGCCGTGCGGGCCGCCCCTGGGTCCCGGCGCTCCGCTCCGCTACGGCCGGGATGACAAATAAGAAGAGTGGAGGGAGACAACATGAACTTTCCGAGCACAGAGCATCTCCCCCAGACCCCGCTGCTCGTCGTCGATCGCGCTGCGCTGGAGCGAAATCTCGCCCGGATGCAGGCGCTGTGCGACGCCGCCGGCGTGCGCCTGAGGGCGCATGGCAAGACCCACAAGTGCTCGACGCTGGGTCGCCTGATCATCGAGCGCGGCGCGGTGGGCCTATGCTGCCAGACCGTCGGCGAGGCCGAGGCCTATGTGGCGGGCGGGATCCAGGATGTACTGGTCACCGCCCCCTCCCCGCCCTGGGGCGCGGCGCGGCTGGCGGCGCTGGCCAAGACCGGCGCGCGGATCGGCGCAGTCGCCGATGACGAGGGCCAGATCGATCGGCTGTCGGACGCGGCCGTCGCGGCCGGCGTGACGCTGGACCTCGTGGTGGATCTGGATCTCGGCACCCACCGCGCCGGCGCCTATCCGAAGGACGCCCTACGTCTGGCGCGCGCCGCCGACGCTGCGCCCGGCCTGCGCTTCGCCGGGCTGCAGGCCTATCTGGGCCACCTCCAGCACATGGACGACCTTGACCTGCGCAAGTCGGCCGACGAAGCCGCCTTCGCCACCCTGAAGGCGCTGGTCGTCGAGCTGACCGAAGCAGGCCTTCCCCCGGCGGTTGTGACCGGCGGCGGCACCGGCACCCACACCTACGACCTGGCCTCCGGCGTCTACACCGAGCTGCAGGCCGGCTCCTACGCGGTGATGGATGTCGAGTACGACGCCTGCGGCGCGCCGGGCGGGCAGGCCTGGGGCTTCGAGCCGGCGATGGCCATCGCCGCCACCGTGGTTTCGGCCAACCACAAGAGCCATGTCACCGTCGACGCCGGCTTCAAGGCTGTGTCGATGGACGGTCCCCCCGCCCGTGTCGTGGCGGGCGCCGCGCCCGGCTCGCTGTGGCGGGCCATGGGCGACGAGCATGGCATGATCGCCCACCTGAGCCTGATCGACGTGCTGAAGGCCGGCGGTCGCGATCCGCTGGGCTTCGACAAGGCCGTCGCCGAAGCCGACGCCGATCCGGCCCGCGCCTGGCCCGCCGACGCGCCGAAGGTCGGCGACGTCGTCTGGCTGCAGCCGGGTCACTGCGACCCGACCATCAACCTCTATGACGCCCTGCATGTCTGGGACGGGGAGACTCTGGAGCGGTGGGCGGTCGACGGGAGAAGGGTGAGCAATCTCTAGTCCGACCTCCCCGGCGAATGCCGGGGAGGTCGGGCGTATGGGGTAGCGGTAACGCACTTCCCCTAGGGGCAAGAGCCCTCTAGGGTCCGCGCCCAACGACAAGATTTGCTCCAAGAGGGCTTACCGATGAAACGCCTGCTGCTCGCCACCGTCCTGATCGCCGCGCCCATGCTGGCGCACGCGTCCGACGCGCCCAAGATCGACCCCGCCAAGCTGACGGCCCACATCAAGACGCTGTCCTCGGACGCCTTCGAAGGTCGCGGCCCGGCCACCGCGGGCGAAACCAAGACCGTCGCCTACATCTCCGAGCAGATGAAGGCGGTGGGCCTGGAGCCCGGCGGCGACCTGAAGGACGGCAAGCGCCTGTGGACCCAGGACGTGCCGCTCAGCAAGTTCGACATCGACGGCCCGGTGACCGCCCACGTCATGGTCGGCGCCGACCACATCATGCTGAGCCAGGGCGAACAGGTCGCCATCCGCGCGGCGATGACCCATGTGAACGCCGTCTCGATCAAGGACGCCCCGATCGTTTTCGCCGGCTACGGCGTCAAGGCGCCCGAGCGCAATTGGGACGACTTCAAGGACCTGGACGTCAAGGGCAAGGTCGTTGTCGTCCTGATCAACGATCCGGACTTCGAGACCGGTTCCGGTGACTTCGGCGGCAAGGCCATGACCTATTATGGTCGCTGGACCTACAAGTTCGAGGAAGCCGCCCGCCTGGGCGCGGCCGGCCTGCTGATCGTCCACGAAACCGCGCCGGCCTCGTACGGCTGGGCCACGGTCAAGAACTCCAACACCAACACGATGTTCGACATCGTCCGCAAGGACCCGACCAAGCAACATCCGCCTATGGAAGGCTGGATCCAGCGCGACGTCGCCGTCGACCTGTTCAAGAAGGCGGGCCTGGACTTCGAGGCCCTGAAGAAGGCCGCGCAGAGCCGCGACTTCAAGCCGGTGGAACTGAAGGGCGCCACCTTCTCGGCGGACTACAAGGTCAAGCACGAGACGATCGTGTCGAAGAACGTCGTCGGCAAGGTCACCGGGGCCAAGCGTCCGGACGAGACCGTGATCTTCAGCGGCCATTGGGACCACCTGGGCGTCGGCCTGCCGGACGCCAAGGGCGACAAGATCTATAACGGCGCCGTCGACAACGCGACCGGCATCGCCGCCATGCTGGAGATGGGCCGCCTGGCCGCCAGCGGCCCCAAGCCGGACCGCTCGATGGTGTTCCTGGCGGTGACCGCCGAGGAGCGCGGCCTGCTAGGCTCGGAGTACTACGCGTCCAATCCGCTGTATCCGCTGGCCAAGACGGCGGGCGTCATCAACACCGACGCTCTGGATCCGACCGGCCCGGCCAAGGACTTCACCATCTCGGGCAACGCCAAGCTGGATTTGCTCGACGACCTGATCGCCAAGGGCAAGGCCGTCGGCCGCACCTACACGCCCGATCCGGCCACCGAGGCCGGCTATTTCTACCGCTCGGACCACTTCCCGTTCGCCAAGCGCGGCGTGCCGGCGATCTCGTTCGGCTCGGGCGAGGACCTGGTCGAGGGCGGCGTCGCGGCGGGCAAGGCCGCCTCGGACGCCTATCGGATCAACGCCTATCACCAGCCCGCCGACGAGTGGAACGACAGCTGGTGCCTGGACGGCATGAGCGCCGACATCGCTCTGGTCTACAGCGTCGGCCGCGATCTGGCCGGATCGAACCGCTGGCCTGAATGGGGCGAAGGGGCCGAGTTCAAAGCCGCGCGCGACGCCACCAAGGCGCAGCGGAAGTAAGAAGAAGCAGGGGAGCTGGGTGGTCGCCACCCTCTCCCCCGACCTCCCCGGCGAATGCCGGGGCCCAGATTCAGCCTGAGCGGTTGAAGGTGACGCGCCAGCGGCCTTACCCGCCCGGCAGACGCTTATGGGTTCGATCTGGACCCCGGCATTCGCCGGGGAGGTCGGATTTGATGAGCGCGGAGATATTCACAGTTCCCCCATGACCGCCTCCGTCTTCGACCTCTTCAAGCTCGGCGTCGGCCCGTCGAGCAGCCACACCATGGGGCCGATGACGGCCGCCGTGCTGTTCATCGGCCGCCTGCGCGACGCCGGCAAACTGGCCGCCGTCGCGCGGGTGGAGACGCGGCTCTACGCCTCGCTGGCCCTGACCGGTCGCGGTCACGCCACCGATCGCGCGGTGATCCTGGGCCTGATGGGCTTCGTGCCCGCTGACCTCGATCCCGACGCGGGCGAAGCGGCGCTGCTGGACTGTCAGGCCAGCCAGTCGCTGAAGCTGGGCGGTGAGGTCGATATCGCCTTCGACGAGGCGCGAGACATCGTCTGGCTGGGCCATGAGCGCCTGCCGCAGCATCCGAACGCCCTGACCTTCGCCGCCTATGACAAGGCCGGTCAGGTCCTGGCCGAGCGCACCTATTTCTCGATCGGCGGCGGCTTTGTCCGTGACGAGGCCGAGATGGGCCGCAACGCTCCGCCCGAGGACGGCCCCGCCATTCCCTTCCCGTTCGAGAGCGCCGCTGACCTGCTGGAACGCGCCGAGCAGGCGGGCCTCTCCATCGCCGAGGTCATGGCCGCCAACGAGCGCGCGCGGATGAGCGAGGGCGAGATGAACGCCGGCCTCGACCGCATCTTCGGCGCCATGGAGGCCTGTATCGATCGCGGCATGCGCCAGGAGGGCGTCCTGCCAGGCGGGCTCACCGTCAAGCGCCGCGCCCGCCAGATCCATCAGACCATCCAGGGCCGGATGGAGCGCCAGATGAGCGATCCGCTGGCGGCGATGGACTTCGTGAACCTGTGGGCCATGGCGGTCAACGAAGAGAACGCCGCCGGTGGCCGCGTCGTCACCGCCCCAACCAACGGCGCGGCGGGGCTGATCCCGGCCGTGCTGCGGTTCTTCGTCAGGTTCTACAAGGGCACGCCCGAGCAGATCCGCACGTTCCTGCTCACCGCGGCCGCCATCGGCGCGCTCTACAAGATGAACGCCTCGATCAGCGGCGCCGAGGTCGGCTGCCAGGGCGAGGTCGGGGTCGCCTGCTCGATGGCGGCGGCGGGCCTGGCGGCCGCGCTGGGCGGGACCAACGCCCAGATCGAAAACGCCGCCGAGATCGGCATGGAGCACAATCTCGGCCTCACCTGCGACCCGATCGGGGGTCTGGTGCAGATCCCCTGCATCGAGCGCAACGCCATGGGCGCCATCAAGGCCATCGACGCCGCGCGTCTGGCCTTGCTGGGCGACGGCCAGCACTCGGTGTCGCTGGACAAGGTGATCGCCACCATGAAGCGCACCGGCGAGGACATGAACGAGATCTACAAGGAAACCTCGATGGGCGGCCTGGCGGTGGGTCTGTCGGTGAACCGGGTGGAGTGTTGATCACTCGCCCCCTCCGGGCCTGACGGCCCTCCTCCCCCGGAGGGGGAAGAAGGGCTCCTTCCGCCCCCGCTGGGGGCGGACGACCTCGCAACGCGAGGTCAGGTGGGGGCGGCTCGGGGCTTGCCGTCAGCGCTCTTTTTGCTAGGGTGCCGAACGCGAACAAGAGGGGAACAAATGCGCATGGGCAAGATCCGAACCGGCATCGGCGGCTGGACGTTCGAGCCCTGGCGCGGGACCTTCTATCCCGATGATCTCAAGCAGAAGGACGAGCTGAAATACGCGTCGTCCAAGCTGACCAGCATCGAGATCAACGGCACCTACTATTCGACCTTCAAGCCCAACAGCTGGATGAAGTGGCGCGACGAGACGCCGGACGACTTCGTGTTCGCGGTCAAGGCCAGCCGCTTCTGCACCAACCGCCGGGTGCTGTCGGAGAACAACGACTCGCTCGAGAAATTCCTGTCCCAGGGCCTGGAAGAGCTGGGTCCCAAGCTTGGCCCCATCAACTGGCAGTTCATGGCGACCAAGAAGTTCGATCCGGCGGATTTCGAGGGGTTCCTGAAATTACTGCCAAACGAGCAGAAGGGCGTGCGCCTGCGGCACGCCATGGAGGTGCGCAGCCCCACCTTCGCCTGCCAGCAGTTCTACGACCTCTGCGCCCAGTACGGCGTGGCCATCGTCTACGCCGTCGACGACGAGGCGCCCGAATGGCCGCGCATCGACCAGCCGACCGCCGACTTCACCTATGCCCGCCTGATGTGCAGCCGCGAGGACGAGCCGACGGGCATGACGTCGGAGGAGCTGGATGGGGTGGTCGCCCAGACGCACAAATGGGCGGAGCGTGGCGACGTGTTCGCCTATTTCATCGCCGGGGCCAAGGTGCGTAACCCGGCGGCGGCGATGGCGTTGATCGGGAAGCTGGGGACGTAGGGAAAACCCTCTTTCCCGGTCCAATCCGTGTCATCCCGGAAGCCTCGCAGAGGCTATCCGGGACCCAGGGGGTGACAGAGCTCTGTGCGCGCCGCCCCTGGGTCCCGGCTCTACGCTACGCTTCGGCCGGGATGACACGGCATTTTTGTTTAAACCTTCTTCGGAAACCACGGCACGAAGCCGCTGGTCCGCGCGACATACTCCTCATAGCCCGGCTTGCTCTTGCGCATCTTGCCTTCCGTGGTCGGCACGCCGCTCCACTTGGTCAGCAGGAAGGTCATCAGCAGCGGACCCGGCAGGGCCCAGGCGCCCAGGCCCGTCTCGGCGGCGATCAGATAGAGACCCCACCAGACGCAGGCGTCGCCGAAATAGTTCGGGTGGCGGGTATAGCGCCACAGGCCCTTGTCCATGACCTTGCCGGCGTTGTCGGGATTGGCCTTGAAGGCGGTCAGTTGAGCGTCGCCGATCGTCTCGAACAGGATGCCGACGATCGTCAGGGCCGCGCCGGCATAGGCCAGACCGCCCAGCACGCCCGGCCCCTGGCCCAGCTGCACCGGCAGGGCGACGAAGTAGCTCAGCACCGCCTGCAGGCCGAACACGATGATCAGAGACGTCGTGGCGAAGTTCCAGCGCTTGGTCTTCTCATAGTGGGCGAAGATCGCGACATAGCGGCGGTCCGCGCCGTGCTTGCGCCAGCGCCACAACAGATACAGCCCAAGCCGCGCGGCCCACAGGGTGCAGAGCCCCGTCAGCAGCAGGCCATGCGGCGTGTGGGCGCCCTGCAGCAGGGTGCTCCAGGCCAGCAAGGCCATGCTGGGGCCCCACCAGGCGTCGATGAAGCTGACGTCCTTCGTCCGCAGACTGACGGCCCAAAGGGCGAGGAACGCGACCGCCGACACGGCGGCGTTGACGGCGAGGATGGTCAGGAGGGACATGGAGGGCTCTGGGCGGAAGATGCGGTTGATACGGGCGAAGGTCGGTACTGGATCCTCCCCCTCGTGGGGGACGTGTCGACGCGTAGCGGCGACGGAGGCGGAAGAGACAAGATCAGCAAGACCTCCCCCTCCGGCGCTTCGCGCTACCTCCCCCGCCAGGGGGAGGACTTTGATCCCTACGTCCCCACGACAAAACTCACCGTCGTCGTGGTCGATCCCCCGATGTTCAGGGTCTGGACCGTCTTGGCCCCCTCGACTTGATAGTCGCCGGCCTGGCCGGTGGTCTGTTTCCAGGCGTCCAGCACCATACGCACGCCGGTGGCGCCGACCGGATGGCCCGTGCCGATCAGGCCGCCCGAAGGGTTGATCGGCAGCTTGCCGCCGATGGCGATGTCGCCGTTCTCGACCGCTTTCCAGCTCTCGCCGGGGGCGGTCAGGCCCAGGTGGTCGATGGCCATGTATTCGGTGGCGGTGAAGCAGTCGTGGGTCTCGACCGCGTCGAGGCCCGAAACATCGGGCGCGATCCCGGCCCGGGCGCGGGCGTCGAGAATGGCGCGGCGCACCTGCGGGAAGATGTAGTCCTGGTCGCGGCTGGCTTCGATCTTCCGCGCATAGCTGAGCGGCGCCGAGCGATGACCCCAGCCCTTGATGCGGGGAAGGCTCTCAAGCGCGATCCCGCGCTTGTCGGCATAGGCCCGGGCGCGCTTTTCCGAGGCCAGGAAGATGACGGCCGAACCGTCGGTGACCTGACCGCAGTCCTGCTTGCGGGTGCGGCCCTCGACGACCGGATTGGCGACCTCATCGGCGGTGAAGGCGTCGGGCCCGAAGTTCCAACCGCGGGTCTGGGCGTTGGGATTGCGCTTGCCGTTGGCGAAGTTGACCTCGGCGATGCCCATCAGGTGCTCGTACTTCAGCCCATAGCGGCGATCGTACTCGTCGGCGAGGTCGGAGAAGGCGCGCGGCCACAGGAAGCGGGCGTCCTGGAACTCGTGTCCGACCCAGGCGGCGCTGCCCAGGTTCTCGGCCGCCTTCTGGCCAGGGACGTTGCGCATCTGCTCGACGCCGACCACGCAGGCCAGATCATAGCGCCCGGCCTCGATCTCGGCGGCCGCGGCGAGGATGGCGACGCTGCCCGAGGCGCAGGCCGCCTCGTGGCGCGCGGTCGGCAGGCCGTCGAACGCCGGATGCACCAGACCGAACATGCCGCCCAGGTGCCCCTGGCCGGCGAACAGCTCGGCGGCGAAGTTGCCGACATGGCCAGTCTCGACGTCCTTGGGATCAAGGTCCACGGCGGCCAGGCCCTCGCCCACCGCTTCGGCGAAGGCGTCGGCCAGCTCGCGGCCTTCGCGGCTCCAGTTGGCGGCGAAATCGCTCTGCCAGCCGCCCAGTACGTAGACCATGGCTCCACCCCACTTGTTTTAGTTAGTCCGATTATACAAGCGACTTGTCCGGAGTCCACGCCGTCGTCGAACATTGACTTGTCAGACCGAAACGCTCCACCAAGCCCGCCATGGTCCCGCCGACGGCTCCAGACCCTGCCCGGACAGCGCTGGTGCGCCGCAGTTCAGCCGCCCGCGCGCTGAACCTGATCGGCGACCGCTGGACCCTGCTCGTGCTCTACGCGGCCTTCATGGGCGTCAAACGCTTCGACGGCTTCGTCGAGATGACCGGCGTGGCCCGCTCTCTGCTGACCGATCGCCTCAAGCGCCTGGAGAGCAGCGGCGTCCTGGCGCGTCGGCTCTATCAGGACCGGCCGCCCCGCTCCGAATATCGCCTGACGCCGATGGGTCGCGACCTCTACGACTCGGCGCTGATGCTGCTGGGCTGGGAGATGCGCTGGCGCTTCGATCCCACCTGCCCCTCGCATCAGATCGTCCACACGACCTGCGGCCAGCCGCTGAAGCCGATCCTGTGCTGCGCGGCGTGCGGCGAGGCGGTGAAAGTCCGCGACATCACCCTGTCGCCGGGTCCGGGCGCCGGTCTCGAGCCCGCTCCGCGCGCCCGGCACTCGCGCCGCGCCAGCCATGACGACGTCGGCGGCGAGGCGCTGCATCCTATGCTGGAGCGTGGGATCGAGGTGCTGGGCGACCGCTGGACCGCCCACGTGGTCGCCGGCGCCTTCTATGGCCTGCGCCGGTTCAAGGATTTCCAGGACGAACTGAAGGTCGCCAGCAACATCCTGACCGACCGCCTCGAACGGCTGGTGGCGCGCCACATGCTCGAGAAGGTCCGCTACCAGGAAAAGCCTGAGCGCTGGGAATACCGGCTGACCACCGAGGGTCGCGATCTCTTCCCCCTGATCGCCGCCCTGATGACCTGGGGCGACAAGTGGCTGTCAGGAAACGAGGGTCCGCCGGAAATCCTGACACATCGTTGCGGCGCTCGGCTGGAGCCGGTGGTGCGATGTGGTTGTTGCGGCGGCGGAGTCGATACGGGGAACACGCGGATTGAATCCTCCCCCTAGCGGGGGAGGTGTCGCCGCAGGCGACGGAGGGGGAAGTTCTGAGGCGCCTGCCGCCTCCCCTCTCCGGTCGCTATGCGACCACCTCCCCCACAGGGGGAGGATTTAGAGCCATAGCCCTTCCCCGTCCGCTCCATCCCCCCAAAACCCCGGCTGCGGCGGCGTGATCCGCCCACGCTCCACCCGCAGGCCGCCGGGGTGATCGAGCGCCAGCCACCAGGGCCCGTCCAGATCGGCGAAATCGCTGGCGCCGCCCAGATGCAGCGCCGGCGCGACGCCCAGGGACGACGCCACCATGCAGCCCGTCATCACCTGGAAACCCAGGGCGCGGGCCGCCTTGAGCATGGCCACCGCCTCGGTCAGGCCGCCGGTCTTGTCCAGCTTCAGGTTCACCGCCGAATAGCGCCCGCGCAGGGCGGCCAGGTCGCCGCCGACATGCACGCTCTCATCGGCGCAGACCGTGAACGGCGGATCCCAGCCCTCCAGCGCCTGGTCCTCGCCGGCGGGGAGCGGTTGTTCGACGAGGGCGATCGGCAGGTCGGCCAGCAGAGGCTTCAAGTCGTCGAGAATGTCGAAGGTCCAGCCCTCGTTCGGGTCGACGATGAAGCGGGACTGCGGCGCCGCAGCGGCCACGGGGCGCAGGCGCGCGGCGGGATCCTCGGCCGACAGCTTGATCTTGATCAGCGGCGCATCGGCGACAGCGCGCGCGGCGGCGCCCATGGCCTCAGGGGTGTCGAGACTGATGGTGACGGCCGTGACGAGATCGCGGGGGACAGGAAGGCCCGTCGCCTCTGCGACGCTGACTCCGGTGCGCCGCGCCCGCAGGTCCCAAAGCGCCAGGTCGAGCGCATTACGGGCCGCGCCCGGCGGCAAGGCGGCGCAGGCGGCCTCCACGTCATCGGCCGCGAGCGCCGGCGCCAGCTGGGCCAGCACGCTCTCCACCGTCTCGCCGTAGCGGGCGTAGGGCACGCTCTCGCCGCGCCCGACATGGCCATCGATCCGCGCGATCACCTCGACCACCTCGGCGGCGGTCTTGACCCCGCGCGAGATGCGGAACGGGGCCTTCAGCGGATGCGAGACCGGGCGAGCGGAAGCGGCGATCGACATGACCGCAGGGATGGCGCCGTTCGCCGGCCTCTACCAGCCCCAGTGACGCGGGATCGGCGAGTCGGCGCGGCGCTCGGCCATCACCTTCAGGGCCAGGGGCCGGTCGACCACGAACAGCATGAGCCAGACCAGCACCACGCCGGCGTAATGGACCGCGCCCCAAAGGCCGCCCGGACGACCCGGACGCACGAAACGGGCGGACCGGCGCGGCGCGGCGAACGGCTGGGTCATGGCGAAGTCGGTCATGTCGTCGTCCCTCATCTGATGGAAGCGACCTTGGCCGGGCCATACGCCAGAAACGGACGTATTGAACTTGCCGCGCTGTGCCCGCATTTCAACGATGTCGATTGAAGAGGATTCCATGGCCAAGACCGTCAGCATCAACATTCCCCACCAGCTGGGCGCGGCCGAGGCCAAACGGCGCCTGGAAGAGGGCCTGTCGCAACTGGCCGGCCAGATCCCCGGCGGCGACGCCTCGCGCTTTTCCCAGAGCTGGGCGGGCGACGTGCTGAACTTCTCGGCCGTGGCCATGGGCCAGACGATCACCGGCGTGGTGCAGGTGCTGGACGACCATGCGCGCCTGGACCTCTCCCTGCCCGGCCTGCTGGGCATGGCCGCCGGTAAGATCAAGGACGAGCTGAGCCGGCGCGGGCAGCTGCTGCTGAAGTAGGTCAGCCCTCAGAGCCGCCGCGAATCGAAGTCGTGGCGGCCCAGGCTCTCGAAGCGGCCTTCCTCGGCCTTGTTGATGTACTGCGCGGCGACCAGCCAGCTCTTCACCGGGCGCAGGGTCATGAGGCAGCCCAGCAGGAAGCCGGGGAACACCGTGACCAGATGCACCCACATCGGCGGGCGATAGACGACCTCGACCCACGCGAAGACGGCGGTGACCAGGATGCCGACACCGCTCATCACAAAGAACGCGGGACCATCGGCCGGATCGGCGAAGCCGTAGTCCAGGCCGCATTGGTCGCAGGCCGGCGCCAGCTTCAGGAAACCCTGGAAGAGCTTACCCTCGCCACAGCGGGGACAGCAGCATTTCAGGCCGGCCCGGATCGGGGTCGGAGCGTTGGGATAGCTGGCGTCGGCCATGAAAAGCCCTTCCTACAATCGCACGATTGATCCATACATTACGCGCTCAATGTATGGATATGCCGTCATGCCCGCAACTAAGGGATCGCCGAATCCGGCCGCCGCGTGGCTGCGGCGCGTGGAGGCGTTCGATGGCCCGGCCTATCGCCGGATCGCCCTGGCGCTGGAGGCGGCGGTCGCCGAAGGTGAATTGCAGGCCGGCGACCAGATCCCAGCACAGCGCGAGGTCGCGCGGCTGATCGGCGTTGATTTCACCACTGTGACCCGCGCCTACGGCCTAGCCCGCGAGCGCGGCCTGATCGAAGGAACCGCCGGTCGCGGCACATTTATCCGCCTACGGATCAATGAAGACGAGGCCGGCCTCATCGACCTCTCGATGAACCTGCCGCCGCCCCCGGAGGGCCTGAATCTGGCGGGTCTTCTGCAGGACGCCACCCGCGCCATCCTGGCGCGCACCGAACCGGCCACCCTGATGGCCTATCACCCGGGAGCCGGCTCGCTGGCCCAGCGCAGCGCGGGCGCGGCGTGGCTGGCGCCGACCCTGGGCCCGGTCGATCCGGGGCGCGTGGTGGTGACGGGCGGCGCCCAGACCGCCCTGTCGGCCCTGCTGGATTACCTGGCCGCGCCCGGCGATACGATCATCGTCGAGGCCTTCACCTATCCGGGCCTGCTGGCGACCGCGCGGCGGCGAGGCCTGACCTTGGTGGCCTGCCCGCTCGACGACGAAGGCCTGCAGCCCGAGGCGCTGGCGCAGCTTGTGGCGCAGCATGGCCCGCGCCTGATCTGCTGCACTCCGACCTTCCAGAACCCGACCGCCGCCACGATGAGCCCAGCGCGTCGCGCCGCCGTGGTCGAGATCGCGCGGGCGGCCGGCGTGACCATCCTCGAGGACGACGCCTATGGGCTGTTGCCGGCCTCGCCCGCGCCCGCCCTGGCCGCGCTTTGGCCCGAAGGGGTCTACCACGTGGCCACCACCGCCAAGGCGCTCTCACCGGGCCTGCGCCTGGCCTATGTCGTGGCCCCGCCCGGACGCGCCGAGGGCTTCGCCCAGGCGCTGCATGCGATCGCCCAGATGCCGGCGCCGCTGATGGCGGGGATCGTCACCCAATGGATCCGCGACGGCGTGGCGGCCAAGGTTCTGGCGGGCGTGCGGTCCGAGGCCGTCGCGCGCCGGGCCCTGGCGGCGACCCTGCTGCCGCGCGCGGTCGGCGACGCCGAAAGTCTGCATGTCTGGCTGGCGGGCGCGGAAGCGCCGCCGGCGGCGCGCGAGCGGGGCCTGGCGCTGGTGGGGGCGAACGCGTTTCGGGCGCCCGGCGTTACGGGCGAAGGCCTGCGAATATCCTTGGGCGCGACGGCCAAGCGCGCCGCGTTGACGCAGGGTTTGAAGGCGCTCGCGACGCTGAGCGCCCCCTAGAAGCCGTCGTCGTCCTCGGCCTCGGCGCCGTCCGCCTCGCCGCCCATGGCGTTCTCGAGGCTGTCGATGATGTCGTCCATCTGGTCGGGCGTGATCGAGACGTAGAGCGACTCGCCGCCGATGGCCGAGACCAGCAGACGGTAGCCGTCCTCGGTCTCCTGCAGGCTGAACGATTGAAGCGGCAGGAGCTTGGCCATGGGGGATCCTTCCCGAGAGAGCGTGGGCCGAGAGAACGAGGCGCTCATCTAGAGAAGCACAGGCCTTACTTCAACGCGCCTTTGCGCAGCATCGCCACGTGGGTGGCGATCAGTTGCTCGCGGTCCACCCAGGGAAACTCCGGGCGCGCGATCAGCAGCGACACCAGGCCATGCAGGCCGGCCCACAGCGACTGGGTCGCCGCGATGGCGTCGTCGCTGACGATTTCGCCACGGGCGTGGAACTGGGCCACGATCTCGGCGAACACCGCGAAAACCGCCTGACCCGCGATCATGGGCCGGCCACCGGTCTTCTCCAGGAACGAGCCGTCGACGCTCTTTTCCAGCATGAAGGCCACCCGGTAGGCGTCGGGATGATCGAGCCCAAAGTCGATATAGACCCTAAGGCAGCGCTCGAAGTGCTCGGCGGTGGGCACATAGTCGACGCGCACCGCCTCCATGCGCTGACCCAGAATGGCGAAGGCCCGCACGCAGAGCTCGGCGGCGATATCGTCCTTGGTGGCGAAATAGGCGTAGAGCGCCGGCTGCGAGATGCCGGCGATCTCGGCGATCTGCCGGGTCGAGACGGCCTGCACGCCCTTCTGGCTGAACAGGGTCAGGGCCGCGTCGAGAATCTCCTCGCGACGCTCGCCCCCATGCCCCTTGGGCTTCCGGGGCGAACGGGTCTTGGGTGACTTCATTCAAGATGTCCTAGGCGTCGTCACGCCAGCTTGACAATACGCTGTTATCAATCACTGATAACTTATCGCTGATTGATTTGGAACAGCTTATGTGGCGGACCCCGCTCCCTCCCCTGGCGGCCCTCCTCCTGGCGGCGACGTTGAGCGCCTGCGGCGGCAAGACCGAAACCGATGCGCCGGCCCCGCCGACGCCGGTCGAGGCCGCTCGCGTCGCCGCCCCTGACGCCGCCGGCGCGGTGACCGGCGCGGGAGCGCTGGAGCGCCGCCGCGAGATGGCGCTGTCGTTCCGAATCCCCGGCGTGCTGACGACGATGAAGATCGAGGCCGGCGACAGCGTCCGGGCCGGACAGCTGATCGCCGCCATCGACCCGGCCGGCGTCGACGCCCGCCAGCAACAGACCCAGGCCGACCTCGAGCGCGTGCGTCGCGACCTCGAGCGCGACAAGGTGCTGTTCGAGAAGGGCTATGTCAGCCGGCAGCGCATCGACGACCGGACAAGTGCGCTGAAGGCGGCCCAGGCCGCTTATGACGCCGCCCATTTCGACCGGCGTTGGGCCAATCTGGTCTCGCCGGTCTCGGGCGTCGTGCTGGAACGCCGCGCCCAGGCGGGCGAGGTGGTCGGCGCGGGTCAGGTCGTCGCGCGGGTCGCAGACCTGACCAGCCCGCTCGTTTTGCGCCTGCCGCTGGCCGCCCGCGACGCCGCCCGCATCCGCGTCGGGGACCCCGCCACGGTCAAGGTCGATGAGATCGGCGAGACCGCCCTGAACGGCCGCGTCACCCGCGTCGGCGAGGCCGCCGACGCCCGCACCGGCGCCGTTCTGGTCGAGATCGAGCTTTCCGCGCCGCCCTCAACCTTGCGCAGCGGTCAGGTGGCCCACGCCACGCTCAATGTCCGCGCAGCCCCCGGCGTCGCCACCACCTACGCCCGCGTGCCCGCCGAAGCGGTGCTGGAGGCCAATGGCCAGCGCGCTTTCGTCTTCCGCGTCGACGGCGGCAAGGCGCGGCGCACGGCCGTGGGCTTTGGCGGCTTCGACGGCGACGACGCCCTGGTCTCGGGTCTGCCGAACGGCGCCCAGGTCATCACCGCCGGCGCCGGCTTCGTCTCCGACGGCGAGGCGGTGGCCGTGGTCGATCCCACACGGCTGGGGCGCTAGACCGTGAAGTTCGACCTCTCGACCTTCGCGGTTCGCCGCTGGCAGTTCACGCTGGTGGCCTTTGGCCTGCTGGTGATGCTGGGCTTCAACGCCTTCACCAGCATTCCGCGCTCGGAAGATCCGCACTTCCCGATCCCGATCGTCATCGTCCGCGCGGTGCTGCCCGGCGCCGAGCCCTCGGAGATGGAGCAGTTGGTCGTCGATCCGATCGAGGATGCGGTCGACGGCCTCGACAATATCGACAAGGTCGAGTCGGTCAGCCTGGACGGCGCGGCCGTCGTTTCGGTCCACTTCACCTGGGACGTCGATCCCGAGCGCAAGTACGACCAGGTCGTGCGCGAGGTGAACGCGATCCGGGGCAATCTGCCTGCGGGTCTGGCCCGCCTCGACATCCAGCGCGCCCGCACCACCGAGGTCTCGGTCGTGCAGGTGGCCCTGACCAGCGAAACCCTGCCGATGCGCCGCCTCGAAAAGGTCGCCGACCGTCTGCGCGAACGGCTGGACCGCGTGCCCGGCGTGCGCGAAGCCCAATACTGGGGCGCGCCGCCGTCAGACGTGCAGGTCACGCTGGATCTGGCCCGCCTGTCGGCCTTGAAACTGCCCGCCACCGCCGTGACCGACGCCCTGCGCGCGGCCGGGGCGGAAGCGCCGATTGGCGCGGTTCAAGCCGGAGAGCGGCGCTTCAACGTCAAGTCCGGCGGGGCCTTCCGCGACCTGAAGACCATCGGCGACACGCCGGTGCGCTCGATCGGCGGCAAGGTGGTGCGCGTCTCCGACGTGGCGACCATCGGCTGGGCCCAGCAGGAGCCCACCCACGTCACCCGGTTCAACGGCAAGCGCGCCGTCTTCATCACCGTCAAGCAGAAGGACGGCCAGGACGTCGCCAAGATCACCCAGGAAGTCCGCAAGGTGCTCGACGAGTACGAGCGCGCCCTGCCCGCCGGGGTGAAGCTGGAGCGCGCCTTCTTCCAGGCCGAGAACGTCAAGCATCGCCTGAAGAACCTGTTCCGCGACTTCGGCATCGCGCTCGTCCTGGTGCTGATCACCCTGCTGCCGCTGGGCCCCCGCGCCGGCGTGGTGGTGATGGTGTCGATCCCGCTCAGCTTGCTGATCGGCCTGTCGATGCTGCAGGCGTTCGGCTTCACCCTGAACCAGCTGTCGATCGCCGGCTTCGTGCTGTCTCTGGGCCTGCTGGTCGACGACAGTATCGTCATCACCGAGAATATCGCCCGGCGTATTCGCGAGGGCGAGGAACGCACCGAGGCGGCCGTCAACGGCGCGCGCCAGATCGGTCTGGCGGTCGTGGGCTGCACGGCGACCCTGATGCTGGCCTTCCTGCCGCTGATGGCCCTGCCCGCCGGTTCGGGCGCCTATATCAAGTCGCTACCGGTGACGGTGCTGTGCACGGTGGGCGCCTCGCTGCTGGTGTCTCTGACCATCATCCCGTTCCTGGCCAGCCGGATCCTCGACAAGCATTCCGATCCTGAGGGCAACGCCCTTTTGCGAGCGGTGAACGGCGGCATCCAGCGGTTCTATCGCCCGGTGCTGCACGCCTCGCTGGCTCGCCCCTGGCTGGCCCTGGCCCTGATGCTGGCCCTGTGCGCCACCACCGTGCCGCTGGTGAAGGTGATCGGCAGCTCGCTGTTCCCGCCCGCCGAGACGCCACAGTTCCTGATCCGGATCGAAACGCCCGACGGCGCTTCGCTGGCCCGCACCGACCAGGCGCTGCGCTTCGTCGACGCGCGCCTGGCCAAGGAACCCGAAATCCTCTGGCGCGCCAGCAATCTGGGCCGCGGCAACCCGCAGATCTTCTACAACAAGACCCAGCGCGAGAGCTCCAACAGCTTCGCCGAGGTCTATGCCAGTTTCGAGGCCTGGAAGCCGGGCAAGAGCGACAAGGTGCTGGACGCCCTGCGCGCCGACTTCGCCAAGTATCCCGGCGCGCGGATCACCGTCGTGGCCTTCGAGAACGGTCCGCCGATCGACGCGCCGATCGCCATCCGCATCACCGGCCAGAACCTTGAGGTGCTCAAGGCCCTGGCCGCGCGGACCGAGGCGGCGCTGAAGGACACGCCCGGCGCGCGCGATGTCAGCAATCCGATGCGCCTGGACCGCACCGACCTTGATCTCGGCGTCGACGAGGCCAAGGCCGCCGCCCTGGGCGTGCCGGCCGGCGCGGCCCGCCGCGTCACCCGCCTGGCGCTGTCGGGCGAAGAGGCCGCGCGCTTCCGCGATCCGGACGGTGACGACTATGCGGTGCGGGTGCGCCTGCCCACGGCCCAGGTGGACGGCGCGGCGCGCAATCCGCTGTCGGCCCTGAACGGCGTCTATGTGCCCACCGCCGAGGGCGAGGCCGCGCCGCTGGGCGCGATCGCCACCCCGACCCTGCGCTCCAGCCCCGCCCGCATCGACCGCTTCGACCGCGAACGGACGGTGACGGTGACCAGCTATGTCGCGACCGGCTACCTGACCGCCAAGGTCACCCAGGACGTCGTTCAACGCCTGGAGAAAGAGGTTCCCATGCCGCCGGGCTATCGCCTGTCGCTGGGCGGCCAGGCCGAGGCCCAGTCGGAAAGCTTCGCGGGGCTGGGCGCGGCGGTGCTGGTGGCGATCTTCGGCATCCTGGCGGTGCTGGTCCTGGAGTTCCAGAAGTTCAAGACCGCCCTGGTGGTCGCCGGCATCATCCCGTTCGGGATCTTCGGCGCGGTGCTGGCCCTGGCCCTGACCGGCAACTCGCTGTCGTTCACCGCCACGATCGGCCTGATCGCTTTGATCGGTATCGAGATCAAGAACTCGATCCTGCTGGTCGACTTCACCGAGCAGCTGCGCCGCGAAGGCATGAACCTGCACGACGCCATCGAAAAGGCCGGCGAGGTCCGCTTCCTGCCGGTGCTGCTGACCAGCGTCACCGCCATCGGCGGCCTGCTGCCCCTGGCCCTGGAGCGCTCGGGTCTCTACTCGCCGCTGGCCATCGCCATCATCGGCGGCCTGATCACCAGCACCCTGCTGAGCCGCGTGGCGACGCCGGTGATGTACTGGCTGACGGCGCGCGAGAAGGCGGAGGCGGTCTAACGAAAATCCTCCCCCCAGCGGGGGAGGTGTCGGCTCGAAGAGACGACGGAGGGGGAAGAGGCAGGGTCGGCAGGACTTCCCCCTCCGGCCTTCGGCCACCTCCCCCGCCAGGGGGAGGATTTGGGCTGCCCTCTTGCCTATTATACGATCGTATAGCAACACTCTCCCCATCCTCGGGGAGAGCACACCATGGCGGTCACCCAGACCCGCGACGCGGTCATCATCGGCGGAGGCCATAACGGCCTCGTCTGCGCCTTCTACCTGGCCAAGGCCGGACTGAAGGTCACGGTCTGCGAGGCGCGGGGCGTGGTAGGCGGCGCGGCGGTGACCGAAGAGTTCCACCCCGGCTTCCGCAACTCGGTGGCCAGCTACACGGTCAGCCTCTTAAACCCGCGCGTGATCGCCGACATGGGCCTGCGCGAGCTGGGCCTGACCTTTCTGGAACGGCCGATCTCGAACTTCCTGCCGATCAGCGACGATAAGTACATCAAGCTGGGCGGCGGGCTGGAGCGCACCCAGGAGGAGTTCCGCAAGTACAGCCGCCGCGACGCCGAGGTGCTGCCGGCCTACTACGCCATGCTGGACGAGATCGGCGACATCCTGCGCGATCTGGCCCAGGAAACCCCGCCCAACCTGGGCGATGGTCTGCCCGGCCTGCTGCGCGCCCTGCGCCAGGGCGGGCGGCTGGCCTTCCTGTCGCGTCAGCGCAAGCGCGACCTGCTGGACCTCTTCACCAAGAGCGCTCGCGACGTGCTGGACAGCTGGTTCGAGAGCGAGCCCGTCAAGGCCGCCTTCGGCTTCGACGCCGTGGTCGGCAATTTCGCCAGCCCCGATACGCCGGGGTCGGCCTATGTGCTGCTGCATCACACCTTCGGCGAGGTGAACGGCAAAAAGGGCGCCTGGGGCCACGCGGTCGGCGGCATGGGCGCGATCACTCAAGCGATGGCGAAAGCGTGCGAGGCGACCGGGGTCGAGATCTTGCTCGACGCCCCGGTCGAGGCCGTCCACATCGACGGCGGCAAGGCCGCCGGGGTGCAGCTGGTCGACGGCCGCCAGATCATGGCGCCGATCGTCAGCGCCAACGTCAATCCGGTCCTCCTTTACAAGAAACTGGTGCCGCCCTCGGCCCTGACGCCCGACTTCCGCAAGGCGGTCGACGGCTACAAGAACGGCTCGGGCACCTTCCGGATGAACGTGGCGCTGTCGGAGCTGCCCAGCTTCACCTGCCTGCCCGGCAAGGAAACCGCAGAACACCACCAGTCGGGCATCGTGATCGCCCCCAGCCTCGACTACATGGACGCGGCCTATCGCGACGCCAAGGGTCAGGGGATCAGCAAGGCGCCGATCGTCGAGATGCTGATCCCGTCCAGCCTGGACACCAGCCTCGCCCCGCCCGGCCAGCACGTGGCCAGCCTCTTCTGCCAGCAGTTCGCGCCGGAGCTTCCCGATGGTCGTTCCTGGGACGACGCTCGCGAGGCCGCCGCCGACCTGATCATCGACACGGTCGACCAGTGGGCGCCGGGCTTCAAGGCCTCGGTGCTGGGGCGGATGATCCTGTCGCCGCTGGACCTGGAGCGGAAGTTCGGCCTGATCGGCGGCGACATCATGCACGGCCACATGTCGCTGGATCAGCTATGGGCCACCCGCCCGCTACTGGGCCACGCCAGCCACCGCGCGCCGATTGCGGGCCTCTATATGTGCGGCGCTGGCACCCACCCCGGCGGCGGCGTCTCGGGCAATCCGGGGCGGAACGCGGCGCGGGAGATCCTGCGCGACAAGGACTTCGCCACGGCGGTGAAGCTGTCGGTGGTGGGGCGGTGATGTTCACTTCAAAAGTTCAATCAGGGTGTCATCCCGGGCGCAGCGCAGCGGAGACCCGGGACCCAGGGGTCAACGCACTGCCGCCCGCCCCTGGGTCCCGGCTCTCCGCGCTATGCGCTCCGGCCGGGATGACACCGTTGTTTTGGAGCGGAAATCCATGACCGCCCTCCCCAACACCGACCCCCTCTCCGACTGGGGCCTGCCCGGCTGGATCTACACCAACGAGCGGTTCTTCAAGGAAGAGCAGGACAAGGTCTTCCGGCCGTCCTGGCAGATCGTCTGCCATCTGAACGACATCCCCAAGGCCGGCGACTTCCACACCTTCGATTTCATCGGCGAGAGCCTGGTGGTGGTGCGCAGCAAGGACGGCGGGGTGCGGGCCTTCGCCAATGTCTGCCGCCACCGGGGCGCGCGGCTGCTGGACGGCCCGGTCGGGCGCTGTGGCGGGCGGATCGTCTGCCCCTACCACGCCTGGACCTACGACCTGGAAGGCCGGCTGATCGGCGTGCCGATGCGCGACGACTATCCCGCCCTCGACATGGCCAAGGAGGGTCTGGCGACGATCGAGGTCGAGGTCTGGCGCGGCTTCGTCTTCGTGCGGCTGGAGGGCGACGGCCCGTCGGTGGCGACCATGATGGCGCCCTACGAAGACGAGGTGGCCCACTATCGCTTCGAGGAGTTGCAGCCGTTCGGCCGCGTGACGCTGCGCCCGCGCGCGGTGAACTGGAAGAACATCAGCGACAACTATTCCGACGGCCTGCATATCCCCGTCGCCCATCCGGGCCTGACCCGGCTGTTCGGCAAGGGCTATGGGGTCGAGGCCGAGGCCTTTGTCGACAAGATGTGGGGCCAGCTGATCGACGAGCCGTCCGAAAGCCCGTCAGAGCGCCTGTATCAGGACATCCTGCCCGACGTTGCGCACCTGCCAGGCGACCGCAAGCGGCTGTGGACCTATTTCAAGCTGTGGCCGAACTTCGCCTTCGACATCTATCCGGACCAGGTGGACTTCATGCAGTTCATCCCGATCTCGGCCGAGCAGACGATGATCCGCGAGATCGCCTACGCCCTGCCCGACGATCGTCGCGAGATGAAGGCGGCGCGGTATCTGAACTGGCGCATCAACCGGCAGGTCAATACCGAGGACACCGAACTGGTGGCCCGTGTCCAGCAGGGCATGGCCTCACGCACCTTCACCGCCGGGCCGCTGGCGACCAGCGAGGTCAGTTTGCGCAGCTTCGGTCGCAAGATGCGGGCCCTGATCCCGGAAAGCCGGATGCCGAGGCCGCCGGAGGGGTGGTGAGCGTCGTTAGCGCCCCCTCCACCGCCGTTCGGCGGTCCCCCTCCCCCGTTGCACGGGGGAGGATGAGCTTCCTCCTCACCCGCGATGCGGGGGAGGTGGCGCGGCGCGGATACGCGCCGTGACGGAGGGGGCGCTCAAACGTGCCGCCTTCACTCGCGAGGCGCCCGATGTCCGTCGGCAGGCTTTGGTCGCCGCCGCCGAGGCGGTGCTGGCGCGCGAGGGCGTGGGTGGGACCAGCGTGCGCGCTATCTGCGCCGAGGCCGGGGTCTCGCCGGGCCTGTTGCGGCACTATTTCGAGGGCGTCGATGATCTGATCGCGGCGGCCTATGAGGCGGTGTCGCAGCGGATCGACGCCGCGCTGGACGCGACTCTGGCGGCGGCGGGGAATGATCCCCGCGCGCGGCTGCTGGCCTATCTGGGCGCCAGTTTCGCGCCGCCGGTGCTGGATGAGCGGTTGCTGGCGGCCTGGGTCGGCTTCTGGTCGCTGGTCAGGACCAAGCCGCGCATGGCCGCGATCCATGCCGCTTCGTACGCGGACTTCCGAGCGCGGCTCGAGACCCTGCTGGCCAAGGCCGGCGCGCGTGACACGCGCCTAGCGGCCATCGCCCTGACGGCGAGCGTGGACGGACTGTGGCTGGAACTGTGCCTGGATCCTGCGACCTTCAGTCCGGACGAGGCGCGCGCGATCGTGACCCGCGCGCTCGACGGCTGGCTCTAAGTGGTTGATTTTAGAGCCTGTTTATCTGGCTTAGATGGTTCCCTCTAAACCAGACGGGCTCTAGGCGACGGCGACCTGGTTGGCCGCGCGGTTGCGGCCCCACGACGGCGTGCGCGCCTCGGCCTCGAAGGTATGGACTTCCGCCTTGCGGCCTTGCACCCGCATGTGGCGGGCCAGCAGCTGGGCCAGGGCCTCGGCCTCGTGCTGCGACGAGTAGGCGCCGATCAGATCGGCCGAGTCGTTCCAGGTCACATGCCACACCCCGGCGACGGGACGGACGTAGTAGTGGTTCTCGGTCATGACGACCTCCTTGGACAACTCAGCATGCACTTACGCACGCGGACATGACAGTTGTTTCGCTATCGCACAACGAAATTGCGCTGCGACGCACAATGCATGAGCCGCGCCAGCCGCTGTTCTAGTCGTCCTTGACCACGGTCCCGCCCTTCATGACCTTCGCGACCTTGGTCAGCACCGAAACATCCGCCAGCGGATCACCCGCCACGGCGATCAGGTCGGCGTAGCAGCCGGGCGCATGGCAGCCGACCTGGCCGGTCTTGCCCATCAGCTCGGCCGCCACGGTGGTCGCTGACTGGATCGCCTGCATCGGCGTCATGCCGTACCTGACCATGTAGGGCATCTGCCGGGCGTTCCAGCCGTGCGGATAGACGCCGGCGTCGGTGCCGTAGGCGATCTTGACCCCGGCCTTGACCGCCTTGCGGAAGCCCTCGCGCTGGGCGTCGGTGGTCTCGCGGTTCTTGCGGATCATGCCGGCGGGCCAGCCGTGCTCGCGGCCATAGGTGTCGATGAAGTCGCCGTTGTAGATGTCGGCCACCAGGAACGCGCCCTTGGCCTTCATCAGGGCGATCCCCTCGTCGTCGATCAGCGAGCCATGCTCGATCGACCGCACCCCAGCGCGGACGGCGATCTTGATCCCCTCGGCGCCGTGGGCGTGGGCGGTGACATAGGTCCCGCGCTTGGCGGCCTCGTCGACGGCGGCGCGGATCTCGTCTTCGGAGAGCTCCAGTTGGCCAGGCTCGGTGCCCTCGGTCAGGACGGCGCCGGTGGCGATCAGCTTGATGAAGTCGGCGCCGCCGACCAGCAGGGCGCGGACTTTTCTGTGGACGTCGGCGGCGTCCTCGACCACGCCGCGCCGCATCTCGGCGGGGATCGCCACGTCGGGCGCGACGCCAGTGATCTCCCCGCCCCCGCCCGGCGCGGTGACATAGGCGCCGGCCACCGACATGCGCGGTCCGGGCACGAGCCCCTCGGTGATGGCGTCGCGCAGGGCCGCATCGCCGAGCGCCCGCCAGGTTCCGACGTCACGAACGCTGGTGAAACCCGCCATCAGGGTCGTGCGCGCATGGCCCGCGCCGATATAGGCCTGCTGGGCGGCCGAGCGCAGCAGCGGCAGGGCGATGTTCTCGCTCTGCTCGTCGTCGACGAGGTGGGTGTGCATGTCGATCAGGCCGGGCAGCACGGTCAGACCCGACCAGTCGGTGACCTTGGCGTCCTTGGGGCCGTCCTTGGGCGCGCCCTTCCAGGGCCCCACCGAAACGATGCGCTCGCCCTCGATGCGGAGGATCTGGTCGGTCAGCACCTTGCCGGCCTGGGGATCGACCAGCTTGCCGGCGCGGACATACGAGACCTGCGCTGCGGCGACAGCCGGAAGCAGCGTTGCGAGGGCGGCGACGCAAAACACGTGCAGTTTCATCGGGCGGCTCTCCGCATCAGCCAGTAGATCGGCGCGCCGACAGCCAGCAGCACCAGGCCCCACAGGGTGACCGACCATCCCGCGCCGGAGAAGGTCCACACCGAGTAGAGCGCGCCCAGCCCTGCGACGACGGTCAGGGCCTTGGAGCGGTCCATGCGTCCCTGCCCCTGCAATCGCAGCACCGCCAGAGAGCAGAACAGGTAGGCGAACAGGGTCGAGGTCGTCGACAACAGGGCCATGAAGGTGAAAGCGTCGGCCATCGACTTGGCGTAGTTCATCAGCACCAGGATCGTCACCAGGACGCTCGAGACCAGGTGCGCGCGCACGGGCGTGCCGTTGGCCGAGGTCTTGGCGAACCAGGCGGGGAACACGCCCTCGCGCGCCATGGCGGCCGGCAACTCGCCCTGGATCAGCGACCAGCCGTTCAGGGCGCCCAGCGCGCTGATCGTTGCGAAGGCCGCCAGCGCCAGGCGGAAATCCCCGCCGCCATGATAGCTGACGAAGTCGACAAACGGCGCGTTGGAGCCTTGCAGCACGGCGGTCGGCGTCAGCAGCAGCACGCCCGACGAGACCACGAGATAGACCAGACCCGCGAAGGCGGTGCCGGCCAGGGTTGCGCGCGGGATCGTCCGGGCCGGGTCCTTGACCTTGTCGGCGGGAATGGTCGCCGTCTCCACCCCCAGCAGGGCCCACAGGGTGAGCGCCGCGGCGGCGGTGATGGACGCCCCGGAAAGCGCCGAGGGCTCGAACGGGGTGATCGCCGCGGGCCCTTTCCGAAGCAGGACGCTGACGGCCAGACCCGCCACCGCGATCAGGGGAACCAGCTTCAGCACCGTGGTCACCACCTGGGTCCAGCCGGCCGAGCGCGCCCCGGCGCAGTTGATCGCGGTCGCCGTCCAGACCACCGCGACGGTGAGCAGGGCCGGCAGCGCCGGGACCTTGGCGATCACCGGCAGAAAGACGCTGAGATAGCTGATCGCGGCGATGGCGATGGCCGCGTTGGCGACCCACACAGAGATCCAGTACGACCAGGCCACGAGGAACCCCGGCGCGCGGCCGAAAGCCTCCTCGGTATAGGCGAACGGTCCTCCCGCGCGCGGAAACGCCCCCGCCAGCTTGGCGAAGACATAGGCCAGGCACAGCGAACCGCCGATGGTCAGTATCCAGGCGATGACGGCGTTCCAGCCGTACGGCGCCAGGGACGCCGGCAGCATGAACACGCCCGAGCCGATCATGTTGCCGACGACCAGGGCCGCGCACATCCATACGCCCAGAGGCTTGGACCTTACCGCCGTCATCTTTGCTCCCCCCAAAGCAAAAGGGGCGGCCCAATGGACCGCCCCTGATACGCTACCGACAAAGACCTAGAAGGCCTTGCCCAACTTGATCCCCATGGTGCGAGGCTGGTTGGGTACGATGTAGGACTGAGCCCCGCAGACGCTGATCGCGCATTGCGCGGTGCGATCCAGGCTGGCCCGCTTGTCGAACACGTTCTTCACGTAGAAGCCGATCGTCAGACCGTCCTTCTCCATGCCGCCCGACAGATCGACGGTCTCCCAGCCCTTCTGCTTGCCGAGCGCCGCGCGGTCAGCCAGGCGCAGATCGGTCCAGGTCGCGCTCTGAGCGACCATCGACCCCTGCACGTAGTTGTCCCATTCGCCCCAGCTGAAGTCGTAGCGCGCCGTCAGGTTCGCCTTGAGCTTCGGGGTGACGGGAAGCGAGGTGCCGTCCGGCGCTTGCGGCGAGGGGCAGCTGGTGACCGGATTGCCGGCGGTATCGGTGAAGCCGCAGTAGTTCGCCGTCAGCTTGGCGTCGGTATAGGCGGCCGCCGCATTGATCGTCAGACCCTGGACGGGAACCCAGGTGACGTCGCTTTCGATCCCCTTGATCTTGGCCTGGTTGGCGTTCTTGATCTCGGTCAGGCCGTTGGCCCCCAGGATCGAGAACTGGAAGTTGTTCCAGTCCTGCATGAACACCGCGCCGTTCCAGCGGAAGCTGTTGTTCAGCCAGGTGGTCTTCCAGCCCGCCTCATAGTTCTTCAGGAAGTCGGCCTGATACGGCGGCAGGGTGCTGCGCCGATTGATGCCGCCCGGACGGAAGCCCTTGGAGTAGGTGGCGTAGATCAGCTTGTCGCTGTCGAGCTTGTAGGTCAGCGTCACCTTCGGGACGTTGCCGCTTTCCTTCACGCCCTTGTCGAGATTGGTGCAGGGCGAGCCCGGGACCACTGCGGCCTTGAAACAGGCCCGCTCGCCCGTAGAGCCATAGCCCTTTCCGTAGCCGTAGAAGCCGACCAGCGTGTTGTGCGCCTCGAAGAAACGAATGCCGGCGGTCAGCATCAGCTTGTCAGTGATGTCGTACTCGGCCTGGCCGAAAGCGGCCTTGTCACGGTCGATACGCTGCTGCTTGGTCAGCCAGATCGTGCCGGTGTAGCCCGGCACCGAGATGCTGCTGCCGATATCGGCGATGCGGTAGTTCTGGAAGATGTCGTGCGTCTGCTTCTGGTAGAAGCCGCCGACCACGAACCGCAGCTTCTTGTCCTGCGGCGAGGCGATGCGGATTTCGTGGCTTTCCTTCTTGTAGTCGTCCTGACCCTGGATGAACTGCGAAGGATTGACCAGGTTGCCGGCGTTGTCGGTCCAGTAGAAGCCGTAGCCGACCTGATCATAGAAGAACGAGTAGTCGGTGTAGTCGGAGTTGGTGTCCGTCTTCCGCTTCAGGTACGAGCCCGCATAGGTGACGTCGAGATTGGCCACCTGGCCCTCGATGGTCATGGCCGCCTGGTACCACTTGTCCTTGGCGCTTTCCGGATAGAAGCGCTTGACCTTCAGGTCGCCGACCTTGGGGTCATAGGAGAACGAGCCGTTCGACTTCTGAACCTGGCCCATCACCTGGGGGGTGATCACCCAGTTGTCGTCAAGCTCGACCCGCAGGGCGGCGCGACCGCCCTGGGTGTAGACGCTGTTGTAGTCGTCGCGGACCCGAGCCTTGTTGTTGATCGTGAAGTCGTTGGTCGGGTTGCTGTCGCCGCGCGTATAGGTGCGCGTGCCCGCCACGTTGTCGATGTAGCCGCCGTCGCGGACATCCCAGCCGACCAGGCGCACAGCGACCTTGTCGGACAGGGGCATGTTCACGAAGCCTTCCAGCGCGTGACCCGAGTCGCCGTGAGCGACCTTGTTCAGCTCGACGTCCACACCGGCGGCGAAGCCCGCCGTCGACGGCTTGTTGGTGATGATCCGCAGGGTGCCCGCCTGCGAGCTGGCGCCGTACAGCGTGCCTTGCGGCCCCGCCAGCGCCTCGACCCGGGCGACGTCGTAGACGTGGATGTCCAGCGCGCCCTGAATGGTGGTGACCGGCTGTTCGTCCAGATAGACGCCCACGCTGGGCAGTGAGCCCGAGTGGTTGCCGTCGCCGCCGCTGGCGACGCCGCGCATATACACCTGGCCAAAGCCCGGGCCCGAACTGGTGAACGACACGCTGGGCAGATACTGCACGTAATCAGCGAAGGCGCTGATCTGCAGCTGATCCAGCTTTTCGCCGCCCAGCGCCTGGATGCTGACAGGCACGTCCTGCAGGTTCTCGCTGCGCTTCTGAGCCGTGACGACCACCGCCTCAAGCGCGGTGTTCTGGCTGGACTGCGCCTGGGCGTAGGCGACGCCCGACAGCATGGTGCTGGCCAACAATGCGGCGGAGTAGACCCCCGCCTTCTTTAAACGAACCGATCCCGACGACATACAGTCGCTCCCCTTACGGCTTTGAAGGAACGATGTTCGACCCGTGCCTAACCGGTGGGCAAGATTGAATTTTCGGTTTGTCGTCAATTCCTGTGAGTGTTGCAGAAATGGCGAGGTGTTGGGCAGGTGGTCAAATAACGGGCGCATCCGGGTACGCGCTAAGCACCGGCCCCAATGCCTGCTTGAGCGGCCCCAGATACGATTCGAATTTCTGCCAGTGCTCGACCGCGTCCTTGAAAATCGGCCGGCGCACCTGTTCTGAACTGGCGGTGCGCACCGCACGGTCGTTCTCGTGCGGCGACAGGCAGGCCGCCTCGAACGGCAGGCCGCAGTGATCCAGCAGGGCGCGAATCTCCGCCTCCGGATCGGCGATCATCCGCTCATAGATCACGCGATGCACACGCCCCGGCAGCACGGCGTCGAAATGGGCCATCAGGTCGACATAGTCGGCATAGTAGCGGCCGATATCGGTCAGGTCGTAGCTGAAGGTTTGGCCCCGCGCGAAATGCTGCTTGAAGCCCGAAAAGCAGCAGCCCAGCGGGTGGCGCCGCGCGTCGATGATCTTGGCGTTGGGCAGGATCAGATGAATCAGGCCGGTGTGGGCGAAGTTGTTCGGCATCTTGTCGATGAAGAACGGCCTGTCGGTCTTGCGCTGGATGCGGGTGCGCTCCAGGAACTCCTCGCCCAGCGCCCGGAGGTCCTCGGGCGAGAGCTCGGCAAGGCTTTCGGGATAGGTCGACTCAGCGCGCTTGGCGGTCTTGCCGCCCAGGCGACGGGCCATGACGATCAGGTCGGGCAGTTCCATCGTGCCCTCGACCAGCGAGTGGCTGGCCAGGATCTGCTCGACCAGGGTCGAGCCCGAACGCGGCAGGCCCACGACAAAGATCGGATCCGGCGCGGCGCAGCCCTGCCCTCCCCGCGCCGCGATGAAGGCGGGTGAGAACACCGCCTTGGTCCGGACCGTGTCGGCGGTGTTCTCGTCGGCATCATAGTCCAGCTGTTCGCGCCGGATGGCCGCGCCGGCGGCGTAGTGCTGGAACGAGGCGTCCCAGTCCTGGGCGTCTTCCTGCGCCTTGCCGAGCGCATAGTGCAGATGCAGCCGATCGTCTTCCGACAGCCCCTCAGCCTCAAGCGCCTGACTCATAGCGGCCAGATCTTCCGGCGTGAACCTGACAGTCTTGAGGTTGGCCAGACTCCACCAGACCTCACCCAGGGCCGGCGCCAGATCCAGGGCCTTGCGATAGGCCGCGACGCTGTCGGCCTGGCGACCGACCGTCTTCAGAGCGTGGCCATAGCTCATCCAGCCCTTGGGCTGGTTGGGATAGTCTGCCAGCACCTGGCCATAGACGGCGATGGCGCGATCATACTCGCCCAGCCGCGCCAGGATCGCCGCGTAGAGATTGGCGTAGCCGGGATGACGGGCGTCCTTGGCCACCAGCTGCTCGATCTGCGCCAGCGCCTCGAGGTTCTTGTTCTGGCGATAGAGCATGGTCGCCAGGTTGTGACGGGCGGCGGCGAAGTTGGGGGCCAGCTCCATGCAGCGGGTCAGCAGGGCCTCGGCGTCGGCGTAGCGGCCCAGGCGCGCGCCGGTCTCGGCCAGCATGCGGATCGCCGCCACGTCGCCGGCGTCAGCCTTCAAGCGATCCCGCAGGAGACGTTCGGCCTCGCCCAAGCGATCCTCCGCAAGGGCCGTCGCCGCCTCGACCAGTAGCGGGTCGCGAGTGGAGGCGCGTAGCTGCCGGGCCAGAGCGCGTTCGGCGCCTTGACGGTCCCCCAGAAGCTCCAGGCTTTCCGACAGGCCTCGCCAGGCTTCGGACAGGCGCGGCTCCAGCGCGCTGACGCGGTCAAAGGCGCGGGCGGCCTCGGCGGTGCGCCCCAGGCGCTCCAGGCACAGGGCCAGTTCCAGCTGGGCCAGAGGCAGGTTGGGCAGGGCCATGGCTAGCGGCGCGACGGTGGCGAGCCCGCCCTCGGCGTCCCCGGACAGGCGCAGGGCGGCGGCCAGAACGCGCGTGGTGTCGGCATGACGCGGCACGACCTCCAGGATCGCCCGCGCCTGTTCGGCCGCCATGACGGGATCGACCTCCAGCAGGCGCTCGGCATGTTCGAGCGCCGCGGCGAGACTGGCGGCGGGCTGGGCGGTCGTCGTGGTCATGGGGTCAGGAGAGCGGGGTCAGGGTGGGGGTGTCAATCGCGGCTTCGCCAAATCCTCTCCCTGGCGGGGGAGGATTGCAGCGTCACAACCGATCCCGCAGCGCGTACCAGCTGAGCCCCGCCACCGTCAGCGGCCAGCGCAGCAGGCGTCCGCCCGGGAACGGCGGCGTGGGCAGGCGTGACAGCAGGTCCACCGGACCCGTCTCGCCCAAGGCGGCCTTGGCCAAGAGCTTGCCGACATAGGGCGCCAGCATGACGCCTTGGCCTGAGTAGCCGGCGGCGACCCGCACCCCCTGCGCCACCTCGCCCACGAACGGCATACGGCTGAAGGTGATCCCCAGGGTCCCGCCCCAGGCGTGGGTGATCTCCACGTCCGCCAGGCGCGGATAGATCTTGGCGAGGTTCTTGCGCACGAGGCCGGCGATGTCGTGCGGAAAGCCGGGGCGATAGTTCTCGCCGCCGCCGAACAGCAGGCGGCCGTCCGGCGTCTTGCGGAAGTAGTTCACGACGAAGCGGCTGTCCGAAACGGCCGCGTTCGAGCGGATGATCTCGTCGGCCAGCGCCCCCAGCGGCGCGGTGACGGCGATGAAGTTGTTGATCGGCATCACCCGCGCCTGCGCCGGGCCGGCCATCCGGTTGAGCAGGCCATCGCCGCTGAGGATCAACTGATCGCAGGTGACGCGGCCGGTCGCGGTCTCGATCACGATCTTGCCGCCTTCGCGTCGCCAGGTCTCGGCGCGGGTGTGCTCGTGGATCATAGCGCCGGAGGCCATCGCCCGGGCCGCCATGCCTTGGGCCAGTTTGAGCGGATGAACGTGACCGCCGCCGTGGTCGACGAGGCCGCCGTGATAGACGCCCGTGCCCAGCTCATCCGCTAGGGCTTCCTCGCCGATCAGCTCAAGCTGGTCATAGCCGTAGCGCTCGGCCATCAGCGCCAGATAGTCCGCATCCTCGGCCTCGCCGTCCGGCTTGTGGCGTGCGTGGATCATGCCCGGCCGCCAATCGCAGTCGATCGCCTGGGCCAGGGTCTTGAAGTGGGCGCGGGCGTCCTCGGCCAGGCGCCAGAGCGCGAGGGCGTCGTCGCGGCCCACAGTCTTTTCCAGCCAGGCCTGATCGCGCCTCTGCCCGGTATGGACCTGGCCACCGTTCCGCCCGCTGGCGGCGCAGCCGACCCGGCCTGCCTCCAGCACGACGGCGCGGCTGCCCAGCGCCAGCGCCGCGCCCAGGCCCGTGAAGCCAGCACCGACGATGCAGACCTCGGCGGCGACGTCGCCGTCCAGCGGCGGCGAGGCCGGAACGTCAGTCACCGTGTCCGCGTACCAATTCCCTCTCCCATAGGGAGAGGGGTAGGGGTGAGGGGTTTGGGCGGTCATGGGTGTAACCCCTCATCCCCCCACGCCTGCGGCGCGGGTCCCCCCTTCTCCCTCTGGGAGAAGGTGACCATCACCTCACACATTCAGCAGCAGGAACTCCCGCTCCCACGGGCTGATCGTGCGCATGAAGGTTTCGTACTCGGCCTGCTTCACGCGGTCATAGGCGGCGCAGAAGGTCGGGCCCAGGATCTCGACCAGCGGCTGGCAGGCGACGAACAGGCGGAGCGAGTCCGACAGGCTGCGCGGCAGCTCGATCCCGCGAGCGCCGGCGTCGATCGACACCGGCTCGCTGGGTTTCAGCCCCTGCACCATGCCGAGATAGCCCGCGGCCAGCGATGCGGCGATGGCCAGGTACGGATTGGCGTCCGATGACGGGATGCGGTTTTCGACCCGGCGGTTGTTGGGTCCCGACGGCGGCACGCGCAGGCCGCAGGTGCGGTTGTCATAGCCCCACTGGGTGTTCACCGGCGCGCCACTGTCGCGCGAGATGCGGCGGTAGCTGTTCACGTAAGGCGCCAGGATGGCCATGATCGCCGGCAGATAGGTCTGCTGGCCGGCGATGAAGCCGTGGAACATCGCCGACTCCGCCCCGTCCTCATCCGAGAACAGGTTGCGGCCCTTCTTGTCGACGATCGACTGGTGGATGTGCATGGCGCTGCCGGGCTCATTGGCCATCGGCTTGGCCATGAAGGTGGCGTAGATCTCATGCTCCAGCGCCGCCTCGCGGATCGTGCGCTTCATCATGAACACCTGGTCGGCCAGCTCCAGCGGATGGCCGTGCTGCAGGTTGATCTCCATCTGCGCCACGCCGCTTTCGTGGATCAGGGTGTCGATCTCCAGCCCCTGGCGCTCGGAGTATTCGTACATGTCCTCGAACAGGGCGTCGAACTCGTTGACCGCGCTGATCGAATAGCCTTGCCGCCCCGTTTCCGGACGGCCGGACCGCCCGATCGGCGGCTTCAGCGGATAGTCCGGATCGGTGTTGCGATCGACCAGATAGAACTCGATCTCCGGCGCGACGATCGGATGCCAGCCCTTGTCGGCATAGAGCGCCAGCACGCGGCGCAGCACCTGGCGCGGAGCCTCCTCGACGGGACGGCCGTCGGGGTGGAAGGCGTCGTGGATCACCTGCGCCGTGGGATCCTGCGCCCAGGGCACAGCCGCCAGGGTCGCGAAGTCTGGGGTCAGGAAGATGTCGGTGTCGGACTGCACCGCGTTCACCGCCCCCTCGAACTCGGGGAAGTCGCCGGTGATGGTCTGGTAGAACACCGCCAGCGGCAGGTTCATCGACGGCGAGCCCAGAAACTTGCGCACCGGCATGATCTTGCCGCGCGCCACGCCGGCCAGATCGGGCACCACGCACTCGATCTCCTCGATGTGCTGGCGGGCGAACCAGTCCTTGGCCTCCTCGATCGTCGAGACGCCACGATCCAGGATCTGGTCGCGCTTGGCCTTGTTGTGCTTGGGCTTCATGACGCGCTCCGAGAGCTTGGCCGAAAGCTCGGTTTTTCCGGATTTGTTCTCGAAAGGTTTCTGTTATCGTGGGGCATGGCCGAGCCTGACCCCGACATCTTCGACGAGGACGATGAAGCGATCCTGGCGGCTGACGCCGAGGCTGACGCCGACTTCGAAGCCGGTAGAACTGTTCCGCACGAGCGTGTGGGCGAGTGGCTCAAGACGTTGGGCACGCCGCACCAGACACCGCCACCATATTCGTGGCGCAAGTAGTCTGGACCCAACGAGCGATGGCCGATGTTTACGCCATCGTCGGCCATATCTCCGAGCAGTCGCGTCCTCTCGCGGCCCAGCGCCTGGCCAAGAGGTTGTTCGACACCGGCGCTAGCCTGGCGACCTATCCCGAACGCGGGCGCGTGAGCACTCAAGGACGGCGAGAGATCGTCGCGATTTCGCCCTACGTTCTGCGCTACCGCATTGTCGGCGACCGTGTCGTCATTGGCAGCGTACGCCATGGGGCGCGTCGACCTCTCTAGCCTCATGACACAGCCTTCGGCTTCAGCGCACGAAGGATCGGCTCGGCTTCGGTCAGCGACCTTTCGATGATCCCGACCAGCTCGTCGATCTCGGCGTGGCTGACGATCAGCGGCGGACAGCAGACGATGCTGTCGCGGATGGCGCGAACCATCAGGCCGTTCCGGATGCAGATGTCACGGACGATCGGCCCGGCCTCGCCTTCCTTGTCGAGGAAGCGATGATTGGTCCCCTTCTCGCGGACGATCTCGACCGCGCCGATCAGACCCAGCGACCGGGTCTCGCCGACCAGCGGGTGGTCGTTCAGGCTGGCCAGCGCCTTGGCGAGGTATGGGCCAGCGTCCTCGCGGGCGCGCTCGACCAGACCCTCACGCTCGATGATCTCGATGTTCTTCAGCGCCACGGCCGCGCAGGTCGGATGGCCCGAATAGGTAAAGCCGTGGATGAAGTCGCCGCCCTTCTCGCGCAGTTCGGCGACGATGTGGTCGGCCACGCCCACGGCCGAAATCGGCAGGTAGCCCGACGACAGGCCCTTGGCCATGGCGATCAGGTCCGGCTTGATCCCGTAGTGCTGGTGGCCAAACCATTGGCCGAGGCGCCCAAAGCCGCAGATCACCTCGTCGCAGACCAAGAGGATCCCGTACTTGCGGCACAGGGCCTCGACGGCGGGCCAATAGCCGTCGGGGGGAATGATCACCCCGCCCGCCCCCTGCACCGGCTCGCCGATGAAGGCCGCGACGTTTTCAGGCCCGACCTCGAGGATCTTGTCCTCGATCTCTTTCACGGCGCGATCGCGGAAGGCGGCCGGATCCTCGCCGAAGCCCTCGCCGAATGGGTAGGGCTGCATCACATGCTCGACGCCCGGGATCGGCAGGTCGCCCTGCACATGCATGTGCTTCATGCCGCCTAACGACACGCCCGCCACCGTCGAGCCGTGATAGGCGTTCCAGCGGCTGATGAAGACCGTGCGGTTGGGCTGGCCCTTCAGCTTCCAATAGTGGCGGACCAGACGGAAGACCGTGTCATTGGCCTCCGACCCCGAAGAGTTGAAGAACACGTGGGTCAGGTGGCCGCCCATCTTCTCGGCGATCTTGGCCGCCAGCTTCACGGTCGGCGGCGTCGCGGTCTTGAAGAAGGTGTTGTAGTAGGGCAGCTCCAGCATCTGCTCGTAGGCCGCGTCGGCCAGTTCCTTGCGGCCGTACCCGACATTCACGCACCACAGGCCCGCCATGCCGTCCAGGATGCGATGGCCGTCGCCGTCGGTGATGTAGCAGCCGTCGGCGCGGGTCACGATGCGGCTGCCGCCCAGCTCGGCGATGACCTTGTGGTCGGCCTGGGCCGGCAGGTGGTGCGCCAGGTCCAGGCGCTTGAGCTCGGCGACGTCGTGGTTGCGGATGGGGGCGTTCATACGGGGGCTCCTGGGCCTTACGCGACGAGTGGCGCGCCTCTGAGGGCGCGTCCGAAAATTTCAAAGAAGATCTGCGACTGCCGGTTCTGCGCCGGCTTCCATTCGGGGTGCCATTGGACGGCGAGGACAGGCGCGGCGTTGACGGTGGCGGAGAAGGCTTCGACCACGCCGTCGGGCGCGCGGGCCTCCACGGCCAATCCCTCGCCCAGACGATCAACGCCCTGGTAGTGGACCGAGTTCACTACCGCGGCCTCGGCTTCGAACGCACGCGAGAGCACCCCGCCCGGGGTCAGGGCCACGTCGTGGAGGTGGTCGAACATGCCGTTGAAGTCGACGTCATCGGGGGCGTGGTGCGCGATCAGGTCAGGACTGGCGGCCATGTCCCGCCGCAGCGTGCCGCCGAACGCGACATTGATCTCCTGGAAACCCCGACAGATCCCGAACACTGGCTTGCCCAGGTCCAGCATGGCCTTGATCAGGTCGGCGGTCATGCCGTCGCGAGCCGCGTCGAACGGCCCCGGCGCGTCGCCGATCTCCTCGCCGTAGAGGGCGGGATCAAGGTTCGAGGGGCTGCCGGTCAGCATCAGGCCGTCCAGGCGGCCGGCCACCTCGGCCGCGCGCATCCGCCCCGGCAGCGAGGGGATCAGCAGCGCGGCCACATCGCCATAGGCCATGGTCGCGTCGACATAGCGGCTCATCACCGCCTGGGCCGGCTCGACCCCGACGGTGCGGGTGCAACAGATGATCCCGGCGACGGGGCGGGCGGTCATGAGCAAAACACCCCTTCTGGCTCCATTTCGCTCGTCATCCCGGAAGCGCGTAGCGCTATCCGGGACCCAGGGGCCGGCGCATTGCGGTCGCCCCTTGATCCCGGCTCTCCGCTTCGCTGCGGCCGGGATGACAAGCTTTGGTTGGCTTGAAGGATGTGGGTCACGACAACAGCACCGCCGGTGAACAGGCGTGCCAGCACAGCCAGACGGTCTCGCCCAGCTTGAAGTCTTCCTGGTCCCAACGGGTCAGGTTCGAGCGCTGGACCTTGACCCGGCGACCGCCAGCGATCTCGACCTCATAGGTGGACGAGCCCCCCAGATAGGCTTCGTGCTTGATCACGCCCTCGACAGCGTTGGTCCCCTTGGGCGCGTCGCCGAGGTTGGGCGGGGTGTCGTCGGTCTTCTTGTGCAGCTCGATCTTCTCGGGACGGATCGCCGCCCACACCGTGCCGCCGCGCGGGCCAGTGACGCCGTGATCCAGGAAGATGTCGACCGGCAGGTCGGGCGATTTGATCACCGCGTGGCTGGGCTCGTCGACCGCCAGCACGCCCTCGAACAGGTTCACCTGACCGATGAAGTCGGCCACGAACCGGCTGTTGGGGAACTCGTAGAGGTCGCTGGGGGTGGCCACCTGCTGCAGGAGCCCCTTGCTCATCACCGCGCAGCGCGAGGCCAAGGCCAGGGCCTCGTCCTGGTCGTGGGTGACCATGATGAAGGTGATGCCGACCTTCTCCTGCAAGGTGCACAGCTCGGTGCGCATCTGCTCGCGCAGCTTGGCGTCCAGGGCCGACAGCGGCTCGTCCAGCAGCAGTACGCGGGGGCGCTTGACCAGGGCTCGGGCAAGCGCGACCCGCTGGCGCTGGCCGCCCGACAGCTGGTCAGGCTTGCGCCCGCCCAGGCCGCCCAGTTGCACCAACTCCAGCGCCTCGGCGACGCGGGCTTCGCGTTCGGCCTTGGGCACGTTGTCGACCTTCAGGCCGTAGGCGACGTTATCGGCGACAGTCATGTGCGGGAACACCGCGTAGGACTCGAACACCATGTTCACCGGCCGCTTGTTGGGCGGCACGTTGGAGATGTCCTGGCCATCGATCAGGATGCGCCCCTCGGTGGGCGTCTCGAAGCCGGCCAGCATCCGCAACAGGGTGGTCTTGCCGCAGCCCGATGGGCCCAAGAGCGCAAAGAACTCGCCCTCGTTGACCGTCAGCGAGACGTTGTCGACGGCCGCCAGCTTGCCGAACCGCTTGGTGACGTTCTCGAAGGTGATGATGGGTTTGGTCACTTCGATTGCCCCCCGACACACAAGTTTCCGAACAAAGCGCCCCCTCCGTCACGATGCGTATTCGCATCGCGCCACCTCCCCCGCCTTGCGTGGGAGGAAGAAGCCGCACCCTCCTCACCCGTCAAACGGGGGAGGTGGATCGACGCGAAGCGGCGAGACGGAGGGGGCGCTGCGAACACGCTCATTTGCCGTCCTTCGCCCCGTGTCCCGCCGCAGCTGCGGGGTTGCCCTGCAGTTTCAGCGCCGCCGCCGTCAGCAGCACGGTCAGCACGATCAGCACCGTCGAGGCCGCGTTGACCTCCGGCGTCACCGAGAAGCGGACCATCGAATAGACCTTCACCGGGAAGGTCACGGTGTCCGGACCTGCGGTGAAGAAGGTGATGACGAAGTCATCGAGGCTCAGCGTGAAGGCCAGCAGCGCGCCGGCGATCAGCGACGGCGCCATGTGCGGCAGGATCACGTCCTTGATGGTGCGGAACTCGCCCGCCCCCAGGTCGCGGGCGGCCTCCTCCATCTCGCGGTTGAAGCTGGCCATCCGCGCGCGGACGACCACCGCCACGAACGGGAACGAGAACGAGACGTGGGCGATGATGATCGCGCCCAGGTTCAGCGGCCAGGGCATCCCCTGCGGCCAGGGCAGCACCTTGGCGAAGAACACCAGCATGGCCACGCCCATGCAGATCTCCGGCACCACGATCGGCAGGGCCATCGCCCCGTCCACCGCCGTCTTGCCGGGGAAGCGGAACCGCCACAACGCCAGGGCCACGGCCGCGCCCAGGAACAGGCTGATCACCGTCGACGCCGCCGCGATCGTCAGGCTGTTGCCGAACGCCTCGAGCAGCTCGGAATTGTTGAACAGCTTCTCGTAATATTTGAGCGTGAAGCCCTTCCAGACGATGTTGCGCTTGCTGTCGTTGAAGCTGAACGCCATCAGCGCGATCAACGGCGCGTAGAGGAAGATGAACACGGCCGCCAGCCACGCCTGCATCTGCCAGCGGCGGAGGTATTCGAGGGGGCCGGGAGCGGATTTCTTGGTCATCAGAACGCCCCCTCCGTCACGTCGCCTGCTGGCGACGCGCCACCTCCCCCGCAAGCGGGGCAGGAGGGAGCTTTGTTCTCCTCACCCGTGAAACGGGGGAGGTGGATCGCTGCGAATACGCAGCGAGACGGAGGGGGCGTCATGCAGCGCTTCATCCCTTGGCCTCCGGGGTCTTCCTGTTCAGCACCGCCTGGATCGCGATGGCGATGAAGGTCAGGTACATCAGCAGGAAGGACAGGGCCGCGCCGAACGGCCAGTCATTGGCGCGCTTGAACTGGCGCTCGATGATGTTGGCGATCATCTGGCTGTCGGGGCCGCCCAAGAGGTCCGGCGTCAGATAGGCGCCGAGCGCGGGAATGAAGGTGATCAACACGCCCGAGGCGATGCCCGGGATGGCCAGAGGCACGACCACTTTGAACAGGGTGCGCAGATGCCCCGCGCCCAGGTCCAGGCTGGCTTCCAGCAACGACTTGTCCAGGCGGTCCAGCGCCGAATAGAGCGGCAACACCATGAAGGGCAGGTGCACATAGACAAGGCCCAGGATCACCGCGAAATTGTTGTGCAGCAGCTCCAGCGGCTGGAAGTCGCCCAGCGGCTGCAGGCCGATCAGCGTGGCCAGACCGCTTCCGCCCTTCCAGAACCACTCCAGCCCCTGGTTCACGTAGCCCTCGGTGCGCAGCACCGCGATCAGGGCGTAGGTGCGGATCAGAAGGTTCGTCCAGAACGGCAGCATGATCAGCAGCAGCAGCCAGGCCTTGGCCTTGTCGGAGGCGAAGGTGATGGCCAGGGCGACCGGGAAGCCGATGACCAGGCACAGGCCTGTCGTCAGGCCTGCGACCCAGACCGACTTCAGGAAGATCTTCAGGTACAGCGGCTCGATGGCGCGCGCATAGTTGTGGAACGTGCCGCTGATGGCGATCTCGGTCAGCCCGACATTGTGGCCGAAGCTGTAGGCCCAGACGATCGCCATGGGCGCGAGGAAGAACAGCACCAGCCACACCAGCGGCGGTCCCAGCGCCGCGGCAAACACGGCTTTCGCCTGTTTCCAGGATTGTTCCATGGAGCCCTCCAAATCCTCCCCCTAGCGGGGGAGGTGTCGCCGGAGGCGACGGAGGGGGAAGAACCCGGACAGTCCGGACTTCCCCCTCCGGCCTTCGGCCTCCTCCCCCTCCGGGGGGAGGATTTTCCGCGCCTTAAGCCGCCCGCACCCGGGTGATCAGTTCCTCATACTGGCTGGCCTTTTCCGCACCCTCGAAGGCCCCGTACTCGCACTTGGCCATGACGTCGGCCGGCGGGAAGATCACCGGGTTGTTCTTGTAGTCTTCCGGCATCAGCGCCTTGGCCGCCGCGTTCGGGGTCGGATACAGGATCGTCTTGCTGATCTCGGCCCCGGCCTGCGCGTCCAGCAGATAGTTGATGAAGGCGTGGGCGTTGTTCGGCCGCGGCGCGCCCTTGGGGATGCACAGGGTGTCGGAGTTGATCAGGCTGCCTTCCTTGGGCACGACGAAGTCGAGGTCCGGATCCTCCTTCATCGCCTGAGCGATGTCGCCGTTGTACTCGAGCACCAGATCAACCTCGCCCGACATCAGCATGTCCTGGCCGTTGTCGTCGTGGAAGGCCTTCACAAAGGGCTTCTGCTTGATCAGCATCTGCTCGATCTTGGGCAGCATGTCCTGCGGGATGTTGTTGACCGAGTGGCCAAGATACTTGGCCGACAGGCGCACCAAGTCCGCGCTTTCCGACAGCAGGGCGATGCGGCCCTTGTACTGGTCGCTGTCGAACAGCCACTTCCAGCTATCGGGAACACCCTTGACCTTGCTCTTGCGGTAGCCAATGCCCAGCAGCAGCCAAGTGTAGGGCATGGAGAACTTCCGCCCGGGATCGAACTCAGGGTTCAAGAAGCTGGGATCGATGTTCTTCATGTTCGGGATCTTGGCGTGATCCAGCGGCTCCAGAAGGCCGCCCTGGCTCATCCGCGTCACGAACTCGTTCGACGGCACCACGACATCGAAGCCCGGATTGCCCGCCTTCAGCTTGGCGAACAGTTCGTCGTTGGTCGCGAACAGGCTCATGTTCACGTCGATCCCGGTGGCCTTCTTGAAGTCACCCAGCGTCGTCTCGCCGATATAGGTGTCCCAGTTGTAGAAGTTGAGCTTGGCCTCCTCGGCGCCGGGCGCGGCCTTGGGCTTCTCGCCGCAGGCGGTGAAGGTCAGGCCGATCGCGGCGGCGCCGGTGGCGGTCAAGAGCGAGCGGCGGCTCAGGCCCGCCTTGTTGAGGCCTCGCTGGGTGATCGTGCTCATCGTTTCGAAACTCCCCTATCGCTTCGTTGAATGCAGGCCGGGGCCCGCAGCTGAGTTCACGCTACATCGCCACGCCGTCAGGCGTTGCGCAGGTACCAGTCGAAATCCAGTTCGGTGACCACCTCGAAGAAACGCGCCTGTTCCGTGCGCTTCACCGACACGAACATGTCCACGAAACGGTCGCCGAGGTAGTCGCGCAGCACGCTCGACTGCTCGAACAGGTCCACGGCGGCGAACCAGTTGTTGGGTAGCCGGATGTTCTCCTTGGCGGCCGCGGCGTAGCCGTCGCCGATCACCGCGGGACCTGGATCGATCTTGTTGGTGATCCCGTGGTGGGCGCTGGCCAGCAGCACGGCCAAGACCAGATACGGATTGCCGTCCGCGCCGGCCACGCGATGCTCGACGTGACGGGTCTTGGGCGGCCCCGCCGGCACGCGCAAGGATACGGTGCGATTGTTGACACCCCAGGTCGGCGCCACCGGGGCGTAGCTGTTGGCCTTGAAGCGGCGATAGCTGTTGGCGTTCGGCGCCAGGATCGCCATGCCCTCGCCCAGCAGCACCTTCATGCCGCCGATGGCGTGCTTCAGCAGGTCCGAGCCCTCGATATCCTCGCTGGCGCAGAGGTTGTTTCCCGCCGCGTCATTGACGCTGAGATGGACGTGGAAGCCGTTGCCGGCCCGGTCGCTCCACGGCTTGGCCATGAACGTGGCCTCCATCCCGTGACGCAGGGCCACGCCCTTGGCCGCGCGCTTGTAGAGCACCGCGTCGTCGGCGGCGCGCAGGGCGTCGGGCTTGTGCTTGAGGGTCAGCTCCACCTGGGCCGGGGCGAACTCCGAGATCGCGCCTTCCAGCGGCACGCCCAGGGTGTCGGCCACGTCCCACAGCTCGCGCAGGAACGGGGCGTGGGCCTCCAGTTCCGGCAGGCCATAGACCTGGATGCCGGTCGGCCGCAGACCGGTCTGCAGCGACTTGGCGGGCAGCAGCTCGCCGTTCGGCCCGCGCTGCAAGTCAACGAGATAGTACTCCAGCTCGCAGGCCGCGACCGGCGTCAGGCCATCGGCGGCGTAGCGGTCCAGCACCCGCTGCAGCACATGGCGGGGATCCAAATCATTGGGCGTCCCGTCCAGCTCGTACAGCGACAGCATGACCTGGGCGACGTCGGGGCCCAGCCACGGCGCCAGGGTCAGGGTTCCCGGCACAGGTCGCGCGCGGCGGTCGGCGTCGCCGTCTTCCCAGACCAGGCCCGTGTCCTCGCAGTCAGCGCCGTTGGTGTCGACCACCAGCACCGACCCGGGCAGGAACCGGCCGTACTCGTAGATGGCCTCCAGCTCGTGCACCCGCAGCCGCTTGCCGCGCGGCACGCCGGTCATGCTGGTGAAGAACACCTCGACGAACTTGACCTGCGGATGGGCGGCGAGGAAGTCGCGGCACTCCTGGATGTCGGCTACAGCGCTCATCATTCCCCCATCGCCGCCGCGAAACCGTCGACGGCCGCGACCAGTCGGTCGATCGCCGCGTCTTCGGTGACGGGCGAGACCAGCATCATGTTGTGGAAGGGCGCGATCAGGACGCCCCGGTTTATCAGCCACAAATGCAGCGCTTCCACCGCCTCGTGGTCCAGCACTTTCCGCATCTGAGCGGCGTTTTTTGGCGGCGGATCGGCGAAGACCAGCTCCACCCGGGCCCCGACATGGACCACCGACCAGGGCAGCTTGCGGGCGGCGATCACCGCGTTCAGCCCCGCCACCAGCCGCTCGGCGCCGGCCAGCATCTTGCCATAGGCCGCCTCGGTCATGACCTCGCTCAGCATGGCCCGCATGGCGGCCATGGCCAGGGCGTTGCCCGACAAGGTGGTCCCGATCCCCGACTGGCCAGGACCGATCCTTTGCTGAGCCGCGTCCATCCGCGCCGAAAGCTCGGCGGTGACGCCCCAGACCGCCGCCGGCACGCCGCCCGCGACCGCCTTGCCCAAGACGAAGACGTCGGGCTCCAGGCCGTGGGCGCGGGTGTAGCCGCCGGGGCCGGTCGAAATCGTGTGGGTCTCGTCGATGACCAGCAGCGTTCCGGCCTCGCGCGTCAGTCGACGCAGCGCCTCAAGGAAGCCGGGCTCGGGCAGGATCATGCCGCAGTTGGTCATCACCGGCTCGGCCAGGACGGCGGCGACATCGCCCGGCGCCAGAGCGGCTTCCAGGGCGGCCAGATCGTTGAACGGCACGACGCGGGTGGTGGCGGTCAGATCATGCACCTGGCCCAGCAGACCCGGCTTCATCACCGGGGCGCCGTCCTTCAGCACCACGAAGGCGTCGTCGACCATGCCGTGGTAGCAGCCGTCGAAGACCAGGATCACCGACCGGCCGGTGACCGCCCGCGCCCAGCGGATGGCCGCGCGGTTGGCGTCGCTGGCCGTGGTCGCCGCCTGCCACAGCGGCAGGCCGAAACGTTCGGAGAGAAGCTTGCCGACGATCGCGGCCGAGGCGGTCGGTAGCATGAAGCCCGCCCCGCGCTTGATCTGGTCGGCGACGGCCGCCGCCACCGACGGATCGCCATGCCCGAACATCGACGGCGTGTCGCCTAGGCAGAAGTCGTCATAGAGCTTGCCGTCGACATCGGTGATCTGAGCCCCGACGCCCTGGGCGGCGAAGATCGGACTGGGGCTGGCCCAGTCGTTCATCCAGTGCATCGGCGCGCCGCCCCGCCAGTGGGCGCCCGCCGCCTTGGCCATGGCGACCGAGCGCGGGTGCTCGGCCGTGAAGCGGGCGCGCTCGGCGGTCAGCAGATCGGAGAGGGATTTGGCGAGCTCAGCGATCATCCCACCGCCTCCACCACCGTCATCCCGCGCTTCATGCGCGGGACCCATGGTTCAGCCCGCACGCGAGAACGAAGCGGATCAGCAGAGCCCAATCCCTCCCGCACGTGCGGCGGACAAATGGGTCCCGCGCATGAAGCGCGGGATGACGGAGCTTTTGAGATGGCGGCGCTGAACAGCCTCATCCGGCCACCCCGCCGAAACACAGGTACTTGGTCTCCAGATACTCCTCGAGCCCCTCGGAGGCGCCTTCGCGGCCGAGGCCGCTTTCCTTGACCCCGCCGAACGGCGCGACCTCGGTGGAGATCAGGCCTTCATTGATGCCGACCATGCCGGCCTCGATCTGCTCGGCCACGCGCCAGCAGCGGCCGACATCGCGGCTGTAGAAATAGGCCGCCAAGCCAAAGGGCGTGGCGTTGGCCAGCTCGACCGCCTCGGCCTCGGTCTCGAACTTCACGATCGGGGCGACCGGGCCAAAGATCTCCTCCTGGAAGATCCGCATCTCCGGCGTCGCCCCGACCAGCACGGTCGGCTGGTAGAAGTGCCCGCCCAGACCGTGGACGTCGCCGCCGGTCAGCACCTCGGCCCCGCCCTGCACGGCGCCGCTGACCAGACCCACCACCTTGGTCAGGGCCTTCTCATTGATCAGCGGACCGATCTGCACGCCCTCGCCCGTGCCGGGACCCACCTTCAGCGCGGCGACCTTTTCAGCCAGGCGCGCGGCGAAGGCGTCGTGGATGCCGGACTGCACGATGAGGCGATTGGCGCAGACGCAGGTCTGGCCGGCGTTGCGGTACTTGCTGGCGATCGCCCCATCGACGGCGGCCTCCAGGTCGGCGTCGTCGAAGACGATGAAGGGCGCGTTGCCGCCCAGCTCCAGCGAGAGCTTCTTCATCGTGCCGGCGCACTGCTGGTAGAGCACCTTGCCGATGGGCGTAGAGCCGGTGAACGACAGCTTCCGCACCCGGCTGTCGTCGCACAGCACCTTGCCGACCTCGCTCGAGCGGGTGGTGGTGACGATGTTCAGCACGCCCGCCGGTACGCCCGCCTCGATGGCCAGGCGCGCGATGGCCAGGGCGCTGAGCGGCGTCTCGGCCGCCGGCTTGACCACCACCGTGCAGCCGGCCGCCAGGGCCGGGCCGACCTTGCGGGTGATCATGGCGATCGGGAAGTTCCATGGCGCGATGGCGGCGCAAACCCCCACCGGCTGCTTGATCGAGGCCAGACGCTTGCCCGGCATGGGCGTCGGGATCGTGTGGCCGTAGGCGCGCTTGGCCTCCTCGGCGAACCAGTCGATGAACGACGCGCCATAAACCACCTCACCCCTGGCCTCGGCCAGCGGCTTGCCCTGCTCGGCGGTCATCAGCCGCGCCAGATCGTCGGCGTGGGCGAGGATCAGTTCGCTCCACCGGCGCAGGATCGCGCCGCGCTCCTTGGCGGTCCGGGCGGCCCAGGCCGGGAGGGCGCGATGCGCCGCGTCGATGGCCAGCGTCGTCTCGGCCGCACCGAGGTCGGCGACGGCGGCGATCAGCGTCCCGTCGGCGGGATTGAGCACGTCAAAGCTCGCCTCGCCCCGGACCCATTGTCCGTCGATCAAGGCTGCGGTTTCGGCAAGGTTCAGGGCGGTCATACAGGTCACCTCAGCGTCACGGACACCGACTTCAGGTCGGCGTACTTGTGCAACGCATGAAGGCTGCGGTCGCGGCCAAAACCCGACTGCTTGAAGCCTCCGAACGGCATGGTGATGTCGCAAGCGTCCCAGCCGTTGACCCAGACAAGGCCCGCTTTCAGCCGCCGCGCGCCGCGCAGGGCCTTGCTGACGTCGGCGGTCCACAGGCCTGCAGCCAGGCCATAGACCGTGTCATTGGCCAGCCGCATCGCCTCGTCTTCGGACGAGAAGGTCATCACGCCCAGCACGGGGCCGAACACCTCTTCCCGCGCCAGGGTCTGGTCGGGTCGCACCTGATCGAAGATCGTCGGCTCGACATAGAAACCGCCGGTCTCCTGGCGCACCCTCTGGCCGCCCAGCACACGCCTCGCGCCCTGGCTGTCGGCGGTGGCGATGTAGTCGAGCGCGGTGTTCATCTGCCGCTCGCTGACCATGGCCCCGAACTGGGTCGACGGATCCAGCGGATCGCCGACCTTCATGCCCTTGGCGACCTCGATCACCCGCGCGAGGAAAGCTTCCTTGATCGGGGCCTCGACCAGCAGGCGCGAGGCGGCGGTGCAGACCTCGCCCTGGTTATAGAACACGCCCCAGGCGGCGGCCTGGGCGGCGGCCTCTAGGTCCGGGCAGTCGGCGAAGACGATCTGAGGCGACTTGCCGCCCAACTCCAGGGACACGCGCTTCAGGTTCGAGCGCGCCGAATACTCCATCAGCCGGCGCCCCACGGGCCCAGAACCGGTGAAGGCGATCATGTCGACGTCCATCGACAGAGCCAGCGCCTCGCCGGCCACGCCGCCGAGCCCCGGAACGACGTTCAACACGCCTGGCGGCAACCCCGCCTCGAGCGCCAGTTCACCCAGCTTGAGCGCCGTGAGCGGCGACTGCTCGGCGGGTTTGAGGACGACCGAATTGCCAATGGCCAGCGCCGGGGCGACCTTCCACATCGCCATGTGCAGCGGGAAGTTCCACGGCACGATGGCGCCGATCACGCCCAGCGGCTCATGGACCGCATAGCTCAGTCGATCCGCCGGCGAAGCCCCGACCTCGCCATAAACCTTGTCCAGCGCCTCGGCGTACCAGCGGCAGGTGTTGATCGCGAGCGGGATGTCGACATTTCGCGCGTCGCTGATCGGCTTGCCGACATCCAGGCTTTCCAGCAGCGCCAGTTCGTCGGCGTCGCGCTCCATCAGTTCGGCCAGACGGAACAGCACCGCCTTCTTCTGGCGTGGCCCCTGATCACGCCAGCGGCCGTCCTCGAAGGCGGCCCGGGCGCCGGCGACCGCGCGCTCCACGTCGTCGGCCTGGCAGGCCGTGACCAGGTTCAGCACCTGGCCGTCACGCGGCGAGACATTATGGAACGTCGCGCCCGACGCCGCTTCGACCAAGGCGCCGTCGATCACCGCCTGGCTGGGCGGCGCAAGCTTGGCGAGGCGCTCGGTCATGTCGGCGAGAAGGGTCACGCGGGGCAATCCATACTGTTGTGATCACAGTTTTCCGCATCCGGCGGCGTGTCAAGCACTCGCCCTAGGCGGCCGCCTCGACGGCGAGACGCATCTTGTCCATGCCTTCGGAAAGGTCAGCGGCGATGGCGCGGCGGGCGCCGTCGGCGTCGCCGGCCTTGACCGCCTCGATCGCCTCAGCGTGGCGGTCAGCGACCAGCACATCGGCGCCGACCCGGCCGAACACCACCCGCATGAACGGCCCGATCTGCAGCCAGAGACCGCCCGCCATGGCCAGCAGGATCTCGGCGTCCGCGCGCTCATACAAAGCAAAGTGGAACGCGTGGTTGGCCGCCATATAGCGGTCGACATCCCCCAGTCGCAGCGCCTCGTCGAGGTCTGCGTCGATGGCCTGGAGCTGCCGGACGAGGCCGGTGTCCGCCCTCGCAGCGGCGCGCGCGGCCAGTTCCGGCTCGACCCAAAGGCGCGCCAGGGAGAGCTGCTCCAGCCGGTCGGCGGTGAGCGACGGCACCAGAAGGCGCTTGTTGGCCGGGTTGATCGCCAAGGCCCGCTCGGCCACCAGCCGCCGCACGGCGTCGCGGACGGGCATGGGCGATACGCCCAGCTCGGCGGCGAGACTGCGCAGAGAGACCCCCTTGCCCGGCGCGATCCGCCCTGTGATCAGCGCCTGCCGGATCGCCTCGTACACCTGGTCGTGAACGGCTGTGGAATCGGCGAGAGGCCGGCGGGTCTTCATGCATGGGTTTCCAAGAAGGCCTTGCCAGTTGGCCCTGAATTGCGATCACAATGCAAGCGCTCGCAAGGATGCTGCCCATGCCCGATTTCGGCGCCAACGACCTCGACGCCTTCTGGATGCCGTTCACGCCGAACCGGCGGTTCAAGCGCCATCCGCGCATGCTCTCCTCGGCCAGCGGCATGTGGTACCGCACGCCCGAGGGCCGCGAGGTGCTGGACGCGACCTCGGGCCTCTGGTGCGTCAACGCCGGCCATGATCGCCCCAAGATCCGCGAGGCCATCCAGAAGCAGGCGGCCGAAATGGACTACGCCCCCTGCTTCAACATGGGCCACCCCCTAGCCTTCCAGTTCGCCTCGCGTCTGGCGCAGATCACGCCGAAGGGCCTGGATCGGATCTTCTTCACCAATTCGGGTTCGGAGTCGGTCGACACGGCGCTGAAGATCGCCCTGGCCTATCATCGCGCGCGCGGCAAGGGGACCAAGACCCGGCTGATCGGGCGCGAGCGCGGCTACCACGGCGTCGGCTTTGGCGGCATCTCGGTGGGGGGCATTCCCAAGAACCGGATGTATTTCGGCAGCTTGCTGACCGGCGTCGACCATCTGCCTCACACCCATGGCCTGGCCGGAAACGCCTTCGCCAAGGGGCAGCCCGATAACGGCGCGCATCTGGCCGATGATCTGGAACGGATCGTCGCTCTGCACGACGCTTCCAACATCGCCGCCGTCATCGTCGAGCCGGTCGCCGGTTCAACGGGCGTGCTGATTCCGCCGAAGGGTTATCTGGAGCGGCTGCGCGCGATCTGCGACAAGCACGACATCCTGCTGATCTTCGACGAGGTGATCACCGGCTTTGGACGGGTCGGCGCGCCGTTCGCCGCCGACCGCTTCGGCGTCACGCCCGACCTGATCTGCATGGCCAAGGGCCTGACCAACGCCGCCGTGCCCTGCGGCGCTGTGGCGGCCTCCGGCAAGATCTATGATGCGATGATGGACGGCGCCGACGCGCCCATCGAGCTCTTCCACGGCTACACCTATTCGGCCCACCCACTGGCCTGCGCCGCCGGTCTCGCGACGCTGGAGACCTATCGCGAAGATGATCTCTTCGCGCGCGCCGCCGGGCTGGAGGGCTACTGGCAGGACGCGATGCACAGCCTGGCCGACGCCCGCCACGTCGTGGATGTCCGCAATCTCGGGCTCGTCGCCGGGATCGAGCTTGAACCCCGTCCCGGCGCCCCCACCGCGCGGGCGATGGAGGTCTTCGAGACCTGCTTCGACGAGGGTCTGCTGATCCGTGTGACCGGCGACATCATCGCCCTGTCGCCGCCGCTGATCCTGGAGAAGAATCACATCGACCGGATGGTCGAGACGATCCGCAGGGTGCTGGGCCAGGTCGACTAGAGCATTTTCCGACGAAGTGGATCCGGTTCGTCGTCAGAAAATGCGTTAATACAAAGGGCTAGAGCATTTCTCCGATCCAAACAGATCGGAAAATGCTCTAGACCGGCCCGGCTCCAGAAGACGCCGCCCTAGGTCGCGCCCTAGGAGGTCGCGTCCGGGAAGCCACGCCACTCGACCCATTCGCCGTAGGGATGGCAGATGGCGAGGATCGTCGTGTCGCCATCCGGCCAACGCGTGCAGCGCAACTGCACCTCCCGGCGATCAGGCGTCCATTCCAGACCGATCTCGACGAGCGGCCGATCCGCCGTGGCCCCCGCGCCGGCGGCGGCCATCATCTTGGCGACGCTCTGGCGCTCCCGATCGCTCAGGTACTGGATGAACATCGTGTGGACCACCGCACGGCAGACGCCCTCGGGCTGGCGCTCGGCCAGCCGCTGAGCGAGCCATAGCCTGGCGTCCCCGCGATGGACCTGGGGCGGATGGGCGACGGCGATCTGCAGGGCCGCTTCGAGCCGCTGCGAGCGCGCCGGCTGGTCAGCCCAGGTGAAGGAAAGCAACCGCTCGCGATGCGAGGGGTCAAGCGCGCTGAGGGGGCTCAGATCCACGCCTTGCGCGGACTCGATCGACACGTACGCGACCGGCGGGTCAGCGCCGCGCCAGACAGGGGCGATGCGGACGGGAGACGAGACGTCGCCCGCAGCGACTGCGCCCAGCTGATAGGCGTAACGGTCAAGATTGAGGTTCAGACCGCAGCTGGAGCCCAGCTCCAGGATCTGGAACGGCGTCGGCCGCTGCTTGGCCACCGCCATCAACGCCGCCATCACGGCCGCCCCGCGGGCCACTTCGTTGGTCTGGGTCGGATAGCGCATCCAGTCAGCGATGAACTGGTCTTCCTGCGCCAACGCCTCGGCGATCGCGCCATCGAAATCGTCGTGCTCGCCATTGTAAAGATCCGCGAGGTATCGCGGCTGCCCCCGACGCGCCAAGGCGTGAAGGGCTCCGTTGACGCGCATCGCAACAGCGGCTGCAGCGGGGTCGCCCCGCCAGCCCTCGATCATCTTGCTGCTGCGCGGCGCAAGGGGCAGCTGCCGATCGACGGCCTCCAGAACGGCGGCGACGAAGGCAGAGCCCGTCGAGCGGCATTTTTCCGCCTGGCGCACCAACTCATACTTAGCGCCAGTTGCGAGCGTGATCATAAAATACAATCCCAACGGGCGAGAGCCCTTAAGGTGGTACAGAGCAATTCGAGGCACCAGAAGCTGTCTTCGCCTCTGCTTAACCTCGGAATTCTTTTAGTCTTGCGACTTTGGACACCTAACGACGACGCCTCTTAAGACCGTATAAATTACGACCAGTCTGTCTGGTGACACTATGTCGCATGGTTAGGAAGGCGCCACCGAAACGTCGTTAAGAGGCGAGCAATCACTCTTCTATAGGTCTGGGGGACGGCCGCGTGGCGCTAGGTCCGTCGCATAGGCGATTTCGCCTGGAGGACGGATCAGCGCTGCGGCCGCGCTGAGGACCCGCCAGTGAGTATTGGAACGATGACGACCGCCATGAACATTCCCAAGAAGCTCAGCCTGTCGTTCGTCTTCATCTGCGTTTCCGCAGCCATCATGATGGTCGTCTTCCTGGCGACGATCCTGATGATCCGCGCCTCGACGGAAAGCAGCAATCACAGCCAACAGATCCACGCGGACGCGCTGGCGCTCGAGACGGCCATTCTGCGCCAGAACAGCCAGTTCCGCGGCTATCTGGTCACCGGCGACAGCACCTACCTGAAGTCTTACTACGAGGGCCGCGACGAGTACGATCAGGTCTCGGCGAAGCTGGCCTCGACGCTCACCGATCCCGAGATGCTCAAGCACATCGAAGACTCGCGCGTGGCGACCCTCGCCTGGCGCAAGGAGTGGGGCGATCGCCTGATCGAGGTGGTTAAGGCCGGCCAGCGCGACGCCGCGCAGCAGGAAGTCCGCGACGCGGGCAAGAAGGTGCTGGTGAGCGCCGCAGTGCTGCCGCTGCGCGAGATCCGCAACGCCGAGGTCAAGAACATCGCCCAGAACGGCGCGCGTCAGCAGACCGCCATCGTCACGGCGATCACGGCCCTGGTCATCGGCGGCATCGCCCTGATCACCATCGCGATGATGGCCTCGCGCATCCTCAGCCGCTCGATCGCCCGCCCGATCACGACTCTGACCGCCGCCATGACGCAGCTCGCGCGCGGCGACAATGAAATCTCCGTCGACGCCAACCGCGGCGACGAGCTGGGCGACATGGCCCGCGCCGTGCTCGTGTTCCGCGACGCCGCCCTGGCCAAGGCCGAAGCCGACCGCGCCAAGGAAGAGGCCGATCGCGCCAAGGCCGAGGCCGACCGCGCCAAGCTGGGCGCCGAGGCGGCCCAGCGCCGCGTGGTCGAGACCCTGGACACCGCCCTGGCGGCTCTGGCGTCCGGCGACCTGACCCACATCATCAGCAACCCGTTCGAGCCTGAGTACGAGCGCCTGCGCCAGTCGTTCAACAGCGCCGTGGAAGGGCTCGAGCAGAGCATTTCCGGTGTCGCCCGCTCGGCCAAGAGCGTGCGTTCGGGCGCCGCCGAGATCTACACGGCCTCCGAGGACCTCTCGCGCCGCACCGAACAGCAGGCCTCGCGCCTGCAAGAGACGACCACCGCGACCCAGCAGGTCACCGTCATGGTCGGCGAGACCGCGCAACGCGCCGCCGACGCCCGGACCGCCATCGAGGTCGCGAACGGCAACGCCGCCGACGGCGGCGCGATCGTCAACGAAGCGATCTCGGCGATGGACGCCATCCAAACGAGCTCGGAAGAGATCAGCCAGATCATCAACCTGATCGACAGCATCACCTTCCAGACCAACCTGCTGGCGCTGAACGCCGGTGTCGAAGCCGCACGAGCCGGCGACGCGGGCAAGGGCTTCGCCGTCGTGGCCTCGGAAGTGCGCGCCCTGGCTCAGCGCTCGGCCGACGCCGCGCGGGATATCAAGACCCTCATCCACACGTCCTCGGAGCAGGTGGCCAGCGGCGTTCGCCGGGTCGGCGACACCGGCCAGATGCTGACGCTCATCGGCTCGAAGATCGTCGACACCAACACGCTCATCAATGAGATCGCGCTGAACACCGAGACCCAAGCCGACAATCTGAAGCAGGTCAGCAGCGCCGTCGCCAGCATGGACAGCATGACCCAGCAAAACGCGTCGATGGTGAAGGAAGCGACGGCGGCCGCACGCAGCCTCGCCGGCGAAGCCGACGAGCTGGCCACCCTGGTCGCGCGCTTCCGGCTGCGCTCGGCGGATTTCGGCCAGGCCGCGGCGCCCGCCGCGCGCTCCCTGAGGGCTGCAGGCGGTCGGGGCTAACCCCGGCGGCGGCGCCGCCGCCGCCCCCTCCATCAATCCATCCATCCATAGCTATAGCGTCGAGCGCCCCCACCGGAGCGCTCGCGCCGGCACGCTTTCGCCTCGCGAGCCAGAGCTCGCGCTGCAGATCATGGCGATTGTAACCACGACATAATGTCGCACCACAAAGTCGCTGCTGATAAGCTCGGGTTTACCTTGTTGTTATAGTAGAAAAATCAACAAGCACCCAAAAGTATATATAACTAAGAAATACACGGAGTTCTCTCATGAAGTACTTGCTCGCAACCGCCGCCATCGCGCCGCTCCTGATGTTTTCGTCCGCGAATGCAGAAGCGCTGAGCGCTGACGCCAAGCCCGCGGCTGAAAAGGCCGTGCAAAGCGCCGGCGGCAAGGCGAGCGGTGAGGCGGTGTTCTCGACCGGCGTCGCCAAGGGCCGCGACCGCCTCGACAGCGCCACGTCCACCAGCGCCCTGCGCGCTTCGGAATTTGAGACCTACGGCGCCCGCTCGCTGGGCGAAGTGCTGCGCAACATCCCCGGCATCCGCGCCGAGTACGCAGGCGGTGAAGGCAACGCGAACTACTCGATCCGCGGCCTGCCGCTGTCGGGCACCGGCTCCAAGTACGTGCAGCTGCAGGAAGACGGCCTGCCCGTCCTCGAATTCGGCGATATGCTGCAGTTCACCTCCGACATGTTCATGCGCAGCGACCTGAACCTTTCGCAGATCGAGACGATCCGCGGCGGTTCGGCCTCGACCTTTGCGTCGAACTCGCCGGGCGGCGTGATCAACCTGATCTCCAAGACCGGCGACACCGAGGGTGGCGCGGTCCAGGGGACCTACGGCCTGAACTACGGCGAAAAGCGCCTCGACGCCGACTACGGCGGCAAGATCAGCGACACGCTGCGCTTCCACATCGGCGGCTTCTATCGCCAGGGTGAAGGTCCGCGCGACGTCGGCTACACCGCCTACAAGGGCGGCCAGATCAAGGCCAACCTCACCAAGACGCTCGAGAACGGCTATGTGCGCGTCTACGCCAAGCTGATGGACGATCGCACGCCGTCCTACCAGTTCGTGCCGATCCGCGTGACCGGCACCAACGCCGATCCGACCTTCTCGAACCCGGCCAACTTCAACATCAAGACCGACTCGCTGCTGTCGCCCTACACCAGCAACATCGTCACGCTGGACGCCAACAACAACATCGCGCGCGACGACATCCGCGAAGGCCAGCGCTCCAAGGTCGCCTCTGTTGGTCTCGACTCGCAGATTGAGCTGAACGGCTGGACCATCAGCGAGAAGTTCCGCATCTCGAAGATCTCGGGCGGCGTCCGGCAGGTCCGCCCCATCGCTGTGGCCCCGGCGGCCGCACTCGCCTTCGTCTACGGCGGCGTCGGTGGCGCGCTCAGCTTCGCCACCGGTCCGCAAGTCGGCCAGGCGATCGCCAACCCTACGGCGCTCAACGGCAACGGCCTGATGACGTCGGCGGTGAAGATCAAGAGCGATATCGACAGCCTCGACAACATCACCAACGATCTGCGCGCCAGCCGCGTGTGGAAGGTGGGTGAAGGCAACCTGACGACCACGGTCGGCTACTACAAGTCGTCGCAGGACTACGGCTCCTACTGGTCGTTCATGAACACGCTGACCGACGTCAACGGCGACGGCCAGACATCGCTGATCAACGTCCGCACGGCCACCGGCGTGGCCGCTACGCAAGACGGCATGGTGGCCTACGGCGTTGGCGGCGCGCTCTTTCACCGCACCTACGACGTGACGAACAGCGTCGATGCGCCGTACGCCTCGATCAACTACCACATCGGCAAGATCTCCGTGGGCGGCAGCCTGCGCTACGACATGGGCAAGGTCGACGGCACCCTCTACGGCGCCGAACTGGGCGGTAGCCGCGTGGGTGTGATCTCGCGCGACATGAACAGCGACGGCGTGATCTCGCTGGCGGAAACCAAGACCGCCGCCTTGCCGCTGGGCCAGCCTGGCCGCGTCGACTACGACTACAACTATCTGAGCTATTCGACGGGCGTGAACTATCGCGTCGCCGAGCAGCTGGCCGTCTTCGCCCGCTATAGCCGGGGTGGTCGCTCTTCGGCCGAAAAGCTCCTGTTCACGCCGGCGGTCGACTACAACACCGGCAAGCTGGTGGATGCCGATAGCGCCTACGACACCGTCAAGCAGGCCGAGCTGGGCCTGAAGTACCGGATCTCGGGCGTGACCTTTAACGTCACCGGCTTCTCGGCCAAGACCGGCGAGCGTAACATCCAGGTCGTCAGCGGCTCCGACGGCACCACTGACGTCTTGAACATCGTTCGCGGCTACAAGGCCAAGGGCGTCGAACTGGAAGCCGCTGTCAGCAAGGGCCCGTTCAGCGTGACCGCCGGCGCCACCTATACCGACGCCAAGATCACCAGCGCCGACCAGAGCGCGACTCTCATCGGCAACAAGCCGCGCCACCAGGCCGACTTCATCTACTCGGTGACGCCGCAGGTCGAGCTGAAGAACGCCACGGTGGGCTTCAACGTGATCGGCACCACCAGCAGCTACGCGCAGGACACCAACCAGCTGAAGCTGCCGGGCTACAAGCTGGTCAACGCCTTCGTGCAGATCCGCCCGATGGAGAACGTGCAGCTGATGCTGAACGTCAACAACGTGTTCAACACCCTGGCCATGGTCGACTCCGAACAGGCCGCCATCCCGGCCAGCGGCGTCATCCTCGGCCGGGCCTACGCAGGCCGGACGGCTTCGGCGACGCTGCGCTACAGCTTCTAAGACGCTGCACCAGAGACTCTGGAACAAAGGCGGCCGGGATGCTCACGCATCCCGGCCGCTGCTTTTTGTGATGCAGGTTCGACGGCTGGCGACAGCAAGGCGCCCATCGGCCCAGACCCTGCTCCCCACGACGACATCAGACGTCCAGTCGAGTGAGAGCAGGGCGCTGCAACACCGCACTCGCGCGTGAGTGGCGCGATGCTCGCAAAGTTGTATCAAGTGTAGCAATAGAAATTAGGACACAATGTCGCACCCAAGTGCGGCAAAGCATAAGTCCAGATTTACCTTATCGTTATAACCCGTACGCCAACATAACCTCAAGTTACACAACGCATACAGAGACGTACGGAGCCCTCTCATGAAATATCTGCTCGCGACCGCTGCGATCGCGCCGCTTTTGATGTTCTCGTTTGCGAACGCAGAGGCTCTGAGCGCCGACGCCGCCGCCGAGGCCAAGCCCGCGGCTGAAAAGGCTGTCCAAAGCGCCGGCGGCAAGAACCATGGCGAGGCGGTGTTCTCGACCGGCGTCGCCAAGGGCCGCGACCGCCTCGACAGCGCCACGTCCACCAGCGCCCTGCGCGCTTCGGAATTTGAGACCTACGGCGCCCGCTCGCTGGGCGAAGTGCTGCGCAACATCCCCGGCATCCGCGCCGAGTACGCAGGCGGTGAAGGCAACGCGAACTACTCGATCCGCGGCCTGCCGCTGTCGGGCACCGGCTCCAAGTACGTGCAGCTGCAGGAAGACGGCCTGCCCGTCCTCGAATTCGGCGATATGCTGCAGTTCACCTCCGACATGTTCATGCGCAGCGACCTGAACCTTTCGCAGATCGAGACGATCCGCGGCGGTTCGGCCTCGACCTTTGCGTCGAACTCGCCGGGCGGCGTGATCAACCTGATCTCCAAGACCGGCGACACCGAGGGTGGCGCGGTCCAGGGGACCTACGGCCTGAACTACGGCGAAAAGCGCCTCGACGCCGACTACGGCGGCAAGATCAGCGACACGCTGCGCTTCCA
>NZ_PJRR01000003.1 GCF_002858865.1 Caulobacter vibrioides | reverse complement strand
TGATCTCCAAGACCGGCGACACCGAGGGTGGCGCGGTCCAGGGGACCTACGGCCTGAACTACGGCGAAAAGCGCCTCGACGCCGACTACGGCGGCAAGATCAGCGACACGCTGCGCTTCCATGTCGGCGGCTTCTATCGCCAGGGCGAAGGCCCGCGCGACGTCGGCTACACCGCCTACAAGGGCGGCCAGATCAAGGCCAACCTCACCAAGACGTTCAGCAACGGCTATGTGCGCGTCTACGGTAAGTATCTGAACGATCGCACGCCCGCCTACACCTTCATCCCGATCCGGGTCACCGGCACGAACGCCGATCCGACCTTCACCAGCCCGACCAACTTCGACATCAAGACCGACTTGCTGCTGTCGCCCTATGTCAGCAACGTCATCCGGCTGGACCAAAACAACAACCTCGCCCAAGAGGATCTGCGCGGCGGCCAACACGCGGTGGTCAAGTCGGTGGGCCTGGACGCCCAGTTCGAAGTGAACGGCTGGACGATCACGGAGAAGTTCCGCTTTTCGGACGTCGGCGGCGGCACCCAAGCTATTCGTCCGATCGCCGTCGCCCCGGCGCCCCTTCTCGCCATCGGCAATGGCGGCGTCGGAGCCACGCTGAGCTTCGCCACCGGCCCTCAAGCCGGCCAGGCCATCACCAGCCCGGCGACCCTGAACGGTAACGGCCTGCTGACCACCTCGTTGCAGCTCGACACCAAGATCAAGAGCCTGAACAACGTCACCAATGACATCCGCGCCAGCCGCGTCTGGGACATCAACGGCGGCTCCCTGACCACGACCGCCGGCCTCTACTCAGCGTCCCAGGACTATGCGACGGACCTGAAGTTCCTGACCGTTCTGGCCAGCGTCGCGGGCGACGGCCAGTCGACGCTGATCAACACCAGGACGGCCGCTGGCGTCCCGTTCACGCAGGACGGTTACAGCTCCTACGGCCTCGGCAACGCCTTCCGCCGCAGCTACGACATGAACTACGGCGTCAACGCGCCCTATGCGTCGGTCAACTACCACATCGGCAAGATCGCCGTGGGCGGCAGCCTGCGCTACGACTTCGGCAAGGTTCGCGGCACGCTCTACGGCGCCGAACTGGGCGGCGGTCGTGTGGGTATGGCGTCCTTTGACATGAACCGTGACGGCGTCATCTCGACGGCCGAGACGAAGGTGTCGGTGCTGCCCCTCGGCCAGCCGGGCCATGTCGACTACGACTACAACTACCTCAGCTACTCGACGGGCGTGAACTACCGCGTCGCCGAGCAACTGGCCGTCTTCGCCCGCTACAGCCGCGGCGGCCGCGCCTCGGCCGACAAGATCCTGTTCACGCCGGCGGTCAACTACAACACCGGCAAGCTGGTGGACGACGAGAGCGCCTACGACACCGTCAAGCAGGCCGAGCTGGGCCTGAAGTACCGGATCTCGGGCGTGACCTTCAACGTCACGGGCTTCTCGGCCAAGACCGGCGAACGCAACACCCAGATCGTGAGCGGCGCCGACGGCTCGGCTCAGGTCCTGAACATCGTTCGCGGCTACGAGGCCAAGGGCGTCGAACTGGAAGCGGCTGTTCGCAGGGGTCCGTTCAGCGTGACCGCCGGCGCGACCTACACCGACGCCAAGATCACCAGCGACGCCCAGCGTCCCGTGCTCGTCGGCAACAAGCCGCGCCACCAGGCCGACTTCATCTACTCGGTGACGCCGCAGGTCGAGCTGAAGAACGCCACGGTGGGCTTCAACGTCATCGGCACCACCAGCAGCTACGCGCAGGACACCAACCAGCTGAAGCTGCCGGGCTACAAGCTCGTCAACGCCTTCGTGCAGGTTCGTCCGATGGAGAACGTGCAGCTGATGCTGAACGTCAACAACGTGTTCAACCAGCTGGCCCTGAGCGACTCCGAGCAGGCCGCGATCCCGGCCACCGGCGTCGTGCTTGGCCGCACCTATCTGGGCCGGACCGCTTCGGCGACGCTGCGCTACAGCTTCTAAGACGACCTCAAGACGGCGGTCGGGACGCTCACGCGTCTCGGCCGCAGCCTTTCTACGACGCCGGCGCGGGCTGTCCCGCGCCGGCGTCGGCGCGTTTGGAGGCGGGCGTTGCGGGCGCGGCAGGTTATCGCAGGCGAGCTAAGCCTCGCTTCATCTTTCGCGACGATCCCTGGTGTCTCGTCCAGGTTCGGGGAATGACCATGTCTAAGGCTTGCAGCGGCTGCCGGGATGGCCAGGACTTCGAGACGCCCTTCTCGATGGCCTTTCAGCCGATCGTCAAACTGTCGTCAGGCGAGGTCTTCGCGCATGAAGCCCTGGCGCGCGGCGCCGAGGGTCAGGGCGCGGGCACGGTCCTGTCGACGATTTCGGACCAGAACCGCTATGTCTTCGACCAGCAGTGCCGCGTGAAGGCCATCGAGCTGGCCACCGCGCTGGACCTTCCCCAAGGCGGCGCGAACCTGTCGATCAACTTCATGCCGAACGCGGTCTATGAGCCCCGCGCCTGCATTCGCCTGACGCTGGCGACCGCCATGCGGACAGGCTTTCCGCTCAACCGCCTGATCTTCGAATTCACCGAGAACGAGCAGCTGGATATCCAGCATGTGCTCAACATCCTGCGCACCTACCGCGCCATGGGCTTCAAGACCGCCATCGACGATTTCGGCGCGGGCTATGCGGGCCTTAACCTGCTCGCCAAGTATCAGCCGGACATCGTCAAGCTCGACATGGACCTGATCCGCGACATCGACAGCGATCGCGGCAAGCGGGTGATCGTCTCGAACCTCCTGAGGATGCTCACCGAACTGGAGATCCTCGCGGTCTGCGAAGGCGTCGAGACGATGGATGAGCTCTCGGCGCTTTGTGATCTGGGCGTCGACTACGTCCAGGGCTACGTGATCGCAAAGCCGGTGTTCGAGGGCCTGGCGGCGCCGGACGTGGGCGCGATCATCGCGGCCGGTACGACATCGCCACATCACAGCGTTGATAGCGCGCCCCGAATTTCCGCATGATCGTCTCGTCGTGGACGAACCCCAGCTTCTCGTAGAGGTGGATGGCGGCTTCGCACTTGCGGTTGGTCAGCAGATAGATCTTGTCCATCCCCAGGCTTTTGGCCCGCTCCAGGGTCTTGGCCAGCAGGAACTCGCCCGCCTTTAGTCCGCGCGCGCTCTTGAGCACGCCCATCTTGGTCAGCTCGACCCAGCCGTCCTTGGACACCATCAGGGCGCAGGTTCCGACGACGCCAAGATCCGCCGCCTCGGCGAACAGCACCACCCCGCCCTTGTCGAGGATCAGTTCGCGCGGCTTTGACAGCAAGGCGATGTCGTTTTCCTCCAGGGCGAACATCTCCTGAATCCACTCGGCGTTGATCCGGTAGAAGGCTTCCGCCAGATCGTCGGAGAAGTCGCGCGCCCAGACCAGGGGGCGGCCCGCCGTATCGGCGCGGCTCAGCAAGGACTGCTCGGTCAACCGCGCCTCCACCTGCGACAGGCCCAGCATGAAGTCGCCGCTCAGGCCCGCCAACAGCTGCGCGGCCGCGGGCTCGATGCGCGGCAGGAGCTCGGTCTGTATCCGCGCCATCAGCGCCCTGCCCTTGTCGGTGAAGACCAGGCGCTTGGTGCGCTGATCGCCCGGCGCGCGGCGCGCCTCGACCAAGCCGTCGCGCTCCAAGGGGCCCAGCGCGCGGGTGACGGTCGGCTGGGCCAGCTGCAGCCGTTCGGCCAGCTCGCCCACCGAAATCGGCTCATGCATCCGGATCGCCATCAGCAGCGGCATCTGCGCCGGCTGCACCGGCAGCTCCAAAGACCGCGCCACCTCGGCGGCGTCGGCCTGCATTCGCTCGGCCAAGCGCTTCAAGCGGCTGCCCAGGAAGCCGACACCCAGACCGGCCAGAAGATCCACGTCCATCGCCCCCGCTCCATTTCATAGCGCGCTATATAGCTAGCTATTGAATGGCCGAGGGCGCAAGCCCTCCCCACACAGATCGTGACGCTTGACGCGCACTCGTTACATTTGTAGCGTATACGCGACATAGATCAGTGAGCAGCACCGCATGACCGACCCCTCCGACCTGGAACTGGAAGTGCTCAAGGCGTTCTGGCGCGGCGGCGCGATGAGCGCTCGCGAGGCGCAAGGCCTGATCGAGCCCGAGCTAGGCTGGAGCGCCTCGACGACCCGCACCGTGCTGGAGCGGATGGTGGCCAAGGGGCTGCTGATCCGTCGCGCCGTGCACGGCCTGGCGGTCTATGAGGCCAAGAAGGCCAAGGTCGATGTGATCGGCGGCGTGCTGAATCGTCTGCGCGGCCTGCTCGAGATTGACGGCCGCCTCCCCGCCTCGGCCTTCTCAGGCAGCCAAATCCTGTCGGAGACCGAGATCCAGGAACTGGAGGCGCTGCTGAACGCCAAGTCGCCCGTCGATGGAGAGGCTAAGTGATGCATCCGCTTTTCGCATCCGCCGCCCTCGGCCTCGTCGCCGCCTGGCCCGCCAGCGGTCTGGGCTGGCTGCTGGGCAAGGCCGCCGATCGCCTGACCGACGACCCGGCCCTGCGCACCGCGGCCTGGAACCGCGCTGTGGCCCTGCCGCCAGCGCTGCTGGGCCTGATGACGGGCATCTCGCTGCTGCCAGAAGAGGCTACGACGCCGGTCTATAGTGTGGTCGCCAGCACAAAGGCGGCCGCCACCGCCGGCGCCGTTGTGAACGACGCAACCGCCCGCATCGCATCCAGCCTCAACACGGTCGAGACCGCCGCCGCCCTGCTGATCCTGGGCGCCGCCGGCGGCCTGGCGGTCGCGACCGTCCAGCAGGTGATCGGCCGGGCCAGGCTGGCGCGCATCGTCCATGACGCCCGGCCCGCCGAAAAGGACCTGGCCCTGGCCGTTGGCGCGGCCGCCCGCCGCCTGGACACGGGCCACCCCGAGGTGCGGATCAGCGATCGGATCGACCAGCCGCTGCTGGCGGGCCTGACGAGGCCGGTCATCCTGCTGCCCCACGACCTGGTCGAGCGCCTGCCGATTGAGCGGCTGGTTCCGATCTGCGCCCACGAGTTGGGCCACCTGAAGCGCGGCGACAACTGGCGGCTGCTGTTCGAGCACCTGGTGGGCGGCCTGTTCTGGATGGTCCCGCCGTTCGCCATGCTGCGCGCCCGAGCCGCCGCCGCCCGCGAGGAACTCTGCGACGCCTTGGCCCTGACCGGCGCAACGCCCGAAGTCCGTCGCGGCTACGCTGAGAGCCTGATCGCGGTGCTGCGCGCCCACGCCGCTCCAACCCTGCACCCCGCCTTCACCGGCAAAGGAAGGAAACCCACCGCCATGCGCCTGAAAGCCATCACCGATCCGCACCCCGCCGCCGGCTGGGGTCGCAAGGCCCTTCTGGGTGCGACGACCGCCCTCGTCGTCGCCGCCACCGGCGCGGGGTCGATCGCCCTGGCGCAGCAGGGGGGCCCTGCGCCGAACCGCAGCCAATCGCGGATCAGCACGACCGATCCGAGTCAGACCATCACGATCATGGCCGATATCATTCAGCTGAAGGACGCCAAGCTGGCCGATGATCGCATGACCGTTCCGAGCGGGAAGTCGGTGATCTATCGCGGGGGCGTCACGATCCGTGGTCGCTTGGGCGATAACACCACAGTGCTTCTGAACGGCCGCGCCCCGCCTGCAGGCTTCGACCCAACCAAGCTGCCGCAAGACGCGATCCCAGCCGCCGAGGTCACCAACTGGTTGAGGGATGGCCAGCATCACTTCCAGATCAACCTGCTGATGCCGCAAAGCACGCAATGACACCGGTGGACAAAGCCCGGTTCGACCGTCATTTTCACCCCTGACCTAAAGGGTGGCGCCCATAACGCCGCTCACGCCTGTCGGGGATGGAACATGTTCAGCCGCCACCTTCGCGCCGCCGCGGGCGCTCTCGCCCTGACGCTCGCCGCCGCCCCCGCCCTGGCCGGCGACGTCACCGCCTTCCCCGGCGCCGAGGGCGCGGGACGCCTCAGCCTTGGCGGGCGTAGCGGCGCGGTGCTGCGCGTCACCAATCTGAACGACTCCGGCCCGGGCTCCCTGCGCGCCGCGGTCGAGGCCAAGGGGCCGCGCACGGTCGTCTTCGACGTCGCCGGCACGATCCCGCTGAAGTCGCCGCTGAAGATCAGCAACCCCCGCATCACCATCGCCGGCCAGACTGCGCCGGGCGGCGGGATCACGCTGCGCGACCAGACCCTGGTGATCGGAGCTGACGACGTGGTGATCCGCTTCATCCGCTCGCGCCTGGGCGCTGAGAGCAAGGTCGAGGGCGATGCGATCTGGATCAGTGGCGGTCGCCGGATCATCCTCGACCACGTGTCGGCCAGCTGGTCGGTGGATGAAACCCTGTCGGCCTCGGCCCGCTATACCGAAGCAGGGCAAGGCTTTCACGACCTGACGGTCCAGTGGTCGATCATCGCCGAGAGCCTGGCGCGCTCGATCCACGTCAAGGGCGACCACGGCTATGGCAGCCTGATCCGTGGCGGCCAGGGCAGCAAGATCAGCTTCCATCACAATCTGTGGGCCAACCACATCGCCCGCATGCCGCGCCCGGGCAACTATGACGGGCCCGACAAGGACCCCATCGGCCCGCTGTTCGATTTCCGCTCCAACGTCTTCTACAACTGGGGCAAGGGCTATGCCGGCTACAACGCCGACAAGGCCACGCGGGCGACCTACAATTTCGTGGACAACGCCTATGTGCCCGGTCCCGACACCGGCAAGCGCGTGATCTTCCAGGAGAGCAATCTGGAGGCCAAGGGCTACTTCGCCGGCAACAGCATGGACGGGGTGGTCCCGGCCGATCCCTGGAGCCTGGTGACCTTCACGATTACCGAGCCCGCCGGCTATCGCCTGGCCGCGCCGCTCGACGTCGCGCCCGTCACGCCAGAGAGCGCTGACAAGGCCTATGAGCGCGTCCTGGCCGACGCCGGCGCTTCAGTGTGGCGCGACCCCGTCGACCGCCGGATTGTCGAGGGCGTACGGTCTCGCCAGGGCAAGGTGATCAACACCCAGGCCGATGTCGGCGGCTGGCCGGAACTGCCCGTCGGCAAGGCGCTGCCCGACACCGATGGCGACGGCATGCCGGACGCCTGGGAGAAGACCCGCGGCCTCAATCCGAAGAGCCCGGACGGCGCGATCCTGGCCAAGGACGGCTCGGGCTGGACCAACCTGGAGCTCTATCTGGCGGACGCGGCGAAGGTTCGGGGCTAGCGCCGACGGAGGGGGAAGTTCTGCCGACCTTACGCCTTACCCCACCGGCGCTTCGCGCCACCTGCCCCGCCAGGGGGAGGATCTTTGCGGCTTTTGCTCCACCACGCGCTTTCCGCTAGAAGCCGCCCCATGTCGCACAACACCTTTGGTCACCTGTTCCGCGTCACCACCTGGGGCGAGAGCCACGGCCCGGCGCTCGGCTGCGTCGTCGACGGCTGCCCTCCCGGGATCGCCCTGACGGCGGAGATGATCCAGGTGTTCCTCGACAAGCGCCGCCCGGGCAACGGCAAGTTCGTCACCCAGCGCCAGGAGCCGGACGCCGTGCGCATCCTGTCGGGCGTATTCGAGGACGCGCGCTCGAACGGCCAGCGCACCACCGGCACGCCGATCAGCCTGATGATCGAGAACACCGACCAGCGCAGCAAGGACTATTCGGAGATCGCCCAGGCCTTCCGGCCCGGCCACGCCGACTACGCCTATTTCGCCAAGTATGGCGTGCGCGACTATCGCGGCGGCGGGCGCAGCTCGGCCCGCGAAACCGCCGCGCGGGTGGCCGCCGGCGCCGTCGCGCGCCTGATCATTCCGGGCGTGACGGTGCGCGCCGCCCTCGTGCAGATCGGCCCGCATAAGATCGACCGGTCCAACTGGGACTGGGCCCAGACCGAGCAGAACCCCTACTGGTCTCCCGATGCGGCCATTGTGCCGGTCTGGGAGGAGCACCTCGAAAAGATCCGCAAGGCCGGATCGTCCACCGGCGCCGTCGTCGAGGTCGAGGCCACCGGTGTTCCAGCCGGCTGGGGCGCGCCGCTCTATGCCAAGCTGGACGCCGAGTTGGCCGCCGCCCTGATGTCGATCAATGCGGCCAAGGGGGTCGAGATCGGCGACGGCTTCGACAGCGCCGCCCTCACGGGCGAGGACAACGCCGACACGATGCGCATGGGCGATGACGGGCAGCCGGTGTTCCAGTCCAATCACGCGGGTGGGATTCTGGGCGGCATCTCCTCGGGCCAGCCGATTGTCGCGCGCGTGGCGTTCAAGCCGACCTCGTCGATCCTGATCCCGCGCGAGACGGTCAATGAGGCCGGCGAGGAGATCGAGCTTCGCACCAAGGGTCGCCATGACCCGTGCGTCGGCATCCGGGGCGTACCAGTGGTTGAGGCCATGACCGCGTGCGTGCTGGCCGACGCCTTCCTGCGCCATCGCGGGCAAACCGGCCGGGAGCACTTCCCGCTTGGCGCGAGCGCGTAATCAGCGCGACCTTAGGGCAAAACCCCGCCAGATTTGGCCCTGCCCCCTTTTTTGATTGGGCTCCCGTCTTGACCCATGGGCGAGGCCGCGCGTATCCCTCCCGACGTGCAAACGATGTCTGGGCCAGAGCGCCCGCATGGGTTGTGATTTCTTCGCAGCGGGGGGAGGCTCAGCATGCGGTTCGACCTCCTGAAGATCCTGCTGGTCGAAGACAACCAGCACATGCGCATCCTGTTGATCGAAATGCTTCGTGCGATCGGTGTGCGTCACATCCACGAAGCGAGCGACGGCGCCGAGGCGTTGGCGACCATGCGCTCGACCTATATCGACGTGGTGCTGACCGACCTTACGATGAGCGGCCTCGACGGGGTCGAGTTCGTCCACCTCCTGCGCCGCTCGCCCGACAGTCCCAATCCGTTCTGCCCGATTGTCATGATCACCGGCCATTCGACCGAGCGGCGGGTGCGCGAAGCCCGCGACGCCGGGGTCAATGAGTTTCTGGCCAAGCCGATCACGGCGCGCGGCCTGGTGCACCGCCTGACCCTGTTGATCGAGAACCCGCGCCCCTTCATCCGGGCGGGCGACTATTTCGGCCCCGACCGCCGTCGGCGCGACGATCCCCGCTATCAGGGACCCCGGCGACGCGCCGAGGATGCGGAGGCCTTCTATCTGGACGACCTGGACACCGAACTCGTCCATCCGACGCGGAGAATGTAAACCTTTCGGGGTCTACAAGATGGTGAACAACGCTTTACGAGCCTCGCCATGACCCTCCGTCGCCTCGCTCCGCTCGCCCTGATCCTGGGTGGCCTTTCCCTGACACAGACCGGCTGCATGGCCGCAGCCGCCGTGGGCACAGTCGCCGGCACCGCGATCGGCGTGACCGGCGCCGTCGTCGGCGGCGCAGCCAAGGTCGGCGGCAAGGCTGTGGTGGCCACCGGCAAGGCGATCATCCCGGGCGACAGCGACAAGAACGACCTCGCCGACCGTCGCGAGGAAGAGTAGGCGAACGCCGCCTACTCGGCGTCGATCAGGAACAGGACCCCTCGCGCGCCCGGCAGAACGCTATGCGGCTGGCCGGCGGGGACCAGGTAGAAGTCGCCCGCCTTCATCGCGATATGACGCCCCTCGATCTCGAGCGTCATGTGGCCCTCGACGACCAGGAAGCCCTCATCGAAATCGGCATGGCTTTCGGTGGGGATCCCGGCCTCGTCCATGCGGATGATCTTGATATTGGCGCCGCCCGTGCGCCCCAGGATCTTCGAGCGCCAGGCTTGCGGCAGGCTTGAGGCTTCTTCGGTCAGATTGATGAACATAGACCCTCCTGAACTGTCCAAAGCCGCGTGAAGCCCTTTGGGGTCGCCGGCCGCCCACGATGCGCGCTCGGGTCGCCAGAACGACCCGCCCCTAATCCTAGAGGCTCAGCACGCAGGTCTCGCCGATCGTCGGCCGCGACAGCGCCACGCGCGACAGGCCCGGGAACTGGCTGCGCAGGCGCTCAGCGAAATAGAGGCACAGCCGTTCCAGCGTCGGCACTTCAAGACCCGGCTTGTCATTCAGCAGGCCGTGATCCAGCTCGACGGCGACAGCCTTCAGCGCGACATCCAGCGTGTCGAGGTCAGCCACCCAGCCGGCGTCCAGCATCTCGCCGCGCACGCTGACCTCGACCTTGAACGAATGGCCGTGCAGGCGGCGATAGCGATGGTCCGACGGACCTTGCTCGATATAGTGGGCCGCGTCGAAATACGCGGCCTTCGTGATCTCGAAGACGGGCTTCATCTGTTGCTTCTTTGACTAGGCCTGGGAGGCTCTAGCGCAACGACCCTGTCACCAAGTCGCGCGCCTTATCCGTCAGGGCAGGCCGAGATATTTGTGCGTTTGGACGCTTAAACGCCATTGTGGGTGCGAAAGGCAATAGGCGACGGCCAATTGCGTGTTCGCGTCGCGGTCCGGGCCGTCCATCGGCTGCAGGTAGAAGCGCTCGAAATCCAAGGCCGCAAAGCGCTCGGGCATCGCCTTTTCCTGCGGGAAGACCAGCTTCAGCTCCTGGCCGGACGTCTGCACCACCGGCGCGTCGGCCTTGGGGCTGACACAGATCCAGTCAACGCCCGCCGGCGAGGCGATCGTGCCGTTGGTCTCTACGGCGATCTGAAAGCCCCGCGCGTGCAGCGCGGCGATGGCCGCGTCGTCCAGCTGCAGGAACGGCTCGCCGCCCGTACACACGACGAGCCGGTCATCAGGACCGCCCGTCCACTGCGCCTCGACCGCCGCGGCCAGATCCTCAGCCGTTGCGAACTTGCCGCCGTTCTCGCCGTCGGTCCCGACAAAGTCGGTGTCGCAGAACGTACAGACCGCCTTGGCGCGGTCCTGCTCGCGGCCGCTCCAGAGATTGCAGCCGGAGAACCGGCAGAACACGGCGGCCTTGCCGGCCTGACCGCCCTCTCCCTGGAGGGTCAGGAAGATCTCCTTGACGGAATAGGTCATTGCGCCAGCGCCTCACGCCCCGCCATGTCCCATTCGACATAGCCCTTCTCACGCAGCTCGCACGCAGGGCAGGTCCCGCAGCCGTGCCCCCAGGCATGCAGCTGGCCGCGCTCGCCCTGGTAACAGGTGTGGCTTTCCTCGACGATCAGGCTGACCAGCGCCTCGCCGCCCAACTGTTTGGACAGTCCCCAGGTCTGCGCCTTCGTAAGCCACATCAGCGGCGTCTCGATCCGGAAGTTGCGATCCATGCCCAGGTTCAGCGCCGCCTGCATCGCGTCCAGGGTGTCGCGCCGACAGTCGGGATAGCCTGAGAAGTCGGTCTCGCACATGCCGCCGACCAGGGCGTCGATGCCGCGCCGGTCGGCCAGGGCCGCCGCATAGGTCAGGAACACCAGATTGCGCCCCGGCACGAAGGTCGAGGGCAAACCGCGCTCGGTCATCTCGATGGCGCGGTCGGCGGTCAGCGCCGACTGGGCCACGGCGCCGAAGCTGCGGATATCCAGCACATGGTCTTCGCCCAGGCGTTCGGCCCACTGGGGAAAGCGCGCGGCGACTTCGCGACGCACCGCCTGGCGCGCCTGCATCTCGATGGCGTGACGCTGACCATAGTCGAAGCCCACGGTCTCCACGCGGTCATAGCGTTCAAGCGCCCAGGCCAGGCAGACGCTGCTGTCCTGGCCGCCGGAAAACAGAACCAGGGCCGCCTGGCGCTCACGGGGGCTCATGACGGCCTCTCGATGTTCGTGAAAAGGGGGGACATCCCTGCTCCTCTACACGAGCCGCGCCGCCGTCGGAACAGCCCGGCGCGTCGACCCGCGACTCGGGCGATACTCGGGTCACGAAGCGATCTGAACTCTTTCGTCCACGAACTAACGCTTTTGCGAGACATTATTGACCATATGAGCGATATCATCCCTTGAGTTCCGCAAGGGAAATCACAAACCCATTCTTCTAATCGTGCGGAAACTTACCCGCGCCAGGAGAACAAGGGCTCTTGGAAAGTGAAAAGGCGTAACCTATCGCTGTTCACTTACGTTCAGGCCAGTTGACAGCCTTCAAACGCAAGTATGCAATCTCCCAATGCTGCGAGGGGCTCGCCGTACGCCCACGCGGTGAAAACAGTACGGCGCCGAGGAAACATCGACGCTCGCAGGCTCCATCCATAAGGCGCCGCTTGCGTTCAGGGAGGGAATTCAATGTCGCAAACTCTGCGTATGCGGAGCCTATTGGTCATGGGCGCTTCGGCGGTCGCGATCTCCGGCTTCGCTGTCCCCGCGTTCGCTCAACAGAACACGACCGTCATCGAAGAGCTGGTCGTTACAGCTCAGAAAAAGGAAGAAGCGCTGCAGGACGTGCCGATCGCGGTGTCGGCCTTCAGCCAGGACAGCCTGGAAGCGCAGAAGATCGACGGCGGTCCCAACCTGCAGTTGGCGATTCCGAACGTCACCTTCGCCAAGAGCAACTTCACCAACAGCTTCAACTTCCAGATCCGCGGCATCGGCGCCAAGGCCGTGGGCGCGTCCGCCGACCAGGGCGTCGGTGTGCACATGAACAACGCCCCGCAGCAGTCGGGCAATCTGTTCGAAGCCGAGTTCTACGATGTCGAGCGCGTCGAAGTGCTGCGCGGCCCGCAAGGCACGCTGTATGGCCGCAACGCCACCGGCGGCGTGGTCAATGTGATCACGGCCAAGCCGACCGACATGTTCGAGGCCAACCTTCGCGCCGAGTACGGCAACTACAATTCGATGAAGCTGCGCGGCATGCTGAACGTGCCGATCTTCGGCGACAAGCTGGCCGTGCGCCTGTCCGGAACCTCGCTGAAGCGCGACGGCTTCGTGACCAACACCTTCAATGGCAACAAGGTCGACGACCGGGATCTGTATTCGACCCGGGTCCAGGTGATGTTCAATCCGACCGAGAAGCTGCGCACCAACTTCCTGTGGGAACGCTTCCACGAGAACGACAGCCGCGCCCGCACCGGCAAGCAGCTCTGCACCAAGGACAACGGTCCGGCCACGGTCGGCGGCGTGCCAACCGGGGCGTCTCGCGTTTTCCTGACCCAGGGCTGCCTTTCGGCCTCGCTCTATACGCCAGCGGCCTACGGCACGGTGAACACCTCGGGATCGCTGACGGGTCTGCTCGGCAACATCTTCGGCTTCACCTCGGGTGACGTGAACGCCGGCGACACCACCTCGACGAACCTGCGCGAGATCGAGACCGCTCTGGATCCGATCTACCAGTCGAAGTCCAACACCTACCAGTTCACCCTGAACTACGACATCACCGACGAACTGACCTTCACGTCGATGACCTCGTACGGCAAGGGCGATGTCTGGACCAAACAGGACTACAACCGCAACGTCGCGACGGTGCCGTTCAACAACACGCCGTTCACGCCAGGGGGCTTCTTCACCGACCCGCAAGTCGGGCGGACCAACAAGTTCACCACCATCGACGTCTCGTCGGGCCGCTCCGAGCAGTTCAGCCAGGAGTTCCGCCTGCAGTCGGCGTTCGACGGCCCGCTGAACTTCACGGTCGGCGGCATCCACTTCACCTACCGGACGCTGACCGACTACTATGTGATCGGCAACTCGCTGACGCTTTCGTCGCTGGCGCTGAACTTCTCGAACACCGGCAATCCCAACTGCAATCCGGCGACCACTGCCCGCTGCATCGGGATTGACACCTCGGCCGATCCGACCGGCGACGGCCACAACTACTATCTGAACCGCACGCCCTATAATCTGGTCTCGGACGCGCTGCTGGGCGAGGTGTACTATCAGGTCAACGACGATCTGAAGTTCACCCTGGGCGTACGCCAGACGCGCGACAAGAAGGCGGTCAAGAACTACTCGACCGTTCTGCTCGCCCCGGGCTACGGCCTGACGCTGAACCCGACCAACCCCGATCAGCGGGCGCGCTTCAACGAGACCACGGGCCGGGTGGGCGTCGACTACAAGGCGCGCCTGGGCTTCACCGACGACACCCTGCTCTATGCCTTCTACTCCAAGGGCTACAAGGGCGGCGGCATCAACCCGGGCGTCCCGGCCAACTCGGTCGGCATCCAGCAGACCTTCGATCCGGAGTTCGTCAACGCGATCGAAGTCGGCACCAAGAACACCCTGCTGGGCGGCAGCCTGCTGCTGAACGCGACCGCCTTCTCGTATGACTACCAGGGCTACCAGATCTCCAAGATCGTGAACCGCACCTCGGTGAACGAGAACGTCGACGCCAAGGTCCATGGCTTCGAGCTGGAGTCCATCTGGTCGCCGGTGCGCAACCTGCGCCTGAACGCCAATATCGGTTACCTCAAGACCAAGATCGGCGATGGCGTCAGCTCGATCGACACCATGAACCGCACCCAGTCGAACCCGGCCTATACGGTGGTCAAGGTCGGTCCGAACGCCTCGTCGGTCGGCGCCAACTGCGTGCTCAGCACCGTAGGCGTCGCTACGATCCTGGGCGCCGGCGCGGGGGCGACCCTGCCCTTCGCGTGCTCGGGCGCGGCCGCCTATCAAGGCTTCCTGGCGGCCCCGGCCGCGGCCGGCGGCGCAGGCCTTCCGGCGCCCACGGCGGCGTTCCTCGCCAACGCGACGGGCCTCTACACCTACGGCGCTGGCTATTCGATCGAGGGCACGGCGGCGAACCTGTCGGGCAACGAACTCCCGAACTCGCCGCACTGGACCACTTCGGTGGGCGCCCAGTACACCTTCGAGCTGTCGAACGGCTGGTCTGCGACCCTGCGCGGCGACTACTACCGCCAGAGCAAGCAGTACGCCCGCGTCTACAACACCGCCTACGATCAGCTGAAGTCCTGGGATAACGGCAACATCACCCTGAAGGTCGAGAAGCCCGAGTGGGGCGTGGCCATCGACGCCTACGTCAAGAACATCGGCAACAAGACGCCGATCGTCGACGCCTACACCACCGACGACAGCTCGGGCCTGTTCACCAACGTGATCACCGCCGAGCCTCGCCTGTACGGCATCGCGATCACCAAGTCCTGGTAAACCCCAGGACGAGCGCCTCAAGGGGCGGCGGGTCATCCGCCGCCCCTTTTCGCGCCAGTTCTCAATCTTGAAGCCCCGCCGCCTCGGGCCGCGACAATGAGAGCGGTACCACCTTAACGACTCTGCAAGGGCGGCCGAGGCAAGTTGCAAACCCCAAGCCGTTGACGAAGCGCCGTATGGAAACGCTGTCCCGTCTGATCGAACCGCTCGCTCCCATCGCGCCGGGCACGCCCAGCGCGACCGTGGCGGCGATGTTTGACGCCAATCCGACCTTCGCCGCGCTGGCCGTGGTCGATGACGGCGCGCCTGTGGGTCTGGTCTACCGGGACGTTCTGCAAGGCATGATGCGTGTCGCGGGGCCTGCGCTCGCCACGCGTCCGGTCGCCGAGATCATGGACGCCAAGCCCCGTATGGTGCCCGTCGGAACCGATCCCAACACCTTCGTCAACGCCCTCGCCGACAGCCCGACACCCATCTTCCGCACCGCCTATGTCGCGGTCGACGCCGACGGGCGCTACGCCGGCGTGGGCGGGCTTGCCTCCCTGCTGGCCTCGCACCGACGCCGCCAGCACGAAGCGCGCGACGCCATGGCCATTGTCGAACGGATGGCCGTCGACATCGGCGCGCATCTCGACGGCGTTCTGGCCATCACCGAACGGCTTGAGCAACAACGCCTGACGCCAGACGCCGCAGCCTTCGTCCGAGCCATCGGCGACACCAGCCGCGACATGGGCGAGACCGTCGGCCGCGCGGTGGACCTCCATCGCTCGGTCAACGGCGACCTCCAGATGGACGCCGCGCCCACGCGACTACGCGATTTCGCCGACCTCGTCGAAGCCCGGTGGGCCAACCGGGCGAGCGAAGGCGGCTCCACGCTTCTCGTCTCTTATGACGGCGATCCCGAATGCGGCGTCGAGATTGATGGCGAGCGCCTGCTGCAGGTGATCGACATTCTGGTCGAGAACGCCCTGTCCGCCGGACGGGGCATGATCGAGGTTCGCCTCTCCGCGCGCGCCGAGGGCGATCGGATCACTCTGGACTGCCAACTGCGCGACAACGCCGGCGGACACGCCGAAGATCGACTGCGCCGCGTCAATGATCCGCTCGGCGGCGTCGGCGGCCAGGATCGCAGCGAGATGGCCCTGGGCGTCGGTCTCGCGCTGGCCCAAAGCGTCGTTCGCAAGATGGGCGGCCGACTGATCGCCGAAGCCAATCGCGGGGCGGGGCTGACCGTCGGGTTCTCGCTGTCCCTGATCCCGGCGGCCGCCGAAGCGGCGGCCCAAGACGCCCCAGAGCCCGTCGGCGGACGTTCGGCCCACATCCTCATCGTCGATGACAACGCCACCAACCGCATGGTGGCCGAGGCGCTTTGCGACATGTTCGAGTGCACCTCCGAACAGGCCGTCGACGGTGTCGAGGCCGTCGAGATGGCCCGGAGCGGCCGCTTTGACCTCATCCTCATGGACATCAAGATGCCGCGTATGGACGGCGTCGCGGCCACGCGCGCGATCCGCGAGCTGAGCGGCCGTTCGAGCGCCGCCCCGATCGTGGCCCTGACCGCCAACGCCGATCCGGCCGACGTCCACACCTACCTCGCGGCGGGTATGCAGGACGTGGTCGAAAAGCCTATCAAGCCCGAGCGTCTCGCCCTGGTGCTCAACAGCCTGCTGGCCGGCGCAGACGGCGACAGCGCCGAAGCCGCCGCCTAGAGCGTTCGCCGATCAGTGTGAAACGGTGATCGGGGCGAAGAGCGCTCCAAACGTTTGAAATAGCGCCCCTTGTCACGCTCAGAGGATCTCGTCTCAGGCTAAGGGGCCCTGGGACGCAGCGGGGTCAAGCGCCAGGACGCCTAGCTCAATACCGACCAGTTGCGCCGGTTCAGCAGGCTGCAGGCTAGAACTTGCGCCGCCCCGTCACCGTCTCGAACCACAGGCGGAAATCGCCCATCAGGCTGTAGACGGGATACTTGAACGTCGCCGGCCGGTTCTTCTCGAAGACGAAGTGGCCGATCCAGGCGAAACCGTAGCCGATCACAGGCGCGGCGATGAAGAAGCGCCAATCCCGGAAAACGCCCAGCACCAGGCAGAGGATCACGAGGCTTGTGCCCACCACGTGCAGCCGTCGGCTGACGGGGTTGGCGTGCTCGGTCATGTAGAACGGATAGAAGGCCGCAAAGCTCTTGTACCGTTCGGCGGCCGTGTTGGGCTGGGCGCTGTCCATGGCTGCGAGGCTGCCCGCACCGACGGTCGCTGGCAAGCGCCTCCTGCACGCGCGGGTCCAAGGCCGCTTGGCCTGTCGGCTCAGGCGCGATGGCCGGAGCGCAAAGGGCAAGGCCGCGATCAGCGCCTGAACGGCGCCGCCCGCACTCGCGCCTTGCGGGCGTCGATCAAGCTCTGGTTGGCGGCGAATCGTGAACACCGCCGATAGCTTCGCCAGACTCGGGGGAGGGAAAGCGTTGACATCGCGACGTAACGCCGCGCCAGGGCAGGCTCGCTTCCACCAACGTAACGGTCGTGTCATTTTCCCGGGACAACCGTTGGAGGCGAAAAAATATGAGCGAAGAAACCGAAGGCCGGCGCCCCAACCCCGTCGACTTGCACGTCGGCGGCCGTGTCCGCATGCGCCGTAAACTGCTGGGCGTGAGCCAGGAACAACTGGCCGACTCGCTGGGACTGACCTTCCAGCAGGTTCAAAAGTATGAGCGCGGCGCCAATCGCGTCAGCGCCAGCAAGCTCTACGAGATCGCCAAGACCCTCCAGGTCCCCGTGTCATTCTTCTTCGACGGCCTGGCCGACCCGATGAACGGGGCTGAGGCGGATGACGCTGGCCTGCACGCCGAGAAGGTGGTCCAGGAGTTCCTGACCACGCCAGAAGGCCTGGAACTGGCGGAAGTTTTCCCGCGCATCGCGCGTGGTCGCGTCCGCCGCCAAGTCCTCGACCTGGTCCGGGCCATGGCGGACGAGGCGTCGCGCGACGGGGCCTGAGCTCAACGCCCGCCGGCTGAAATGAAGGGGGACCTTGGTCGGCGGGCCAAGGTCCTTTTTCTTGGGCGTCAGCCTGTGGAGACGTCCGCCCGTGACGCCCGCCAGATGCGCTTGGCTGTTCCGGCGACCGCCGGCGCGAGCCCGCGCAGGTCGTAGGTCCTGACGATGCGCAGGCCGATCTCGCGCTCGCGCTGCCAGGCGACGGTCACGTCATGGGCCAGTCCGGCGTCGAGATCGATCAGTTGGATCTGTCCCGCCGGCGCGCCTCCCGTCAGCATCTGAACGCGCGCGCCCTGGCTGGAAAGATCGCGGATCACGCAGTCCCAAGCGAAGGCGCCGCAGAGAACCTTGCCTGATCTCTGCGTCTGGATGCGGACAGCCGCTCTTCGATCGTGTTCCGCGCCAGACGCGTGCTTCGACATGGGTCGATAAACGCACGACGCGGTTAATTGGCGGTGCAGAAGTAAGATTTTTGTAGTGAAGGTTAATGATGGTCCGCACCCAGAATGAGGTTTTGTGTCGCGGCCGCCGATGACAGCCTTGTCAATGACCAGGGGATCAGGCCAACCTTCTTCAGCGACCATCGTTATCGATCGGCGCGCAAGCCGGCCGAAGACGTCGGCGCGGAGGAAACACCATGGCCAAGGGATCGGTCCTGCTCGCCGACGTGAATGGTCGCGATCTGGCCCTGGCGCTGGTCAGTCCGGGCGACGCGCCGCGCGGACATCGCGATCTAGCCTGCGCGTCGCTCAAAGCGCTTGAAGAGCACCTGATCGACGCCGTGTCCGAACATTCGGCTGACGGCCTGATCGGAGCCGCTGTCTGCGGCGCCGGCCCCGAAATCGACGGCGCGATCGCGCTGACGGCCGGCGACTTCACGCTGACCCAGGCCTGGTTGCGCGCGGTGCTGAAAACGCCGCGCGTCTCGCTGTTGAACGACTTCGCCGCCTGCGCCCTGGGCGCGCCCCGCCTGGCCCCGTCGGCCATGCGCCTGATCCACGAGGGCAAGCCCGGCCGCAACGCCCAGATCGCCGTGATCGGTCCTAATCTCGGTCTCGGCGTCGCCGCCCTGACGCCCCACCGAACCGACGGGTGGACGCCCGTGGTCAGCGAGGGTGGGCATATCGACTTCACCCCCGGCGAGCCCCGCGAAGTCCCGGTGTTCGAGGCGCTGCAAGCCCGGCACGGCCGGGTCTCGGCGGAGCATTTCCTGTCACAGCAGGGCCTCGCCGATATCTATGCGGCCCTGGGCGGCGGGCTGGACGATAGCGACGAGGTCATCCTCGCCAGAGTCCGGGACGGCGACGAGACGGCGCGGGAAGCCCTGTCGATCTTCAGCGCCCTCTTGGGGGCCTTCGCGGGAGACGCCGCCCTCAGCTTCGCGGCCCGGGGAGGCGTCTATATCAACAGCCCCCTGATGGAACGCATCGATGGTCTGCTCGATCAGGCCGCCTTCAGCCGGCGCTTTGAGGACAAGGGCCGGATGAGCGCCTATCTCAAGGACATCCCGGTCTATCTCGCCGTCGGGCGGTGCACGCTGCTGGGCTTGTCCGCGCTCTTCACCGCCAGCGACCTGCGATACGAAGCCGCCGAGGTGAAGGTCCTCGACTGCTGAGCCCGGCTCAAGCCGGTTGCGCGACCTTGAGAGGCTCCAGCGCCATCGCCAGATCAGCCAGGATATCGGCCACGTCCTCCAGACCCACGGAGAGGCGCACCATGCCCTCGCCGATTCCGGCGGCGGCCCGCTCCTCAGGCGTGTAGGGCGAATGGGTCATGCTGGCCGGATGCTGGATCAGGGTCTCGGCGTCGCCCAGCGACACGGCGCGGCGGATCAGCGCCAGCCGGTTCATCATCGCCACGCCAGCGGCGTGGCCGCCCTTCAGCTCGAACGCCATCATGCCGCCGCCCGCCGCCATCTGGCGCGCCGCCAGATCGCGCTGCGGGAAGCTCTGCAGGCCAGGATAGAACACCTGCTCGACGGCGGGGTGATCCTCCAGCCAGCGGGCCACCGCCTGGGCGCTCTGGCTGTGGCGGGCCATGCGCAGCGACAGGGTCTTGAGCCCGCGCAGGACGAGAAAGGCCGTGAAGGGCGACATCACCGCACCGGTCATGTCCTTTACCCCGCACAGGCGCACGCGCGCCATGTCTTCGATCCCGCCGGCGGCGATCCCGCCCACCAGGTCGCCGTGGCCGCCCAGATACTTGGTCGCCGAGTGCACGACGATGTCGGCGCCCAGGGCCAGAGGCCGGGTCAGGCAGGGCGTGGCGTAGGTGTTGTCGACCACCACCTTGGCGCCCGCAGCGTGCGCGATCCGGGTGATCGCGGCGATGTCGACCAGACGCATGTTCGGATTGGCCGGGGTCTCGAAATAGACGATCCGCGTCTGGTCCGAGATGGCGGCCGCCAGGGTTTCGGGCCGGGTCATGTCGACCTGCTTCACCGTCACGCCGAACCGGGTCAGGCCATCGCGCAGGAACGCAAAGGTGCAGCCATACAGGGTCTGGTCGGTGATCACCTCGTCGCCGGCCCGCAGGAAGCTCCACAGGGTGGCCGTGATCGCGCCCATGCCCGAGGCCGTGGCGACCGCCGCCTCGGCGCCCTCCAGGCTGGCCAGACGACGCTCCAGCAGGTCGGTCGTGGGGTTGGAAATGCGCGAGTAGAAGTGCCCCTCGCGGGTTCCGGCGAACATCTCGCCACCCGCCTCGGCGCTCTCGAACGCGAAGGTCGAGGTCAGGTGCAGCGGCGGGGTCAGGGCGCCGTGCTCGTCGGCGGGATCGTAGCCCGCATGGATCGCCCGCGTGGAAAAGCCGCTCTGGTCGTCGCGCATGTCCTGCTCCCTTTGCCGCTACTGTGGCGTGGAACGAGGCGCGCGAGATTGCTAAGTCTGCTACAAGACAAGCTCATTTTAGCAGATTCTGCTCAGGAGGCGCCTATGGACGCCAAGGATCGCCAGATCATCCGCGAACTGCAGAAGGACGGACGCCTCACCAACCAGGAGCTGGCCGAGCGGGTGAACCTCTCGCCCTCCCCCTGCCTGCGCCGAGTGCGCAATCTCGAGGCCGAGGGGGTGATCACCGGCTATACCGCGCTGGTGGACCAGAAGGCCTACGGCCTGCCGATCACGGTGTTTGTCCGGGTGCGTCTGGATCGCCATGGCCAGGACCTGATCAAGGGCTTCGAGGACGCGGTGGCGCGGATCGACCAGATCCTCGACTGCTTCCTTTTGGCGGGCGGCGACGACTATCTGCTGCGCGTGATTGTCGACAGCCTGGAGGCCTATGAGGACTTCATGCGCCGCAGACTGCACGCCATCCCGGGCATCGCCTCGATCGACACCAGCTTCGCCTACGGGGTGGTGAAACAGACCCGCGTGTTTCCGCTGGCGGGCTGACAAGCTCGCCTCACGGGAACGTCAATCCAAGCCTTACCTTCAGGCGATACGATGACGGCGCGATGATCGAAGAAGCGCCGCCCCATCCCAGCGCCCCCATGGCCGCGTCCCCCAGCGTCACGACGGCGCTGAAGCACGCGCCGTTGGGCATCGCCATCTTCGACAACCAGATGCGTTATCTGGCGGCGTCGCGGCAGTATCTGACCGATCAGCACCTGCCGCCTGACCTGCCCTTGATCGGCCGCCTTCACTACGACGCCTTCCCCGAGGTGCCGCAGAAGTGGCGGGATCTCCATGCCCGGGTCCTGGCCGAGGGGGTCGAGCTGCGCCACGAGGGCGATCCCTATGTCGATCGCGAAGGGCGCACGCAATGGATCCGCTGGTCCATGGCCCCCTGGCGCACCGACGGGGGAGAGATCGGGGGCCTTGTGCTCTACACCGAGGTGGTCACCGCCGGCATTCTGGCCCGCCGCGCGCTGGAGGCGGCCGAGGCGCGCTACCGCGCTGTTTTCGACCAGACCGCCATGGGCGTGGCGCGCCTGGCCCAGGACGGCGCGATCCTCGAAGCCAATGACAGCTTCTGCGCCATTCTGCGCCGCCCCCGGGAGCAGCTTCTGGGAAGCCGCATAACCACCCTGGTGCATGAGCACGATCTGGCCCAGGCGCTGGCGGACGGTGAAGCCCTGACGAGGGGGGCGATCGACACCTATACGGCGGACCGTCGCTTCCGGGGCGAGCAGCCGGACGAGATCCTCTGGCTGAACCTGACAGTGTCCAAGGTCAGCCCGGCCGAGGAACCGCCCTATCTGGTCGTGATCCTCTCCGACATCAGCCACCGCAAACTCGCCGAGAGCGCGCAACAACATCACCAGGCGCAACTCCGTCTACTGATCAACGAGCTGAACCACCGGGTGAAGAACACCCTGGCCACGGTGCAGTCCATGGCCGCCCAGACCCTGCGCAACGAACCCAGCCCGGCGGCGGCGTTCGAGAAGTTCGAGGCCCGCCTGATGGGCCTGTCGGGGGTGCACGACATCCTGACCCGCGAAAGCTGGGATGGTGCGCCGCTGCGCGAGGTGGCCGAGCGGGCCCTGCGCCCCTTCGACGAGGGGGGAACACGGATCGAAATCGCCGGCCCGCCGATCCGCCTGCAGCCCGGCGGCGCCCTTACCATGGCGCTGATCCTTCACGAACTGGCCACCAATGCTCTGAAGTATGGCGCTCTGTCCTGCGCCGAAGGCCGCGTGCGCCTGTTCTGGGGCTACGACGCGGACAGCCGAACCCTCGACTGTCAGTGGATCGAAGCGGGCGGTCCGCCCGTGGTCGCGCCCACCCGCAAGGGCTTCGGCTCGCGCCTGATCGAACGCAGCCTGCGCGGAGAGCTCAAGGGCGAGGCGACCATGGACTACCACCCCGACGGTTTGCGCTGCGTGTTACGCGCGCACATTCCGGAGACGGCCCAAGACAAGGGCTCAACACTCTAGCCTTCAGGGAAACTTTGCGCGGGGACGGATGATCCCGGCTAGGCCCGAGAGCGCATCGTCGATACTGGCGTCATGCAACTGAGGCCGAACCGCCGCGTGGCTGTCGCATGAATCGCTCATAGCGCGGTTCGGAGACCTTCCCGACCATGCGCCTCCTGACGACCTCCCTCGCCTTGCTGCTCATCGCCGCCACGCCGGCGGGGGCCAACACGTTCCGGGAACGCCTCTATGATCCCGCCGCCGGGGTCATGGTCGTGGCCCATCGCGGCTGCCACGCTGCGGCGCCGGATCACGGCCTGGCGTCGAGCGCCCCCGAGAACTCTCTGGAAGCCCTGCAGCGTTGCATCGACATCGGCGTCGACATGGTCGAGACCGATGTGCGCCGCACCCAGGACGGCGTCCTGGTGATCATGCACGACCCCAGTGTCGACCGAACCACCGATGGCGGCGGCCTGGTCGCCAAGCTGACGCTCGCCCAGATCCAGGCGCTTCGGCTCGACGGCGGCGATGAGGCGCCGCCGACGCTGGAAGCCTTCCTCCGCGCCGCGCGTGGCCGCGTTCTGGTGAACCTTCATCTGAAGGGCCCCTTCGCGGCCCAGGCGGCGGAAGTCGCGCGCCGCGCCGACGCGAGCGACTGGGTGCTGTTCAAGGCCCGGGCGAAGACAGACATGTCTCCGATCGCCGATCAGCCGCTCTATCGCGATGTCGCCTTCATGCCGATGGTCGGCGAAGGCGCTGCGCGGGACGCGGGGCAGTTGGGCCAGGTCATCACCCGCCAGGCCTCCGGCATTCGTCCTATTCCGGCTGTGGAGACGCGCCGCATGGGCGCGCAAGGCTTCGCCTCGGTGCGCGACGCCGCCGAAGCCGCCCGGGTTCGCGTCTGGGCCAACACCCTGGGCATGAGCAGCTGGAAAAGCTTCTTCGGCGTCTCGGGCGACCGCCGCGCGCTGCGCGATCCGGACACCTCCTGGGGCCGCCTGATCGACCAGGGCGTCAGCATCATCCAGACCGACCACCCGGCGCGGCTCTTGGGCTATCTGAAAAGCCGTCGCCTTCGGGACGGCGTGACCATCGCCACGATCGGCGAAGCCTCCCCGTCCTCGACCACGCACGCCGCTCTGGCCGGGACGCGGTAGGCGGGGAGCGCTTACCCGACACCCCACAAGCCCTAGACGCGCGCGCTCGCACAGAAGCGGCGGTCTCGACTTGGCTTTTTCAGGGAAATCTGTCCGTCCTGGTGGCGGGGGGCGGGATCGAACCGCCGACCTGTGGGTTATGAATCCACCGCTCTAACCATCTGAGCTACCCAGCCATAGCCAGGACGGACGGGGGTCATACGCCCAAGCGCGCTTCGCATCAAGCCCGGGATGTCATTCCATCGAGCGCGGCTTCCAAGCGACGCGCCAGTTCCTGGGGGCTGTACTCGGTCAGCACCTGTTGGCGAGCGGCCGCGCCGAGGCGCACAGCCGTCTCGCGATCGCTGATCAGCTCGGCCAGAGCCTCGGCAAGGCGATCGGGATCATTGTCCGGGACCAGGCGACCATCGCGCCCATCGGTCAGGATCTCGAGCGGTCCGTCGATCTCGCTGGCCACCACGGGCAAGCCCACCGCCATCGCCTCCAGCAAGGTCAGGGGAAAGCCTTCCTGGTGGGACGGAAACGCGAAGAGATCTCCCGTCGCGAGGAAGCCGGCGACGTCCCCGGTCCAACCCTTCAGGGTGACGCTGGCCTCAAGATCCAGGTCGCGGATCAGCCCCTCCAGCGCGCCTCGCTCATCGCCTTCGCCGGCGATCTCGCACGTGACCTCGTAGTCCCAGGCCCGCAGCTTGCCGACGGCGTGGATGAGAACGTCAAAGCCCTTCTTCGGATGCAGGCGTCCTGCGGCGACGATCCGGATCGGGCGTCCCGCCTCAGCAAAGGGCTGAGCCTCGACGCCGGGCGGCTTGACGGCGTTGGGCACGAACCAGACGTGGTCAGCGGGCGCGCCCCGCTCGATCGCCAGCGCCGCCAGGTGCTGACCGACGCACACATAGTGCGTGCCCGGCGTTACGTCGAAAGAGGGTTTGTGCAGGCAGACCGCGCGCACCACGTCCGCGGGCGCGGCCTTGTCGAACACACGCGCCGGGCGCTGGCCGTGGCTGAAGATCAGGGCGGGGCGATAGGTCTTCACCAGCGCGCGCGCCGCGCCGACCGTGATCGGATCCCAGTCGGTCAGGGCCGGCATGGCGCTGAGCGGCGGCGTCCGATTGGCCTGAGCGACCGCCATCTTGCCCCCCTTGCGCACCACGCCGACGCATCGCCCGCCCCGGCGCGCGGCCCAGGCCTCGAGGATCGGCTGGTAGTCGAGGAACACCTGCTCAAGACCGCCGAGGCCCTTGCCCAGCATGGCGTGCAGGATGGTGGTCAAGGCGGACTCCAGGGGAGGCGTTTCGGGGCGCGACCATCGTGGCGCGCGGCCCTGGTGTCAACGCGGGAGCTTGGGCTTGTGATCCGCCCCCCGTGACGACTGCGATCAGGACGCGCCGCAGAGCCGCTCGGCCACCGTCTCGCCGATCGCCAGCGAACTGGTCAGGCCGGGGCTCTCGATGCCGAACAGAGCCATCAGCCCCGCAAGGCCGTGATCCTCGACGCCCCGGAGCTGGAAGTCCGGCTGCGGTTCACCAGGACCGTGCAGCTTGGGCCGCACGCCCGCATAGTCGGGGACCAGCCTGTCCGCCGGCAGGTCGGGCCAGAACTTGCGGATATAGGCGGCGAAGGCCTCCGCCTTGGCCGGATCGACCGAATAGTCCGGCGCAGCTACGTACTCCAGGTCGGGTCCGAACACCGCCTGGCCGCCCATGTCATTGCGATAGTGGGTGCCCAGCGCCCCATGGATCGGCGGCGGATAGATCAGCCGCTGGAACGGCGCCTTGCCGCTGAGCCGGAAATAGATCCCCTTGCCGAAGTGGGCCTTGGGAATCTGTTCGGCGGGAAAGCCCTCGATCCGGCTCGCCACCGCCTGAGAGGACAGGCCCGGCGCGGTGACCAGCAGACGGCAGGTCAGGTCGGTGGGCTCAGCGCCGCCGGCGCGGACCCGGAAGCCGCCGCCGGCCAGGGGCTCGGCGCCCTCGAACGGCGTCGACAGCACCACCGCCCCGCCGGCGGCTTCGATCTCCCCTTGCAAGGCCAGCATGTAGTCGTGGCTGGCGAACACGCCGCTTTCGGGCGACAGCAGCGCGGCGTGGGCGTTGAGGCCCGGCTCCAGCGCCCGCGCCTGCGCCCCGGTCAAGCGCTCCATGCCCTCGACATCATTGGCCAGGGCCTGCTCCCAGATGATGTCGAGCCGCGCGATCTCGTCCTCCGAGGTCGCCACCACCAGCTTGCCGCACTTCTTGTAGGGCACCTTGTGCGCGTCGCAGAAGGCGTACAGCGCCCGCCGACCCTGGACGCACAGCTTGGCCTTCAAGGACCCGGTCGGATAGTAGAGCCCGCCGTGGATCACCTCGGAATTGCGGGACGACACGCCCTCCCCGATGCGCCCCTGCTCCTCCAGGACGGCGACCACCAGCCCGCGCCGCGACAGGGCGTAGCCGCAGGCCAGCCCCACGGCGCCGGCGCCGACGACAACGACGTCGAAATCAAATTCACTCATGCGGCCACCTTAGCCGACCGCGCTCGATCTTCCAGCCGCGACTGCCAAGGTGCATAACTGCCCCCCGGTCGGACGGGCGCGCAGCCTATCAGCGTCGGCGCCATCGACGGCTGCCGGTGTGCGCCGAACCCGGCGCTCTGTCCCCTCAGCTGACGGCAGGGTCCTTTCGGATCTTCCGGAAGCGGGCGATTTCACCCTTGCCCATGCTGTCCCAAACGGCCGGCAGGAAGCGATGGATGAAGGCCAGAACACCGACATAACCGGGGAAGGCGATGACCATCTTACGCTTGGCGACGCCGGTCAGGATGATGTTCGCCGCACGGTCCACCGGCACCATGGCGACGGGAATATTGGCGAGGACGTCGGCCGGCGCCGCATTGACGCAATGGATGTTGTCGACCAGTGGAGTCTTGATGAAACCCGGGCAGGCGACGGTGACATGGACGCCAAAGGCCCGAGCCTCGGTGGCCAGCGCATGTGACAGGCCAAACACGGCAAATTTCGAGGCGACATAGGGGCTGTTCGCCGGTCCGGGCGCCATGCCGAAACCCGAGGCCACATTCACGATATGACCGAAGCCCTGCTTGATCATCTGCGGATACGCGTAGTGGATCCCGTAGATCTCACCCATCAGATTGATGTCAATGACCCGCCGCCAATGGTCGAGGCTGAGATCGCGGATCTCCCCGAACACGGCGATGCCGGCATTGTTGAATAGGTAGTCGATGCGGCCGAACTCCGCCGCCGTTCCTTCGATCAGTTGCCGGACAGATTCGCTTTGCGACACGTCGGTGCGGACCGGCTTGGCTGTGACGCCCAGCTTGTTCATGCGATGCGTCAGGTCTTCGGCGGCCGGGAAATTGATGTCCGCGATGATCAGGGTGGCGCCGGCTTCCGCAAGCTGCGCGCTCAGCGCACGGCCCAGGCCCGACGCAGCGCCCGTCACGATACAAACCTTGCCCCGAAAAGGATTTTTCGCCATCGCCCTGTCGTTCCGCTGGTTGCTTGCGCGCCCTTGCGGCGGACGCAGGTCTAGGATTTCGAGCAACCTAGAGAGGTCCCAGGCGAGGGTAAAGCGGTGTTGGCGCCCACTCTGAACCCTGCCTGGCCGCAGGCGTCCGACGCCTCGTCGGAGCCCCTTGCCGGAAACCAGTCGTTCAGACCGCAAGAGCCAAAAGACGCCGCCCCCGCGACGCCCATCGGCGCCGCCGGGAGAACAGGGTGAGGGTGATCCGCCCTCACCCCGCCCACTGCGCCCAGAGCTTCTCCTCCGCCGCCTTGGCCGTGACGACCGAAGCCTCCTTCACGTGGCCGAAGCCGCGGATCTGTTGGGGGATCTCGGCGATCTTCACCGCCAGCGACAGGCTCTCCGTGGACAGCCCGGCCGCCAGGCGATCAAGGCCGGTCTCGTAGGCCGTGATCAGGCCGCGCTCCATGCGGCGCTCCTCGGTCTTGCCGAAGATGTCGAGCGCCGTGCCGCGCAGGCCCTTCATCTTGGCCATCATCGGGAAGGCCAGATCCAGCATCCAGCCGCCGAAGGCGATCTTCTTGGGCTTGCCGTCGGCGCCCTTCGGCGCCAGCAGCGGCGGGGCCAGCCACACCTTGGCCTTGCCGCCCTTGAAGGTCCCCGCCAGCTCGGCCGCGAAACGACCGTCCGTATACAGACGAGCAACCTCGTACTCGTCCTTATAGGCCATCAGCTTGTAGAGGTTGACCGCCGCCGCGCGGGTCAGCGGCAGGGCGCCGTCCTCGCCCGACACGGCGGTTTCGGCGCTGCGGACCTTGGCCACCTTGTCCGCATAGCGCTGCGCGTAGGCGGCGTTCTGATAGGCCGTCAGCTGCTCCACGCGATGGGTGATCAGGGCGTTCAGCGGCATGGTTTCCGGCGTCGGGGTGGTGTCTTCCTTGACCGTCAGGGTGGACGGGTCATGGGCCACGCGACGGCCCAGCTCGAAGGCCTGCAGGTTGGCCTCGGCGTCGACGCCGTTCAGCTTGATCGCGCGATAGACCGCTCGGCTGGAGAGCGGGATCACCCCGCGCTGCCAGGCGAAGCCGACCATGATCATGTTGGCGTAGATGGCGTCGCCGAACTCGGTCTCGGCCAGGCGCTGGGCCGGGCACGCGTCGAAGGTCTTGGTCGCGCCCTTGACGCGGCGCGCCATGGCCCCGCTGTCGAAGCGCACGTCGCGGCTGGTGACGAAGTCGGCCGTGGGGGCGAAGTCGCTGTTGCCGAAGGCGCGCGTGCGGTCCTTGGCGTAGAGCGACAGTCCTTCGGGGCTGGCCGCCACGAGAAGATCACACGCGATCAGCACATCGGTGCTGGCCGCCGGCACGCGACCGCCGACGATCGTCTCCTCGGTCTCGCCGATCTTGACGTGGCTGAACACCGAACCGCCCTTTTGGGCCAGACCCGTCATGTCGACCACGCTGCCGGCGCGGCCGTCGATATGGGCGGCCATGGCCATGATCGAGGCGACCGTGGTGACACCCGTGCCGCCCACGCCCGTGAACAGGATCTTGCGCACGCCGGTCAGCGGCTCGAACTCGGGCAGCGGCGTCGACTCGGCGGTCAGGGCCGCCGGGGTCTTCTTGGACTGGGCGCTTTGCGCCCCTTCCAGGGTGATGAACGAGGGGCAGAAGCCCTCGACGCAGGAATAGTCCTGATTACAGGACGACTGGTTGATCTTGCGCTTGCGGCCAAACTCGGTGGCCAGAGGCTCGACCGAGACGCAGTTGGACTTCACCGAACAGTCGCCGCAGCCTTCGCAGACCAGCGGATTGATGAAGACGCGCTGGGTGGCCTTGGGCATGGCGCCCCGCTTTCGACGGCGGCGCTTTTCGGTGGCGCAGGTTTGATCGTAGAGCAGCACCGTCGTGCCAGGCGTCTCGCGCAGCATCTCCTGCACGCGCATCAGGTCCGAGCGCGGGAAGATCTCGACGCCCGGGGCCAGGTCGTTGACGCCCTGGTAGCGCTCCAGCTCGTCGACGACGATGACGGTCTTCTTGACGCCTTCGGCCGCCAGCTGGCGGGTGATCTGGGCGGGGGTGAAGCCGCTCTCGGCGCGCTGGCCGCCGGTCATGGCGACGGCGTCATTATAAAGCAGCTTGTAGGTGATGTTGGTCCCGGCCGCGACCGCGCCACGGATGGCCAGCGAGCCCGAGTGATTGTAGGTGCCGTCGCCCAGGTTCTGGAAGACGTGCTTTTCGCTGGTGAACGGCGCGGCGCCCACCCAGGTCAGCCCCTCGCCGCCCATATGGGTGTTGAGGTCGGTCATCGGGTCGTTGAACCCGGCCATGTAGTGACAGCCGATGCCGGCCAGGGCGCGCGAGCCCTCGGGCAGCTTGGTGGAGGTGTTGTGCGGGCAGCCCGAGCAGAAGAACGGCTTGCGGGCCTGGTCAGCGGCGAGGCTCACGGCGGCGACGCCGGCGGCGCTCACCCGGTTCAGATAGGCCTGGGCCCGCTCCATGTGCGGCCCCTGGGGCAGGCGGTCATAGATGGCCAGCGCGATCTCGGCGACCGACAGCGAGCCCAGCTCCGACAGCAGCGGACCGCCCTTCTCGTCGGTCTTGCCGATGACGCGCGGGCGCGCCTGGGCGGGAAGATCGTAGAGCGCGGCGCGCGCTTGCGGTTCGATCAGGGCGCGCTTGTGCTCGATGACCATCAGGGTCTCAAGGCCGGCGGCGAAGGCGCGCAGGCCCAAGGGCTCCAGCGGCCAGGGCATGCCGACCTTGTAGATCGAGACGCCCAGGTCAGCGGCTTCCTGCAGGGTCATGCCCATGGCCGTGAAGGCTTCCAGCACATCCTTATAGGCTTGGCCCTGGCAGACGATGCCCAGGCGCGCCTTGCCGACCTTGACGTGCGAGGCGCCCAGCACCACGCGGTCGATATTGTTGGCGCGCGCGAAGGCCAGGGCCGCCGGGATCTTGTGGAGCCGCATGCGCCGCTCCTTCTCCATCGGCTGGTCCTTCTGGCGGATGCCGAGGCCGCCCGGCGGGAATGCGAACTCCGGGACCACGATCTGGTGGCGGTCCAGCGAGACGTCGATGGTCACGCCCGAGTCCATGGTGTCGGCCAGGGCGATCATGCCCGTCCACAGGCCCGAGAACCGCGACATCGAGATGCCGAGCAGACCGTAGTCGAGCACCTCCTGGACGTCGGCCGGCGACAACACCGGCATCTCGAAGTCCTGGAAGGCGAATTCTGATTGCGACGGGAGGGTCGAGCTCTTGCAGCCGTGGTCATCGCCCGCCACCGCCAGCACCCCGCCGGTCGGGAAGGTCCCGGCGAAGTTGGCGTGCTTGAAGACGTCGCCGGTGCGGTCAACGCCCGGCGCCTTGCCGTACCACATGCCGAACACGCCATCATAAAGCGCGCCGGGGAACAGATTGGCCTGCTGGCTGCCCCACACGGCGGTGGCGGCCAGGTCTTCGTTCAGACCTTCCTGGAAGACGACATCATGCGCGGTCAGCAGCTTCTTGATGCGCGCGGCCTGCTGGTCGAGCCCGCCCAGGGGCGACCCGCGATAGCCCGACAGATAGCCGCCGGTGTTCAACCCGGCCTTGCGGTCGAGACGCTTGCGATCCAGCAGAACGCGAAGCAGGGCCTGCACCCCAGTGATGAAGGCGCGACCATCTTCGAGCACATATTTGTCGTCGAGAGTGACTTCTGAGTGCCGCATAGCAAAAATCTTCCTCCCGGGTCTTCTCGCCCGCCACGCAATATCTTATAGAAGCGCGGAAAATGTTTGCCCAAGGCGTGCCCGAGTCGTGGCCGCTTTGCGCAAAATCAAAGCGCCAACGCCCTCTGGGGGGAGGAATTTCTTGTCCGAACAACTCGACGCCGTGGATGCCAAGATTCTGGATCTCATCCAACACGACGCCGGACTGTCCGTCGCGGAGATCGCCGAACGTGTGGGTCTGTCGTCCAGCCCGTGCTGGCGCCGGATCAAGCGCCTGGAAGACGCCGGCGTCATCCAGCGCCGCGTGACCATCCTTGACCGCGAAAAGCTGGGCCTGGGCTTTGAGGTGTATTGCACCGTGAAGCTGTCGCTGCCGACCAAGGAAAACCTCGACACCTTCGAACAGGCCGTCGGCAAGTGGGCCGAGGTCGTCCAGTGCGCCACCGTGACCGGCGCGGCCGACTATGAGATGCGCATCGTCACCCGCGACATGCGCGCCTTTGACGAGTTCCTGCGCGACAAGCTGCTGTCGCTGGGCCTAGTCAGCAATATCGAGAGCCGGATCGTCATCCGGGGCGTCAAGAACTCCACCGCCGTGCCGCTGGGACTGGTCAGCCCGTATGTCAGCCCGCTGAGCTGAGGATCTCTAAATCCTCTCCCTAACGGGAGAGGTGTCGGCGAAGCCGACGGAGAGGGAAGAAGCCGGCTCCGCAGCACTTCCCCCTCCGGCCTTCGGCCACCTCCCCCACTAGGGGGAGGATTTATTCAAGACGCCCCACACAACTCCCCGCTAAGCTCCCGGTCGCATAGCCGCCGGAGCTTTCCATGATCGATCTCGTCTTCGACGCCCGCCGCAAGGATCTCGGCAATTTCGAGGTCGGGCGGGTGCTGCCGTTCCACGCGCATCGCATGGTCGGCCCCTTCACATTTCTCGATCACATGGGTCCTGCCGCCTTCCAGCCCGGCTTTCCCAAGAGCGCCGACGTGCGCCCGCACCCGCACATCGGCCTGTCGACACTGACCTATCTGTTCGAGGGCGAGATCACCCACCGCGACAGCGTCGGCTCGCTGGCGGTGATCAAGCCGCACGAGGTCAACTGGATGACCGCCGGCTCGGGCATCACCCATTCCGAACGCTTCGAAGGCCTGCGCGAGCATGGCGGGCGCATGGACGGCATGCAGGCCTGGGTGGCGCTACCGACCGAGTTCGAGGAGATCGACCCCAGCTTCACCCACCACGAAGGTCCCGCCGAACTGCCCTACTACGAGAACGGAGGGCTGAAGGCGCGACTGATCGCCGGCGAGGCGTTCGGGGCGAAATCGAGCGTGCCGGTCTATTCGCCGCTCTTTTATGTGCACTGGGAACTGGAGCCCGGCGTCACCGCCGCCCTGCCGGCCGAGTATCCCGAACGCGCCGCCTACATCGCTGCCGGCCGCGTCGAGGTAGACGGCCGCGAGCTGGTCGAAGCCCAGATGGCCGTGTTCGCGCCCGGCGAGACGGTGGTGTTCAAGGCCCTCGAACGCTCGACCGTCATGCTGCTGGGCGGCGAGCCCGTCGGCCCGCGCTTCATCGAGTGGAACTTCGTCTCCTCGTCCAAGGACCGCATCGAGCAGGCCAAGGCCGACTGGAAGGCCGGCCGCATGAAGCTGCCCGACCTCGACCACGACGAGTTCATCCCGCTGCCGGCCTAGGGGCCCCGCCGCATTCGCCGCCCCCTGCCCCTCCTACATCGCTCGATGTTTAGCCTGGGTCGCCTCATCCAGGCGCAGGAACCTGGCGGCGTTGTTGTAGAGAATGTTGCGCTTTTGCTGGGCGGAGAGGAACGGCGCCTCGTCGATCACGGCGATCGACCGCTCGATCGTCTCGGGCCAGACCATCTGGTCGGAGCCGAACATCACCCGCTCGCCGAAGCCCGCATCAACCAGCGCCTGCAGGTAGCGGTAGAAGGCCGGGCGCGGCTGCGAATAGACGATGACGCCGGTGTCCACATAGACCTGCGGATGGGCGTAAAGCAGCGCCAGGGTGTCATCCAGCATCGGATAGCCTGCGTGCATCACATTGATCCGCAGCTTGGGATGCTTGACCAGCACGTCCTCCAGCAAGAGCGGGCTGCTCATCCGGGCGCGATAGCCGCCCCCCGGCAGATAGGCCACGCCGGGCGGGCCGGGGCCGATATGGATCGCGACGGGCACGTCGGCAGCCTCGGCGGCCGCCCACAGGTTCTCCAGCCGCGGATCGTTGGGCGCGATCCCCTCGTACTGGAAGCCCAGCTCGCCGATCACCGCCAGCTGGCCGGCGGCCTTGGCCTTGCCGAAATCGTCCAGCAGCACCTTGGGCTTGGAGAGATCGGACATGGTCGGCATCAGCCCCGGCAGCACCCGGTCAGGAGCCAGGGCCCGCCAGTCCATCACCCGCTTATAGGGTCCGCTGACCACACCGATGATGTTGCGCTTGGCCATGATCGCCAGGGTCTTGTCGCGGATCTCGTCGTCGGTGGTGGGCGACCAGATCGGGTCGGCGCATTTGGGCGCCTTGAACATGGCGGTCAGGCCGGCGGTCCAGGGCTGGCGCTGATCCCAGGTCGGCATCGGATTGATCGGCGCGCACATGGCCAGCGGCGGCGGCCCCTGCTCGTCGGCGGCCGAGGCGTGCAGGTGCATGTCGATGATCGGATCACTCGCCCAAGCCGGCGCAGCCAGAGTCAGCAGCCCCGCCAGGGCCGCCCCAAAGATCACCTGTCGCATGACGCCCCCCGCGCGAACCCCTCGCTCTGTAGTGGAGACCACCGCTGAGCGCCTGTAAACGCCTGGTGGGCGGAAACAGGTTAGGAGGTGCGGAGGCTGGAAGGCCAGCCCCATGAAGCCGCCCGATCCAGACGGCGACAGGTTATCTTATTGCCGGAAGGGGCCTTCACCCGCCAATCGATGTCGTTAGAGGACCCATCTTGCTAAACAATCTATAAGGGCTAAATAATCGAAAGCGCGACTTAGGCGAGAATTTACGCGATGATTGATGGGGAACTGCCCTATCCACTGGAATTCGTGATTGAGGGGACTCCCGTATCATTGCAGAGCAAAAACACTAAGAATCGCGAGACTTGGAAGCAGATCGTCCGGGGCGCGGCGCTTGAGCGCCGGCAGGAGCTCAGCGAATTCTGTTGGCTCGACCAGCGCGCTCTCGGCGTGAGAATTTACTATTTTTCTCCAGAACCCATGGTCGGGGACATCGACAACATCGTAAAGCCTATTCTCGACGCCATGATTGGCGTGGCCTACCCAAACGACCAGGTGATTGAACAGGTTGTCGTTCAGAAATTCGAGCCTGATACTCCGTGGGAGTTCGCTTCGCCGACCGGCCAGTTAGCGATAGCTTTGGATACCGCACCGCCGCTCATATATATTCGTGTGGACGACGACCTTCGCTGGAGGAAGCTTTAATGGGTTCGCCTGCTCAAGCTTGGTCTTCTCACACCGAGCGGGAAGCGCTGGACGCTCTGCGAACGCGCTACGAGTCCGAGGGCTTCGCTTTCATCGCCGAGCCCCGGGCGGATCAACTCCCTGACTTCATGGCCGGTTATCGGCCGGACGCGGTGGCGCACAAGCCAGGCCAGAACGTGGCCATCGAGATCAAACACCGCCAATCGCCCGCGACCGAGCGACGGTTGCAGGATACTCGACGGATTTTCGACGGCCAGACGGAATGGCGGTTTCACGTCTTCTTCTCGGGCGACAGCCAGCCACGATCGGTGGCAATCCCAGTCGCCTCCGAAGAAGCTATTCTGGATCGTGGAGATTCGCTGCGATCGCTCGCCAGCGCTGGTTATCGACAAGCAGCCTTCGTGATGGCCTGGTCGCTCCTCGAAGCGGCGCTGCTGCGCGTGGACGAGAACGCCGGCGACAAGCCCCGCACCCCCGGCACAGTGCTGCAGATTCTGACCATGAACGGCCATATCAGCGGCGATACCGAGCGCCGCCTGAGAAAACTAATCGATCTCCGGAACCGGATCGTGCATGGCGATGTGGAGGCTGAGCCGACGGCTGACGACGTTCAGGCAATTCTGGCGGCGATCAAAGAAATTCTGTCTCAAGAGGCTGCCTGACGGTGCGCAAAGTCGATCTTGATTGAAACCGTTGTGGGCGAAGGCCCATAACTCCCCCATGACCGACGCTTCCTTCGCCCCATCCGCCTCCGCCGAGTTTGTCAGGGGCCTGCCCAAGGCCGAGCTGCACATGCATATCGAGGGCAGCCTCGAACCTGAGCTGATGTTCGAGCTCGCCCAGCGCAACGGGATCACCCTGCCCTTCGCCTCGGTCGAAGAGATCCGCGCGGCCTACGACTTCTCGAACCTGCAGGACTTCCTGGACATCTATTACCAGGGCGCGGGCGTGCTGATCACCGAAGCCGACTTCAAGGACCTGGCGCTCGCCTACTTCCAGCGCCTGGCGGCCGATGGCGGCGCCCACGCCGAGATCTTCTTTGATCCGCAGACCCACACCGATCGCGGGATCGCCTTCGACACGGTGATGAACGGCCTGCTGGCCGGCATGGACGAGGCCGAGAAGACGCTGGGCGTCACCTCCAAGCTGATCCTGTGCTTCCTGCGACACCTCTCCGAAGAGGCCGCGTTCGAAACGCTGGAACAGGCTAAGCCCTGGCTCGCCAAGCTGGCGGGCGTGGGCCTGGACAGCTCCGAGGTCGGCCACCCGCCGGCCAAGTTCGCCCGCGTTCTTCAGGCCTCGCGGGACCTGGGCCTGAAGGTCGTCGCCCACGCCGGTGAGGAAGGCCCGCCGGCCTATGTCTGGGAGGCCATCGACCTCGTAAAGGTCGACCGCATCGACCACGGCAACCGGGCGCTGGAGGACGAGGCCCTGACCGCGCGCCTCGTGAAAGACGGCATAACCCTGACGGTCTGCCCGCTGTCGAACCTGAAGCTGTGCGGCGTGCCCAGCCTGGACGCTCACCCGCTCAAGCGGATGCTGGAGCTGGGCCTGAAGGCGACCGTCAACTCCGACGACCCGGCCTATTTCGGCGGCTATCTGCTGGAGAACTACCTGGCCACCGCCGGCGCCGTGGGCCTGACCCGCGACGACATCGTCACCCTGGCCAAGAACAGCTTCGCCGGCTCGTTCCTGACCGACGCCGAGAAGGCCCAGCGGATCGCGGCGGTCGAGGCCTACGCGGCCGCTCACTGAGCCGCGCGCCATGAGCCTGATCGCCGCCACCGCCTACAAGGCCGGACAGCCGGTCCGCGTGCTGGACCTGTCCTCGCCCGAAGACCTAGTTCCGCGCGAGGGCGAATTTGTCTGGATCGGCCTGGCCGAGCCCGACGAGGCCGAACTGCGCCGCCTGCAGACGGCGTTTGGCCTGCACCCGCTGGCGGTCGAGGACGCGCTGCACGCCCGCCAGACCCCCAAGGTCGAGGTCTATGGCGACCAGCTGTTCGTGGTGGCCAAGACCGCCCACCTGGAGGGTGACCGTATCGCCTATGGCGAAACCGACTTCTTCGTCGGACGCCAGCACCTGATCACCGTCCGCCACGGCAGCGCCCGGGCCCATACCGAGCTGCGCGCCCAGCTGGAGGCGGCGCCGGTCCAACTGGCCCACGGGGTCGACTATGTGCTGCACGCGGTGCTGGACTTCATCGTCGACGGCTACATGCCGATCGTCGACCAGATCGAGGAAGAGCTTCAGGGCATCGAGCAGCGCGCGCTGGACGCCTTCCTCAGCCGGGCCGAGATCACCCGCATCTTCGCCCTGCGCCGCTCGCTGATGCGGTTCAAGAAGATGCTGGGCCCGATGGCCCAGATGGCCGGCGCCTTGGAGCATCACGACCTGCCCTGCATCGACAGCGAGGTGCGGATGTACTTCCGCGATGTCCATGACCACGTGCAGCGCACCGAGATCCTGGTCGACGGCCTGCGCGAGGTGCTGACCTCAGTGTTCGAAATCGCCAGCCTGCTGGAACAGCAGCGCCAGGGCGTGATCACCCGCCAGTTGGCCGCCTGGGCCGCGATCCTGGCGGTGCCCACGGCGATCGCCGGGATCTACGGCATGAACTTCGAGCACATGCCCGAGCTGAAGTGGCAGTACGGCTACTACGGCGTGATCGGCGCCATCGCCGTGGTCTGCGGCCTGCTGTACCGGCGCTTCAAGAAGGCGGGCTGGCTTTAGGGCGGCTCACGCGAAGACCAACGCCTGCGGTCAGGACCGCAAAGAGCAGCAGGCCAGCGATCTCCAGACTGAGGGCGCGCGAGAAGTCCAAAAGACGATAGCTTGGCCAAACCTGCTCCGCGAAGAGCCAGTAGCCGGCCGCAGGCGCCGTCAGCAGACTGGCACAAATCACTATGAAGCCCAAACCGCGTCGTAGCGCCAGGAACGAGAAGCTCGCCGCGCCGAGCGCCAACAGCGTCAAGGCGATTGCAAAGCTGGGAGCATCGGCGTTCAGGCTCAAAGCCAACCGCCCCAGCAGAACCGCCCAGACACCCGCCCCCACGACGACCAGCCCGCGCGCGGACAGCGCGATCGTCCTCGGATCGCCCAATCGCCAGCCGATCGCCGCAAAGAGCCCGCCGACCGCAAAATCCAAAGTCCGCGTCGCCGGCATGTCGCCCAGCTCGGCATGGGCGGCCTGCGCCCACTCCCGGCGCGCTGGCGGTGCGATCCAGATCGCGAGCGTCGCCAATCGTTCGGCCCAGCTCATGCGGTCACCTCCTTGAAAGTCGTTGTCGGGAGCCTCGCGCGCGTTGCCGCCCGCGCCGCCGCCAGACCCTCGGCGGTCAGGCGATAGACTTGTCGCGGCGGGCGACCCGCTTCGGCGGAAGCCCGCCATTCCGCGTCAAGAAAACCTGCCGACTTCCATCGCGCCAGCAAGGGGTACAGCGTGCCCGACGACAGTCCCGTCTCCCGCGAAAGATCATAGCCATGACGCCATTCAGACGGCGAGAGCACCAGGGCCGCAAAGAGGGACACGGCTTGCGGCGAGGGTTTGCGAAGTCGCTTCATGCAATAACTCTACATATATCGTATTCTAGATCAAGCACCTTGACTCACGACTTGAGAATACGCACTAATACACACCATGAACAGTCGTGAGGTGATCGCGGCGCTGGAAGCCGATGGCTGGGTCGAAGTCGCACGGCGCGGTTCTCATGCGCAGTTCAAGCACCCGACCAAGTCCGGGCGCGTGACCGTGCCGCACCCCAAGCGCGACTTGCCGCTGGGAACCCTGCGCTCGATCGAGCGTCAGGCCGACCTGAAACTGAGGTAGAGCGATGGCCGACTATATCGCCCTGATCCACAAGGACGCCGACAGCGCCTTCGGCGTATCTTTTCCCGACCTGCCCGGCTGTATCAGCGTCGGCGAGACGCTGGAAGAAGCCCGCGCCAACGCCGAGGAGGCCCTGGCGCTGCATGTCGAGGGCATGATCGAGGATGGCGAAACCCTGCCGGCGCCGTCCGCCCTGGACGAAGTCATGGCAGCCCCCGGCAACCGCGACGGTGTGGTGATCCTTGTGCCGCTGAAGACCGTCCAGCCTCGGACGGTGCGGGTCAATATCACCTTACCCGAGACCACACTGCGCGAGATCGACGCCTTCGCCGAAACCTATGGCTACACGCGTTCGGGTCTGCTGGCCCGCGCCGCCAAGCAGATGATCGACGCTGCTTAAGCCCGCCTCTATCCCTCCAGCACAGCCAGGATCTCATGATGCCGCGCGGCGTCGATCCCTTCGCGCTGCTCTTCCGCCAGGCGGCTCTTGTCGCCTTCCAGCAGCGTGAGGGTCGGGCGCTCGTCGGGGGTCTGGAACTGGATCAGCAGGCGCGTGCCCAGGGTCGTGCCCGGATAGGGCGCGAGCCGGTTGGCCAGCTTGGCCGGATGCAGCGGCTCCTCGCGGCCGTCTTCTTCATAGAGGTCGAGATAGCGCTGGAACACCTCGGCCTCGACCTCGGCCCAGGCGCCCCAGCCGAAGTAGTCGTCCTGGCCCTTCAGCGGCACCGGTAGAATGCAGCGGATGAAGTAGCGATCGCCCCACTGGCAGAGGTCGTCGTCGTAGCGGACCTGCGCATCCAGCTCAGCCTCCGGCAAGGCGAAGACTTCGTCGGGGAGGCCAAAGCCCCAGTCCAGGGAAAGCGGCTCAGAGGAGGCCTTGGCCATCGGATCTCTCGGCGTGAAAACGACGCGCCGATGCTTAGGCCAAGTCGGCGACAGCCTCTACCCCAACGCCGCGCGCAGCGCGTCGCAGAGGCGGTCGAGGCCCTCGATGTCGAGGTTCGGGTCCAGGGTCACCACCACGGTCGACGCCGCCAAGTGATCGGCGTTGGGGGTTTCATCGGCGGCGAGCGTGCGGTCTCGGACCGAGCAGCTGGCGGGCACGCCGGCCGCCTGGAGCTTCCAGGCCATAGCGCCGGCGTCGTCGGTCGGCAGGCTGAGCGCGCAAACCGGCGAAATCCAGCTCATGCCCCAGCCGGGCTGGAAGCCGACGCCGCTGTCGAGCAGCAGAACGCGCAGCTGTTGGGCCGTGCCGCAAAGGCGCTGACGCAGACCCGGCCAGGCGGCGAGACCGTCTTCGCCCGCGAAGGGGGCGGCCTCGACGGCGTTGACGGGAACAGCGTCCTCGCAGACCAGGAACACGCCCTGCCCGCTGGGCAGACCCACCAGCACCGGCACCGGGGCTTCGATGATCACGTCGAACGCGCCGTGAGCGTCGACCAGGATCGGCAGCCCCGTCTCGTCGCGGAAGGCGGCCCAGGCGCGCATGTCGGGCGCGCGGCCATGGGCGGCGGCGGGTACGATGGCCTCCAGCGGTCCCGGCGCCTCGGGCAGGCGCTCGCGCAGATGGTCGGTGTCGAACATGGCGCTGAACGGGTCGACATCGACGAGCCACGCCTTCAGACCCGCCGCGGCGACGCCGGCCAGGGTCTCCGGATCGGCCAGGGCCGAGACGACGCAGACACCGCCCTCGCGCACGCCCAGGGCCTTCAAGGTCGCGGCGGTGGCCTCGACCCGTGCGGCGAAGGCGCGCGCGGCGACCGGACGGACGAAACGGGCAGCCAGGCGCTGCTCGAGATCAGACGTGTGACCGGCGGCCCCGAGCGCCGCAGCGACCGCATCGAAATCGATCGGCGCCCCTGGCGCGCGGACAAGGCTTTTGGCCTCACGCGCTAGGTCGGCGAGGGCATTGATCGGAGCGGCGACGGGCTTCGGGCGCATGAGCTTGAACGCAATCCACGACGAACCGGGCGACCTGATGGCCGCACCATTTGGTTAAGCAACCGTATTCATCGATTCCGCTCGCCCTAATGCGGCGCGCGGTCGCGGCAAGAAGCGCCGCACAAGCTTACTGACTGGGCGAGTTTTGCCATGAGTCGCGCAGTTCGCGCTTCAGGACCTTACCGATGTGGCTGCGCGGCAAACTGTCCACGACGACGACCTCGGCGAGTCTCTGGGTCTTGCCGACCTGACCGTTGACGAAGGTCTTGATGGCGTCGGCCTCGGCGACCTGGCTGCTCTTCAGCGCGACAAAGGCCACCGGCGTCTCGCCCCACGCGTCGGAGGGCACGCCGACCACCGCCGCCTCAACCACCGCCGGGTGCTGGACCAGCACGGCCTCCAGGTCGGACGGATAGATGTTGAACCCGCCGCTGATGATCATGTCCTTCTTGCGATCCATCAGGGTGAGGAAGCCTTCCTCGTCGAACCGGCCGACATCGCCGGTGCGGATGAAGGTCCAGCCCTCGGGCGAGACCCAGGTCGCCTCGGCGGTCTTGTCGGGACGGCCGTGGTAGCCGTTCATCATGCTGGCCGACCGGCCGACGATCTCGCCGACCACACCGGGCCCGACCTGCCGGCCGTCCTCGTCCACCAGCCGGATGTCGTGGCCGGGCGCCGGACGGCCGACCGTGTGCAGTTTGTCCGGATGCTCGTGGGCCATCAGGATGCAGGTGCCGCCGCCTTCGGTCATGCCGAAATACTCGACCAGGCCGCCGGGCCAGCGCTTGAGAACCTGAGCCTTGAGGTCGGCGGCGAACGGGGCGCTGGTGCAGAACTTCATCCGCGTGGACGAAAGATCGTAGCGGTCGAAGTCCGGGTGCTCCATCAGCCGGCGGTACTGCACCGGCACCAGCATGGTGTGGGTGATGCGGTGCTTGGCGGCCAACTCCAGATAACGCACCACGTCGAACTTCTTCATCAGCACCACGGTGCCGCCGCCCGCCAGGGTCGGGAAGAAGCAGACCAGCGTGGTGTTCGAATAGAGCGGCGTCGACAACAGGCTGACCGGCGTGTGGCCATAGCCGATCGCGTCGCCCACAAAGATGTGCTTCCAGCGCATGCCGTGCGACTGGATGATGCCCTTGGGCGTGCCGGTCGTGCCGCTGGAATAGATGATGTTGAACGGGTGCTTGGGGCCGATCTCGATGGGTGCGGGCGTCGCGTCCTCGGGCGCCAGCCAGGCGTCGAAGGCTTGGCCGGCGGAAGAGCCGTCCAGGGCGATCGGGCGGACGGGAACCGGCGCGGGCTTCTGGGCCTCGGCGACGCCGGCGTCCAGAAAGAACAGCTTGGCGCCGCAGTCGGCGACCATGCCGGCGATCGACTCCGGCGTCGATGACGGCGCTATTGGGGCCACCGCGACCCCGGCCCGCAGGGCGCCCAGGAACAGCGCCGCATAGGGAATGGACGACAGGGCGCAGACCGCAACGGCCTCGCCCGGCGCCACGCCATCGCGTTGAAGGGCGGCTGCCACCCGGTCGACCAGCGCGTCGAACTGGGCGTAGGTGACGCCCTCGCCCGTCTCCATGACCACCGCCAGACGATCGGGATTTTCCCGGGCCCGCTCGCGCAGGATGTCACCGATGGTCCCGTAGTCGGCGGCGATCATGGCGGCGAGGGTCATGCACTCTTCCTCAAAAACGCAAAAACCCGCGTCATCCCGGGCGACGAAGCCGACCCGGGACCCAGGGGCCAAGCGCGATGCGGCGGCCCCTGGGTCCCGGCTCTCCGCTACGCTGCGGCCGGGATGACACGCTTATTTTGAAGCTAGAAGACCGCGATCAAGCGTCCTTGAAGCCCTTGCCTTCGGCGACCAGGCGCTCGAGCAGGGCCGAGGGCTTGAAGTCGTCGCCGAGCTCGGCGTGGAACTGCTTCATCTTGGCCAGGACCTTGTCGAGGCCCACCAGCTCGCCCCAGAACATCGGGCCGCCGCTATAGACCGGCCAGCCGTAGCCGTTGATCCAGACGATATCGATGTCCGAGGCCCGGATGGCCTTGCCTTCCTCGAGGATCTTCGCGCCCTCGTTGACCATCGGATAGAGGCAGCGCTCCAGGATCTCCTGGTCGGTGATCTCGCGGCGCTGGATCTGACGCTTCTCGGCGAAGTCGCGGATCACTTCCTCGACGACCGGCGAAGGCTTGGCGTTGCGGTTCTCGTCGTAGTCGTAGAAGCCCTTTCCGTTCTTCTGGCCGCGACGGTCCATCTCGCAGAGCACCTCGCGCACGGTCGAGGAGCTGGTCTTGGCTGGATCCCAGCCGATGTCGAGGCCGGCCAGGTCGCTCATCGCGAACGGTCCCATCGGCAGGCCGAAGTCGTACAGCACCCGGTCGACGTCCCAGGGCATCGCGCCTTCCAGGATCAGCTTCTGGGCCTCGCGCTGGCGCTGGGCCAGCATGCGGTTACCGACAAAGCCGTAGCAGACACCGACCAGCACCGGGACCTTACCGATGGTCTTGGACAGCTTCATGCAGGTGGCGATGACGTCCTTACTGGTCTTGTCGCCGCGCACCAGTTCCAAGAGGCGCATGACATTGGCCGGCGAGAAGAAGTGGGTGCCGATCACGCTCTCGGGACGGCTGGTCACGGCCGCGATCGCATCAACGTCGAGATAGGAGGTGTTGGTGGCCAGGATCGCGCCGGGCTTGGCGATCTTGTCCAGCTTGGTGAAGACCTCCTTCTTGATCTCCATCAGCTCGAACACGGCCTCGATGATCATGTCGCAGTCGGCCAGGGCCTCCATCTCCATGGAGGGGGTCAGCAGCGCCATGCGCTTTTCGACGTCGTCCTGGGTCAGACGGCCCTTCTTGGCGGTGTTCTCATAGTTCTTGCGGATGATGCCGACGCCGCGTTCGAGGTTCTCCTGCTTGGCCTCGATGATCGTCACCGGGATGCCGGCGTTGAGGAAGTTCATGGCGATACCGCCGCCCATGGTGCCGGCGCCGATGACGCCGACCTTCTTGACGGGGATCGTCGGGGTGTCGTCCGGCACGTCCGGGATCTTGGCGGCCTGGCGCTCGGCGAAGAACACATAGCGCTGGGCGGCCGACTGGCTGCCGGTCATCAGCTCCATGAACAGTTTGCGCTCGGCCTTCAGGCCCTCGTCGAAGGGCAGGTTCACCGCCGCCTCGATGCACTTGATGTTGTTCTCCGGCGCCATAAAGCCGCGGAACTTCTTGGCGTTGGCTTTGCGGAAGGCTTCGAAGATCTCGGGCTTGCCACGCGCGGCCTCGACCTTCTCGTTCAGGTCACGGACCTTCTTGAGCGGACGGTTCTCGGCGACGACGGCCTTGGCGAAAGCGATGGCGCCCTCGCGCAGCTTGCCCTCCTCGACCAGCTCGTCGAACAGGCCCATGGCGTGTGCGGCCTTGGCCGGCACATGCTGGCCGGTGGTGACCATCTCCAGCGCCTTCTCGACGCCGACGATGCGCGGCAGGCGCTGGGTGCCGCCGGCGCCGGGCAAGAGGCCGATGTTCACTTCCGGCAGGCCGGCCTTGGCCGAGGGAACGGCGACGCGGTAGTTGGCGACCAGCGCCACTTCCAGGCCGCCGCCCAGTGCCGTGCCGTGGATCGCGGCGATCACCGGCTTGGGCGAGTTCTCAATGGTGTTCTGGACGTCCTGCAGCGAGGGTCCGGTCATCGCCTTGCCGAACTCAGTGATGTCGGCGCCGGCGATGAAGGTCTTGCCGTCGCAGATCAGCACGATGGCCTTGACGGCGGCGTCGGCGATCGCGGCGTCGAACGCGCCCTGCAGACCCTCGCGGACAGCGGCCGACAGCGCATTGACCGGCGGCGAGTTGAGCGTGACGACGCCGATGTCGCCTTCGACAGAGAAATCGGTGACGGCGTTGATCGCGGCCATGGCGGCTTCCACCCTTGTTTTCTTGGTTTGAACGGTTGTTTGACAGCAGCGTGCATGCTCCGTCGCGGATGTCCAGACCTACGCGACGGCGCCCATTTCGCGGGCGCCGCCAGTTGACGGCCACAAAGCCATACTCCAAATTCGAAATCAGAAGTTCGGCCGAGATCATCTGCGAGGTGGAGGGGGCGTCGGTGGGCTGACCGACACTGCAGCTACCTGAAATGCAGAGAAAATGATCCGCGCCGGGGAGGACGTTCGCGGGAATTCATGGGCTTTGGATGCGCCTTGCACGCGTCCTGACGTTTCGAAGTCGGTGGATTTCGCGAGCGTGACGTATTGCTCGCAATGCGTCGGACTTTGGTAAAGCGCAACTCGGCGCGGGAGCCTCTCCCGCGCCGTTTTCTTATCCGTGATAAAGCGCCTATCCAGCGCTTTCGGTGAAGCTCGAATAGACCAGCGTCCGCAGCTCCCGGCGGATCGGGTACGAGGTCGAGGGCATCAGTTGGGTCATGAAGACCACCGCCAGATCCTCGACCGGATCGATCCAGAACGCCGTCGAGGCCATGCCACCCCAGAAGTACTCTCCCAGAGACCCCAGGTTCTTGGTCCGCGCCTGATCGATGGTCATGGCGAAGCCCAGGCCAAAGCCCAGCCCCTCGAACACCGCCTCGCTGAACAGCGACTTGGACGCCTGAACCAGTTCCTGACCGCCCGGGATGTGGTTCATGGTCATCAGCTTGATCGTCTTGGGGCTGAGCAGGCGCACGCCGTCCAGCTCGCCGCCGTTCAGCAGCATGCGGCAGAAGCGCATGTAGTCGTCGGCCGTCGAGACCAGACCGCCGCCGCCCGACTTCACCGAGGGGTCGGACAGGTACCGGCTCTTCTCGGGATCGTCCTGCAACACCACCTTGCCCGAGGGCGTTAGGGCGTAACAGGCGGTAAAGCGCTCACGCTGGCCTTCCGGCACGAAGAAGCCGGTATCGACCATCTTCAGCGGATCGAAGATCCGGGTCTTCAGGAACACGTCGAACGGCATGCCCGAGATCACCTCGACCAGATAGCCGAGCACATCCGTCGCGACCGAGTAGTTCCAGGCCTCGCCGGGCGAGAACTCCAGCGGCACCGTCCCGAGGGTCTCGACGAAGGTCTTCAAGCCGCCCTCGCTGTCGACGCCGTCCAGCTTCAGCTTGCGATAGGCCGCGTCGACATTGGTCCGCTGCTGGAAGCCGTAGGTCAGGCCCGAGGTGTGGCGCAGCAGGTCGATGGTGCGCATCGGCTCCTTGGTGCGGGTCGTCTGGAACGCACCGGCCACCCCGGCCTGAAACACGCCGATATCCCGCCACGCCGGGATGAAGCGGTGCACCGGGTCGTCCAGCGAAGCCAGCCCCTCCTCGACCAGCATCATGAAGGCGACGCTGGTGATAGGCTTGGTCATCGAATAGATGCGGAACAGGCTGTCGGCCTTCAGCGGCTTGCCGCGCTCGACATCGGCGCTGCCCAGCACCGAGGTATGGGCCAGCTGTCCACGCCGCCAGACTTGGGTCAGGGCGCAGGGCAGTTTTCCGGTATCGATGTACTTGGCCTGGATGAAGCTATCGATGCGCTTCAGGCGCTCGGACGATAGTCCTACGGCTTCCGGCGTGCTCATTGTCCTGCTCTCCCCTTTATTGACGTCTTGATTGGCTCGGACCAGGACTCGCGCCGAGGCGATATGCCGCAACGTAAACTTTACCCAACCCTGCGCATCATCGATTGAAGACGAGCGAAGCGGGATGGGCAAGCGCTTGGATACAAAGGCCGGCGCCAGAATCGAAGCCGCTGCGGCTGACTGGTTCTTCCAGAACAGCCTCGACATGTTCGTTGTGCTGCGCGACAGCCGGATCATCCGCGCCAATCCCGCCTGGAGCCAACTGACAGGCTGGGCCGCCGAGGACACGCTGGGCCGCGAAATCCGCGACTTCTTTCATCTGCATGACACCGAGGTTCTGACCGCCGCCGGTCACACGCTGAAGACCGTGGGTCACGCCCACAGCGAAAATCGGCTGGCGCGAAAGGGCGGCGGCTGGCTGTGGGTTCGCACCCAGTCGACCATCCTGGAAGGCGGCGGCCAGTTGATCGTCTTTCAGGACATCAGCGAGGACCGGGCCCGCGAGGCCGCCCGCCTGCAGGCCGAGCGTTCAAACGAACTTCTGCGCAACGCCGCCGGCGTCTATGTCTGGCGGTTCAATCCCCGCAGGGGCGTCTATGCGTTCGATCAGGACATCCCGACGCCCAGCGCCCCGGAGGGCGGCGCGCGGACCATGACCGTCGCCGAGATGACCCAGTCGATCCATCCCGAGGACAGCGCCCGGGTTTGGCAGGCGTTCTCGCGAACCCTGCAGACCGGCGAGCATGTGGAGATCGACTACCGCTATCTCGACCCCGGCGCCGACGACTGGATCCACCTGCACGTGGCCTGGCGCGGCGTGCGCGGATCCAGCCCCGACACCTATGACGTCATCGGCATCACGCAGAACGTCACCGAGCTGGTCGCCGCACGCGACGCCGCCCTGGCCGCCGCCGAGACCAAGTCCCAGTTCCTGGCCAATATGAGCCACGAGATCCGGACGCCCATGAACGGCGTGCTGGGCGTGCTGCACCTGCTGAAGACCGAGAAGCTCTCGGACGACGGACGACGCCTGCTGACAGAGGCGCTGGGCTGCGGCGAGATGTTGTCCGAGCTTCTCAACGACATCATCGACTTTTCCAAGATCGAGGCCGGCAAGCTCGAGCTGTCCGCCGAGCCCATCTGTCCCGCCGAGCTGCTTCGGGGCGTGGCCGACATGCTGCGCGCCCAGGCCGAGGCCAAGGGGCTTTATCTGCGGGTGGAGGCCTCGGACGACCTCGGCTGGGTGGCGACCGACCCGCTGCGGCTGCGCCAGGCGCTGTTCAATCTGATCGGCAATGCGGTGAAGTTCACCCTGGAGGGCGGCGTCGTCGCGCGGCTTTCGGGGCGACGGATCGACAGCCCTGATGGCGCGCGCTTGCGCCTGCGCTTCGAGATCGACGACACCGGCGTGGGCATCGGCGAGGAAGCCGGAGCGCGCCTGTTCGAGCGCTTCCGTCAGGGCGACGGTTCGACGACCCGCCGCTTCGGCGGCTCGGGTCTGGGCCTGGCCATCTGCCGGCGGCTCGCCGAGTTGATGGGCGGCGAGGTCGGCTTCGAGAGCCAACTGGGCAAGGGTTCGACCTTCTGGCTGGAGGTTGAGACCCAGGCCTGTGCGCGCCCGGACACGCAGGAGACGCTGGCCGACGGCCCTCTGTTCGACGGGCTGCACGTCCTGCTGGTCGAGGACAACGCGACCAACCGGCTGATCGCCACACGCATGCTCGAGGCCTTGGGCGCCCGCGTGACCACCGCCGAGGATGGCGCACAGGGCGTTACGGCGGCGCGACAGGGCTTCGACCTGATCCTCATGGACATCCAGATGCCGGTCATGGACGGCGTCGAGGCCACCCATCGCATCCGTGCGTTCAACAACCCCGCAGGCGCCGCGCCGATCCTGGCCATGACCGCCAACGCCATGGCGCATCAGCAGGCGAGCTACCTCGCCGCGGGGATGGATGGCGCGATCGCCAAGCCGCTTTCGCCCTTGGCCCTGACCCAGGCCATCGCCGCCGCCCTGACCCTGGACCCTTCGCGCCAGCGCAAGGCCTCCTAAGCCCGCCCAAAAGACGCCGGGCTTGCAACAATCCTGACAAAACGGGGCTGTAGGCAGGCGCTATCGTCCTGCAACGGACGTCATCGGCCTTTAAGCCGGCCCGATGGACGCCTAGATTGGACACGAGAGTCTGATGACCGGCGCGACCGTCGGTCATGATGGGACCCCAGGGATTTGAAGGCGATGGACGACGGTCGGATCGCGGGAGCGGCCACGGCGCGCTACGCACGGAAGAAGGAGACGATCCTGGCGGCGGCCACGGCGATCCTGAACCGTCAGGGCGTACGCGGCATGACCCTGGCCGATGTCGCCGCCAGTGTTGGCCTCAACACCACCAGCGTCACCTACTACTATCGCAAGAAGGACGATCTGGCCGCCGCCTGCTTCATGCGCGGTCTTGAGCGCTTCGAAGCGATGGTGGAGCAGGCCGCCGGCGAGGCGACGCCCGCCGCGCGGATCATCAAGTTCCTGGATCTGTATCTCGACCTGAACCGCCGTGTACGGCTGGGCGAGGCTACGCCGCTGACCAGCTTCGCCGAGATCAAGGCGCTGAAGGAGCCTCTGCGGGGCTCGGTCATCGGCGCGTTCAACGATCTCTTCCGGCGGGTCCGCAGCTTCTTCGACGACCCCGCCCTGGCGCATCTCGACAAGCGTCAGCGCAACGCGCGCACCCATCTGTTGATGGAGCAGGTGTTCTGGTCCGGCCGCTGGCTGCGCCGCTATGACGTCGAGGACTATGGGCGGGTGCTCGAGCGGATGAGCGACATCCTGCTGAACGGCTTGCCGACGGCGGAGCGCGACTGGAATCCCCACGCTCTGCCCGATCCGACGCCGCTGTCGCCCGAAGGTCTGGAGTGGCGCGAAACCTTCCTGGTGGCGGCGACCCGCCTGATCAATCAGCGCGGCTATCGCGGGGCCTCGGTCGAGGACATCTCGGCGGCGCTCAACGTGACCAAGGGCTCGTTCTACCATCACCACGACGACAAGGACGCCCTGGTCGCCGAGTGCTTCGAGCGCACCTTCACCGTCACGCGTCGCTCCCAGCTCGACGCCCGCGCCCTGCCGACCGACAGCTGGACCCAGCTTGTCTCGACGGCCGCCGGCCTGACCAGCTACCAATTGTCCGAACACGGCCCATTGCTGCGCGCCTCATCGCTGGGCGCCCTGCCCGAACCGCTGCGCAGCGACATGGCGGACGGCTACATGCGCGGCTGGCAACGCTTTGCGTCGATCATCTCCGATGGCGTCGCGGACGGATCGATCCGCGCGATCGACGCCAGCATCGCCGCGCACATGATCAACTCGATGCTGAACGCCGCCGCCTCTCTGGAGGCCTGGGTTCCTGGCTTGCAGCGGGAGGAGGCTGCGGACCTGTTCGCTCGGCCGCTGCTGACCGGCGTCCTGAGCTAAGGACTTTTCAAGCGCCGCGTGCGACCCATTAACCATAGGGCGCCCAAGCCAGGCGAGGACTGCTACCCTTAAGTCCTTGATTCGCTAGAAGTCGCGCGACATGACGACGATCAATCCGTATGCGTCGACCTATGCGCCAGGCCTCACCGCAGGCCAGACGGCGGCCCAGCGCGCCAGTCAGGCGGCGGCCCAGGCCAAGACCCGCGACCAGAGCGAGACGATCAACACCCCGGCGGTGAACGTCACCCTGTCACCCGCCGCGCAAGCCGCGCTGAAGGCGCAAACCGACTCCCGCGCGATCGAAGCCGTGGTCGCCGAGGCCAAGACCCAGATCACGGCGCGGCTCAAGGCGGCGGGGGCGACCGGCGCCTTGAAGGACGGAAACGCCACCATCGATCTGTCGGCCCTGGACCGGCGCACACTGCACGCCGTGGCCAGCAACAAGGGCGACCAGTTTCCGATCGACCAGCAGGTCGTCGCGGCGCTCGCTCTGAAGTCCCGGCAGGACACCGTCCTTGCGGGTCCCGCTGCCCAGGCGCGGCTGACCGGCGACTATGCGGGCCTCTATCAGGCGGCGCTGGATCACCTGGATACGGCGGGCCCCGAGGAAAAGAGCTCGGCCGCCTGGAGCCGCGAGCACGACGCGCTGATCGAAGGGCGCAAACAGGCCCTCGCCCGCCCGGGCCTGGCGCCTGCGGGGATCGAGAACGACAGCGTCGCGGCCTATATGAAAGAGATCGGCAGCGCCGTCGCCGGCGCCAAGACCCGCGACTTCGGCAAGGTCGCCGGCGACGTCCGCGTGGCCCTGGACAAGCAGTACGAGCTGGCCTTCGCGCCTGAGGCGGCCAAGGATCGGGACAGCGGCGAGATCGATTTCCGGCGGTTCGACGATCGCTCGCTATCGGCCATCGCGCTCAACAAGGACGACCAGTTCTCGACCCACGAGATCGCGGAGGCCAAGGCCGAGATCCGCGCCCGCGACAGCGCCGCCATCAAGGCCAGCTACCAGTCCACCGCCGAGGAGGCGGGCGGCTTTGGCAAGGCGATGATCACCCGCTATGCGGCCATGACTGTTGAGGAACGGCAAGCCGGCGGCTGGACGCCCGAGATCTATGCCCGGATGACCGACCTCCAGGCTTCACGCGAAAAGCTGGCGCAGATGTTCAACGCCGACGGCTCGCTCGCGAGCCCGCCCAGCCTGCTGGACTGGCTGTAACCTCCTCGCTCGCCGGACAAGAAAACGGCGCGTCCTTTGGGGGAAGGACGCGCCGCAAGTTCCCACACGCTCCGAGGAACTAGAACTTCTTGCGCAGGCCCACCTTGTAGGTGCGACCCAGCGGATCGCCGGTGAACGGGTCGTAGCCCAGGTCGAGGCGGGCGTAGGACGGATCCTTGTCGAACAGGTTGGTGATCGCCAGGGTGGCGGTCGTGTCCCACGGCAGGAAGACGCGATAGGCGAGGTTGGTCAGGACCTGCTTTTCGATCTTCTTGCCCGCGCTGACCGTCACGCCGGCGCCCGTGGTGTCCTTGTAGGCGTTGGCCGCAAACGGCGCGGTGCGCTGGTCGGTGTAGGAACCGATATAGTGGATCGACAGACGCAGGTTGTGCGGGCCCGAGTTCCATTCGGCGTGCACGTCACCCTTCCACTTGGGGATCGGCACGACGGTGGTCTGGTAGTTGAGCAGCCCCACCGCGTCGAAGGCCTTCTCGACGGTGATGCCCTCCACCTGAGTGGCGCCGACCTCGTACTTCTGGATGTAGGTCGCCGAACCGCCCAGCGAGATGTCGCCGCCCATCACGTCCCGGAACCGGTAGTCGGCCGAGAAGTCGAAGCCGGCGTTCTTCACCGGCGCGCCGTTGATGTAGTTGGTGCGCAGGCGCGCGATGCTGGTCGTCGGCGTGGCGCACGCCCCGGTGAAGGTGAAGCGCGACACCAGGCCGGCATAGGCCGGATCGGCGCAGTTGTTGGCTCCCGCAGCGCCATTCGGATACAGCGAGGCCACCATGCCCGCCACCGGCTCGGCGACGATCGGATCCTTGAAGTCGAAATAGAAGTAGTCGACGCTGGCCTTGAACCCGCCCGCATTGAACAGCAGACCGAAATTGTAGGTCTGGGCCTTTTCAGGCTTCAGGTTCGGATTGCCGTAGATGTCGACGGCGCGGAACACGCCGAGAATGCCCTGCAGCGAGGTCACCGAGGTGGTCGTGGTCAGCGGATCCGGCGGCCCCCGGAAGGTCGAACCGGCCGAGGCGCGCAGGGCCAGCCAGGGCATCGCCTGCCAGCGCAGCGAAACCTTCGGATTGAAGGTCGAGCCGACCGCGCCACCGTACTTCTCATAGCGCGCCGCGAGCTGAGCCTGGAAGTCGTCAGTAATCGGCACCGACAGCTCGCCGAAGGCCGCCATGACATCGCTCTGATTGTCGGCTTCGTTGCCGACGCCCAGGAACATGAAGGGGCCGTTGCGGACCGAGCCCGTGCAGGTGGTGACGCCGAAGTCCGGCGTGTTCACGCACGGATTGACCGCCGCGTTGCTGATGTCGTTGTAGTCGGCCGTGAAGTAGCTGCGGCGATACTGGACACCCGCAGCCCAGGCGACGTCGCCGCCCTGCAGCGTGATGTTGGTCTTACCGTTCAGCACCGCCTCGCCGACGAACAGCCGCGAGGCCTGCTTGGTCGAGAGCTTCTTGAAGAACCAGTCGATCAGGTCCTTGTTGTTGGCCAGGGCCGGATTGTAGCCGGCGTTGGCCTGGCCGGTGATCGCGTTGCCCGGAATCGCGCTGGCGAAGGGATTGAAATACATGCACTGGCCAACGCCCGCCGTGCCCTGGACGCCCGGCAGCGACGGATTGCTGTCGCAGAGCGGACCGCCAAGACCCTGAAGCGCCAGGGCGAAGCGATTGACCAGCGTGTCATAGCCGGTGCGGATGCCGATCTCCTGGGAGTAGGTCAGCGCCATATCCCAGCCGATGCCGTTCTCGAACTCGCCCGACAGGTCCGCCGACACCCGGAAGGCGTCGAACGATCGGGCCCCGATCGACGGGCCGTAGCCGAACTTGGGATTGCCGCCGATGCCGAACGGCCGGGCGGCGACATTGAGCGCGCCGAACGCGAAGATCGAGCTGGGGACCGTGCTGACCGCGCCGGTCGCCAGGCTGGACAGTTGAACCGTCGGGTTCGCCGCCATGAAGGCGATCAGGCCCGGGTTCGTCGCAGGCACGACGTACCGCCCTGGAATAGGCGAGGCTTCGGCGGTCGGCACCGCCAGGGCGGCGTAGGACGGCGAGGTGTTCCAGTCCGGCACGTCGGTATGGGCGTACAGCACCTCGACGTGGAACTTGGTCGTCGCCGACAGATCGGCGTTGGCCTCGGCATAGGCCTGAATGGCGTTGGACTTTTCCACGAGGTTGTCGAATGGCGTGTACTGCCAGTAGCAGACCGGCGTCAGCCCGCTGAAGCCGGGGAAACCGCCAAGACCGGCGCAAGCCGGATCGCGCATGCCGTTGGTGGAGCTGGCCAGCGGGATGAAGGTGGACGGGTTCCCCGCCGCCGACCAGCCGGCCTCGGGATTGCTGAGATAGGACCGACTGGCCCAGTCCCGCTCGGAGACCGACAGTTTGGAGCGATGCTGCCAGCCCAGGCTGGCCAGGACGTTGCCGTTCTCCCAGACCTTGCCCCAGGTGAAGTTCAGGCCGTAGTCGCCGTCGGAACCGTTGATGTGACGATAGTCGGCGCCGACCTCGAGCCCCTCGAAGCTCTTCTTGGTGATGAAGTTGACGACGCCGGCGATGGCGTCCGAGCCATAGGTGGCGGCCGCGCCGTCCTTCAGCACTTCCAGACGGCCGATGGCCGCTGCGGGAAGGATGTTGGTGTCGACGATACCCGCGCCCGCCTGGCCGAACGGGTTGATGGCCAGACGCCGACCGTTCAGCAGCACCAGGGTGCGCTGCGAGCCCAGACCCCGCAGATTGACCGAGCCGGAGCCTTCGGAGCCCTGGGCGCGGCTGTCGAACTGATTGGTGTCGCCGAGCACACCGTTGGAGACCGACAGGGCCTTCAGCAGTTCGACGGTGGAAGGGGACCCTCGCTTTTGCAGCTCCTCGGCGCCGATGACCTCGACCGGCAGGGCTGCGTCCTCCGGCGTGCCCCTGATGAAGGAGCCCGTGACCACGACTTCTTCGACCTGGGTCGACGCGTCCGGCTTCTGAGCCTCTTGGGCCTGAGCCGCGCCCGCCATCGCCAAGGCCAGCGCCAAGCATGACCCCCCGCGCAGGAAGCTGCTTCTGTTCATCCGTATTCCCTCCCTCGGTTCGTTCTTGATTGGCCGATCGTCTTTTCGCGGGGCCAAATCACGTTCAGCTGGGCGGCGGCGTTCCTGACAGAGCTCGGGCGCGCGCCACCCCGCCGGCGCGGATGCAGCCGCGCCGATAGGCAGGTTCTTTTTCGAAACCTTGAGATGCGCCGTACAGAGCCGACAAGCCGTGGTCCCCCGGGGCCGGACGCTTGAAAAGCCACGCTACAGGCCCGCCAACTGCGACGAGCCAAGCCCTCGACAAACAATGTCGAACACCTGTTTCGATGATGCGGTATGTTCTGCCGTCGCGTCAACCTTCGCCAGAAGAGACGGTTGCTCGCCGCGTCAATCGACCACACTGCTGACAGGTATGGGATCAAGAGCCCTCAAGACTGCGTCCAGTCGGCGGATGGCTTCGTTAAACCTCTCGAACGGGGGTTTCCCTCCCGGGGCCGGCCCCCTAAGTGGGAGACCATTGGTCGCCTGGGCGCGCCGCGCGTCACAACAACTGGGTTGAATTTCATGCGTCTCGCCACGACCGGCGCCCTATTGCGACCAGAGCAGCCTGTAGGCTTGTCGCGCGCCGCTCCCATCATGACGCTCATGGTTCTCGGCCTGGGACTGGCGGCCTGCACGACCCCGGCGCGCAAGGCGGAGGTCCAGCTGCCGAGCGCCTATGAGGCCCCGGCCGGTCCTGCCCTCGCGCCCCAGGCCCTGGATCAATGGTGGACGCAGTTCAACGACCCCGCCCTGAACGCGCTTGTCACTACGGCGCTGGCTCAGAGCCCCGATGCGCGGCTTGCGGCGGCGCGTCTTGAAGAAGCGCGCGCCATCCGCCAGGGCCAGATCCGCCAGATCTTCATTCCACAGACGCCGCTCGTCGGTTCGGCCCAACGCACCGACACCGACATCAACGAGCAAAGCGGCGTCGGCGCCTTCACCCAGGGCGGGGTCAGCAAGACCTACTCCGCCAATTTCGACGTCTCCTGGGAGCTGGACCTGATCGGCCGCCGCCTCGCTGCGCTGCGGGTGGTGAAGAACGATATGGCCGCGGCGCGCTTCGCCTATGAGGGCGCGCGTGCGGCCCTGGCCGCCAATGTCGCCCAGTCCTATTTCGAGGCGCGGGGACTGGCGGTCCAGCTGGATGACGCCCGCGAAAGCGTGCGGATCGCCAGGTCGCTGGCCGATGTCGCTGCTGAGCGGGGTCGGCGTGGCCTGATCGCCACCTCCGAAGGCGAACGCGCCGCCGCCGATCTTGCCCAGGCCGAAGCCCAGGCCGCGGCTTTGGAAGCGGAGCTCCGCGCCGCGCGCCGCACGCTTCTGATCCTGGTCGGCAAGGGCGTCGATCCGCTCGAAACCCTGCCCGTCACGGCGTCGCTGGCCAAGCCGCCGCCGGTTCCCGCTGCAACGCCCGGCCAACTGCTGGCGCGGCGTCCCGATGTGCGCGAGGCGGCCGCTCGCCTGGCCTCGGCCTCGGGCAATCTCAACATCAGCGAACTGGCGCTGTTCCCTACCCTGACGCTGACGCCGGGGGGCGGGATCTCCAAGGCCATCACGCCCAGCTTCCTGGACGCCGGCGCGCAAACCTCGACGACCAGTTCGGCCTGGACGATCGGAGCCAATCTTTCGATCCCGGTTCTGAACATTCCCAAGCTGATGACCGACATCAAGGCCAGCAACGCCAGGGTCGAACAGGCCGCGATCACCTATGAAAAGACGGTCCAGACCGCGTTCGGCGAAGCTGACAACGCCCTTGTCCAGCTGGCCGCAGACGAGCGGCGCGTGGCGCTGTTGACGGCGGGCGAACGCCGCGCCGCCGTGGCCTATGAAGCAAGCCGCAAGAGCTTTGCGGCCGGGCTCACCGACCTGACGACGGCCCTGCAGGCCGAACAGGCCTGGCGCGCCGTTCGCTCGGCCTCAACGGCCGCTCAGACCCAGGCGCTGCAGCGCGCCGTGCAAACCTACAAGGCTCTTGGCGGCGGTTGGTCGCCCGAGGCCGTCCCGACCAAGGCTTCCGCGCAATGAGACCCGCTCCGATGACGACCCGCTATCTGATCGCCACCGCCCTGGTCTGCGCCGGCGTGGGCCTGACCGCCTGTGGCGGCAAGAAGGACGCTCCCGCCGAAACCGCGCCCGCCAGCGCTTCGGCGCGCGCGGTCAGCGTCGGCAGCGTCGAGACCCGCCCGCTGGGCGGCGGCATCGAGGCGTCGGGCCTTCTGGTCTCCCGCGAGGAGGCCGCCGTCGGCTCGGAGCTGACCGGCTATCGCGTCGCACGGCTCTACGCCGACGAGGGTGACTGGGTCCGCGCCGGTCAGCCGCTGGTCCAGCTGGACGACACCCTGCTGCGCGCCCAGATCGAGCAGCAGGCGGCGGTGACCGCCCAGGCCCAGGCCGAGGCCGCTCGGGTGTCCGGCCTCGACGGCCAGGGCGTGCTCAGCCAGGAACAGATCGAGACCCGCCGCTACCAGGCCAAGGCCCAGGAGGCGGCGCTGAAGGAGCTGCGGACGCGCGCCTCGCGCATGACCATCACCGCGCCGGTCAGCGGCCGCGTCCTCTCGCGCGGCGTCCAACCCGGGCAGATCGCCGGCGGCGGGACCGCGCCATGGTTCACCATCGCCCGCGACGGCCTTGTGGAGCTGGACGCGGAGGTCAATGAAGCCGACCTGGGCGGCATCCGCGCCGGTCAGTCGGTGGCGGTGTCGCTGCCCGCCGGTCAGGCTCTGTCCGGCGTTGTGCGCCTGGTCAGCCCGCGCGTCGACAGCACCAGCCGCCTGGGCAAGGTTCGCATTCGCCTGCCCGTCCGCCCCGACCTGCGTCCCGGCGGTTTTGGCCGCGCCACCTTCGGCGCGTCGGGCGCGCCCGTGACGGCGGTTCCGGAATCCGCCATCCGCTATGAGGCCGATGGCCTGTTCCTGATGACCGTCGACAGCAACAACCGCGCCAAGCAGGTCCCGGTGAAGATCGGCCAGAAGGGCGGCGGCTGGGCGCAGGTGGTGCAAGGCCCGTCCGCCGGCACGCGTATCGTCCTCGGCGGCGCGGCGTTCGTCACCGACGGCGACGTCATTCGTCCGGCCCAGCAGGCGGCGCGCTGATGAGCGAGCAGAACAACACGGCCGAGCACTCGACCGGACAGCTGCGGGTCTCGGCCTGGGCGATCCGCAACCCGATCCCGGTGGCGGTGGTGTTCATCGCCCTGATGATCGCCGGCGTCGGCGCCTATCTTGGCCTGCCGATCAAGCAGTTCCCCAACGTCGAGTTCCCGGCCGTCACTGTGACGGTCACCCAGAGCGGCGCTGCGCCCGGCGAGATGGAGACCCAGGTCACCCGTCCGATCGAGGATGCGGTGGCCAGCATCTCCAACGTCAAGACCATCCGCTCCTCGGTCGTGCAGGGCGCCTCGACCACGACGATCGAGTTCAACCTCGGCGAAGACCTGCAGAAGGTCACCGACGAGGTCCGCTCCAAGGTCGACCAGGCTCGCGCCGTCCTGCCCCGCGAGGTGGACGAGCCGCTCGTCCAGCGCCTGGAGATCACCAGCGCGCCGATCATCACCTACGCCGTCTCGGCGCCGAGCATGAGCGCCACGGACCTGTCGTGGTTCATCGACGACACCGTGACCCGCGCCCTGCAAGGCGAGAAGGGCGTGGCGCAGGTGGCCCGCGTCGGCGGCGTCGATCGCGAGATCAACGTCATTATCGATCCCGACCGCATGGCCTCGTTCGGCGTCACCGCGCCGCAGCTGAACCAGGCCCTGGCCAGCTTCAGCGTCGATGCGCCGGGCGGACGCGCCAGCATCGGGGGGCGCGAACAGACCCTGCGCGTGCTGGGCGCGGCGACGACGATCGAGCAACTGCGTCAGATCACCATCCCGGTCGCCGGCGGTCGCTATGTGAAGCTGACCGATGTCGCCCAGGTGGGCCAGGGCTCTGAAGAGGAGCGCGGCTTTGCGCGGCTGGACGGCAAGCCCGTCGTGGCCTTCCAGGTGATGAAGACCCGGGATTCCAGCGATGTCGCCGTCGAAGATCGCGTGAAGGTGGCGATCGACAAGCTGGCGGAAAAGACCCCCGGCGTGACGTTCGTGAAGATCTTCTCGACCGTCGACGAGACCCGCGCCAGCTTCAAGGCCACAGAACACACCCTGCTGGAAGGCATGCTGCTGGCGTCGCTGGTGGTGTTCCTGTTCCTGCGGGAATGGCGAGCGACCCTGATCACCGCCCTCGCCATGCCCGTTTCGCTGGTGCCGACCTTCGCCTTCATGGCGTTCATGGGCTTCTCGCTGAACGTCGTGACGCTGCTGGCCCTGACTCTGGTCATCGGCATCCTCGTCGACGACGCGGTCGTCGAGATCGAGAACATCGAAAAACGCGTCGCACGCGGACAGAGGCCCTTCCAGGCGGCGATGGAGGGCGCGGACGCGATCGGCCTGGCCGTGGTGGCGACCACCTTCACGATCGTGGCCGTGTTCGTCCCGGTGTCTTTCATGCCCGGCATGCCTGGCCAGTTCTTCAAGGAGTTCGGCCTGACGGTCGCCGTCGCCGTGCTGTTCTCGCTGGTCGTGGCCCGCCTGCTGACGCCGCTGCTGGCCGCCTATTTCCTCAAGCCGGCCAAGGCCCCGCATCCGCGCAAGCCCTTCGAGGGCTTCTATCGCAACATCCTGGACTGGTCGCTGGATCACCGGATCCTGGCCTGCATCATCGGCGGCCTGATCTTTGTCGGCTCGATCATGCTGGCCGGCTTGCTGCCGACCGCGTTCCAGCCGCCCGCCAACAACAACTACTACTATCTCAAGGTCCAGGGGCCGCCGGGCGCGACCGTCGCCGACATGGACCGCACGGTGCAGCAGGTGACCACCCTGATGCGCAAGCGCCCCGAGGTGACCAATGTCTTCGCCCAGGTCGGCTCCAACATCGGCAGCGGCTGGGGCGGACAGAGCAGCGCCGACATCCGCGACGCCACGATCACGATCGTGCTCCGCGGCGACCGCGAACTGAGCGTCACCGAGATCAAGCAGGAGGTCCGCGCCAGCCTCCGCGACATCCCCGACGCTCGGGTCAACCTGCAGGGCGACTGGGGCTCCTCTGAGGTGCAGACCATCCTCGTCTCCGAGGACGGTCCGCTGCTGGAGCGCACGGCGGCGAAGATCGAGCGCGAGATGCAGGGCCTGTCCACCGTGGCCGACCCGCGTCCATCCTCGCCGCCCAGCGGCCCGGAAATCCTGATCCGTCCGAAGGCTGACGAAGCCGCACGCCTCGGCGTCAGCTCGGCGGACATCGCCGCCATCGCCCGCGTGGCTACGGTCGGCGACATCGACGCCAACGTCGCCAAGATGACCCAGGGCGAGCGTCGGATCCCGATCCGCGTACGCCTGCCCGCAGAAAGCCGCCAGGACCTGGAGGCGCTGGGCGCCCTGCGGGTGCCGACGGCCAACGGCGGCAGCACCCGCCTCGACACGGTCGCGGAACTCTCCTTCCAGGCCGGCCCGGCCAAGATCGATCGCTTTGGCCGCAAGCGTCAGGTGACCGTCGAGGCGGACCTGAACAACGGCGCCCAGCTGGGCGAGGCCATGGCGGATGTCGACAGCCTGCCCACCATGAAGAACCTGCCCGCGGGCGTCGCCCCCGCCTCGGCCGGTGACCAGGAGGCGTTCGTCGAGCTCTTCACCGGGTTTGCGGTGGCCCTGCTGTCGGCGGTGGGCCTGGTGTTCGGCGTGCTGGTGCTGCTGTTCCGCAGCTTCTTCAAGCCGATCACCATTCTGTCCGCCCTGCCGCTGGCGATCGGCGGCGCGTTCTTTGGCCTGCTGGTCATGGGCCAGTCGCTGTCGATGCCGTCGTTGATCGGTTTCCTGATGCTGATGGGCCTGGCGGCGAAGAACTCGATCCTGCTGGTCGAGTACGCCATCGAGCAGGAGCGCGCCGGCATGAGCCAGCGCGAGGCCATTCTCGACGCCTGTCACGAGCGGGCGCGCCCGATCGTGATGACCACCCTGGCGATGATGGCCGGCATGCTGCCGACCGCTTTGGGGATCGGCACGGGCGCGGAGTTCCGCCAGCCGATGGCCGTGGCGGTGATCGGCGGCCTGATCACCTCAACCGTGCTGTCGCTGGTGCTGGTGCCGGTCGTCTACGAGATCGTGGATGACTTCGAGATGTGGCTGAAGCCGAAGCTGGCGCGGATCATCACGCCGCGCGAGGCGCCCAAAGGCGCGTCCATCATCTAGCCGGCTTATGGAAGAGCGCGGCCGCCCCACGCGAGGGCGGCCGCCCCCCAGGGCCTAGTCCTGCTTGGGCGCGTAGCTCAGCCTACAGATCGTCCAGCCGCCCTCGCTGGCCATCTCGAACTGTCCACCCAGTTGCTGGGCCATGGCGCGGACTATACGCAGGCCAAGGCTCTTGGACTGGGCCGGGTCGAAGTCAGCTGGCGGTCCGGCGCCGTCGTCACGAACGGTCAGAACGTGGGTCAGCCCTGACTGGTCCAGATGGACCTCTACACGCCCGGAGCCTCCCTCGCCGAACCCGTGCTCAAGCGCGTTGTTGAAGCTCTCCAGCATCACCAACGTCACGGGCATCGCCTGGTCCGGATGGAGCGGTTGCCCGCCGCCGTGGATCGCGAGGGAGACCTTGGCGCCGGCCGCGGCGGCCGCGCCCGCCAGCACAACCTCAGCAAAACTTCGGAACGGCGCCGGCTGGCCCACGGCGTTGTGGAGCTCGCGCTGGATCTTGGCGATCAGCTCGATACGGCCGCCCGCCTCCGCCAGGGCGTGGCGCGCGTCCTCATCCTGAACACCCGCGCCTTGCAGCCGCAGCAGCGCGCCCACGACATGGAGGTTGTTGCTCACCCGGTGGTGCAGTTCGCGATAGAGCAGGTCGCGGCTCTCGGCGAGCGCGGCGTAGCGGGTGCGCTCCTCCTCCAACTGCCGCAAGGCTTTGCGCATGCCGTCGATGAAGAACACGTCGACCGCCACCACAAAGGCGTAGAACACCAAGGCCACGGCCGTAGGGAAATTGAGGCTCAGGCTGTGGAACGGAGGAATGAAGAAGTACCAAGCCATCAGCCCGGACAGCACGGCGCACAGGATCGACGGCCGCAGGCCGGCGAAATAGGCGGTGACGACGACCGCCGGGAAGAAGGTCAGATAGGGGAAGCCGGGCGGGAACCAGTCGTCCAGCGCATAGCGCAGCGCCCAGGCGACCAGGGTCGCCAAGATGGCGAACAGATAGCCGCCGACTTTTCCACGAATGCGCGCGCTGATGGGCAAGCTTTCCCCCCAAGCGCTCTGTGGTGAGCGATAGCCGAATAGGCGTCAAGCGGGTAGCCGACTTGAGGCACCATGACACAGGCCAAGCAAAAGGCCCCGGAGATTGCTCTCCGGGGCCTTCGCAGTCTTCAGCCGTGGCTAAAAAGTCGAGATTACTCGACGATCTTGGCGACGACGCCGGCGCCGACGGTGCGGCCGCCTTCACGGATAGCGAAGCGCAGCTTCTCTTCCATGGCGATCGGGGTGATCAGCTCGACGTCCAGCTCGGCGTTGTCGCCCGGCATGATCATTTCCACGCCTTCGCGCAGCTTGATGATGCCCGTCACGTCCGTCGTGCGGAAGTAGAACTGCGGACGGTAGTTGGTGAAGAACGGGGTGTGACGGCCGCCTTCTTCCTTGGTCAGGATGTAGGCTT